>NZ_JACJQN010000005.1 GCF_014696675.1 Phormidium tenue FACHB-1052
CCTGAAAACGCTGAGGCTATGCTCCAGATTGCTATGGTTCGCATCATGCTCAGGCGCTTGGCTTAATTGGCTACACCCCTACCCCTTTTCAAACGCCCTCTAAGCGATTGCGCAGATAATAGCTTGCCTTGGTTCCTCGCTTGTTTGGGGACCATAGTACTGGTGAAAAGCTGAATGCCGAGGACGGAGACTTAATCCCTATAATCCAGGTACGGCTCATGTTAGCTGTCCACGACGAGTCCGGTTCAGCGGTTTTTGGGGCATCTGAATATTCTTTGTTGGCGACTCTTCGGGAATGTCTACTTTTTCCGAGGTAAGGTCACCTTCTTCCTCATCACTTAAATTGACTTGTAGCAAGACCCTTAGCTCCTCGTAGACTACTGCGGTTAATCAGCTCAGAGATGGAAGAGAAAAGTTTGATTGTATCTCCCTATCTATCCTGGCTAATATTCGAGCCTAGAAGCCACTCGGTTAACCTTTTGATAAATCATTTTTGAATTTACAGTGCCTTAAGAGGTTAAGGTAATCAGGCGGAAATAGCCAAAAAACCAGGCTATAGAATCTTTCTGCTCTAAAACATGAGACTTTAACCTTTAAATAAAACTTAAAGACAAAGATAATTTAGCCCTAGATTAATTAACCAATACAGACCTCAGGCTTAATCTCCATCTTTGAACTTTTGTGGGATTATTCACTGTGGAAATCGGGTCACGAGATATCTGCTGAGTCAAGGGCTTTGTAGAGAATTTTCATGCCTGTTTATAGAGTCTTGAAACGATTAACTAGGAGAACTTTTAGCCGATGGCTTTTGATACAACGCAACCCACCCAGGTGAGCGGGCTGAATGGCTACACGGTTGATCCTCTGATCACCATTGGCGACGAAATCGACGGCTACCTTCCTCCTGGTATTCCCGACGGCATGGGGGCGATCGCCCTCAACGCAAACACCATCCGGCTGTTTGTTAACCACGAGCTAAGCAATACCGCTGGTTACGCCTACACGCTGGAGAGCGGCGCAGAGTTAGCCGGGGCACGGGTCAGCTACTTCGACATCGATAAAACCACTCGCACAGTGGTGGATGCTGGGCTAGCCTACGACACCATTTACAACCGCGCTGGCGCGATCGTAGACGACGCCACCGATCTAGAGTTTGGCGGCATCAACCGCCTCTGCTCGGCCCAGCTGATCAATGCCAACCAGTTTGGCGAAAGCAATGGTTTTGCCGACGCCATCTTCTTTACCGGCGAAGAAACCGGGGGCGGCAGTGAGTTTGCCCTGGATGTGGCTACCGGCGAACTTTGGGCGGTGCCCTGGCTGGGCCGCGCCGCCTGGGAAAGCGTCACCGAGCTTGACACCGGCACCACCGACAAAGTGGCCCTGCTGATCGGCGACGATCGCGAAGCCGCCCCACTGCTGCTCTACGTGGGCGAAAAAAATGCGGCTGGCGACGGCAGCTTCCTCGCTCGCAACGGTTTGGCTCAGGGCAAACTCTACGCCTGGGCACCCGATAGCGGCATCGATTCTCCCGACGATGAGGATATCGCCCCTGACCCCACCGGGTTCAACGGCACCGGCAACAGTCAGGCGGGTAGCTGGGTCGAATTGGACTACTACCGCCCCGATCTGGCCAGTGCCGATGGCGCTACCGGCTACGATGCCCAGGGCTTTGCCACCCAGGCCCAGCAAGATTCTCTCGCCTACGACGTGGCGGGGGCCTTCCAGTTTTCTCGGCCTGAGGATGTTGCCACCAACCCCGCAGACGGCACCCAGGCTGTGCTGGCTTCCACCGGTCGCGGCTCTCGCTTTCCCGAAGATAACTGGGGCACCACCTACAAAATTGATGTTGAGTTCAATGAGTCGGGCGATCCGCTGACCGCTCAGCTCGACATTCTCTATGCGGGTGACGATGCGGGCAGCGGCCAGTTTACAGGCCCCGACTTTGGCCTGCGCAGCCCCGACAACCTCGACTGGTCGGCAGACGGCAACATCTACATTCAAGAAGACCGCTCCACCGAAATCGATCCCTTCGGTGGCGCATCGGGTGAAGAAGCCTCGATCTGGAAGCTCGACCCCAACTCTGGCGACCTGACCCGCATTGCCCAGATCAACCGCACCACTGGCGTGCCCGATGGCCAAACCGATACCGCGATCGGTGACGTTGGCAACTGGGAATCCTCCGGCATTATCGATGTCTCGACGCTGTTTGGCGAAGACCCCGGCGAGCTGTTCCTATTCAATACCCAGGCCCACAGTCTGCGCGGCGGCATCATTGACGAGGCGGGGCTGGTGCAGGGGGGGCAAATTTCCTTCCTGTCTGACCCGGCAGAAATCACTGGCTTTGCCTCTCTCCCTGCCGATACCTTTGCCGAAGGCCCGGATGCTGGTGGCAACGACGGTACGGGCGCACCCATTTCAGGCAACGGGCGCACCGGCCCCTTCGATGGTCAGCCAGTGCAGGGCTTTAGCGGTGTGCAGTTTGCTCCCGGCGGCGATGGCTCGACCTTCTGGTTCCTCTCTGATAATGGCTTTGGCGCTCAGACCAACAGCGCAGACTACCTGCTGCGAATTTATCAGGCTGACCCTAGCTTGGCCGGGTCAGAAGGTGGGGATGGCAGCGTAGATATTCAAGGTTTTGTGCAGCTCAGCGATCCCAATAACTTGATTCCCTTTGACATTGTGAATGAGGGTACGAGCGATCGCCTGCTCACCGGGGCCGACTTCGATGTGGAATCGTTTGTGATCGACGGCAACGGCGAGATTTGGATTGGCGATGAGTTTGGTCCCTACCTGCTGCACTTCAGCACCGAGGGTGTGCTGCTGGATGCGCCCATCGCCACCCCTAACGTCAACACCCTAAATACTCTTAACGGCCAAGATCCGCTGGTGATCGGCCACCGGGGCGCGAGCGGTGAACTGCCAGAGCATACGCTGGAGGCCTATAGTTTGGCGATCGCCCGGGGTGCTGACTTCATTGAACCCGACCTGGTGGCTACCAAAGACGGTGTGCTGATTGCCCGCCACGAGCCCATTCTGGGAGGCACCACCGATGTGGCCAGCCGTCCAGAATTTGCCGATCGCCAGCGCAGCGGCACCATTGATGGCGTGCTGTACGAGAACGAGTTTTTTGCCTCCGACTTCACCCTGGCCGAAATCAAGACCCTGCGGGCAATCATGCCCCAGGGCTACCGCACCGATGCCTTCGATGGCGTATTCCAGATCCCGACCTTTGAAGAGGTGATCAATCTGGTTAAGCAGGTTGAGCTAGACACGGGCAAGAAAATCGGCATCTACCCCGAAACCAAGCACCCCACCTACCACGACGATCTGGGTCTGTCGCTGGAAGAGCCGCTGCTGGCTACCCTGGAAGCCACTGGCTTCACCGACCCCAGCCGCATCTTCATTCAGTCCTTTGAGGTATCTAACCTAAAAGAGCTGAATACCAAGACCGACATTCCCCTGGTACAGCTGCTGGATGCCTATGATGTGGCGCTGGATGGCTCGCTCATCTACGAGGATGTGAATGCTCGTCCCTACGACTTTTCGGTGGCTGGCGACACCCGCACCTACGGCGATCTGCAAACTGCTGAAGGACTGGCCGAAATTGCCACCTACGCCGATGGCATTGGCCCCTGGAAGCGAATGATTGTTTCTGTCGAAGGCGTTGATGCAGACGGCGATGGCGCGGCTGACGATGTGAACAGCGATGGAGCCGTCAACGATGCCGATAAAACGACGACGGCTCCCTCCACGCTGATCCCCGATGCCCACGATGCGGGGCTATTTGTCCATGCCTACACCTTCCGCAACGAGGGGCGTTTTCTGGCCGCTGACTACCAGGGCAACCCCAACAAGGAGTATGAGCAGTTCATTGAGTTGGGGGTAGATGGTTACTTCACCGACTTCCCTGGCACGGGTGACCTGGTGCGCGATCAAATTACCAGTGACTTCGTCCGCTCTCCCCAAAACCCCGAGGTGCAGGCCACCACTGAGTTCGAGACGCTGACAGGCGGTGCCCCCATCGTGATCGGCCACCGGGGCGCATCGGGTGAGCGACCTGAGCACACGCTGGAGGCCTACAAGCTGGCGATCGCCCAGGGGGCAAACTTCATTGAGCCTGACCTGGTCGTCACCAAAGACGGCGTGCTGATCGCTCGCCACGAGCCCATGCTAGGGGTGGTGGCGCTGAATCCCGACGGCACCATTCAGCTGGATGCCAGCGGCAACCCCGTGCTCAACAGCACCGACACCAGCACCGATGTTTACCTGCGGGCTGAGTTTGCCGATCGCCTGACGGTGAAAAACCTGGACGGCGTTCTGCGGGGCGGCTGGTTTGCCGAAGACTTTACCCTGGCGGAGGTCAAGCAGCTCAATGCGATCGAGCGGATTCCGGCCATCCGGGGTACCGAGTTCAACAACGATGGCCTGAAGGTGCCTACCCTGGCCGAGGTGATCGACCTGGTGCAAGAGGTCGAGGCGGAAACCGGTCGCAAGATCGGCCTCTATCCCGAAACCAAGCACCCCACCTTCTTTGAGCAGCAGGGCTACAACACCAGTGAGCTACTGGTCGAAACTCTGGTAGCGGCAGGGTTCACTGACCCCAGCCGCGTCTTCATTCAGTCGTTTGAGGTGGCAAACCTGAAAGCGCTGAACGACACCATCATGCCCGCCGCTGGCATCGACATTCCCCTGGTGCAGTTGTTTGGCGGCAGTGGTCAGCCCTACGACTTTGTGGTGGCTGGCGATGCTCGCACCTACACCGATCTGTCTACCCCGGCAGGCTTGGCAGAAATCGCTGTATACGCGACGGGCATTGGCCCTAACAAGCAGCGCATTGTGCCGCTGAGTACGGTGGATGCCGATGGTAATGGTCAGCCCGACGACCTAAATGGCGATGGAGCGATTAGCGATGGCGATCGCGTTACCGGCACCCCCACCACCCTGATTGCCGACGCCCACGACGCCGGATTGCTGGTACACCTCTACACTCTGCGGAATGAGAGCGTCTTCCTCCCCGACAGCTACGAGGGCAATCCCATCAATGAATACAAGCAGTTCATTGAACTGGGGGTAGACGGCTTCTTCACCGACTTTCCCGGTACCGGGTTTACCGCCCGCAGCACCTTCATCGAAGAGCCTGCGGTGGCCAACCTAAATCGCTCCCAGGGTTTTGAAGGCATGGCCTTTAGCCCCGATCGCACCACCCTCTACCCAATGCTAGAGGGCACCGTCGTCGGCGACCCCGCTGGCTCGCTACGCATCTACGAATTTGATGTAGCCAGCGCTGCCTACGAGGGCCTGGTCGGCCTCTATCAGCTAGAATCGACCCGCCATGCGATCGGTGACTTCACCCCGATCAACACCAATGAGTTCCTCGTCATCGAGCGCGACAACAACCAAGGTGAAGCCGCAGCGTTCAAGAAGATCTTCAAGGTTGACTTCTCTGCGGTCAATAGCCAAGGCTTCGTCAAGAAAGAAGAAGTAGTCGATCTGCTGACCCTAAAGGATCCCAACGATCTCAACGGCGACGGCAGCACCACCTTCGACTTCCCCTTCCAGACCATCGAAGACGTGCTGGTGCTCGATGCCGACACCATTCTGGTGGCCAACGACAACAACTACCCCTTCTCGGTGGGCCGTCCCCCCGCAATCGACAACAACGAAATCATCGAGATCCAGCTCGACAAGCCGCTAAATCTCGATCCTCGTTTGGGGGTATCTGGGTTGTCTGAGGATGCGGCTGTTGCCGAACTCATCGACCTGACTGGGTTCGATCGCGCAGTCGCAGTCAATGTCACCCTCGATCGCGAAGCCGCCTTCGACAACGTGCTCAAGTTCTACGAGACCGATGCTCTGGGCAGAGTAGGCGGCCTACTGCCTGGTGAAGCAGGCTATGAAGCTGCGGCTGCCGCCAACCTGCTCGATGCTGAGCTGTTTGTCGGCAATAACACCGCTGCCGACCTCACACTCACGCTGGCAGGTGGCAAATACTACGCCCCGGCGTTGCTTATCGACGGTAGCTCTACTCATTTGGCCACCATCGATGATGCCGCCCTGGGCAGTGTACGGATTCAGCGCGACGGCAATGTTTGGAGCTTTGAAGACCACACCGACAACGACTTTAACGACTTAATCGTAACCCTCAACTCCGTTGCGCCAGTCGTTGCATAGTTGATGTTGACAGCGTGAAGTTAAGCCTTCTACCCCTGCGTTTGGTTAAGCGCAGGGGTTTTCTTACAGCAAAAGAAGTCTGGAGCATTGTCCAGATGTAGGTCATGCTAGCTGCCCATATCCGGCCTGGTTCAGTAGTTTTTGGGGCATCTGAACATTCTCCTTCGTGGGCGACCCTCAGGAGTGTCAACTTTTTTAGGTCAGGTCTTAGCCGCTTAGGGGGAATCGGAGATGGTTCTGATTGAATGAGTCGGCTCCGCTGCTTTTTTGCCCATCGGAAAACCGATGAGGGCCATCAAAGTTACCGACAAAAACCGTATGGGAAACCAAACTACCATTTCCCCAGATATGGAGTTGATAGGCAGGGGGCTCCATGACAAACTGGCTGGCAGTATCGGGCTGTAGATCGAGGTAGCCTTGATGGGCCAGACTAGGCTGGGTGCTAGCGATCGTGCCCGCCCAACGACGATACATCACCCGATGCAAATGCCCACAGCTAACTCGCTCGACCTGACCGTGCTGAGCAATCAAGGCGGCTAAAGCATCGCGGCCATCAAGCCACCGTCGATCCATCCAAGGAATGCCGGTTGTGAACGGAGGGTGATGCATAAAGATCAGAGTAGGGGCCTCAGGGGCTCTCACCAGTTGGGCCTCTAGCCACGCTAGCCGCTGAGCATCCAGCCTGCCCGATTTTTCCCCCGGCAGCGTGTTGTCTAGCATAATCAGGCGGATTGGATAGCCGTCTACGACATAGCTCAGATGATCGAGGGAGTTAGCCAGGTAGTGATGATCGGCAAATACCTGGCGTAGGTTTGTTCCCTGGTCATGGTTCCCAGGCATCAGATAAATTGGAGCGCGCAGGTTGGCCAGCATTGCTCTTAGCTGTTGATAGTCGGCCAGGGTGCCCTGCTGGACTAAATCGCCCGTCGCCACGACTAGATCGGGTTGGGGGTTGAGCTGATTGAGATGGGCGATCGCAGCCTGCACCAGGGAATTCGTATCCACCACGCCGTAGGCCAGTGCGCCTGCCGACTGCCCATGCAGATCGCTAATTTGAGCAATCAGGGTCATCGCGAATCCACCAGTTGGCAGGCTTTCTGGAGGCTGGGTAGGAAATGCTCTAAATCTGGGGTGTCTTGGTTGGGCACTTTTGCCAAATCATCCCAGCGGCGCAGTTGTACGGCCTGTTTTGCATAGGGTTGCTGGATAAAGGCAGTGGCAGCAGCCGGTGAAAACACGCCGCCCTGAAGTTCTAGGCTCCGTCTAGAAGTCGCCGATAGAGAATCCCAATAAGTCTCATCCACGGCGCAGAGGTAGCGTTTGGCCTCAACATGGAGCTGAATTGGCCGGGTGACAGCGGTGGGAAACAGCGGCGCTAAAACCGGGATGGCGCAGTGTTCATGGCGATCGTCAAGGCCGCGCAGGGCCGGATCATCCCCCAGGTGATGCACCAGATGCCCCAGATCGTGGAATAGGCAAGCGGCGATCATCTCAGCAGATTGATCGGCCTGCTCAGCCAGGATGGCACACTGGAGGGCGTGGTCGAGTTGGCTAACCGCTTCGCCGCCGTATTGGGCCTGACCCCGTTGGCGATAGAGATCGAGCAGAGTGATGAGAGAGGGTGGCATGGGGCAGAAAAATTAGAGGGATTGTTTGACCGGCAGACCGTTGATGTACACCGCCCGAATGGCACTGGGTAACGGGTCATTTGGAGTTAGCAGGAGAAAATCGGCATCGTAGCCAGGGGCGATTTTGCCTTTGCGATCGCCAATTTTGGCCGCTTTAGCCGGGTATTCGGAAACGCACTTCCATGCCTGCTCAAAGGGCATTAGCCCTTGTTCGGCCAGTAGAAACGGCGCGTGGAACAGCGAGGGGTAGTGATAGTCAGAACAGAGGCAGTCTAGAACCTGGGCTTGAGCGGCTTCGGCAACACTCATATAGCCAACGTGGGAACCGCCCCGCACCAGGTTAGGGGCTCCCATCAAGACGGCGGCTCCATAGGCGCGGGATGCTTCTGCTAGCGGGATGGAGGCCGGAAATTCTGCGATCGCCACTCCCCGCTCTCGACTTTTCGCCACATCGGCTGCCGTCTCATCATCGTGGGAAGCTACTGGAATACCCAACTGATGACAGCGCTGCACCAAGTCTTCAAACTGCGCCAGACCCTCCTCCTGACGGAGACAGGCAGCTTGCACCAGCGCTAAAATCTCGGCTTCGGACAGCTTCAGCCGTTGACGTAGCCCCTTCGTATAGCGCTGTAGCGTTTCCTCATCGATCGCAGGCGGGAGGTGGTTATTGAGAGAAAGCAGCGTGACTTTGCGAGTGTCTAGCCAGTGGCACAGTTCGTCATAGTCAGCGGTGTTGGCCTGCTCGTGGCGAATGTGAATGCGACTATCGACCCGCAGTCCATGATCAGGTGCCGAAATTTGGTTAATTAGCTGCCGCGCCATCTCTCGGCTACGCAGCCCCGGTTCAAAGGAGTCGGTAATGGAGTAGAAAAAGGTCGTAATTCCTGCTCCCAGCAAAGCCAGATCGTTTTCCACCAGGGCCATATCCAACGGCAGGTTGACCCCAGGCCGAGGGCAAATCATGCGTTCAAACGCATCGCCATGAATGTCAACAATACCGGGCAGCAGGTGCAGGCCGGTGACATCGATCGCCACATAGCCACTAGGCTTGGCTGTTTGATCGACGGCGACAAATTTGCCGTCTTCAACCAGCACCGTTGCCGCGTTTAGCCAGCCGGTAGGCGTCAACACCGTTGCGCCCTGGAGAGCAAGTTTGGGTGTAGAGAGGGGCTGTTTCATGGCAGAAGGACAGAGTAATTAGACATTCGTTTTTAGGCGATGCGCTGGCCCTGACGGCGGACGGAGGTAAAGCGGGGCACAACGCCATCGTGGTGGACGGTGACAAAGTCAGCCCGTTTGCCAACTTCGAGACTACCGCGATCGCCATCCAGGCCAATGGCTTTGGCCGGGTTTAGGGTAAACAACTGCATAGCTTTGTATAGAGGCTGCTGCTGCGCGATTAGGAACATCGCCTGCAGCAAACTCTGGGGGACATAGTCAGACGAGATGATATCGACCAGGTCTCGCTCGATCAGCTCCATGGCGGAAACGTTGCCAGAATGGGACTTGCCCAAGATCAAATTTGGCGCACCCATCAATACCTGGAGGCCGTGGCTGTGAGCTTCTTTAGCGGCATCGAGGGTGGTGGGGAACTCGGCAATTTCGGCTCCGTCCTGTAAAGCCTCCTGCACATGCTCAGGGGTGGCATCGTCGTGGCTGGCGAGGCAAATCCCATGCTTCTGGGTCAGGTCTACGAGCCTGCGGCGGTTTTCGTCGGCATGGCGCTGCTGGGCTTCGATGCGGGCTTGAATGAAGCCTTCCATTTCATCCGCCCCCACGCCGTGTTTGCCCTGGTAATACTCTTTATACTTCTCGACCTGGGCAAACTGCCGCTGACCGGGGGTGTGATCCATCAGCGAAATTAGCGACAGTAGGGGATGCTCGGCGTAGGTTGCCGCCACGTCAAACACCTGCTCGTAGCCCAGTTCACAGCGCAGGTGGAGACGGTGATCGACCGCAAAGCGCCCGTCAATTTGGCCCTGATGAATTGTGTTGATCATCGGGTCAAACTGGGTCATGCGCATGGAGGTCGGGGTGATGTCTCCAACGGCGATCGCATCGCAGACCGTGGTAATGCCAGCCGCCGCTAAGTCGCGATCGTGGTATACCGCTGCCACATCCATTGGCCAGCGCACCTTGGGCCGGGGCGACAGCCGCTGCTCAAAGTTATCGGTGTGCAGCTCGACCAATCCGGGCAGCAAGTAATCGCCGTCGCCGTTGTGCCCTTGGGAAACAACGCCGGGCTGCACCTCGGCAATCATGCCATCCCGCACAACTAGCGTACCGAGCACCTCTTCGTCAGGTAGTTGTAAGCGGTAGTTGGTAAAAATAGTTTCGGTCATGGGATACGCAATAGGGGCAGAATGACATCAGATACATCTAGACATCTATACTCATATCGGATCAAGATTAACTAGGCGTTATCGGAGCCCTAAGGTCTTTAGAACTGGAGGATGCGATCGCAAACTCGCTCTCTGACTTCGTCGTCGTGAAAAATGCCGACCATGGCACAGCCCTGGGCTTTGCGGGCTTCAATCAGCTGCATCACGACCTCGCGATTGGCGGCATCTAGGGCCGAGGTCGGCTCATCCAACAGCAAAATTGGGTAGCTGACCGAAAAAGCCCGCGCAATATTGACCCGCTGCTTTTCGCCCCCAGAAAACGTGGTGGGAGATAGCTGCCACAGTCGCTCGGGCAGGTTCAGTCGGGCAAAGAGGCTCTGAATTTTGTCATAGGCGATATCGGGGGCTATGCCTAAGTCCAGCAGGGGTTCTGCGGCCACTTCCAGCGCCGGTACCCGAGGAATCACTCGCAAAAACTGGCTGACATAACCGATGGTGTGCTGCCGCACGGCTAGCAATTGGTGGGGGGGAAGCTGGGGCAGATCAACCCAGTCGCCTTGATGTTTGACCCAGATTGAGCCCTTGTCAATGCGGTAGTTGGCGTAGAGTGATCGCATAAACGTCGATTTGCCAGAGCCAGATGGCCCCTGCAACGCCACACATTCACCCGCCTGCACCGTGAGGGAAACCCCCTCTAAAACCGGAATAGAAACTCCCCCTTGATGGTGCAAAACGAAGCGCTTGTAAAGCTCCTCGGCCCGGAGCATGGCCCCGGTGGGTGGCGCAACCGACAAGTGCGAATGATTCGATAGCAGCGATTGGGTCATGGTTTAAGGGTGTCAATAACAGTAGAACGCGCGGCATTTCCCCTAGGGCATGAGGGTGGCACTCACCAACTGCTGTGTGTAGGGATGGTGGGGGTCATCGAGTACCTGATCGGTCAACCCGGTTTCGACGACCTGACCGTTTTGCATCACCATCAGTCGATGGGCTAAAAGCCTGACGACACCAATATCGTGGGTCACCAAAATGACGCTGAGATGGAGCGTCCGCACCAACGATCGCATCAGATCCAGAAGTTTGGCCTGCACTGAAACGTCTAACCCGCCCGTGGGCTCATCCATGAGCACTAGCCTCGGCTGCGTCACCAGAATGCGGGCGAGCTGTAGCCGCTGCTGCATACCGCCAGAAAAGGTGCTGGGCAGGTCATCCATGCGGCTGGGGGGAATTTCTACCTGGTTTAGCCACTGAAGGGCTTCGGCGCGAATATGGCCGTAGTGGCGATCGCCCACATCGAGCAAGCGCTCGCCAATATTGGCTCCGGCGGTGACGGTCATGCGCAGCCCGTCCCGAGGGTTTTGCTGCACAAACCCCCATTCGGTTTTCATCAGCTTGCGGTGGTGAACTTCTGGCAGAGTGCGCAGGTTAATGGGCTGACCGCTGCGATCGCAATACACCATCTCTCCCGCGTCTACGGGAATGTGACCGGCAATGGCGTTTAATAAGGTACTTTTTCCCGATCCAGATTCGCCAATAATGCCTAGGACTTGGCCGGGGTAGAGATCGAAAGAGATGCGATCGCAGGCACAAAGCAAATCGTAGGCCTTGCTGAGATTGTTGATAGTTAGTAAGGGCTTCATGGCATTACAATCAGGATAATTGCTTTTCTTCTACAAAATTCTTCAAATCTTGACTTGTGTTGAATTGATTGTTTTTCGAGAGATCAAGCACCTTTATCATGAGCCTCATTGTGACCTCTCTCAGCACTAAGACATCCATTTCACCGATATTTATGCTTTTGCTTCCATGAACAATGTCATTTCTAATGTCACATATTCTACCGATCTTTTCTTTTAGTTCTTTTCTATGGCTTTTTGTTTCCTCTAAAATCATTGCTGCCCCGAAATCAATTGCTTGCTTCCCAGAGCCTAACAGCGTTTCTAGAGCAATTACTAAAAGCAGAAGCTGGTTTTCCAGGTCAGTCTGAATATGCGATTCTGATATCCAGTGCAAAAATCTAAGTATAGTTTTTTCAAATGGAGTCCGTTTAGCGTCTGATTTAAGCAATATACTTGATAATTCGAAAACCCCTACCCGTCTAAGTTCTTCTTTAGTTTTAGATGTTATTTCGAAATCTGTTGTACTTCTTTCCCAGTTACTCCTTGAGCCAGAAGATGACATTAGCAAAGCGATCCTTTTACCGCCTCTAGTATCTCCTGATATCCCTAATTCGACTTTCAACTTGCCAATGTGAAGACTGGGGAAAGCAGGGATGGCATAACGTAACACTTCCAAGGCTTTACTGGTCTCAATAACCGCTATTTCTTCTGCCTTTCTAGGTTCAGCGACAATCTCACATAACGAACAAGCTTTTCCGGCGAAGTTATCAGTCAAATATTTGCGACTTGCTTCAATCAATTGAACCTTTTCTATTTCCGAATGCCTTGTGGATTCAATAATTGTTTTTTTCTTGTCAAAGATTTCGGCAAGCCTGTTGCTCGTGATTGCCAAAAAAACTACTTTCCCTATTTCAAGAGATTTTTCTCGCTGTTCATCAAAAAATTGCATTCCTTTGACTGGGAGATAAACCGTCTGCTTAATGTTGTAATTCTGATATTTTTGATCTTCTTTGCTCAAGGCTTCTTCAACATCTCCAGCATTTCCAGATAAGCCTACCTCAAGCAACGTATTCAGTTTTTTGACAACCTCATAACGCGAGAGCTTATCTTCCCACTCTTGCTCTAAGCTGGATAGTATGTTTTGATACTCTACCTGTGTCTCTTCATTCAGCGTTGAAATATCTGAGCTATTTCTTGATGCATTCCATATTCTTTTTGCAATGTTTTCTTTTTTCGCCGGGTTCATTTTAATTCGAGTTGATTTTAAAGTCTTGTGCTGCATGCTCAAACAATAACTATCTTTCTCGTTTTTGCGTCGTTTCTCAAAATAAAGATAGGTCTTTCTGCTGTCGCTGATTACAGTAGTCTGTGTCAGAGCAAATCCACAGGCGGCTACCCTGGTCATCTGTGACCACCTCATCGAGATAGGTGTCTGTCGCGCCGCAAAATTCGCAGGGTTGATCCCAGGTTTCAACGCTGAAGGGATGATCCTCAAAATCAAGGCTTTTGATCTTGGTGTAGGGAGGCAGGGCATAGATTCGCTTTTCTCGCCCCGCCCCAAATAGCTGTAGGGCAGGGTTCATGTGCAATTTAGGGTTATCAAATCGGGGAATCGGACTGGGCTTCATCAAGTAGCGATCGTGCACCATCACCGGATAGTCGTAGGCCATGGCAATGTGGCCAAAGCGGGTGATGTCTTCGTACAACCGCACATACATGGGGCCATATTCTTCCAGCGCGTGCATTTTATTGGCCTCGGTGCGAGAGGGTTCGATAAAATACAGCGGCTCTGGCATAGGCACCTGATAGACCATAATTTGCCCCTCCCGCAACGGCGTTTCAGGAATGCGGTGGCGCGTTTGAATCAGCGTGGCTGCCTCAGTGCGTTCGGTAGTGTTGACACCGCAAACCTTACGAAAGAACCGACGAATATTGACGGCGTTGGTGGTATCGTCAGCGCCCTGGTCAATCACCTTCAGGGTGTCTGACTGACCGATCACTGAGGCCGTGACCTGAATTCCCCCGGTTCCCCAACCGTAGGACATGGGCATTTCACGGGAGCTAAAGGGAATCTGATGCCCTGGAATGGCAACCGCTTTGAGGGCGGCTCGGCGAATGGAGCGCTTAGTCTGTTCATCTAAGTAGGCGAAGTTAAAGCCAGGTTCGGGGAGAGCTGGGGAGCTGGGCAATTGGGGCGAAAGGGTCATGGGTCAACGGTTGGTAGTTGTTGAGAAAGTGACGAAAAGAAGATTTATGCTGGCACCTCCGATGGGGAGTGGGAATCAGGGGAAGTAGGATCAACTTTGGGAATCTCGGTCGAGGAGCCGTTGCTGGCAGATGGGGAATGACTCAGGCTGGATGCTGGGGAATCTGGAGCTTGCGGTGACGTTGGCTCAACGCCGTTTTGTTCTGCTTGGGCCTGGTCATAATTGCGCCGCAGCTGGCGAATCAGATTTAGCTCCGCCTGAAAGTCGATGTAGTGGGGCAGTTTGAGGTGCTGAACAAAGCCTTGGGCTTCGATATTGTCAGAATGAAATAAGACAAACTCTTCATTCTGGGCTGGCCCGTCGATCGCCTCACCTAAATCCTTAGCCTGCAAGGCTCGGTCTACTAAGGCCATGGCCATGGCCTTGCGCTCGTTGTAGCCAAAGGTCAGGCCATAGCCCTGGGTAAACTGGGGCGGAATCTCCTTGCTGCCTTTGAACTGATTCACCATTTGGACTTCGGTAACCGAGATGTCGGCGATCGCCACCTCAAAGCCCAGTTCTTCAGGGCAGATCACAACCTCCACCTCACCCACCCGAATCTCCCCCGCAAAGGGATGATTTTTGCCGTAGCCCCGCTGGGTCGAGTAAGCCATCGACAGCAGGAAGCCTTCATCGGCGCGGGCCAGGTTTTGCAAGCGAGCGTCGCGGCTAGTAGGGGTATTAAGGGATTCGCGAGTAATGTCGAAGGGAGGCGAGACATCGGCAAGATCGTCGGATTTGGTTGCGCCGATTAAACCTTCTTGGGCCAGGGTATTTAGGACTCGGGGTGTGGCCGCGGGGGGAGGTGCGATCGCATCCCCTATTTCAGTGGTTGGTGCAGAAAACTGGTTATTTTCGGCAGCCAGTTTGAAGTCGAGCAGCCGATGGACATAATCAAACGTGGGGCCAAGCTTTTGGCCGCCGGGGGCGTCTTTGAAGATCGCCGAAATGCGCCGCTGAATGTGCATGCGATTGGTCTCGATCGGTTCGCTGTAGTAGAGCCGGGGCAGGGTTGTCCGGTAGGCGCGGAGCAAGAAGGCGGCCTCCACTAAATCACCCCACGATTGCTTGATGGCCAAGGCGGCCAAATCGGGGTCGTACAGACTGCCCTCAGCCATCACCCGATTGACAGCCAGCTGCATTTGCTGCTTGATTTGCTCTAGCGATAGCTCTGGCACCGCCGGTTCGCCGCGCCGTTTGGCCATAAGCAAGGCTTCGGCGTTTTGAATCGCCTGTTCTCCACCTTTGACGGCAACATAGGGCATAGAATTCTCCGCAATTTAAGCGATTTCTCGATCTACAACTCGACTAAAAAACTGTAGCCATGCCTTTAAAAGCGCAATGATTCATGGAAGGCACGAGCTTTCTGCCGCTTGGGATTAGTCGGCAGATTCATTACCACCCCTCCTGTTTGCCCGCGATCCGGGTCGTGCGCGGTAGGCCCAAAACCTGGCGATCGGCAAAACACCAGACGTCAAGCCCAAGGGGATAGTGAGCGGTCATCGCCTGCCACTGCTGCCAAAAGTCGGTGCTCAGGGGCGTTTGCAGGGTGATGGACTCTAAAATGCCTGGGCCTTGTAGGGTGGCAGACCCCGTTCCTTCCAGGGCTGGCAGCTGAATTAGCAGAGAGGTTGAGGCCTCTGGATAGGCTGCTGTGCCCCAGTTAAAGTCTTCCAGGTTGGGCATGGTTTCAACATTATTAATTACGGCAAAATCAGCCGTTTGGGGCTGAGCCGTGAATCGGCACCCGGTGTGAAACACCAGCCAAGAGCGTGCGGATTCTGCAATATCCGGCTGTAGCCACACCGTTGTCTCCAAGTCGAGCAGTGTCAGGCAAGCCGCCGCGCAGCCAGGGTTTAGCCCCTCCGGTGGGGTCAGGGATGCGGTGGTTTGCTGGATGCCCGGTCGCGCCAAGGCATCTAGCAGCGCTCGAAAGGTTTGCTGAGCGTCATGGACGGGATCTTTGAATCCGGGGAGTTGGGTCGTGAGCATAGAGCAGGGACTATGGGGGCGTGAAATTTAGATTTTGTAGCGACGGGTGCTGCTCTGCTTTAAGCTTCTCCTCGCAGCAGGGTAAAGAAATTGACGCGGGTAGACTCTACCTCAGCCGCTTCAGCCACTCGCTGTTGGCGGGCAGCGGCTCGCAGCGGCTCGATTACCTGGGTTTGAACCTTGGCTTGCCAGTCAGAATGTTGCAGCAGGGCATCGCAAACGGCGGCGAGTTCAGCATGGCGCTGCGATCGCCCCGCCACATAGCCAAAACCCGAGATAGAGTCATCCCCAGCTTGCTCTAGCTGAACAACGCAGCGGGTTAGGGTGATTTCTCCCAGGTTGAAAGGCTGACCTGCCCCTTCTGCGCGGCCACGTACCATGGCCAAGCCAATTTCGGGCGATCGCAAAAAGTGATACTCGGGCAGCGCCCCTAAGGTAGCGACCCGCTCTTCCAAAAGCGCCAGCGGTGCCTTGACCAGGGCCGATATCCACTCCGATCTTGACTGGGCTTGGGCTGTGTCCACCATCACTTAACCAACCATTAACAGCAACTTAAATTTGTATAGATGTCTAGACGAATTATGGGGCATGATTAAGTAGAATGCAATCCCTATTCCGTCGAGTTAGAGTATCGGGCTAGGCCTGCCGCAGATTGATCGTTTTTGGACAGGCCTAGGGCCATCGGCCCGACATGGTGCCGTTTTTCAGCAGGCCTTGTCTCATCCCAATCGCTGTACCAGGTGCAGCGGTTCCGGTTCCACAGTACTCACTAGTTTTAGAGCGCTTCTGGGCAGTACCCGCAGTACTTCCTCTAGGGTTGTGACTCCGGCCATGACTTTTTCAATGGCCGATGTGCGAAATGAGATCGAGTCGCTCTTGCTGAGGTGGCGGCGCAGTTGAGTCATGGTGCCATCGTAGATCAGCTCGCGCATGCGATCGTCCACCTCTAGCATCTCGACCACGGCTTCTCGACCCGAATATCCAGACTGGAAGCAGGCTGGGCACCCTCGCCCCCGTCGCCAGTTGCCCTTTTTGATTTGAGCGGCATCCAGTTGCAATATGGCTAGGAGTTCTGGGTTGGGCTGGGTGGGTTCAGCACAGTGGGGACAGATGCGCCGCACTAGGCGTTGAGCGACCACCCCCAAAAGGGCATCGCTGATTAACCCAGGATCTGGCCCAATGTCTTTAATGCGGGGAATTGCCCCAGCGGCATCGTTGGTGTGCAGGGTAGTGAACACCAGGTGGCCAGTGAGGGCCGCCCGAATGGCGGTTTCTGCGGTTTCGTGATCCCGCACTTCTCCCACCATAATGATGTCTGGGTCTTGGCGCAGGATCGATCGCAGCCCCGCCGCGAAGGTCATGCCCGCCGCTTCGTTCACCTGGGTCTGGGTGATGCGGGGCAGCACGTATTCCACCGGGTCTTCCACCGTGACCACGTTGACATGCTCGGTGGCGATCGCCTGCAAACTGGTATAGAGCGTACTGGTTTTACCGGAGCCAGTCGGCCCGGTGAAAACAATGATGCCCTGGGGCTGTTCTAGCCAGGTTTTGTAAATTTTCAGCGCTTTGGGCGAAAACCCCAGCTTATCAATGGTGGTGAAGGGGTTTTCGCGGGGCAGCAGACGTACGACGGCCTTCTCACCGCAAACGCAGGGCAAGGTGCTAACTCGCATGTCCATACTCTGGTCGGCTTCGTTGTCGACCTGGTATTTTTCCCCAATCCGGCCATCCTGCGGACGACGGCTGTCGGCAATGTCCATGTTGGCCATTACCTTCAGGGCCACCACCACCCGGCGGCTGATCTCCCCTGGCAGCAGGGTAATATCGCGCAGTACTCCATCAATTCGGTAGCGCACCCGCAGCCCTTCTAGGGTCGGTTCTAGGTGAATGTCGCTGGCCTGGTGCTGTAGGGCGCTAGAAATGATCGCCTTAATCCGCTCAATTTGCCCCTCGGCCTTAGACAGAAATAGCTCAGTGGTTTCGCCAATGTCATCGGTCGATTGCTGGCCGGTGATTGGGTCTAGCAGACGGCTAGAGGTAATGCGAGTCAGGTCGGCGGTACGAGTGTGGTACCAGGCCCGATAGCTCTTGGCCGCAATGGGTAGGACTTTGACGGTCGTCAGGGTGCGATCGCCAATCGTCTCCAACACCTCAGGGGAAACGTCAACCGGGCTGCCCAGGTAAAAGCAGCTTTGCCACAGCAGCAGCGGCACAACCGGGGGCAGTTTTTGCCCCTGACAATACTGAAAAAAGCGACTACAAACCTCCTCATCCAGCAGGTCTAGTTTGAGGATGCCCTCGTCATCGCGCACCAGGCTGAGAGCCTCTTCACAGGAAATTTTTCCCTGTTTGAGCTGCTTCCAAGCAGAAACGGGCCAAGGTACGGTTTGCATAGCATCGGGCTCCTGAATATAAGCGTGATGAAAAACTGATCCAGCCCCACCAACTGCCAGAACAGAAACAGCTTCTCATTCTTGTTTTGAGTGACGGCGGGAGGAATAACCAAAGGGTAAAGTAACCAGCCAGCTTGGGCAAAAACCAAAAGCTGGCTGGTAGGGGTTACGTCAGAACTGAGGTGATTGACTCAACACAGTTAAGCCGTTGCACCATTTAGTGCGATCGAGCGATTATCCGTCCGCCAAATACAGTACGTAATGCCAGATCCCTGGGCATTGACGTACATATATTTGCCGTTCTGAGAGAAACAGGCTCCGGCAAACTCGCTGGTACTACCCGGAATGATGTTGCGACAGAACTCAAACAAACCACCGCTAGCATCTACCCCAACCACCCGCTGGCTGAAATTGGGCGCGCCCGGTTGGCCGCCGCTGCCATCTTCACAGAGGTAGAGGGTGCCATCCCGCGCCACCGTAATGTTGTCGGGGCCATCCAAGAGGTTTTCATTCGTCGATTCAACTACTAGGGTGACCGTTTCATTGCTGGGGTCATAGGCCCATACCTGCCCTTCGCCCTCATCCCCAGCATTGCTGCAAACCCAGTAGTGCTTGCCCTGGTGATACCAGGCACCCTCGCCCCGGTACCACGCGGCAGCTCCCTTAGCCAACGCTTCGTACCGCAGGGTATCTTCCGCTGGGTCAACATCATCTAGCTTGACCCACTCCACGCGGAGGGGTTGCCCCAGAAAAGGTAGCAGGCTGCCCGAACCATTCGCGCCCAGACCACGGGTATCAACCCCGCTAAAGCTGCCGCCCCGGTCATTTGTTCCGCCAGTGGGAATTAAAGCCCCGGTGCAGTCAGAACGCTGCCCCGGCTTAATGACCATGGCATAGAGGTCACCCCCTTGCTGCAGATCGCCAAAGCCATTGGGTTTCCGCACCTTAGGCACGAACTTATAGTAGGCGCTATCGCCCCGATCTTCGGTTTCAAAGACATACCCACTCTGGGGATCAACCGAAACCGCTTCATGGTTCATGCGGCCCATCGCCACCAGCGGGATTGGGTCAACGGCTTGACCCAACTGGGAAGGAACCTCAAAGTTGTAGCCGTGCTTTTTGGTCACCCGCGGGTCAGTAGCCGGAGTGGCTACGTTTTCTTCCGAGGAAATCCAGGAACCCCAGGGGGTAGGGCCACCGGCACAGTTGCGGATGGTGCCGCTCAGGGAAACATAGTCCCGGACTACTAAACCGTCGCGATCAACTTCGACCGTGGTGGTACCGCCGCCGCCGCTGTTCAAAGAGCTACCCGTGTAAGGGTCATACTGCTTACCGTTGGGCGCAACGGTGCCGCCGCCCCCAGGATTCCGCTCATGGTTACGCACCAGAATGTAGTTGCCGCTGCGGCCCTGAAACGCGGCCATGCCATCGTGGTTGCCCGGAACAATTGCACCGTCAGACATGACATCCCCACGAATGGAGATAGCGGTGTACTGAAACTTGTCGGGCAGGGTAATCAAGGGAGTGTTAGCCAGGCTCCCCAAACTTTTGGTGTTGTTGGGCAACTTAGGCGTGGGGGTGCCAAAGCCCGGCACTGTAAAGCTAGCGGTATTACAGGTTCCCTGGGCCATGGCCCGACGAGCATTTAGCAAGCCCATGGGGGCCACTGCTGTACCCGCTGCCGCCGCAGACATCAGCATGACAAACTGACGCCGTGAGAAATTAGACATCGTACTCCTTCTCCTCTTCAAAGCATTAAAACTTACAGACCCTTGCAGGCCAAAGGTCACCAAACTTGCTCAGAGTTACCCCTGCAAACCGGCCAAAAGTTTCTTTTAGCAAAGGCTATTTCATCTCTTTTATGGATGAGATAAATCCATAAATAGCAAGACGACAAATCCAAACAACGGTCATCTCGCGCAATCTTTTCTGTCAGCAATATTGACTCAATAAAGTATTAATTGCAACCAAGCTGAAGTTAAAGTTTGGTTAATTGAAAAATTTCTGAATTGAATATTCGAGCTTCATGTCAATAGAATTTATTTCCTTAAGAATCCAGCTAAAGGTTAGTGGGTCGTCAAGGATTAATCCGAATTTGAATTGTAGAAACGGAAAAATCTGTCGCACTCCATTTTGCAGGAGCAACGTTTGAGGACTATTAATTACATTAGAGTCGCTACAAACCGAAGCCCTAGTCAGTGATGCACGGGCTTGCCTGTAGCGTATTTCTGGCTAGTAAGCTGTAGCGCTTTAGTCGAGAGCATCAATTAACTGATCGTATTCCTCGGGGCTTAGACGACCTTGACGAAACGCCGCATTCACTTGGACAGACGGGTCTCGGCTCACCAAAGGCGCTGCTGGTGCCTGGGCTAGCGTCGTTGAGGCCTGACCTTCACCGGTTGAGTCTAACCCAAGCAAACCGTAGGAAGAATAGTAATATTGAGCAGTTTGAAGAGCACGCTGGCGATCGCTCAACCACTGTTCTCGAGAAACACTAAGACTAAAAACTGGCACTACCCGTCCGTTGATATGCCCTAAAACATCGATTTCAACTGAGCTTAACTGCGAATTTTGAGCAAAGGCTCTTGTAATCTCATCGACTGCTGCAGATTGAGCTTGTCCATCCAACACACTCCGTGGGGGGGTGCCATAGACTTCTATAGTTACCGTTATGGGATCCGGACTTGCATGAACGGGTTGGCCTAGTAAAAATGCTTCAATAGCGGAGGCAAGCACTGCTGCGGCCAATAGTTTCTCTGCTACTTTTTTGAGATCTGAAACCATTAAAAAATTCAGCATAAAATGCTTCTGTCAATCAACAAGAACCAAATTCCTCAACGAAGGCATTTTTCCACTAAACGGGGACACGTTAGGTAAAAAAGCCGTTAAATCAACCCTATATTTCGTTAACCTATGGGTTTTTATTTTGAGTAAATTACGTGTAATTACTGATTCGCTAGTGAGTAGCATCTGAAACAGTAAATTTTTCGTCAGCTTCGGATCCCGAACACAGAGTACCACCTGCGGCACGGCCACCTAGTTCTAGCAACGTCACAGGCGTTAGGGAGCCTTGGGCTGTCATCACCGATGAATAACAATGAACAACTGCGGATATGGCTGTGCACCTCGACGGACTGCGATCGCCTGCCCTTGGGATACGACTATACTTATTTACGGCTTCTGTTTGAGCCCTACCGAATCAACATGCATCAAGAAGCTCTGCCACTGTATTTGCAAATTGCCAGTCAGCTGCGTTGCAACATTCGAGAAGCTGTGTTTAAAGTCGGCGATCGCTTGCCGACAGAAACCGAACTCAGCGAGCGATTTGGGGTCAACCGCCACACCCTGCGACGGGCGATAGAGGTTTTGCGGCAAGAAGGCATTGTTGGTGTAGAGCGGGGCCGAGGCACGTTTGTGATGGCGGATCCGATCGCCGTACCGATTGGCAAGCGGGTGCGCTTCAATGAATCTCTCAAAGCCCAATCGCTACAACCCCTGTGGCAGGTGCTGCGTATTGTCGAGATCAATGCCGATACCAGGCTGTCGAAACGGTTGGAGATTGATGTCGGAGCCTCAGTCCTATTATTTGAGCGCCTGAGTTCCATTGACGATATACCGATCAATATTTCCAGCAGCTACTTTCCGGGCCAGCATTTTCCCAGATTAATTGACCACTGCCAGACCTATCGCTCTATTTCGAAGATGCTGCAGACGGAGTATGGCCGTGACCATATTCGCCGCAGCACGCGCGTTTCGGCCCGTCTAGCCCAGGCCAATGATGCACGATTGCTAAAAATGCCTGCTAATGGGCCAATTTTGTTATCTGAGTCGATTAATGTCGATCAAACGGGTGTGGTGATTGAGTACGGGGTCACCCGGTTTCGGGGAGACCGAATGGAGCTGGTGCTGGAAAATGAGGCTTAGTAGATGCCTGCGGCGTTGCTGAATTGAGGAATGAATCTGCAAAAGCAACGGTTACTGCATCGGCCCCCCAACCCCCCAATTTTGGGGGACTTTGAGGTTGTCTGGTTCCCCCCCAGAATTGGGGGGTTAGGGGGGCAAATCATACTACTGATCAGCAACGCCGTAGATGCCGGCCTCTCTTTAAATCTCCCAGGGCTAAAGGACTTTAAGCTTTTGACTGCCACTGGGATTGGGACTAAGGGGCAAAGCATGGCGGCGTTGAGCAGCGCTCCAAGAACCTTAAACGGTTTTCTACGCAAGCTTAATCAACCTTGGGAAGGGTCTTAAACTGCCTGCTGGAATATGGCTATGGCTCGCTAGGGATCGTTTTTGTCTAGACATCTACATAAATTGTTTGGCCATCAACATCCATCTATGCCGGGCCATGATGTTCAACTGGGCCAATATATAGCCATGCGATCAGCTACGGAGAGTGCGTTGGAGGCTTCCTTTGCCGCCCCCGCTGTCAAGGTTCAGCAGTTATCTAAGTCTTTCAAGGGGCAACCTGCGCTCCAGACGGTGAGTTTGCAGGTTGGTATGGGGGAAATGGTGGCGCTGGTGGGAGCTTCTGGTTCCGGCAAGTCTACTCTGTTGCGCAACTTGAATGCCCTACAGCTCGCTGAACAGGGCACCGTAGAAATCTTCGGCAGTCCGCTGCAGGTTGACGGTAAGCTGCATTCTAAGGCGCGTCAGCTGCGCAGCCAGATTGGGTTTATTTTCCAGCAGTTCAATCTGGTCAATCGTCTGACGGTGCTGGAAAACGTTCTGGTTGGCAATCTATCGCAAGTTTCGATCATGCGATCGCTCGTGCGGGGCTTTAGCCAACAGGAAAAACTGCGCGCGCTCAGTGCTCTAGAGCGAGTCGGTATCTTAAATCAGGCCTACAAGCGGGCGTCATCCCTATCGGGTGGTCAACAGCAGCGAGTGGCGATCGCTCGTTGTCTGATGCAGGGAGCCAAAATCATTCTGGCCGATGAACCGATCGCCTCCCTTGACCCGGAGTCAGCCCGCAAGGTGATGGAGCTATTGACCCATCTAAACCAGGAGCAGGGCATTACTATCATCACCTCGTTGCACCAGGTGCAGGTGGTGCGCTGCTATTACAAACGTGCGATCGCACTGCGGGACGGCACCGTTCGATTTGATGGTCATATCCATAGCTTAGATGACCAACAGCTCAATGCGATTTACGGTGCCGCCGCCGAGGAATTGGTTTTGAGCGGTCATGCCGAAGTTTTCTCAGCTTTTTAGCAGCAGCCGATCCAGGGTTTCACCTGAGTGCTCCCAATCCAAGAGCTAAATCTCTTAGCCCGTAGCTAACTCATTCCCACAGTTCTAATTTGTAGTCTTGAGGATTTGCCACCATGACATCTGCTTTAACCCAGTGGTCTGCCCGATTTTTTCTGGTCTTAGCCGGTACTGCTCTGATTGCAGGTTGCAGCACAACCGGGCAAGACAATGCTGATGCCCCCGGTGAGGCTGCCGGTGCAACCTGTGCGCCAGAATTAGCCGAAATCGATTTCGGCATCATCTCCACTGAATCCCAAGCCAACCTTAAAACTCAGTGGGAGCCTTTCTTGGCCGCTATGGAAGCAGAGTTGGGTCGCCCCATCAACGGTTTCTACGCCACCGACTACGCTGGCGTCATTGAGGCCATGGGCGCGGGCAAGATTCAGCTCGCCTGGTATGGCGGTAAGTCTTACATTGAAGCCGCGGCTCGTTCCGATGCCGAAGCCTTTGCCCAAACCGTCAACTCAGACGGCACCAAGGGCTACTACTCTCATTTGATTACCAACAAAGATAACCCCATCCTTGAAAACGTTGATGTTGAAGCTGGCGACGGCGATCAGTACGTTATCAAGAACGCCGCTGATCTAACCTTTGCCTTTAATGACCCCAACTCGACCTCGGGTTTTGTGGTGCCCAGCTACTATGTGTTTGCCAAAAATGGCATTAACCCGAATGAGGCTTTTGAAGAACTGCTGTTTGCGGGCAGCCATGAAGCCACAGCCCAGGCGATCGCCAATCAACAGGTAGATGTAGCGACCAACAACAGCGAAAACCTGCTGAAACTTGAGCAAGGTGATCCAGAAGCCTTTGGGAATATCCAGATTATTTGGACATCTCCTGTCATCCCTAGCGATCCAGTCGCCTATCGGAATGACTTACCCGATTGCCTGAAAGACCAGTTTAAAGACTTCTTCTACAACTACAAAGATGCTGCGGTGCTAGAGCCCCTGGGCTGGCAAGGTTTTGACCAGGCCACTGATGCCGATTGGGATACTATTCGTGAGCTGGATCTCGGCCAAAAGATGATGGAAGTGCAGAACGACGCCAATCTGAGTCCTGAAGCGAAGCAGTCTCAGCTTGATGAGCTGAACAAGCAGCTCGAAGCTTTGTAGGAGGCCTAAATGCTGGGTTCATACCTGTATTCAGCACCTCTTCAATAGAGTTGCCAAAGGGGTTATTTAGCGAATCCTATTTGGATGCATCCGGGTTGTAGGGGCATTGCACTGCCCCTACGAGATTCCTATTTTGAACCGGGGTTTTCCAATGCGGATTTCGCATGATACTACCTACGAAAGCGCCCGAAGATCTGCCTGAATGTACCCGTTGCGATCGCACCTGACCTATTCACCCTATGACTGAATCTCCGGCTTCTATTTATCCCGATCAACTCGTCGCCTCTCCTGCGGCTCGCGATCTTTTGGCTAAAGAGCGCCCCCGAATTACCCCCGTTCGCATTGGCTACTTAGTTTTAGCGATCGCAATATTGATTTACGCAGGCCGACTTAGCGACCTGAGCTTTGTTGAGCTATTTCAGGGTAGCGGCACAATGGCGGAGTACGTGACCCGATATTTTCCGCCTAACTTCTCTAACTGGCGGTCTTACCTGCAAGATACCCTCGAAACCGTGGCGATGGGTATTTGGGGCACGCTGCTGTCGGCCATTCTGGCGGTTCCCCTGTCAATTTTGGCCTCAAGCAACATTTGTCCCGCCTGGATTGTCTTTCCGGTGCGACGGCTTCTAGATACGATGCGAGCGATTAATGAGGTTGTTTTTGCGCTCATCTTCGTGGTTGCTGTGGGCTTAGGCCCTTTTGCCGGAGTATTAGCGCTATTTGTTCATACCGCTGGCATCTTGGCAAAGCTGTTTTCAGAGGCGATCGAAGCGATCGAAGTTGGGCCTGTAGAAGGCATCCGCGCCACGGGGGCAAGCAAGGTGCAAGAAATTGTCTTTGGTGTCATTCCCCAAGTGGTGCCCCTGTGGACTTCGTTCACGCTTTACCGCTTTGAATCGAATGTGCGTTCAGCGGCAGTATTGGGAATTGTTGGCGCTGGCGGAATTGGGGTTTCCCTTTACCAAAGCTTCCGCGCCTTTGAATATCAAGATGTTTGCGCCATTATGATTATTCTGATCGTAACGGTTGGTTTGATTGATACAGTTTCAGCTAGGTTAAGGCAGCACTTAGTTTAATGGGCTGTAAGTCCGGTTGAAAGCTGGTCAGGGCTGGGCAGAATTTTAGGCGGGCATCCTGGCGGAGTCAATTATTTAGCACATTAAGCCTGGGATGATCGTGACCATGCACCCTATCAAAGTCTTACCTGACGTCATGCTCCAGGCCAACGGCCCGATCGCTGAGAAGTTTTTACAGCAAGGGCTAAAGACATTTCACGAGGCTTGCCGCTGGACAAAAAAATTGCCCTACGCCGCCAACTCCAACAGCGAAAATTCTCTGATTTTGTTTGAGGAAGGCTACGGCAGCTGCACCGCTAAACACGGGGCGATCGCTCGCCTGGCTCAAGAACACAGCCTGCCGGTTCACAAAAATCTGGGGTTCTACCGTCTCGACGATGAGATTGTCACAGGGGTCAATGCGCTGCTACAACCCTATGGTCTAGACTTTATTCCTCAAATTCACTGTTTTTTGGTCTACGAAGACTGTTGGGTAGACCTGACCGAAGGTAACTGTAATGGGAAGAACAAAACCATCGAAGACTACGACTTTGTGCTTCAGGTCGCCCCTGACCTCTCTCAGGCCCAGCATCAAGCCTACTATCTAGAGTTTTTGCGGCGCTATGGAGCTTTCTCGCCCCGGTTAGCGGCATTGAATGACACTACGGTAATGGATCTGCTGGCGGCCTGCGATCGCCAACTCAAGCATCAGTGCTCCATTATGGCTGATGCCCTCAGTCTCGGCCAACCGGCTTAGAACCTATTCGAGAACAGATGGCCTATGGAAACAGCAGCTATAGCTTGAAAGAGAACTAACTTGCAACCATCCCAAAATCAAAGAAAATCTCTGAAAGCCTTGCGGTTAGGGGTTTTCACCATTTAAGCGGGTGGGGGGAATCGAACCCCCATCATTAGCTTGGAAGGCTAAGGTTTTACCACTAAACTACACCCGCAAATCAGTTTTTATTTTACCACAACGGGCCTAGGAGCTGAGTTACTTGGGGGCCGCTCAAATATTGAGCCAGCTTAAACCCCCACACCTTTTGATGGATACGATACCAGATGCCCTGAACTAAATATTTATAATGAGGAGCCAGCACTATCTGTCACGAGGGGAAAGATTTGCCCTCTGTAGATTGCTAGGCCAGGTGTTGAGCGGTGTGTGGATGGTTTGCTGCTGTTGTCTAGAGGGTTAGAGTTTGCCTGTGCCTGTATCTGCATCGACAGCTTATCTATTGGTGTCCCATGGTAGTCGCGACCCCCGACCCGGCCAGGGCATGGAGCGGTTAGCCAGTTTCGTGCGATCGCACGAAACTGGCTGGAGAGGGCACAACCCCAGCCCTCCCGACGGTTCAGATATTCGTTTGGAGACTGTTGAACGGTCGGTCACGGGGCGATCGGCGGCTAGCCAGGCGGCATCATTTCTGCGGCGTGCTCCAGCGTTAGACTGGCTGCGCCCTAGCATGACTGACCCCATCCGGGAAGAAGGCGGCATTTTTCGTAGCCGAGTATCTCAGCCTGAGACGGTGAATGGCCCGCTGGTGGGCACCGCCTGCCTTGAAGTTGGGGCTGTGCCGCTGCACCGGCAAATTGTCGCCTTTAGCCGACGGGCCCAGGCCGCAGGGGTGCATCGAGTGCGGGTAATTCCCTTGTTTTTGCTGGCTGGCGTCCATGTGATGGAAGACATTCCGGCGGAGATCGAGCTGGCTCGCCAAGCGCTGCCGGGTCTAAACCTGGAGGTTTGCCCGCACCTGGGCAGCCATCCCGGTCTTATCGGTCTCTTGCGCCACAAGCTGCGCACCACCGCCACCGAAGCGCTGATTGTGCTAAGCCACGGCAGCCGCCGCTCTGGGGGCAATGCTCCGATTTACGCCCTGGCTCAGGGGCTGGGGGGCATTGCTGCCTTTTGGGTTGTGGCTCCCAGCTTAGACACCCAGGTGATTCACCACATGCAAAGTGGGGTGCAGCGGGTGGCGATTTTGCCCTATTTCTTATTTGCGGGCAGCACCACCGATGCTATTACCCACCACACTGAGGATCTGGCCGAGCGCTTCCCGCAGATGGGCTTTCACCTACTGCCGCCGTTGGGGCCTTCGCCTGAGCTGGCCCGTCTGGTGATTGATCTCGCCCTCGATCGCATACCAACCAAGCCCCCGCAGGCGCTGGTGCCAATGCAGCGAGTGGCCTTTCGCCACGCAATTCACCCGTCGTCGCTGGTGTCCTAGCAGGAGATTCTCTCACTTGGGTCAGCAACGGTCTACCCTAAGGGGGATGGCAAATTTATAAGCCTCGTTTGTTGTTTGGATTTGATCACGCCTATGGTGTCGGCAGCTTCTCAGCCTACAGTCCAGCCCCAGGGAGGGCAAACCTACGGCATGGTTTACCTGGTCGGTGCGGGGCCGGGTGATCCGGGCCTGTTTACGCTGCGGGGCAAGGGGCTGCTAGAGTGCGCCGATGTGGTCATCCACGACGCCTTAGTGAGCGCGCCCATTTTGGCCATGATTAACCCCCAGGCCACGGTGATCAACGCGGGCAAGCGGCGCGGTCGCCATTCTCTAGGGCAAGAGGAAATCAATCAGCTGATCATTGATCAAGCCAGGGCTCACGCTGTGGTAGTGCGTCTCAAAGGCGGTGACCCCTTTGTATTTGGGCGTGGCGGCGAAGAAATGGCGGCCCTAGTGGCAGCCGGCATTGCGGTAGAAGTGGTGCCGGGCATCACGGCTGGAGTTGCGGTACCGGCCTATGCGGGCATTCCGGTCACCCACCGGAGCCAGAGTTCGTCGGTGACCTTTGTGACCGGCCATGAGTCGGCGGGCAAGTATCGACCGAGGGTGAACTGGCGCGCCCTGGCCCAGGGGTCTGAAACCATTGTGGTGTATATGGGCATTCACAACCTGGGGACGATTACCGCCGAGCTGCTGGCTGCCGACCTCAGCGCCGACACCCCCGTGGCGCTAATTCGCTGGGGCACCTACCCGCAGCAAGAAACGCTGATTGGCACGCTGACCACCATCGTGGCCCAGGTGGCAGAGACGGGGTTTGAAGCTCCGGCGATCGCCGTGATCGGCTCGGTGGTGAACTGGCATGGGGTCTTTGGCCACTGTCGCCCCACCGGCACCCTTTGGCCCTAACCCTACAGCAGGGAATCTAGAGGGCACCCC
Organism: Phormidium tenue FACHB-1052; assembly: GCF_014696675.1. Classification (GTDB taxonomy): domain Bacteria; phylum Cyanobacteriota; class Cyanobacteriia; order Phormidesmidales; family Phormidesmidaceae; genus Nodosilinea; species Nodosilinea tenuis_A. The sequence continues at coordinate 28,973 of NZ_JACJQN010000005.1, forward strand.
AGATCGATACACTTGCGGTAAGTGCTAACGTTTTCCGCGAGGTAATTGCTATGGCCGGGGTGCCCACGCCAGGTCTAGACCTGATCAAAACCTTTGAGGGCTTGAGTCTACAAGCTTATCCAGACCCCAAGACCGGGAATTTGCCCATCACCATTGGCTGGGGTTCGACCCGTAATAAGAATGGTCAGCCCTTTAAGCTGGGCGATCGCATCACCCGAGAAGAGGCCGACGAGTTGCTGATGATGCAGGTCGCCAACACCTACCTGCCGCCCCAGCAGCGCATTCCCGCTTGGTCAACGATGAATGACAACCAGCAGGGGGCAATTCTCAGCTTTGCTTATAACCTGGGCGCCTACTTTTTCGGGGCCAACGGTTTTGAAACCATTTCGCGGGTGCTGCGCAACCAGGAGTGGCGCAACCTAGAGGCGGCTCTCATTCTCTACCGCAACCCCGGCACCAATGTGGAAGAAGGGCTGCTGCGCCGCCGCCTGTCGGAGGCCAATGTGTTTTTGGCGGGCACGCCAGGGGTAGCCCTCAGCACCGCCGGGCAGCGGTATTTGGCCGGTGGCCGCACCCCCAGCGGCAACCGCTATCTGAGCCAAGAGGCCCAGACCTATCTGGCCAACCGGCCTACGGTGTCGGGCGGTGGCGGCGGTGCACCCGCTGCCCCAGGGCCACGGCTGCTGTCGCTTACCAACCCCTACACCAACGGGCAGGATGTGCAGCAGGTGCAGCAGGCGCTGGTGCGCTGGGGGGCGAATGTGGTGGCCGATGGCTACTTTGGCCCGGCGACGGCGATCGCCGTCGAGCAGTTTCAGCGATCGCAGGGTCTCCCCGCCGATGGCGTCGTTGGCCCCCAGACCTGGGCAAGGCTGCAACAGTCACCCCCCGCCCCACCCCCGGCCCAAAACCGGCTGCTGCGGCTCGCCAACCCGCTCACCTCAGGTAGCGACGTGCTGATGCTGCAACAGGCCCTCAGCCGTCAGGGCATCGCCGTCACCGCCGACGGCATCTTTGGCCCCGGCACCGATCGCGCCGTACGCCAATTTCAGGCCAGCCGCGGACTAACCGCCGATGGCGTTGTCGGCCCTGAAACCTGGACAAGGCTACAACAGCAGACCACCACCCCGCCTACCCCGACCTCGCCCTCCTTTATCCGAGTGCTGCGGTTGGCCAACCCCTATACCCGAGGCGACGATGTGCGGGCCGTGCAGCAGGCGATCGCCCGCGCCGGATTTTCGGTAGTGGCCGACGGCGTGTTTGGCCCCGGCACCGATCGCGCCGTGCGCCAGTATCAGGCCAGCCGAGGACTAGCCGCCGATGGCGTTGTCGGTTCCCGCACCCGCGCCAGCCTAGGCGTCTAACAATCAAAACCGCTATGTTCGCCTAGACGCTTTCCAGATCACCCGATCTTCGTCCCCCAGCACCCCAAAGCTGGGGGAAACGAAATGAATCGTTTTGCCTTTTAGTCACGCGATTGTGACCCCTAAAAATTGTTTTTCCAACCCTAAAATGTTTGTAGTGATGGCCACTGTGCTGAGAATACGAATCGCTAGCCACTGACAACAACGGGTAGAGTCTCAGGGGAGAAGCAACAGGTAACTAAACGCTACAGCAGATCGCCTTTCAATCGCCTTCTCCAGTAGGCCAGCAGCGCCTGGCTTGTGTGGATTCTGAACAATTCGGCGCGTTGCGGAACATAAGTTGACCTTTCGGCTTCTAAGCTAGGGGGTTCAACCCATGGTGCAGCCTCTGCCAATGGACTGCGTTGGGTTTTGACTACAATTTGACGGCCATTCGGGCAAAAGGGCGGCGATCGCCTACAATCGATCTGCTAATTTGCCTATTTGTTCTGTAGGACTTGAGAGTGGCGGAATTTATGTACAGCAGCTACCAATACAAGAAGAAGAAGTCGCGTCGCCGTTTGCGGTTGGCGCTGTTTCTTCTGCTGCTAATTGGCGTTCCTGTTGGCATTGAGCTGCTGACGCGACTGGTGGCCCACGCCACGGGCACCAGCGATCGCTTCACCGCCAATCCGGCCTCTGATGTCATCGATGCCTACCACCTACGGTTTGTCAGTCGGGATGGGCAGCCCTACGCCGGACTGCCCAACAACGGCAAGTTGAGCGCGCTGCGCGATCCCCTGCTGGGCTATCGGCTGGCGGGCAATCAGCAGAGCAATTTTTGGCAGATCAACGACAGCGGCTTTCGAGACGACGAAGCCGTGCCCAGCACCAAGGCAGCGGGCGAGATCAGAATTTTTGTCCTCGGCGGTTCGACAGCCTTTGGCCAGCTCAGCTCCAATAACCAAACCACCTTTGCCAGCAAGCTAGAGACCCGGCTCAACGATCAAGTTGCCCAGCAGCGGGCTAACCCCGAGCAGTTTCAGCCTAGCTCGCTGCCCTTTCGGGCCGACCAGGTGCAAAGGGCCCTGGCGCTGCCGCCGCGCATTCGCGATGGGCAATATCGAGTGGTAAATGCAGCCGTACCCGGCTACGCATCGGGCAATGCGCTGGCCATGCTGACCCAGCGGGTTGCAGCCTACAACCCAGACTTTGTGGTGGTGATCGGGGGCTACGCCGACCTGATGTTGCCTAGCGCTGACCGGGGCAGCGATGTGCCAGGGCTAGAGCAATATTTGACTGGAGAAAGCCAGTCGTTAGGCGCTCAGCTCAGCGAGCAGACGCGGGCCTGGTTTGACCAGCTCTACGTAGTGCAGGGCATTAAACGCTACGGGCTGCAACAGCAGCAGGCAGAGCCGCGCCTGGCAGAACCGCTCAATCTCTACTCACCCACTCTGGATGCTACCCTCAGCGATCGCCTGCCCGCTGATCAGGCCGAACTCGAACAGCGCATCGATCGCTACGGTCGTCACATGCGGCAGATGGTGAGCTGGGCCGCCGCCAATCAAAAGCGCCTCATTATCGCCATTGAGCCAGAAATCTCCAGCCGTAAGCCAGAGTCTCTGACTTCTGAAGAATCGGCAATTTTAGCCGAGCTAGACGATGCCTACCTAGAACAAATGCGCACTGGGTTTGCTGGCTTAGCCGCCGTTGCCAACCAGGCCAAAACACAGTCGGCCAATGCTCAGGTATTGAATTTTTATCCGCTCTATGAAGACTTTGCGGGACAGGCATTTCAAAGCCCGGCAAGTCTGACCGATGAAGCCTATACGCTTATATCAGATCGACTCTATGGGGCGATCGCCAACCAAGTAGCCCTTCAACCCGAGCCCTATGGGCTTTGAAATGCAAAGTAGAAAATCAGCCCCATCGGTTGCCTAAACCAACCATGAATTACCCATGCGGGAATGGTAGAACCGGCCCCAATCTTCTTTTTCAAAAAGGTTATAAAAAGTCAATGGCTTCTTCCTATGTAGTGGAATAACTCAGACGACCTGAGTACATCGAGCGATCGCCCTCAGCGGCGACCTATACCCTTAACATTTATGCCGACGACTGTTGCTTGTTTGTTACAGGGCGCTTTTTAGGCGATCGCCCGATGGCAGAATGGTACGCTGCTGTTGGGCAAAGTTACAGCCTTGTTTAGGGCAAGCCACCTTGTAATCAAGCTATCTTGTCTGCACACCATCTAAAACCTTCAGTTTTTTTGATAGCGCATCGTCCTGTTTGATCATCTCTATTGAGAACGGCATAGCAATGGTTTTAGCGAATCAGAGCGACGTCTAACGAGGGGTGCCTACTTTCAAGAACTATTACATCTACCAAACCATGTTGCATAAAAAAACAAACTTTTTGCTCTCAATCGCCCTATCAGCTCTGGGCTTGCCCCTACTACTAACACAGCCCAGCGAAGCTCAACAGCCCGCCATGGGTACTGTTCAAAGCTTAAATGTGGGCGATCGCGCCTGTTATGTCGAAGTGGCAGATAACCAGGGGGAAATTTTTACAGAATTTGCCGACTTTGAGATTTGTGAGCAAGATCTCGTCGGTCAGCAGGTACGATTCACCTATGAAATGGGCGACATTCAGGCGGCTTCGTGCCAGGGCAACCCTGAGTGCGCTGACACAGAAACAGTGATGCTGATTACCCAAGCCCAAGTTATATCAGAACCTCCTAACCCAGCAACACAGCCTGCCCTCAGCCGAGTGCAAGATTTGCCAGACGGCAACTACCGCTACTGGAACGGCACCCCTAGCAGCAGCATTGTCTCCGATGCGGCGCTACTGGCAAACGGCGGCGTCACCTTTACCTTTAGCAAGCGGGGCAGCGCGATTACAGGGGTCTTTGGCTATGTCGATGGGGAAGCCATTTGCGTGCAGGGCCAGGTAAGTGGCAATACGGTATCGGGCTTTGCGGTTCAAAATTTGCAGGGGGCTAGAGTCTCCAGCGATGGAGAAACGTTTCAAAGTTTTGGCCCCAGCGGCAATTTGCAAGTGCGCCGAGGCCGCCAGGTTAGCCCCGATGTGGTGCGCTATGGCAGCGCCCTACTAAACCTCAATGGCCTCAACCGCATTAATGCAGGTAGCCGAATACCGCCTCGGGGCTGCTAGAGACGTCGCTGACTCGCTCGACTGACGCAAATCTCTTGCGCAGATTGCGAGGCGTTGCTGAATTGAGGAATGAACCGGCAAAACCTTTAGCTGCTGCATGGCCCCCTAAATCCCCCAATGCTGGGGGACTTTGAGGCTCTGGCTCCCCCCAGCATTGGGGGGCTGGGGGGGGGAAATCATACTTGCATTAAGTAACGCCCAGATTGCGACGAGGGCTGCCATATGCATTGAGCTTGGGCATTCTAGTCATGCTAGTTATATGGAGGGGTTGCCCAAGTGTCGTTACTTATTGTCTTGCTGGTTGTGGGTGCAGTGGTTGTGGCCGGGTTAACGGTGCTCGCCAGTAGCCAAGGCGCAGCCAAACCATCTATCCCGGCTCGGGCGGCCTCTGACCAAGAGACCAATACAGCCCAGACCTATACCTACAGTCGTCAAAAATCTCTATTTACCAAAGCTGAACTCAGCTTCTATCGAGCATTACAGGAGGCGACGACCGATCGGTATCAAGTCTTGGGCAAAGTGCGCGTGGCCGATGTGCTCAAACCCCAGACCGAAAACCGGAGCGACTGGCAGCGGGCGTTTAACAAAATCTCGGCCAAGCATTTTGACTTTGTGCTGTGCGATCGCGATAGTCTCAAGGTTTTAGCCGCCGTCGAGCTCGACGACAGCAGCCACCAGCGGGTCGATCGCGTCAAACGCGACGACTTTCTCAACCAGGCCGTCAAGAGCGCTGGGCTACCCCTAATTCGCTTTCCGGTGCAGACCACCTACGATCGCGACGCCGTTCAGGACCACATTAGCCAAACGCTAGGACTGCCTCAGACTGAGACCAAGCCAAAGGCCAAACTAGTCGAGCCTAGCGCCAAACCAAAGCCAAAGCCCAAAGCCAAAGTGCCTCCCACCAAACCCTAGGCGACAGCGCCCTCCGCTGCGGCCCGATTCCTCCAGGTGTGCTTTATGCATTTTCTGTTAGGGTTGGCAATGGTGTTGAGATTTCAACATTGGGGTTGAATCCTCACCGATAGTATTGAATCCGCAACGATGAAGCTACTCTGCATTAGCAATGGCCACGGTGAAGACGGCATAGCGGTTCGCATTCTCAAACAGCTACGCCGCATGCCCGGTGCGCCGACCCTGGCTGCGCTACCGATTGTGGGGGAGGGTCGCGCCTATGAAAAAGCGGGTATTGCCATCCAGGGGCCGACCCAAGCCATGCCCTCCGGCGGCTTTATCTATATGGATCGCTACCAACTGTGGCGCGATTTGCAGGGAGGGCTGGTGGGGTTGACCCTGGCTCAGCTCAAAACCGCCCGCCAGTGGGCCAAAAGCGGCGGCAAAATTTTGGCGGTGGGGGATATCGTGCCTCTGGCGATCGCCTGGCAGAGCGGCGGCGACTATTGCTTTGTGGGCACCGCCAAGTCGGAATATTACCTGCGTGACGACACCCAGCGATTGCCGGGTCGCCCCCCGTTAGAAGGCTGGTCAGGCTCAGTTTACGTGCCCTGGGAGCGCTGGCTGATGGCGCATCCCCGCTGCCAGGGTGCCTTTGTGCGCGACCAGCTCACCGCTGATCTGCTGCAAAAGCGGGGGGTGCCCGCCCTCTACCCCGGCAACCCGATGATGGATGATCTCGATACCAGCGCCGACAAGCTGGCCCGGCTCACCGCCAGCTTTGCCCCGGCACCAGCGGTGCTCACCCTGGCACTGCTGCCTGGCTCCCGCGCCCCCGAGGCCTTTGACAACTGGCAGCGGATGGTGAGTGCGATCGCAGCGGTCATGGACACCTTCGGCGATCGCCAGATCCGTCTGCTCGCCGCCCTCGCCCCCGCCCTCAACCTGGCCGCGTTTAAAGATGTCTTACTCGATGCGGGCTGGCAGCCTGTGGCTGGGGAAGCTCTCACGTTTCAGCGAAACAATGGTGTGCTGGTGCTGACCACCAACGCCTTTGCGGAGTGCCTGCACCTGGCCGATGCGGCGATCGCGACCGCTGGCACCGCCACCGAGCAGGCCGTCGGCCTGGGCAAACCCGTCGTCACTTTTCCTGGCACTGGGCCGCAGTTCACCTACGCCTTTGCCGAGTCGCAGTCGAGGCTGCTGGGGCAGTCCATACTTTTGCTTGGCCAGCCCAGTGAGACGGGGGCGGCGCTGCAAGCCTGCCTGGCCGACGGCCCCCGTCTCCAGCGCATTGCCGAGAATGGTCGCCGCCGCATGGGGCAGCCGGGGGCAGCTAGGGCGATCGCCCTAGCCCTGCACCAGCACTATGCCGAGCCGCCCTACTCCGACGCTACGTCTTGGGCCACCTGATTGCGGCTGGGGTCGCCGTAGCGAAACGGCCCTGTCTGCATCACTACCTTCGTTCGCATCTCGGCGGGCGCTTCTGCCACCCCCCAGTGCGCCTGAATCGCCTGCAATAGCTGGTCTTGCTGCACCCTCAGATCAGGGATATCCCAGCCCTTATTGATAATCGCAAACCACACCGGCCCTTTTTCGGCGGTGGGCACCATCCCCGCCAGAGCGCTAACCTCAGCCAGGCTGCCCGTCTTCACCGCTGCTGTGGGGGGAATGCGGCGATCGATGAGGGTGCCCACATCTTCTCCTGAGACGGGCAGTACGTCGGCCACCGAAAAACCCTGGCCGCTCAGCTCCCGCTGAATCGCCACCGTCATGGCCACCGCCGCCCGCGCCGACATCTGGTTATCGACCCCCAAGCCTGACCCGTTGACCAGGCTGAGTTCACCCGGCGGTAATTCTGCTGCCGCTGTCGCTTTGGTCATCACTGGCTCCGGCCCGCCCGCTAAGCTAGCCACCATTTCCGCCATGACGTTGTTGCTGTAAATATTCATCGCCTTGAGCAGCGCCACCAGCGGCAGCGACTGATGCTGCACCACCCACTCCACATCGCTGGTCTCTAGCTCTGTCGCTGGCACCCAGCGGGCCGTACCGACAATGTCTAGGCTGGGCTGGGTTGTGTCCGGCGGCAGGTTGGCGTAGGCCTGGCGCGCCTCCCAGGGCCAGGTTGAGGCCGACATCGCCTGCTGCAAATCCGCCAGAGAATCCGCCTGCTCTTCCTCAAAATTCATGGTGAAGGAGCCGCTCACCAAAATCTCCCCGGTCACCCGCTGAATGCCCAACTCTTGCAGGCGGTTGGCCAGCACAATGCCCTCTTCCCACACAAACAGCGGATCGCCACTGCCCTGAATCACCAGGTCGCCGTCGAGCACGCCATCGGGCTGAAGGGTGCCGCGCATGCCCACCCGAGTCTCGAAGCGGTGGTCGAGGGGCCAGGTTTTAAGGGCAGCCAGGGTGGTCGCCAGCTTAGTCAACGAGGCGGCAGGCATCAACACATCGCCCCGGTGCTCAGCGATCGCGCTCTGACCCACCTGAATCCAAACACCCTGGTCGGGCACTGACCAGCCCTGCCGCTGCAAGCCCGCCACATAGTCGGCCACGATCGCCTCGATTACCGGGTCGCGGGCCAGCTCCGCAATCCACGGCGACTGCCACTCAATTTGCAGCGCGGCGGGGTTGAGCCCAGATAGTTGCAGGGGCTTGGGTTCTCCCAGGCCTAAAAGGATTGAGAACAGGCCCAGGGGCAGGGCCGTTAGCGATAGGGAAGCCACCGATTGCGAATCCTCCACGCGGTGTAGCCCAATCTCGGGCGATACCCGACTAAGATACACCAGATGGTTGGCAGTGGGTGGGGAGATGGGGGTGAGGGGGGAAGGGAGAAGTAGTTCGGGATCTTTTAGGCTGTAGCTGTATTCTCTTTTTGACCGACGCCGATGATTGTCTGCATTGCTGACCTGCTGACCCCAGATGAAGTCGCCCAGATTAAAGCGGGCTTGGCCCAGGCCGCGTTTGTGCCGGGGGAGACGACGGCGGGATGGCACGCCAAGCTAGTTAAACAGAACGAGCAGGCGGCTAAGCAGGCGGCGGTTGAGCCGTTGAAGGCGGTGGTACAGAATGCTCTGGTGCGAAATGCGCTATTTCAAGCGATCGCCTGCCCCCGCATCATCCATTCCCTGCTGTTTAGCCGCTACGGAGTGGGGATGAGCTATGGACGGCACACCGACAATGCCCTGATGGGGGGCGCTAACTTCTATCGCTCAGATGTATCGTTGACGGTGTTTTTAAGCGAACCGGACGACTACGACGGCGGCGAGCTGGTAATTGAGGGGGCCGACAGCGAGCAGCCCTACAAGCTGGCGGCGGGAAGCGCCATTGTTTACCCATCCACTACGCTGCATTGGGTGGAGCCGGTGGTGAGGGGCGATCGCATGGTGGCGGTGGGCTGGGTACAAAGCCTGGTGCGCGATGCTGCTCGCCGCGAAATTCTCTTCGACCTTGAAACCGTGAAGCGTACCCTGTTTGCCCAAACCGGCAAAACCCCAGAGTTTGATCTGCTGACCAAAACCACCGCCAACCTGCTGCGCCAGTGGGCTGAGTAAGGGCACAGATCCTACTACTACATTGACCCCAGCACATACACTGCTGTAGGCCTATTCTTCCAAAGTGGATTTGGTCTCCAGGCCTGGGAGCAAAACTTCTGCTACCTCGGGAAAATGTCGTTTCATGCAGTTGTCACACACCCCGTGGGTGAAGCCGACATCTGAATATTGCTGAATAAATGACTCCACAGTTGACCAATAGCCCTGATCGTTCCGAATGCCTTTGCAATAGGAGCAAATGGGAATTAATCCAGCTATCAGCTCCATTTTTTCCAGTGCCTCAGCTAGTTGCGAAGACACGCGCTGTAGCTCTAACTGCATCACCACCTGGCGCGCCAGAGCTTCTAAAGTTTTGATTTGACAGGCGTCTAAAGTCCTAGGTTTTCTGTCAATCACACACAGCGTTCCTAGTGGCTGATCACCAGGAGAAATCAGAGGAACTCCAGCATAAAATCGAATACCCAGCTCGCCGGTCACTAGCGGATTGTTGGCAAACCGTTCGTCGTCGGCAGCATCATTCACAATCATGATGGCTGGGCTCAAGATGGCGTGGGCGCAGAAGGAAACTCCTCGGCTGGTCTCTTGCGCCGTAAGACCGACCTTAGATTTGAACCACTGCCGCTCTGCGTCAACCAGGCTAATCAGCGCGATCGGCACATCGCAAATGAAGGCGGCAAGCGAGGTGATGTCGTCGTAGGAAAGCTCAGCGGGCGTGTCTAAAACCTTATATTGCCTGAGCGCCTCAAGCCGATCAGCTTCTTGGGTAGGTGTGTTGGCTTGCATCAGATTGCTGCGATGGCCCTAGTCGATTGCATAAATCATTCTAAAAAGCTGGTTCAAGAGCATGTCACTTACGGGCGAAGACTTGACAGTGCTTAACGTGTGTTTTTTAGAAAAACTTGGCGCTACGGATCTACGTGCCTAAAGAGTCGGTCACGGGGTGACGCTTATCCGAGTCGAATGCCTTAAATAGGAAGGGGCAGTCAAGGTGACTACCACGCAAGGCAGAGATATACACACAACCATTAACAAAGTGTTACATTCATAAACATGAAGTCATATTAGAGAGACGTCATCATGGATATTCGCCAAGAGTTACCCCTTGAGCAACAGTTCGAGCTTCGGGTGTTTGAAGAGCAAGTGCAATCGCTTTCCCCAGAAGATGCTCAAACTCTGCTCGTGCAGCTCAAAGAAGCAATGCTGTACCAGACCACCACGTTTCGCGAGATTCTAAAGAACACTTGGGATATTGGTAAAGGACCTGACTCCCTGCGCGAAATCCTAGCAGAAGGATAATTTCCCCGTTGGAAATGCCAATGATCTCAAGACAGTTCATGCCTAGCGCTCACACCGACAATTAGCCCGGCTTCTTCCTTCTTGAATGTTTGGAAAAAGCCGGGCTAGAGTCTTGTCGGGCATCCACAGTCCATAGCGCTATTTCACGCTGGGATAAATAATTCCGCAGCGGCAGTTGGAAAAGATAATTGTCGAACTGCCCACCTAAACTTTGACTATCTAAATAACTTGAGAACTACCTACGATCGCTGCAAAGCCAGCACTTGATCAGAGGTCATGGGTTCGGCGGTCATGGTGTAGAGCACGCCCTCCCGCACCGAAACCAGGTTTAAGTAATACTCGGCTTCGCCGGGCTTGCTGACGGCATATACCCGCACCCCAGAGTCTATCGACAAGACTTCGCCGGTGACGTTGCTCACGGTGTAGCCCTGGGATTCGAGCTGCGCTTCTAGATCGCCTGCGGCACTGCGCCAGCTGCTGCTCACCGGGCTGCGCCAGCAGTCGGCCAGCCCTTCGCAGGCGGCCTGAGCCCCATCTAAATGGGGAAAGTTGGCATAAAGCGCAGGCGGGGCAGGCGGGTCTACGACGGGTTCGGGGGGAGGAGTTACAGCGGGTTCTGGGGTCTGCGCTACGGGCTGAGGCGATGGCTGGGGCTGAGCGGCAGAAATTGGTGGCGGTGTTGGAGCCTGGGGCGCAGCCGGAGGAGGTGCAGCAGTTGTATCTGGCATAGGCTCCGCTGGGGTCACAACTGGAGGCGCTTCTACGGTGGACGGCAGCACGGTTAGGGTGACATCGTCTAGCGGTGGAGGCGTTTTTACTAGGTCTTCTGCCAGGGGGGGAGCCGGATTTGAGTCGGGGATGACTAGGGCTAGCAAGACACCATGGGCGGCGAGGGAGGCGATCGCACACCCTATTCCCAGCCACGACCGCGATTTGCAGGGCAAGCTCCACGGGAAGCGCCCCTGGGGCTTGGATACGGGGCGGCGTAGGGAGAAGGGCGGGGTAGTTAGTCTGGGAGTCATTGTCGAAAGGTTGCGATCGCAGATGCGGTTAAGCTAACAAGACTTATTCTTCATTGGCCATTCTAAAGCTATTCTTCTCTAGTCTCAAGCCCTTGCCTGTAGGGCACTGACTCAGTAGCAGAGACATCGGCGAAGCGCAAGGGTATTGCGACCATCCGCCACAGGGCTAAGCTAAAATGCGGCATTATCAAGAAGCGGTCGCATTAAGCGATACAATTCAACTTGACATCTCAATGCTCTGGGGCCATCCGGTTGGAGTTGCCTAGGGATTTAGTTGAGATTTAATTTTTGGAGGTAAACAACCCTATGAGATTAGGAAGACGTGCATTTTTAGGAGCCGGTGCTGCCGCCGCCGCTGTAACCGCAGGCTACCTGCGCCAGCGCCCTGCCAGCGCCCAGTTTGGCTTTCGCCGTGGCCCGGTAATTAATCTCTATTCTGCTCGCCACTACGACACCGACGACCAGATCTACACTGGCTTCCGAGAAGCGACGGGCATTCGCGTCAACGTGGTTGAGGCCGAGGCCGACCAGTTGATCGAGCGCATCAAGAGCGAGGGCGAAAACAGCCCCGCCGACCTGCTTATGACCGTAGATGCTGGTCGCCTCTGGCGCGCTGAGCAAGAAGACATGTTCCAGCCGGTCACCTCATCGATACTAAACGAGGCGATTCCCGAAAATCTGCGCCACCCCGACGGGCTGTGGTTTGGCCTGACCAAGCGGGCGCGGGTGCTGGTGTACAACAAAGACACCGTTGACCCCGCTGAGCTATCGACCTACGAAGATCTGGCCGATCCCAAGTGGCGCGGGCGGATTCTGGTTCGCAGCTCGACCAATATTTATAACCAGTCCCTGGTTGGGTCGATGATTGCCGCCCACGGAGCCGAAGACACCGAAGAGTGGGCGCGGGGCCTGGTGGCCAACTTTGCCCGCGATCCTGAAGGGGGCGACAGCGACCAGATCAAGGCCGCAGCGGCTGGGCTGGGCGATGTTGCCATCTCTAACACCTACTACTTTGCTCGCCTGGCCAAGTCTGACAAGGCCGAGGAACAGGCGATCGCTGAAAAGATGGGCGTGTTTTTCCCCAACCAGGGCGATGGCGCTAACGGACGCGGCACCCACGTCAACATCAGCGGTGCCGGGTTGGTCAAGACTGCGCCCAATGCTGAGGCGGCGGTGAAGTTCCTGGAGTATCTGGCGAGCCCCGAGGCCCAGCGCATCTTTGCCAATAGCAACAACGAGTACCCCGTAGTGGCAGGCGTTGATGTTGACTCTGTGGTGGCAGGCTTTGGCGAATTTAAAGAAGACCCGCTGAATGCCTCGGTGTTTGGCAGCAACAACCCCGAAGCCCTGCGCATCACCGATCGCGCCGGTTGGAAGTAGGGTTCTCGCTTTAGGGGTCTCTTGCTTTAGGGGTCGGGTGCCTAGCTGTGTTGTAGAGGCTTTGCTTCTAAAGTGGCAGGCACCCGACCCCTTTAATGGATCTTGACGGCCAAGCTCTGAGACTCAACTATGAGGGTGGGAGACTCAAGGCCGAGATCCTAAGACTCGACGGTAAGGCGATCGCACCTCAATCCCCAAGATTTAAACCTCGGAAGCGAGGCCACGATTCTCACAGTTGAGACAAAAAGTCTCGACGGCGAGACTCACACTCTCGCGGGTCAACATAGATAGACTCAAGCCTGAGTGTTTTAGCCTCGACGCTGAGTCTCAGCGCTTCGCCCTTGAGGATCAGAACCTCAAGCGGCTAGGGCCGAGCCTCGGCCATCACGTCTACTTTCTCGGCTTTTTGACGCATAGACTTAAAGCGCTCGCCGAGCTGGGCGGCGACGGCTTTGAGACCGGGCTGACGCTTGGCGGCGGCTTTGACATAGTCATAGACGCTGAGGCTGCTGGTCATGGCTTCGCTGCCGACGGCTAGTAGGGTGTCGTCAACCTTTTCGGTCATCTGGCGCAGGTTGAGGCGCAGTTCGCTCAGCACGGTGGCAAGTTGGTAGTCGCGGGCTAGCTCGGCGGTGTCGAAGCTGGCGGGCAAAATATCGGGGTTGGCCTGGGCGGCGGTGAGGCTATTGCTGACAAAGGCCAGGCTTTTATCGCCCATTTTGTAGAGGCGGCGACGCTCTTCGGCGGTGAGGTTGACCAAGAACGGCATCTTTTGCTGAATGGTAGCCAGGGCAGCTTTGATTTCGTTGAGGTCTGCGGTAGACAGGTCGGCACTGATGTTTTGGTATGGCATAGGTAGAGCACCGTTGCGATGGTTAAGGTGGCAAATGACGGCCATCTGCCATTGCAATAAGGTGCCCAGGGGCTGAGGGGCGATCGCCAGGGCAACTCCATCTGTAAGAGGAGAGCTTTGGGCCTGTGCCTAGGAAGAGAGCTATTCAATGCGATCGGGAATTTTGGGTTGGGCGGCTTGATAGTGGGTTTCGCAGAGCCAGAGGTAGTCGCCAGTGTAGGTCGCTACGGCTATAAAGTTTCCACATCTCTTCAAGCACCCCATTCTCTCAATAGAACATTCCTTCCTTCTGCCATCCATTGCTTTGCTTTTTTCTTGTCGTCGGTAAAAATCCTAAGGTGCTCCAGATGCTTTAAGGGGGAGAGGTCGCTCACCTGCGTTTGGGATAAGTGCAATTCACTAAGCTGTGCGAGGGTACTCAAGGGCGAGAGATCGATCACTTGAGTTTGATCCAAAGACAAGAAACTAAGCTGTGCGAGGGTACTCAAGGGTGAGAGGTCGCTCACCTGCGTTTGATCCAAAGACAAGTTACTAAGCTGTGCGAGGGTACTCAAGGGTGAGAGATCGATCACTTGAGTTTGGTCCAAATACAATTCGCTAAGTTGTGCGAGGGTACTTAAGGGCGAGAGGTCACTCACCTGCGTTTGGGATAAAGATAAGGTTTTGAGCTGTACGAGGGAACTCAAGGGCGAGAGGTCGCTCACCTGCGTTTGATCCAAAGTCAAGTTACTGAGCTGCATGAGGGTACTCAAAGGCGAGAGGTCGCTCACCTGCGTTTGATTCAAAGACAAGTGACCCAGCTGCATGAGGGTACTCAAGGGCGAAAGGTCGCTCACCTGCGTTTGATCCAAAGACAAGTGACCCAGCTGCGTGAGGGTACTTAAGGGCGAGAGGTCGCTCACCTGCGTTTGATCCAAAGTCAAGTTACTGAGCTGCATGAGGGTACTCAAGGGCGAAAGGTCGCTCACCTGCCCTTGGGATAGGAACAAGTTACTGAGCTGCGTGAGGACACTCAAGGGCGAGAGGTCGCTCACCTGCATTTGGAATAAAAATAAGGAACTGAGTTGTGTAAGGGCACTTAATGGCGAGAGATCTTTCATCTGAATTCGGAATAAAAACAAGTAACTGAGCTGCGTGAGGACACTCAATGGTGAGAGACTGCTCACCTGCGTTTGGCTCAAAAATAAGTAATTAGCATGAGATAAAACTTGGGATAGATAGATGTCACGATCAAAAACATTCCATCCTTGACCGAGCGCTTGACCTACTCTGAATTGATCTGACTCAAATGTTGCTTTTGCATACTCTGCCAAGGTCTCCATCGCGCTGCGAGTCCCTATTCTGATCAGAGCTTCAATACAATTACTTGCTTCCTCAACCGAATATGCAGCGTTATAGATTAAGAGAGGCACTACTTCATTGCCTGCTCTCACTACCATAGCCACTTCATCGTCATCCTTAGGTGGCATCAGCAATTTTGCAGAAGCCAAAACTGAAGCACGAGTCTTGGGAGGAACTGTTACCGCTGTTTCTAAACAAGCAACTGCCAACAAGTGTAAAAATTGGCAATCTTCAGGGTTGTTATTCCCGTGGGCAATCAAAAATTCTAAAAGCCTTTCGCATTCTCTAGGTCTAGCCAAGCCTGCTGCTGCAATGATAGCTTCGCGCCACTGATCATCTGAAGTCTTTTGCAGCAGTTCTTCCAAGCAGTCATCGCGCAAAATTGCCTCTGCAGCCAAATACTCTTGAAACGTGCGGTGGGCAAAGTCTATTTGACCCACTACAGGTTCACGTAGGAGCGCTGCTCGATCAACAAATAATTCTCGAATTTGCCTGCCAGTTACAGTTTCAGGTAGGCTTGTGTTTTTTAGTTCTAGCTGAAAATGGTTGTCTACCCGGTCAACCTCTAAGCTTGAAAGATTTAAGCGCATAAACTTTAAAGCTAGGCTGCGTAGCAGTTCTAGCTTTTGTGTTTCATTTAGCCCGACTTGATATGTTTCATCTAACGAGATTTCTCGTCCAACATCTCGCCGATTCAGTAGCATATCAATACATTCTTGGTAGAGTTGTAACCTCGCGCTTGGCAAGGTTTCTAGCCTCTCCCGATGTAGAGCGCAAATCATTGCACAGAGCAATGGTGTCGAGGCCAATCGCTGGAGTTCAGGTCGCTGTCGCAGCTGACGAATAAGCTTCTGTGCTGTTTGCTCAAGATTTTGCTCTAAATCCAGTGGTGAGTCGCCTAGCGCTTTATGCCATTGGGTTACAAACGCCTCTACCTTAGTTGGCGTCATTGGCTCTAGCATGAGATTTTTAAAGTCGTGAGTACCGAGCCAGTCTTCCCAGGCTTGCCAAACATCGCCCTCCGCAGTCTTTAGCCCAGACGGTCGAGAAGTGACAACATAGGTCGCGTAAGGAAAATCTCGTACCAAATCTTTTAAGGCTTCAAAAAAGTCTTCTCGGGCTTGCCTAGGCAACTCATCTACCCCATCAATGAGCACCAGCGCCTGTCCTCGATCTAAATACTTGTGTACCCACCCCTTTGGCATCTGCGCTGCAATATTTTTAGCAATTAACGCCGGGAACTTTTCAGGGGGTGGAAACTCGTCCCCAATCAGACTACGCAAGCGAACAAAAAACGGAATTTTAACATTCCAGTTTATGAGTTTTCCTTTAAAACTCTGGCTCGCTGCCCGCACTGCCAGCCATTGCATCAAAGTACTTTTACCTGCCCCCGCACCCCCACGGATCATTAGTCGCCGACAGTCACATATAGCCTCATCGACCTGGCTTAATACTCTCCTTTGCTCCCTGTCTGGCAATTCGCCATCTATATCGTGATGACCCGCTTTTAAGACCTTGGTCGCACTTTCTTCATCGTCGTTATCCACGATTCCACTCGCCGATAGCGTAACGTAAGCCATACTCAGGCTTTGCTGGCTCGTTAAACGATCCATGCGGGGCAGGCCAAACACCTCCAAACGATCTAGTTCGTCTCCCACCACCTTGCGATATCGTTCTACAAAGGCATCCTCTGCTTGAATCGCTAGAGCGCGCTCTAGCCCCAACTCTCTAGCGAGGGCTTCTAACCGCTGCAACATTTCGGCAGTTTTTGCTTGCTCATACCCCTCTACCGCAGGTGCAGCCTCAATCAATCGCCGACTCACCATGGCTATGGTCTGCTTATATATCGCCTGCTCAGCCGCTGAAAAATCGCGGTCTACCCCTGGATTTACCTCTATCAGGTGCTGCTCTAGCGTTGCTGCATCAAAATTCATGTCTGCTAGGCCTGCCTGAGTCAATCCAGCTGAAATTAATGTTTGAGCTAGCCCCAACAAAATTGCATCACGGCTGTTTATTGTCACCTGCCTGTCGCGTCCCTTAAACAGCGGACGAATATCGTTCGCCATTTGCTGAGCAATTTTCGTCACCTCCGGTGATTTGCTAAACCCATCCGCTTCAAGCTTTAGCAAATCACGAGACACTGTACCCATGGTCTTGGGTATAACTGCATTAGCCACCTTCGATTTAACATCGAAAGCCGCCAATAACCCTTGTGCCAGAGGTGGCCCAACAACTTTGAGAACAAGCAAAGACGTTGACATTATGCAAAACCTTCTCTACCGCCTCAGTTATAGCCCGCCCATCCCGTTTGCGGGCCACCCGTGCTGGCTACCGCACCACAACTCCTGCCAGTGCTACGATCAACCCATCTAGCCTGTGCACCAAAACCCATGCCTGAACCGACCTCAGCCTTTCAAAAAGCCATTGATGCGGTCGAGTCTCTTTCCCTTCAAGATCAAGAGGCTGTGCTCACCCTGTTGCAAAAACGCATCGCAGACCAGCGCCGCAAAGAACTCAGCCAAAGCGTTACCGAAGTTCGTCACGAGTTTGCTCAAGGCAACGTTCAGTTCGGTTCAGTTGACGATTTCATGGCAGGTCTAGACGATTGAGACGCCTTGCCTGGACACCAAGATCGCAGCGGGCCTTCAAACGCCTGGTCAAGCGAAACCCACAACTCAAACAGACCATCCGACAAACCCTAGAGCTGTTAGTTCGAGACCCCTTTGAGCCATCGTTGCGAACCCATAAGCTCTCTGGAAGCTTAGAAGATGTGTGGTCATGCTCGATCGATTACAAACTCCGCATCCTATTTGAATTTGTAGACGATCCAGAAATGCATGAGCAAGCCATTCTTTTGCTCAATCTCGGCTCACACGACGAAGTGTACTGAATAGTAGGGTTCCTACCTGCTCACTTCCCTTCGTTGGCGATCTGCTTGCTCAGCCACAGCACCGGCAGCAGCCCCACCAAAATGATCGCCAGCGCCGGGGCCGAAGCCTCAATCAGCCGCTCATCGGCGGCATATTGATAAACCCGCACCGCCAGCGTGTCAAAATTAAACGGGCGAATAATCAGCGTCGCGGGCAGCTCCTTCATCACATCCACAAACACCAGCATGGTGGCCGTGAGCAAGCTACTACCCAGCAGCGGGCGATGAATTTTCATCAGCGTTTGGTTAGGGGTTTGCCCCAGACTGCGGGCCGCATCATCCAGCGAGGGCTTAATTTTGCCCAACCCCGCCTCGATCGCCCCAAAGCTCACCGCCAAAAACCGCACCAGGTAGGCAAACAGCAGCGCAATAATCGTGCCGCTCAGCAGCAGCCCAGTCGAAAAGCCAAACGTCTGCCGCATCCAGGCATCGATCGCATTGTCAAACTGCGCCAACGGAATCAGCGTGCCCACCGCAATCACCGCCCCCGGCACCGCGTAGCCCAGATTGGCCCCCTGCACCGACAGCTTGAGAAACGACGTGCCGTTGAGCCGCAGACCATAGGCCATCACCAGCGCCAGCAGCACCGCCAGCACCGCCGCCAGCACCGCCAGCACCAGGCTGTTAAATCCCAGCACCACAAAGTCGCCGTTGAGAGTGTCTTCGGCATTGCGAATTGTCATCCCCAGCAGCAGTCCGGTGGGGATGATCAGCCCCAGCAGCACCGGGGCAGCGCAGGCCAGCCAGGCCCCCACCGCCCTCAGCCCGCCCAGCCCATAGCGCGACTGCGAAATCGTGCGGGCCATGCCCTGGTAGTAGCGAGCCCGACGACGCGATCGCTGTTCCAGCACCACCAGCGCAAAGATAAACAGCAGCAGCACCGCCGACAGCTGCACCGCCGCCGGGCGATCGCCCATACCAAACCAGGTGCGATAGATGCCCGTGGTAAAGGTCGAGACGCTGAAGTAGGCCACCGTGCCAAAGTCGTTCAGGGTTTCCATGAGGGCCAGGGCGGTGCCAGCGGCGATCGCCGGTCGAGCCAGGGGCAGCGCCACCGACCGAAAGCTGCTCCAAGGGCCGCAGCCCAGACAGCGGCTGGCCTCCAGCGTCGCGGTTGACTGCTCCAGAAACGCCACCCGCGCCAGCAGATACACGTAAGGGTACAGCGTCAGGCTAAACAGCAAAATCGCCCCCTCAATCGAGCGAATGTTGGGAAACCAGTAGTCGGTGGCCTGCTGCCAGCCAAACAGGCCGCGCAGGGCCGTCTGCACCGGGCCAAAGTACTCCAGCGTGTCGGTATAGACGTAGGCGAGGATGTAGGTGGGAGCCGCCAACGGCAGCAGCAGCAGCCACTCAAACCAGCGCCGGCCCCAAAACTGGCAGGTGCTCACCAGCCAGGCGGTGCTCACCCCGATCGCCAGCACCCCCAGCCCCACCCCCACCATCAGCATCAGCGAGTTGCGAATATATTCGGGCAGCACCGTCGCCGCCAGATGCCCCCAGGCATCGCTGGAGTTAGTAAACAGGCTGGCGAGAATGATTGCCACCGGCAGCAGCATCACCAGGGCGATTAGCCCCACGCTCAGCGTCCAGCCGTCGGGCCGTGGTAGTGAGGCTTTCCAGGGGGCACCGAGGGATTTCATAACCAGCAATTATTGCTACCCATTCCTTTTAGCACAGAACGAAACCCTGCCCACCCACCGCGTCAGGATTCAAAAGCCTTCTATAGCAAAAGAAGGACTTTGGGCTGATTGGGGCCGCACATAGCCCGAGTTTTCGTTACTGAAGTATGCTTTGCAGAGAGTTCCTGCGGGGCCAGGTTAGCCCCCGCCAAGCCACCCCAGGCCAGGGTGCGAATTTCGCCCCTCGCCCTCCAGAGCCCAACTGCCCGTTGCCGATCTGACTATGGATATTCTCAATCTTTTAACCCGTCTGCTGCTGTGGCTTGGCATCGGCTACTTTTTGTGGTGGGTGCTCAAAAAATTCATTCCCGCCAACTTTTTAACCTGGTTCGGCGGCGCGATGATCTTGGCGCTGATTGCGGGGGCGTTTTTATTCCCCGACGACAGCACCATTGGGGTGTTTTGGCAGTTTTTGGTGTTTCCGCTGACGCCCCTGGGCGGGGCGATTACGCTGCTGGCGCTATCGTTAAGCGACGGCATGAAAAAGGTGAATGGGCGCATGGTAACTGCGGCGCTGCTGATCTTGTTTTTTGCCAGCATGCCGCTGATTGCGCGGGCATTGGTCAACCATTCTGAGCAGTCGGTGCAGCGGGCCTACGCCAGTCAGCAGCGACTGTGTAGCGACATCTGCCCCGCGATCGATCAAGTGCCGGTCGATCGAGCCGTATCAATTGTGGTGATTGGCGAAAACGCTGACGCCTACCGCCTGACCAACGCCCTCAACAGCCGCATCGACGCCGACAACCCCCTCGACCCGGCGCTGGTGGCCCAGCTCAACAGTGCCGCCAATGTTTACAACCGCATTGGTGCGGCCCGCCCCTACGTCACCGTTACCGCCGGGCCTCGGTTTGGCACGGGCGAAGAGCAAGAACCCCTCAGGCAGGCGATTCGTCAGCAGTTGGTGGGTCGGGGGGTGCCCTCAGAGAGCATTCGGGTTGAGGCCACGGGCACCGATGTCCACGCCGCAGTGGTTGACCAGAGAGATTTTTTGACCGAGCAAGGATTGTTTACTGCGCCTGTGCGCGCGAGCCGCTTTGACACGACCCGCACCAACCGCGACGCCAACCGGGTGGTGCTGGTGGCCCCCGCTTTGACCATGCGCCGCGCCGCCCTGGCCTTTGAGAACGAGGGCATTCAGGTGGTGGCGGCCCCCACCGAGCTCTATAGCACCCCTAACCTAGAAAACCGCGATACCCTGGCCAGCCTGGCCGACCTGGCCCCCAACGTCAACGCCCTGGCGCTAACCACGCGCTACTGGGGCGAGCTGCTGAGCGCCATCTACTACTACCTGCGAGGCTGGCTGCCCCCCTTTAGCATGCAGTGGGACGAGGTAGTTGAGACAATCTAATGGCCCGTGCTGTGCCTCCAATGCGTCCCTCCAAATTCGTCTAGGATAGGGGGGCAATTAGGGCGGATGTTATGGCGCGATCGCAGCTACAAAAACTGGGTACCTACCTCAGACCCCACTGGCGGCAGACGGCCCTGGGGGTTGTTGCACTCTTTATTGTGAACTTGGTCGGCGTGTGGATACCGCTGCTGATTCGCAATGGCATCGACGAGCTTCAGGTCACCTTCAGCTTTGACCGGATCATGTACTACGCGCTGCTGGTGCTGGTGCTGGCCTCGGTAATGTGGGTGATTCGCATGGTGTCGCGCATTACCCTGTTTGGGGTGGGTCGCCAGGTGGAGTTTGACCTCAAGCAGCGCATCTTTCAGCACCTGCTGGGCATGGAGCCCGCCTACTTTGGCCGCAACACCGCCGGGGAGCTGATCAGCCGCGCCACCAGCGATGTGGACAATATTCGCCGCCTGCTGGGCTTTGCAATTTTGAGTCTGGCCAACACCCTGTTTGCCTACGCCCTGACGGTGCCGGTGATGCTGTCGATCAGCGTGCGGCTGACGCTGATTTCGCTGATTGTCTACCCGCTGATGCTGGTGCTGGTGCAGACCTTTAGCGATCGCCTGCGCAACGAGCAGCTCCATGTGCAGGAGCGCATCTCCGACCTCAGCGACCTGATTCAAGAAGACATGAGCGGCATTGCGCTGATCAAAATCTACGCCCAAGAAGAAAATGAGCGCCGCGCTTTTAACCACCGCAACACCAGCCTGCTCGACGCCAACCTGAAGCTGGCCCGCACCCGCAACATGCTGTTTCCGCTGCTGGGGGGGCTGGCCAGTGTGAGCCTGCTGGTGATTTTGGCCACGGGGGCGGGGGCGATCGCCGAGGGGGTGATCACTGTGGGCGATTTTGTGGCCCTGCTGCTGTACGTCGAGCGGCTGGTGTTTCCCACCGCCCTGCTGGGGTTCACCATCACCGCCTACCAGCGCGGCGAAGTCAGCATCAACCGCATCGAAGAAATCCTCGATGCCGAACCTGAGGTGCAGACGGCCACCACTGCCATCCCCCTACCCCTAGAGCAGGTCAAGGGCAGTCTAGAGGCCCGTCACCTCAACTACGCCTACCCCGACAGCAAAGTTCCGGCGCTGGATGAGGTCAATTTTAAGATTGCACCGGGGGAGCAAATTGCGATCGTCGGCCCGATTGGCTCGGGCAAATCGACCCTGGCCAACGCCTTGCCCCGCCTGCTCGACATCGGCCCCGGCCAGCTCTATCTAGATGGCTACGACGTGACCGAGCTGCCGCTTGCCGATTTGAGACGGGCGATCGCCTACGTGCCCCAAGACAGCTTTTTGTTTAGCACCAGCATCAACAACAACATCCGCTACGGCGAACCCATGATGGAGTTCCCCGAGGTGCAGTACGCCGCCAAGCAGGCCCAGATGGATGAAGAGATTCAGAACTTTCCCCACCACTACGACACCATCGTCGGTGAGCGCGGCATTACCCTCTCTGGGGGGCAGCGGCAGCGTACCGCCCTGGCCCGCGCCCTGGTGGTCGACGCCCCTATTCTGGTGCTCGACGACGCCCTCTCCAGCGTCGACAACCGCACCGCCACCGCTATTCTCAACGCCCTCTCGGAGGGCACTCAGCAAAAGACGGTGCTGTTTATCTCACACCAGATGTCTGCTGCCGCCACCGCCGATCGCATCTTTGTAATGGATAAAGGGCGCATCGTGCAGCAGGGTCGCCACCGCGACCTGGTGCAGCAGCCGGGCCTTTACCGCAACCTGTGGGAGCAGCACCAGCTGGAGTCCGTATTGCAGTAGCGCCAGGCGGTTGGCTCCTGACAACATGGTTTCTATCCACCGCTCACGCTAAGTTTTCAAATTGCGAGAATGGAGAAGTTCACTGCATCAGGGCGCGGCTTGTAGTCGCCCTCAGGAGGACTCACTATGACCATTCAGCTGGATCACACGATCGTATCGGCCCACAACCGAGACGCGTCAGCGCAGCTCCTCGCCGAGTTGCTGGGTGTTCCCAGCGGGGCGGCACCCGAAGGGCCATTTTTTGCGGTGTATATCAACGACGGCTTAACTTTCGATTTCATTCAAACCGATCAGCCGTTCCCAATTGAGCACTACTGCTTTCGGGTTGAGGAAGCCGAGTTCGATCGCATCTTGGCCAGAATTGAAGCCGCTGGCATTGACTATCGCAGCACGGTTCGCGGGGCTACCGACAGGCAAATTAACACCGACTACGGCGGCAGACTGATCTACTGGAACGAACCCGAAGGGCATCAGTGGGAAATGCTGACGGTCAGCTATGCCCGCCAGTCTTGATGCCTTCCGTAGGCAGTGAAGCTTCAGGCAAATTACTGCTCTGGTTTAGGCGGCTCGTCGAGGTGATCGGGGTTTAGCGCCTTGCGGGTCAGGTTGGTGGTGTACCACCCGGCAGAGAGCGCCAGCATAGCCCCACCGCCTTGCAGCGCCAGTTTTTCGGCGGTGAGCCCCTCGTGAAACAGGGCAACGCCAAAGGAGCCCAAATAGACGTATAGCGTGATCACCGGCAGCATGCCCACCCAGGAGAAAAAGCAGTACTGCCAAAAGTTCACCTTGGTGCAGCTAAACCCATAGTTGAGCAGGTTGGATGGCACCAGGGGGGAGAGCCGCGTCAGCAGCAAAATCTTCCAGCCTTTTTGACCGACGGCGTGATCGAGGCGAGCAAAGCCGGGGTTTTTGGTCATCCAGCGCTTGATGCGATCGCGCGCTAAAGTACGCCCCACCCAAAAACAGGCGATCGCCCCCAGAGTGTCAGCCACCGAAGCCACCACAATGCCCTGCACCAAACCAAACACGGCCCCGGCCACAAGGATAAGTACGATGTTCGGTAGGCCAAACACAGTCGCCAGCAAATACACCACCACAAAGGCTGGAGCCGCCCACCACCCCAGCGAGTTAAGCCAGCTTTCGGTACTCACAAACCAGTCTTGCAGCGGCAGTTGACTGCTCAGCAGCGCCACAACTACGCCTACCCCGACCAACAGCCAAAACCTTCGGCTCCGCAAAATTGTCAATTTCATACCTGTCAGATCCCATGCCAACAGGGACAGGCTGGGGGAATGGTTAACTTTAATCAGCGATCGCAACTTTCGCCGTCTGCCTTGAGAAACGTAAGCGTTGCAGACAACCTTAGTATGGATGCCTGATACACTCCTCCCTCGGAAGATGTAAGCCCATGGCTTTCCTGTCAAGATGGGACAACTTAAGCTGGAGCAGGAGTCGGCATGCAACTCGATGGCGTCATTTTAGATATTGATGGCACGCTGGTTTTGAGCAATGATGCCCATGCCCAGTCCTGGGTTGAGTCCTTTGCTAGCCAAGGCTATGAGGTGCCCTACGACCAGGTGCGATCGCTGATGGGCATGGGCGGCGATCAGCTCATGCCCAAGCTGATTCCTGAACTCAATGAGGCATCAGAACCCGGCAAGACAATCGCCAGCGATCGCAAAGCACTGGTCTTGAATGAGTATGTGCCCCACATAAAGGCTGCCAATGGTGCGCGATCGCTAGTCGAAAAAATGCTGGAAGCTGGCCTGCACGTCGTGATTGCTACCTCCGCCAGCCCAGAAGAACTGGAGGTCATGCTCAAGATTGCCGAGGTAGACGATCTGCTGCACGAAGCCACCACCTCCAGCGATGCCGAAAATTCCAAGCCCGCCCCCGACATTGTTGAAGCCGCCGTCAAAAAGGCCCAGCTCGCGCCCGATCGCATGGTGATGCTGGCTGACACCCCCTACGACATTGAGGCAGCGGGCAAAGCCGGGGTGAAGGTGATTGCCGTGCGCTGCGGCGGCTTTAGCGATCAGGAATTAGAAGGTGCGATCGCCATCTACGACGACCCCGCCGACTTGCTGCACCACTACGATCGTTCTCCCCTGGGGCAAGCCGCAGCGGGTTAACCCCGATCGAGGAAGGTCTTCGAGGAGGTCGCTACACTCAAGCTATAGCTGTGTCGAGCCGTCTTTTATGAAACTGGGCCAGAGTCTGCTAGTTGTGGGGGTTGTGGTGATCGGGGTGGGGGCGCTGCTCTTGTGAACCTACAGCGCGGCCTTGTCCCCTATGTGCCCGATGCCCTAAAGCGGAGCGATATTCAAATTCCGGTGCGGCGGAACTGATAGCACCATCCTTGCTCATCAAGCCCTGGCAAGGGCAGTTCCCCCATCAACGGCGAAAGCTGAATGATGTAGCTGACCAAAGTCGGGTTGCCCGCCTCATCATAGGCATCATCCAAATCATCAAAGTCCTGATTGTCGGGATTGTCATTGAAGTGAATGCGCGCCGTCATGCTGGTGGCATAGGCGTAGACATCGACCCGATAGGTGGCGGGGGGCACCTCAATCACCTGGAAGACCTCGTAATGCTGATCGGCAGGACGCCCAGAAATGGCGTGAACTAAGTCATCGGCATAGCCTCCTCCACAGAGCAACACCAGCTTGCCACAGGGAATCGCTAACTTCCAGGTAAATCGCCCTAACCAACTGCTCTGTTCCGGCTCCGTCAAATCTCCCAAAACAAACAGAGTGCTTCGATCTAGCGCACAGTCACCGTCGAAGGCGAGGGGAATGCAAACCCCCTGCCTGAGTAGGGGTTCAATCGTCGCTGGGGTGCTATCTAAAATGGTCTGGGAAAGCACCGTTGGATCTAGCCCACTGCCACCCAAGCTACTCGAAGTCAGCAGGTAGCCCCCGCCATCGCAGAAAAAGTTCGGTGAAATGGGAACGCGGCGGGGAGAAGTTGGCGCATCGATCATGGGGAAATTTGCAAGCAGGATCTTAGTAAAACTATAGCCACCGCCCTCCCAGCACAACGCACCAGCCAGAAGGTTAAGCCCGCCATCGCGATCGCCAGGGTGGTGGTCGTCAACCCCGATTACCCTACTGCGGCAGGTTTTAGTGGCCCTTGACCACTTATAGCGACCAGCTAGACCCGTTCGGCGGTCTTCCCCCTGGTTCCTCGCAATCCGGTACAGTAAGCCTAAACCCTCCTTACCACGTCCATGACCACGACCAAACTCAAGCCCGATTGGGTCGGCGACGATCTGCTCTCGCGCCTCGTCAACCGCGCCATTCAAACCCCGGCCCTCTACGCGCTGATGAAGCGCCAGGCCCGCCAGGTGTTGATCAAAACCGCCGAAAAAAATGGTGTGCCCTGGCGGCAAACTTGCATTGACCTTGATCGGCCCGAAATGCGGCAGCGATTGGCCGAGATCACCAATCCAGCGGTGGTCTACCCCGACTATTATCAGGTGCCTTTCCACGCCTACAGCGAGGGCAACCTCTGCTGGCAAGCCGCCTTTGAAGCTGCCCCCGCCACCTACGCCATGGCCCTGCGCGTTTGGCCCCAGGAAGACATGTCCTGGCAAGAAGCCCAGGCTCGCCTGCGCCAAAGCTTTCTAGATGTGCTTGACCAGCACGGCACCGCCGAGGTGAACGACATTCTAGATGTGGGCTGCTCCGTGGGCATCTCCACCCTCAGCCTGCACCGCCACTACGCCCAAAAAAATCCGGTGCGCACCGTGGGGCTAGACCTGTCGCCCTACATGCTGGCGGTGGCTCAATCCCAGGATGCCAACGGTGAAATTGCCCAGTGGATGCACGGGGCGGCAGAAGCAACCGGCTTTGCCGATGCGTCTTTTGATGTGGTAGCTATGCAGTTTGTCACCCACGAGCTGCCCCGCACCGCCACCCAGGCGATTTTTGCCGAAGCCCTACGGGTGCTGCGGCCCGGTGGTGCGATCGCCATTGTTGACAACAACCCCAAATCGCCCGTAATTCAAGCCCTGCCCCCGGTGCTGTTTACGCTGATGAAAAGCACCGAACCCTGGAGCGATGACTATTACACCTTCGATTTAGAAGCCGCTTTAGTAGAGGCTGGCTTTGAGTCACCCATCACGGTACCCAGTGACCCCCGCCATCGCACCTTGGTAGCACGGAAGGGGTGAGGGGGTAAGGGGCGCAACGCTTATGGCTGGGGCAACCTCTGTAGTGCTGACAAAACCAATCCAGACAAAGTGCGTCCGTAGAAATGCGGGTAGAATAGGCTCAGTGCTGGCGTGGAACACCTTGCCTTTGCACAGGGTTGGCGATCGCAACTCCAGTTCCCAGACCGCCATCCGCACAGCCTCAGTAGCAGCAGGGATAAACCATGGGTGAATGGCTCGATCACAGCGTATTAGTCGATGTCGATGTACCAGTAGAAACCTCCTGGGATCTGTGGTCTGACCTGGAGCAAATGCCCCGCTGGATGAAGTGGATTGACTCCGTCAAAATCTCTGACGCTGACCCCGAAATTTCAGAATGGAAGCTGGCCTCGCGGGGGCTAGAGTTTACCTGGCGCTCTAAGATCACCAACTTGATCACCCACCAAATCATTCAGTGGGAGGCGATCGACGGGCTGCCCAACCGGGGAGCGATTCGCTTTTACGGCAAGGACGGCCAGTCCACGGTTAAGCTCACCGTGTCGTATTCGGTGCCCGCCGTCATCAAGTGGATGGATGGGTTGTTCCTGGGTCGATTGGTCGAAGCTACGCTGCAAGACGACCTCAACCGCTTCCGCGACTACGCTATGGCGAACAAACAGCCCCCCGCGGCCTAGGCACCATGGGCCTTACGGTAGAGCAGCTCCCCATCCCGGCCCTAGCGGCAGGCTTTCACCACAGCTGGCAGGCGCTAACTAGCGTGCTGGAAACTCTACCTGGCGAGCAACGCTTGCCCTACGCCACGCTGCTGCTCACCCGTCTGATTGCCGTGGCGGCTCTACAACAGCGGGGCTACCTGAGCGGTGACGAGTGGTATTTGCACAACCAGTTTGGCCAAAGCCAGAAGCGCGAGCTGGATGGGTTCTTTTCCCAAGTGCTGCAACCTCTCTGCCAGCAGGGGTTTACCCTACCCGCTGAGGAGCGCCCTCCGGTTTTGCAACAGCGGTTTGGGCCGCTGCCCTTTTTGCCCACGGGGCCGTTTCGGTTTACCGAGCTAGATCAGCGCTGGGGCCATATTCCCCTGCCCGATGCTGCCTTTGAGCCGGCTCTGCACTGGCTGGCCGACCTAGCGGCGGTTCCCGCTGGGCTAGATGCGGGCTTGGGTGTGCTGCTAGAGCAGGCGGTCAATGGTCATGACGGAGCCGCGATCGCAACGCCAGAGCCGCTGCTAAGGGCGCTGTGCGATCGCACTATCCACGCCACGCTGCTCGACCGAGCCGAGGCACTGCTCGGGCGTCGCCATCGCTCCACTGAACAGCTTTTAAAGGAGCTTTCCCCTGACGCAGCCGGAGCGCTGTTGGCAGAGCTGGGGCAGCTCACCCTGCTCGACCCCGCCTGTGGTTCAGGGCGCTTTCTGGTGGCGGCGCTCAATCAGCTGATGGAGTTGGCCCTGGGATTGCGGGCGATCGCCATTCAAGATTCGGCCAAAACTGTGCCCAACTGGGCCAAACCATCCCCCCAAAACCCCACCCTAGGCCTCTACCAACACCTGACCACCCACGTTCTCTACGGCCTTGATCTGTGGCCCCCGGCGGTAGAGCTAGCTCGGCTGCAGCTATGGCTCCAGGGCATGCAGCACACCAGCCAACCGGCAGAACTCACCGCATTACCTGACCTAACCCTGACTGTACTTCACGGCAACGCTCTGGTCGGTCTAGTACGCGTCGATGACGAACGATTTGACCAGGTGCAGCCCCGGCGCGGCGCTAAAGACCCAGAACAAGCCGCCCCGCTCCAGGGCAATCTACTCCAACCCTTGATCGCCGACAGTTACCAGTCTGTGCTAGTTGATCGCCAGGTGCGGCTGGAGCATTACCGCAGCCAGACCCAGCTGTTAGCCGAGGTGGGCAGCGTGCCCGCCTACGCCCAGACCGACTTTTTGCGCGATCGCCTCGACGAACTCAACACCATTGCCCAGAGCAAGCTCACCCACCTGCTGTGGAGTGAGGGCAGCCAACAGCTAGGCCTGCGGGTGCCCGATCCGACGGGCGATCGCCCCACTCGCCCCCTCAGCCAGACTGATGTCGATGCCACTCAGCCCTTCCATTGGGGGTTCTATTTTCACCAGCAGCTGCGCGACCAGGGCGGCTTCGACATTGTGCTCAGCCACTTCCCTCGTGGGGCCGTAGAGGCGACCCAGACCGGCTTTGTGGAACGCTATGCCACCCTGTTTGAGCAAAAGAACGTGGCTCCCTCTACTTTTCAGCACAACCGCCAGCCGGTGCTCACCATTGACCCCGATCTCACCCAGGCCTGGGCCGAGTACCGAGGTCAGTTCACCTGGCTAAACAACTACCTGCGCCGCTCTGACCAATATCCCCACAGCAGCTCCGGGCCTGAGGGCTTGAGCCAGGGCCGACTCTCCTGGTCGCGGTTGTTTTTGGAACGCAGCCTGCAATTGTTGCGGCCTGGCGGTCGCTGCGGGGCTTTGCTCGACCCCTTTTGGGCACAGAGTAACAGCGCACCCCTGCGCCACTGGCTCCAGCGCCAAACCGATCTAGCCACGGTGCTCGACCTGTCAAATCACCAAAAGCTCTGGCCCGATGTGCCCTCTCGCACAACGCTCTGTGCGCTGTGGCTGCGACACCAGGGGCCGACTCAAGGCAGCCCCTACGCCGCCTATGCCAAGCCCGATACGGCCTTAGCGCCGACAGCTCTAGCGGGCGTGCTGCAACGCCTCATCCACCTGGCGGAATAGGGTGGGCAAGTCGGCGGAGTTGTCGAGCGCCACATCGGCTAACGCCACCTTGCCTACCAAGGGCATCTGGCTGTGAATGCGGGCGGTGGCCTGCTCAGCCGTCAAACCGCTGCGTTCCATCAAGCGCTGGCGTTGGCGCTCAAATGGACAGGTCACCACCCAAATTTCGCTCACCTGACCGACCAGGTTGGCCTCAAATAATAGGGGAATGACTTGCACGACGACAGGAGCCTCGGTCAGTTTGGCCATTGCTGCCTCGAAGTGCCGTCGCACCACCGGGTGAATCTGCTGCTCTAGCCAGGCTTTTTCGGCGGGCTGGTTAAAGATGATTTCCCCCAGTTTTCCCCGGTTCAGGGTGCCGTCGGCATGCAGCAGGGATGATCCATAGCGGGTGGCGATCGCCCCCAACGCCGCCGCCCCCGGCTCCACCGCCTGGCGAGCGTAGATGTCGGCATCTAGCACGGGCAGGTGGTGGACTCGCGCCAGGTAATCCGACACGGTTGATTTGCCGGTGGCAATGCCCCCGGTTAGCCCGATGATGCGCTGGCCCATGCGGCGATCGCCTCCGTTAGCCCGTCTAAGGTATATTCCGCTGGCTCAATATCCACCCGGCCCAAAATCTCGTGGCAGCTGTCTGAGGTTTTGGGGCCAATGGAGGCGATCGCCACCCCTTTTAGCACCTCGCGCCAGCCCGCGCCCAAGCCCTGTTCCAAAAGCTGCGCCGTATGCACGACGGTTTTCGAACTGGCAAAGGTGATCACATCCACCCGGCCCTGCTTTAGCGCTGCTAGGGCACCGGCATCGGGAACCTCTGGACAGCCCGACTCGTAGGCGGCCACTTCTACCACCTCAGCCCCGGCGGCAGTGAACTCCTGCACCAGCACTTCCCGTCCGCCGCTTTCCACGCGGGGGAACAGCAGCCGCTGCCCCGCCACGGCTTCAGGAAAATGATCGACCAGGGAGTCGGCCACAAAATCGGGCGGGATAAAGTCCGGCACCAGCCCCCGTTTTTTCAACACCGCCGCTGTTTTGCGGCCCACCACGGCAATTTTGAGCCCACTTAAGGCGCGCAGATCCTTCCCCTGATCCAACAGTCGATCGACGAAGAAATTCACCGCATTAGCAGAGGAGAGAATTAGCCAATGGAAGGTGGGGAGGGCCGCGATCGCCCCATCTAGCCCGGCCCAGCTTGAGGGCGATCGCATCTCCAAAGCGGGGAGATCGACCACTGTGGCCCCCTGGGCAGTGAGCAGGTCGGCAAAGGCGCTGGATTGCTCGGTGGCGCGGGTGATGAGGATGGTCTTCTGGGTGAGGGGTAAGGGGGTGAGGGGGTGGTGGGGTGGAGAGTTTTGAATTTTGAACTTTGAATTTTGAGTTGGCTCAGATACAGCCAAGTACCGACGCAGTCGTACAACTTCCCCAAACACCATCACACAGGGCGACAGCGTTTCACCTCGCGTCACCTGGTGAATGGTGAGCAGAGTACCTTCCCACACCTGCTGTTGGAGGTGACCACCCCAGCGGATGATAGCCACGGGCATATCGCCTCGGCAACCATTTTGACGCAAGCGGTGAACAATCTCTTCAAGGTGGCGGCTGCCCATCAGCAGCACTAGGGTACGCAGGCGGGCCAGGGTGGGCCAGTCGAGCAAATCAAGATCGTGGGCGGTAAAGACGCCAAAGCCGTGGCTCCACACCGGGTCGGTGAGGGGAATGCCCGCCAGCAGCGGTGCTGCCAGAGCGGAGGAAACACCGGGCACCACTTCCACCGGGCAGCCTGCCTCGTGCAGCGCTTGCACCTCGGCAGCGGTGCGACCAAAAATAAAGGGGTCGCCGCTTTTGAGCCGCACGACCTGGCGACCTTCGAGGGAGAGTTTCACCAAAAGCTGGGTGATCTCGCTCTGGGGTGGGCTGGGCTGTCCGCCGCGTTTGCCGACATTGATGCGATCGCACCCCCTCGGCAACAACCCCAACAGCCCCTCATCCACCAGCGCGTCGTACACCAGACACTCGGCCCGCTGCAATAGATCACGCCCCCGGAGGGTGAGGTAGTCGAGACTCCCCGGCCCGGCCCCAATAATATAGACAGTCCCTGGCTCAGTCATGGTGCATTACGCAGCTTGGGTTAACCGGGTTAGGGCGGCGATCAGGGCGTGGTTTTGTTCCTCAGTGCCCACCGAAATTCGCAGTTTGTCGTCTAACCGGGGTTGTTTGAAGTAGCGTACCAAAATGCCCTGCTCTTTTAGGGCCAGATATAGCTGCTCGGCGTTGCCCTGGGGCGGCGTGGCCAAAACAAAATTGCCGTGGGAATCGAGCACGGTGAACCCTAGCTGCCGCAATTCTTTGGTCAATGCCGCCCGTGAGGCTTTGATCTTGGCTACACAGGCGTTTTTGTAGGCCTGATCGCGGATGGCTGCTGTGCCTAGGGCGATCGCAAGAGCATCCACGTTATAGCTGTCTTTCACCTTAAATAGCTCAGCCAACAGCGCCGGATTAGCCACACCAAACCCCAGCCGCAGCCCCGCCAGCCCATAGCCTTTGGATAAGGTACGCAGCACCACCACGTTGTCAAATTCCTGCACCAGCGACAGCGCCGAACCCTCGGCAAAATCTACATAGGCTTCATCCACCACGACCAAGCCTGCGGCCTGTTGCGCCAAGTCTCGCAGGTCAGACAGTGCCACCACGTGGCCCGAGGGGCTGTTGGGCGAAGCGATGAACGTAATCGCCCCCTGGGCCGCCACCAGATCCTTTAAAGGAAACTGAAAATCGTCGGGATAGGGCACCTCGACCACGGTGGCAGGTTGCAGCGCCGCCAAGGTGCGATAGAGCACGTAGGTCGGGGTGGGGTAGACAATTGGTCGGGCTAGATCGTCCGCACAGGCGCGCACCAAAAGATTCAGCAGGTCATCGCTGCCGTTGCCAACAATGACCCAGTCCGCCGGTACGCCCAGAACTTCGGCGATCGCTTGGCAAAAGTTGCGGGCAAAGGGGTCAGGATACCGCCTGAGCAGCTCAGGTTCGACCTGCCGCAGCACCTCGATCACCTGGGGCGACGGCGGGTAGGGGTTCTCGTTGGAGTTGAGCTTGATGATGTCAGTGCCGGGGCGGGGCTGTTCTCCGGGCACGTAGCCAGCCATCGCGGCGATGTTGGGGCGAACGTAACTCATTTACGGCTAAATCGTAGGGATCAGAGTACTTCCTGTGAAATGCTGGATCACAGAAATTTAACCTGTCGAGGCAAGGTTTGATATGTTGACCTTTTACCATACCCCGCTGTCGGTTAACTCTCGCCGAGTCTGGGTGGCGCTTCTAGAGAAGAATTTACCCTTCGAAGCCATTGTGATGAACCTGGGAGGCGACCAACTTCAGCCCGAATTCTTGAGCCTCAACCCCTTTCACCACATCCCCGTGCTGGTTGATGACGGCTTTAGCGTGATCGAATCCTTCGCCATTCTGGACTATCTGGAAGCGAAATACCCCACACCGTCGCTGCTGGCCACAACTCCAGAAGCTGTCGCCACCATGCGTATGGTCGAAATGGTGACGGTGAATGAGCTGGTGCCCGCCATCAATCCACTGATCAAAAAAATGATGGGCTTTGGCCAAGAGTCTGACGATGCGATCGCCCAGGCCAAGCAAAAGGCCGAGGTGGTGCTCAAGTTCTACGCCGACAAGCTGGCTGATCAGTCCTTTTTCTGCGGCGAACAGCTCACCCTAGCCGATGTGGTGGCGGGCACCTTTGCCCCCTGGTTTGAGCAGTTGGGCCTACCCATGACCGACTACCCCACCCTGCAAACCTGGACTAGCCGCCTGATGGAGCGCCCCGCCTGGCAAACGACTCAACCTACGGCACGGGAACTAGCAGCGTTTCGCGATCGCATGAAAGAGCGCATGGCCGCCCAAGGGCAATAGTGATTCGTCGGGTGCCTCTCTGGGGTTGGATGCTGGGGTTGGGGGCGATCGCCCTCAGCCTGCGTCTGACTGGCCTGGGCCGCATCCACGGGCTGGTCTTCGATGAGGTCTACTACGTCCCCTTCGCGATCGACTATTTGCAGGGAACGCCCAGCTTCGATGCTCATCCCCCCCTGGCCAAATACCTGATCGCCCTGGGCCTTTGGCTTGGTCAATGGCCCGCCTCCTGGCTAGGTTGGCCCACGGTGGAAGTAGAGGGTGCTCTGGTCAGTCCGATTGCCTTTCGCTGGCTGAATGCGATCGTGGGTGCGACGGTTCCGGTACTGTTGGCAGCTCTGGCCTTTGCCCTCAGCTATGGATACCGGCCCCAGCGCCGTCACACCTTCGCCCTCCTGACCGGATTGCTGATGACAGTGGAAGGGCTGACTCTAGTCGAGTCGCGCCTAGCATTGATCAATATTTATGGGCTGGCCCTGGGGCTATTGGGGCAGTGGGCCTCGGTCAGGGCGGGGCAGGCTGAGCATCCCTCGCGCTGGCGCTGGGTAGCAGGCCTCGCCCTGGGGGCTGCCGTCAACGTGAAGTGGAACTGGGCTGGGCTGTGGCTGGGTCTGCTGCTGTGGGAAGTTTTTACAATCGGCGGGGAAGCCCCTCTCCCTAAATCCCGCTTCCCAGGGGAGATAAACGTTGAAGTTCCCTCTGGCTCCCCTTCTCCCTGGGGGATAAGGGGCTGGTGGCTGAGGGGCAACCCCTGGTGCAGAAGGGTGATCTACCTGGGCGTGATTCCCCTAGCGACCTACCTACTGCTGTGGCTGCCCCATCTGGCGCTGACAGGCGAATCGCTAGGGGGCATTCACCGTCGCCTTTGGGCCGCTCACCAATCGATCGCAGCGGGGGCGGGCCACGATTACTGCTCGCCGTGGCACAGCTGGCCGTTGATGGTGCGCCCGGTAGCCTACTTTTACGAACGGACTGGCCAAGGCGCAACGGCTATAGCCACGACCATTCACGCCATGGGCAACCCAGTGCTGTGGTGGCTGGGGACAGCGGCGATCCTAGCCCTGGGGCTGGGCTGGCTGAGTCGGCAACTGACGAGTAAAAATCGCTGGGTCGGGTCGCCAAGCAATGCCGTGGTGCCGTTTATTCTGCTGAACTACCTCACTAACTGGTTGCCCTGGGCGCTGGTGAGCCGCTGCACGTTTCTGTACCACGCCATGGGGATGGCGGCATTGAGCACCCTGGGGCTGGCCTGGCTGATGGCGCAGTGGTGGCAGAATCCTCGCGATCGCCCCCTGACCCTGGTGCTGCTGGGGGCGATCGCCCTCAGCTTTTGGTTCTGGCTCCCCCTCTACCTGGGCCTGCCCCTCTCACTAGAAGCGCTCCACCGCCGCTGGCTGCTGCCGGGGTGGATCTAGCCGGTTGTCTCAATATCCGTGTTCCGCCAAAAATTCTAGAGAGACACTGCCTCCGGTTGTGGCCTGCTCTTTGCCCCCCATAAACTTCTCTACATACTTGCCCAGCACGTCGCCCTCTAGGTTTACGGCCTGGCCGGGGCGCAGGTGTTGCAGCGTGGTCTCGCGGTAGGTCACGGGGATCACCGCCACGGCAAACCAGTTGCCGCTGGGGCTACAGTCAGCCACCGTCAGGCTAATGCCATTCACCGCAATGCTGCCCTTGGGAACGATGTAGCGAGCC
Source organism: Phormidium tenue FACHB-1052 (assembly GCF_014696675.1). GTDB lineage: Bacteria > Cyanobacteriota > Cyanobacteriia > Phormidesmidales > Phormidesmidaceae > Nodosilinea > Nodosilinea tenuis_A. The sequence goes on from NZ_JACJQN010000005.1 coordinate 64,121, forward strand.
ACCCGGCGATCGCCCACCGTAAAACTGAGCTTCCAGGCGTTGTCGGTTTCGATCGCCGCTTCTAAATGCCCCTGTCCGTCGATGTGGCCGGTGACAAAGTGACCACCAATCTTGCTGCCCACCCGCAGCGACGACTCCAGGTTGACTCGGCTGCCATCGGGCAGGCTGCCTAGAGAGGTGCGATCGAGGGTTTCCGGCGAAACCGCCGCTACAAAGCCATCGGGCAAAATGGTCTCCACCGTCAGGCAAATGCCGTCTACGGCAACGCTGTCGCCCAGTTCAACGTCGGTGAGCGCGTGGGGCAGGGGCGCAGTCTCCCAGCGTATATAGGTTTGGGTATCGCCCTTGTGAAAGAGCGTCCCCGTCGCTTGAATTAATCCGGTGAACATGGCCGTAACCTTAGGGAAAATCTTAGGGAAATTGCAGACGACCTTGGCCGCGATCGGGGCATACTTAAAGCAATAATTTTTTTCTTTAGAGTATCCCAGATTCAATCAGCCAATAGCTAAGCTTTAGATAGACTAGACGAGCACTCTCAAACCGATAGCTGCTTTAAGATTGCTCCATTTAGCTCCTGTCGAACTGCCGCTAATAGCCCGGTATGCAATTGGCCCGGTACACTGGTAAGGGTATCGCTTCCAGGCTGACAAGAACGCTAGAGCACGCCAGTCAACGGATTTAAGAGGCCAAGCCAATGATTGAAATGAGAGTCGCCGGGATTGCCCTAGATGCGATGTCGCGAACTCCGGTAATTTTGCTCAGGGACACCACCGATCGCCGCCAGGTACCCATCTACATCAGCAAAGAGCAGGCCAACTCCATCATCGCGGTGCTCGAAAACCAGCCTGCCCCCCGTCCCCTCACCCACGACCTGTTTGTCAACCTGCTCGACGAGTGGGATATGACCCTAGAGCGCGTCGTCATCCACTCCCTGCAAGACAACACCTACTTTGCCCTGCTCACGCTCTCCAAGGGCGAAATTCGCCGTGAGCTAGACTCTCGCCCCAGCGACGCGATCGCGATCGCCCTGCGCCTCGACGCCCCCATCTGGGTGATGGAAGAAGTCGTCGCCGAGGCCTCCATCCCCGTCGATACCGACGCCGATGAGGCCGAGAAGAAAGCGTTTCAGGCCTTTTTGGCCAATATCAACCCCTCCGACTTCACCCACCGGGGCAAGTCTTCCACTAGCAACGACACGCTGGAAAGTTCTGACTCCTAAGGCCCTGATCTCCTTGAGCAGGCGTGAGTTTTGAGGTCTTAGTTTTGAGTTTTGAATTGACTCCAGAACTCAAAATTCAAAATTCAGAACTTAATTGAGGGATCGTTTCTTTCCCATGCACTACCGCCGCTTTGGCCGCACCAATTTATTCCTCTCAGTGCTGTCCCTCGGCACCATGCGCGCCCTCAGTTCTGAGGAGGTCTTCCGCGACACGCTGACCGCCGGGCTGGCCCTGGGCATCAACCATATCGAAACTGCCCAGGGCTACGGCACCAGCGAGCGCTGGCTGGGAACTTTTCTCAAAACGGCAGCGGTGCCAGACAACCTCGTCATCACCACCAAAATTACGCCTCAGCCCGATGCCGCCACCATGGCCCAGCGCCTTGAGGAATCCCTAGAGCGGCTGGGCCACATTCACTGCCTCGCCATCCACGGCCTCAACACCCCCGAGCACCTGGCCTGGGTGAGCGATCCCCAGGGCTGCATGGCGGCGGTGCGGCAATTCCAGGCTGAGGGCAAGATTGGCCACGTGGGGTTTTCGACCCACGGCAGTCGGGAGGTGATCGCGGGGGCGATCGCCACCGACCAGTTCGATTTTGTCAACCTGCACTACTACTATTTCTTCCAGCGCCACGCCCCTATCCTCGACCTGGCGACCGAGCGAGACATGGGCATCTTTATCATTTCTCCCGGCGACAAGGGCGGCATGCTCTACACCCCGCCCACCCGGCTTGAAGAACTCTGCGCGCCGTTTACCCCGCTGGAGTTGACCTATCGCTGGCTGCTGGCCGACCCGCGCATCACCACCCTCAGCACTGGCCCCGCTATTCCCGCCGAACTCGCCGTGCTAGAAAGCGTGGGCGATCGCACCCAGCCCCTCACCGCCGCAGAACTTGCCGCCCTGGAACGGCTTTCGGCGCAGGAATTTACTGCTTTGGGGAGCGATCGCTGTGCCCAGTGCTACGACTGCCTGCCCTGCCCCGAAGCCATCAATATTCCAGAAGTGCTGCGGCTCAGAAATCTGGCGGTGGCCTACGACATGCAGCCCTTTAGCACCTACCGCTACCGCATGTTTGAGAACGCAGGCCACTGGTTCCCTGGCCGCAAAGCCAATCGCTGCACCGACTGCGGCGACTGCTTGCCCCGCTGCCCCGAAAACCTGGATATTCCCACCCTGCTGCGCGACGCTCACGATCGCCTGCAAGGCCCTACCCGCCGCCGCCTCTGGGGCGACTAGATATAGTGCAGCCATTGACCGCTATAGCCTCTGGGCAAAAAATGGCCTGGATTAAGAGGCACAAGGCCTGAGCAAACCACAGGCAGTAGAGCGTCGGTTGCTATACTAACGGAGTGGCATTTTTGGCATCATCACCCAGGGAATTATTGCTGGGAGGGAGCGGTCAGTTTAGACCCTCAATGTTCCTACCGCCGAGAAAATGCCTACCCTATAGCCAGGGCATTCACCCCCAGCCATTCACCCAGAGCCAAAAATACCGTGGAAGAACAAAAGCAACCCTCCGAAGTCATCACTCTTCTGTCTAGCCGCGAGCTAGAGAAAATGCGCAAAGCCTGCCAGCTCGCGGCCAAGCTGCTCGACTACCTGACGCCCTACGTTAAGCCCGGCGTCAGCACCCAAGAGCTCAACGATCTGGCCGAAGCTTGGACCCAAAAGCACGGCGCTAAAAGCGCTCCTTTAGGTTACGCCGGTACGGTAATGCCCTTCCCCCGCTCGATCTGTACCAGCATCAACGAAGTCATTTGCCACGGCATTCCCAACGGCGAAGATGTGCTGCGCGACGGCGACATCATTAATATCGATGTCACCCCCATTCTTGACGGCTACCACGGCGACACCAGCCGCACCTTCTTTGTAGGGGAGCCTGCCCCCCTGGTTCGTCGCCTAGTCGAAGTCACCGAAGAAGCTATGTGGCGCGGCATTCGTGCCGTCAAGCCCGGTGCGCGGGTAGGCGACATTGGCGCTGCCATTCAAGAATATGCCGAGGGCGAAGGTTTCTCGGTGGTACGCGACTTTGTGGGTCACGGTGTCCACCGCATTTTCCACGCCGCACCGCAAATTCCCCACTACGGCGAACAGGGCAAGGGTAAAAAGCTGCGCCCCGGCATGGTCTTCACCATCGAGCCGATGATTAATATTGGCAGCTACGAGGCTGAAGTGCTCGTTGACGGCTGGACAGCCATTACCGTCGATCGCTCCCTCTCGGCCCAGTTTGAGCACACCGTTGTGGTGACCAAAGACGGGGTAGAGGTGCTGACGCTTTCCCCTGCTAAGGTGCTGGCCTAGCGATCGCAGCCCCTACAACTCTGAAAATAACCGATGACCCATCTAGCCATCGGTTATTTTGTATTGCCTTCAACCGTAAGTTGAACAATTGAGTCAAGGGCAGCTTGAATGCGCTGCCAACCGGCGGGTGAGCTAAAGTCGATACCCATAAACGTGCTGCTAGACTTGGTTCGCAACATCAAATAGACTACTCCCGCCACCAAAACAGCGCTAATTGCTGGAATATCTTTGTCTGGGGGAAACGAGCCTTTGACCTCAAGAAAATTTAGGCTGTCTAGGGCAAATTTGTCGCGTACATTGGCCAGTTCACGGGTTAATTCATTGCCTTCTAGCAATTCCCACCGCAGAATTTCTTGGGTCATGGGGCGCTCTTGCAAATTGTCTGAAAATCGTGACAGCAGATAGGCCATCCAGTCGGCTAGGGTTTCAGCATTGACCGCAGACGCATCGCCAACCAATTCGTCCACCGTTGGCCAGTAGTCACGTTCCTGGGCAAAACACTGGAGCAAGCGCGGTAGCCCCTCGAAATAGCGGTAAATCAAGACTTTATCGACTCCGGCCTCGCGAGCGATCGCATTCACCCCCAAGCTCTTAAAGCCAGATTCAGCCAAGAGTCTGCCGACGGCGGCCAAAATGCGGGCCTTGGTTTCTTCTTTGTCGCGCACCATCATGTCCTCTCTCAGTGGCCTCTTGCTGGCTTGTCACCACCCAGTGACCATGATACCGTGTCACTGGGCGGTGACTTAAATCGATCATCCTCTGACTGAGAGCAGACTATGCAAAAACTTCTGTTTGATCTTGAGGTTTATACCTATCAAATTGACTTCGCTGGTCACGTGAATAACTCTGTCTATATTCACTGGATGGAAATTGGTCGCCTCAAGCTGCTAGAGGCCATTGGCATGCCAATTCACGAAGTGCTCAAACAGGGGATTGCGCCAATTTTAGTTGAAACCAATATTGCTTATAAGTTGCCGCTGTATTTGGGCGATCGCGTCCAGGCCCAGATGTGGCTGTCTGAGCTACGCCATGTCTCAGCGGTCATGCAGTTTCGGTTTTACAATAGCAACCAGGTGCTAGCTGCTGAGGGCGTACAAAAGGGTCTATTTGTCGATGCTAAAACCATGCGCCCCATGCGCCTCGCCGCTGACGTGAAAGCCTCTTTCTCGTCCTATCTAAACGTCGCCGCTGAAGCCTAATTTTTGTGGATTGAATTGCTCCATTTAGCCACGGAAAACTGCGCTTGCGCGGCCTGACATATCCACGATGTTTTTTTCAAGCAGCTTGTTGACGGTGCCAGCGATCGCGCCTACTCGACCGGGTGCATAAAGGTTGAGTAAGTCAGCAGGATTCCCAGGTCATAGAGCATCGTCTAGGAAAGGTCTACAGCCTGTGCCCCTACTCAGACTCCGAAGGCCAGGCAGCGTCGATGTCGCTGAGCACAGTATCTAAATCTTGGCCATCGACGTAGTCAACAATGCCTGACCAAAATGCGCCCGTGCCGATCGCCCCCGGCATCAGATCAGCACCGTCGAAGCGTAGCACATCGGCATTTTGCAAAATCTCGGCCTGCTTGCGGGTGAGGTCGTCGGGGTAGGCATCGAGGCTCACCTGCTGATGCGGTGAGATGTAGCTGCCCAACCCGGCCCAGATCGTGTGAGGTTCGGGGGTGGCTAGGTAGGCCATCAGGGCCCGCACCGCTGGTGTGTCATTAAATACGCCAAAAACAATGCCGCCCATAATCACCGCATCGCCCTGGGCGGGATCGATCGGCGGCAGCGGAAACACGCTGAGATTGACGCCGGGTTCGATGGTTTCGGGCAAAAATTCGACAATAAAGCTGGCCTGGTGGTGCAGGTAGCAGCCCGGCGGGTTAGCAAATAGGGGCAGCGGAGCTTCTCCAAAGGGGGTGCTGAGAATGCCGGTGGTGCCGCCCAGCACCGCGTCGGGGTTGAGGGCGATCGCCCCAAAGCCTTCAAACGCCGCCTTTACCTGAGGGTCGGCAAAGGGAATCTCGTGGCTCACCCACTGGTCGTAGACCTCTGGCCCCGCCTGGCGCAGCAGAATATCTTCGACCCAGTCGGTACCCACCCAGCCGGTGGCCTGGCCGCTTTCCATGCCCATGCACCAGGGTTTGCTGCCGTCAGCAATCATGCGATCGCTCAGCGCTTCCAGCTCGGCCCAGGTGGTGGGCACGGTGTAGCCCTTGGCCTCAAAGGCCTCCGGGTTGTACCACACCAGACTTTTCACATCGGCCCGCATCCAGAGACCGTAGACATCGTCCGCTACACTGACCAGATTTAGCAGGTACTCGTCGTAGGCGTCGGTCAGGGTGGTGCGATCGATAAAGTCGGTGAGGGGCACCATCTGACCAGCCTCAGCAAAATCCATCATCAGCCCCGGCTGGGGGAACAGGGCTATATCCGGCGGGTTGCCCGAATCGACCCGCACTGGCACCAGGGTAGTAAAGGCGTCGCTGCCCTCATAGACGATTTCAATCCCGGTGGCGGCGGTAAAGGGGGCCATGGCGGCCCGCATCTTGTCTTCGCCCACGCCGGTCAGGGTGCCCAGAATGGTGATGGTATCGCCGGATTGAACTTCTGTAGTTTGGGGAGCGTTTGACTGCGGCCTACAGCCAACCACGACAACGCTGAAGATGAGCGTAAGCCCGACGAACTGGGGAAGTTTTTTCATGGTGGTGGCCTGACTCAGTTGGCGTGTATGGCCTTAACCTTAGGTCAGGTTACGCTACTGTGCCAGCCCTGCGAAAAGAATCCTTATTCCCCACAGACTACGCGGTTGCGTCCGGTCTGCTTGGCTTGGTAAAGCGCCCGGTCGGCGATGTTGATCAGACGCTGGGGCGACAGGTTGGCGGTGGGAATCTGACAAGCTACCCCGACGCTGACGGTGACATAGACCGTCTCGGTTGCCGTTTCAAAATTCACGATGTTGAGGTTGCCGATGCTGCGGCGCAGGGTTTCGGCAATGGCGAGCGCCCCCGCCAGGTCGGTATGGGGCAAGACGACAGCAAACTCTTCACCCCCGTAGCGGGCGACTAGGTCGGTGGGGCGATTGACCACCTGCTGGCTGGTTTGGGCAACGGTGGTCAGGCAGACATCTCCAGCCGGGTGCCCGTGGCGATCGTTGAATTGTTTGAAATGGTCTACGTCAAACATGATCAGTGAGAGGGGTGATTGGCTGCGGCTCAGGCGCTTCCATTCCTGCCGGAGAACGACATCAAAATGGCGGCGGTTGGCGATTTTAGTGAGGGCGTCTTGGCGGTTCAGTTCGTTGAGGCGTTGATTAGCCCGCGCTAGGGCGTGGTTGGTGTCGGCCAGCCGTTCAGCTTGGCACTGCAATGTCGCCAATAGGCTGGCCTGCTGCACGGCGATCGCCAACTGATCGGCCACCTGCCCCAGCAGCTCGACTTCTCCTGCACTCCACTGGCGATGGTCGCGGCACGTCTGAGCGATTAAAAACCCCCAGAGATGGCTTTCTTCTTCACCGCGCGACTGTAGCACCGGGGCAATGATGGCCGACTTAGCTGCGATCGCCCGCATCCAGGGACTGAGGCAGAGATCGGCATCTTGGCAGTCTAGGTTGGTGACAGTGCTCACGGTGCCCTGACTGTAGTGTTGATAGCAGGTTGACCGTAGCCCTGGATCGTGCCACTGGTGGGTGGCGATGGCCATGGGGCAATCGGCTTGAGTCGTAACCTGAATCACCTCGCCGCCATGACCTGAGGTGAACTGAAAAATCAGGGTGCGATCGACGTGCAGATGCCGCTGCACCTCATCCGTGGCGGTGGCTAAAATGTCTTGCAGATCAAGGGTTTGGCGAACGCGCTGGGTAATTTGCCAGAGCGTGTGATCTTGCTCGGCCTTGCGCTGGAGGGCGAGTTCTGCCTCCTTGCGATCGCTCAGGTCTTGCACCAGCGCAAAATAGCCTTTCACTGCCCCCTCAGTGTCGTAGTCAGGCACCAGGGTGGCCTGCACGTAGCGCGTCCCCGCCAGGGCATAGTGGAGGGTTGCTTCGTAGACCACCTTTTCGCCCGACAAAACTCGGTCGATATTGGGCTTAGCCTTTTCGTAAGCCGCCGTGCCAATCACTGTCTCTAGAGAGCGACCATAGAGATCCTCTGGCTTGATGCCAAACCACTCCTGATACGTGACATTGACGTATTGATAGCAGAGATTTTTGTCTACGTAGGAAACGCAAGCGGGCATCGAATCTACTATCTGCTGCAACAGATGCAGCTGAGCATAGACTTGAATCTGCCTATTCACGGTCTCCTCGTGCCGCCATGCCGTCGGGGAGAGGTGCAACTCCGATGACTCTGGAGTAATCTCGTTCCAAAAGCGGGGAGACTGCCGTTTACCTCTAGGCACCTTTGCCATAGAGAAAACCCTCTGGTGGTGAAGTGAGCAGAACAAGTGCCAGAGTCGAATTATTCCCCGCTCAGCGTTGTTCTTAGCTAAGGTAACAAAAGCCACGCCTAAACGTGACCCACCCAAAGGGTTAACTTATTGCCTCCTCAGTGTGGGGATCGAACAGATGTAAAACAGCGGTGTTTACGGCGAGTTCAACCCTGTCACCTAGGGTCAGAGTCGATCGGCGATCGACCCTAGCGGTGCAGTTCTGCACGTTGCCTAACGTGAGGTAGACAATCACCTCATGGCCCATGCTTTCGGTGTGGGTAACGGTGCCCTTGAGGGGAGCGGTGACCATGCCGGGGGGCAGGTAGCGGCGATCGTGAATGTCTTCGGGGCGCAGGCCGCAGATCACCCGCTGACCGACGTAGCGCTGGTACTGAGCCGAGGTTGTCGGCGGTAGAGGCAAGCTTAGAGCATCGGATCTGAACCAAAGCTGCTCCGCCATTTCGACCAGCACTCCATCAAAGAAATTCATTGCGGGGCTGCCAATAAACCCAGCCACGAACTTGTTTTTAGGCTGGCTGTAGACTGCCTGGGGGGTGTCGATCTGTTGCAAAACACCCTGGTTCAAGATGGCAATCCGGGTGCCCATGGTCATAGCCTCGACCTGGTCGTGGGTGACATAGACGAACGTGCTCTCCAGCTCACGGTGCAGGCGGCTGATCTCGGTGCGGGCCTGCACACGCAGTTGGGCATCTAGATTGGAGAGGGGTTCATCCATCAAAAACACCGCCGGGTTGCGAACGATCGCCCGACACACCGCCACCCGCTGCCGCTGCCCCCCCGAGAGTTCCCTGGGCTTGCGGTGGAGCAAAGATTCTAGCCCCATCTGCTGGGCCGCCCGCTGCACTCGCTGCTGAATGTCGCCCCTGCCCAAACCCTGAAGCTCTAGGCTAAAGGCCATGTTGTCGTACACCGTCATGTGAGGGTACAGCGCGTAGGACTGAAACACCATGGCAATGTTGCGATCGCGGCTCGCCAGCTCATTCACCCGGCGATCGCCGATGTAGATATCCCCCGTAGTCACGTCGTCTAGCCCCGCCAGCAGCCGCAGAGTAGTCGTTTTGCCGCAGCCTGACGGGCCAACAAAGACCAGAAACTCGCGATCGCCAATCTCAATGTCTAAATCGCGCAGGGCAACGAACTCGCCGTAGCGCTTGGTAACAGACTTGAAGGTGACCGAGGCCATAGGGGTTGCCGTAGGTAACAAAACAGTTAGGGTGAGTTCTTAATTTTGAATTTTGAACTTTGAATTGACCGGAGAGCCCAAAACTAAGAACTCAAAACTTAAACATGCCTCTACCCCTTCACCGACCCCGCTAACAGCCCTCGCACAAAGTACCGCTGAAGGGCAAAAAACACCAGCAGCGGCACGGTCATGGTGACAAACGCCCCGGCGGTGAGCAGGTGCCAGTCTTGGCCCCGCGACCCGACCAGGTTTGTCAGAGTAATGGTCAGAGGCGCGACGGTGGGGGTACCGCCCAAAAACACCAGCGCCACCAGCAGATCATTCCACACCCAGAGAAATTGGAAGACGGCAAAGGAGGCGATCGCAGGCATCGACAGCGGCACCACGACCCGCGTAAAAATTTTCAGGTGTGTCGCCCCATCCACCGCCGCCGCTTCGATCAAATCCCTCGGCAGTGCCCGAATGTAATTGCACAGCAGGTAAATGCCTAGGGGCAAACTGTAGCCCGTGTGGGCCAGCCACACTCCAGCAAAGGTGCCCGTCAGGCCCAAATCACCATAGGTTCGCAGCAGCGGAATAAACGTCATCTGCAAGGGCACCACCAGCAGCGCCACGATCGCCAAAAACAGCCACTGGCGACCGGAAAACTCCATCCAGGCCAGGGCGTAGGCGGCAAAGGCGGCGATCGCGATCGGCATCACCGTCGCCGGAATCGCAACGGTAAAGCTGTTCAGCAACGCCTGCCCCATGCCCGCCGCGCCCAACACCGCGCGGTAGTTCTCCAGGCTGTACTGCGTAAACTCGAACGGGTGCTGAAATACCGTCCACCAGCCGGTGGCGAGTACGTCAGCTGGGGGGCGGATGGAGCTGATCAGCAGGCCCAGGCTGGGGAGGGTCCACAGGAAGGAGAGGGTGACGAGGGCGAGGTGGATGGGGGTGCGGGTGAGCCAGGGGGGCATGGGGTGGGGGGGTGGGGGAGTGAGGCTGCAAGTTTTGGATGGGCGATTTTGGGTTTTGGGAATGGGGATTAACGGCTAGGTTCCTGGTGGCGGAATTCGCGGATGTTGACGACCATGATGGGGATGACGGCGAGCAGCAGCATGACGGCGATCGCACTGCCCCGACCGTAGTGGCGAAAGCTAAACATCTCCTTAAACATGCGGCTGGCGATCACCTCGGTGCCCAGGTTGCCCGCCGTCATCACGTAGACAATGTCGAACACTTTGAGCACCAGCAGCACGGTGGTGGTTGAGACTACCAGAATGGTGGAGCGAATCATGGGCACAACAATGCGCCAAAAAATCTGTACCTCATTGGCCCCATCGATGCGGGCGGCTTCGATCATCTCCTGGGGAATGCCTTTCACCGCCGCCGAGAGCAGCACCATACAAAAGCCCGTTTGCAGCCAAATCATAATGGCGATCAGGGCAAAGTTATTGAGCGATCGCTCCACCAGCCAGCCCACTGGCTCAAAGCCCAGACTGGTGATCACTCCGTTGAGCAAGCCAATCTGGGCCGTCCCCGCCGGGCGAAAGGCGTAGATAAATTTCCAAATTACGCTGGCCCCAACGAAGGAGATCGCCATGGGCAGAAAGATCAGCGTTTTGGCCAGTGGCTCGTAGCGCACTCGGTCGGCCAGCACCGCGATCAGTAGCCCTAGGCTGACACTGACCCCCGTTACCCCCACCAGCCAGAAAATGTTGTTGCGAAAGGCCTCGCCCATACCTGGGTCAGCAAAGAGCGCGATGTAGTTACTGAAACCGACAAAGGACTGCGATCGCGCATCCAGCAAACTAACGTAAACCGTTAACGTGGTCGGGATCACCAGGTAGGCCGCCAGCAGCAACAGCGCCGGGGCCAGATAAATCCAGGGCAGAAGGCGACTTTTGAGCCGCCCCGATGCAAAACGCTCCACTAAGGCGTTTGCTCCATAAAACAGAGCGATTACCCCACCGCTACCGACCACAATGGCCAGCACCGCCATCCCTATCTTTGAGAAAACGACCATAGATTTGCGGTTAGCTGTCAGCCAGTCTTAACGTTACCTTGCCCTAGGCTCAGCCGCTTCCAGTTCGTAGCCGCAGTACCAATGCCCCATTCTGCACTACCTTCAGCGCTCTTGATGTTTAGGGGCAGGAATCCTAGAAATGCTCCAGTGCGCCATTGGGTTGAAATGCCCGATACCACTCGGGAATAACGCTATGCTGGGGCTGATTTACCTTAGGCAGGGCAATGGCGCGGCAGCGAGCATTTTCGGGCACCCCGTGGGAAGAGCAAGTCGGCTATTGCCGGGCGCTGCGGGTGGGCCAGCAGATTTTTGTCTCCGGCACCGCCCCCAGCGATGGCCAGGGGGGTACCTTTGCCCCCGGTGATGCCTATGCTCAAACCAAGCGCTGCTTTGAGATCATCCAGCAGGCCTTAGCAGAACTGGATGCCGACCTCAGCGACGTGGTGCGCACCCGCATCTACATCACCGACATGGGCCGTTGGAAAGAGGTCGCCCAAGCCCACTACGAGCTGTTTGCCGACCATCCGCCGGCCAACACCACCGTCGAAATTCCGGCCCTGATGAACCCCGACATGCTGGTCGAAATCGAGGTCGAGGCCCTGTGCGAAGCAGCCCCATCCCAGCCACCACCGGTCAGTCAACCCCAGAGGATGATTTTGGGCCGCCCGATTCAACGATCTGGCCTGCCGCCGACTACCGGATCAAATCTGGACGAAGGCTGTCTTGACTAGACTTCTAATCGTCGTAGGCAACGGGAATGCGCTCCTGTTTGGCGGCGGTTACCAGGCGATCGTAGTCGCGCTCAGTTTGGTCGGCGTAGGCTTCAGCAAAGGAAACTAGGGCATCGGCTAACGCATCACCTTTGCCGATGTAGCCCGCTAGCATGGCGGCATCGCCCGACTTAGCGTGGGCCAGAGCCAACGCCCAGCCGCAGAGAGTGCAGTAGTCGGGCAGCCTCGACACCTGAAACTTGTCGGGTTCGAGCTTAAAGCCGCCTTTCATGTCGCGCAGTTGGCGAATGTAGTAGTGGGTGTCGTTGTGGCTACCCCAGCCCAAAAAAATATCGGGAGACCCCTGAATCAACTTCTGCCCAATCACCACCCGACGCCCCTGGTGGTCGTCGGGCAATCGATGGGCACATCGCGCCGAAGAGTAGGAGGCCAGCGCTGAGGGCTGGGCTTCTTTGACCTGCAAGAACAGTGGATCGCTGGCGTCCTTGCCCTCTAAATAAAGCACCCAGCAACGGGTGCCCACACTGCCCACTCCCACGACCTTACGGGCCACATCCAACAGCCGGTAGCGCGACAGCAAAAAGCGGCGATCGCCGCTCAGAGACTGCAAATAGTCTTGCAGCAGCGTCTCCACCGCAGATACTACCGTGGGGCCATCGCTTAACGTCTCGGCCCGCACCACCAGCGGCGGTGACTCAATAATGTGGTGGCGATCGTCCACTAGGTTGGTCATTTCGTCGAGCACTTGCAGGTGGTTGCGATCGCGCGCCTTATCTAAAACTCGCTGGGCATACTTCTCAGCGCTGTCGGGCAGTTTGTCGAGCAGCTCGGCATCGGTAATGTTGTCGTACCACAGCTCAAGGTAAGGCAGGTCAGCGTAGATGGCCAAGTGCTGACGGTAGGATGCGATCGCCGCTCGCACCGAGTTTTGGCAAAGGGGGCGATCGCCCCCCAGATACCGCCCCGCCACCACAATGCTGGCCACCAAGCGCTTCAGATCCCACTCCCAGGGGCCGGGGTAGGTTTCGTCAAAGTCGTTGATGGCAAAGACCAGGTTGCGCTCAGCCGAGGCAAACACGCCAAAGTTAGACACATGCATGTCACCACAGGCCTGCACTTCAATGCCGGTGGTGGGCGCGGGGGCAATGTCGGCCATCATCACCGCCGCCGAGCCCCGCAAAAAGGCAAAGGGCGATGCCAGCATGCGCCCATAGCGCAGCGGCACCAGGGATTGCACGCGCGTTGTCGCCTCGGCCTGGAGCAAGTCTACCGGGTCAGGGCGATTGGCCAGGGGATGATACTCGCCCAGGTCAGAGCGCTTTACCTGCTGCCGCAAAACCTTGCCCGCCGCGATGCGATCGGCCACCGACTGAGGCATGTCGATATCAGTGACTAGACTAGAGGCCGGTTTGTCAGCAGCAACCATAGCAATCCAGACCAGAGACGGCAGCGTAGCTAAGCTTGACCAATAGGTACATCGACAGCGGTTTGAAAGGCATCCCAGGTGAGAATATCTTGCAGCAGCGCCCGGTAGCCGCCCACATTAGGGTGCAGGCCATCCACAGAAATTAGCGGTTGCCACCAGGCTTCACCCCGGCCCATCCACAGGTTGAGCACATCCAAATAGGGAATATTGTGGCTGGTGCAGGCTAGACGGGTGACTTCGCGGTAGCGCCACTGGTCGCTGTGGGTGTAATACAGCACCTCTGAGAAAGGCATGGCCTGCTCGTTGACCGGCGTCATGCCCACAAACAGCACCGGGCACAGCCGCCGCGCCTGGTTCAGGAGAGATTCGATGTGCTCCTGAAACTCGTCAAGGTCGGTGCGGTTGCGGCCTAGGATGTTGCCCACCCGCGCCGAGTCGTTGAGGCCCACCGACAGCACCAGCAGATCGGGCACCCGGTTACGCAGCTCACCCCGGTTGCGAAACTCATGCTCAAGGCGCTGTTTCACCTGGCTGACCCCATCCCCCCGCACCCCGAGATTGTAAAAAACTGCCCCCTCACGGCCTGGGGCCATGGTCAAGCGGCGCAGGCGCTCAACCCAACCACCCCCCTCTGGGTCGCCAAAACCATACACCAGACTATCGCCCAGCACTAGCACCTTTTGGGGATGGGGCTGTTTGAGAATGATTCCTGGAGTAGGGGCGGGATGGGAGGCCAGCATAGAGTAATTAACGTAGGGAATGGGCCGAACCAATCAAACTGGACTATGGAGGGATTTGTTTTAAATTGTTTACATATTACCCTTTGAGGTGCCCAGTGCTAAAAGCAAAGCTTTACGGGACTGACAAAAAAGCGCAATTCGCGTAGCGTTCGGGGACCGACTCGAAACGAGTATCCGTTCCGGAATCGCCCAAGCTTGAAACTCACTGCTTTGCCTTAGGCTTGTAGATGGCCACAATGGCCGCGCCCCAAAAGACCTTGGCCCCCATGAACAGACCTATGGAGTACGGTGCAGCACATGGTAACGAACCGATCGCCAAAAGCTGGCTCGCTCGCTGGTGGGAAGAGCTTAGCCCTATAGCGCAGTCAGCCCTAGTGCTGCTGGCCACGCCGCTGCTTGTTCTCAACGTCTGGGCGGTAGCAGTTATCTTTGGCTACTTCCGTTCAATTTTAGTCACCGTGCTGATCGCGGGTCTGCTGGCGTTTTTGCTCAGCTACCCCATGGGTCGCCTCGAAACCCTCGGCCTCAAGCGTGGCTTGGCCTCAACCCTGGTGCTGGTGCTGGCCCTGGTCGGGTTTTCGGGCCTGGCCATTGTGGTGTTGCCCTTTGTCATCGACCAGGGCCAGCAGCTAGTGATGCGACTGCCCGACTGGTTTGACTCCGGCAAAACCCAGCTCATGGTGCTCGACGGCAAGATGGCTGAATGGGGCTGGCCGATCAACCTTGATGGACTGATTGCTCAGACCAGCGATCGCCTCAAGCGCGAGATCCAGTCCATCGCTGGGGAAGCCCTCAACCTCACCATCAACGTGGCGGTCTTTACCGCCAACAAGCTGCTCGATGTCGTGCTCACCGTGGTGCTCACCTTCTACCTGCTTCAGCATGGCGAAGAGGTGTGGGAAGGGGTGGTAGGACTACTGCCGACCCGCCTCCAGCAGCCGTTCTCAGAGACTCTGCGGCAGAGCTTTCGCAACTACTTTTTAGGCCAGTTCATCGTCGCTAGCTGCTTTGGCACCGCCCTGACGATTATTTTTGGTCTGCTAAATGTGCCCTTCGGGTCACTATTTGGCCTCACCGTGGGGCTGCTGGCGCTGGTGCCCTTTGGCGGCACCGTCGGTGTGATCATCGTTACCCTACTGGTGGCCCTGCGGGATATCAAAATTGCCATCCCCATGCTGATTTCTGCCGTGATTGTGCAGCAGCTAGTCGAAAACGGCATTGCCCCTAGGGTATTAGGCAGCGTCACCGGCTTGAACCCCTTCTGGGTCTTTATCGCCATTTTATCTGGGGCAAGGGTAGGAGGTCTGCTGGGGGTGATTGTGGCTGTCCCCGCCGCCGTGATTATCAAAGAGGCCTTGGTGGCGCTGCGTAATTCCCGTCAGATTGTTCCAGAGGCCGAAGCCACCGTTACCCCCGGCGCTAGCTCTCCCCCGGCCAAGGCGACCGTGCTACCCTAGAGCACACCTCGGCGGCCGTTGGGCATCACCGTAGACCAGTTGGTGCGAGCCGACGCCAGTTGGTCGGCAGAGATGAGCGCTCCCGTCAAGTCGGCTCCGCAGAGGTTGGCCCCCCGCAGGTTGGCGTTCGACAGACAGGCATGGGCGAGGTTGGCCCCCCGCAGATCGGCCCCCTCCAGATTGGCGTAGTGAAAGTAGGCCTTGACCAACTTGGCGTTGCGCAGGGTTGCTTTGCAGAGGTTGGCGCGGCCAAAGTTGGCGTTGCTCAGATCAGAGCCTTGAAAGTTGGCGTTGGGCAGCTTTGATTGATTGAAGTTAGCTTCGACAAGCAGGGTGCGCTGGAGGTCGAGATCCTTAAAGGTTTGCAGCGAAAAGTCGCGCCGACCTTTGGTGTACTTTTGCTTCACATCGTCCGAAGACAGTGCAGCAGCAGCGGGAGTAGCTTTTCGCGGGGTGGGCGAGCCGTTTTGAGTTGGCACCAGGGGAGCTATGCTCTTGGCCCCCGAATGCGATCGCTCCCGCCGAGCCCGAATCGCCGCCGCCATGCGAGACGACGGCGACCCCCCCCCTGAATTGCCGATCGCAGCATGGGGTGAAGAACCACTGACCGGCCCATAGCCGTTGCTATACCCGCTGGTGGCCGGCCCCAGGGAGGTTGGAAATGCCATGTTTTGCGCCAGGCTTTCCATATAGGGTTCGAGGTCTAGGTCGCGGTGGATGGCTTCCACACTTTGGTAGCGATGCTTGACCGAGATCTCTAACATCTTTTGCAGCACACCAGCGAAGTGGTCGCTAATGTGCACGTGCTCACGCCACAGCAGTTCCCCGTTGTTGGGGTCGTAGTTGAGGTCTTTGGGAGCCTTGGCCGATAGCAAGTAAAGGCAGGTTACCCCCAGGGCGTAGATGTCGCTGGCGTAAACGGGACGCATGGCCATCTGCTCGGGGGGCGCGTAGCCGGGGGTGCCAATGGCGTAGGCGGTGAGGGCCGTCTGGTCAGAGTTGGCCGCCTGAGCCGGATTGACCTTGTCTTTTACCGCCCCAAAGTCGATCAACACCAGTTTTTTATCCTGGTCACGCCGAATAATGTTCGCGGGTTTGATATCTCGGTGAATGACGTGGTTGTCGTGGACATACTGCACCATCGCCAGGATTTCGCTGAGGAACTGCTTCACCCCAGCCTCAGTGAAGGGGCCACCGCGCTTGACCTCCTGCTGTAGGGTGAGGCCATTGATATATTCCTGCACCAAAAAAAACTCTGTCCCGCTCTCAAAGTAGTCGAGTAGGCGGGGCAGTTGAGGATGGTTGCCGATCATCCCCAGGATCTTGGCTTCTCGCTTGAACAGATCACGCGCCATCTCCAGCACGTGGGGCGCTTCGGCGGAGGGGCGCAGCTGCTTGATGACGCAGGGGGGCTTGCCGGGCAGCAGCTCGTCGCGGGCCAGAAAGGTCGCCCCAAAGCCGCCGCGTCCCAGAGCCCGGATCATGCGGTAGCGGCCCCGCAGCAGGAGGTCGGCCCCGCACGTTTGACACTGGTTAACCGTGGGGGGATTCTTAGGCTTAGAACAATCAGGGTTGATGCAGTAGCTCATGCGGCCCAGAAGGGTGGGTATCTAGACGAGGCCCGAAGGTCACGGCAAGGGGTAGTTAACCAGCAGCGAGGCAATAACCGGGCAGCCCCAAGGCCGCGATCGCGGTGGTTGTGAGGGCCAACCCATTTCGGTAATGCCACATTACCCCAATTATTCCCTGTTTTAGAGAGGGGCTATAGCATTCATCTACAGGGATATATACTTCTGCCCAAAATCGCAGGGAAATGTAAAAACTCGATAAACCCCTAATCTCCATTCTCAATAGCAAGCCAGGTGTGCAGTAGAGCTTGGCGGCCCTTGGGTAGATGCAATGCCCGCAGGGTAGAATATTTGGGCAATAAACCACAGCCTTCTAGATTTTCTAACGGTCAAGACAGCCCCACCATGCGCATATCCCTCAACTGGCTCAATGAATACGTCAATGTCCAGCTTTCTGCCGAAGAGCTAGCCGAGGCCCTGACCATGGCTGGGTTTGAGGTCGAAGATATTGAAGATAGACGCACTTGGGCCGATGGCGTAGTGGTAGGTCGAGTGGTAGAGCGCACCCCGCACCCCGATGCCGATAAGCTCAGCGTCTGTCGGGTCGATATTGGCCAGGCCGATAGTTCAACTATAGTGTGCGGGGCTGCCAACGTGCGAGCCGATATCTACGTGGCGGTGGCTACTGTTGACACCTACCTGCCAGTGGTCGATTTGACCATCAAGCCCCGCAAGCTGCGCGGCGTGCCCTCGGCGGGCATGATCTGCTCCCTGGCGGAACTGGGCCTGGCGAAGGAGTCTGAAGGCATCCATATCTTTGCGGTTGACAGCCTGGAGCTGGGCCAAGACGTACGCCCCCTGCTTGGCCTAGACGACGTGATTCTCGATGTCACCTCGACCGCCAATCGGGCCGATGCCTTGAGCATGGTAGGCATCGCCCGCGAAGTGGCGGCGATTACGGGGGCTACGCTGCACTTGCCGGTCACCCAAGCGCCTGCGATACCGAAAAACGCTACGGCTCCGGGAATTGCCCTACCCGACGAGAAAGCCTGCCCGATCTACATCGGTACGGTTTTAGAGAACATTGCCCTCGGCCCTTCGCCCCAGTGGTTGCAGCAGCGGCTGGTGGCGGCGGGCACTCGCCCCATTAACAACGTGGTGGATGTCACGAACTACGTGCTGCTGGAGTGGGGGCAACCGCTGCACGCGTTTGATCGCGATCGCCTGCTGACCACCGGAGCCGCCCTCAACCTCGGCGTGCGCTACGCTCAGCCCGGCGAAACCCTGGTGACCTTGGATAGCCAGAAGCGCCAGCTTCAGCCCGAGACTCTATTAATTACCGCCAACGACCAGCCCGTGGCCCTGGCGGGGGTGATGGGCGGTGAGGATACTGAGGTTCACGACGGCACCCGAGCGGTCATGCTAGAGGCCGCCTTTTTTGACGCGGCGGCGATTCGCAAGTCGGCCCGCAGTCAGGGGTTGCGCACCGAGGCTTCGGCCCGCTACGAGCGCGGTGTGAACCCGGCGGAGCTGGGGCTAGCCTGCGATCGCGCTCTGCAACTCCTACAAGAGCTAGCCGGAGCCACCGTCGTTGCCCAGACCACTGGCACCACTTCCCTCGGGGCGGCCATTCCCGAGCGGGTGATTACCCTGCGGCTGAGCCGGGTAGCCCAACTGCTGGGCCAAGTCATCAACCTGGGCGACCAGCCCCAAGACCTGCCACCTGAAACCATTCAAAAGCTGCTAGAAACCCTGGGCTGCCAGGTAGCCCCGACGGATGATGCAGGCGTGTGGGCCGTGACGGTGCCCCCCTATCGTTACCGCGACCTGGAGCGCGAGGTGGACTTGATTGAAGAAGTGGCCCGCCTCTATGGCTACAACCACTTTGCCGACACCCTGCCCCACAAGGCGATCGGCGGCTTTTTATCGGTCGAGGCGGCCCTGCGCCGCAAGCTGCGGGAGACGTTTCGCGCGGCGGGGCTGACGGAGCTGCTGCACTACTCACTGACTAAGCCGATTAGCGATCGTCAGGTCACCCTGGCCAACCCCCTCTTCCCTGAATATTCGGCCCTGCGCCAAGATTTGGTGGACGGGCTGATCGACGCCTACGAATTTAATCTCAACCAGGGCAACGGCCCCCTCAACGGCTTTGAGATCGGCCATATCTTTTGGCAAGATGACGCCGGCATTCATGAGGCTGAGGCCGTGGGCGGCATTGTCGGCGGCGACGGGCGATCGAGCCAGTGGGTCACCAGCGGTCAAGATCGGCCCCTCACCTGGTACGAAGCCAAAGGCATTCTCGACGGCGTGTTTAATCGCTTGGGCCTAGCGGTTGATTACCGCGCCGACAGCACCGACCCGCGCTTTCACCCCGGTCGCACCGCGTCGCTGTGGGTGCGGGGACGGTTAGAGTTAGGCCGCTTTGGCCAGCTCCATCCCCAGCTGCGCCAGCAGCGGCAGCTCCCCGCCGAGGTGTATGTGTTTCAGCTCAACTGGTCGGCCCTAGAGACCTGCCTGGTGCCAGTGCTGCAAAAGTCGGTGAAGTTTGGGGTGTACTCGACGTTTCCGGTGAGCGATCGCGACCTAGCCTTCTACGCCCCCCTAGAGATCACCGTCGCCGACCTCACGACAACTATGACCAAAGCCGGGGGCAAATTGCTGGAGTCGGTCGCCCTGTTCGACGAATACCGAGGCGAAAGCGTTCCTCAAGGGCAGCGCAGCCTGGCCTTTCGTCTGGTCTACCGCTCCCCCGAGCAAACCCTCACCGATGAAACGGTAGACCCAGTTCACAAAAAGGTGCGCGCCGCTTTAGAAAAACAGTTTGGAGTGACCTTGCGGAGCTAGCCTCAGCCTGGGTAGGGCCGTTACGGAGGTTGCGATCGCAGCACTCGCCACAAAATTTGAGGCTGAAACAAGCTGGTGGGGGGTGCCATCATATTCATCACCCTGAGAAAGGCCGCTCCGATCAAGGGGTCACGGTGAGAGGCCCGGTTGACGCAGGTGACATAGGCATTGATCAACGTTGTGCCTGGAGATTTTTCACCCTGGGTTTCCGGATAGCGAAAGTCTTCGGCTACGGCGGTTTGCCACGGAATGTCGATCAGCTCAGCGGCACGCTTAAAAAATTTGCGCGCAATGTCTTGCAATGGGTCGCCCTGGTGATGCAGCAACCCATCTAGCGCCTCTGCCTGTAGCGCCGCCGTGGTCATGCCCTGGCCATAGAGCGGGTTAAAGCAGCACACTGCATCGCCCAGCACCAAATACCCTGCGGGAAAGCGTTTGAGCTGCTCATAGAGGCGGCGCAAGCTGGCGGCAAAGTTGTAGTTATAAACCGCCGAAAGCGGCTCACTGCGGCTGACAATGGCAGCAATATCTGGGGCTGGCAAGTTTTGAGAAAAGGAAAGAAAGCCTGCTGTATCAGTGGGCGCGAGGGCACCCTGGCGACCGCTGAGGGTAACAATCCAACGCTCGTCTTCGATGGGGAGCGCAACGCCGCCGCGCTTTTCCTGAGGCCCAGTGGGGGTAATAAAAATCCAGTCGCTGGGCTGGTGGGTGGCCGCTCGGCGGTAAATCTGGGTGGCATAGCTGGTGTGGCAGACCACCTTGCTTTCGGGCGGGGGGCTATAGCCGAGTTCTGTTAGCCACTGGGGCGATCGCGACCCGCGCCCGGTCGCATCCACAGTCAGATTAGCGTACTGGGTTTCAGGCTGAGCATCGGTGCCTGAACGAGTAAACTGTACCCCGACAACTCGCTTCCCCTGCTCGCTCGTCAGTAGCTGATGGACGCGACAGCCATCGAGCACGGTGACGTTGGGCAAAGCCACCACCTGCTGGCGAACCTGCCATTCTAAAAAGGGGCGGCTAGCGATGACGCAGTCTTGGCCAAATTCGAAGGGCAGGCGATAGCCGCCGTCGCAATACCAGCGCATGGTGCGCCCCATATCGGTAACCGTTGCCCCACCGCTGCGGAGAGCGTCTACCAAAGCCGGGAAATAGCTGGCCATGCTCTGCAAGCCACGGCCCAACAGCCCATGGAGATGATGGGCCTGGGGCTGCCCAGGGCGGGCTTCGGGCTGATCTCTCAGGCGATCGCGCTCAAAGAGGGTGACCTGGGCAACGTGGTCACTGAGCACCCGAGCCGTCAGCAACCCCGCCATGCTGCCGCCAATGACAATTGCATTTCGACCTAAGCGGTGCTCCATAGCAGTGCTCCAGAAGCGATCGCAGTTTTAGCAGACACATCCCAACGGCCCCAGACCTAGCAGCGGTTAGGACTCCTGCCCTTAGCTTAGCTATTCTCAGCTTCAGCGTCGGGTTGGGCGGTGCGATGGTGCCACAGCCGATAGCCGCCATAGCCTACCGCCGCCAATAACACCCAATAGGGGCTAAAGGCCAGCAGCCAGAGTCCTAGCTTTAGCCCGCTGACGGTGAATGCTTTTACCGATTGAGTCGCCGATTCCCAGGTGTTGCCGAGGGTTTCACCGACCGGGCGCAGCGGGGTGACTTGAGTCACTGGGCTTTGCAGGGTTAGGTAAATTTGTGAAAAGGCCACCTGTCGTTTGAGGTTTTGCTGCTGAGCCGCCATGCGCTCGATCGACTCGCGCACGGTGCTAAGTTCCCGCGCCACGTCTAGCACATGGGAGATTTCGCCCGAGCGCTCCATAATTTTCAGCAGAGCGGCTTCCGACTGGCGCAGATTCTTCAGCCGAGCGTCGAGATCCACCAGCTGGCTCGACACATCCTCCGCCGTCAGCGATTGCTGCTGCACAGTGCCTAGGGGCCGGAGGGCGTTCAGCACTCCATCTAACTCAGCCTGGGGCACCCGTAGGGTCAAGGTCACCTGCTGAGCCGTGCCCTCAGGAGAGCGGTGATCTTGCAGACTCAGCAGATCGCCCTGGGCCTGCTGAAGGATGGCTTGCACCTGGTCTACAGCGGCGTCAATATCCGTCAGCACCAGCACCAGGCTGGCCTGCTTGACTAGCTGAGGCGCTGGCTGCCCAATATCGCTGGGAGCGGGCGCGATTTCACCAGCCTTGGCCATGTCGGCGGTCGCAGAATCTGTGGCTGGGGCGATTGCCTGGTTGGCAGTTGCCCCAGCATCGCCTAACACTGCTCCCGATTCAGGGGCCACAGCTTCTTGCTGGCTTGCCATATTAGGTACGCCAGCACAGCCGCCTACTAGGGCAGCCCCCAGGGCGATCGCTAAAAACTGAGCACGATGGACACGAAGGAATGCAGAACGGGTCATCGGGTCGTCTAAGCCAAACTCGGATGGCTTTACTATGGCCTGAACGATCGCGGCAATTGCCCAAGTTACCAATAGTGAAACCGGTAGAGCGATCGAGGGCGATCGCACCCTAATTCTTGATAGGATCGCACGGTTGCCGCAGAGGAGCAATCGCACCCCAGTGCCAGAACCCATCAGCATCACCGTCAAGCTATTTGCCATTTACCAAGAAGCCTACGGCCAGCCTGAGGTGCAGTGGCAGTTTTCAGAGGGGGCCACAGTGGGGGCGGTGCGCGATCGCGCCCTGGCCGAGCATCCCAAGCTGGAGGCTTGGCGCGATCGCACTCGCCTGGGCCTCAACCTTCAGTTTGTAGCCGACGATACCCCGCTAAAAGACGGTGACGAGGTGGTGTTGATCCCTCCCGTGAGCGGTGGCTGAAACCAGTACAAGCGACCCGGCGCAGCCGTCCTGTTTTACTCAGAAAACTTCAAAAAACGTTAAAGTTGCCGCATCCAAGGCAGGGTGAACGATCCCCATTCTTTGGTTTTGTACGAGCTCTCAAAAGTTCTAGAAATGCTCATCGCACCCCAGATATTTCCATACCTATAGCGTAGAGTTGATCTTGTTAACTCCATATCTAGCGTTTACGCAGGAGCGCCCGCTATGGATTGGTTTCCTCGCCGCCATGCTGTTGTCTTAGCCCGCAGCAGCCCCGGTCGACTCGCCTATCTCGAAAAAACAGGAATTATCATACCCCAACGATCTGGAGATTCTTCCCGACTGGAGGTGTTCTATTCCTGGGAGCAAATTCTTGAAATTCGCGCTATTAGTCGGCTGCGCCAGCACCTGTCGTTTCAGACTATCCGCAAGATTCTACAATACTTTGATGACCACGGCATAAGCCGCACCCTGCGTGACAAAAACCTGGTCATCAACCGCCACGGGGTCAGTTGGGTACAATCCGGTACAACTGTGTCCCCTCAGGTGATTCATCTGGTCAGCCACGGGTGCAGCTGCATAGGTCAGTTTGTGCTGGCCCTCGTCGAGGCGGATGCGTCAGATTTTGCTTTTTCCAGTGTGACGGCAAGATCCACCGCCCCTAAAGTGGTAGATCTTGATCGCTTTAGGCAAAAGGTGCGCCTTAGCTAGCACCAATTGAGGGCTAAGAGACCACTTCTTTGCGACCTCTGGGTACGTTAGAAATGCCATCCTGTTGACTGATCAAGCTATGGAAAAGCCTGAACTGCCTAGGGGGATGCGATCGCGCTCCTACCGATGGGTCACCGCTACAGTGGGGCTGGTGTTTATCGCTCTAGCGATCGCCATTCTGTTCACCGCCGATCATCACAACCTACAAACCGCGTTAGCCGCAGTCATCGTCGGTGGCCTTGGTGCCGATGCCCTGGTGAGCGCCGCCCGCAACCGTCTATCGATCCTGGCGCGCATTGGTCCCCTACCCTGAGTTTCCAGACCGATTTAGATCATGACTGAAAAAGCCGCTGGATCGGTTGATCCAGCGGCTTTAGGGTTGATCCAGCAGCTTTAGGTTAGCTCACCATTTCGCCGGTTTCTTGCAGCACGTGCAGGCGGTGGTAAATGCCGCCGTGGGCCAGCAGCTGTTCGTGGTTGCCCACTTCGGCAATGCGGCCCTCCTCCAGCACCACGATCTTGTCGGCTTCGCGCACCGTACTCAGGCGGTGGGCAATGATGATTGTGGTGCGCGTGCCGAGAATCGATCGCATGGCTAGCTGAATCGATCGCTCCGATTCGTAGTCGAGGCTAGAGGTCGCCTCGTCAAACACCAGCACGTCGGGGTTGACCAGCAGAGCGCGGGCAATGCCCAGTCGCTGCCGTTGTCCGCCCGAGAGCCGCACCCCCCGCTCGCCCACCACGGTGTAGTATCCCTTGGGCAGGCGGTGAATAAACTCGTCAACCCGAGCGATGCGGCAGGCTTCGTTGACCTGCTCCATCGATGCCGTGGGGTTGCCGTACTTCAGGTTGTCGAGCAGAGTGCCGTTAAACACATCCACTTCCTGGTGCACGATCGCCAGCCGCTTCCGGTATCCCGTCACATCTAGCTGGCGAATGTCTTCGCCGTCGATCAAAATGCGCCCACTGTGGGGGTCAAAGTAGCGAAACAGCAGCTTCACCAGAGTCGACTTACCCGAGCCCGATCGCCCCACCAAGGCCACTGTCTGGTAAGGCTCAATCAGCAGATCGATGGCTTGCAGCACGGGCCTTTCGGTGTCGTAGCCAAAGCTCACTTGGTCAAAGTGCACCTTGCCGGTGAACTGATAGGTGGGCAGGCTCTCGGGGGCATCGGTCAGATTCACCGCGTCGGTGCCCAGGGGCTCTTCCATAAACTCGTGGAAGTGCAGCATCGAGGCATAGCGGCGGGCAAAGACTTCGCCCACTTCACTAATCGGCCCTAGCTCCGAGTAGGCCATGCTCGACACCGTCAGAGTAGTGATGAAGTGCCCCAACGAGATGTGACCCTGCAAAGTCGCCAGCAACGTCATCACCAGCAGACCAAACACACAGCTCTGAACGATCAAATCCTGCCAGGTGCCGAGAATGACGTAACCCTTGTGAATGACGCGGATGACGACAGCGAACTCGCGCTGCAAACGCTGGCTTTGCCGCCGCAGCTCGTCCCGCTCGGTCGCAAACGCTTTCACGGTTTTGATGTTGGTGATGATTTCCGAGGTGCGGCTCTCGGTATTCTCCATGTAGGTGTCGAGGGTCTGCTCCTTTTTGTTTAAGCGAATTAGATCCTTCAGGCTAAAGCTGAGAATGCCGATGAAGGACACCAAAAAGACCAGGGCAATGCGCCAGTCAATCCACCAGATCAGAACGAAGATGCCGGTGATGCGCACCAGCTTGGGGATCAGTTGATTCGCAATTTCGGGGTAGGTCCAGGTGTGGTTTGACAAACCCCGCGCCACCCGACCTGAGATGCGTCCGGGGTTGTGCAGGTCGTAGAAGCCCAGGGGCAGGGTCAGCAGCTTGCGAATCACCGAGTGGGTGTGGTCGCGCCGGGTGCGCAGGGCAATATCCCAGTGAAACCAGTCGGCCACCCAGGGCTGAATCGGGGCGCGGACTACGGTGGCCAAAAAGATAATGGCCAGCAAGATGGCGATCGCCAATCCCGGCCCAGCCGGATATCTCACCACTGCCGCTACCCGATCGACCATCCCCTGGCTCAGGGGGTCAATGGGCTGGTCAGAGAGCACGTTGAGCAGTTGGCCGATGCTGTAGGGCACCACTAAATCCACCACCTGAAACAGGCTACTGGCGGTGATGCTCCAGATCGCGGCCCAGCGGTAGCGACTGTAATAGCGAATAACGTGATGAAAGGAAGCCATGACGGGAACCGTCCTGCGATCGAGTACGTTGTAGTATACATACTACAACACAGGATTCCGGATTCTGCAAGGTGTTTGGTCAGGGAGTTAGTAGGTTCAGCAGCGTTGCGATGTCGTTTTAATGTTTATTTACTAACGCTTACGTCACCAAGCCGAAGTAGTTATGCAGGGCTTGTATATCGGGCGATCGCCCAGATCCGACAATCGCCGCAGTGAAAATCGTCGGGAAACTGCTGACGTAGGTTACGGGCAATTTCTACAGCCCGAGCAAACTGATTGAGCAGGCCAAATCGATTAACATCCTCAGGCCCGAAAATCGATGGAAATGCCCCGCAGTTCAGCAGCAGACTGATCGAGTTGTTTACATCTAAAATGTCGTAGCCGCAAAAGCTAAAGGCCCTAGGCCAGGCATCGGATATAGATAACTGGCGATCGGGAGCTTCAATTAATGCCAACAGATTGTGCTGCGCAGCGTCATAGGCAATGCGACGTTTGAGGTATTCATAATCGCGAAAGTAGTGAACTCGGTTGTTGGCATGAATATTGAAATTCCAATCTTCATCAATCAGGGCATCGATCAGCGATGGGCAAAGTGTCGTGTCCATAGACACAACTTCGCTCAGGTGAGCGTAGCCAGACCATGCAACGTAGTGAGCCCACGCCTCGCCCCGCTGGAAGTCAAACCTCTGGCAAGCTGCAAAGATAGGAACCATGATGGTTAGGCTACCTAGAAATATATGGCGTTGCTGATCAACGGTATGATTTGCCCCCCTAGCCCCCCAATTCTGGGGGGAACCAGACGACTTCAAAGCCCCCCAAATTTGGGGGGTTGGGGGGCGATGCAGCAACTGTTGCTTTTGCAGATTCATTCCTCAATTCAGCAACGCCAAATATATTTGCGAAGCCAGTTTAAAGGGCAGTGCGGCACCGCTTAGGCAACTGCTGTAACTATCGCATTAGCTGCGATCGCGGCTTTGCTCTGCCTGCCGCTTCAGATCAGTTAGCCAAGCCACCAGCGAGGTGTCGAGGGTGCTCTGCATCATGTCCTTGGTCAGCTGCACCAGCCAGCCCTCAAAGGATTCTGCGGTAGTCACCACCACGGTGTCGCCCAGGGGTTCTAATGCCCAGGTGTGGATCGCTCGGGTGCCTATCACCTTCCCCGTCCAGCTCAGGTAGCGATGGGGTTCAACAGCTTGCAGGGTCGAAAAAATTCCCGTACCGTTCGCCTTCCAGCGAAAGGTTGAGCCAGGCTGCATAGGCCCTGCCAAGGTGGCCGCAGAAATATTGGAGTTCCAGGTCGGCCACTGGTCAATGTCGGTCAAGAGTTGCCAAACGGTCTCAATGGGAGCGTTGATCGTGATTTGGTGGCGGGCGCTGACGGGGGCGTTGGGGTTGATATCCATGGGGTGTCTCACTTGCGACATCCCCATCCTAGAAACCCCTCCCTCGGCGCGCCTTGACGTGGGTTAAGGCTTCGACTGTTTAGATAATTGTCCCTGATACAGCCGACGCTTAAGGCGGCTGAGCGACTCTGGCTCTAACCCCAGATACGAGGCAATGTAGTGCTGCGGCACTCGCTGCAACAGGTGGGGCTCCGCCTCCATCAGGGCCAGGTAGCGCTGCTCAGGAGTGTCTCGGTAAAGTGACAGCAGGCGATCGCGCAGCCGAAAGGCCAAAAATTCCACTACCTGCCGCATCAGCTGTGGCCCTTCAGAGGCCGACTCCAAAACGGTCAGCACCTGTCGATTCAGGATTAGCACGTCAGAGTCTTCGATCGCCTGACAGGAAAAAATCGCGGGCCGCTGTAGCCGCAGGTTTTGATAATCCCCCAGCGGGTAACCTTCAGGGCAAAAAAACAGCGTCAGTTCTTTGCCGTCTTTGAGAAAGAACATTCGTAGACAGCCGTGCAGGGTTAAGCCGACCAAGTTGCAGGGGTCACCCTCATGGATTAAAAAATCGCCTTTTTTGAGCGATCGCGTCTCCAAATGGGGTTCCACCAGCGACCAATCCATAGTGAACTGGGGAAAGATGTGGTGAATAAACAGACCGAGTGGCTCATGCATAGGAACGTGTTTCAAAGCTGCTATCGGCTACGCAGAGCGATGCTGCACCAGGGCTGCGATCGCCTCGACTAGCTGGGCCGACTCCATCGGTTTTGGCAGATGCTTTTGAAAACCAGCGGCCAACACTTTCTGCTGATCGACGGCGCTCGTGTAGGAGGTCAGGGCGATGGCAGGAATGGGCTGGTCGCAGGTCACCGCTCGAATTTGCTCCATGAGCATGTAGCCATCCATACCAGGCATGCCAATATCGCTAACTACGATGTCGGGTTTGGTCTCGGAGAGGGCCGCAATCGCAGCGGCAGCCGAGGAGAGGGCCGTTACTCTGGCTCCAACCTGCTGCAGCGTTGTGGTGATTAAATCACGGCTGTCGGCGTCATCTTCAACAATTAAGACGTGAATATTTTGCAAGTCGCCCTGGGCTGGGGAGGGGGTCAGAGCCGCTGGAGTGTCTACCGCATCAAACATGATCGGAAACCGCACAGTAAAGGTGGAGCCCTGGTTTTCGCCAAGGCTTTCGGCTTGAATGGTGCCCTGATGCAACTCGACGATCTGGTGGGCGATCGCCAACCCCAGCCCCAGGCCACCAAAATCTCGGGTGGTGGTGCTGTCAGCCTGCCTGAAGCGATCGAACACATGGGGCAGAAACTCTGGGGCAATGCCCTTGCCGGTGTCGCTCACCTGAATCTCTGCCCAGCTATTGTCGTAGGCCAGGCGCACGGTGACGTGCCCACCCTGGGGCGCAAACTTGACAGCATTGGACAGCAAATTCCAAACGACCTGCTTGAGTCGGTTGGGGTCTCCCAAAACTTTAAACGGCGCATCATCCAGCTCGGTATCAAACTGCACGCCCTTAGCCTCGCCCAGGGAGTGCACGGTCTCTAAGGCCTCCTGCACAACGGTAGCCAGGGACACGGGCAGGCTGTTGAGCATCAGCTTGCCGCGCAAAATCCGCGACACATCGAGCAGGTCGTCGATCAGCTGCGCCTGAAGTTTGGCGTTGCGCTCGATGGTTTCCAGGGCGTGCTCAACCTTAGTCTCGCTGAGTTGACCCATACGCAGCAGCCTGGCCCAGCCCAAAATCGGGTTGAGGGGCGACCTCAGCTCATGGGAGAGCACCGCCAAAAATTCGTCTTTGATGCGGTTGGCGGTTTCGGCGGCTTCTCGGGCCACGCGCTCCTGCTCTAGCAGGCGGGCGCGCTGGGTTTCGAGCTGCTTTTGGTCATCCACATCGGTGATGGTGCCGACCCAGCGGGTGACTGCGCCGCTGCTGTCGGGCACCGGCAGGCCGCGATTGATAAACCAGCGATAGACGCCGTCGTAGCGACGAATGCGCTGCTCAATGTCAAAACCAATGCCCTGGTCTAGGGCCTGCTGCCACAGCTCCATGGTGCGCGCCTGCTCGTCGGGGTGAACGATGTTGGTACCGCCAATACCGGCAGCGGCCTCCCTTGAAATGCCCGTATAGTCGTACCAGCGCTGGTTCCAGTACAAAACGCCGCTGCGATCGGCCATCCAGACCATTTGGGGCATGGCCTCAGCCAAAACGCGGTACCGCTCTTCGCTCTCTCGCAGGGCAATTTCAGTCTGCTTTAGGGCAGAAATATCTAGCGCTACGCCCGCCATGCGGTAGGGCTGCCCTTGTTCGTCGTCATACACCCGCCCAATCGATCGCACCCAGTGCACGGTGCCGTCGGGCCACAGGGCGCGCATTTCTACATCGTAGTTTTGGCGATGGGCGATCGCCTCTGCCACCGCCTGCTGCACGCGATCGTGATCCTCGGGGTGAATGGCCTGGGCAAACACCTCAAAACTCATCTCGCTGTCAGGGGCGAGGCCAAAAATCGCCTTGCAGCGATCGGACCAGACCAGGGCTTGGCTGATCAGGTCATAGTCCCAGGTGCCGCAGTTGGCACCCTGCAGAGCCAGCTGTAGCCGCGATTGGCTGTCCTGCAAGACCATCTCGATTTGCTTGCGATCGGTAATGTCTAAACAGGTGCCCATGAGTTTGACCACCTGGTTTTGAGCATCAAGCACCGGCTCGCAGCGAGAGTGCAGGTAGCGGACTGAGCCATCGGGTAAGACCACCCGGAGATCAAAGGCGTAGGCGTGGTGATCGGCGATCGCCCGTTCGATAAACTGCTGCACCATGGCGCGATCGTCGGGGTGAATGCGCTGCATGAGCTCGCCGTAGTTGGGCTCCGTTTGGGCTGGGTCGTAGCCAAACTGGTCAAACATCGCTTCTGACCACACGCTCTGCTGGCTCTCGGGGTAAAACTCCCAGCTGCCAAACTGGGCGAGCCGCTGGGCCATGGCCAGGTGGGCCTCGCTGTAGCGCAGGGCGTCTTCAGCCTGCTTGCGGGCGGTGATATCGACCCCCACCAGGGTCACAATCCAGCAGTCTTGGGCCTCGTCGCGGCGCGAGGTCAGGCTATCGGCAATCCACCGAATTGAGCCATCTTTGTGGCGAAAGCGATACTCAACTGTGATTGGCCGTTGCTCAAACACCGCATCAAACATGGGGCCAGCGATCGCCGCCTGATCCTCCGCGAAGGTGCGCGCCATCCAGAGGTCGGGGGTAATCTCGGCCAGGGTGTAGCCGGTCAGCGCTTCACAGCCCACGGAACGGTAGTCAAGGATGTAGGTGCGATCGGCAAAAAAGCGGCAGCGGGCGATCGAGGCCGGGGCAGTGTTGAGCAGACTATTAAGCTCGTCTTGGGAGGTTTGCAGAGCCTGCTCTAGATTTTTGCGCTCCGTGATGTCAACCCGCAGCAGTGAGACACCATCGCACAGGGGATACACCCGGTTTTCAAGCCAGCGCCCCTCAGCGGCAGAAAACAGCTCAAAACTGGTGACAGTTTGGGCCTCAACCGCCCGGTGTAGCTGCTCATAAAAGGGCGTTGCAGCGGCCTCCGCAAACACCGCCCAAATCGACTGCCCCAGCAGCTCTTGGCGAGGTCTTTGCAGAGCGGCTACGGCGCGATCGTTCACGTAGGTAAAGCACCAGTTTGAGTCCAACATCATGAACTCATCGCTGATGCCCGCTAAGACATTTTCCAAGTTTTCGGCAGCCGCTTGGGCCGAAGCCCGCAAAGCCCGTTCACGCCGCTCCCCCAAAATTTTTTGAGTGGTCTCATTGACGGCAATAAAAATGCCCCCCACCTGGCCCGGCTCATCCCAAATCGGCGTATAAGAAAACGTGAAATAGCCCTCTTCAGCTTGGCCGTTGCGGTTGAGCACCATGGGCTGATCCTCAGACCAGGTGGCCTCTCCCGTCGCCCTTACCTGCGCCAGCAGCGCCCCGGAGAAATCCCAGACTTCCTGCCAACAGTCCTCCGCCCGCTGGCCAATACCCGCAGGATGCTTATTCCCCGCGATGGGAATGTAGGCATCGTTATAAAATTGAATATAGTCTGGCCCCCACAAAATCTGCATAGGGAACCGAGACGAAAGCAAAATTTGCAGCGTAATACGCAAGCTTTGGGGCCAAGCCTCCATCGGCCCTAAAGACGTCTCTGACCAATTAAAGGCTCGAATTAGAGATCCTGTCTCTCCTCCGTTGCTTAAAAAGGCCAGCCCGCTAGATAATGTCATTCTTTACTGCACACGCCTAATCAGCAATTAACCACGTTAAACATCAGATCTTGGGCCCCGTTGTGCCGTGGCCAACTACTAAATCCGTCAACAAAATGCCTTCCTGCCAAACTTTAGATAAAGCTCGTCACCTTAGTCTCACTAGGTTTACAGACTCCTAAAAGGCTCAATCGAACCGCCTAATTTTTAAGACTTGCTTTTTAGAGCCCCGGCAGGGGAAAAACAACCCAAAGATAGGGTGTGCCAGGGTTAAATTTCCCAGCTCCATCTTAGAGCGTTACCCTAGGGAATGACACCTCTCACGAATTGTTAAGCCTAGCTTTAGCCGCCATTCTGAGTATTTATTCATACAACACCTTCTTAAGTAGCCAGCCTTTCTCTAAGGCCCATGGCCATTGCGTAGTTGTGTGACTAGGCGATAGCCATTGCCCCTAGGCGGGAAAATTTAAGTATCAGGAATCTCGCAGCACTGTAGGTTCAATCCCTCAGCTTGCCTAAGCACAAGGTCTCCCTGCTTTGATAGCCAAGGCTGTACCACCTCAGCCCAGGGGCACCCATGGAAAATAGAACGTGCCAGCCCAGAGCATTCCCCCTCGTGGAAAGCGCTGCTTAACCCGCTAACATTCCCATACCGATCGTCTACCCCTCCGTTCTTGCTCAGTCCTATGCTGTTAAGCCCTCTGTCTTTGAGCAACAGCGTCCTGGCAGTGCCGCCATAGATTACGCTAAACCCAGCCCACGACTCCGAGAGAGACCTAGATGCCCTCTGGCCCCATTCGCATCTTGCTGGTAGAAGATTCACCCGTTGCTCTAGTTCTGTTGCAGCGCATTTTGCGGGAGGCACCCGACATGGAAGTCGTGGGGGTGGCCCGCAACGGCCAGGAGGCCCTAGACCTGATGGCAACGGTGAAGCCAACTTTAATCTGCACCGATCTGCACATGCCCAAGATGAACGGGCTAGAGCTGACTGAAGAGGTCATGGCCCACTGCCCCTGCCCTATTTTGGTGATCAGTGCCTCGGTGCAGAAAGAAGATACCCAGACTGTCTTTCGCATTCTAGAAGCAGGGGCGCTAGATATCTTTCCTAAGCCCCGCACTGGCTTAGCTTCTGAGTATGAAAAGACTAAGACTGAGCTGCTGACCAAAATCCGAGTGCTGGCAGGGGTGTCGGTGTTCACTCACCGGCGGCGCAGCCCAGTTCCCATGGCTCCGCCGGAGCTACCCCTATCTACCACTGGGTTGGATAGACGCCCTCGGCTGCTCGCCTTGGGAGCATCTACGGGCGGCCCCCAGGCTCTGCTAGCGATTTTGCAGCAGCTGCCCAAAACCTTTCCGGTACCGATTGTGTGCGTACAGCACATCAGCAATGGGTTTTTGCAGGGGTTGGTTGACTGGCTAGACAACAGCTGCGCCCTGCGAGTCACTATCGCCACAGCGGGCGCTGTGCCCCAGCCTGGTGTGGCCTACTTTCCCCCGGAGCGCCACCACTTAGAAATCGATGCGGGCGGGCGCATTCAGCTTTCTCAAGGTGAGCCAGTGGCCGGGCACTGCCCTTCGGTAACGGTGATGTTTCAATCGGTGGCCACCTACTACCGCCGGTCAGCTGTGGGCGTGCTGCTCACGGGCATGGGCCGCGACGGGGCCGATGGTCTCCAGACCCTGTCCCAGGCAGGGGCGCTCACTATTGCCCAAGACGAGGCGAGTTGTGTGGTGTTTGGCATGCCCAAGGAGGCGATCGCCCTGGGGGCGGCCCAGCAGGTGCTGCCTTTGAGCGCGATTGCCCCTTTTTTGCTCAGCCAAGTTTTTGTCAGCGGCCTTAATTAGCTCCTAAAAGTATTCTTGGATACTTTATTGCTGTTTTTTGAGTTTTATTAATGCGATCGCGGCAACAGTGACTGAGGAAATTACCCAACTATGTGAACAAGCGTTAACCAGCACTCTCTCTGGGGAAAATTGGGACTGGGGTAGCCTGCTTTGGCACCGTTATCGGCTAGCTACAGACCTCGTCAACGATCTGCTGCTCAGCTCTAGGGCCAAGGCATTTTTTGGTCTGGCGCAAATTCATTTAGCAGCCCTTAGGCCGTACTGGGTTTAGCCACCAACGCATTACCCCTTTAGTTAACGCCTCTTTCAGCATCGTCACCTGGCGCAGGAGCCCCTAGTCAAACGGCCTCCATGCGCAACTTTGGGAGCACCTATCTATGGCAAATGCGGAACATTTAGACATTCTCAACAAAGGGGTTGAGAGCTGGAATGCTTGGCGACTCCACAATCCCGGTGTGAGGCCAGACTTTCAGGGAGCAGATCTAGGCAAACTGCATCTGCCTGGCATCGACTTCCGCCACGCCAATTTTTATGAAGCCAACCTGAGAGAAAGCACATTCACTCGGGCTAATTTTGAGTCGTCAACCCTCTACCGTTGTGATCTCTGCATGGCTGATTTAAGGCGGGCGAACCTCAGCATGGTCGATTTTTATAAAACCAACCTCTACACCGCCAATCTGAGTAACGCCAATCTGCGCCACTCCCACTTTTACAAGGCAGATATGCAAGAGACGCTGCTCAACGATGCCGACCTGGGCGAGTCTAACTTCTACGAAGTCGATATGCGAGAGGCCATTCTGCAATCAGCCAACTTGGTCAGAACCACCTTTTATTACTCCAATCTGTGCAACGCCAACCTGTGTCAAGCCAATCTGAACTGCGCCAGCATGATGGGAGCCAATATGGCCAAAGCCAATCTCAGGCGGGCTAGCTGTGTAGGCACTAACCTGTTTAGAGCGGTACTTAGCGGTGCCGACCTCACTGAAGCCGATCTGCGCGAAGCGGTGCTGCGGCTAGCCGATCTGAGCAACGCCTCGTTAGAAAATGCCAACCTGTTTCGGGCCAACCTCTCTGAGGCTTGCCTCGACTATGCCCAGCTAGCGGGGGCCAACTTCAAAAAAACCAACCTGTGGCGCGTCAACCTGGGTCAGCTGATTTTGACCCATCCCGGCCATGACCGAGATGCCATCACCATTGACTCGAGCGCCCTCAACTAGCTATGGACGATCTGATCCTAAAGCGCATCAGCGAACTCATCGCCGACCATTCTGGCCTGTGTATCCGCCCCCAAGATTTTCAGATCCTGGCAGATAAAGTTTGGCTGCGGGCCAAAGCGTTGGGGCTGAGAACCTTAGCCGACTACCACGACTACCTCAAGGCATTAGACCACGGTTCTCTTGCCCTGGATCGTTTCAAGGCTCAACCTAGCCTGCCCCAGCAGCGGTCTGAATGGCAAGAGCTGTACTCGATTTTGACGATCAATGAAAGCTACTTCTTTCGAGACAGCAACCAGCTCAGGCTACTGAGCGATCGCCTCCTGCCCGAAATCATCCAGCGCAAGCAGGACGCGGCTCCCCTAGGTGCCAAACCCAGTCTGCGCATTTGGAGCGCCGGTTGCTCCACTGGGGAAGAGCTATACTCAATTGCGATCGCCCTCGACCAGCTCAACTTTGCGTGGCCCCAGTGGGATGTGCAGCTAATTGGCACCGACATCAGCGCCGCCGCCATCCACAGCGCTCGCCAGGGGCTTTATAGCAGCTGGTCTTTTCGGCAAACCCCTCCGGCTCTACAACAGAAATATTTTCAGGCCGATCGCCAGGCCTATAAAATCTGCGATCGCCTTCAGCAGCACGTGGTCTTTCAGGTTGGCAATCTGCTCAAAGACCCCTGCCCTAGCCTGGGGCCGGGGCCAGGCGACTTAGACCTAATTTTGTGCCGTAACGTATTTATTTATCTCGATCGCCAAGCAATTGGTCAAATTATTCAAAGGTTTCACAGCGCCCTGGTTCCCCAAGGGTATTTGCTCACCGGCCATACCGAACTCTACGGCCAAAACACCAGCCCGTTTCTGGTCACGAGTTTCCCCGAAACCGTGGTCTATCAAAAACCACCCCAGGTCGCTCTACCCCTACCCGCCGCACCAGCCGCTCAACGGCATTTAGCCAGACCCCAGCCCCCTCGTCTGGCCCCCAAAACCGCACTTTTCAGTCTGGATGATAGCTTGACCGCAGCCCTACAGGAAGCAGCTGCGTTCCTCCGGCAAGACGATTACACCAGCGCCATTCGAGCCGCTAAACAACTTTACCGTACCCATCCAAACTGCACCGCTGCGCGCCAGATTGCCGCTCGGGCCTACGCCAACACTGGTTGCTATAGCCAGGCCAAACAACTCTGCCAGCAGGTGATCCAGGAGCAGCCCCTCAGCCTCGAGATGCACTATCTGCTGGCCCAAATCGCCGAAGATGAGAATGATCTAGAAACCGCAAAAGAGCATCTGCGTAAAATTATTTATCTAGACCCTGACTTCGTTAAAGCCTATCTTGATTTAGCCAGCATTTACGATCGCACCCGGCAGCCTGAGAAAGCTAAAACAACCCGCGAGCATGCTCTCACTCTATTGGCAAAACTGCCTCCCAGCACCGTATTAGATGACCACAGCGATGCCACCGTTGCCCAATGGCAAGCGCACCTCAAGCAGCAGGTCGCAGGCGGCGATCGCCCATCATCTCAAGATTGATCTCGTCTCCACCCAAAGCAAAATCACGGTTTTTGTAGGATGGCTCAATGGTCGCGCCATGGGCGGCGCGCTGAAAATATGGCGATCGCCATTGCGCTAGGATACCGACTGTCACCCACTCAAACTGGTGCAAGACAACGGTGCGTCGCGATCGCTGCAAGCGTATGGAGAATGTTCTAATTATTCTGGCAATGGCTAGAACCCAGACATTTTCTCTAAATTGCGGATAACTCATTCCACGGGGGAATGCTAAGCCCGAAGCATTGATTTCTCTCTAACCCAAACTCAAGCGGGTCGGCTAGAGGGATCTGCGTTCTACCCTGCCGTGCTTTATTCCCCTTGGGGGCAATCCGCGATGACCCCGACATCCTACCTTTTGTTCA
Source organism: Phormidium tenue FACHB-1052 (assembly GCF_014696675.1). Classification (GTDB taxonomy): domain Bacteria; phylum Cyanobacteriota; class Cyanobacteriia; order Phormidesmidales; family Phormidesmidaceae; genus Nodosilinea; species Nodosilinea tenuis_A. The sequence continues at coordinate 100,385 of NZ_JACJQN010000005.1, forward strand.
TGCTAGACGGTGCCCACTATGGGCTAGCCGCTGAGGCCGTACAAGAAATGTTCTTGCTGCCGGCCCTGATCTCGGTACCTGAATCGGGGCCAGAAGTCGCTGGCATGCTAAACCTACGCGGTCAGCTGCTGCCGGTCATCAACCTCAGGGTGTGCCTGGGCTATCCCCAGCGGCCCAACGACCTGAGCCAGGCCATCATTGTGGTGCAGTGCGGCAGCCGACAGATCGGCCTCGTCGTCGATCAAATTCAAAACGTAGAGGCGATCGCCCCGAGTAGCATCACTGCGGCCCTAGAGACTCCCTATTTTGGCTATGGGGCAAACCCGCTGACTGTCGGGTTTGCCCGCCAGGGAGACACCGTCATCGTTTTGATCGACCCAGTGGCCCTGGAACAGGGCTCCCACAGTGCATCCTCAGCCCCGGTTGCGGAGGTGAAGACCAACCGGTTCATAGCGCAGTTTAGCCCTGGCGAGCAACAGGTGCTACAGGCTCGAGCCGCCGGATTAACCCAGTTGATGGCCGACGAAAGCACGTCAGATCAGGCGGCCCTGGCGGTTATCGGCTTAGAGGGCGAGCGCTTTGCCCTGGGGTTAGAAACCGTGCACGAATTTGCTGAAGTGCCTCAGATCACGCCTATTCCCTGCTGCCCACCGCACATTGTGGGAAACATAAATCTGCGCGGTGAAATTTTAACCCTAGTGGATGTGCGTCACTTTCTAAATTTGGCTCCAGCCGCTCCTCTCCAGCCTAAAACAGCGGTGGTTATGCGGCTGGGATCCCTAGTAGCAGGGGTTGTCATTGACGATGTTTTTGATGTGATTTATCTGCATGCTGCGGAGATAGCAGCGACGCCCACCGCCGTCCACTCCAGCAGCAACCCCTATCTCAAAGGATTTGTTCAGCACGGCGACTCTACGGTAACCCTTCTAGATCTGCCAAAATTGCTGACTACGGGCGCTCTTGTTGTCGATCATTCAGACTAGTTAACCATGAAAAATTCCCTAAACTTAAACGCTAAAGTTAGTCCTTTTGGTCTTTTTGCTCCATTCTCATCCCCGCAAGATGCCGTGAACAAACGCAAGTTTTGGAAGCTACGCCACTGGATTATATTGGGCTACTCTGTGCCAGTACTGGCAATCATAGTCTCTGCGGGCATGACGGTTCTCAATGTGCGCCAGCTTGTCATGATCTCTGCGGAACTCAAACGCGCCTGGGAAGTGCATGAAAACGTTGACCATGTCAACCTCAACGTTCAGATTATGGCCCGTGCTACTCGCGGCTATTTACTCCAGAGAAATCCGACCTCTTTGTTAGATTTCAACAAAGCCAAAACGGACTATCTGACCGTGATCGATGAGTTAGATGCCCAGGTTAATAATGAAGAGCAGCGGCAAAATTTGGCCCAGGTTAGAACTCTGATTGATGAGTCTATTACTGTGCACCAAGGCATGATTGATCTGGTCAATCAAAATCAGACTAATGCCGGTGTGCAGGTCTGGCGAGAGAGCAACGGGCGGGCCTTGAACAGCGAGCTGACCAACCTGTTGACCGCCATGGGAGACCTGGAAAGTGAGATTGTGGCCAAAGATGAAGCCGTCCAGGCGGCGGCCTTACAACGGCTGCAAGTTACCCTGCTGACAGCGGCGACCCTGTCATTATTGCTATCGGCTCTGATTGGTACGTTGGTAGTGCTCAAGGCCTCGCGCATCATGAACCGAGCGGCGGGCGATATTGTTAGCTCAGCCAGCGAAATTGCCACTAGCGTTGAGCAGCAGGAGCGCAGCAGCAGCCAGCAGGCCGCTTCGGTGAGCGAAACCAGCACCACTATGGATGAGCTAGGGGCCTCGTCGCGGCAGTCGGCAGAGCAGGCTGAAGCCGCCGCTGCCGGTGCCCAACAGGCCCTAGCCTTGGCCGAAGGTGGCACCCGCGCCGTTGAACGTAGCCTCGACGGGATGGGCGACCTGAGAGAGAAGGTGGATGCGATCGCCGATCAAATCCTCCGTTTGAGCGCGCAGACCAATCAAATTGGCGGCATTTCTAGCTTGGTCAGCGATTTGGCCAACCAAACCAACATGCTGGCTCTCAATGCCGCCGTCGAGGCGGTGCGCGCCGGCGAGCACGGCAAGGGCTTTGCGGTCGTCTCGGGCGAGATTCGCAAGCTGGCCGATCAAAGCAAAAAATCGGCTGAGAAGATTAATGCTTTGGTAGCCGACATTCAAACCGCCATCAACTCAACAGTAATGGTTACCGACGAGGGTACCAAAACCGTCGAAGAGGGGGTCAGAATTGCTGAGGAAACCGCTGATGCGTTTGCCGGGGTGGCCGAGGCGGTCAACAACGTGGTGCTCAACAGCCAGCAGATCTCCCTCAACGTGAAGCAACAGGCGGTTGCCATTCAGCAGGTGGTGAGCGCCATGAACAGCCTCAACACCGGCGCCCAGGAAACCGCCCACGGCATTACCCAGATCAAGATCGGCACCCATCAACTCAACGAGAGCGCCCTACAGCTCAAGGTGGCTATTTAAGCGGCTTTCCCCTCTCTGACGGCCCCACGCCGAAGGCTGGGGAGAAAAATCCATCCCAGGTTATGCCGACTTACCTGCCCCTGCAACCCATGCTCCACCGAAGGGAAGCGCTCTGCCATGATGATTGACGACACCGAACTGCGTGACATCTTTAAGACCGCCAGTGAGGAGCGCTTGCAGGCCCTCGACGACGGGCTGCTCCACCTCGAAAACCACCCCGACGATGCGGCCACCCTCGAAGCTCTGATGCGCGAGGCCCATTCCCTCAAGGGTGACGGCAACATGCTGGGGGTGACTGACCTGGGTAAAGTAGCCCACCAAATTGAGCACATCTTCGGGGCCATTGGTCGTGGCGAGCAAGTTCTCTGCGCCGATCTGTTTGACCGCCTTGCCCACGGGGTAGCGGCTATGCGCCAGATCGTTCACGCTGCGGTGACGGGGGAAGCGGCCCAGGTGAAGGTGTTCTATGTGCTAGCTAAGCTGATGGGGGCCGAAGCCGCCCTGCCTGCTCCAGTAATGGCCCTAGAGGTGGACGATGCTATTTTCGATCGCGCGATCGCCCCCATCAGCACCAACGGTGTTATCCTCGACCAGGCCGTCTTGGCTCAGTCGTTGGCGGTAGGGGAGGCAACTCATCAAAACGGTAGGACACCGACTGATGAGCCTGTAGCCGCGCCTAGTCTCAGCGATCGCTACATTGCCGACAGCGAACTGCGCGACATTTTCAAGACCGCCAGCCAAGAGCGCCTGCAAGCCCTCGACGACGGGCTGCTCCACCTCGAAAAGCACCCCGACGACGCGGCCACCCTCGAAGCACTCATGCGCGAGGCTCATTCCCTCAAGGGCGATGGCAACATGCTCGGGGTCACCGATCTCGGCAAGGTCGCCCACCACATCGAGCAGATTCTCGGCGATCTGCTGCGCGGCGACGCAGAACTCTCGGCGGATCTATGCGATCGCCTCTCCCATGGCCTAACCGCCATGAATCAGCTAGTGCACGAAGCCACCACTGGCGAACCCACCGACGTCAACCTGTTCTACGTTCTCGCCGATCTCATGGGTGCCTCCCCCAGCCCCCAACCCGCTAGCCCCACCGCTGACACCATCAGTGCCCCTCCCCCAATCCCAGATCTACTCAATCACTCCCTAGCATTACTAGATCCCCCTGCCCCCATTCCCTCACCCCCTACTCCCTCACCCCTTCACTCAACCACCCCCTTACCCACCCATAACTCCCCCGACCCCGACCCCATCACCGCCACCGACTACCGCATCGAAACCATCCGCGTCCCCACCCAGAGCCTCGACGCGCTGATGACCCAGAGCGGTGAGCTGACAGTTACCAAAGTTCGCGTTGCCCACCGGCTAGCCGAGATCGACGCCATCAACAACCTATGGGAAGAGTGGAGTCGCGATTTTTTGATGAGTCGCTTTTTGCTTCACGATGCCCAGCAGGGCAAGCCCGTCTGGCAACAGCTCGACAGTTTTCAAAATCGTACCGAGCAGCATCTAGAGCGGTTTGGGACACTGGTGCGTCAGCTCGGCAGTGCCCTCCACGCCGACACCACTCGCCTTGAGACCATCACCGACAGCCTAGAGGAGGGCATTCGCACCCTTCGCCTGCTGCCGCTATCTACGCTCTTTAACCAATTTCCCCGCCTGGTGCGCGACCTGGCCCGTCAGCAGGGCAAAGCGGTGAAACTGCTGATTGAAGGGGGCGACACTCGCGCCGACAAGCGCATTCTTGAAGAGATGAAAGACCCACTGCTGCACATGATTCACAATGCCATTGACCATGGCGTTGAGTCGCCCGCCGAGCGCCTGCGGCAGGGCAAACCTGAGGTGGCTACCATCACCCTGCGCGGCTACCGCACCTCGGCGGGCATCAGCATTGAAGTCAGCGACGATGGCCGGGGGCTAGACGTGGAGTCGATCAAACAAGCGGCTGTCCGTCGGGGGCTATATCGGGCAGAAGAACTAGAGCTGCTAACCGCCGCTCAAATTCAAGGGCTGATTCTTAGTCCTGGGTTTTCGAGCCGCACGCTGGTCACCGAGATCTCCGGGCGCGGCGTCGGCCTTGATGTACTCCGCACCAACGTCGATCGCCTCAGGGGCAACATTGATGTCGAGTCCAAACCGGGCGAGGGCTGCACCCTCCGCATTCAGTTGGGCACTACTCTGGCCACAGCCCACATTCTGCTAGTGGCGGCAGGCGGTCAAACCTTTGCCCTGCCTGCCGAGTTTGTGGAGACAGCCTGCCTGGTGCAAACCAGCGAGATCTTTACGTTGGAGGGCCACAGCGCGATCAGGCACGGCGATCGCCCACTCTCGGTAGTGTGGCTGGCCGATCTGCTGGGGCTGCCGAGGGTTGACCCTAAACCGCGCGGGCGTTGGCAATCCGACCAGGGAGAACGCCCCCAGCAGCGGCATGCCTGCATTATTTTGCAGTCTGGCCCAGATCGCCTGGGCCTCTTTGTCGAGGCCTTGCTAGACGAGCAGGAGGTGGTGCTCAAACCCCAAAGCCAGTTGCTCAAGCGGGTGCGGTATATCTCTGGAGCCACTATTTTAGGCACTGGTGATGTCTGCATGGTGCTCAACCCCCAAGATTTGATTGCGGCGGTACGCCATCGGGGCAGTTCCCTAGCGCTACCGGAGGCGAGCCAGGCTGAGACCGCGACCCCGCCCGAGGCCCGTCGCCGATGTATTCTGCTGGTGGAAGACTCGATCGCCACCCGCACCCAGGAAAAACGCATTCTAGAATCGGCGGGCTACGAAGTGGTGACCGCAGTGGATGGCCTAGACGGCTTTAACAAGCTACAGACCAGGTCTTTTGACGCCGTCGTCTCTGATGTGCAAATGCCAAATTTGGACGGCCTAGGCCTCACCCAGCGCATTCGGCAGCAGCGCGAATATAGCGAACTCCCCGTGGTGCTAGTGACCACCTTAGCCAGTGAGGACGATCGCCGCCGAGGAGCCGAGGCCGGAGCCAACGCCTATATCACCAAGGGCAGTTTTACCCAAGATGTGCTGTTTGAAACCCTCAACCGACTGATTTAGCCACCTTCGAGTCACCTCGACAGAGCTGTTCAGCCGTCTTAAGTAGTAAACAAATCTAAAACAAAAGCACAGAAAACCTAGTTTTTTCAGGCTCTATTTGAACCGGAAAGGCGCTCAAAATTTGAGTTGGCGGAAAAGGCCCAAAGCAGCTTCGCAGCAGTGCAGCGACTTGGGATACTAAAGCTAATTTGTGGCTAAGCCGTTGGGCAGCAGCCTACCCATGACAGCCTTGAGCCGCTCAGGTTCGCAGGGTTTGGTCAAATAGCCAGAAGCTCCCGCCATGCGGGCTTCTTGCCGATCGGCCTCGGTATCGCGAGACGTGACCATCACAATTGGCAGGTTTTTGAACCGGGGCAGACTTCGCACCGTACGGCAAAGCTCAAACCCATCGATGCCGGGCATTGAGATATCGAGCAGCAGGGCTTCGATCATCTCTTGAGAAATTACAGTCAGCGCATCCACCGCATTGTCGGCCAGCAGCACCCGATAACTGTTATCTAAGGCGCGTTTAATCATCTGCTGACTAATTAAGCTGTCATCCACCGATAGGACGGTTTGTTTGGTGACGGCGCAGGTGGACATAGGGGAACAACCTCTTGAAATCATGTGGGCGCTTGCTATAGTTATGCCCAAAAATTAATCCTATTTATAACGTACTTATACGCAACGGCCTGATAACTACTCAAGTTTCCTATGGTTGAGGCCTAAATACCGACACAATTCCCGTTGTCAGTCCTAGGCCGCACCCGATCAAGCTGCTTGAAGCGATCGCTGTACTGATCCCGCTGTCCAGCTCTCCACCTAGCTGTGGCAAACGACATCAATAACAGGGTCAATGGTGTTAGAGTAGTGAGCCACAATTATCGGTAAGGGCTGGCTTGGGGGATGGAGTTTGAGGCGATCGCGCAGTCGTTAGCAGAGGCAGGCGGCTTCTTGGCCAGCCAAGGCTGGGCACCGGCCACCAGCGGCAACTACTCGGCTCGACTGGCCGAGGAGCAGGTAGCCATTACCGTATCGGGCCGCGACAAGGGACAGCTCACCCCCGCCGACATTATGGTGGTCGATAGCCAGGGGCAACCCTTCAGCCCAGGCAAGCGGGCATCGGCTGAAACGCTGCTACACACTAGCCTCTACCTGGCTTACCCAGAAGTGGGTGCTGTGCTGCACACCCACTCCATAGACTGCGTCAGTCTCTCTCGCTGGCTGCTGAGCCGGGGACAAGACAGCCTAGTGCTAACAAACTATGAACTGCTCAAGGCATTGCCGGGTATCACCACCCATGATGGAGAGGTTGCCATCCCAATCGTGGCCAACAGCCAAGATATGGTAGCTCTGAGCAAGACCGTGTTAACCCGGCTACAGGCAGTGCAGGCACCAGTGGGCTACATCATCGCGGGCCACGGATTGTATAGCTGGGGGGCGACGGTGCCCCAGGCGCGCATGGCCACTGAGGCCTTGGAGGTGCTGGTGAGCTGCGCCCTACAGGCCATACTGCTCGATCAAAGATTTGCTTAGCCCCTTTTACTTATCCCCTCAGGACACCCTCGATTCAAGGACTACTCCCATGACCCTACTTCGTGTTTTTAGCGATCAAGATGGCGCGACCCTGCTAGATGAGTACCGGGATGCGGAGGCGATCGCCGCTGCTCTCGCCAGCGCTGGCGTCCGCTTTGAGCAGTGGCAGACTCAGGCACCTCTGCCCCCAGCCGCCGACCCCGAAGCCATTTTGACCGCCTACGCCAAAGACATCGATCGCCTCAAAGCCGAGGGTGGCTACGTCACCGCCGACGTGATTCGCATGTACCCAGGGCATCCCCAAAAGACCGAGCTGCGGCAGAAGTTTTTGGATGAGCACATTCATAAAGAAGACGAGGTGCGCTTCTTCGTGGAGGGGCAGGCGGTATTTTACCTACACCTGGGCGATAAAATCTACGCCACCCTCTGCACCGCTGGCGACCTCATCGGCGTGCCCGCCAACACCCCCCACTGGTTCGACATGGGTGAGGAACCTCAGTTTGCCGCCATTCGCCTATTTTGCAACCCCGAGGGCTGGGTGGCCCATTTCACCGACAGCCCCATCGCTAAGAGATATCCTGATTACCATGCTTTTGCTTGAAGAGCAGCCGTTAGGGGCGATCGTGCTTGATATTGAGGGCACCACCACCGATATCGCCTTTGTCAAAAACACCCTGTTTCCCTACGCTACGGAGCGGCTAGAGGCCTTTATGGCTGAGCTGGCCCCCACCGCCGAGGGGCAGGCCATTTTGGCCCAGGTGCGGGCTGAGGTTGGCGATGCCGACCTGTCTGTAGAAGACTGCATCGCCCAACTGCTGGCCTGGGCCAAGGCCGACCAAAAGGTTACCCCCCTCAAAGCCGTGCAGGGCATGATTTGGGACGAGGGCTACCGCACCAAGGCCTACTACAGCCACGTCTATGACGATGCCGCCGCCCATATTCAGGAGTGGCATCGACGGGGGGTGCCGCTATACATCTATTCATCAGGCTCGATCGCAGCTCAAAAGTTGCTGTTTGCCCACACCATTGTGGGCGATCTCACCCCTTGTTTCCAGGGATATTTCGACACCACCACCGGAGCGAAGGTGGATGCAACTTCCTACGAAAACATCGCCAATACGCTAGAAATTGCCTCTAAGGAATTGCTGTTTCTGTCTGACCATCTAGGCGAGCTGAAAGCGGCTCAACAGGCGGGCTGGCAGGTGCGTGCAGTACAGCGCCCCGGCACCGCCGATTTTCCACCAGATCTGCCATCAATTAAGCACTTTGGGGAATTGCCCATCGCGTTTAGCGATGCTTAGCAAACATTGCAGCGCTCTTGAGACGAACGCTGCAATGTTTGTTGCTATTAGTCTAAGAGATTCTAAGGTTTCTTACTCGTAGAGCCAGCCCTTAGCAGCAGGTTCCCAGCTCACGAGTTCGGCTTCGGTGAACCACAGGGCGATTTCGGTTTGAGCGGTTTCGGGAGCATCGGAGCCGTGGATGATGTTGCGACCCACGGTCACACCCAGGTCGCCGCGAATGGTGCCGGGTTCAGCTTCGAGGGGCTTGGTCGCACCGATGATTTTGCGGGCCGAGGCGATTACGCCTTCGCCTTCCCACACCATAGCGACTACGGGGCCAGAGGTGATGAAATCGACCAGACCGGCGAAGAAGGGGCGCTCGCGGTGCACGTCGTAGTGCTTTTCGGCCAGTTCGCGGGAGACGGCCATGAACTTCAGGCCCACCAGGGTGAAGCCTTTGGTTTCAAATCGGCCAATGATGTTGCTGATCAGACCGCGCTGGACGCCGTCGGGTTTGATCATCAAAAAAGTGCGTTCCATAGATACTTGTTCCTAGTGCGTGGTGCAGAGATATGGTGAAAGACCTTTACCATGCTCAGAAACGGTGGCCATTTTGTAAAGGATTTGGTCAAAGATTCATGGTTTGGGGACGGGCCAGTAGCGATCGCCCCCGGCATCATATCGCCAGCCGCAGCCGTCGGGGTCGCGATCGCGGCTCCACGCCAGCAGATTCAACGCCACCACTGGTTGGCTCAGCTCAGCTTCGGTGCAGCCCAGGCGCTGGGCCAGATCGGCAGCGGTGAGCGAGAGCACTTGGAGCGTTACAACCTCAGCGTCCAAAGTGGTGGGACGAAAGGTGTAGAGCACATCCCCAGACGGGGTGGCTTCAAAGTCGCCCCAAAAGTCTTGGGCGCGCTGGTCGAGAAATTGGCGGGCCTCGCGGCCCGTGATCTGGGCGGCGATCGCAAAGTCGAGCACGCTAATGCGCCCCTGATGGGCTGCAACCTGGGCATAAAAAATCTGATGCAAGGCCCGCTCTCGGGCTCTTTGCCGTCGCCAAAACCATAGGGCACCCGCAAGTAGCCCACCCACTACTAGCCAGGGCAGCAATAGCTGAATCAACAGCACCGTCACCAGGGCAGCACTGGCCATGATCAGGGCCATCAGCAGGCGATATTCAAGCCCGGCACCGGGGGTATGGAAAGGCCGCTGGGGCATAGGTTCTCGGGAATGGCGGGGCGGGGCTGCTCTCTTGCCTTCTATTGAAGCAGGGGCAGACAAATCTGGGGGGTGCAGGGGTCAGCTAAAATGCTGTCACGCGGTTGCGCTGGCGGAATTGACTTCCCTTGGCCAACCCAGATCGACGCACCGATGCTGCCTGAGGTTTCGCCATGCTGACCTTTGCCTCCCCCACCGATGAAGCCCAAGCGGCTGAGCTGATGCAGCCTTGCCTGATTCGCGTAGTCGACAATATTCGCAAACACACTGAAAGCCTTGACTGGCGTACCGACTACCTAGAGCAACTGCGCTGGCCCGGCAGTGCCACCCCGGAGCAGCGCCAGCAGGTGCGGGACTTAGCCGCCCAGCTCCCTGAGGCTTCCCCAGAGGAAGAAAAAATCATTCGTCAGCAGCTCAGTCAGCTGCCTACCCCCGCCCCCGGCTATGAGCTGAAGCTGACCCAGAGCGCTGGCGAAGCCCCAGCCGAGGAACCTCGCACGGCCACCTTAGATGTTTGGGAGCTGTGCTTTGAGGTGTGCTTCGACCACTACCAGCCGCAGCAGCCCGTTTCGGTGGATCCAGCCTTGCTCGACGAGGATGGTGAAATCGACTGGTTAGCCCTCGATGAAAAGGCCAAAGCCCTGGTAGAAAAGGCCATTGACCAAGCCACCGCAGCGGCGTAGCAGGCAGATACGGCACAATAGGAATAAAATAGCCTCTTTGCAATGCTCGATCTGCACAGCCACACGACCTTTTCTGACGGCACTCTATCCCCCGCTGACTTGGTAGCGGCGGCGATCGCGGCGGGGGTAAAGGCCTTGGCGATTACCGACCACGACACCCTGGCCGGGTGGGATGAGGCGATCGCCGCCGCTGGAGACGATCTAGAGGTGGTGCCGGGGGTCGAGCTGAGCACGGTAGAAAACGGGCGATCGCTGCACATCCTGGGCTTTTATCCCGATCGAGAATCCCTAGAACCACCCCTGCGATCGCGCATTGAGGGCCGCCGTCGCCGCGCCCAGCAGATGGTCGAAAAGCTGGCGGAGCTGGGCTATCCCATTGAGCTGCCTGCCATGGCAGGCAACATGGCCCCCGGTCGGCCTCACCTAGCGGCGGCCCTGGTCAAAGCGGGCTACGTCGAGTCGAAGCGGGAGGCCTTCGATCGCTGGCTGGGGGACAGTGGCCCCGTCTTTGTGCAATACGACAAATTTTCTGCCGCTGAGGGCATTCAGCTGCTGCGGGACTGCGGCGCTGTGCCGGTGTGGGCGCATCCATACCTATTCAAAGGCTCCACTGTTGACGCGCTCCTACCCCAGCTAGTAGAAGCCGGGCTGATGGGGGTTGAGGTCTACCACCCCCATCACAGCCCCAGCGATATCCGGCGTCTAGAAACCTACTGCCGTGAGCACGACCTAGTGATGACCGGCGGCAGTGACTTCCACGGCCCCTCAGAGGCAAAGGCTAGCACTCCTAACCCCAGAGCCAAGCATCAACCCAAGGCAGCCGCTGGGCTGAATCAGCTCCACTTGCCCTTAGAATTGCTGTCCCCGCTCAAGCGAGCTGCGGCGACTCTGGACGCTGGCGCAGCCTCTTCAGCGAAGAATCGCCTGTCGAGCCCCAACCATGGCTGACCCTGCCTTTAACACCCTCTGGCAGCTAGTGGGAGGGGTACTGAAACTTAACCCAGAGGCCTTTCAAGTCTTTAACCAGATGCCCGACAGTGTTGTTTTAGGGCTGGTGTTTGTCGCGGGCTTTTCCCAGGCGGTGGGTCAGGGCATTGTGCTCTTCGTCAACCGGGTCAAGCCGCTACGGTTTGTGCTCAGCATGGTGCTGTCAGCCCTGCTGTTTGTGGCGGGCTACCTGTTTTGGGTGCTCAGCATTTGGGTGGTGAGTCGCTGGCTGCTCGATCAACCGATTTCCTGGCGGGTGGTGCAGGGTAGTTTGGCCCTGAGCTATCTACCTTTGATGTTTAGCTTTTTAGGAGCTATGCCCTATTTGGGCATGCCGCTGCTGCGGCTGCTGGCGCTGCTTAGCCTGCTGGCGGTGGTGTTTGCCCTGGCGGCGTTGGGCCAGATCTCGGTGGGGCAGGCGGCAGAGCATGTGGCGCTTGGCTGGCTGGGGCTAGTGGTGGTACAGCAAACCACCGTGGGGCAGCCGATTGTCAACCTGGGGCGCTGGCTGGCCAACTGGGCGGCAGGGGTACAGCTAGTGGTTGATCGCGGTCAGCTCAAACTGCTCATTGCGGCCAATCCTCTGGGGCCGGAACTACCGGAGGCGACGCCCGCGCATATTGGCGCTAACCCCCTACCAGGGGCCTTGCTCAAGCCGCGATCGCGACGGTTGACCCTGCTGTGGATCTACGGCAGTCTGGGCCTGCTGGCCCTGGTGGTCGCCCTCAGCCTAGAACCCCTGAGGGGGTTGATGACCCAGTGGTATGGCCAGAGCCGTCCGGCCCGCTGGTTTGCTGACCTGATCTGGATTGGCGCGATCGCCCTCGTGGTAGGTGCCATGCTCGCTCCCCTAGAGGCGCTAGGCTGGTGGGCTGGTTGGTACAGCGACGACGGTGCTTCGGCCCAGCCGTCCCAGACACCCCAGACAGACAGAACTCCTGCCAAGCTGCCGCGCCGATATATCGTCTACCTTGACGGCATCAACCAGTCCACCGCCGATTATCAGCCCACCGTGGCTCGCTACCTCGACGAGCTGGATCACAGTCTCCCTGCCGACATCACCCTGGTCAAGGGACTGATTTCCTACTCGGTACTCAACCGTTCGCTGACCGAAAACCGTCCCTTGGCTTTCTTTTGGCGCGGGGTCGAAACCCTGACTCGGCGGCTCGGCCCCTGGGTGGGAATGATCATCAACATCCGCAATATCTTGATTGTGGCGGTGTCAGCCGACCAGCGCTTTGGCCCGATCTACAACCAGGGGGTGGCCCAGCAGGTCTACGAAAGTTTGCTAGAAAATGGCTACCCGGCCCAGGGGGGCATTCCCCTCACGCTGATTGGCTACAGCGGCGGTGGACAGATTGCCGTAGGCATTGTGCCCTTTCTTAAGCGGGCCTTAGGTGCCCCGATTGAGGTGATTTCCCTCGCTGGGGTGATCGGCGGCAACGGGCGGGTGATGGAGGCAGAGCAGCTCTATCACTTGGTGGGCAGCCGAGACCCAGTCGAGCGGCTGGGGCCAATTATGTTTCCGCGTCGCTGGGCGATCGCCCCCCTGAGCTACTGGAATCGGGCCAAACGCAAGGGCAAAATCAGCTTTATCAGCCTAGGGCCAGTGGGCCACCAGGTGCCCGGTGGCGTGCTCGACGACCAAGCCTTTTTGCCCGATGGCCGCAGCCACCTCCAGCAAACCCTCGACCTCACCCTCGACATTGTGGCGGGCGACCTGCGCCAGTACCTGGATATTCAAAAGATTCAGGTGGTCAATCCCGGCGACTATTACCGGTTTCAGAGCGCGCCTTTCAACCACCCCAGCTACTACCCGGTGCAGCAAGCTTTGCCCATCCCCCAGTACCGTCCGGTGGGCGACTGGCTGGGGCGGCTGATTTTGCCCAACGCCAGCGATCGCCTTCAGCTAGAGGGCATCTGGTTCGAGTTGCTGCACACGCCCCCGGCCTACCAGCACTACCTGGGGCAGCGGGTACACCTGCGCTGGCGGTGCAACCCGGGGCTAAAAAAACGCTTCCAGGCCGTGACCCGCGACATTCACTTCAGCGCCGAGGCCGAGGCCTCGCACCGGGAGGGCATGATTTTGCCCACCCGTCTCAACCACTGGCGGTTGGTCACCCCATTAGAATCTCTAGCCGGGGCTCACCCCGTTGACGACATAATCGTCAAGCTACCTGAGCCGGTCATTGCGGAGGCGATCACCATTGGCAAATGGAATACCCTACCCCCTACTCCCCACGCCCTCACCCTCACCATCGCCCACGAACCCATTCAAATCGCAGGCCTCTACTACGCCCTGGTGCAGTTTCTGAGCCCGGTGGCAGGAACAAGCGATCGCTACCATGTCGTCCACTACAACCCTGACACGCGGAGATTTAACGGGCTGAAAGAAACCGTGCGACTGCCGCAGGTTGTACCCGACGGGAATGGCATAGAGCCATCAACCAGTCGAGATCTCGAGCGATCGCCCCTCAACGCCACCGGCTGGTACATCCACGGTGCCCAGGCCCACGACGGTGAGTTTGGGGAGTTTGTAGTGCAGGCGCTGCGGCCCCGCCAGCTCTTTCAGCTAAAACCCGATCGCACCATCGCCAGCACCCGCCGAGGACGGCAGCACCTGCACCGCGAATCCTGGGAAAACCTAGAGCAGAAAAAAGGCACCACCGAGTCAGTGCTGATCGATCCTAAAACGCCCTCTGAACAGGCGGCGATTGCCGAGTGGCAAGAGGGTGACCAGGCCCTGCTGGTGCATGTCTACGGCGGCATCGGCGGCCAAAATCGCGAGCCCGCCGCCCGAGGCCCGGTTTATTTTGGTCACTTTGCCTATGGCATCGCCACCGTGGCCCGCGAGCCGCTCACCCAAGAACTCCAGTTTGATATCCACTATCACCAGGTCTATACCCACAACCGACGCGGGCTGGTAGCGGGCACCCTCGATTGGTCAAAGTACATAGGCGATCGCCAGTGGGGATTTCTGGGCACCCGCCCCGTCTCCGATATTTTGATCAAACTGCCCGCCTACACCGAGCCCTTTGACTTCAACGGCACCGCCTGGGCCGCCCTCGACGACCTGCGCATCGAGCTAGAGCTGATGACGGCCCGCTACCGCACCGGCGACGGCACCGGCGTCACCTACGTCGGCCCCGCCAACAACTGCGCCCAAGATTCCAACCAGGCCATGTATGCCAGCGCCGCCCACCTAGAAGCTGCCGTCATCGCCCATCGGGCGACCCTCAAAGCCTGGGAAGCCGACAACCCCGACCAGGCCCAGCAATTTCAAGAGTTGCTTGATCTGCGCCGCCACCTTCAGCAAAAACTCCTGCCCTTTGGTAGCGCCCGAGCCGACTGGGCCGACGAGCGAGAATCTTTGGGCAGCAACCTGTCAGATTTTCCGCTTCAGACCGTGGGTCGTGGGCTGTTGAGCTGGCGCACCATGCTGCCGCGCAAAGCCAGCGACACCATCACCCAGCTCTGCCTGAGCCACGGAGCCAGCCTGTGGATCTTGCGCACTAACCAGGTGGGAGGCTATGACCCGACCATAGAACCCCTAGCACCTATCACCTTGTAAAGCACTTTGTACAGTTGCCAAGTAATGTGTATGTGAAGATGAAGTAAACTATCAGTCAGGCACTTTATAGCTTTCTTACGGATCTGTTATCACAGGACTAGTAGAAATACGTAGGGTTAGTGAAAATACGTAGAGTCCGGTTTATCGTTAGCTGAATTGGTCGTATTCCTAGCGTCATCGATAGTGCTCCCCACCAGTGCGTGGTGCCTGGCTCAGAGCATTCAGACCTGAAGAAGCTGTTACTGCGGTTATGCCATGCTGAACGTCGGCAAATTTTATCGTCGGAGCCACCGACATCTGGCCCCTCAAATCACTGGGCTAGTCTCCTTGATGGCGATCGTGCTGGCGGGTTTGCCAGCCCAGGCCAGTGTGACCCTCACCCGAGCCGAAGTCGAAGCCCTGCGCAATCGAGTTGAATTTATTCCTCGGGGGCGGCAGGCTCGGGCGGCGAGAATGTCAGACTTTTTGACCCTTGGGGATGCCCTGCGTACCGCCGCATCTTCCCAGGCTGACCTGCGCTTCAACGATGGCTCGCTGGCTCGGGTCGGTGAGCGGGCTACCTTTCGGTTTGTGCCCAATACCCGCAACTTTCGGCTCACCAACGGCACTGTGCTGCTGCTGATTCCGCCGGGGCAGGGCCGCACCAACATTCAAACCCCCAGTGCCGTTACGGGCATTCAGGGCTCAGCGGTGGTCGTGCGCTACGTGCCAGAAAGTGACCTGACCTTGGTGATGGCTCTCACCAACAACCCTGCTGGGCCTATGACTATCACCGCCAATAGCTGCGGCGAAGGCGTTGCCGACTGTGGCTCCACCGAATATTCCCTCTACGGCGGCCAAATGGCCCTGATTCAAAACAATCAGGTGCAGGTGGTTGAGTTCGACCTGCCCACGTTTTATCAGACCAGCCCCTTAGTTGAGGGCCTAGAGCTCGACAATCCCAATGCTGAATCTCCCCTGGGGCCTGCCCTAGAGGCCGTGCGGCAAGAAACCCTAGAAGCCCTGAGTGAGCAGGAGCCTTTCTCGGAAAGCATCACTCTGAATCCAGCCTTTATCGGTTTAGGCAGCACTGGCCAAATCGCCAGTGACCAAAATTGGCTACTGTCCCCATCTGAGGGTGGGGTCTCTCCGCTTTCAACCCTCAGCAATACTCTCACCCCCGGAAATTCGATCATCACCGCCACCCCTTCTCCATTCCCTGGGTTAGGTAGTGGCAGCATCTCCAGCCCTAGCGGCGGAAACAGTATCAATATTCCAGGGTCAACACCAATTTCACCTGCTCCAACTCAATCACCGATCGTTGGGGGTACTGATCCTAACATTGGGACAGGTGGCGGTGGCAGCGTCGGCGGTGGAACTGGCGGCGGTGGAATTATCGACGGCGGTGGCAGCGTCGGTGGTGGAACTGGCGGCGGTGGAGTTATCGATGGCGGTGGCAGCGTCGGTGGTGGAACTGGCGGCGGTGGCACTGGCCCCGGTAATGCCAATCCACCGCCGTTTAATGATGGGGTACCCGCTAATCCACCCGCTCAACCTGGCCCCTTTTTCCCACCGGTTAAGTAGGTTAGAGCCTAACCGATGGGCAGAGTGGGAGAGCGCTGTTTGAGCAGGTTGGTGTGGTGTTATACATCAATGCCAGCCTGCTTTAGGCTAAACGTGGCCATTACCGACAGTGCTAACCCATGCTGAGCCAGATTAAATCGATTGTTGAGGCGATTTCACCTCGCCTGATTGAGATTCGCCGTCACCTGCACAGCCACCCAGAGCTCAGCGGACAGGAGTACAAAACCGCAGCCTATGTGGCGGGGGTGCTTTCATCCTGCGGGCTGCGGGTACAGGAGCTGGTGGGCAAAACCGGGGTCGTGGCCGAGCTGCCGGGCAATGATGACGCTAGAATTTTGGCGATTCGGGCTGATATGGATGCCCTGCCCATTGCCGAACGGGTTGACCTGCCCTTTGCTTCAAATCAGTCGGGCATTATGCATGCCTGTGGCCACGATGTTCACACAACAGTAGGCCTAGGGACAGCTATGGTGCTGGCTCAGCTAGGCCTAACGCTGCCAGGCACCACGCGATTTTTGTTTCAGCCCGCAGAAGAGACGGCCCAGGGTGCCCGCTGGATGATTGAGGACGGGGTGATGGCGGGGGTATCAGCTATTTTGGGGCTGCACGCCTACCCTACAGTGCCGGCGCGGGCGATTGGCATTCGCTACGGGGCGCTCACCGCCGCCGCCGATGACCTAGAAATTATTATTGTGGGGGAGTCGGGCCACGGGGCGCGGCCCCACGAGGCGATCGACGCCATCTGGATTGCGTCGCAGGTGATTACGACCCTACAGCAGGCCATCAGCCGAACTCAGAACCCGCTGCACCCGATTGTGCTGACGATTGGGCAGATTCAGGGCGGACGCGCCCCCAACGTGATTGCCGATACGGTAAAGCTGCTGGGCACGGTGCGATCGCTCCATCCCGACACCCGCAACCACCTGCCCCAGTGGATTGAGGGAATCGTCGCCGGGGTGTGCCAACCCTACGGGGCCAAGTACGAGATCAACTATCGCCGGGGGGTGCCCTCGGTGCTCAATGATCCCACCCTGACCGAACTTACGGCCCGCTGCGTCAGCGAAGCCCTAGGCAACGAGTATCTGCAAATTATCCACGAGCCATCTCTGGGGGCCGAAGACTTTTCGCTGTATTTAGAGCATGCTCCAGGCACGATGTTTCGCCTGGGGGTGGGCTTTACCGATCGCGCCATCAACTACCCCCTCCACCATCCCAAGTTTGAGGTAGACGAGTCGGCGATCGCCGCTGGAGTGCTCACCATGGCCTATGCCAGCTACCGCTACTGGCAGCGATCGCCCCAGGCTTCAGGTAGTTAAACAACTAGTTTAAGCTCACTCATCACGCACGACGGCGCAAAGCTAAACCTGCGCAAGCTGGCCTTACCCCAAGGTCAAAACTTCGATAGACTGATTGGTTTGGGTGCCCCCTGGAGGATGTAACGTTGTCAACGCCGATTCCCATCTACCTGGTAAATCAGACCGACCTTGCCAAAGACCACGCCGACAGCCAAGCCTGGGCCCAGGCCACCGGGTTTAAGGCTGACACCAACACCGTCTGCCTGGTGCCCGGGCCTGAGGGGAACCTGGCTAAAGTTTTGGTGGGCAAACCCGATCCGATCGACACCTGGACTCTGGGAAATCTACCCAAAACCCTGCCGCCCCACACCTACACCCTGGCCGACGAGTGGCCCGCTGCCACCGCCACTAAGCTCTGGCTGGGCTGGTGCCTGGGCCGCTATAGCTTTGCGCCCTATAAGCGCCAGTCCCCGCCCCCGATGGCTGAGCTGGTGCCTCCGGCTGGGGCCGATACCGCCTACGTCACCACCACCGTGGCGGCCACTACCCTCGTGCGCGATCTGATCACGACCCCCGCAGGCGACATGGGGCCAGAGCAGCTTCAGGCAGCAGCGCAGAAATTGTGCGATCGCCACCTCGCCAATCTCACCACCCTGGTCGGCGATGAGCTGATTGACCAAAACTATCCGATGATTCACGCCGTGGGGCGCGCCTACACCCAGGCTCCCCGGCTGCTCGACATCACCTGGGGCGACCCCGATGCCCCCAAAGTCACCCTGGTGGGCAAAGGCGTCTGCTTTGACACGGGCGGCCTCGACATCAAGCCCGCCGCTGGCATGAAGCTGATGAAAAAAGACATGGGCGGTGCCGCCAACGCCCTCGGCCTCGCCGAGATGATCATGGGTCTTCATCTGCCCGTGCGCCTGCGGGTGCTGATTCCGGCGGTCGAAAACAGCATCGCTGGCAATGCCCTGCACCCGCTCGATGTGGTGTCTTCCCGGCGAGGGCTGACGGTGGAAGTTGGCAACACCGACGCCGAGGGTCGCCTGGTGCTAGCCGATGCCCTCTGGGAAGCCGTCTGCGAAGAACCCGCCCCCCAGCTCGTCGTCGATTTTGCCACCCTCACCGGGGCGGCCCGCGTTGCTTTGGGCACCGAACTCCCCGCCTGCTTTAGCAACCGATCCGAGCTGGCTAACACCCTGCTGAACTGTGGTCTAGCCGTCGATGACCCCCTCTGGCATCTGCCCCTGCACCAGCCCTACCGCAGCATGATCGACAGCTCCGTGGCCGACCTCTCCAATATCTCGAACAGCTCCTTTGGCGGGTCGATCACGGCTGCTCTGTTTTTGCAGGAGTTCACCCGGCCTGAGATTCCCTGGGTACACCTCGATCTGATGGCCTGGAACGTACGCAGCCTGCCCGGGCGACCCGAAGGTGGCGAAGCGATGGGCATGCGGGCGGTGTTTGAGCTGATTCAGCAGACGGTGGCCAAAGACCAGCCTACAAACTCTGCCTCCCATTGAGCACAGCAGACTACAAATAAATAGATTAACCGAACGGTTCGCCTAGTTCACCTCTTGGCGAACCCACAGTTTGACCTATTTGGCATCGATCCTCCCAATCAATTCGGATTGGGAACTAACTCCAGCTGCCCGTAAACGACTGCAAGCCTTAGAGATATTTAAAGGGCCGCTGACAGCATCAAAAACTGAAGTGCTCTAGCTCGCGATCGCCCACCTAAAACCAACATCTTTAGCTCGACCTAACACAAGTGAGCACGACTACATCAAAACTAAACGTTCAAGCCGGTTAAAGCCTATCTAAAGGCATAGGGTTCGATTAGGGGCTTTATATATGATTGAGTTTGACTGACAGCAATCTCAG
The DNA here is from genome assembly GCF_014696675.1 of Phormidium tenue FACHB-1052. Lineage (GTDB taxonomy): Bacteria > Cyanobacteriota > Cyanobacteriia > Phormidesmidales > Phormidesmidaceae > Nodosilinea > Nodosilinea tenuis_A. The sequence goes on from NZ_JACJQN010000005.1 coordinate 119,966, forward strand.
GCCAAATACAATTTGGATTCATTCTATTTGACGGGAACTAGAATTGCATTTAGGTCATCTCTATACAAGATCAGCATACTAATGCTGCTAATTTGCAAGCTGTTAGTAGTCCTCAATGTTGTTTAGACGACATGCAAAATACTATGCAGCAATTAGCATAAAGACCTCTGACAAACTGCGCTCCATTGCCCCCATGAACTCCGCCAAACAGTTAAAAATAGTCTACTCCTCAGCTCCCGTAGATGCTACGAGCGTTTATATGCATTGGGTTTTGGGTCAAGACGACCCTTCTCACTTTGCGATCACCTACGCTCAGCATTTTTATGAATTAGCCAGAAAATTCAACGCAAAATCCTGGCTAATTTCATCAAGAGACAAAAAAGGTTTCATTCAGGACAATGACTTTAGGGTTGAATTTAGATCCCTCAAACATCACTCCAGAAGTAGCTTGGCCTATTTTGTCGGTCAATTTTGGTCGGGCTTAAGACTGATTATTTCGACAATCCTTTTCAGAGCTGACATTTTAATCGTTACCGAAGACAGAACCTTTTGGTTCCTGCTGAGCATTCTGCCTTGGCTTGGCGTCAAAGTTATTCCGACAATTCACTGCACTCTGTGGCCTAAATATAAACAGCCTAGTGCTGTGCAGCGAATTATTCAAAAGCTGAATAGCTGGTTCTTTCAGCATAGCTGTGTGGAAATCTGCGTTGTTTCTGAAGATATTAAAGACCAGATCGTTAAAATTACTAATGGTCGGAGTCGTCCCATTCGAACATTTGTCCCGGCCTATCGACAAGATTTCCTTAATGACGTTCAAATTCAGCATCGCAATCCTGACCCAGAAACGTTTCACGTTCTATTTGCTGGCAGGGTAGAAACCAGCAAAGGGATTTATCTACTTTTAGAAGTTGCGAAGAGATTTATAGCTGTCCGGCCCGACTGTGTATTTCACATTTGCGGCACGGGCAGTCAGGTAGAAAATCTCAAAGCTGCGGCCCTAGAGGTCGGTATTGAGAAACAGTTTGTTCTCCATGGGCACTGCGATCGCAACCAGCTCCGCAAGATGTATGAACTGTCCCATGTGATTGCGGTGCCAACCACCAAGGATTTTGTTGAAGGATTTAACAAGGTGGTGGCTGAGGGTGTAATTATGGGCAAACCAATCGTCACGTCTCCTGTTTGCCCAGCACTATCTGTAGTCAGAGAGGCAGCCGTAGAAGTGAGGCCCGATAACGTAGATGATTATCTAAACGCTATTTTGAAACTAGCGACGGACAAAGATTTTTATCGACAAAAGCAAAAAAACGCTGTGGCCCTGAGAGAACAGTTTTTTGCCTACTCAAACAGTTGGGAGGCTCAGGTAGAAGATGTTGTCCAAAAAATATGTAGAAACAACCCCAATCTCGATAAATATGGGCAAAAAGCCGCTCATCGCCCCCGGTTGACCACTGACTCAAAACCCAACTTTGTGACGCAAGAGAGCAACGGCTAGAACTCTAGCTGGTCTCGATACAGGCCCTTGACCAAGTTGTCGAGCTGCTCGTCAGGGCAGCAGTCGATCAGAATGTGGAAAGCCTCCAGCAGCTTGGCGGCACTATCGCCCATCAGCGGGCTGAGCCCCCAGACATCTTGTACCCAGTCCTTGGGGTCGGTGGCGTCAAAAATCATGCGCTCTAGCAGCTGCTTGGCCTCGTCTTTGGAAATAGACATGACGTTAAAGAGAATTAGATGATCTGGCCCATCTTAGCGACAATTGTGGGCTTGCTATAGTCTGGTTGTGGCTCACCCCCCTTAGGGGACAAGTTCGCCCATAATCCTAAATCGCATGTGGTTAACGGCAATGTCGCCTAGGCGCGTGTCTGGGCTACCCGCTGGCAACACCAGCTTTTCAAAGGAAACCTCTTTGCCCATTTCCACATGCCACCAGGGCAGACCCATAAAAAAGCGGGTGGGGTAGGGGCCGCCTTCCTGCACATCGTCGGGGTTTGACTCCATGGGCACCCAGCCAAAACCGGGCACGTAGAATTCTATCCACACGTGGTTGAAGTCGGGCTCTAGGTAAATGCCGGGCTGATCGGCGTGGGCAGGGCATTTGTAACGGCCTACGGTGCGGCAGGCGATGCCGTTGAGGCGCATCAGGGCCAGCAGCAGACCAACGTATTCGCCGCAGGAGCCACGCCCCCGCTGGAGCACGACATCGGGGGTCTCGATCGCAGGCGTAACGGCGTAGGAGAGCTTGTCATAGACGTAGTTGCGAATGCTGAGCACCTGGCGCAGCAGGTTGGTTTCGGTACCGACGCTCTCGCGGGCCGCCGCCTGAATCGCGGGCTTATCCATGGACAGTTCGTCGTCGTCGATCAGGTAGCGGGGGCCGTACTCCTGGGGTAGGGGTGGGGCTGACTCGATCTGGCGGGGGGTGAGCTGATACTTGATGCCGTAGACCTCGACTAGGGCCTTCCAGCCGAAGAGGTGGCGCTGGTTGGGGTCGATGCGGTCAAACCGGAAGCAGGCAATGCGATCGCCCGCCTGCTGCACTTCCGTAAAGGGCAACCCGACCGGCTCTACTGACCTAACCCGCTGGCGATCGGTAGTGGTAGGGAAAGCGATGCGCCACTCAACGTTTTCGAGAGGCAGGGCATCTTCGAGGGTGTCGATCTCTTCGACGTAGGTCATTTCGACCAGGTAGCCGGTGGTGCGGCAATAGTTGGCCTCTTTATACCAGCGGTAGCTGAGGGGATGAATTAGGGTGCGATCGCGAAAGGTCAGCACGTAGGGCTCTTCGCCGTTGGGGTCATCGCGCACGTAGGGTTCTTCGTCGGCGTAGGCCACCCAAACGGTGCCGCTGTCGGGGGTGGTGTGGGGCGGCACCGCAATCCCGGTGGGGTTATCGAAGGGGGTGAGCATTTTGACGATCAGCTCACCCGTGGCGCGATCGAGGCAGTAGACGGTTTGCTCGGTCTGGTCGCAGGCCCACAGATAGTCGCCCCACACCGAGAGATTTTCTACCCCAATGCCCGGGGCCGAAAACTGGGTGATGCGCTGACCCGAGGTGCGATCGCAGACAAAGATACAGCCCCCCTTTTTGCAGCTAATGTAGAGGGTGTTTTCCCACACGGCGATGCCATCGGCGGGGTAGGGCAGCGTCAGCAGAGGCTCGGGCTGCATGGCGCTGAGGGTGGTGGTGTAGACAGTGTGATCGCAGCTAAACCACAGATGGTCTTGCCAGCAGGCAATTCCCGTCGCTCCATAAAGGGCCTCAGCCTGAGAGGTATTGAGAACTTCTACCTGTTCAGTTTTGGGGTCGAGGCGCAGCAGATAGCCGCGAAAAGGGTCTACCGCCAACAAGTGGTCACCCTGCAAGGTCAGGCCGTAAAGCGCCTTAACACCAATCGGCTGTAGCAGCGAAGCACCCACCAGGGGCAGGGCTGGAGATATAGAAGGATCAGGCATAACCAACAGGGCAACCCAAAACGAAGATAGCTAGCGGAGCCGCGACCGTATCCGCCCAGGTCATATCCTAGGGGACTGGGACAGCAAAAAGTGTAGTTTCCCTAGCCCAGCGTGAGAAAACTGTGGTTAATCCCTCTTATTGGGGAGATGGAGGAGGTGGGGAGTAAGGGGAATAGGGAAGGTGGGGGATAGGGAAGACAAGAGAAGCTCCGCCATCCCTCCCTCATCTCCCTTACTTTCCTCATCTCCCTCATCCCCTGACCTCACCCTATTCGCCTTCTTGGCTAATCTGCTGCTCCACAGTGCTAATGGCGGCGTTGAGGGCAGCTAGGCGAGCTTCTAAAGAATCACGCCAGGATTTCATCATCTCTAGCTTATAGCGCTGGTATTGGCGACGCGATTCGGCGGAAGGGGGGGCGCAAAAGGGAAAAAACATAGAAAATTTGGGGGTTAGATGGACAGTGAAAGACGCAACCTGTTTTCTGAAAAGAGGCCAAACGACAAATCTGCTCAGGGCCGTTCTGTAGGTTCTGCGGTAGGGTCGCTGACTGCCCAAACGTGCTCACGACAGCCATTCTCAAGGGAAAGCCAGACCCAGACAGAACAATTGCATTGGGCTTACTCTGAATCTAGCTCAGGTAGAAAAAGATTGCTTCTTCCAGGTGGAAGACCATCAGCTCTAGGGGTCTGGAGATCCGTGCTTATCGGCACCAGCACAGCGCGAATTAGTGTTGAGGTGGAAAAAGACGGCGATCGCCCTAGTACCGCTGCCCAGAGTTCAAAACGCAAAATTCAAAGTGAAAAATCCTTAGGTACAGGTATTTCAAGCATTCTGGACAGTAGGGTCATTTCTGCCGCAGCGTACTGGTGCGGCGGCGACCCAATCGCGGCGCTGTATCGAGCCTCTTGGCAGTTTCGCCGCCGCTGGCGCACTAGCCACTACAACCACCGATGTGTACTCCCCTGATTTGGATCGCCGCCCTGGCCAAACTTTTTCTAGCCAGGGGAAGCCTTGGCCGAGAAGGGTTATTTTTACGGGCTGAAGGTGCATGATAGCGGTGACAACAGCCAACGCTATTGCTCAAAAATGTAGATTTTTATACGGTTTTAGACCAAATACGTTCTATGTGGAAAATCGTCTTGGGCGCAGTCTCAACCAGCAGTCTGTTGGGCCTGGTGATGCTGGCTTCACCCAGTGCTTTAGTTCCGGCACTGTCTTCAGAAATCTCGGCGACCCAGGCTCCGATGGTTGCGGCCCCACCGACCACCCTGGTGCACCTGTTTGAATGGACCTGGAACGACATTGCCACCGAGTGCGAAACCTACCTCAGCCCCAACGGCTACCGGGCTGTTCAAATTTCGCCGCCCCAGGAGCATATTGTGCTGCCCGACTACGGCTATCCCTGGTGGCAGCGGTATCAGCCCGTTAGCTACAAGCTCGAAAGCCGCAGCGGCAGCCGTGCTGAGCTTCAGGATATGATCGACCGCTGCCATGCCGCGGGGGTTGCCATCTACGCCGATGCGGTGATCAACCACATGGCCGGGTTCGAAAACGGTGTGGGCAGCGCGGGCACCGGATTTACCAAGTACGACTATCCCGACCTCTACGGCCCCGCAGATTTTAACGACTGTCACCAATCTGTCACCGACTATGGCAATGCCGAAAATGTCACCCAGTGCGAACTGGTCGGTCTGGCCGATCTCAATACTGGCTCGGCTAAGGTACAGGCCACCATCGTCAACTACATGAGCGAACTGGTGGATATGGGGGTAGCAGGCTTTCGCATTGATGCCGCCAAGCACATCCGCAACGAAGAGCTGGGGCAAATTTTAGAACAACTGCGCGATCGCCACCCCGACACCGATCTCTACATCTATCAAGAAGTGATCGACCCCGGCACCGAGGCTATTCGCAAGCAAGACTACTACGACAGCGGCAATGTGCTCGACTTTAAGTATGGCCGTTTTCTCGGCGAGGCCTTTTTGGGGCTAGAGGGCCAAACCCTGGCCAACCTGCAAACCCTGGGCGAGGGCTGGGGCCTAGCCCCCTCTAACCAGGCGGTAATTTTTACCGACAACCACGACAAACAGCGGGGCCACGGAGGCGGCGGCGACTACTTGACCTACAAAAACGGCGACCTCTATGCCCTGGCCAACGTGTTTATGCTGGCCTTTCCCTACGGCAAACCCCAGGTGATGTCGAGCTTTGCCTTTGACGACCCCGATCAGGGGCCACCCGCTGACGCCGACGGCACCACTCGCCCTATCTACCAAGATGGCCAAGTTAACTGCTTTAGCGAATGGGTCTGCGAGCACCGCTGGCCTGCTATTTCGGGCATGGTCGGTTTTCGCAATGCCACCCAGCCTGTGGCCGAAGTCACCGACTGGTGGAGCAACCAGGCCAACCAAATCGCTTTTGGTCGAGGCGATCGCGGCTTTGTCGCCATCAACCGCGAGGCCGCCCCCCTCACTCACACTTTTCAAACCCAGCTGCCCCAGGGCCGCTACTGCAACGTGGTGCAGGGCGGGCTAAGCGCTGATGGCACCACCTGCGCCAACGAGGCCAAAGTCGTGCTGGTCAACCGCGCCGGACAGTTCACCTCTACCCTACCCGAAATGACCGCCCTGGCCATCCACGTAGAGGCAAAGCTCCGCCGCTAGCCTGACAGACCAACAGCTTGTTTACGGCAGTATGCACAATCGTACATACTATAATTGATATGGTTTATCAGTGGAATCCTAATAAGGCAGCAGCCAATCTGCGCAAGCATGGTATTGAGTTTGCTGATGCCGTCTTCGTTTTCTCAGATGACTTGGCGATCACGATTCCAGACGAACGCTTTGACGAAGAACGGTTCATCACCATTGGCACAGATTCAATTGGCAGAGTACTCGTAGTGATCTACACGTTGTGGGGCAATGAGATTCGGATTATCTTCGCCCGCAAAGCGACGCGGCACGAACGACACCAGTATGAGGAGGAACTGTGATGAAAGCCGAATACGACTTTAGTCAAGGCAAACGAGGCGCAATTATCCCGACACCATCAGGAAAGACTCGTATCACCATTCGCCTAGATGACGACGTTTTAGCCTGGTTTCGTGAACAGGTGAACTTGGCGGGTGGAGGGAATTATCAGACTTTGATCAATGAAGCGTTGCGAAGCCACATACAGCAAATCCATCAGCCCTTAGAAGACACTTTACGTCGAGTCGTACGCGAAGAACTTGACCGCATTGAGCGATGAATCTGTGGCTAAATCAAACAAGGTTATCGGTTAATTAGCTTCAGTAAAGTCTCGCCTATTCAGCATCGGGAGCGGCTTTTTTCGAGCGGTAAAAAGCTTTGATCGCAAACCGCACCAACAGAATAAAGAAGGCCAGCACCAGCACAAACATAACGATGGGAGCCACCAAAGCCAGCAGTGCGATCGCGATCGCCCCCACCAGCTCCACCCCAGCAATAATCAAGTTCGTCGCGCCACCCGTAGTGGCTGTGGAGACTAACCGGGTCAGGCCGTTGAGTCCTTTAACCGTGGCGGCAACTCCGCCCCCGGCCACGATCGCAACGCTCCACTGGGCAAAGGGGTCGAGCTGGTTAGCGGCGATCGCCATCAGCAGCGTGCCCGCCACCGCCGCGATCGGCAGCGCCACCGTGTCGATCACGTTGTCGAGCCAGGGCACGCTGTAGGCCAAAATTTCGACCACCAGGGCAATGGAAAGACTGACAAAGGCGGTAGTGCTTCCCAGCCAGGTCATGCTGCTAGTCAGCTCCAGGTGGCCAAACAGGGCAGCGGCACTCAGCACCCAAAAGGGCACCACCACTCGAAACCCAGCGGCAACCCCCAGGCCCAGGCCCAGGCCAATACTCTCCAACAGTTGCAGATTCACAAGGCTTAGATCCATTGCGCGTCCCTCACCAACGATTCCTGAATGCCGTCATTGGCCTAAGAATAGCCCCCGTGCTGACCTGCAACAAGCCCAGGGATCTGTGGAAGACCGGGTTTACCATGGCAGGCGACTGCCATCCCAGCTAAAAAACTCGCCGCTGTCGGCGGGGGTGAGGCTGTCCATCACCGCCATCAGCTGCGCCACCGTGCGCTCCACCGGGAACAACTTTTCCGGCGGCACTCCTCGCTGAAAGGGCTCCGACAGCCGAGTGTCGGTGGTGCCGGGGTGCAGCAGAGCCAGAATCGTATTGGGGCTGCGGCGGGCATACTCCAGCGAGGCGGTTTTGATGAACATATTCAGCGCCGCCTTAGAAGCCCGGTAGCCGTACCAACCCCCCAGACGGTTGTCGCCGATGCTGCCCACCTTGGCCGACAGGGCGGCAAAAACGCTGGGCTGGTCGTGCTTCAGCAGAGGCATCAGGTGCTTGGCCAACAGCACCGCCCCAAAAGCATTGGTCTGAAACGATCGCATCAAGTTTTCGCTGGTGAGCTGTCGCAAGCTCTTTTCGGGCTGAAAGTCGCCGTCGTGGAGCACCCCCACGCAATACACCACCCGGTGCAGCCGAGGCGTCAGGGTTTGGATGTGGGCGATCGCCCCCTCCATCGTGCCCTCATCGGTAACATCCACCGGCAGGCCGGTGAGTTGGGGAAATTGCTCTGCCAAAGCCAGCAGCCCCTGGGCCGTCTCAGGCCGACGGTAGGTGCCATACACCCGCTCAAAGCGCCCGTCGGCCAGCAGGTGCCGTACAAAGCCCAGACCAATGCCCTGGCTAGCGCCCACCACTAAGGCAGTCTGGTCGTTGTTTTGGAATAGTTCAGCAGTCATAGCAGCCCGACTGTCTCAGCCCTAAACCTCTGGATCATGACACCTCTCCCTCAGCCGTCAAGATCAGCTCCTCTAACGCCGCTTGAATGTCTGCCGTCAGGGTCTCCACCGCTGCTTTGGCCGATCGCCGCGACTCGGCGTAGTCAGACCAGCGATCGCTAATATTCATTGGCTCCCCCAGACCAATCACCGCCTGGCGAATCCCTAACTGGGGGCGTTTGGGCACCCTTGTCCCCTTCACCCGTTCCACCAGGTCAAAGAGAATTAGCGTCGTCTCGGCGAAGCGCTCAAAGGTGGGCTTGTCTTTGACGTAAGTGCCCGTCACTGCCACAAAGCTCTCCACCAGCCGCATGTGCCGCATGTGCAGGGTGGCTTCCTCAGCCATCCAGTTGGCCAGGCCGCGATCGAAGGCCGAGAGCTGCTTCAGGTCAGCAATGTCTTCGCGGTAAATGTGGGCCCATCCCGCCTCTTCTAGGCGACGGCAGCGGGTCACTAACGACCCGGTGTGGGGCAGGGCAAAGAATCGCTCCCCAATTTTGAGGGAGCCGTCTAACAAAGGGCTCAACCGCTGGGCGATCGCGGCGGGGTGTTCAGAAGCTTCAGGCTCGGTAGCGGGTTGCAGGCCGTAGAACCGCTGGTAAAACTGCTCTAATCGACTCAGCAGGTGCTGCCCCAGGGCCAGCAGCCGAGGATAGTAGTCCTCTGGCCCCATGGCCGTCGGCTCACTAAACGACTGCACCGGCAGTCCACAGTCGGCCTCAAGCTGAGCCAGCAGCCGGTTGAGAGCCGCCCAATCGGGGTGGGGGTAGATGTAGCGCAGCCCCACCGGCAGCAGCAGCACCTGCTCCGATCGCCCCGCCTTTTGCAGATCTTCCACCGCCCAAAAAGCCAGCTGAGCCGTGCCGGGTTCCAGATCGCTGATCACTTCGCCGTGGCCATTGGTGGCACCCTCGGGGGCAATGGTCACCGGCAGCGGCGCATTCATCATCCGTTCGCGCACGGCTTTAAGGGCCTTGAGATCGAGCCGCCGACCCCGATGCACCGGAATTCCCCCAATGGCGGCAAAAAACCAGCCCAGCCACCGCCCGGCCCACAGGGGCATCCCCCGGTCATACATAAAAAAGCTGTGCAGCGGACGCTTGAGGCTAAAGCCTTTTTGCCGGGCCGCCCGAGGCACCAACCGCGAAAACAGATACGACAGGCACAGTGGATCGTCCACCTGGCTGTGGCGAAAGGCCATCATCAGCCGAATTTTGCCGGTTTGAAACTGACGAAAGCAATCTGCTAGCACCTCAGGGTTGCGGCAGGTCACCGGCCAAATGCCTGCCGGTAGCCAAGGCCGCAGCCGCAGCCGCAGCATCAGGGGCAGCACGATGTAGCAACCCTGGACCACCCAGGGCTTGTAGCGGGGAGGAATAAAGCCCAGGGGCGGCTGGGCGCGATTGAGCTGAGGCAACGGCAGACTCCGGAGCAGTAGACGGGTTTTACCCTAGCCCACTGTAGGGCAGATTCCTCTCCCCTGCGTTGGCCTTTAACCTGTCTTTGACTATCGCAGCCTTGGCTCCCAAAACAGCAACGTCCCCCTCCCAAAGGAGAAGGACGCTGCTACAGGACCACACAACCAGGGCATCCACCCGCGTGAACTACCCCAAAAATAAAAGTGCCTGACCCCTGAAAGCCCCCTGGAGTCAGACACATTACCTGTAAGGACGCTTTTCAGACAGACCAGCTCTCAGGTTCAAATGCCCCCAAGTGAGCCGCTGAGCTAACCTGCCTGCGTTCTTCAGAATTAAATTTATTCTCTTCGGTTTCGCCCCTAGCGGCGTCCAGAGAATTACGTAACCTGGCCAACTTTGTCCTAAGCGGGGAAGAATGGGGTCGGTGGTATTACCCAGGGTGGCGGCAGCCCTGGTTGGCGAAGTAGGGCAGCAGCGCCCGCCGCTCTGGCCAGTGGTAGACCACATAGCGCAGCACCCAGGGGGCCGACACCAGCAGACAAATCACCCCCAGCCACCAGCTAGCGCGAAATTCCGCCAGGGTGTCGATGGTGTTGGCGGTGGGCTGGTTGGCCAGAATGTCGATGCCTGAGGCGATCGCATTGTTGATGGCGTGAGCTGCCATGGGCACCAGCAGCGATCGCGTGCTCAAGTACAGCAGCGACATCACCACCCCAAACACAAACAGCCCAATCAAATTAGAGTGCAGCACCCCAAACAGCACCGAGGTCAGCACAATAGCCGGGCGCACCCCCCACTTCACCCCCCAGCGGTGCAGCAGCACGCCGCGAAAGATAAATTCTTCGGTAATGGGGGCCACCACCAGCACCGAAAATAGCATCAGCCCATTGTAGAGACTCGGATCTGCCGCTTGCTCAGCCGACAGCAGCAGCGACTGCCGCAGCGTGGCCTCCACCAATCCCGGAGCCACAACTGACAGACCCAGGTATGACACCTGAAACGCCCCCAGCGAAAACAAAAACATCCCCACCACCAGCCACAGCAGCTGCACACAGGCCAGTTGTCTGGGCCAGACACCCAGCAGCGCCGCCAAGTTGAGAGGCGATCGCCGGGCTGCCAGCAAAATCGACCCACACAGGCCCAAGAAAATTAGGCTATAGAGAATGGGAGCCAAAATTGGGTCATCGCCCTCTAGGGGCAGCAGTTCTAGGGCACCCAGGGTACCAAATACCAGAGCCAAGCCCATGGAAATAGCAAAAAATGCCACCACCACCAGCCGGGCTTTAAGGGCCAGAAACGGATTGTTGTCACACGCTGCCATAGACCCAAGCCCGTTCTAGAAACCGCAGATCAGTGCTATCAGCATCAAGCTACCCAATGTTGCAGTTGATCCGGTTTTTCCCGATTCAACCATGAATTGCTTAGGGAGCGCTATAACTGAGGCACTACGCCCTTGACCAAGGGCAGCAGGGCAGGGCTTAGCCCCAACTAGGGTTCCCATCCTTTGCCCCACCGCAGGGTGCTTATTGACGGTGACTGTTCTGCGCCTCCGGGTCAGCGCCTATAGTTATGGGGGCTGTCATTCTTGCTCCAGGGCCCCATGACCAACGCTTCAACCGATTCCGGCGCAATCCCCGGCATCATTTTAGTGGCACCAGTAGCCGACAGCCCCTTGGGGCCTCTGGTGGAGTTATTAGACGTGCTACGAGCCGCGGGCTACGAGGTGCACCAGGTCAGCGGCGAAGACGACACCATTGCAGCAGCCGAAGCCACCCCCCCCGACCTGATCTTGCTAGCGTTAGAACAATTCGATACAGCCGCCATGCGGCTGTGCCATCGCCTCAAAAAACGGCCCCTCACCCGTCAGGTGGCCGTGGCTGTCATTGGCCAAGACAAAGCCCTGGCCCGACGGCTGCGGGCCTTTGAATTTGGTGTGGTCGATTACATTGACCAGGCGCTCTGGGTTGAAGAGGCCGCTGCCCGCATCAAAGCCCAGGTGACCACCCACCGCATGCAGCGACGGCTACGACAGCAAGCCCAGCGGGCGGTGTCGGCGGGCAGCGCCACCAACCTCTTGGCCGATCTGCAAAAGGCGCTGCGTCGTCAAGCCCAGCTTTTGCAGGCTCAAAACCTCCAGCTTCAGCAAGAGATGCAGGAGCGCGAACAGGCCCAGCAGGCGCTGCGCCTAGAGCAGCAAAAGTCAGAGCAGCTATTGTTAAACATTCTGCCGAGGGCGGTGGTCGACAAGCTCAAGCAGCTAGAGGGATCGCTGGCCGAGCGCTTCGACGATGTCACGATTCTGTTTGCTGACATCGTCAACTTTACTCCCCTAGCCGCTCAGATTAGCCCCCTGGAGTTGGTCAACTGGCTCAATCACATTTTCTCCGCCTTCGATCGCCTAGCCGAGCAGTACCAGCTAGAGAAAATTAAGACCATTGGCGATGCCTACATGGTGGTGGGGGGGCTGCCCTTGCCCCGTTCAGATCATGCCGAAGCCATTATGGAAATGGCCTTGGCTATGCAGGAAGCGGCTGCCCACATCACCCGTAACGATGGACAGAAGTTTGAGCTGCGCATTGGCATCAACACTGGGCCGGTGGTGGCCGGAGTCATCGGCATTAAAAAGTTTAGCTACGACCTCTGGGGCGATGCCGTCAATATCGCCAGCCGCATGGAGTCCCATGGCGTGCCGGGCAAAATTCAAATCACCGAGGCGACCTACCAGCACCTCAAACACCGCTATACCTTTGAAGAAGTGGGCCAGGTGATGGTCAAAGGTCATGGCTATTTGACCACCTATCAATACAGCGGCCCTGAGCAAAAAGCTTGATAGACTGGGGAAGCTCAAAATTCGGGCCGCTGAGCTAGTTATTCTGTAGACACAGAACTATCTAGCCCAGCGACAATGCTCAATGACGGCCCCCAGGGGACAGTACACGGTTAACTCATACCTCTTATGGCGACATTTTTACTGGAAGTTGGCACCGAAGAACTGCCCGCCAGTTTCGTTAGCGATGCCCTCCACCAGTGGCAGACCCGGATTCCTGCCGAATTGGCAGAGCAAGCTTTGGCCCCTGAAGCGGTGCGCTTCTACGGCACCCCCCGCCGCCTGGCGGTGATGCTCGATGGGTTACCCCTGCGCCAGCCCGATCGCCAGGAAGAGGTCAAAGGCCCCCCGGCCCAGGCCGCCTTTAAGGATGGCAAGCCGACCAAAGCCGCCGAGGGCTTTGCTAAATCTAGGGGTGTAGATGTCTCTGCCCTAGAGGTGCGCGACACCGACAAGGGCTCGTTTGTGTTTGTCAATCAAGACATTCCAGGCCGGGCGGCCACCGACATTTTGACCGAGCTAATTCCCCAGTGGATTTTGGGGCTGGAGGGCAAACGGTTTATGCGCTGGGGTGACGGCGACCTGCGGTTTCCGCGCCCGATTCGCTGGCTGGTAGCGCTGATGGACAGCGAGGTGCTGCCTTTAACCCTCGAGAATGGGTCGCTGGTCTGTACGAGCGATCGCGTCTCCCAGGGCCACCGCGTGCTGCACCCCGACCCTGTACCGCTGCGTCGCGCCCAGGACTACGTCGAGGCACTACGCAACGCCTACGTCGAAATCGACCCCGCTGCCCGTCGTCTGCTAATCCAGCACCAGGTCGAGGAGACAGCCAAGACCCTGGGGGGCGTGCCGATGGTTTCTCCCGCCCTGCTCGACGAAGTCACCAACCTGGTGGAGTGGCCCACCGCCGTAGTGGGCAAGTTCGACACCGAATTTCTCGATCTGCCGCCGGAGGTCGCCATCATCGAAATGGAGAGCCACCAGCGCTACTTTCCGCTGAAGCAGAAAGCCGACGGTCTGGCGCTGATGCCCAGCTTCATCACCATCTCCAACGGCGACCCCAGCAAAGCCGCGATTATCGCCGAGGGCAACGCTCGGGTGATTCGTGCCCGCCTTTCCGACGGCAAATTTTTCTTTGATGCCGATCGCGCCCAGCCCCTCGACGCCTTTGTCGCCAAGCTCGAAACCGTCACCTTTGAAGAACGGCTGGGCTCCATGGCCGCCAAGGTGAAGCGCATTGGCACCGTGGCCGACCACCTCTGCGACCAGCTCAACCTGGGGGCGCAACCCCGCCAGCACATTCGCCGCGCTGCCTACCTGTGCAAGGCCGATCTGGTCACCCAGATGGTGGGCGAGTTTCCCGAACTCCAGGGGGTGATGGGGCAAAAGTACGCCCTCCACAGCGGCGAGCCGGAGGCCGTGGCCACCGCCATTGTCGAGCACTATCTGCCTAAGGGCGCGCAGGATAGCCTGCCCCAAACCCTGGCGGGGCAGGTAGTGGGCATCGCCGATCGCCTCGATACGCTAGTTGGCATTTTTAGCACTGGCCAGTTGCCCACGGGTTCCTCCGACCCCTTTGCCCTGCGGCGAGCCGCCAACGCGGTGCTGAACATTATTTGGGCGGCGGAGCTGCCCCTCAACCTAGCCAAACTCTTAGATACAGTAGTGCAGGACTTTGCTCAGGATCCAACCCTGGCGATCAATGCCCCCGAGGCGCTGCGCACCCAGCTCCACGACTTTTTCTTGCAGCGAGTGCAGACGCTACTCCAAGACGAGCAGGGCATCGACTACGACCTGGTGAATGCCGTACTGAGCGGTGGCCCTAAGGGGTCGGGCCTTGGCCATCGCGCCCTCAGCGATCCGCTAGATGTCAAAGATCGCGCCCTGTTCTTGCGGGCTATGCGCCGCAATGGCCGCATGGATAAAGTCTACGAAACTGTAAACCGGGCCACCCGCCTGGCCGCCCAGGGCACCCTTGACACCGCTGTGCTCGACCCCGAGGGCGTGATTGCCGAGGCCAAGCTAGAAGCTAAGGCCGAGCATGCCTTCTTAGCGGCGCTCAAAACCCTGGTGCCCCAGACCCAGGCCGCCCAAGCCAGTCGCGACTACGATCGGCTCGTGGCGGGCCTAGAGCAGGTGGCCCCGGTGGTCAGCGGCTTCTTCGACGGCCCCGACAGCGTGCTGGTGATGGCCGACGAGCCAGCGGTGCGGCAAAACCGCCTCAACCTGCTGGGCCTGCTGCGCAACCACGCCCTTGTGCTGGGCGACTTTGGGGCGATCGTCAAGGGATAGCGATGCCATGAAAAACGCCCATGTAATTGGTCTGGGGAAGTCGGGAGTGGCGGCGGCGCGGCTGCTGCACCGCGAAGGCTGGCAGGTGGTGCTGAGCGATCGCGGCTCCAGCCCATCCCTCGTCACCCAGCAGGCGGCTCTGCGCCAGGACGGCATCACCGTGCTGCTCGACTACAGCTTTGTGCCCGACAGCCGCACGAATTTGCTGGTGGTCAGCCCCGGCGTGCCGTGGGATAGCCCCGCCCTAGTGGCCGCCCGCGAGAACGGCTTAGAAGTGATTGGCGAAACCGAGCTGGCCTGGCGGTTTCTACAAGATCGCCCCTGGGTTGGCATTACCGGCACCAACGGCAAAACCACCACCACGGCCCTGACCGCCGCCATCTTTCAGGCCGCCGGACTCAACGCGCCCGCCTGCGGCAACATTGGCTATGCCGCCTGCGAACTGGCCCTAGAGCCCACGGTGCCCGACTGGGTGATTGCCGAGCTGAGCAGCTACCAGATCGAGGCTTCAGCCACCCTGGCCCCAAAAATTGGCTTGTGGACTACGCTCACCCCCGACCACCTCCAGCGCCACGGCACCGTGCAGAACTATGCCCAGATCAAAGCCACACTGATGCATCGCTCAGAACTGGCGGTGTTTAACGGCGACGACCCCTACCTGCGCCAGCACATGCCGGAGGAGTTCCCTTCGGCCTACTGGACGAGCGCCGCAGGGAAACGGGCCATTGCACCCCTGCGGCCCAGTGCCTATGTTAACGACGGCTGGGTGAAGTTTGAAGGCATCCCCATTGTGCGGGCCGATGCGTTGCGCATGGTGGGCGAACACAACCAGCAAAACCTGCTGCTGGCAGTCACGGCGGCTTGTTTAGCCGAGCTGGATGCCGAGGCGATCGCCGCCGGAGTTGCGTCCTTCCCCGGCGTGCCCCATCGCCTAGAGCACATCTGCACCTGGCAGGGAATTGATTTCATCAACGACTCCAAGGCGACTAATTACGATGCGGCTGAGGTGGGGCTGCGATCGGTAGAGGCCCCAGCCGTGTTGATTGCCGGTGGCGAAGCCAAGGAAGGGGACGACACCGCCTGGGTGCAGCGCATTCACGAACGAGCTGCCACCGTGCTGCTGATTGGCGATGCCGCTCCCCAGTTCGCCCAGCGACTAGAAACCGCTGGGTATCGTAACTACACCATTGTCGAAGACATGGAGCGAGCAGTAGAGCGGGGCGCTGAAGTCGCCCCAGCTTTGGGAGCTTCAGTCGTGCTGCTTTCCCCCGCTTGCGCCAGTTTTGACCAATATCCCAACTTTGAGCAGCGGGGTGAACACTTCCGCCGTCTCTGTCAGGAGCGGTTTTTGTAGAGAGTTAACATCAAACTGGGCCAGGGAAGTGTTCAAAACTGAAACAATTTTTTGTAAGGTTTGCAGTTTGAAAGTTGAGAAACTTTATAACCTGTAAACCTTTTTGCTGGTCTAAACCTAAACTATTCAGGTATAAAGTTAGGCAGATGGTGCCTAACTCTGCCCTTCAAACGATTCAATCCAGGGCAATTATTCTCAAGTCAGTTCCTGATCTGCTTCATCCGCCTGACTCAGTCTCCCTCGCGCCCTATGGATACCTCGCCTGATTCTGCTGATTTTTCCGCAGTGCCCTCCCCTACTGTGGGTACCGGGGAAGGACGGGCTGCTCGACGGCCCGTTTCATTCACCATCGGCACTAGCAAGGCCACTAGCGATGTCAGTCCCCCCGCGAGGAGCCCTGAGTCCGCACCCCAGACCGTGGCTGCCCCAGCTCACTTAGCGCCCTTTCCTGTGCAGGCTCAGCTATCGCATTTGCCCCTCCTGCCGCGTCGCAAGCTGCCGACCTTTAGCCGCCATCGCCACGATGCCAACCCAGCGCTGGCGGTCAAGGTGCTGCAAGACATTCAAATGGCGGTCGAAGCTTGGCACCAAGACCTCAAGCAGACAGTGCATCGCATTCAGGCGCTCTACATGGAAGGGCCTATCGTCGATGGCTGGCTCGAGACCATAGACGAGCAACCAGGCCCAGTCGCCGCCCTCGATGCTGCTCTACTGCGCCACGGCGACCCCCAGGCACTCTCAGGCTATGTCGAGCAGCTCTGTCAATCGTTAGAATCTCCAGCGGCACCCGCCGCCCCCGGCACTGATCTGGGCCGTCCTGGCTATCGTCTATGCAGCCTTGACTCAGACGGACGGGTGCAGTATTTCCCCTGCCCGCCCGAGCAGCTGTCTTCGATTAGCTTAGCGATCGCCCGCCACCAAAAGCTGCGCCAGCTACTCGACCACAAACAATTTTTAGAAGCCAAACTGAAGCGCACGGTGGATATTATGACCACCAGCCGCGACAACTTGGGGATTGCGCCGACCTGTAGCTCGGAAACGGGGGAAGAGTAGATGGGTGGATGGGTGGAGGCGTAGGTGAATAGCCCAAGACCGAATTACCATCCCCAGGTGCCGGGGTCGCCTTTGAAGGGGCCAACGATGTCTGACGTAATCCAGCCACCGTAGAAGTCGCCGGGCTGAGACTGCACCAGCTCATCATCGACATAGCAGGCTTCCATGCGGCTGGGGTAGAGGGCGATATAGTTGGCAATGCTCTCAAATGCCTCCGTAGGCTGAGGATAGGCCCAGGCGACCTGCTCAGCAATTTGTTCGCCCACTGCCACTGTAAAGTAAACCGCCGCCCCTTTCCATTCGCAGAATGTCGAGCGGGGCACCGGCTGAAAATACTGCGTCTGCACATCCTCGGGGGGAATGTAGTAGGTCGGCGGATGGCTGGTCTCTAGCACCCGCTTGGTACGCCGCGAATCGGCAATCACCACACCGTTAAACACCACGCGAATGTGCCGAGTTGAGTCTTCTAATCGGGGTGGACGTGGATAATCCCAGACGGATTCTTGGCCGGGGCCGGGGGTGATGCGGTTGGGGGGGGAGAACATGGGTGGGGAGTAGGGAGTAGGGGGTAAGGGGGTTATGTAGAGCTGGACTTGGATTTGGTTTATTGGCAGCCGATTACCTAAAGCATAAACTCCCTACCCATTCACTCCCCACCCTCACTGGCTCTGCCACTGCTGAATCTCCTGCTGGGCCTGGTCATAGGCGCTGGTGCCGGGGGGCACTAGGCCCGCAGCGGAGATCGCGCTGGGAAGTTGGCCGGAGGCCGCGCGGGCACGGGCGATCGCCAAAATATCTCGGCTCCACTGGTCGATGCGCTCCTGGGCGATCGCCGATTCAGGGTAGTCGGGAGGAATTTGCTGGGCGATCGCGATCGCCGACTGAAACGAGGTGGCCTGGTCGGGCTGAAGTAAGCTCTGGGCCTCTTGCAATAGCTGCCGATTGACTCGGCTCTGCTCCCACTTTTGAACTTGGGCCTGGGCCTGTCCCCAGGTTTCGCCCTGATCTTCGGGCACTAGGCGGGCAGCCGAAATGGCGGCATCTAAATCACCCGCAGCGGCTCGGCCTTCGGCCAAGTCTAGAATCACCAAACTCCAGCGCTTAATATCGGCCTGGGCCTGATCGTAGGCTGGATCCCCGACGGGCACTTGCCGAGCCTGCTCAATAGCATCGTTAAAAAGGGAAGCCGAAACTGGCTCAATCAGACGGCGGGCCTGGGTGAGGGCAGCCCCCCCCGACAGCTCAGCGTTGGTATAGCCCATTTCCGCCTGGTTAACCAGGGCTTCGTAGTCTTCGGGACGCTCACCCTCAGGAATTTGGGTCAGCCAGCTCAGCGCCTCGCCAAACTGACGCTGGTCAAGGGCCGTTCTAGCTCGCGCTAGGGCCTCGGCACCGCTCGCAGCCGCTCCTGGAAATAGGGGTTCCCCAACCGTCTCAGCAGCAGGATCGACTTCTCCCCCAGTCCCACCGGAAGGGGGAACGACAGACGGCGCAGTAGCCTCAGGGGCAGCACCTCCCCCCACAAAGCTCTCTTGGTTGCGCCACAGCACACCGAGCAGCAGCAGCCCCGCCGCTAAAATTACCCAGCGCTGCCAGGGCACCAGACTAGAGGTAGCTGGCTGACTCGGAGCGGATGGTTTCGTAACCTCAGGCAGAACTCCCGGCAGCAGCTCCGGTTCAACCGGCTCGATCGATGGCCGAGGCTTAGCAAACTCATTGTTGGGAAGATCTACAGGCACCAGAGCTGGGTAAACGGGCCAGCTTGGGCTCGGCTCTATCGGCAGAGAGATGCTTGGCTCGGGCTGAGGTTCTGACAGAATCTCTGGCTGAGGCATAACGCCAAGGGGCATTTGGCCCACCAGGCTAGGGGGCACCAGCATGGCGTACTGCTGGCCAGAGGGCACCACGGCCACGGGGTTTTGCACGGGTCGCCAGTGGTGTTGGCACAGCTCAGGCACGCGATCGCCCAGGTAATCCACTAGCTGAGCTAGGGTCAGACAGCCATGGAACCGCATTCCTTCGATCAAGGCTTCGGTAAACAGGCCGTGGCGCACCGCCAGCGTCTCCTGTGAAAACTGGTTGGGCTGGCAGGAGAGCACCAGGGGAATCTCCAGACTTTTCGCCAGAGCCAGGGTTTGATCGCCGAGGTTACCCCCTCCGGGAGCAGGACTGAGCGCGCTCTGGGGTCGGTTCATGTCGAGCATGACGATCGACTGGCGCTGATTCCCCTGGGCCAATTGATCTAGCAGAGTTTCTACCAAAATGCCGGTTTGATCAATGCGGTTGGGGTCGGCATCGATGGGCAGCAGATAATCCTTTCCCTGCCACTGCACCCCGTAGCCGCTAAAGAAAAACCACACCGTATCTTCAGGGTCGGCGCGATCGCAGCTCTGGGCCAGTCGTTGCAGCATCACCTCGCGGGTTGGCGCAGCCGCCCCCTCATAGACAACCGCAGAAATATCCGTCAGCAACGAGCAATACTGGGCCGGCAACCCCACCTCGGCCACCAAAAAGTCTCGCAGTTCGAGGGCGTCAAACTGGGCATACATCAGGGGCTGAAGCGATTGATATTGATTGATGCCAACGATCACGGGCCAATGGCTTGCCATGCCTTTTGAATGCCTCTCGTACTGTAGAGTTGAGGGATAAAAATTCCCCTGCCATAGTAGCGCCTGCGTGGCCAAACGGAAGCGTTGACCGGCAACCCCAGACGGCGACAATTCTTAATTGACGATTAGCGGCTCTATCGCTAGAGTTAAAGCACTTTTTGGGCATCCTGCGAGGATGTGTGGAGCAGTAGGCCATGAAATTGATGTCTCGTTTAACCAAGCGCAATGGGACTAAGCACCAGGGGCAGCCCCGCTCTACGTCTTGGGCAGCCCTCACCCTGGCCGCGCTGATGGGCTTTGGGGGCGTGGCTCTGCCGTCCCTCGTCGCTCCGCCCGTGGCCGAGGCCTACACGTCGCGCGTCAACCTCTACCTGGTGCGCGAACAGGGCGAAAGTTTTGAGACATTGGTGCAGCGCTCCGAAATCATTGCCCGAGCCGCCATTCAGCGCAGCTTCGACGCCGATGTGCTGATGACTGACGTGATCGTCACCGTCATTGGCGACAACCAAGGTATCTCTGTCCCCATTCTCACGGTGCCGGTGAGCCGCAGCGAGTGGCAGCTCCGACCCGATGTACCCGAGTGGGCCAATTACTTTGAAGCGGCTAGAGCCTTAGTTGGCGATGCCGAGTCAGCAGCTCCCTAGATTGGGTAATGGTAATTGCTCAACTACCCCCTCCTCCCTGGAATCCCTTATTTGGTGTGCTTTTTAGATGATTGTCAATAAGCCATCTTATAGAGAATTTGAACGTAAAAATGCCTGAAACCCTCATTCTTTCGTTGAATCGCCTCTAACTAGGTGGATTTGCCCAGTCCCTGAATCCCTTGCCATTAATAGGTTTCAGATTTGTCTACCTAGTTGAGCAATTACGGGTAATGCCATGGCGGGCCTCCAGTAGCGCCGCGCTAACAAAATAAAATTGCATAGAATAGCACTCTTGCCCTATGCTTGAAAGGTTGTGAAGTCTTAAAGTATTGCTGTCATGGCGGTTCCCAAGAAGAAAACCTCCAAACAAAAGCGTGACCAACGTCGCGCCACCTGGAAGCGCACCGCAGCGCTTCAGGCCAAGAAGGCGATGTCCCTGGGCAAGTCTGTGCTCACCGGGCGGTCTACTAGCTTTGTCTATCCCACCGATGATGAGGCCGACGACGAAGAGTAAAGTGCTAGGCCAAGGTTCATGGGCTCTGGCAGGTTCGCCCTGTCAATGTTCAGTAACCGAATACTACATTTTGTAAGCAGGGTAGAGCGTCTATCCTGCTTTTTAAGTTAGCTTGGCGGCAGCTTATTTCATTCTGCCACTACCATGAACCAGCTCGACTCCAACCCAGAATCGCGCATGTGGGCTATGCTTGCTCACCTCAGCGCTTTGTCTGGCTTCGTTATTCCCTTTGGCAATATTATTGGGCCTCTCGTCATTTGGCTGGTCAAGCGCGATGAAATGTCCTTCGTCAACGACCAGGCTAGAGAAGCGCTCAACTTTAACATCTCTATGACTATCTATATGGTGGTTGCAGGGGTACTAATTTTTGTGCTGATTGGCATTCCCCTGATGATTGTTTTGGGCATCGCCTGGCTGGTGTTGGTCATTCTGGCGGCAGTTAAGGCTAATGAAGGGACGGCCTATCGCTATCCCTTGACGCTGCGGTTAGTCAATTAGTTAGCTAAATAAACGGACGAGCTTCTGGGGCCAGGGGCGATCGCGGTGCCACCTTAGGTTCCCTAGGCTCGTCGGCTTTGGCCTCTGAGGAATCTGCCTCAGGGGCCTTTTCGGTAATGGGTGGGCTGGGTTCTGCCTGCTCTTCACCAGAAGAATCGCTATCGGGTTCAACCATCTCAGGTTGTACTCTATGTGGCTCGGGGGCCTCCCCAGACTCTGGGTTAGGCAGCAAATCTAGGTCAGGGTCAGGCGCAACCTGGGGCAGATCGCCAAAGGTATCCTTTGGAGTTGGCACAGGGGACGCAGGCGCGGGGGCTGGATTGGCCGGGTTGCGCCACTGCTTAAAACGGTTGAGCAACCCTTTAGTACCGGGTTCTGGAGTAGCTTCTGGAATCGCGGGGGCTGGGCGCACGGGTACAGGCTCAGGCTCCACTTGGGGAGACAGCACCGGGGGAATTTCCGGATCGGCCAGGGGAACCATGTCTTCAATGGCATCCTTTGACTCAGGGGCGATCGCAGGAGAAGCTTCGACAGCAGAGCGATCGGGATTAAGGGCGTCCGCTTCGGCATCTTCCCCAGCACCATTGTCTTCCGGCATGAATTGATCGTCCTTAGCCGCCTCTGACTCGATCGATTTCTCGGGTAGAAGAGATGGAGTGGGTGGGGTCTCGTCTTCAGGCTCATCTGGGGAAATGCCTTGAGCATCTGGAGCAGTTGATTCGGACTCGGGTTGCTCCTGGGTCGTTTCGGGTTGAGATGGCTCTGGGGCAGTAATGTCTGGTTGCGTAATCTCAGGCTCAGGAGCATTCTGCTCTGGCGTTTCTACGTCAGCGGCGGGAGGTTGAGGTTCTGGGGTCTCGGCTGTCGGCTCGGGGGTCGGGGGCACATAGGTGGGGTCGATAATGCCCGCCACATCCTTTAGACCCAGTTCACCTCGCACCAGGCGAGAGAGGGTATCGCTGCCGCCGGGCTGGTAGTCGATGATGCGCACGGTGTTGTTAAAGCGGTTGTCGATGGGGTTGCCGCTTTCGTCAATCAGTTCGAGCTGTACCCAGTTGCGGCCCGGCTTAAAGCCCTTGAGCCAAATGGGCTGC
Organism: Phormidium tenue FACHB-1052; assembly: GCF_014696675.1. GTDB lineage: Bacteria > Cyanobacteriota > Cyanobacteriia > Phormidesmidales > Phormidesmidaceae > Nodosilinea > Nodosilinea tenuis_A. Next base: position 142,533 of record NZ_JACJQN010000005.1, read on the forward strand.
CACTGGTCAAATACAAAGCTCTGGTCGTTGACGGTGCAGCGGATGCGCCAGTCGTGCAGATCGTCATTGGCCTCGGCCTGGGCGCTCATGTGCAGGGGTGCATTGGTGAGATAAAAGTCGAGCATGATTGGCTCGGCCCCGTAGGTCGCTTGAGGACGACTGTAGGTGAGCAGGGGAGCCTTGGCGTTAAGCTCATTTTGGGGCGTGGGGGCCACTACGTGGAATGTGCGCTGGTCGAAAGCTCCCTGGTTTTTGAAGCTTTCGTGCCAGGGACGTGACGCGAACACGCGCAGGGTATGGGTACCAGGGGAAAGCCCGTCAAAGGTAATCGGTTCTGACAGGTCGTAGACCGCTTGATAGGGTTCGTTGTCGAGGAACAGGTGCAGGTGAGGGCCGAGGTCGTAGGCGTCGTCTTTGAACAGGGGCAGACCGCGCACCTGGAGCCGCACCGAGACACTGGTGTCGTCTAGCACTTCGCCGGGGCGGGGGCTAAGAATGCGCACTTGGGGGGTGTAGGCGTCGATGATTTGCTTGAGGGTCTCTAGGGTTTCGGGGGGAGAGACCTCGGCAATTTGCCCAGTGAGACGGTTGGACTGGGGGGTAGGCTCTGACAGCAGCTCGGTGGGCTGCACGGGTTTGGCGCAGCTAGCTAGAAAGATCAGTGCGATCGCACAGAGGGCCACAGCTCGCCGTCCTAGTCCCATGACCTTGCGGATGAACCCTTGTGTCGTGCCCATGCTGCTATTCTCTACGTCTTTACAACCAATACCATAGGCCACTTTAGGGTCTTTACAGCAATCGCCACACAGCTTTTTGCTAGCGCAGGAGAGCTGAGCTACACTGTCTCGACATACCCAAGGGAGGGTTGTCAGACATGCGGACGAAGCAGGCTGTTGTACTGGCGCTATCACTATTGATCGGTCTCTCGGCGGGGGCCGCCGCTGCCACCGCTTTCTACTGGAACCGAGCCACAGCATTGCCGACCTGGTACAGCACCAGCGGGACTGATACTGCCGTAGCCAATGTCAGCACCAGCGGCAACCTGCTGGAAAGCAAGCTGGCCAGTGGCCAGGGGGTACGCTATGGCGACAATAACCGCGTCGAAATTTCTCTCACCGAGGCGGAACTGACCCAGCTACTGGCCGAAGGCATAGCCCAGACTCCCGAAGTGGCACAGTTTTTTCCAGAGGCAGATAGCCTAAATGCCACCATTCGCGGCGATCGCGTCGCCGGAGGCATTGTCGTCAACCCCGCCGATCTACCCACCCAAGGCCTACCGCCCCAGGCCCAGCAGGCGTTAGAGACGGCTTTAAGTACGGTGCCTATGCTGGGCGATCGCCCCCTCTACATTGGCATCGAAGGCAGCCCCCGCGTAGACAATGGCCGCCTGGTACTGGGTAACGACACCCGCGTTCAAATTGGCCGAGTCAACCTATCGCTAGACGATGTAGCCCGCCTAACCGGCCTCGACCCGGCTCAAATTACCGAGCGCATCAACCTCGCCCTGCCCCAGGCCGGGCTCACCCTCGACGGCCTGGAGTTTGTCAATGGCGAGGCCGTGCTGCGCGGGGCCACCCAAAACTAAAGCCGCCTAAACCGCCGAATTGGCGGTTACCAGCGCCTCTAGCCGCGCCACCAAGTCATCCTTTGAGATGACCCCTTCAACGGTGTCAACCCGCTCGCCATTCTGAAAGAAGATCAGAGTGGGAATGGCCATCACATGGTATTGGAGAGCCAGGGCATCTTCTTCATCGACGTTGAGCTTGGCAACCTTGGCCCGACCGGCAAAGGTTTCGGCCAACTCTTCCACAATCGGGTTCATAATGCGGCAGGGGCCGCACCAGGCCGCCCAAAAATCGACCAGCACCGGCACATTGCTTTGCATCACCTCGGCCTCAAAGTTGTCGGCGGTCAGGGTGAGGTAGGTTGCATCGTCAGCCATTTCAATCGCTCCTTCTCTGCGTCTTTAGTCTGCGTTGGGATTTTGCGGGTGTAAAAAACTATCCGGCCCCTATTTTCTACGGTACTGCAAAGCCTGGGCGATGGGGTTATGACCACCCCACTTTAGCGCCCCTGGGAGCAGGGGGCGGCTACCCAGCTCAGGCTGCGCTGCCACAGGGCTACGAGCTGAGCCTCTAGCTGGAGTCCGAGTTCGACCACCAAAATGCCCTCGGCGCTGGCGGCATTGTCGGTCAGCCAGGTGCCTCGCAGGGTGACTTCGAGCCAGTCGATGTCGCAGGGGGCAATGTCGATCGCCCCCTGGCACCCGGCTTTAAGCGCCGTAATTCCCGGTAGGTCGGCGGGCAGGGCAAAGGCCCCGTAGCCCGGCTGCACCACCAGGGGTTGTCCGGCCCGCAGCGCCACCAGGCTGCGCTGGGTCACCATCGCTTCTACGGTGAGGTCTAAATGCTCAATCAATAAATCTGCATCGGAATAAGTTAGCTTCAACATGATCCCTCATGCCTTAATACTTGTGAACTAGTTTTGTCGCTTAAGTGTGTTGTGTCGAGGCAGCAGCGGCCCTAAAACCGTCGCCCAGCCAGGCGATCGCACGGTGGATCACGGGCCCCATGGGCAGTCTTGAGCGACCATGCCCTAGGTGGATACCGATGCGAACCCCTGGTCTGACGAAAGACCAACGGTGATAATGCTGCTGCAAACCCAAATTTGAAGCCCGATCGAAACGGAACTAGCCGCGAACAGCCATCCCTAGGCGCTGGGCCAGATCGGGGGTCGGGTTAATGCTGGGAGAAATAGTGGGGGTAGGGCCAGCCCAGACGTTGGCACGGCATCCCGAAAGGGGAATCGCCCCGGGTGAGGCATCCCGTTAGCGTGAGGAATCGCCATAGCCCTAGGAAGAGACCTGCCCAAAGGCGATCGCCTCTCAAGGCATCCCCTTTAGATAGATCGCTCCCGTCATAATCACCCAGGGCTAACCCATCCATGGGGTGAATTAGTCGGCTAATTAGGCCACTAAAATACCCATCGAACCCCGCCACCATGCCTAGCTGGCCAGCGTCGCCCGTGGTGACGGCGATATTCATTGCGGTGCCAGTAGACAAGATGTTTACCATAGCGGAGTTCCTCAAGCGTAAAACAGCAAGGCTTAGGAAGGCATGAGGGCATCCGTTGGGTCAAGACCGTTCGCTCAGCGAGGAGGCTTGACGGATACGCTCGAATAACGTTAATACTACACGTGTAATACAAACGTGTCTAGTCTGTCTAAACTGTTAGGTAGAGACAACTCACTAGTGACAACCACAGCCGAGTTGTGACAGGTTCCAGAAATTATCGTTATGTTCCCTTTGGAGGTGTGCCCGCTAATGCCAACCCTAACTCGCGTATCGACCACTGATATGGAAGTTACCAGCATTCGCCTAGAGCGATCGCTGAAAGAAAAACTTAAAGCCCTGGCCGGTAACCGGGGATATCAGGCGTTGATTCGCGACATTCTTTGGCAGTACGTGGAGCAAGGACCGAGTGAATGTACAACCCAGGTACAGCCTGAGGACATTTGCGCCAGCTTTGGGGCGGTGGCTGAGCGCGAACAGGTGTGTGCCCTGACTGGCAATCCCATTCTTGCCAACCAGCCCATGCGGCTAGGACTAACCACCCAGGGCCGCCTCGTGCCCCTGTGTGTGGAGTGACCTAACGTAGAGAGCCGCAGGGAAAAGGAACAAAGTTTCCCTAGGGTGGTTAATTCTGCCAGAATAGAGAACGGTCTATTCTGGTAATTTGCCCGATGACATCTTCTACCGCCACCACTCGCCACCATCAGCAGGTGCTGACCCTGCGATCGCGGGGCAAATCTCTCCAGCGGTTTACCGCCGAAGTTGAGCAGGTGGTGCGCGCCTCGGGCATCGAGACCGGGCTGTGTACGGTGTTTTTGCGCCACACCTCCGCCAGCCTGATCATTCAAGAAAACGCCGACCCCGACGTGCTGGTCGATCTGGAGAATTTCTTGGCCAAACTGGTGCCCGAGGGCAACCACTACATCCACAGCACCGAAGGCCCCGACGACATGCCCGCCCACATTCGCTCGGTGCTAACCCACACCAGCGAAACCATTCCGGTTGTGCAGGGGCGGCTGGGCCTGGGCACCTGGCAGGGTATTTATCTCTGGGAACACCGAGCGCGGGGGTCAGCCCGTGAGGTGATCGTCCATGTCACAGGCTATTAGCATGGTCGATACCTTTGATCCGATTGGCTACAGCGCTATCCCCACCCCGCCGGAGGGGTTTAAGTCTGGGTTTGTGGGCATCGTGGGCCGCCCCAACGTGGGCAAATCGACCCTGATGAATGCCCTGGTGGGGCAAAAAGTCGCCATTACCTCCCCCACAGCTCAAACCACTCGCAACCGCCTGCGAGGCATTCTTTCGACCGACCAGGCCCAGATTATTTTTGTCGATACTCCCGGCATCCACAAGCCCCACCACGAGCTGGGCAAAATCTTGGTCAAGAACGCTCGCATGGCCATCGACTCGGTGGATACCACCCTGTTTGTGGTCGATGGCAGCGTAGATGCAGGGCGCGGCGACCAGTTTGTAGCCGAACTGCTGGCCCACAGCAGCGGCCCAGTAATTTTGGGCATGAATAAAGTTGACCAGCAGCCGGAGGAGGACGGGGAGGCGATCGCCGCCCTCGACGCCAGCTACCAGCGCATGGCCGACGCCCACGGCTGGCCCCTGGTCAAGTTCTCGGCCCTGCACGAAACCAGCCTCGACACCCTGCTGTCCACGCTAATCGACCAGCTCGACTGCGGCCCCTACTACTATCCGCCCAACCTGGTCACCGACCAGCCCGAGCGCTTCATCATGGGCGAACTCATCCGCGAGCAAATTTTGCTGAACACGCGCGAAGAAGTGCCGCACTCGGTGGCGATCGCCGTCGATCGAGTCGAAGAAGACACCAACATCACCCGCATTCTCGCCACCATCCACGTCGAGCGTGAGTCGCAAAAGGGCATTTTGATCGGCAAAAAGGGCAGCATGCTGAAGGTGATTGGCTCCGATGCCCGCCAGCAAATTCAAAAGCTGGTGATGGGTCAGGTCTACCTAGAGCTGTTTGTGAAGGTGGTGCCCAAGTGGCGACAATCCCGCAGCCGCCTAGAAGACTTCGGCTACCGGGTCGAGGAGTAGTCTCATTCCTCTCCAGCCTGTTGCTTGAGCATGACAATAATGCTCTCAGATAGCCAAAGCCCGGCTTCTTGCAAACGCTTTAATCGCTCACCTACAGAATCAATTAGTCCCTGTCGTTTTGCTAAAACAAGTACACCCCCAGTTCCCAGGGTAGCGATTCCTAATGCACGGGCACAGCGGCGGGCGGCGGCATCGTCTATGACGGCTCGATAGCCAGAGTGCTGCATGCCGTAGCTGAGTACAGCTGATTCTCCTGCGCCCAAATCCCAAGCTGCAATTTCAGAGTTGATTGAAACCTCAACTGGCATTGCCCAGGCTGAATTAATCAATTGACTGCTAGCTACGTCATTCTGCAGGATGGTCACTTCTTGCCAAACGGCTTGAGGAATCAAGATCTCATGGAAGAGGCGCGGTAGCAGGTCTGCCTGACTACTTTTGAACAGCACAATCAGCGGTGAGGCATTGACCACCACCCGATCAACTGGCATCCCCTAACTCCTGAGCCAGTTCCTCAGCGGTGTACTGAAATACCGATACCTTATAGCGAGTCAACGCATCGATGAAGCCTGCTCGGGATAAACCAGCAATTTCGGCGGCTTTACCCTGAGAAACTTCCCCAAGTTCGTACCATTTAACTGCGGCAGCCACTCGCATTTCTTGCACAAACTCCTCAGGGGCTTTGCGGAGGGCAGAAAATACTGTATCTGGCAGCCTAATTTCGATGCTTTGCATAGGAGTGCCGTTGATGGTGAAAGGTGCAGCTGCTTTGGAGTTTAGAAGCAAGGGTGTCGCCTTATAGAGGCAATGCTGCTATTCTATCGGCGATTTTCTAGTCCTTGGAAAAATTCCAGCCAATCGCGAGCTATCGCGAAAGGAATTAAGAGAAAGCATCAATAACGAGTTCTAGATAACCTGTGACTGGGTCAAGCTGGCGGTGCAGGCGCAGGTGGGGCAGGTTGGCGATCGCAATCTCCGCCGTCGTGCGAATCAAGCAGCCCGACATAATGTGACCGCCGTAGACATTGCCCTGGGCATCGGCGATCGCCCCGTGCAGATGCATGCCGTGCCGCGACAGCGTGCCGCTGAGGGAAATTAGCTCCAGCGGGCCGTCGATTACCGTAGCCTCTGGGGCAGCCGCAAACCGCAGCGATGCCTGGGTCAAACTGCCCAACGCCGTCAGAATAATCCCAGCTTCTAGCGATTGAGCCTGGACAAAGGTTTGCAGCTCTTGCTTTAGATCTTGGCCAGGGGTAAGGCGCAGGCAGAAGGTTTCCATAAAACGATCGCGATGGCGCAGGCAGAAGGTTTCCATAAAACGATCGCGATGGGGATAGTGAGGACGATGGGGGGAGATGGGGAAGAGAATTTGACCCACTTCTCCCCCATCCTCTTTATCTTCGCCACTTTTCTAACTCTAAGCCGTCGCCTCATCATCCCGCTCTGGCTGGCTAGGGCGGGCCTCAAAGGCAGGGCAAACTCCGTCAGGGCTAACCTGAAGCCCGTAGAGCGGGGAATCGACGCCACGGCAGCGACCTTCTCGCTGGTAGCGACAGGTTTGACAACTGGGGGGCTGCCAGGGGGCATCGCTGTTAGTCACTGTGCGCAGCAAATCTCGCTGGGTGAGGCCCTTAATCACTAGGTCGTTGCCCTGCCAGCGGGCTTGCACTAGGCCGGTGTCAGCCAGCGCCGTCCAACGGGGGTCGTGGGTGAGGTCTTCGGGCAGCAGCAGCAGCACGCTGTCGTCAACCTGGGTAATTTCGCCCTCAAAGACTGGGTCAGGGGCGGCGGGCTGAATGAAGCGATCGCCGATGGGAAACTCCACCTCTTTACCCGCTGAGGGCAGGTGGAGCTGGTAGCGGGTTTGCAGCTCTTCAAGCCCAGCCAGATCGGCGAGGTGAGTGGGCTTGCCGTGGACAAAGGCCACGTGCTGGGGCCTGAGATTGTGGATCAGCTGGGTGGTGCCGACGCGATCGCTGTGGGTGGTGAGCTGGTAGGTGTCGAGCTGCACCCGCTCCGACTCTAGCTCGGCGGCCAGAGTTTGCAGCCAGCCCAGGGTGGCCCCAGCGTCGGTAGCAGGCGTACCCAGCGCCGTATCGGCGATCGCGGTGGCAAACGAGTCGGGCAGCAGCACCGTCCAGGGCTGGGCCGAGGCGAGGCAGTAGTCGCTGAGGTCGGCCTCACGGTGGGCAATCACAATGCAGGGGCGCTCGTTCGCAGCATCGCCCTGGGGATGCCCATCTACCCCTAAGCGGCGCACGCGAGGCAAAATGCGATCGTCCCAAAATAGTGGCTGGTGACGGGCAAAATTTTGCACGCTGCTGGGGAATGCGGACATCAGCTCCAGGTATAGGTTGCAGCCTGCCGCCACGGTTTCATCGACCCAGACCGTGACATCTTGGCCGGTGAATTGGTAGTGGCTGCGCAACAGCATCACCAGCTCTTGACCAAGGCCCAGGGTGGGCGTGGGCAAGAGCACCGATCGCCCCTGCTGCAATAGACCGTGGAGCGTGCTGGCCAGCAAATTTTCCTGCTGGCGGCGGTGGGGATGGCGGGCAGACCCAGAGCTACCTTCAATGATCAGCACATCGGGCTTGAGGCCCCGCAGCGCCTCTAGGGGCAGGCCATCCACCAGGCGCGAGTTCGACATGAAAAAGTCGCCCGTGAAAAACACGGTGTAGTTGCGCTGGGGTGCGTGGTAGGTAAACAGGGCGCAGGCGGCTCCCGGCAAATGCCCAGCGGGCCAAATTTGCACCGTCAGGTCGTCGGCCAGGCTAATGGGAGTTTGCCAAGGCAATGCCTGGCAGAGGTGGGGCGGAACCTCTGCCCCCAACCAGTTGAGGGGTAATAGCTGGGCCGTGACCTCGCTGCCGTAGATGGGCACCTGGGGAAACGCTTGGCTAAACGCCCAGACACCGCGAGCGTGGTCGCTGTGGGCGTGGCTGCAAAAGAGCAGGTCAGCGGTGACAATGCGCTCACGGGCCGCGTCTAAAGCCGACAGATCGCGCAGGCCACAGTCAAGCACAATGCGCCGTGGCCCCATGCGCAACTCTAGGCACAGCCCTTCTTGGCCGTGACCCGCAGCGAACGGAAAGCAGACCAGATTACTCACGGAATAGCGAATACACTAACGGCAGCGGCACAGAAACGCCGATGGACGGGGTGTACTCCTAGTGGGCCGAGCCGTTGCCGTGGTAGTCGTCGGTGTCGTAGAAGCCGTTTTTGGTGCCAAAGAAGAGAGTGGCCACCACAAACAATCCGGTGAGCACAGCCAGTACAAGTTTGATATCCATAGGAGCAGTAGGGATGATAAAAGGGCTTATATGGTCAGAGCCTTGGTTTTGAGTCATCTTAGCAAGCCTGCCCTGGAGGACACTATAAAGCTTTGTAATCAGCCTGCCCCCATTACCCCAGACTGGCTGGGGCGATCGTCCCTAGAGGTGGCCCCAGACCTGCTGGGCTGCCGCCTGGTGCGCCGCTGGGCCGATGGTCGCCAGCTCAGCGCCACCATTGTCGAAACCGAGGCCTATACCGAGGGCGACCCGGCCTGCCACGCCTATCGCCGCGAAACCACCCGCAACCGGGTGATGTTTGGCCCGCCCGGCTACAGCTATGTGTATCTGATCTACGGCGTTTACCACTGTTTTAATGTGGTGACGGACGGCGATCGCATCCCCAGCGCCGTCCTGATTCGCGCCGTCGAACTCGACACCATTCCTCCCTGGCTAGCGGGGTACCGGGCCGAGAAACCGGCTCGCTGGGGCGCTGGCCCCGGCAAGCTCTGCCTTTTGATGGAAATCGATCGCACCCTCACCGACCTGCCCCTGACTCCCGACTCCGGTCTCTGGCTAGAGCATCGGGATGCCGACTGGCAGCAGAGCGTCACCAGCGGGGAAATTCTGTTTACCCAAACGACTCGAATCGGCCTCACCCAGGGGGCCGACTTGCCCTGGCGCTGGTATGTAACAAACTCAAAAGCCGTATCGAAACGCGAACGGCTTTCGGCGGAGTGAATGGGTTAAACCTATCTAAAATACCCCTACCAGAACAATCAGCGTGAACAGGCAAAACAAGCCGAAGGTTATGGCGCTGATTGTAAAGTAAGGCGCATGGTTGATGCTCTCCAGATAAGCATTGACCTGCTCATCGTGGGCTGGATCAGGCTTCCAAGTCATGCTTTTCATAGCGTTAACCTCTGTAAGTTCCCTATGACACCCAGTGAAAAGCTAGAGCAAGACTCCATCACAACCGTTCTACAATTTTAGAAATTAACTGAGAAATGAAGGCAGTTATTCTCCTTCTCTTCACCAAATTATGGATTAATTAGCACGACTTAAAAGCCCTAAAAACAGTTGAGAAAAGAAAAAGGAAATTCGGCTTGCCGGAGGTGGTTGAGGCCTTAGATTACCTGGGACTAAAGCTGCTTCTGGTAGGTCACAGAGCGTTTTTTAGTGTAGAACCCAACGGATTCGTAGAGGCTTGCAGCCTGGTTGGGGTTTTGGGTGTCTACGCCTAGCAGAGCCGTTTCCATGCCCGCTGCCCGGAGCCGATGCAGCCCTTGCAGCAGCATCGCCCGCGCCAACCCCTGGCGGCGATAGCCCCGGCGAGTGCCCAGAATATGGATCCACCCTTCTTGGCGGTCTTTTAAGGCGTTTTCCTCGTAGTCAATGGCACCGCCGCAGAACCCGGCCAGGGTGCTGTCGGGGGCAACGGCCACCCAGTCAAATTCGGGTTGGTAGGTGGGGTAGGTGAGGCGAAACTGGCGACGATCTAGGGTCATCGGCCTAAAGTGCCAGTGATCGACAAAGCTCTCGTTGAACATCTCCACCCAGGCAGCAGCCTCGTCGGCATGGGTAGGGCGGCTGGTAAAGCCTGTCGGGAACTGGGGATGGGGGATGGGGTCAGCCAGCGATCGCTCCATAGTGTGAAACTGGCGAATAATCTCGTAGTTCGCCGTCTCGTAGATGCTCCGGTAGAAGGCGGCATTGGCTCTGGCTCCAGCGCAGAGTTGAGCAGGTCGCTGGGCGACGGCGGCCTGCTCCCGCACCTGCTGCTCGGCCCAGCGCAGCAGTTCAGCTTCTAAATGAGCGCCGCGCCAAGCGGGATGGACAGAGACGCCTACCCAGCCCTCTAGCGCATCGGTGGGCAGGTCGGTGGGATCATCTAGCCAGAGGGAAACTAAACCCACCAGCTCACCTGCGGGGGTTTCCCAGAGCTGGCGGTGGCGGGTGCCACCGGGGGGCGGATGGTCGAGGCCACGCTGGAGGTCAGCCAGGGTAACGGTGTGGTCGAGCTGGTCAACCTGCTCGCAGATTTCGTAAAAGGCAACGATCGCAGGCAGATCGGCGTGGCCCGTGCTGGGGCGCGACTGCGTCGAAGTCAGCAGAGGATTCGTCATAGATGCAACAGATTTGGGGGCCTTAAAGCTGCTACAGCCTGGCGGTGGCCAATTCCTGATGTCCCATTCCCTTAACTAAGGCTTACGATTTACCCCATAAGTTAGAGCGAGATTTATCCTTCAGAGTTAGCTAGGGATTTATCCTGAGGTTGCACCTGGTTGACCTTGGAGCAAATTTTAAGCCTATGAGTATTCAAACCGTATCCACCCAGCCCTATAGCGACCAAAAGCCCGGCACCTCGGGCCTGCGGAAAAAAGTTAAGGTTTTTCAGCAGTCAAACTATCTAGAGAATTTTGTCCAGTCGATTTTTGACAGCCTGGAGGGCTATCAAAACGAAACCCTGGTGGTGGGCGGCGACGGACGCTACTACAACCGCCAGGCGATCCAAATCATTCTCAAAATGGCGGCGGCCAATGGCTTTGGTCGGGTGCTGGTGGGTCAGGGCGGCATTCTCTCCACCCCAGCGGCCTCCTGCGTGATCCGCAAGAACAATGCCTTTGGCGGCATCATTCTCTCGGCTAGCCACAACCCCGGCGGCCCCGACGAAGACTTTGGCATCAAGTACAACACCGGCAACGGCGGCCCCGCCCCCGAAGGCGTCACCGACGCGATCTACGATCGCACCAAGACCATCACCGAGTACAAAATCCTCGACGCAGCAGACATTGACCTCGATCGCATCGCCACCCACAGCCTCGGCCACACTACCGTCGAAGTGATCGATTCCGTCACCGACTACGGGGCGCTGATGGAAACCTTGTTTGACTTCGGCCAGATCAAGCAGCTGCTCTCCGGCAACTTCCGCTTCTGCATGGATTCGCTGCACGCGGTGACTGGCCCCTACGCCAAGGCCCTGTTTGAGCGGCGGCTGAATGCTCCAGCGGGCACGGTGGTCAACGGCGAACCCCTAGAAAACTTTGGCGGCGGCCACCCCGACCCCAACCTGGTCTATGCCCACGACCTGGTAGAGGTGATGTTTGGCGACCATGCTCCCGACTTTGGCGCGGCGTCGGATGGGGACGGCGATCGCAACATGGTGCTCGGCAGCAATTTCTTTGTCACTCCCAGCGACAGCCTGGCGGTTCTCGCTGCTAACGCCACCCTAGTACCCGGCTACCGCAGCGGTTTAGCAGGGATTGCCCGCTCCATGCCCACCAGCCAGGCCCCCGATCGCGTCGCCGAGAAGCTGGGCATCGACTGCTTTGAGACCCCCACCGGCTGGAAGTTTTTTGGCAATTTGCTGGATGCGGGCAAGGCCACCCTCTGCGGCGAGGAGAGCTTCGGCACTGGCTCGAACCACATTCGCGAGAAGGACGGGTTGTGGGCGGTGCTGTTTTGGCTGAATATTTTGGCGGTGAAGGGCCAGTCGGTCGAGGACATTGTCAAAGAGCACTGGAACACCTACGGGCGCAACTACTACTCGCGCCACGACTACGAGGGGGTGGAGAGCGATCGCGCCAACACCCTGATCGACAATCTCCGACAAGGATTGAGCAGCATGCCCGGCAAAACCTTCGGCTCCTACACGGTGGACTACGCCGACGACTTTGCCTACACCGACCCAGTAGATGGCAGCGTCGCCACCAAGCAGGGCGTGCGAATTGGCTTCACCGACGGCTCGCGGATTGTCTACCGGCTGTCGGGCACTGGTACCTCCGGCGCGACCCTGCGGCTCTACGTAGAGCGCTACGAGGCAGACCCGGCCAAGCACAACCAAGACACCCAGGCAGCCCTGGCCGACCTGATTTCTCTAGCGGATGAAATTGCCCAGATCAAGACCCTCACCGGACGCGACCAGCCTACGGTGATCACCTAGGAAACTGGGAAGTTTTGAATGTTGAGTTTTGAGTTTTGAATTGCCGCCCAAATTCAAAACTCAAAACTAAGAACTAAGAACTCAAAACTCTCTCCCCTCCCCTCTCCCACCCCCGTTGTTACAAAAAGTCCCCCAATGACAGCCTCTATGGATCAGCCCCACATCCAGGTTGAAGACGATCGCACCGGCCTCAGCATCGAAACCCTGCGGCGGGCAATGGCCGACAACCTCTTCTACATCCAGGGCAAGTGGCCCGAGGTCGCCACCCGCAACGACTTTTATATGGCCCTGGCCTATACGGTGCGCGATCGCATGCTGCAGCGCTGGCTCAACTCCCAGCGCAACTACCTGCGCCCCGAGGTGCGCATTGTCGCCTACCTCTCCGCCGAATTTTTGCTCGGCCCCCACCTGGGCAACAACTTAATTAACCTGGGCATCGAAGACGAGGTGCGCCAGGCCGTCGAAGAGTCGGGCCTCAACCTGCAACATTTGATTGCCCAAGAAGAAGAGCCCGGTCTGGGCAACGGCGGCCTGGGTCGCCTCGCCGCCTGCTACATGGACTCCCTCGCCACCCTCGAAATTCCCGCCATTGGCTACGGCATCCGCTATGAGTTCGGCATTTTTGACCAGCAGATCCGCGACGGCTGGCAGGTCGAAGTTACCGACAAGTGGCTCCAGCACGGCAATCCGTGGGAAATTGCCCGCCCTGAAGCCTCAGTCAACGTGGGTTTTGGGGGCCGCACCGAGGGCTATACCGACTCCGATGGCCGCTACCGCATGCGCTGGATTCCCCACCAGGTGATCAAGGGCATCCCCTACGACACCGCCATTTTAGGCTATCGGGTCAACACCGCCAACACCCTGCGCCTGTGGACTGCTGAAGCCGTCGAAAGCTTTAACTTTCAGGCGTTCAACGTGGGCGACTACTACGGTGCCGTCAACCAAAAAGTCACCTCCGAAAACATCAGCAAGGTGCTCTACCCCAACGATGAGCAGGCCCAGGGCAAGCAGCTGCGCCTAGAGCAGCAGTATTTCTTCGTCTCCTGCGCCCTGCAAGACATGATTCGCATTCACCTGACGGCAGGCCGCACCCTCGACACCTTCCAAGAAAAGTTTACGGTGCAGCTCAACGATACCCACCCCTCCATTGGCGTCGCCGAGTTGATGCGCCTGCTGGTCGATGAGCACAACATCGACTGGGTCACCGCCTGGGAGATTACCCAGCAGACCTTTGCCTACACCAACCACACCCTGCTGCCCGAAGCCCTCGAAAAATGGCCCCTCGACCTGTTTGGCCGCCTGCTGCCCCGCCACCTCGAAATCATTCTCGAAATCAACCAGCGCTTTCTCGACAAAATTCGCGTTCAGTATTTCAACGACCCTGGCAAGCTGTCGCGCATGTCGCTAATTGATGAGCAGGGGCCGCGCTACGTGCGCATGGCCAATCTGGCCTGCGTTGGCGGCCATGCCATCAACGGCGTCGCCGCGCTGCACTCAGACCTGCTCAAACAAACCGTCCTCAAAGATTTTCACGAACTCTGGCCCGACAAAATTCGCAATGTCACCAATGGGGTGACCCCGCGCCGCTGGATGGTGCTAAGCAACCCTAGCCTCGCCCTGCTGATTAGCGACAAAATTGGCACCCACTGGATTCGCCACCTCGAAGAGCTGAGACAGCTCGAAAACTACCTGGATGACCGGGGATTTCAGGATGCGTGGCGGCATGTCAAGCAGGAGCGCAAGGCCAATCTGACCCGGCTGATCCAAGAGAGGTGCGGCGTTACCCTCAACCCCAACTCGTTGTTCGATGTGCAGGTCAAGCGGCTGCACGAGTACAAGCGGCAGCATCTCAACGTGTTGCACATCATCACGCTATACGATCGCCTGCGCCAAAACCCCAACCTGGAAATTGCCCCCCGCACCTTTATCTTTGGCGGCAAGGCTGCACCGGGCTATGTCATGGCCAAGCTGATCATCAAGCTGATCAACTCCGTAGCCACCGTCATCAACAACGACCCCGCCGTTCAAGACCGGCTCAAGGTGGTGTTTTTGCCCGACTACAACGTCACCAATAGCCAGCGGGTCTACCCCGCCGCCGATCTCTCTGAGCAAATTTCTACCGCTGGCCTCGAGGCCTCGGGCACCGGCAACATGAAATTTTCTATGAATGGTGCCCTGACCATCGGCACCTTGGATGGTGCCAACGTTGAAATTCGCGAAGAGGTGGGGGCCGAAAACTTCTTCCTGTTTGGGCTCACCGCCAAAGAGGTGATAGAGCTTAAAACCAGAGGCTATAACCCGTGGGATTATCACAACCAAAACCCCGAGCTGCAAGAAGTGTTCAACCTGATCCGCTCTGGCTTTTTCTCGGGGGGCGATCCGGGCCTGTTTGAGCCGCTGATCGCCAACCTGTTGCAGAGCGACCCCTACCTGCTGCTGGCCGACTACCAGGCTTACATTGACTGCCAGGCCACCGTTGACCAGGCCTACCGCAACCCAGACCACTGGACGCGCATGTCGATTCTCAACGTAGCCCGCATTGGCAAATTTTCGAGCGATCGCTCCATTCGCGAATACTGCCAGCAGATCTGGCACACCTCCCCCGTCCACGTCGAACTGAAGGAGTATGTTCAGGCCCAGGCCGGACTAAACGTGTCGTCAATCAAGTTTTAAGTTTTGAATTTTAAGTTTTGAATTCAAACTCTCACCTCCAAACTTAGAACTCAAAACTAAACACTCAAAACTAAACACTCAAAACTCCTCCCCACTCCCCTCTCCCCACCCCCCATGCCCCTCAACCTCTACCTCCTGCGCCACGGCGAAACCGAGTACAGCCAAACCGGCGGCTTCTGTGGCGAGCTAGACCCCGAACTCACCCCCGAGGGCGTGGCCATGGCCGATGCCTTTGCGGCCCAGTATCAGACCATGCCCTGGCAGGCTATCTTTGCCAGCCCGATGAAGCGCACGATCGCGACGGCCATGCCCCTGAGCAGAGCCGTGGGCGTGAATGTGCAGCTGCGCAATGGGCTAAAGGAAATTAACTACGGCCAGTGGGAAGGGCTGACCGCCGAGCATGTGCGCGAGCACTTTGCCGACGACTACCTGAACTGGCTCACCGAACCAGCCTGGAACCCGCCCACCGGGGGCGAAAGCTCGGTGCAAATCGCTAGCCGGGCCTCGCTGGTGATGGCCGAAATCGAAGAAAACTTTGCTGAAGGTAACGTGCTGGTGGTGTCTCACAAGGCCACCATTCGAATTATTTTGTGCAACCTGATGGGGATGGATGTGGGGCGTTATCGCAATCGCATCAGTCTGCCGGTCGCCTCTGTTACCCACGTGCAGTTTAATAACAACGGCCCCATGTTGATGAAGCACGGCGATCGCGCCCACCTGCCTCCAGAGCTGGAAACCAGACCAGGCACCTAGGGGGGATGCCAGCGATCGCGCCGACTAAGACGATAGGAGAGTAGCGTCTTGACGTTCCCCCATGACTCTCAACCTCTACTTGCTCCGCCACGGTGAAACCGAATCGAGCCAGAGCGACACCTACTGCGGCCTATCTGACCCAGAGCTGACCGCCTCAGGGGTCGCTATGGCCCAGGCCTTTGCTGACAAATACCAGCACCTAGACTGGCAGGCGGTATATGCTAGCCCGCTGCGGCGCACGGTGGCAACCGCCACGCCCTTTTGTGAGGCCACGGGCCAGACCATGCAGCTGCGCGACGGGCTGAAGGAAATGTTCTTTGGCGAGTGGGAAGGAAAGACCCACGACGAGGTGCAGTCAGAGTACACCCAAGACTACATGCGCTGGCTGGCCGAACCTGCCTGGAACCCGCCTACGGGGGGCGAAACGGGTGTTCAGGTGGCCAGCCGTGCCGCCCTGGTGATGGCTGAAATTGAGGCCAACCACAGCGCTGGCAACGTGCTAATTGTGTCGCACAAAACCACGATTCGATTGGTGCTCTGTAATCTTTTGGGTATCGATAGCGGTCGGTACCGCGATCGCATCGAGCTGCCCGTTGCTTCGCTCAGTCTGATCCGGTTCGACCAACATGGGCCGATGCTGGCCAAGCACGGCGATCGCTCCCATTTGCCAGAGGAGCTTGCGTCGCGACCGGGTACCTAAGGGATAGGGAAGATGAGGGAGGTGGGGAAGATGAGGCAGGTGACATGAAAATTCTGGTTCTCAATGCCGGGTCGAGCAGCCACAAAAGCTGCCTGTTTGACCTCAGTCAGGGTGCCGAGGGTGCAGCGCCCCACCCCCTCTGGCGCGCTGCCCTCGACTGGACTCACCAGCAGGGCAAGGTAGAACTCTCCGCCAGCGGTGCGGGAGAATCTATTCAGCAGGTGCTGTCGATTACCGACAAAGCCAAGGGCATTGAGGCCATGGTCAAAACGCTGGTGGAGGGACCAACTCAAGTGTTGGGCGAGCTAGCGGAGATTGCTGCCGTTGGGCACCGTGTCGTCCACGGCGGTCGCCACTATCAGCAGCCGGTGGTGATAGATGACGAGGTTAAAGCCACGATTCAGAGCCTGATTCCGCTAGCGCCAGCCCATAACCCGGCAAATTTGCAGGGCATTGAGGCGATCGCCCAAAGTCTCGGTAACATCCCCCAAGTGGCGGTGTTTGACACGGCTTTTCACAGCTCCATGCCTGAGGCGGCGGCTACCTACCCTGGCCCCTACGCCTGGGTTGAGCAGGGTATTCGTCGCTACGGGTTCCACGGCATTAGTCACCAATATGTCGCTCAGCGGGCGGCGGATTTGATGGGTGAGGATATCGCCAGCCTAAAGCTGCTCACCTGCCACTTGGGAAACGGCTGCTCACTGGCGGCGGTCACAAACGGCGTCTGCGTCGATACGACGATGGGATTTACGCCGCTGGATGGGCTGATGATGGGCAGTCGCTCGGGCAGTGTTGACCCTGGCATTTTGATCTACCTGATGCGGCAGGAGGGCTACAGCGCCGACCAGCTCGATACGCTGTTAAACAAAGAATCGGGGCTGAAGGGACTGTCGGGCATTTCTAACGATATGCGCGTTGTGGTGGAGGCGATGGAGCAGGGCAATGCCCCGGCCAAATTGGCTATCGAAGTGTTTATTCACCGTTTGCGGCGCGAGATGGGGGCGATGATCGCCAGCCTGAGCGGGCTGGACGGGGTGGTGTTTACGGCTGGCATGGGCGAAAACAGCCCGCTGCTGTGGAGGCAGGCCTGCGCGCCGTTTGAGTTTTTGGGGCTGCGGCTCAAGGCTGAGTTGAACCGAGCCAAGGATGACCAGGATATTGCGGCAATGGATTCGGCGGTGCGGGTGCTAGTGGTGCATACGCAGGAGGAGTGGGCGATCGCCCACTCCTGTCTCTCTCTACTGGAATCGAAACACGCCTAACTCGCCTAGAACTGGGTGCCTCGACAGCAAACCTAGCCCTATGACTGGTGAGGCTGGGTTCACCACCCACGAAGCTGAGTTCATCATTCACGAAACTGGCTTTGCTGGCCATGAAGCTAGCCTCTTCCCTGTGGAGTTGGCTTCATCGCCGACGAAGCTGAGTTCACCGTTCACGAAATTGGGTTCACAAAAAGGGCAGATGACTGAGGATCTGGCGGACTCATCCGCGATCTGACATGAACATCCCTGGTTTGTGGGGGCGCTGCGTATGTTCTCTGGCCCCTGCCAGAATGGTCGAATATGATGGACGAAATAAATTTCCATCAAAATCATGTTTAGAAAGCAGCCCCCGCCTGAGCCCGCTAAGTCTGGCAAGCCCGATCAGTCGCAAAGCCTCAGCAACGTGACCCTAAACGGGAGCATAGTAGAAATGGGGCAAGCGGGGCGCGATCAACAGATAAGCCAAACCGGCGACTTGAAAACCCAGCAGCAGGGCTTGACTGGCGCAGACGTGGTGACGTTGCTAGAGAAGTTAGAAACAGCGGTTAAAGGCGCAGCCATTGACCCAGCCCTGCAAGAAGAATTGCTCTTTTTGATGGGTGGAGGGATAGCCTGCTTTCAGCATGTTTGCCTGCGGTTTGTGCTCTGGCAGAGCGGCACAGCCCCCTGGGACTTAGCTCAGTTTCTCAACTACTGTGTCGAGCGTCGGCTGCTGCAAAGGGTCGGCGATCGCTATCGCTTCTTGCACCGCGAGCTGCTAGACCACTTCGCCCAGCTCCAACCACTCAACTCCCCCCCTGCCTAGGCAGGGCAAAGGCACCCTGTAGGGGCAAACGGCGTTTGCCCCTACCCCATCTGGGCGCATCCAAACCAGACCCGGCATGGTATCAATTCTCGGCCTCGGGGCTACAAATTCTGCACTGGGCACACACAGTGCGCCCCTACAGAGGCCATCTGTGGGTGAAGCTAGTTGAAGTTCCAGCGGCGGTATCATAGCGATTAGCACAGTCCATACGGTCTCAGCGTTTTGGTAGCTCTATGCACAGCCTCTCCATTCCCTACCCCGATGACTTGCTCATCACCTCGGGCAAATCGCCCCAGGCGCTTGAGGCTGAGCTGGCTTTTTTGCTCGCCGTCAAACTCTTCGAGCTTCATCGCCTATCCCTAGGCAAAGCCGCCACCTTTTGCGGCATGGACAAACTCCGGTTTATGTACGAACTAGGGCGGCTGCAAGTACCCGTCGTTAACCTAGACGACGACCAAATCGCCGACGAACTCCGCGATGACTAATGCCGCCATCGTTGCCGACAGCAGCCCCCTTATTGCCCTGGCCATCATCGAGCAACTTGACCTACTGCCTCAGCTCTTTCAGCACGTCTTCGCGCCCCCAGCTGTTTGGGATGAAGTCACCGTTAGAGGCGTCGGTCTACCAGGGGCACAGGCCGTCAGTCAGGTGCCATGGCTAACAATTCAAGCCCCAGAGCCAGCCATTTTAGAGCCCCTGCTAATCTTGGTTGATCGAGGTGAGGCCGAAGCTATTGCCTTGGCCCAAGCCATCCCCAATAGCACCGTGTTACTAGACGACGCCCAGGCCCGACGGGTCGCCGAGCGGTTAGCTATCCGCCGCATTGGCACTCTAGGCATTTTGCGCCGTGCCAAGAAAGCAGGTTTCATACCGGCGTTAAAGCCTTATATTCAAACCATGCAGGCCAACGGTATTTATATTCGCTCTAGTTTGGTTGAGGCTGTGCTGCGAGACGTAGGCGAAGTTAACTGATGTCACACTACTTCTACAATCTCTGCCAAACCTTGCTCAGTGGAGCTAAACAGGGTTTCTTAGCAGCCTTTATCACTCACAATCACCAAGAAATTGAAGACCTCCTGTTTTATCAAGACTGCAAAGCCGCCAAAGAAGAAGGCTTTTTATCTGATCAAGAAGCGCAAGAGTTCTTAGCCAACTTACCGCTGGCCTCAAAAAAATAGGCTGGCTTCGTTAAAACCGAAGCCAGCCTATACAGTAGTTTCATCTCAAGGGTGTCCGATCGCTACCCCACCTTCGCAGACTCCGTCGCCTGCGCTTTGGCCCGGCTACCCTGCTGCGCAAACCGCCGCCCCATCTCATCGATCAGGTCGTCTAACCCCGCCACGCTGCCATTCGCTTTCGCATAGCGATAAACCTCCAGCGCTGCCCGATAAGCCTCATCCCCCGCTGCCACCGCCGTATCATCCACCAGCTCACGCAGTCGCGTCAGCGCCAGCAGCATCGGCTGTAGCGCCTCAAACAGCTCCAGGTCACGGCGCATTTCAGTGATATCAAACGATCGCGGCAAAAAGTCCGGCGTCTGCGCTGCAATCTCCAGCGCCTTGCGCGTAAAGGCTCGGTTGCGGTCTCCCAGCTTCGTCATCGATCGCCGCTCCTGCGGCCCCACCTCAATCAAAAACGCCAGCTTCTGGTTGATCTGGGCGATCAGATCCATCACCTCATGCTGGTCAGTCACAGACAGGTTAGAGCTAACTCGGTTTATCGGCATTTGGGTAGTGCTTCCTAATGGTGTACCACCCTAAAGTTGCCCAAAAGCCTGGGGCCTGCTCACGCTGCAAACGAGGGCTGCGATCGCAGTTGCTCCATACTGTGACCGAGGGTACCGCCCTTGAAAGACGTACGATGGGGTTGCTCCTCTGCCTCAATGTTGCGGTTTGCAATGCAGCCTGAATGAATACCTACCTTATCTTCTGGATTCTTGGCTTTGGCACTCTCTGGGCAGGGCTAAAGCTATTTGACGATGAGGTAATCCTCATCGTGACAATGCTGGTTGGCTCGGGGTTAGTGCTGGCCGGTCTAATTGCGGCTCCTGACAGACTACAAATTGTCGTTGAGGTGGTTTTAGTAATTGTCCTATTCCGCCTCTGTATGGAGTGCATTAGTCGGGGCGATCGCAGTTAGTTCCACCAAAAATCCCCTCTGCCGCTACTGCTCTTGAATGAGCCTTAGATAGTTTTGCTTGAGCTGAATGTGGCTCTGGCTGAGGCGATCGGATAAGTTCTTTTCCACATCCGACAGCTGTTCCCAAAATTGCGAGGAGCGCTGGGTGCCAATGTACTCTTGCCAAAGCTGCTCTAGCAATTCAGCGGCGATCGGGCTGTCGGTTTTGAGTTCCCCGACTACCTCCTGAAAAGCCTGGTGGGCTTCGGGATGCTGCTGCACTTCTTTGGCCAAGCCAATGGCAGTTTGCAGGCGAGTCGACAGGTCGGTGGGGAGAGTCATAGGAATAATGGTTTTATGATTGCCTGTTACAAATCTAAGCAATTAAACCTGCTCCGACAAGGAAAGCCTGACTATTGGTTCATTTCTGGCTACTGCGGCGGGCAGAGATTGGGGTAGATTCATAGGGGGTTCGCCCGCTGGCGTTACGCCAATTCCATCTACGTTAGCTACACTCCCTAGACCTATGGCCAAACAGCGCATTCTTTCGGGCATTCAGCCAACGGGCAACCTACACCTGGGCAACTATCTGGGGGCGATTCGCAACTGGGTTGACCTGCAAGAAGAATACGACGCCTTTTTGTTTATGGCCGACCTCCACGCCATTACGGTGCCCCACGACCCTAAGCGACTGGCCGAAGATACCTATAAGGTGGCGGCCACCTACATCGCCTGCGGCATTGACCCCGACAAAGCCACCATTTTTGTGCAGTCGCACCTGTCGGCTCACTCAGAACTGGCCTGGCTATTTAACTGCATCACCCCGCTCAACTGGCTAGAGCGCATGATTCAGTTCAAAGAAAAGGCGATTAAGCAGGGGGAAAACGTCAGCATTGGCCTGCTCGACTACCCAGTGCTGCAAGCCGCCGACATTTTGCTCTACGAGCCCGACTTAGTGCCCGTGGGCGAAGACCAGAAGCAGCACCTAGAACTCACCCGCGACATCGCCGCCCGACTCAATTTTCAGTTTGGCAGCGAAGAAAACCCGGTGCTCAAGGTGCCTGAACCGATGATTCGCGCTGAGGGGGCGCGGGTAATGAGCCTGACCGACGGCACTAAGAAAATGTCGAAGTCAGACCCCTCTGACCAGAGCCGTATTGATCTGACTGACTCCACCGATGCGATCGTCAAAAAGATTAAGCGGGCCAAAACCGACCCCGAGCGGGGACTGTGGTTCGATGACCCGGCTCGGCCCGAGTGCAACAACCTGCTGACGCTGTATATGCTGCTATCGGGCCAGACCAAAGAGGCGGTGGCGGCAGAGTGCAAAGAGATGGGCTGGGGCCAGTTTAAGCCGCTGCTGGCCGATACGGCGGTGGCCGCCCTGGAGCCGATTCAGAGCCGGTTTAATGAGCTGATGGGCGATCGCCCCTACCTGGAAAGCATTCTCAGAACCGGGCGCGAAAAGGCAGGCGATGTGGCCAACGCTACCCTGGCTCGGGTAAAAGACGCCCTAGGCTACTCTAAACCGCTGTAGCTGGCAAGATATACTAATCAATTCAATCACCCTGTTCGTACAGATCCAAAGGAGGATGGCTTGGCTTCTGCACCCCTGGGTTATCGACTGCGCACGGCGGCCCAAGCCGACCAGTTTTTGGTGACGGCAGAGGTCATGCCGCCCAAGGGAGGCAACCCAGAGCACATGCTGGCCATGGGCCAAATGCTTAAGGGTCGAGTGCACGCCGTCAATGTCACCGACGGTAGCCGAGCGGTGATGCGCATGTCGTCGTGGGCAGCGTCGCTGCTGCTCCAGCAGCAGGGGATTGAAGCGGTGTGTCAGGTGGCCTGCCGCGATCGCAACCGCATTGCCCTTCAGGCCGACCTTATGGGGGCCCACGCTCTTGGGCTGCGCAACATTCTGGCCCTCACCGGCGACCCGGTTAAGGCAGGCGACCACCCTGAAGCGCGATCGGTGTTTGACCTGGAGTCAGTACGGCTGCTCAAACTGCTGGCAAAACTCAACTTTGGCGTAGACAGCCACGACAAGCCCCTCAGCGATGGCGCGTTAGACCTGTTTGCCGGAGCTGCGATCGATCCGCAATCGACCAGCTGGTCGGGGTTGCAGCGGCGGTTTGAGGCCAAGGTCAAGGCCGGGGCGCAGTTCTTCCAAAGTCAGCTGATCACCGACTTCGATCGCCTGGCCAAGTTTATGGATCAGGTAGCGTCTGGCTATAACCGCCCCGTGCTCGCTGGCATTTTCCTACTCAAGTCGGCCAAGAACGCTAATTTCATCAATCGCAACGTGCCTGGGGTCAACATCCCCCAAACTATTGTCGATCGCCTGGCGGCTGCCTCCGACCCCCTACAGGAAGGGGTACAGATTGCCGCCGAGCAGGTGCAGGCTGCCCGCCAAGTATGTCAGGGCGTGCACCTGATGGCCGTGCGTCGCGAAGATTTAATTCCCCAAATCCTCGATCAGGGGGGGGTGGCTCCCGTCGATGCGGCCCTAGCCGAGCGGTAGCGCCGGTTGCTGAGCCACACGCTGGGCAACGGGTATCAGCCGCAAGTTTCCCGGTGGCGCTAGGGTCAGGCCGCGGCGCACAGGTTTGAGCGGGCGTCGCAGTCCCCCAGGCAATTCCAGCTGCCAGTGGCGCAAAATTGTCGCTAGCACCAACTTCATTTCCATCAGCGCAAAGGCCGAGCCAATGCAGCTACGGTGGCCGCCGCCAAAGGGAAGATACTCGGAGGGCGAATACTGCCGCTCTAAAAATCGCTCGGGCCTAAAGCTGTCGGGTTCAGGATAGAGATCCTCCCGGTGGTGTACCAGGTAGACATTGAGAAACAGCACCGACCCAGCCGGAAATTCGTAACCCGCCACCGTCATCGGTCGGCTGACGATGCGAATGCCCGTGGTGGGGGCGACAGGGTAAATGCGCAGGGTTTCCTGACAAACGGCGGTGAGGTAGGGCAGACTGGCATCAGCCAAAGGGTCGGGGGATGGCCCGACAGCATCTAACTCTTGCCGAAGACGCTCACCCACTTCGGGTAGCCAGTGCACCCAATACAGCGCCCAGGCCAATGCAGAAGCCGTGGTTTCATGGCCCGCCACCAGCAGCGTCATCAACTCGTCATGGAGTTCGCCGTCGCTGAGGGGTTCACCCTGGGCATCGCGAGCGCTGATCATTAGCGAGAGAATGTCAGTGCTGTTGGGATAGGGATGCTGGCGGCGATCGCTAATCTCGGCGTAGATCAGGGCATCAATCTCAGCTTTGATGCGCACAAACTTTCCCCAGGGGCTCATCGGCCCCCAGTCTTTCTGCAACCCTGGGAAGAAAATAAAAAAAGCACTGAAGGGAGTACCCAACCCCTCTAGCAATGTGCTGAGCAGCTGCCGCAGGCGATCGTAGCGATCGCCATCACCCAAACCAAACACGGCTTTTAAGATCACCCTCAGGGTAATGTCCTGCATGGCGGCTCGCACATTGAAGGCGGTACCCGGCTGCCAGGTGGCGATCGCCTGCTTTGTTAACGTGCAAATGACGTCGCTGTAGGCGCGCATGCGATCGCCATGGAACGGCGGCATCAGCAATCGACGGTGGCGGCGGTGCCGCTCCCCATCCAGCAGCAGCAGCGATTGATTGCCTAGCAAAAAAGTCAGCCCACTCCCCGGACTCTGGGAGGGAATGTGAAACTGCGCCGCATCGGCCTGAAAAATGCCCTGAATCACCGCCGGATCAGCCACATAGATCGACAGCGGAGCTTCTCCCACCTTAAACACCGGTCCGTAGCGCCGGTAGTGGTCTTCAAAATAGTCCAGCGGGCGCAGAATGAGTTTAGGTGCGCGCTGCCAAAAGGGAGTATTGAGCCAGGAAGAGTAGGCATGCTAAGAAAATGTACAGAGCGTTGAAGCGGCAAGCATTCATCCAGCCACTTCAATGCTAGACCATCTCAAATGGCATACAAGCTTTACCATCACAGGATCAACCCACTCTCACTAAGAGCTAGTCAGAACCGGCTGTAAACGACTGGAGCTAAGCTGTTGCTGTTGATACGAACACCGCTCCAAACTGTGCCGCAATAACCACCGACGGCTATCAGGCGTATCGCTGATCCACTGCTCAATTAGCTGATGCCACTTAACCGGCAGCTGCAACCTAGACCAGGCCGCAGCAGAGTTTAGAGATAGCAACTGATACAGCTCTGCATCAATTAGCAGAGTTTTAATACAGTGAGCCAGCGCAGCAACATCTTTCTCAGGGAACATCAGCACATCTCGTCCCAGCTCAAATTTTCCCAAAAACATCGGGTGATCAGAAACAATCAGCGGCGTTCTAACGGTCAAAGCTTCGTAAATAGTCAAGGGCAAGCCCTCAGGATAGGCATGGCGACTAGGAACCAGTACGACATCAGCCCAACGCATTTTTGCCAACACCTGATCATGGGATAATCCACCCAGCAGCGTCACCTGATCATCTAATCCCAAACGGTTAATTTCGGCTCTAAACCAGTCTAGATCTCCTTTACCAATTAAAGTCAAATTCGGAGTAACCCCAGACTGCTTCAACTCCACCAAAGCATTTAAAGCATCGCTCACCCCCTTCGTCTGAACGATGCGGCCCACATAGACAATATTTTTATCGCTAATGGCCGATTCTCTCAGAATTTTGGGTGCAAAATCGTCGGGAGTAATTTCGTATGGAAAATCCCAAGGGACAATTTTGCTAGGCTTAACGCCAATCTGTTTTAAGGAATAACATGCGCTCACCCCATGATTGGCCACTAGGTCAACAGCTTTGTTGTTTAGGGCACTTGACAGGCGAAAGTTGCGCAGCTTTGCCGACAGCCCACTCCTTTGAAAGGAATCGGCAAATAGACCCATAACTTTCACATTATTTTGCCTAGCCCACTTAAACGCCGCCCCCAACGGGAAATGAACCACCAGGTGGGTAGGCCTCTGGCGTTGTAGCAAATCCAACAGCCGTTTTGGCTCACTGTAGGGATCAAGATTGCCACCAACAGCCCTGAGGCCAGGCTCTAAAAGCTCGCTATATTCAGAACTGGTTTTACAGCAGACATGGATAACCTCGTCGATTTGGCGACCTATTTCAATAGAGCTTTCTATCGTGTATCGATGGCTGAAATATTCTTGTTGACCTGACTGAGTGAGGAGGTGATAAGCCTCTCTAAAATCACCGGCATATTGAAGAATCACCAAACGGACTTGGGCTAAAGCAGACATAATCACTCAATCCGCTAGAGTTACGACCATACCTTTGAGAGGTTGGCCACACAAAACACTGCACACACAATTCGAAAATCTTTGCAGCAGCAGATCGCTACACAAGCTAATCGATCTACGTGCCAGAAGAGCAGAATTCAATTAACAGATGTCAAGCTAACTTCTAAGACTCTCTACCAACACAAAAAGACGGTGCTATCACTCTAATAGTTCCCCGCAGAGGGCATTTGAAAAGTGATGTGCTGTAACTTTAATAACTTGCCGATTGCTCCTGCCTTCTTAAAAAAGGAGGGTGGAAAAATCCTCCTTTTTATAGATGCATGCGGCCTCCCGCAGGGTAAAGAGGTTTGGGAGGATCTCCATTTTTGCTACAAGAAATAGGACTTTTCAAACATCCTCATGACTGTTTATGCAAGCAAAGTGGCCGATAAATAGCAGTAATTAGACTTATTCCACAGCTACAGGACTCAGACTTGAGAGCGCTGTTGTTTTAGGTAGGCAAAAACTGATTTATCGCCAATGTCAGGCACAATCGGCTGCACGGCCTTGCGCAATGCAAATACCAAAAACAAAATTGCCCAGACTGTCAGCAGAATTTGCTTGGCCAGCAGCGGCAGCACACCAAACAAATGGCCTAGCAGCAGCAGCGGCACCAGGGGCGTTAGCAGCTTAGTCTCTATCCGGTCAAAGCAAAAGGCTTCCTTGAAGAAAATGCCGGTCAGCGCCACGAAGGTGAAACCCAATCCCCACAGTACCGAAGGAGTTTCTACCACCGTTTGAGCCAGCGGGCCGTCAATGCCGTGGGAAAGCGCCAGCGACGCCAGCCCCCCCACCAGCCAAGCCCCTTGCAGCGCCCGGTGCAGCGGCACCAAGTAGATGTGAATTGTGGCTAAGCTCAGCCCCAAACCCAACCAAAACACCGTGTAGAGCAGGCTAATGGCTTGCACCAGCGTAGAATTTTGGTCAAACCCCAGGGCCAGAATCGTACCCAGGCCAAAGGCTAAAGCCGCCACCATCAGGCCCGTACGGTAAAGCACTACCCCTCGGCGATCGCCCTGAGTAATGGTGTAGTCGCCAAATTGCCCGGTGTAGATCGTCGGAGTTGGCAAAGGGGTGTCGTTGATGGCGCTGTCCATTGGCGTTCGTCCGGTAGAGACTACAGTTAACCCGTGTCTCTATCTTATCGAGTTAAGGCCTATCGAGTGAGTGCCGGTTGCGTGGGTAGGGTGATAGTAAAACAGGTTTGCCCAGGATCACTAGTGACCGCGATATCACCCCCCAGATGGGCGATTAGCTTTTTCACCAAAGCCAGCCCGAGACCTGTTCCCCCCTGCTTCCAAGGGTCGGCGCTGGGCACTCGATAAAACTTATCAAAAATCCGGGTCATTTCCTCTGCCGGAATTGTCACCCCATTATTGGTGATAGCAATGCACACCTGTTCGCTAGGAGCCGCCGGGTTAGGCAAAACCTCTAGCGTGATAGATTCCCCCGGTGGGGTGTATTTGCAGGCGTTGTTTAGCAACTCAGCTAGCACCCGCTCTAGGCTGGCCAGGTCAGTGTATAGCACTGGCAGAGTGGAAGTTGCCACTAGCCGCAAGGTTTGATTGCGACTCTTGGCGCGGGTCACAAAGCTGTCAATCCAGCCTGCAAGCCAGGGTTCTAGCAAAATTGGCTCGGGCTGAATAGGATGATTGCCCACATCCAGGCGCTGGAGATCGAGCAGGTCGTTAATCAGGCTAATTTCGCGCTCGCACTCCTCTTGCAAAATGCTGTAGTAGCGGCCAATGCGAGTTTGCTCGGTTTTGGGCTTTTGCAGGTCAGCCGTGAGGTCAAATTCTTGATTTAGGGTGACGCCCAGCAGTTGCAAGGCTACCCGCATGCTGGTCACCGGGGTGCGCAGCTCGTGAGAAACCGTGCTGAGGAAATCGTCCTTGAGGGTGTTGAGCCGCTCTAGCTCGGCGACCTGCGACTGGGCCGCCTGGTAAAGCCGCGCCTGGCGAATGGCGATCGCACACTGATTCGCCACCTGCTGCACCAGGCGAATCTCAATGTCGTTAAAGCCGTAGTCGCGATCGTTGATCAGCCACAGATCGCCCAGCACACCCCGATCATCCACCACGGGGCAGGCCAGCATGGCCACATAGCCCCGCACCGGATTCGGCTCCACCGAGCAAAACTGAAAATACTGCCCATCCAGCAGCTGGTGGTACACCTCTGGAAAGGCCTCCATCTGGGCGACGCGGCCCTGGTACGACGGGCTAGAGCTGTTGTACTCGTAATAGATAGTTGAGGTGCCCTGCTCTAGATCATAGAGCGAGGTATTCGATCCCTTCACATCCAGGGCCTCGGTCAGTTCCTTCACTGCCGTCAGCATAATTTGATTGACGTCGAGGCTGTCGCGCACTCGATCGGTAATCCGCTTGAGGGTCGCCTCAAACTCGAGGGCGGTCTGCAACTCCTCGGTGCGCTGGGCCACCTGCTGCTCCAGATCCGTATTCAGCCGCTGCACTTGGTTGTAGAGACGGGCCTGCTTAATGGCACCGCCCACCTGGGTGGCCACCTCTCGCAGGGTCTCAATCTCCCAGGCAGCCCAGGGGCGAGGGCTACTACAGTTGAGAGCGCACACCAAGCCGTAGAGCGCATCCCCCTGCACAATCGGCATCACTAGGCAGGCCTTGACCTGGGCCTGGGCAAACTTGGCCAGGTAGGCCGGTGGCAGGTGAGCCGTGGCCATGTCATCGATCACCTCCATCTCGCCCTGGCGGTAGCGCATTAAATCCGCAGGAATAAAGTTGAGATCGGTCTGAGCCGTGACCGCAGTGGCCATAGCGCCACTGGCTGACTCGGCCACCACCCCGTTGTAATCGGGGTCAAAGCTGTAGAACAGCACCCGGTCGATGCGCAAAAAGCGACGCACCTCGTTCACCGTCGTCTGCAACAAGTCTTCAGAATTGAGCGATCGCAGTAAGTGCTGGGCGATCGCCCCCAGCAGCCGCTCGCGCTCCGACTGCCGCTGCAGGGTCTGCTCCACCTCATAGAGAGAGGTCATATCCTGTAAACTCACCATCAGCTGAGGTTCACGGCTAGCCGTCCCAAATCGTCGCACTGTCGCCAGCAGTCGCCGATGCCCCCCGGCGGCCTCGGCGATCTCTACCGCAGCGGTTTGCTCGTCACCACTAGTCAAGGCCCGCTGTCCTGCGGTCAGTAATAGTTGACCAACCTCCGGTGGCAGCACGTCCGCGCTCCGTTGAGGTTCACTGCCAGCCCGGCGATCGCCTCCCAGCAGCGTCGCACAGGCTTGGTTGCAAAAGCGCCAGCGATCGCGAGCATCCATGATACAGAGGGGCGTCGCGATCGCATCGAGCACCTCCCTGAGGGCGGCATCGGCGACCTCAGGTTGAGGCCGATCTTCCTGGGGCAAGGGGTCGAGGGGAAAAGTAGACATAACCGTGGGGTTTAGGAAGATTTAGGTAACAACAACCTTGGCAAAAAGGGGCGCATGCTCTACAGACACTATGCCCAGAGCCGCCAAAGAATACCCAACCCGACCCTGCAAAAATCCATTGCCGAGAAACATTACCCAAACTGTTTGCTTAGCGCCACCCATGGTCTATAATCGTAGACCGTGCACATTTGCAGGCCCTATGAACGCAGAGGAAATCATCCGCTCGATTGAGGCGGAGCAGCTAAAGACCGACCTTCCCACCATCTACGTCGGCGACACCATCCGTGTTGGCGTGCGCATTCAAGAGGGTGGCAAAGAGCGGATTCAGCCCTACGAGGGCACCGTTATCGCCATGCGCAATGGCGGCATCAATCGCTCTATCACGGTGCGAAAGATTTTTCAGGGGGTCGGCGTTGAGCGAGTTTTTCTCGTCCATGCTCCCAAGGTGGCCAGCATTGCTGTGCTGCGTCGGGGTAAGGCTCGTCGGGCCAAGCTTTACTACTTGCGCGATCGCGTTGGCAAAGCTACCCGCCTGAAGCAGCGTTTTGATCGCCCAATCAACTAGAATTGAGTAAAGTTGGGCAGTGGTGCTAAAGTGGCACCTGGTTTCATGCGTCCTTAGTTCAGTTGGTAGAACGCGGGTCTCCAAAACCCGATGTCGGGGGTTCGAGTCCTCCAGGGCGCGCTGAGTAACGGCAGCGACATCTCCCAAACTCTATAGCCTTAGGGTCAGCTAGAGCAGCAGGATTTGTCACTGCCGTCAACTCGTAACTAAACCAGGAGTTATTAGCTCTTCGGCCTAATGTTTTCTCAGGTTAGCTAAGCCGGGTTGCCGGCCTGTGTTTTCCCGTAGTCAGTGTGGATAAGCGCCAACAGGAGCCAAGCCAGTGGTTAAAAAAGACGCCGCAATAGAGTCTAAGGGTAAGACCGCAGACCCTCAGGTTGCTGAGCAAGGCTTTAGTGTAGTGACCTTCTTGCAGGGCACCAAGGAAGAACTGGGAAAAGTTGTTTGGCCCAGTCGACAGCAGCTCATCAGTGAGTCTGCCGCTGTCATTCTCATGGTTAGCCTGTCCGCAACGCTGATTTACCTGGTTGACCGGCTATTTGGGTGGGTTTCGGGGCAAGTATTTTAATGGCGGTAACTGAAGAAGACTTCAACTACGACGACGCTCCCCTCGACGAGTCCTTAGACAGCGATCTAGAGGCTGAACCTTCTGCTGAAGGGGCTGGGCCATCTACCGAAGAGGGCAACGAAGGTGAAGCAGCCCGGTTCTACCAGCGCAAAGCTCGGTGGTATGCCGTGCAGGTAGCATCTGGCTGCGAAAAGCGCGTCAAACTTAACCTTGAGCAGCGTATTGGGACGCTAGACGTCATCAACCGCATTTTTCAGGTTGAGATTCCTCAAACGCCAGCGGTCAAGCTCCGCAAAGATGGTAGCCGGCAAAGTATTGACGAGAAAGTCTTCCCTGGCTATGTGCTGGTGCGCATGTACATGGATGACGAAGCCTGGTCGGTGGTTAAGAACACCCCCCACGTGATCAATTTCGTCGGGGCCGAGCAGCGTCGGGCCTACGGTCGCGGTCGCGGCCACGTCAAGCCCATGCCCTTGGGCATGAGCGAAGTGAAGCGCATTTTCAAGCGCACCGAAGAGCAAAAGCCAGTGATCAAGGTCGACATGGCTCCGGGAGACAAAATTACCGTGCTCTCGGGTCCCTTCAAAGACTTTGAGGGCGAAGTGGTGGAAGTCAGCCCCGAGCGCAGCAAGCTGAAGGCTTTGCTGTCGATCTTTGGGCGCGACACGCCAGTCGAGCTGGAATTCAACCAAGTGCAAAAAGAGAGTTAATTAATGGCTAAGAAAGTTGTAGCGCTAATCAAGCTGGCACTTCCTGCTGGCAAGGCCAACCCAGCTCCCCCCGTTGGCCCAGCCCTGGGTCAGCATGGGGTCAACATCATGGCGTTTTGCAAAGAGTACAACGCTCGTACCCAAGAGAAAGTGGGTCTGGTGATACCGGTTGAGATCTCGGTTTTTGAAGATCGCAGCTTTACCTTTATTCTCAAGACGCCGCCAGCCTCGGTATTGATCAAAAAAGCGGCGGGCATTGAGCGGGGTTCGGGTGAACCCCGCACCAAAAAAGTGGGTTCCATCACTCGGGCTCAGCTCAAAGAGATTGCCGAGACCAAAATGCCTGACCTCAACGCCAACGACATTGAAGCGGCCATGAATATTGTTGAGGGTACGGCCCGCAACATGGGTGTTACCGTTTCTGACTAGGCCATTGCCTTAGACAATTGGCTGCAATCCAAGTTTCACTTATTCACACTACGGGGAAGAGGCGTCGCTTCGTTTGACCCCAAGGAGATCACCATGGCTAAAGTATCCAAGCGCCTGCGCGAAGCCCAGGCCAAAGTAGAAGCAGACCGTCTCTATGAGCCCCTAGAGGCTCTAGAGCTACTCAAAGAAACCGCTACCGCTAAGTTTGTGGAGTCGGCCGAGGCCCACATTCGTTTGGGTATTGATCCGAAGTACACCGACCAGCAGCTTCGTACCACAGTCATTTTGCCCAAGGGCACGGGTCAAACCATTCGAGTCGCCGTCATCGCTAAGGGCGAAAAAGTGGCTGAGGCCACCGCTGCCGGGGCCGACTTGGCAGGGTCTGAAGAACTTATCGACGAAATTCAGAAAGGCATGATGGACTTCGACGTTCTGATTGCTACCCCCGATGTGATGCCTCAGGTAGCTAAGCTTGGTCGTCAGCTTGGCCCTCGGGGCCTGATGCCTTCCCCCAAGGGCGGCACTGTTACCTTTGACTTGGCCAAAGCAATTGATGAGTTCAAAGCAGGTAAGTTAGAGTTTCGTGCTGACAAAACGGGCATCGTCCATGTTATGTTTGGCAAGGCTGACTTTAGTGCTGAAGATTTGCTAGTCAACCTCAAAGCGCTGCAAGAGACAGTTGACCGCAACCGTCCGGCTGGGGCCAAGGGCCGCTATTGGAGAACCGTAGCGATCGCCTCCACTATGGGGCCTTCCATTCGCCTTGATGTGAACGCCCTACGCGACTTCAAGATGGTCGACGCGGTCTAGGCCAAACAAGTTTTACCCCAGCCAACCAGGAGTTACGCCCACTAACACAACCCCTCACAATTGAATAGACGACCGGAGACAGCAGGTAGCCGCCAAGCGCTGCATAAACCCTGCCGAGGTTGACGTAAACGACTACAGTGCTCTTGCCCAAGCTGAGCATCCTGGGTTGTTGGTCTACCCCGGCAGAGCTGTCGGGGTTTTGTTTTTACTAAGGGCTGAGTCCAAACCTGGATCGGGTAATTAAATTCCCAATCCCCAACTTAAAGGAGGTGAGATCGATATGGGGAGAACCCTAGCGAATAAGAAAGAGCTGGTGGCCGAAATCAAGGCCCTGCTAGACGATGCCCAGCTAGCCTTTGTGATTGATTACAAAGGTCTGACGGTATCGGAAATCAGCGACCTACGCAACCGGCTGCGCCCTAAGGGTGCTGAGTGTAAGATTGCCAAGAACACGCTGATGCGGATCGCCGTTGACGGCAACGAAAACTGGCAGCCGATCACCGAGTTCCTCAAAGATTCTTCGGCCTTTGTGCTGGTTAAAGAAGACTTTGGCGGAGCAATCAAGGAATACCAGGCGTTCCAAAAAGACACCAAAAAAACCACCCTGCGGGGCGGTGTCATGGAAGGTCAGTCCCTGAGCGAAGACCAGGTTAAGGCCATCACCGAATTGCCCACCAAGGAAGAGCTTATGGCTCGTCTGGCTGGCGCAATCAAGGCGATGCCAACTCGGGTGGCCGTGGGCGTCAACGCCGTACCGACCAAACTGGCGGTGGGTGTCAAAGAGGTGCCTGCATCTCTGGCCCGTGCTCTCAAGGCAGTCTCCGAAAAAGATGCAGCCTAGGCTCATCTCTCACGACTTTGTCTGTGTTTAATTGTGTTCAACCAGGAGTTAACCGGTAACTATGTCTGCTAAAACTGACGAAATTCTCGAACAGCTAAAGTCCCTTTCTCTGCTGGAAGCTTCCGAGCTGGTCAAGCAAATTGAGGAAGCCTTTGGTGTTGACGCGTCTGCCTCCGCTGGCGGCGGCATGATGATGATGGCCCCCGGCATGATGGGTGGTGGTGCTGCCGCTGCTGCCGAGCCCGAAGAAGAAAAGACCGAATTTGATGTCGTGCTTGAAGAAGTGCCCGCCGACAAGAAGATCGCTGTTCTTAAGGTTGTGCGCACCCTGACCGGTCTGGGTCTGAAAGAAGCCAAGGAACTGGTGGAAGCTGCTCCTAAGGCCGTTAAGGAAGCCACCACCAAGGACGACGCGGAAGATGCCAAGAAGCAGCTTGAAGAAGCAGGCGGCAAGGTATCTGTCAAGTAATCTAACGCTTTGCCGCTAAGGCCAAGACGTTTGACAGCTCCCCGTGGTTTCACGGGGAGCTTTTTTATAGTGCAATTGGTCTTCCCTAGCTTTGGACAGCGGCCCTCGGACTACTCAACCCCGGTCTGGAAAGTTAGCATTGAGAAGAACATTGATGAGAAGTTGACCATGGCGCAATACCTAAAACGGTGGGAGTCACCCCGGAAGCTGGGGCGCAATGCCAAAGGCCGAGGCGGCACCGCCCGCCAGCGACAGCTACAAAAACGACAGCAGACTTTGCGCAAGCGCCTTGGGGGGCGATCGCCATCAGATCAGACAAATACTCATCCGGGGGAGTCAGCGGCTCCCCTTTTTGCGATCTATCTGCGTCCTGTCTGAGAGACTAGCCAATCAGCAGCTCTTCTTCGGGATACTGCACAGAGGACGGCTTAGGATCGCCAAGCAGTGCCGCCATAAACAGCAGAACTCCCACCCGTCCCAAGTACATGGTGAAAGCGATCACGTATTTACCAAAATCAGAGAGGTCGGCGGTAATGCCGGTAGAAAGCCCCACCGTCGCAAATGCAGACACAGCCTCAAAGAAAATATCAATAAAGCTCACAGTTGGATTGGTAAGAGAGACTAAGGCAGTGGCTACAACGACCGCCAGGCCCGATCCTACGACCACAGAGATGGCTTTTAGCACCCGAGTCGTAGCAATCTGCCGCCGAAAAACCAGCACCTGCTCTTTAC
This sequence comes from Phormidium tenue FACHB-1052, assembly GCF_014696675.1. Classification (GTDB taxonomy): domain Bacteria; phylum Cyanobacteriota; class Cyanobacteriia; order Phormidesmidales; family Phormidesmidaceae; genus Nodosilinea; species Nodosilinea tenuis_A. Next base: position 177,002 of record NZ_JACJQN010000005.1, read on the forward strand.
CTTGAAGCGCCATGCGAGTGCAGGCTAGCAGAATACTAAGGGTAGTGGTTTTAATGCCGCCGCCGGTGCTGCCAGGGCTAGCCCCAACAAACATCAGGGCAATCATGATAAACAGTGAGGCGTTGCCCATCGCGCCAATGTCAATGCTATTAAATCCGGCGGTGCGGGTAATAACAGATTGAAACCAAGCCATCAACAGCTTGTACTGAGGAGCTACCGGACCCAAAGTGTCGGGGTTTTGGTACTCGATTAGAAACAAGGCCAGGGTGCCTAGTACCAAAAGCGCCGCGGTAGTGCTGGTAACAATCTTAAAGTGAAGGGAAAACGGGTTGCGGCAGCGATTACCGCTAAGGCGATTGCGGAGCCATGACAGGAACTCCATAATCACTTGGTAGCCAATGCCTCCCAGGATGACTAGGGCGGTGATCACGGCGTTGACCCAGGGGTCGAGCGCATAGCCAACAATATTGTCTTTAAACAGGCCAAAACCCGCATTGTTGAAAGCGCTGACGCTATGGAACATAGAGAGCCATAGCCCGTAGCTAGGCCCGTAGTCTCGACTAAAAACTGGGTACAGACAAAATAGGCCCGTCAGTTCAATCACCAGCGTCATGGCAATGATCGAGAGGATCAGAGGCTTGCCACCCGCCAAAACTGAGTTATCCATGGACTGCTGAATGGCGAGTCGTTCTCGCAGCCCTAACCGTCGCCCCAGCAGCAGTAGCAGGAAGGTGTTGACGGTCATGTAGCCTAAACCGCCGACCTGAATCAGCGCCAGAATGGCCGCTTCGCCAAAGTCGGAGAAGTAAGTACCTGTGTCGACTACAACCAGGCCGGTGACGCAGACAGCAGAGGTAGCCGTAAACAGGGCGACAAGGGGATCGCCCCAGCCTTGTTGAGTGCTAGAGACGGGCAGCGCCAACAAAAGGGTGCCAACGGCAATTAACACTAAAAAACCAAGGCATATGGTGCGCGGAACCGTCATCTGCATAGGTTGGGCTTTCCGCCAGACACGGAATAGAGAGGCAACCCTATATTTCCACGAGTTGACGCTCTCGACCACTATGCCGCAAGATTTAACCGGCTAGCCACGCTGTTTTCTAGGTGTCGAGTTGTCATGACCAATGCCTTGTACAAGAAGATCCAGACTTTCTATGACGACTCCTCTGGGCTGTGGGAGCAGATCTGGGGTGAGCACATGCACCACGGCTACTACGGGGCCGATGGCCGTCAGCGCAAAAATCGTCGCCAGGCCCAAATTGATCTCATTGACGAGTGTTTGACCTGGGGGGGCATCACCCAAGCGGAGACTATTCTCGACTGCGGCTGCGGTATCGGCGGCAGCGCCCTCGAATTGGCGAACCGGTACGGAGCCAGAGTAACCGGCATTACCCTCAGCCCAGTGCAAGCTGAGCGAGCCACAGAGCGGGCGATCGCGGCAAATTTGGGCGGCGATACTGCTCCCTGTGCGGCGTTTCAGGTTGCAGATGCTTTAAATATCCCCTTTGCTGATCACAGCTTTGATCTGGTGTGGTCGATGGAGAGCGGGGAGCACATGCCCGATAAGGTGGCATTTTTGCAGGAGTGCTACCGGGTGCTGAAGCCAGGAGGCAAACTGCTCATGGCCACCTGGTGCCACCGCCCTACGGATTCGTTGGGCGGGCCATTGACCTGGCTAGAGCAGCGGCAGCTCGACTGGATTTATCGCGTCTATGGCCTGCCCTACGTGATTTCTCTGCCTGACTATGAGGCGATCGCCCAAAACTGTGGCTTTAACCAGCTAAAAGCCGCCGACTGGTCGCTGGCGGTCGCTCCCTTTTGGGATGAGGTGATTGCCTCGGCCCTTAGCCCTGAAGGCCTAGCGGGGTTACTTCAGGCGGGGCCAGGTACCCTTCAGGGGGCGCTGGCGCTGGGGCCGATGCGCCAGGGGTTGCATAGCGGCCTAATTCGCTACGGGCTGCTGTGCGCAGTGCGCTAAGCCAGACGACTCGATAAAAAAGGGTGAGTTCTGTACAGAACTCACCCTGGAGTTAGGGCCTAGTTATATCTAGCTGACCTACTGGGGTCGCGCAGCCGGGCAGTCAATGGCCCGCACGGCAACGGCGGCGGTATAGTCGCGCAGCGCGTTGAAGTTGGGCGCAAAGTTAGTTCCGGTTTCGTTGAGGGGGGTTGCGATCGCGCAGAAGGCCGCCATCTGCCGAATCGTAGACTCGCCCCAGTGACCGCCAATGTCGGTGAAGGTGGGCGGGTTGCTGATATTGGGAATAATCCCCCGAGTGGTCTGGTCGATACCCGGCACCGGGCTGGTGCTGGTGGAATCGCCCGCGCCAGCGTTAGCTCGAACCAGGGCCAGTTTATAGGTCATCGCCATCAGTTCGGCCCGAGAGACATTGTCGGTCGGGCGGAAATTGCCGGTGCCAGCGTCCCCCGTGACGATGCCCAACTGCTTAGCCTGCTGAATTTTGACCGCACTCCAGCGGTTGGCGGCTACGTCACCAAAGGGAGCACTAAAGACCGACTGGGGCAGGTTAGCCAGCACCGAGGTGGGCAGGACTTTCCGAGCGGTTTCCATCATGACAGAAACGGCCTGCTCGCGGGTGAGTGGTGCGGTGGGCCGGAAGGTGCCATCCTCAGAAAATCCAGCAATAACTCCTAGACTGGACGCACGGGTGATCTCAGCGGCATAGCGGTTGCCTCGAATATCGTTGAAGGCCACGGCGGGCGGCGTCACGGGCGGCGTCACGACGGGAGGCGTGCCACCACCGGTTTGCCCGCCTTGAAGCTGCGCTAGGGTCAAGTCGTTGGTGAAGTACACCAGGTGCGAGCTGACGATCGCCCCGTTAAAGGTGCGCTTAGTCAGTGACCAGCCTGGGTTGAGATCGAGCTGCGTAAAGCCTGTGGGGCTAATGCCGTTGGCGCGACCAATAGTGATGCGATCGCGAGAAACAGTGCTGGGAGCAAACTGCAGCAGCAAATCACCGTCGCGCTGGTTGACCTCAAACCGCACCCCAGATAAGTCCTGGCCCGCCAAGCGGATAGCATAACCATTGGTGTCGCGCTGGAGGCGACAGACGCCCGTAAAGTCAAAGGTATTCCACAGGGCGTTTACTTGGGTGGGTTCAGCGCCGGGGTTGGCGATCGTCCAGCAGGGGGGGTTGGGCTGGAGCTGCTCCACAATATAGAGCCGGTAGGGTTGGGAAGTGCTACCCGGCACCGCAACCACCAAAAAATTGGCCGCATTGATAGCGACATTGCCAAAGGTCTGAGCTAGCTGCGTGCCCGTCTCGCGCACCGCAGGCTGAACTGAAGTGGAGTTAGGGGCAACGGCCTGCCCTGCTCCACTGACTACCACGAGGGTAGCCGCAGTCAGCGCAGCCATTTTCAACATTGACATAAGCTTCATTGTCACCCGTCCTAGATAGCGATGTGTGATGGGGGGAATAGTTTCTCTACCTTAGCGCTGGCAATTGGGGGCAAACCTTTGACCTCAACCACTTATCAGACCGTCTGATAGTCAAGCTGACGGCCCCATATCGGCGGCTGAATCTTAGTCACCCAGACTTAAAACCTGGATCGCTGGCCCTAAGCCAACCACGGCCAACGGTCACGACCAAACAAACTCTTCTAAGCTCAATCCAAACGAATTAAGTCAGCGAACCAACTCACGATTTAGCTTAGAAAAGCCGCCATTATTGTAGGGGTATGACCGCTATCGAACCCTGCTTTTCGCAGGAATTACTTAGGATTCGTTGCAAAACCTCACCCTACGGTTCTGTGTTTTCTTGGTTCCGTTAAAGGCGTTTCTAGATTTGAAATTCGTCTAGGGAGGTTGGGGATAGCCCGGCAGGGGCGATCGCGCGACTGACCGAGGCCTTATAGCTTTCCTGTTGAGTGACCATGTCCACAGAAATCGCCTCAAACCACGCCTCTAAGCAGCCAAAGGGAGCCGTTAGCTGTAAATTGCCCTCGAGCTGTCCCTGGCCGTTGGGCAGCAGATTGAGCAGCTGACGCGGCTCATCGGCCAGGGTGCGAGTTTGAGGGTCTGTAATCCACACCTTGAGGTATAAGCGGTTGGGATGAAAGGGTACCCGCAGCGTCACAACTACTGGCTCACCTGCGGTCAGGTCACCCTCTGGCAGCTCTAGGGTGGGCATAGGCGGGGTCACCCTCTCTGGCGGCTCCTCGACCTCTGGGGCAAGCACCGCTGCCGCTGCCAAGTCCCGCAGGGTAGGGTCTTCATCTTCATAGATCACCACCTCGCCGGCAAAAGGGACAAACGGCGGTGGCTCAAGCGGGGTTTCTACCGGAGCTTCCACCGGGGCAGCGGCGACCTCGGTGCGCTGCTCGATCGCCTCTTGCTGAAGGTTTACGGCTAGCTCGTTGAGCCGATTCCAGAAGCGGTCTTGCAGCTTGAGGTCTCTGAACCCCATAGCCTCGTGGGAAATTAGCTGGGGTACTGCGTCGCGGGGTTTAGGGCTAGCACTAGGGGACGCCTGACTCGCCAAGACGGCAACGGGGTCGTCGGTCTGGGGCGGCGAAACAATGGGCGGTAAGCTTAGCCCCCGGACTGGCTCTGGGCTAGGCGTAGCGGGGGCGATCAGATCAGTACTGCGATCGCCGGGGGGCGGGGGAATAGGACGAGAGCGCCCCACCAGAGGCAGCGACGGTTGACGAGCCGCCGCCTCGTGGGGAGAGGGGTAGTAGATTTTGGGCGGCAGCTCAGGACTGTTGCGAGGCAAAGTGAGAATAGGTATCTGCCGAGGCGGTGCCGATCGACCGACAATGTCCCAGGTTTTGAGCTCAGGAGTGGGGGGCAGGGGAGAGGTCGGGTCTTCCTCTAGGTCTTCGGCCGGAAAGACAACATCTAGACCTGATTCGGTTTCACCCTGATTGGCGATCGCATCAAACAGCGAGGCCACATCCACCGTGACTGTAAATCGCTGTAGGGCGGCTATCTCCGTCCCCACAAAGAGCCCAACTTCCCCTAGCAACAGCCGGGTTGACAGCTGAGTGGGCACGGTTACGGTCAGCGTCATGGTGCTGGGCAGCATCGCCACCGCCAGCGGCACCGGAGCCATGGCCACAGTAACCGCCGTCTGAGGGTCTGATAACCGCAGCACCAGGGTTAGGGGTGGACAAGGCTCACCGTCAGAGGGGCCAGTCACCGTCGCCGTTAGCCCTAGGTTTTCGCCAGTACTACCCAAGAGCGCGGTGTGGGGTAGTGTCAGCCCATAGGACAAGGGGTCTGTGACTGAGCTAGCTAGCCGGGTTTGAAACACGTCCATGGCAGCCGCTGCGGCCTGAAGGTCAATGACCGGCACCGGGGCCACCGCTGCGGCTCCGGCAGAGGGGGGGCGAGAGGCGGCGATCGCACCTAAGCCAGCACCGCCGTCGTCAAACCAGTCACCATCGTCGGTAGAGTCTTGGGCTACCACCTGCAACTGCACCGCGTAGCACCAGGGCAGAGGGGCGTTGGCGTCTTCTGGGCTTGTCTCTGGGGCGATCGCACTAGCGCATTCAATTCCCCAAGTGCCCTCACCTAGACGGGTAAAAGGCATGACGACCATCAGGCCATTTTCGTTGATCTGGCCCTGGCGACGCAGGGTACGATGCCGAGGGGGAACGCTTTGCGAATCGGGCAGCAGCTGGCCGATCTGAATCTGTACCGGGGTATTGGTGTGGCTGGTGTGGGCCATCACTCGGTAGCGGCCCTCCAAAATTTCTACCTGGGAGGTGTCGAGGGGCAACCAGCTCTGGTCACCCTCCTTTTGCAGCAGAAATTCCCAATACTCCATAGTTCAAGCCCCAGTTTAAGTCCTGAGTTTAAAGTCTGTTTTGGGAGACAAGCCACCCATGATGCTTCAGGATACTCCCTAGCGGCAAACCTGCACTGTTACTCCAGCAAACATTCAGGCCCAAATCGTAGCAATGCCTACATTTTGAGAGAGATGGCTTTCTACCTCTCTACAGAGGGGGCGACCCTGGCCTCGCCCTACGCTATAGAAGTAACCTCTAAGGAGATGATTACGTTATGTCTATTGAAGATAGAGCCAAGGCCACTGCTAAAGACATTGAAGGTAAGCTTCAGGAAGGCGCTGGTAAGCTGACGGGCGATCGCGAAGCCCAAGCCAAAGGCAAAGCCAAGCAGGCTGAGTCCGATGTGCGCCACGGTGTAGAAGACGCAAAAGACAACGTCAAGCGCGCCATTGATTAGGCATTGGTCGTTCTGCCTAAAGTCGTCTAATTTTATCAGCTCCGATCCATACAGGGTCGGAGCTTTTGATTGCAGAAAACAGCGGTGCTAACTACTAACCCCCTGGCGCGTTTAGCATCATTCTCAGCCCTACGCACCGGCGCTTTTAGCTCAATGTGCTTAGCCCAAAAGATCGTTTAGCTCGGCCTCGGTCGCCCGAAACCCAACCAGTATCGCCTGGCCGTCTTTGACAACCAGAGGGCGCTTCAGCAGCATGGCATCGTTAGTGAAGGCGTTGACCCATTCGGGGTCACCCCAGGTCTGCTTCTCATCTCCCAGCGCCCGGTAGGATTGCCCTGAGGTGTTGCGCATGGGTTTGCTGCCAAGGCTGTCTACCCAGGCCGCTATCATGGCCCGGCTGGGAGGATGTTCTTTGGTGTCGACAAAGTCGTAGGCAATGGCGCGGCTATCTAACCATTGCAGGGCTTTTTTGCAGGTGCTACAGGTGGGAATGCCATAGACTGTTAGCGTCATAGCGATCGGGTAAGGGATAGGTTCAAGTACACCAGAAAACGGGGGTTAAAACGCCAAAAACGCCCCGGCGATCGAGACGTTTTTGTAGCGTTTCAACCTCCCAAGAGGTAGCTCGTTAGCCTAGGTGTCGTACACTCGGCACTCGTCGGCTTCAGGGTTGTTGTCGCAGTAGACTTCTAGAGAGTTTTTATCGGTGCCTTTCTCGCGCTGGTGAGACGCTTCTGCCTGAAGCTCTTCTACAGCATCCCAAGCAGCGGCGCACTCCTGGGAGCTGCCACCAGTGGCATCACAGGCGGCCCGGGCACCTTCAATTTCTTTTTCAATGCGCTCTTTGATGTTCTCGCTCATGTCCTTTCTTACCGTTTGTAAACAACTAGCGGGGGCCTGTGGCCTGGTCAGCAGGGGCAAACTATGGTTTTAGATTGTCAGATCCCGACTCCAGGCTTAGTATACTGCACCGATTCAGAGGCTCTGGCGGTGAAAACTCTACCCCATAGAGGCAGGGTTACGCCCTTGACAGCCCCCCCGGCTGGCCCAGACGAGGTCAGTATAAGTACTCACTCTCCATTGTACACATCTCCACCATGGCAGGGGTAACCGCTGAACATTCTGAGCCCAGGTCAATTTACTCAGGGGGAGGAGCAATCCGATCTAGACTGGAACCACCCAAGGAGGGGGCTATTCAATGACCGACATTCCCCAACCAGACCATCCACCCATGGAGTGGGCCAATGCGGTATCGACCCGTCCATCCCTTGAGGGGGCAGTGAAGGACGTGGTAGAGCAGCTAAAGCACCGCCTGACGGGGGCTCCGGATCTGGGCATTGTGTTCATTTCGTCGTCGTTTACCAGCGAGTTTGCTCGCCTGCTGCCTCTGCTCCACGACCTGTTGCCCATACCGGCTTTGGTGGGATGCAGCGGCGGCGGCATTGTGGGTATGGATGACCAAGGCCACCCCCAAGAATTAGAAGACACCCCAGCCTTAAGTTTGACGCTGGCTCGGCTGCCAGGGGTCACGGTACGAAGCTTTCATCTGTCGAGCGATGACCTTCCGGATTTAGACAGCCCGCCCAATGCCTGGTCTGAGCTAATGGGGGTCGCGCCAGAAGCGAACCCTCAGTTTATTTTGATGGCTGACCCGTTTTCATCCAACGTCACCGACCTGCTCCAGGGGCTTGATTTTGCCTACCCCAGCGGCGTGAAGATTGGCGGTCTAGCCAGCGTGGACGGGTTTAATCGCCACAGTGGGCTATTTTGCGATCGCACCCTACATACCGAAGGCGCTGTTGGAGTAGCCCTGGCGGGGCCGATTGTGCTTGACACTATTGTGGCCCAGGGCTGCCGCCCTATAGGGCCTGTCTATCGGGTTGATAAGGCCGAGCGCAACATTCTGCTGTCTCTGAGCGACCCAGAAGACAGCGACTCGGCGCGCCCGCCCCTAGAGCTGCTGCAAGAGCTGTTTGAAACGCTGCCCGAGGGCGATCGCCAGCTGGCCCAGAGTTCCCTCTTCATCGGCATGGCCCAGGACAGCTTTAAGCTCAGCCTCAACCCAGGCGACTTTTTAATTCGCACGCTGCTGGGGGTTGACCCCAAAATGGGCGCGATCGCGGTGGGCGATCGGCTGCGCCCCGGGCAGCGAGTGCAGTTTCATCTACGCGATGCCCACACCTCCGCCACCGACCTCGAAGCCCTATTGCAGCGCTACCAGCAGCAGACTCCTGTAGCGATCGCCCCTGTCGGAGCGCTGATGTTTTCCTGCATGGGGCGCGGTGCCGGGCTCTATAACCAGGCCAACTTTGACTCAGGTCTGTTTGCCCAATATTTGCCCGGCCTTCCCATAGGAGGCTTTTTCTGCGGCGGCGAGATTGGCCCCGTGGGGCAGACAACGTTTCTGCACGGATTTACATCAGTGTTTGGAATTTGTCGGCAGCCGTAGGTGAGTGGATGAGTGGGTGAACAAAAAAGTTTTCAACCGACCCACCGACCCACCGACCCACCTAACGCAACCCCAGCTCTAGGGAAGGGGTCAAGCCGTCAATGGTAAGGGTGTAGGTAATGGCACTGGTGCCAATGCCCTGCCAACCGGTGATAAAGCCCCTTTCATCCAATAGAGGACGATGCTGAGGAGTGGTGACGGCGGCATAGTACACCCCACTAGCGGGCAGGGTGGTAGCCGCTAGGCGAGGCTGCACACCCTGGGTCGTGCGAGCTTCGGCCAGGAGCCGACCGGCGGCATCAAACAAGAACAGATGGGCCGCATCGTCGGTATAGAGCACCCCTGGTCGCTGCTGAATGACGGTTAGATCGAGGTCGGTGCTGTCTCCCTGAGCACCGAGAAAGGCGTAAATATCGATGCGGCGGCTCACGGCTCCGGTGGTGACACCGCTGCCGCTGCGGGTGTTGACGCGCTGGGCCTCGGCTAAGGGACTGAGGGGGGTGTCAGCGGTAACGCCCAGCCCGGCCTGCCAGAGGGCTTCATACTGCCGCAGGGTTTGGTCGGCGGCAACAACCGGGGTGCCACGGCCTATGCTGGAGTACACCCCTCGGTCAAAATCCAGGGGCCGACCGCTGTAGCCGGGCAGACCAAACCCGGCGAGCACGGGTTCACAGCCATCAATAGGGCTCACCACCGTTTGGTTTTGGCGAAATAGCTGCATTTGACGGCGAAACGTCGCTAGCTGAGCGAGGGTTTTAATGGGCAGATCAGGGATTTGTTCGAGCTGGCTGGTGTGGGCGATCGCGCTGTCCCAGTCATTCAAGCAGACTGCAAGTCGCAAAGCATCCTGCAAAATGGCGGTGGATTGACCGTGGGCTGGAGCGGCAGCCAGCGTCGTCAGCAAGACAATGATCGATCGGCAGAACCAAGACCTAACTTTTGTTGCCTTCATCGCCGCTGACTCCTCTAGATACTGCCCAATCCGCTGGTCTCACTGTACCCACAAGTCTACCGAGGCTCGCCCATAGTGAGCCAAAAACTTGTCGCTGCCGGTTTCTTGTCGCCGCAGCCAGGCCCAAAGCTGATCGCCTAACGAAAAGTGCCACCACTCGTTGGGGTGGCGGCGAAACCCCGCCGCCGTCATCACCTGGTTGAGCAGCGTGCGGTGAGCGTGAAAGGCTTGCTCAGCCGGGGTCGGGCTGGCAGCGAAGTGGTCAGGGTGCGATCGCAACGACACCTCATCGATGGGCGATCCCATATCAACCACGCTCCCGGTAGCATCGATCAGCGTCACATCTAGCGCGGCCCCGGTGCTATGGGGCGGCGGCGTGGCTGGGTCATCGCTGGGCATGGCCCAAAACTGCGTGACCACTGCCATCAGCTCATCGCGCTGGGCAGAGGTAAGCGCTTCGGCAACCCAGCCCCGCGCCCGTGCCTGCTCTGCGAGAGTGTGCTCCACCATAAACCGCTGCACCGCCACGGGACGAAAGGCGTCAAAAACTTGTAAGCGCCAGCCCGGTCGCTGCTGCTGAAGCTGATCCTGAGCTTCGATCAGGGCGGTGAGAACGCCTGATCTGAGAGAATAGGGCGACTGATTATCGTAGGGAGCACCTAGCGCTTGGTAGGGGTGGGGTTCCACCAGAGCAAAGCGATCGCCGGGGATGGGCACCAGCGGTTCACTGCGATCGCAGATTGGAATAGCCTGATAGGGCTTCATAGTCCTTAATTTCCCCAGCTTGAAGAATTTTTGAATAGGTAGTCCAATGCCACGGCTAGGCGAGTGCTCAACCTCAAAAGCATCGAAGGATTTCGTCCCCCCTACGCCTCCGCTTCCTCGGCAGTAACCCACAGCCTCAGACCAATGTAGCGCCCGATATAGGAGTCCACGATCGAATTTCGATACAGTGGCGTCAGCATTATTGTGTTGCCCCATGAGCCAGCCGCCAGAATTGGATTCCCCAGCCGTAGAGCTAGTTCAGGCAAGTTTATTGGCTCGTTTAACCGAGCTAGCCCGACTCTTTCTCAAGCTAGGAGCGATTGGCTTTGGCGGTCCCCAGGCCCACATTGCCATGATTCACGATGAGGCGGTGGTGCGGCGCGGCTGGCTCAAAGAAGAGCAGTTTCTTGAGGGGGTAGCGATCTGCGAAATGCTACCCGGCCCCGCCTCAACCCAAACCGGCATTTACATTGGGTACTTGCGAGCGGGGCAGTTGGGGGCATTGGTGGCGGGTGTTTGCTTTATTTTACCGGCGTTTTTGATTGTGCTGGCGCTGTCGTGGGCCTACTTCAAGTTCCAGGGGGTGCCCCAAATTGAGGACTTGTTTTTGGGCATTTCGCCCGTGGTGATCGCCATTATTTTTGGCTTCTGCTGGAAGCTGGGGAAAAAGGCAATCAAAGACTGGCAGGGGGTGGCGATCGTTCTCACTGTTCTCTTCCTCTCCCTCATCTTCCGCGTCAACATCCTGCTGCTCTTTCTGCTGGCGGGTCTGGCCGGACTCGTCATCTATCGCCCCACCGCCCCGCCGCCCGCTGGGCCATCTATCCGCACGAGTGCCTGGCTTGCCCCCCTGCTGCCCATCACCCAGGGTATTCCCAATCTGCTAGCGAACCTCCCCGCCGACCCCGTCGCAGTTTCTAGCTTCTGGGGCCTCGATCGCATTCAAGACTACGTTGTTCCCCTCTCAACCTTCTTTCTCAAGACCGGAGCCTTTATCTTTGGCGGCGGCCTGGTGATCATTCCCTTACTCGAAACGGCAGTGGTGGATGACTTTGGTTGGATGACCCGCAACCAGTTCATCGACGGTGTCGCCCTGGGAGAACTCACCCCCGGCCCAGTGGTGATCACCGCGGCTTTTGTGGGCTATAAGGTTGCCGGGGCGCTGGGGGCGCTGGTCGCCACGATCGCAATCTTTACCCCGTCGTTTTTGTTCATTATGTTTGCCTCACCGTTTCTAGTATGGCTGCGGCAAAACCCCTGGGTCAAAAGCTTTCTAAAAGGAGTGATGCCAGCGGTGTTGGGGGCGATCGCCGCCGCCGCCGTCCCTCTCGCCGCCACCGCCCTCTTGCAAGACACCGTGCCCCGTTCGGTGGTTGCGAGCGCCGTGGGCTTTGCTGCTCTCATTGGCCTAGCAAAATTCAGCCGTCCAACCTGGCAACTGGTGCCTGTTGGGGCGTTAATCGGCTTAACCGCAGGGACTCTGATTTAAGGAAAACGCCTGCTCTCGCCCCTAAGTCGTCACCATGCCGTGTTCTAGGGCAAAGCGCACCAGTTCTGTGCGGCTGTTGGTGCCAGTTTTGCTAAACAGGCGGCTGACGTACTTTTCAACGTTGCGTACGCTGGTCTCTAGGCGGCTGGCAATTTCTTTGTTCATCAGCCCCTCAGCCACCAGATCGAGCACGCTTTGCTCACGAGGAGTAAGGTCGATGCGAATGTCTGAGGTCACTTTGGCGATGCCACCCTTTTGGGTCAGCATGGCTTTGATCTCTTCAATCTGACGAGCCATGACGGCAATATCTGGGATGTCGCCCGCGTCAATGGTTTGAGCGGCACGGCGACCCATCAGGTTGCTAACCACGGCTACCAGTTCTTCAGGATCGAAGGGTTTAGAGAGATAGGCGTCGCAGCCCGCGTTATAGCCCTGAATGCGATCGGTGGTCATGCCCCGCGCCGTCAAAAACAGCACCGGCAGCCCTTTAAAGCGAATGTCGTCGCGCACCTGGGCCAAAAAGGCATAGCCATCGACCTGAGGCATCATAATGTCCGAAATTAGGACATCCGGCGTCTCCTGTTGCAGCAGATCCCAGCCTTCCTTGGCGTTGCTGGCGGCACGCACCGTAAAGCCGCTGTCTTCTAAATAGGCTTGCACCGCCTCACGCAGACCTGGCTCATCGTCTACCAGTAAGATATTCCCGGTTTGCTCAGACATAACACCGCCCCAGATGACCTATTCATGCTCACTCTAACTCGGAATTGTCAGGGCGGAATCAGTTCACGCCCCCGAAGACAACGAGCCCCCAACCCCAAAGGTGCCGCAAAATGGAAAATCGGCTGTTTTACCTGAGCTTTGCTACCCTCGTGGCCCACGAACTCGACGCCATGACCCAAGCCGAGTGGCGACTCCTGTTTATTCTCAACCGTCTGCCTGAGGCGATCGCCGAAATGGCCTTTGTGCTGGTTCACATTCCCCTAGTGGCCGGGCTGCTGTGGCTGACTCATAACGAAGCTCCCGCTGTGCGCCGCTGGTCGCGCACTGCTGTGGCGATCTTTCTCGTCATCCACGCCGGGTTGCACAAACGGCTCGATCACAGTCCTCTCTATACCTTCGATTCTAACCTGTCCCTGGGGTTGATCTATGGCGGCGGGGCGTTGGGGCTGCTGTACCTGTTGACTGTTTTGATGACCGCTCGACAAACGTTACAGGCAGACTCCCAAAATACGAAATAGCGAGAGTCCTGTGCCTTCAAACCCTTGTTCGAGTTTCCAAGCGCAAATTTTGATCGATTACCATGGGCCTATAGACCCCATCCAGGCCAAAGACGCGTTTGGGCTTGGGCTAGCGATCGTAGGAGTGCTGATTTATGGACGGGTCATTTCCCCAGAGCATGCTGAAGAGCGAGTTGCTCCACCGCCTGGCTATTAACCTCGACACCGCCGAAGAGTTTGGCCCCATTGCCGAAATTTGGGTCAACGGGCGCACTCACCAAGTCAAAGGCATTGGCTGTAGCGCTGGCGGCCTGTTGACCCGCCAAAGTCATCGGTTTCTGTGGCCCCAGATTGGCTCCATTGGGCGCGATGGGGTGGTGGTGAAAGCTGGGGCGCGGGCCGAGGCGATTGACGAGCATCTGCAAGACTGCCTACCCCTGGGAGAGATCGAGCTGTGGTCAGACCACGGCGATCGCATTGGTCAGCTCACCGACTATCGCTTCGACCCCGCCACCGGCAACATCCTGCAATACCTATTCGTCCCGGCAGAAACCAGCCCATTGCCTGCTGGCCTCTACGCCCTAGCCCCAGTGGCCGTGATTAGCACTGGTCGCCGTCGCATGATGGCAGAGGACACCGCCTTGAGCGCTCCGGTTCTAGTTCAGGCTGGGGTGCAGCCACCCCGACAGCCCGCTCCAGCCCAGTCACCCTTCGATCGCATTCCCCTAGACAAAATGCCCGACCCTCGCCGCAGTTGGGATGCTGCCGTTAAAGGCACCCAAACTATGCGCGATCAGGTAAATGAACAATTTCAGGAAGGTCGCCACAAGCTAGGAGCCAAGGCCCAAGACCGCCGCCAAAAGCTTCAGGCCGAGGCTCAGGATAAGCTCGGTGGCCTGCTGGGCAATGTGAAAAAGCGCACCCGCAGCCTACGCAACCAGCTGCGCGAAGCTGTCACCGACGCCACCGCCGGGCTGCCCTCTGGCCCCAATCTGCGCGACGACAAAACACCCACCATCGATGTAGATGCCATGGAGCTGTGGCCTGAGGACGATTTTCCGCCAGAGCGGCCCGGTCATCGCCCCGACAGGCGTTGACTACAGATCGCGCTGGTAATCGGCGATCGCCTCTAGCAGATCGGCCTTACCCGCTGCTGGGATCAAGTCGGCCAGGGTGACGGTTTTTTGCCCACCGCCAATAGCCACCGACGTACTGGTTAAGATATCGGCTACGGCAGATTCGGTTACCTTATCGCCAGCGACCAGGGGGTAGAGCTTTTCAGCCAGGGGCGTGTGCAGTTTGGCGTCGCCCAGATATAAGTGCCACTTGGCCACATCGAGATACACTTTGTCGCCAATGGTGGCAGCTAGAGACTCAATGGCGCGGGCGGTAGAGGCATCAGACATAGTTTGGGTTCTCCATCTAAGGCTCTGGGTTGGGGTCAGGGTCAGCCGTGGACGCTAGGGGCGCAGGGGAGTAATCTGCGATCGCAAAAATATAGACAGCATTAGCGACCAAAACCGGCAACCACGTCAGAGTTACCTTATTTGCCCAAGGCACCCACTCAGGGTTAAGGGTATTAAAAAACCACAGCCCAGAGTTAACGGCAGTAAACGCCGCCACATGCACCGCAAAGTTAATACGGTCTTCTAACTTGCGGTAGGCAGGATCTTCTCGGGTGGGTTTACGGGGCCAACGGGGTGGCATAGGCCAAACATCACAATTACGCTACACCCTTCATTCTAAAGGCGTGGGTGCTAAAGGCGGGGGAGGCATTTCCATTGGCCAGTGTAAGCCTAGATGGCTAAGGTCGCCGCTGTCTGAACCTTTTGGGCACTTTTGAGGTTTCGCTGTTCCGTTTTCGTTCTTTTGCCATAGATGACGGTGCGATCGCGCCCAGATAAGTAGAAAACCCGTCCTGCCTAGGCAGGACGGGTGAGGCGCCATCGTCAACTAGATGGGCAGAGCCCTTAGACCGCAATCAGAGCAATGTTAGAAAATACAAATTCCTGTCTATCGATGTCGTCGCCAACACTGGTTTCGATGGCGCGGCGAGAAAGAATATAGTAGCCGCCAACTTCGGTGTATTCGTCTTCAAAATCGCTGAGGCCGCCCTTTTGATCGCCGGTTTTGGGATCGTGGTAGACCGAGTCATAGCGATGCGACAGGTAGCCTGAGCCAGTGTCATGGCTGCTATAGGTGTGAATGGTCACCACGACACCGTGAATATGGCGATGCACCATCGACACTTCGTTGTCTTTGAGCTGGTAGCGATCGCCCTCGGCCTTACCGCCCATCAAAATCTCCACTGAGCCGTCGGCGAGGGTATCGCCATAGCGAAAGGTGTTGTTGCTGTGGCTGTCTTCAAACTCGCGCCGCACCCGGTGAATCGAGACCTCAAACAGCTGACCATGCACCATTTTTTGGGCCGCCTCATCGGCAATGCCGCTCACTTCAAGCTTGAGGTCGGCGCTAACCTTGACCTGGCCACTATGGGTCTGGCCGTTGTGGGTAAACGTCACATCGGCGGTGTAACCAGGGAAAGCTGCATCCCAGGTGTAGCGATTTTCATAGGCAGCGCGAAATAAGTCCCGTGCTGCAAGCTGAGTTCCAACCATTAAATAAATCTCCCGGTTCATGTTTGGTGCACAAACAGCGCCCTGCCGCTGTGCTGGAGCCTCTCTAGCATAGCGATTCTAGACTCCCCTGGGCTTGGCCTGGGCTGAAAATGGTGGGCAAGGTCAGCCGCGAATTGCAAAGAAATGTATTGTGATTTACAGTAATAACGGAGTCACCCCTTAGAATAAAAAGCCGATTAATTCGCTCAGTTTTTTTGGCCACAATTTTGCTGGGCAGATCGGTTCCTAGAAGCTGAATTCAGTTATAGTTTTCCACAGGTTACTTGTCAGCCTTAATTTTAAGGCATCTGCCAAAAAGCCTGCACAGTCAGGGCTTTTAGGATTATTCGTTGTTGTCAGATCGCAAAAGCTTTAGGTTATCCACAGTTTTTTAGCTGTCTGTGGATAACTTGCTTTTGGCAACAAGTAGACGATCGCACCCCTCAACCAGCGTACTGATCAATCGCCTCAAATAGCTGGCTTACCTCAGCCGCCGTAGTAAACGGGTTGAGCAACACCGCCTTCAACCATCGCTGCCCCCGAAAGCACGGCACCGATAAAAAGATCTGGTGCTGCTTCAGCAGGTAGTTCTGCAAGCTGGCGTTCCAGGCATCCCGCTGGGCTGGCGGCAGCGCGGCGGGGCAGCCGCGAAAGCAGATTAGATTCATCTCAGGCTCGCTGGCCAGTTCTAGGTAGGGACGCTGGCGCACCTGAGTGACAAAGTGCTCGCTCAGGGCATAACTGGCCTCGATCAGTTCGGCGCAGCCCACTTGGCCTAGATGCTGGAGCGTGAGCCACAGTTTGAGCACATCGGCATGGCGAGTTCCCTGCACCGTCAGTTCCCCTAGATTTACCCAGTCGGGCTCAGTATTCATGTAGGGTGCTGACACTCGAAAGTGACTGTGCAGCAACCCCAGATCGCGAAACAGCACCGAGGCACAGGTCTTCGTGACATACAGCCATTTTTGGGGGTTGAACGTCACCGAATCGGCCTGTTCAATGCCCGTCAGCCGATGCCGGTGCCGGGGCGAAAAGGCGATCGCGCCACCATAGGCCGCATCCACGTGAAACCAGAGCTTATAGGTTTGGGCGATGCGGGCGATCTCAGGCAAGGGGTCAATGTTGCCGGTGACGGTGGTGCCCGCCGTACCCACCACCGCAAAGGGCCGCTGCCCTCGGGCGATCGCACTCTGAATTTTCTCGTCTAGAGCAGTCGCATCCATCTGGGCATTGGCGTTTGCGGGTACCAGCACTACCCCCTCCAGCCCCAGTCCCAGCACCATTGCCGCCTTTTGAATCGAGGTGTGGGCCATCTCCGAAGCCAAGATCACCGGTGGTGGCCCTCCGGCCAATCCCTGCCGTAGACAGTCTAGTTTGACGTTGCGGGCAACGGTGAGCGCCTGCAAATTAGCCAGGCTGCCACCGCTGGCCAGCAGCCCCCCCGCCCGCTCCCCCAGCCCAAACATCTGGGCCAATTCGGCCAGCAGCAGCGGCTCTAACCGCGACAGCGCAGGCGACATCTCCACACTCAGCATGTTGTTGTTCAAGGCTGCCGCCGCCCAGTCGCCCACAATAGAAGCGGTGCTGGGTAAGGGATCCATGTGGCCCATGTAACCGGGGTGGGCCGGGTTCATCGACTGGGCCATGAGGTCGCCCAGGGATGCCAACAGGGGGGCGATCGCCGTGGGCTGAACTGGAATACCGCTAAACTCAATCTCCTTGATTGAGGGCAGAGGGTCGTGGCTGCCCGCCCCTGTGGAGTAGTCAAGAATTTGCTCGACCACCGTCTGCAAAATCGCTGCAATGGCCGCTCGGTTGTGGCCCTGGGGGTCGATAAACGCGGTAGCAGGCAAAACCGATGGAGCCAACGTACACCTCTTGAGGGAACTATGGCTCAATTATCTCGCCAATGCTCTACCCTATGCCAGAGAAACCCTGAGTTTCTACAAGGGCTGAATTAGCAGGGGAGGCGACAGGTGGGCCTGGGGCGCGGCGGCGCTTTCCTTGGTAATGGCCACGGCCCGCACAAGACCGCGATCGCGGCGGTACACGGGCGGCAGATCAATGGGTTGCGACACCTGGCCCTGCTCATTCACCGTGAACACGGTGGTGAGAATAGCGTTTTTTTGGTCCACAGTGGCCGCAGCACTGGGGTCTACTACCGTCCACAGTACGTAAACAGTACCAGGCTCCAGGGGCGGCAGGTTCGCCACCGTGAGGGAGCCCGCCAGGGTATTGGGGTTAATCACCACCTGAGCCTGTCCCGACGACGCACCACCCTCAGGAGAACCCAGGGCAATGGTCAAGGTTTCGTTCGGCTGGCTGGCCCGCTCAAGCTGTAGCGATCGCCAAAGCATCAGGTTGCTCAAACTGAGGCCAGCAATCAGCACTGCTGCTGTTGCCCCCCAGATTCGTCCCCAACGCTGAGGCCGCCCCAGAGCCACAACCGAGGCACTCACCGCTTCAGCCCTATCAACCGACTGGGCAGCGGTCTGTAGTAGAGCCATCCTCAAATGGGCAGGTGGGCTGACAGAATCAGCATCGTAGGCTGTTTCCAGCGCCTGCTGGAGCTGGTCAATATCCTGCTGTAGATCGGGGTTGGCCGCCAGCAGGTCTGACAGGGTAGCTGACTCTTCGGGGCTAAGGTTGTAGAGAACATAGCCCGCCAGCAGCAGCTGCAATTGTTCTGATGAGATCGACCCAGTCATAGTGCTAGTTACCCCAACGCTCTTGGAGAATTTGTCGTAGCCTCAGCAGGCCTCGACGAGAATGAGTTTTGACGGTGCCCAGGGGGGTATCGAGCCGTTCGGCAATGGTGGTTTGGGATAGCCCTTCGTAGTAGGCCAGGCGCAAAATCTTTTGCTGACTCTCAGAAAGCTGATCTAGAGCCGTCTGGATGTCGTGGGCACGCTCAGCTTGGGCTAGAGCCTGCTCTGGGGTGCGGGTCGGGGGTATTACCTGGGCAGACTGAAGGCGTTCCACCGCAGCCCGAGCCACTTGGCGCGATCGCAGGCGGTCAATGGCGCGCGATCGCGTCAGTATGGCCAGGAATGTGCGCAACGAGCCTCGTTGGGGGTCATAGGCCGCCAACGGTAGCTTGACAAAAATGTCTTGGGTCAGGTCTTCGGCGTCCTGGGTGTGGCTCAACACTTTAAGAGCAATGCCGTAGACCAGTCCACCGTGGCGATCGTACAGAGGGCCAAGGGCGTTAGTTTGCCCCGCCTTTAAAGCCAACCAAAGGTCTGCATCCGTGGGTGCTTCAGTGCCTGTCGAGGTCAGTCGATCAAAATCCATATACATTGGATGCTCAGACACCAGACCCGTCACGTGACTGGAGGATCGTACCGCAATCATTGCTTTATACAATGCCATGGTTCGGGTGTGCTGCCATCCCGTTGGGTGGTGACTGAGCGCCACCCAACGGGATATAGAGTATGTAGCGATCGCCTAAGCAGGCATTAAAATGCCTCGCAGTTCGCCAGCCCGGTAGCGACTGGTGTGGAAGTCGATGTACAGCATGCCATTTTGCAGCGCCTGAAGCTGTTCAGGCGTGAGGGTATAGTCGCCCATGGCGCTTCCCCCGCGACCGTTGGCATTCATAGTTACCTCTAGGGCGTACTGAAATGGCCCATTTTCGCTAGCGCTACCGCGGTGGACGTGGAACGCCGAGGTGATGTTGGGGTTAGGCGGATCGAGCGGGTCGGTGGCATAGTCGCGCGGGGCACTGCTCAGCTCACGAAAACTGCCGCGCACCACTAGGCGATTGCCGGACAGGGCCGCCCCAACCACTCCACGGGCATCGGTCATGACCCCTTTGGGTACAATATTCTGACCGCTGAGCGTGGCTATATAGGTAACGATGGGCTCATTTAAGCCTTGAGCCAGCAGAGGAGCCGTCGCCGCCGCTAGGTTTGCATCAATCTGTTCTCCTAGGGCAAAGGTGTCGCTGGGGGCACCAGACCAGGGAGTTGCTGCCAGCGCGGGGGTTACCAGCGGTGCCTGAGCCATCACCCGGCCCAGCATCGGAGAGTACAGTAGCGTTACAAACAGACAGGTAGCTAAGGCAATTAAGCTATTGCGCAGATGCTTTCGTTCTCTCAACATAATGCTTCATTCCACTCAACAAACGGCTAAAAGTCTCTTTGGTGAAGACTCATACCCAGTACGCAGCGCTCTGCCGATTGGATGCAGTAGCATAGCGTAAAAACTTAGCTAGCCCGACCAGCAGTGGCGCGACTGCTGAGTTGAGAGCAGTGCCCTGAGCACATTGCCCTGCTTCAGCGTTGACCTACGGTGTTGCCAAGTACCGCCATTGAGCTAGCTACCACCTGCATGGAAATTACCTGTCAGCCGTTTACTGTTCACAAACGTGTACCGCTCACTATCAGTCGCGGCACCACAGCCCAATCGACTAATCTCTGGCTTAAGCTCAGCGCCGAGGGCATAGAAGGCTGGGGAGAAGCGGCTCCTTTTTCTATTGGCACCCACCGACAAACATTGGACACATTGCAGGCCGCCATAGTTCACTTGCAGACAACCGTATCGCCCTTCCATCCGTTGGAACGCCAGGCGATTGAGGCCGCTGTTGCCGGGTCATCTCTCCCCTCGGCTATCCGCGCCGCCCTCGACGTGGCGCTGTGGGACTGGTGCGGCAAGTTGGTTGGGCAGCCTATTTGGCGACTGCTGGGGCTGGATTTAGGGCGCATTCAGCCGACGTCAGTTACCGTGGGCATTTCATCGCCCGAGGCCGCCCGGCAGCGATCGCAGGATTGGCTACAGCAAACCTCCGCTCGCGCCCTTAAGGTAAAGCTCGGTAGTCCCCAAGGCATTGAAGCCGATCAAGCTATGTTTCAGGCCGTCTATGACCAGATCCCCGCCGCCGTCAGCCTCAGCGTCGATGCCAATGGTGGCTGGGGCCTGGAGGAAGCCAAACAAATGGCGGATTGGTTAGGCGATCGCTGCGTTACCCACCTAGAGCAACCCCTACCCGTCAGCCAGGATGTTGATTTGGCCAAGCTCAAGCGAGACTCACCGCTGCCGATTTTTGTAGATGAGAGCTGCTTCAACAGTTCAGACATTCCTCGTCTAGCGAATTTGGTCGATGGCATTAACATTAAATTGATGAAAGCTGGGGGGCTGACCGAGGCCCTGCGGATGATTCACACCGCGCGGGCTTGCGGCCTTCAGGTGATGTTCGGCTGCTATTCCGACAGCAGCTTAGCGAATGGGGCTATGGCTCAGCTCTCGCCCTTAGCCGACTATCTCGACCTCGACAGCCACCTCAACCTGCGGGACGACCCCTTCAGTGGCCTTACCCTAGCTGACGGACGCCTACTTCCCTCTGCTCACCCAGGACTTGGACTTAGCTATGTACCTCAAGCCCGATAGCCGCATTGCCCTACTCATGCACGAGGGCACTCAGAGCACCATGGGTAAGACGGGCCTGGCCCTGCTGCGCTTTAGCCAGTCGCCGATTGTGGCGGTGATTGATTATCAGGCGGCGGGGCGATCGCTCCATGACCTCACTGGCATCGACAAGCCTATCCCCGTAGTCGAATCGCTCACCGAGGCCCTGGCCTACACCCCAGATGTGCTGGCTATTGGCATTGCTCCCTCTGGTGGCAAGCTGCCCGATGCCTGGTTTCAAGAAATTGAGCAGGCGGTCAAAACAGGGCTGAGTATTGTAAACGGCCTGCATACACCCATGGCCACCCACCCAGCGCTTCAGCCCTGGCTGAGAGACCACCAGTGGATTTGGGACGTACGCCAGGAACCGGAAGGCCTGACTGTGGGGAGCGGGCAGGCCAGTCAGCTAAACTGCAAGCGCATTCTGACCGTAGGTACCGATATGTCCGTGGGCAAAATGTCGGCAACCCTAGAGCTGCACCGCGCCTGCCTCCAGCGCGGGTTGCGATCTAAAGTGATTGCCACGGGCCAAACCAACCTCATGCTGGGGGACGACGGCGTGCCGCTAGATGCCATTCGGGTTGATTACGCGTCAGGAGCCGTCGAACAGCAGCTTATGCGCCATGGCCCTCATTACGACTTCGTCTTTGTGGAAGGGCAGGGATCGCTACTCAACCCGGCCTCGACCGCTACACTGCCTCTGCTGCGAGGCACCCAACCCACCCATCTGGTGCTGGTACACCGAGCTGGGCAGAGCCACATTCACAACTTTCCCCAAGTAAAAATTCCGGATTTACCCGGCGTAATCGCCCTCTATGAACAGGTCACAACAGCAGCAGGGGCATTTTACCCGGCTAAGGTAGTCGCGATCGCCCTCAACACGGGTCACCTCGCCGCAGCTAATGCCGAGGAGGCCATTCAGTCGGTCGAGGCCCAAACACTACTTCCCTGTGCAGACATCTTCCGCACAGGGGCCGACAAACTATTGACACCCATCTTGGCCTAATAGTCAGGCTACTTCTTGCGAAGACGGTAGGTAATGCGCCCCTTGGTGAGGTCGTAGGGGGTAAGCTCTACCTTGACGCGATCGCCCGGCAAAATCTTGATGTAATTACGACGAATCTTCCCAGAAATGTGGGCTAATACGTTAAATCCATTATCCAAATCGACCCGAAACATCGCGTTCGGCAACGATTCAGTAATGGTACCCTCCATTTCAATTAGGTCTTGCTTAGACAAGCTGAACTCTCCCTCATTACACAATCAACAGGCTGAACTCTAGCATAACCCCAGTAACTACTCGAGTACTAGGCGCTTTAGGTCAGCATGAACTACGTCCATGGTTTGATTACCATCTACCGATACCAACTGTTGGCGGTCACGATAAAAATCAATTAACGGCTCCGTCTGCTGACGGTATACCTGAAGTCGGTTAAGAATCACTGACTCTTCATCGTCGTCACGTCCCCGCTGCAGCAGGCGGGCAACAATCACATCATCCTCGACATCTAGGTTGACCACAAAGTCAACGGGCTGCTCAATCTGGTCAAGCAGTTTCTGCAAAAACTCAGCCTGGGGCACATTGCGAGGGAAACCATCCAACAGCCACCCTGCTTTAGTGTCATCCTGACCCAACCGCTCCTGGATTAGATCTAAGATAAGCTCATCAGGCACCAGTTCCCCGGCACTCATGTACTGCTCTGCTTTTTGGCCCAGTTCACTACCCGCCGCCACCGCCGACCGCAGAATATCCCCAGTCGAAATATGAGGAACCTCGCAGTCCTTAGCCAGTAGCAGAGCTTGAGTGCCCTTGCCCGCCCCCGGCGGACCTAGAAAAATAAGTCGAGTCACTACTGCTTCACCATCCCTTCGTAGCGTTGTGAGATTACGTAGGTCTGAATCTGCTTGGCCGTATCAATGGCAACACCCACCAGGATAAGTAGAGAAGTAGCTCCAAAGCCCCTAAAAGTTTGTACCCGAGTCAAACTTTCCACTGCACTGGGCACGACCGCCACCATACCGAGAAAGACAGCACCAAGAAAAGTTAACCGATTGAGAATGCGGCTGATGTACTCAGTAGTCGCTTTACCAGGGCGAATGCCAGGAATACTAGCCCCCATTTTCTTCAGGTTGCGCGATACATCATCTGGGTTCATTACCAGAGACGAATAGAAGTAGCTGAAAAAGAGGATAAGAACGAGGTACAGCGAAACATAGAAGAGAGAAGTTGGGTTCAGATAGTTATTCACAAACTGACTGAATCCAGGATTAGTGATGTACTGGGTTAACGAAATCGGCAGCACCAGCACAGCAGAGGCGAAAATAATTGGCATGACGCCGCCCTGATTAAGTCGCAGGGGCAAGTAATTGCTCTGCTCTAAATAGAGCTTGCGGCCTACCTGACGACGAGCAGAAATAATGGGAATGCGGCGAGTCCCCTCCTGCACAAAGACAATGCCCACAATCATGGCCAGAAAGGCTAGCATCAAAATGATAATGCCGCCCACTAGGCCGCGATCGCCGCTCTGCGCCAACTCAATCGTTTGGCCTAACGACCGTGGCAGGGTCGAGACAATGTTGAGGAAAATCAGCAGCGAAGCACCGTTGCCGATACCACGCTCAGTGATTAACTCACCCACCCACATCACAAACATTGACCCGGCTGTCAGGGCAATTACCGTCTGGGCCACAAACGCAGGGCCAGGAACTTCCGCAAATTGATAGAGCAAGAAGGACGCCAGCAAAGTGCTCTGCAAAATCGCCCAGCCCAGAGCTACGTAGCGAGTGATTTGGGAGATCTTGCGACGACCAGCTTCCCCTTCATTCTTTTGCAGATCTTCCAGTT
The DNA here is from genome assembly GCF_014696675.1 of Phormidium tenue FACHB-1052. GTDB lineage: Bacteria > Cyanobacteriota > Cyanobacteriia > Phormidesmidales > Phormidesmidaceae > Nodosilinea > Nodosilinea tenuis_A. The sequence continues at coordinate 200,957 of NZ_JACJQN010000005.1, forward strand.
GAGGCAGAGCCGCCGTCAACAGTTGCATGATAATTGAAGCGTTGATGAAAGGCAGGATCCCCAGGGCAAAGATACCTAGAGCGGACAGACCGCCCCCCACAAAGATATCTAAGAAGCCTACAAAGCCAGCCAAACTGCCCGACTGAATGGAAGCACCAAACGCTTGGCGATCAATACCTGGTACCGGAATAAAAATCCCTAGTCTAACTAATACCAGAAGCCCTAGGGTCACCAGCAAACGGCTTCGCAGGCCAGCGGCCTGGGCCATTTGCATAAATGTCTCCTGCGCGCTTGGATTTTTACCCCGACTTACGACCATGCATGTACCTCAGGCCTACGTTTAGCAATACATTGACGGCAATAAGTAACCGCAGAATCTACGGTTACAGTCCCTAACTTTAGTCTAAGGGATGAGCGAGCCATCCCGCTATGCGACAACTTCCCATGTACCGCCAGCCTGCTCAATTTTCTCTTTAGCAGACTGGGTAAAAGCCGCCGCTCTAACGTTTAGGGCCACACCAATTTCACCATGACCCAGCACCTTCAAAGGCCCATCATTGGTGGTCAATATACCGGCTTCGAGCAGAGACTCAAGCGAGACGTCAGTCCCTGCTGCCAAGTCAGACAGCCCTTTAACGTTGATAATGGTGTATTCCTTCTGATTGACCAGTGGGAAGTGCTTGAGCTTAGGAATGCGACGATAGAGGGGCATTTGGCCACCCTCAAAGCCAGGTCGAGTACCGCTACCCGAACGAGACTTTTGCCCTCGCATGCCAAAGCCACAGCTCGCGCCCTGGCCAGCAGAAATACCGCGACCGACGCGGCGACGGCGGCGCTTAGAGCCGACTTGTGGTTGTGCGTCGTTGATTCTCATGGCTGAGGAAAATAAAAACAGCGATACCGAAATGAATTAAATGTACAGGCTTTCAACCGGGATATCCCGTTCTTCAGCCACGTCAGCAAAGGTGCGCAGAGACGCTAAAGCGTCCGCTGCAGCTCGAGCATTATTAAGGGGGTTGTTAGAGCCTAGCTGCTTGGCTAGGACATTCCGTACCCCAGCCAATTCGAGCACCGTGCGTACGGCACCGCCAGCAATCACTCCAGTACCAGGAGCAGCAGGGCGCATAAACACCTTGGCACCACCGCCAATCCCATTGGAGGGATGAGGAATGGAATAAGAGCGAGTCAGAGGCACATCTACCAGATGTTTTTTGCCATCGGCTACACCCTTCTTCACAGCACCGATGACATCGCCGGCCTTACCAACGCCAACGCCAACCTGGCCTTTCTCATTGCCGACAACCACGATGGCACGGAAGCTAAGTTTTTTACCTCCCTTCACCACCTTAGTCACACGACGGATTTGGACAACGCGTTCCTGCCAGTCGGTCTTCTTTTCTTTAGTACGCGCTTCTTTGCGACGGTTTGCCATGCCTTTCCCCAGCCTTGTTTACATCAAGCAAAATCAGGTGCTTTCTATCCAACAATCACGCTTGGCCTATAGGCTCAAGCCTGCTTCACGGGCTGCCTCAGCCAGAGCCGCTACTCGTCCGTGATATAACTTGCCGCCTCGGTCAAAAACAACTTGAGTAATACCAGCCTTCAGCGCACGCTCAGCAATCAATTTGCCGACTACAGTGGCCGAGTCCTGAGTAGCTCCAGACTCATTCTTCAAAACATCGGGCTCAACCGTCGAGGCCGCAACTAGGGTGTGGTGAGCTGTATCGTCAATGATCTGGGCATAGATATGCTGATTTGAGCGAAACACGGCCAACCGAGGCCGTTCAGAGGTGCCAAACACGCGGCGGCGAATGCGGACGTGACGGCGACGGGTTAATTCTTTACGACTTGCTTTCATGACTTATTTCTTCCCTGACTTACCGGCCTTACGTCTGACCTGCTCACCGGCATAGCGCACGCCTTTGCCCTTGTAAGGCTCAGGGGGTCGGCTCGCCCGAATGCTAGCGGCAATGTTGCCTACTAATTCTTTGTCAATGCCACTGATGACAACATTAGTGTTATTTTCGACTACGAACTCAATACCAGCAGGGGGCTCAAATACGACAGGGTGGCTGTACCCCAAGCTGAGGTTCAAGTTGCGGCCCTGCAACTGTGCTCGGTAACCAATACCTTGAATCTCTAAGCGCTTTTGGTAGCCATTCGAAACACCCTCAACCATATTAGCTACTAGGGTACGGCAAAGGCCGTGACGCTCGCGGGCTAGGCGAGAATCGTCTTTGCGGTTGACCAGAACAGTTTCACCATCCTGAACCACCATTACTCCACTGGGCAGGGTGCGAGACAACTCGCCCTTTGGCCCTTTAACCTGAATGTCCTGACCGTCAATTACGATTGACACTTTAGCCGGGACTGGGATTGGCCGTTTGCCAATACGTGACATGATGCAAAACTCCTAAATCCTTAGCACTCGATAACGCCCTTGATGACTAGCCGTTAGCTAACAACATTGCTGTTCAGCTACCTACCAGACATAGCAAAGCACTTCGCCACCAATACCCTGACGACGGGCATCGCGGTCAGTCATGATTCCGCTAGAGGTAGAAACAATTGCAATGCCAATACCCCCCAGCACCCGAGGTAGCTCTTTTCGGTTGGAATACACGCGCAAACCGGGCTTGCTAACGCGAGTAAGGTTGCGAATGATGGGCTGACGAGTCTTGCCCTTGTACTTGAGGGCGACCACCAGTTGAGGACGCTCTTCGACAGTAGTTTCAGAGAAATCCGTGATGAACCCTTCTTCCTTGAGCACCTTTGCAATACTCCGGGTCATCCGGGTAGAAGGAATACCTACAGTTTGGTGCCGCGCCAGATTCGCATTTCTGATGCGAGTCAACATATCCGCAATTGTGTCGTTAGCAGCCATAGTTCTAGTACGCGTATAAACCTGTGTTAGTTGTCACGGAACGGCATACCCAATTCCTTGAGTAGCGCTCGGCCTTCTTCATCAGTGCTGGCGGTAGTCACGATGGTGATATCCATACCGCGAATTTGATCGATGCTGTCGTAGCTAATTTCAGGAAAAATTAACTGCTCTCGCAGACCCAAGGTGTAGTTGCCACGTCCGTCGAAGCTCTTGGGGCTAATGCCGCGAAAGTCACGAATGCGGGGCAGGGTCAGGTTGATGAGGCGATTTAGGAAGGCGTACATGCGGTCAGAACGTAGGGTGACCATCATCCCCACGGGCATGCCTTGACGAATTTTGAACCCTGCGATCGCCTTTTTGGCGCGGGTTACCACCGGACGCTGACCGGTGATTAAAGCCAGTTCGCTCAGAGAAGACTCCAGCGCTTTGGCATTCTGAGACGCTTCACCCAGGCCCCGGTTGACGGTCACCTTGACCACCTTGGGCACTTGATGGATGTTGTCGTACTTAAACTGTTCCATCAGTTTAGGTACAACGGTGTCTTTATATATGGTCTTTAACTGGTCGGTCATGGGTCGTTTCTATCGCTTTCCTGGGCTTGGTCAGGACTAGAGGATGGGCGTAAGACTAAAAACCTTAGTCAATGATTTCACCGGTCTTTTTCAGCATCCGCACCTTACGCCCGTCATCGGTAAAGGTGTAAGCAACTCGGCTCGCCACTTTCTCTTTTTCGGAGTAAAGCATGACGTTAGAGCTGTGGATGGGGGCTTCCTGGGTCACGATCTGACCCGACTCGCCTTCTTGCTGAGGCTTAACGTGTTTGGTGCGAATATTTACGCCCTGTACAACCACTTGGCTGGTTTTGGGAATAACGGTCAGCACCTCGCCGACCTTGCCGCGATCGCGTCCAGCAATCACCTGAACGGTATCACCTTTACGCACATGCACCTTGTGGCGCACAGGTTGCTTTGTTGTTGCCATTAGAGAACCTCCGGTGCCAGCGACACAATCTTGGTAAAGTTTTTGTCGCGCAGCTCACGGGCTACTGGCCCAAACACGCGAGTGCCTTTGGGGTTGCCGTCTTGGTTAATAATCACGGCAGCGTTGTCATCGAAACGAATACTCATACCGCTGCTGCGGCGCAAGCCTTTCTTAGTGCGCACCACTACAGCCCGGACGACATCTGACTTTTTCACGGCCATGTTTGGCAGCGCGTCTTTAACCACAGCGATGATTACATCGCCCACCCCGGCATAGCGGCGGTTACCACCGAGTACGCGAATGCACATGAGCTTTCGGGCACCGCTGTTGTCCGCCACGTTTAAGTACGATTCCTGCTGAATCACAATTTCCCCCTATGCGTCTGCCGCACGATTAACAATGTCAGCTACCATCCAACGCTTGGTTCGGCTCAGGGGACGAGTTTCAAGAATTCGTACCTGATCACCTTCCTGGCACGCATTCTCTTCGTCATGGGCTTTATAGCGCTTTGTCCGCACCACAATCTTGCCGTACTTAGGATGGGAGGTGCGACTTTCAACAGCAACCACGACGGTTTTATCCATCTTGTTGCTAACGACCATTCCCACTCGTTCTTTAACCGCCATCTGATTCACCTATTCCCTACGCTGATACCGATTCTGTTGCGGCCGCTGCCACGGCGGTGTCCTGGGCCTCTGCCTCTGCCTCTAGGGCAATGAGCTGGCGCTCCCGCTGAACCGTCATCAGCTGAGCCAGACGATGACGGAGATGCTTAAACTGATGCACCTGCTTATCGAGCTGACGAGTAGCTTTCTGAAACCGCAGTTGAAACAGCTCGCGCTTGGTTTCAGCGATCGCATTCAGCAGTTCTTCATCGCTCAGGCTGCGCGCCTCTTGAATCTTGGTTAATGCCATTAGCCTACGCCTCCTTGCTTTCGCGAGCGATGAACTTAGTCTTAAACGGCAGCTTGAAGGCAGCTAGCCGCATCGCTTCCCGAGCCGTAGCCTCAGGTACCCCAGCGATCTCAAAAACGATCCGACCGGGTTTTACCACAGCTACCCAAAACTCAGGGTTACCCTTACCAGAACCCATTCGAGTTTCTGCGGGACGCATGGTCACAGGCTTGTCAGGAAAGACGCGAATCCAGATCTTGCCGCCTCGCCGTACATAGCGGGTCATGGCTCGACGGGCTGCCTCAATCTGACGAGCAGTTAGCCAGCAGGGCTCGGTTGCCTGAAGGGCAAAATCACCAAAGTTGATATCGCTGCCCCGCTGAGCCATGCCGCGCATGCGCCCACGGTGCTGCTTGCGAAATTTAGTTCGTTTTGGACTTAGCATGGATCGGCACTCTTGAAGTCACAGGTAAATTCAATCAAAGAAACGCGAGGTCAGCCTAATCTTCGTTAGAGCGATCTTCAAACTGCTGACGACGACGGGGTTGACGACGGCGGGGTTGAGCATTGGGAGCAGCAGCCGGAGCTTCCTCTTGGCCAGGAATAATCTCGCCCTTAAAGATCCAAACCTTGACACCCAAAATGCCATAGGTGGTTTGAGCAGTGGTGTAGGCGTAGTCAACATCGGCCCGTAGAGTGTGGAGAGGTACCCGACCTTCCCGTGTCCACTCAGTACGAGCGATTTCTGCACCGTTCAAACGGCCGCTCACCTGAATTTTGATGCCCTCTACCCCAGCGCGCTGGGCACGCTGAATAGCCTGGCGCACCACCCGGCGAAAAGAAACGCGGCGCTCTAGTTGCTGAATAATGTATTCAGCAACTAGGGCAGCGTCAGCATCCACGCGGTTCACTTCAACCACGTTGACGCGGATTTGACGATTGGAATCCTTGAGGAGCTTCTGAACACCCATTCTCAGGGACTCAATACCCGCCCCACCACGACCGACAACAACGCCAGGGCGAGCTGTTCGCAACTCAAGATCAATTTGGTCAGCCTTACGCTCAATGCGAATATCGGCAATGCCGGCATTGTTCAAAGTTTTTTGAACGTACTCGCGAATGCGATAGTCTTCCTGAAGCAAGTCAGGATAGCGAGTGCCCTCTGCAAACCAGCGAGAGCGGTGCTCTTGAACTATGCCAAGGCGAAACCCGGTTGGATGAATCTTGTGTCCCACGAACTAACCCTCTGGAAATTGGTTTTTGAACAACTAGTGTTTGGACAATGGAATCAATAAGAAAGCTATTCAGCAGCCGGAGCCACAGCAATAGTAATGTGGCAGGTCGGCTTGCGAATTTGGTAAGCCCGCCCCTGAGCCCGAGGGCGGAATCGCTTCAGAGCTGGCCCCGCATCAGCAAATGCCTCGCTTACCACCAAACCCGCTGGGTCAAGACCGTTGTTGTGTTCAGCGTTGGCCACGGCAGAACGCAACACCTTAATAATGGGTTCGCACGCTTTGTAAGGCATGAACTCTAGGATGATCAACGCATCCCGGTAGCTCTTACCACGAATTTGGTCAAGCACCCGACGCACCTTGCGGGGCGACATGCGTACATAGCGGGCTACCGCCTTAACCTGCTCTGAGGTATCCACAGCCATTTCTCCAGTTCCTCTACCTAATACCTAACGACGAGCTTTTTTATCGGTCTTAGCGTGGCCACGAAAGGTTCGCGTGGGGGCAAATTCACCCAGCTTATGGCCCACCATCTGCTCAGTAACGTAGACGGGCACATGCTGACGACCGTTGTGCACTGCAATCGTGTGGCCAATCATCTGAGGCAAAATCGTCGATGCCCGTGACCAGGTTTTAATCACCTGCTTGTCACCCTTGGTGTTCAAGGCTTCGATTTTAGAGAGAAGGTGGTCGGCCACAAACGGCCCTTTTTTTAATGAGCGAGACATGATGCTTCAGCCCTAACAACAATCAAGAAACAGTCGACAAATTGCTAACTAGGCGTTACGACCGCCACGACCCCGCTTCGATACGCGACGACGACGACGTACCACGTACTTGTCACTATCTTTGTTCTTCTTGCGAGTCTTGTAACCCAAAGCCGGCTTACCCCAGGGGGTTACAGGGCCAGAGCGGCCAATGGGAGCGCGTCCCTCACCACCACCATGGGGGTGATCAACCGGGTTCATCACGCTACCGCGCACTTCGGGACGACGACCCAACCAGCGTTTGCGACCAGCTTTACCAAGACTGACGTTACGAATATCAGCATTGCCGACTTGGCCAATGGTGGCATAGCACTCGCGACGCACCATACGAACTTCCGTGGAAGGAAGCTTCAGGGTGACGTAGTCACCCTCCTTAGCCACAACTTGGGCACCGGTACCGGCAGAGCGCACCATTTGCCCGCCCTTGCCAACCTGCATCTCAACGTTATGCACCGTTGTGCCAAGCGGAATCTTGTACAGCGGTAGAGCGTTGCCAACTTCAAGAGGCGCATCGGGGCCAGCAACTACCGTTGAACCTACCGTTAACCCTGCGGGGCAAAGAATATACCGCTTTTCCCCGTCTTCGTAATGAAGTAGGGAAATACGCGCATTGCGGTTGGGGTCATATTCGATGGATGCGACCTTGGCGGGGATGCCGAGTTTGTTGCGGTGAAAGTCAATCACGCGATACAAACGCTTGTGGCCGCCGCCCCGGTGGCGACAGGTGATTACCCCCCGGTTGTTGCGTCCCTTGGGACGGTGGGTGGAGCGAGTTAAAGACTTTTCAGGCTCGCTGCGGGTAATCTCGGCAAACTCGGAAACGGTTCGCTCACGAGTACCAGGGGTATAAGGTCGATAGGAACGGATGCCCATGGGAGTACTTGCTGGCTACACGGCTAAAGGTTGGAACAGTGAAATCCTGAATTTTAGAGATCAGGGAAGAGGGGAATGGAGCTTCCGGGAGCCAGAGTGACCACCGAGCGCTTGTAGTGGGGGCGATGCCCAGCAAAACGCCCCATCCGGCGCTTTTTCTTGGGAGGGTTGTAGGTGTTGACCGATACAACCCTGACTTCGAATAATTCTTCGATCGCGGCTTTGATCTGCAGCTTGTTAGCGCGAGGGTCAACTTCGAAGACGTATTGATTGTTCTCTAGCAGAAGGGTAGCCTTCTCGGTGATTAGGGGCCGACGGATGAGATCAGCCAAAGATGGAGTATTGGCGGCATTAATCACTGTAAACCTCCTGAATAGCCTCTAGGGCAGGGGATGTAATCACAAGATGGTCGGCGTTTAACAGATCGTGAATGTTGAGATTGACCGCAGTAATGAGCTTGACATTCTCAAGGTTACGAGCTGAGAGGTAGACCAGTTCTTGCCGCTCGGCAATGACTAACAGGATTTTGGCGTTGGGATCAATGCCCCAGCGAGCGATCGCATCGAGCAGTTCGCGGGTCTTGGGCCGAGAAAACTTATCCTCAAACCCTTCAACTACAACCAAATCATCGATCCGACCCTGGAGAGCGGTGCGTAGGGCCAGACGCCGCTCTTTGCGGTTCATCTTGACGCTGTAGTCACGAGGCTTGGGGCCGAAGATAACACCGCCGCCGCGCCAGAGAGGAGAACGGTTAGAACCAGCTCTGGCCCGACCGGTACCTTTTTGACGCCAGGGCTTGCGGCCACCACCTCTGACTTCAGCACGGGTTTTAGTAGAAACCGTGCCTTGACGGGCGTTGTTCATCTGACGCACTAGAGCGCGGTGAACAATGTGAGAGGCAGACTCTTCTTTGGCAACCTGAAGATCTAAGGATGCCGTACCCGCCTCTTGGCCCTCCCAGTTTTTTACGACGCACTCAACCATTGTCTGAACCTATCTCTTAAAAAGCTTTGGATGCCCGAAAGTCGAAGACTTAAACCGCTTGCTGCAACCCTGAAGAACTAGGCCTCAACCCATTGGGCTGGAGCAATACTCAGCAACCCACCGGGTTTACCAGGAATCGCACCTTTAATCAACAGGAGGTTGCGGTCGCTGTCTACCCGCACTACTTCTAGCTTGCGAATAGTCACTCGGACATTGCCCATCTGACCGGCCATTCGCTTACCGGGATAAACACGACCTGGGGTCGTACCTGCACCAGTAGAACCGGGCAGCCGGTGGTTCTTAGAACCGTGGGCCATAGGGCCACGACGGAAGTTGTGACGCTTTTGATAGCCTGCAAAGCCACGGCCCATGCTCTTGCCAGTGACATCCACTAGCTGGCCTTGGCTAAACGTTTCAGCGGTTACGGTCTGCCCCAACTCAAAACCATCGGCAGCATCGACTCGATATTCTTTTAAGTGACGCAAAGGAGCACTGCCTGAGCGAGCTAGATGACCCAGCTCAGGTTTGTTGAGCTTCTTTTCGGTCACTTCATCAAAACCTAGCTGGATAGCCGCATAGCCATCGGTATCTGAGGTTTTAATCTGAGTAACAACACAAGGACCGGCCTGCACCACCGTTACGGGGATAGCATTGCCTGCCTCATCGAATACTTGGGTCATGCCCAGCTTTTTGCCGAGAATACCGACTGCCACAGTCCTGTCTCCCTACTTAACACACTACGAAATGCGCAGGACTCTCGAAAAAGAGAGCTTTGCGCATCAACGACATCAACTTTTGAACACCCCGGACTGAAAAGCTCACCGGGAGTAAGCGTTGCCGGCCTAAACCGGTCACTATTCAAAAGAAAGCTGACTGACTCTGATCACAGCTGGCTTTAGATCCAGAACCTCAAACACCTTGGTGCTAGGGCATCAGAACAGTCAAATGCCAGGACTTGGGTAACCCGCTGGACTACTCAGTATCCTTTTTTGTCGGCGATTTACCATAGTACAGTCCTTTTTGACGGATGTCTATGCCCATTTCCAGAAAAGTTGAGAGTTTGCTGCTGTCACGCCTGCGCGCAGATGGTCAGACAAGGCAAACGCTTTAGCTAGCTGGGTTTACTCTCCGCTTGAACACAGTACAATGGCATCTGACAAATAGCTAATGGCCGAGGATTAAATATGGCGCTGCTGACAACGGGTAAGCCCTTTATTAAGGATCTGGAGAGCAATGGTGCGATCGCCGTACGCATGCCCTTAGAGGGAGGGTTTGAAGGTCGCTACGAGCGTCGGTTGAAGGCCACCGGCTACGAAACAATGAACCTTACTGCCCGCGGCCTGGGAGATGTGTCGTCTTATCTCACTGCCATCCACGGCGTGCGCCCGCCCCACTTAGGTAAAAAAACCGTGGGCAGCGGTGCGGCGGTAGGCTACACCCATTTTGTTCCCCCGATGCTCACCTATCGTCTAGACACTATGTCGGCTAAGGCTAAGGGTATGGTGCTGTGGCTAATCGAGGGGCACATCTTATCGCGCCAGGAGCTGGCCTATTTAGTTAGCCTGCCGACCCTTGAGCCCCGGGTAAAGGTGGTGGTGGAAATGGGGGGCGATCGCGCCTTTAGCTGGAAGCCTTTGGCCAACCTAATTTAGACCCTGAGTCAGTCTGAAAGGCTAGCTGGCAAAAAGCAGGGTTTATCCCGCCGGAAGTTCCGCATGAATATTGAAATCGCCCCTGGGGCTGCATCCGGCAGCCGACATCGGGAAAGCTCGCTGCCGTTCCCCCACCAATCGCTACAGAGGGGGCAATGGGTGAAGCTAATTTGCGGTGCCAGCTACCAGGACATGCCAGCGGTGCGGCGATTGGTGATGCTCTATGCCCTAGCGGGAGTAGATTGCATCGACGTAGCCGCCGATGGAGCTGTGGTAGCCGCTGCCCGACAGGGGCTAGCGGATGCTGTGCGCTTGGCAAAGTATTTGGACAAAGGCGAAGCGTCTTCGGAGAATTACAACCACCTAATTCCCGGATTACCTTGGCTTATGGTGAGCCTCAATGACAGCGAAGACCCTCACTTTCGTAAGGCGCACTTTGATGCGGCGCACTGTCCACCGGAGTGCGATCGCCCCTGTGAACCCATCTGTCCCACTGCCGCCATTCAGTTTCAAGCCCCAACTCAGGGGGGAGTGGCGGCGAACCTCTGCTACGGCTGCGGTCGCTGCATCACCGTTTGCCCAATTGGCAATATTGAGGCCCAATCTTATCTAGCCAGCCCAGAAACCTTCTCTAATGAGCAACTGGCCCAAATTGACGCCGTAGAAATTCACACCCAAACTGGGCATCAAGCTCAGTTTGCGCAGCTCTGGCAGCGGCTACAAGCTTGGGAACCTCACCTCAAGCTAATCTCCATTAGCTGCCCAGACCACGACCAGGTGGTGCCATATCTATGGCATCTCTATCACCTGATGGCACCGTTAGAGGTGCCCCTGATCTGGCAAACGGATGGTCGACCCATGAGCGGTGATCTAGGCAAAGGCACAACCCACGCCTCCATTCGTTTAGCCCAAAAGATTCTCGACGCGGGGCTACCGGGCCATGTGCAACCCGCTGGCGGTACCAATGGCTACACTGTAGATAAGTTGCTCAATCTCGGTTTGGTCAATACAGCATTTCCACATCAGCCTGATATCTCTCAACCCAATGCGCGGCCTTTTCGCCAGCAGGCTGGGATGGCTAGCCATGAAACCGCTTTAGTGCCCAAAACCATTGCGGGCATTGCCTACGGTAGCTACGGGCGATCGCAGGTGCTACCGCTGCTCGACGCCATTGACCAAGAACTTCAACCCTGGCTGGGGAATGACTCCCTTGACCAGCTCGCCGTGGATCAAAGCACTTCAGGCTCCAGCAGTGACCGCCTCACCAAGACAATCGTAGCCCCTTGGCAGCGGTTAGACAGTAGTGCCTTGGGCCAAGGGTTAACCCTGGCTCGGCAGTTGGTAGGCCCGCTCAAATCCCATAGACACTTTTTACCAACACGTTATGGTTAGCTATAGCGACGACCGCTCGATGAGTGACGGATCGAGCAGCAGCGCCCCTGTCGACAACGTTCCTGCCACCAATAACCTCGCCGTGGACTTTTTACCCACTGAAACTGAAGGGATGGCCCCACACCAGTCTGCCCCTGCCCAAGACCAGCCCATTGATGACCTCGAGCAAATTCTCAGCATTCTGCCCCCATCTATTCGCGCTCAGCTTCTGCACCACCCCCAGCGCCAGAACCTAATTGAAGTTGTCTTAGACCTAGGTCGCCTGCCCGAAGCAAGATTTTTTGGCAGCGTCGAGTATCTGTCTGAAGAGCCCGTTACCCACGCCGATCTAGACCACTGCATCAAGCGAGTCGGAATTTTTGGCGGCGATAACCGAGCCGGCATCGAGAAAACCCTGCACCGCATCAGTGCCATTCGCAACCGGTCTGGGGAAGTGATTGGCCTCACCTGCCGCGTGGGGCGAGCCATTTTTGGCACCATCGGCATGATTCGAGACTTGGTTGAAACAGGCCGATCCATTCTGATGCTAGGACGACCCGGCGTAGGGAAAACTACAGCCCTGCGCGAAATCGCCCGGGTGCTGGCCGACGACCTGCAAAAACGGGTGGTGATCATCGACACCTCCAATGAAATTGCGGGCGATGGCGACATTCCCCATCCTGCCATCGGTAGGGCCCGGCGCATGCAGGTAGCCCGCCCCGAAGAACAACACCGGGTAATGATCGAGGCGGTGGAAAACCACATGCCCGAAGTGATTGTCATCGATGAGATTGGCACCGAGCTGGAGGCCTTAGCGGCCCGCACCATCGCTGAGCGCGGGGTGCAGCTAGTGGGTACCGCCCACGGCAACCAGCTCGAAAATCTGATTAAAAACCCCACCCTTTCAGATCTGATTGGCGGCATCCAATCAGTCACGCTTGGGGATGAAGAAGCTCGCCGTCGAGGCAGCCAAAAAAGCGTGCTAGAGCGTAAGGCTCCTCCGACCTTTGACATCGCTGTGGAGATGCTAGAGCGGCAGCGCTGGGCTATCCATGAGGATGTGACGGTCACTATTGATAACCTACTGCGGGGGCGACAGCCAGGGCTACAGATTCGCACTGTAGACGAGAACCAGAAGGTGATCATTACCCACGAGCTGCCGGGTTCAGGGCGAGAGGTCGCTAAGCCATCGCGATCGGGCATGGGCTGGCGCGCGGCGGGGCAAATGGTGCCTCCGACCAATGCCGCGATCGCCCAGCGCCCGATAGGCAATGGCAACAACGTTCGGCCTCTAGGTCAGGTCTACAGCCAAAAGCCGACCACTGATCCCATGTTTGCCCACTTGCTAGAGACGACTCCCGATGACGACATCATCGGCCCTAATGGGGAAGATGCCATGCGCCTCTATCCCTACGGCCTCAGCCGTTACCAAATTGAGCGGGTGATTCAAACCCTGCATATGCCGGTAGTGATCACTAAAGATTTGGACAGCGCCGATGCGGTGATAGCGCTGCGATCGCACGCCAAAGCCCAAGCCAAGCTCAAGCACATGGCTCAGGGGCGGCAGATTCCTGTCCACTTGGTCAAGTCCAACAGCATTCCCCAAATTACCCGCGCCCTCCAGCGCCTGCTGGACATGGATGACAATCCAGCCGCCATTGACCTAGAACTGTTCAGTCACAGCGGCGGTGACGATGAGCTAGAAGCCTTAGAAGAAGCTCGTCTAGCAGTTGAGCAGATTGTGATTCCCAAAGGCCAGCCGGTGGAACTGCTGCCCCGCTCAGCCCACATCCGCAAGATGCAGCATGAGCTAGCCGAACATTACCGGCTCAAATCCCTTAGCTGTGGCGAAGAACCTAACCGACGGCTGCGCATTTATCCGGCCTGAGGCAGAGCACCCATCAACAACCCGAGAATACTATGACCACGGTGCGCTATAGAATAAAAGCACCGGAATGACGCCAGCGCAGCTTTAGCACGGAATCTAGTGCCTTTTTCCCCTGGCCTGTTGTTTGACTTGACCTCCTTCAAAGAATCCTATGAAATCTTTAATTTCTCGTCTCTTGGCCCTAGTGCTAGTGGCCGTTGTTGGCCTCACGGGGTGCAGCGCAGGCACCAGCGGCATGCTCACCGGTGACTACCGTCAGGACACACTGATGCTGGTAGATAGCCTCAGAACCTCGATCAACCTGCCCGACGACGACCCAGCTAAGGTAGAAGCCCAGGCTGAAGCCAAATCCGTCATTAGTGACTTTGCCTCTCGCTATCGCCGGGATACCTCTGTGGCCAACCTCAGCTCATTTACTACGATGCGCACGGCGCTAAACGCGATCGCAGGTCACTACAGCAGCTATCCCAACCGCCCCCTGCCTGAAAAACTCAAAACTCGCGTTGAGCAAGAACTAAAGCAGGTAGAATCCGCCCTCAAACGCGGAGCATAAGCAAAAAGCTTTACGCTTTAGCCAGCTTTCTAATCAATTCAGAGTAAGAGGTCGTCCAGTGGACGACCTCTTTGTACGTCGGGCATGACTTCAATGAAAATTTTTATTTGACGGGTTGGCGTCGGTTTGCTAGCATAGCAATTCTGTAGTAAAGTGCGAGTTGGACATGAAAGTCCGTGCGTCTGTGCGCAAGATGTGTGATAAGTGTCGTGTGATCCGCCGCCGTGGCCGGGTCATGGTGATCTGTTCTAACCCCAAGCATAAGCAACGACAGGGGTAACGTAAGGGCTGGCAAGGTATTCACAGCAATGTGGGTATCGCTTTTTACAGGCCAGATGGTGCTGAGTATACTGACTTAGATCAACTGAATCTAAACGTTCTGTTTAGGTTTTTGATATAGGACTTTTGACGGTTCGGGCAGCGGCCCAATATAGCAGACCGAGTAGCCGTAGCTGGGCTGCATGGTTGAAACCACATACTGGGGGAGATAGTTAAAGGTGGCACGGATAGCAGGCGTGGATTTGCCACGCGACAAACGAGTTGAAATTGGCTTGACCTATATCTACGGTATCGGCCTTACCCGTTCTAAGGAAATTCTCGCTAAAACCGGGGTCAATCCCGATGTGCGGGTCAAAGATTTAACCGACTCCGACGTAGCAAAGCTACGTGATTCCGTCGAAAGCGACTATCAAGTAGAAGGCGATCTACGACGGTTGGAAAACATGAACATCAAGCGATTGATGGACATTGGCTCCTACCGTGGACGGCGTCATCGCGCCGGTCTGCCGGTGCGTGGGCAGCGCACTCGAACCAACTCTCGCACTCGCCGGGGCGGTACCCGTCGTACGGTGGCTGGCAAGAAGAAAGCGCCTCGCAAGTAAAACGGCTTCGCATTAGCCTCCAGCACCATGAGGGTTGAGCAGAGGGCTCGCTAAGCCTTATAGCGAGTTTTTCTGACTGTTTACAGGTGTTTGCTAGCGCTAGTAGCCCACCGACGATCGCATTGACTCAAGTTTCCTTGAATTGAATTTAGTGACAACGCTATGGCCAAACCAACTCGAAAGACTGGACCTCGTAAGAGTAAGAAGAACGTACCGAGCGGTGTCGCTCACATCCGTTCAACATTCAACAACACCATTGTGACTATTACTGACCAGTCAGGGGAAGCAATTTCCTGGGCTTCAGCAGGCTCTAGTGGATTCAAGGGAGCAAAGAAAGGTACCCCCTTTGCGGCGCAAACAGCAGCCGATAGCGCTGCCCGACGAGCAATGGATCAAGGCATGCGGCAGATTGAGGTTATGGTAAGCGGTCCTGGAGCTGGTCGCGAAACCGCTATCCGAGCCTTACAGGGAGCAGGTTTAGAAATTACTCTCATCAGAGACGTTACTCCTATCCCCCACAACGGTTGTCGACCACCCAAGCGTCGTCGGGTTTAGGTACTGACCAAAGAATCAGTGGCGCAGTTGGCGGGCAGGGTATCGCGAGGTTTAAGGGAGGCAGGATTGTGGCACAGTTTCATGTTGATTGCGTAGAGTCTGTCGTTGAAAACGACCAAAGTCAGTACGGTCGATTTGTTATCGAGCCTCTAGAACGTAGTCAGGGTACTACCGTAGGCAATGCACTACGGCGGGTATTGCTATCTAACTTAGAAGGCATTGCCATTACAGCCGTAAGAATTGCTGGGGCGACCCATGAGTTCTCAACCATTGTTGGGGTGCGAGAAGATGTTCTCGACATTCTTCTCAACATGAAGGAGATCGTCTTAAGGAGCTATACCAGCCAGCCTCAAATCGGTCGGCTTCTAGTTCAAGGGCCGGCTCGGGTGACTGCGGGTCACTTTGAGCTGCCGTCTGAAGTAGAAGTGGTCAACCCTGAGCAGTATGTGGCAACAGTAGCCGATGGCCATACGCTTGAGATGGAGTTTAGGGTTGAGCGAGGTCAGGGCTATCGAGCCGTATCACGGAGCAAGGACGATGCTACGGCACTGGACTTTATCCAGATCGACTCTGTGTTTATGCCCGTGAAAAAGGTCAATTACACTGTCGAAGAGGTCATAGTTTCCGGCTCCATGCAGCGTGACCAGCTAATCATGGACATCTGGACGAATGGAAGCATCACGCCTCAGCAAGCAATGAGTCAGGCTGCCGATATCCTAGTGGGTCTGTTTATGCCCCTAAAGGATGTCACCTTAGAACCTAAGTTTGACGAAGAGGTCAAGGAAGAAGACCCCAACAATCAAATTCCCATCGAGGAACTAAGGCTTTCGGTGCGAGCCTATAACTGCTTAAAGCGGGCCCAAATTAATTCTGTGGCCGACCTACTGGACTTCAGTCAAGAAGATCTCTTAGAGATCAAAAACTTTGGTCAGAAATCTGCCGAAGAGGTGATTGAGGCGCTTCAAGAGCGCTTGGATATCACCCTCCCCCTTGAGAAGGCCTCTAAGACAGCCTAATCCCAGGGTTTGCTTAGAACTAAATAGCCTAATACGCTGAGCTGTTCTATTTTTTCCTTGGTTACTTGTTCTTTAATTTTGTTGTTCATCTGGGTTCAGCACCATGCGTCACCAGTGCCGCGTTCATCAACTTGGGAAGCCAGCAGACCAGCGTAAAGCTCTGTTGCGTTCCCTGACCACAGAGCTAATTCGCCACGGTCGAATTACCACGACTAAAGCTCGGGCTAGAGCCGTGCGTGAAGAAGCCGATCGCATGATTACCCTAGCCAAAGATGGTTCTCTACCGGCCCGTCGGCAGGCTATGGGTTACATCTACGATAAACAGTTAGTACATGCTCTGTTTAGCCAAGCAAGCGAGCGCTACGGCAGTCGCAATGGTGGTTACACCCGCGTCGTCAAAACAGTTCGTCGCCGGGGCGATAACTCTGAGATGGCCATCATCGAGTTGACCTAATCCTTCTAGCGTAGCGTTCCTGTTGATAGCCCTTAGCCCGCATTGATGGATAAGTTGTCCCCCATACAGCGCAGTCTGGAAAACCAGCCCGCAGAGTTTGCTCAGTCAACTCAGCGGGTGGCTCTGGTGGTGCAGTATGTGGGCACACATCTCCACGGCTGGCAATGGCAGCCCAACGCCCGTACGGTGCAGGGCGAAATTGAAGCAGCCGTGCGTTCAGTTTTGGGCTATGAGGTGCGTCTCAGTGGTGCAGGACGAACCGATACAGGTGTCCATGCGGCGGCTCAGGTGGCTCATTTTGTTGCACCTAGCTTTATCCCAGCACACCGCTGGGCCGATGTGCTCAATGCTCGACTGCCAGAGGATATTCTAATTCGGGCTTCGGCGGCGGTGGCTGACACTTGGCATGCTCAATTTTCAGCTTGCTGGCGGCGCTACCGCTATACCCTATACACTGGACAGCGGCCAAATTTGTTTGTGCGTCCTTTTGTCTGGCACTATTACCATCAATATTTGGACCAGGGAAAAATTCAGGTGGCTCTCGACGCCATGGTGGGCCATCATGATATGACGGCCTTTCACCGGGCGCGCTCAGGCAAAAGCCATTCCTGGGTAGACCTACAAGTAGCTGAGTGTCACCGCCAAGACACTTTCCTCACCGTTGAGCTTCAGGCCAAGGGTTTTTTGTACGGCATGGTGCGGCTAATTATGGGCCTGGTGGTGAAGGTAGGTAGTGGCGAACTGACACCGACACAGTTTGGTGAGCTGTGGCAGCAACGCCAGCGTCAGCAGGTCAAATATGCGGCCCCTGCCCAAGGGTTGTGTCTGCTTCGGGTTGGCTACGACGACCATCCCTTCGCTCAGGAGGTGTGGTTTGATACTCAGCCCCACTTTTTCTGGGGTTCGGCGGTAGCCTAAAGTTTGTCCAGTTTTGTTCGGCTCGTTTGTTTTATTTAGTGTGGTTTACTCAAGAAAGGCAGCTCAAGCGCTATGACTACTAAGACCTACATTCCCCCCACCGATTCTATTCAGAGGCAGTGGCACGTAATCGACGCTGAAGGTCAGCGCCTGGGACGGTTGGCAACCGAAATCGCCACAATTCTGCGCGGCAAAAACAAGCCGACCTTCACGCCTCACATGGACACTGGCGATTTTGTTGTCGTGGTGAACGCTGAAAAAGTGGTAGTCACGGGTCGTAAGTCCAGCATGAAGCTCTATCGGCGCCACTCAGGACGTCCTGGGGGCATGAAGGTTGAGACCTTTGACAAGCTCCAAGCTCGTATTCCTGCGCGAATTCTTGAGCAGGCTGTGAAGGGTATGCTGCCGAAGAATTCTTTGGGTCGCAAGCAGTTCACTAAGCTTAAGGTGTATGCCGGGCCAGAGCATCCTCATCAGGCTCAAAATCCTGTAATTCACGCTGTAAATACTATTCCTGGAGAAGCTAAATAATGCAGGCTACCGATCAATCTGAACGGGCTGTGTACTGGGGTACCGGTCGCCGCAAGACCTCCATCGCGCGAGTACGTCTAGTGCCTGGAAGTGGTCAGCTGGTAATCAACAAGCGCCCTGGTGACGATTACCTACAGTTCAACCCAGCTTATCTCAACGCTACCAAGGCGCCTCTCGAGGTGCTGGGTTTGGAGAACGCCTATGATGTTTTAGTTAACGTCAAGGGTGGTGGCCTAACAGGTCAGGCTGATGCAATTCGGCTCGGTGTGGCCCGAGCACTGTGTGAGCTTGACCCCGAAAACCGCAAGCCTCTCAAAGTAGAAGGGTATTTAACTCGCGATCCCCGTGCTAAGGAGCGCCGCAAGTACGGTCTGAAGAAAGCCCGTAAGGCGCCTCAGTTCTCCAAGCGCTAGATTGAAGTTAGTGATTTGGACATGGTTTGGCAAAGCTCAATTTTGAGCTTTTGCCATTACCACTAAATCCTTGCTCCTATCTCTGCTAAGTCTGTCTCACTCTATTGACGTTGTTTTAAACCCTGTCATGGCAAAGTCTGATATTCATCCCACTTGGTATCCCGAGGCCAAGGTCTTCTGCGACGGTAAAGAGATTATGACCGTGGGCTCTACTAAGCCTGAGCTGCACGTAGACGTATGGTCTGGGAATCACCCTTTCTATACCGGTACCCAGAAAATTATTGACACTGAAGGCCGCGTTGAGCGCTTTCTGCGTAAGTATGGTATGGCCGACACATCGGCTACTACCACCGACGACGCTGCCGACAAAGCTTAGTCTGCTGTGCTGTAGTAATAGGGCAAAGCATTCTGGCTAGACGGCGGACAAAAGGGGACTATGGCTGAGGCGTACTTAATCGAAAAACTCAACTCTGTGGAACAGACGTTTCAAGAGCTGACGCGGAGAATGGCTGACCCAGATGTAGCCAAGGACCCGGATGAGTTTCAGCGTATTGCCAAGTCTAGATCTTCCTTGGAGGAAACGGTTGCAACCTACGCTGAGTGGAAATCCACCGGCGAGGAATTGGCTGATGCGCGCGAAATCTACAAGGAAGCTAACAGCGACCCTGAGATGAAAGCGATGGCAGGTCTAGAGGTTGAGGCTCTAGATGCGAAGCTAGCGGAGCTAGAAGCTCGACTCAAGGTGCTACTGCTGCCACGCGATCCCAACGATGACAAGAACATTATGTTGGAGATTCGTGCGGGTACCGGCGGCGATGAGGCTAGTATCTGGGCCGGCGATTTGGTGCGCCTCTATTCTCGCTATGCCGAAACGCAGGGCTGGCGTGTGAAGCTGCTCAGCGAGTCGGCCGCCGATATGGGCGGGTTTAAGGAAGCAATTTTAGAGATTGCGGGCGATCGCGTCTACAGCCAGCTCAAGTTTGAGGCGGGGGTTCACCGCGTTCAGCGGGTGCCGGTCACCGAGGCGGGCGGGCGGGTGCACACGTCTACGGCCACTGTGGCAATTATGCCTGAGGTGGACGAGGTAGAAGTGCAGATTGATCCCAAGGATATTGAGCTCACCACGGCGCGATCGGGCGGGGCTGGCGGTCAGAACGTCAACAAAGTAGAAACGGCGGTCGATCTGATTCACAAGCCTACGGGCATTCGAGTGTTTTGCACCGAAGAGCGCTCACAGCTCAAAAACCGTGAGCGAGCCATGCAGATTCTGCGGGCTAAGCTCTTTGACATAAAGATGCGAGAGCAGCAGGAGGCCGTATCTTCGATGCGAAAGTCGCAGGTAGGCAGCGGAGCGCGATCGGAGAAAATTCGCACCTACAACTACAAAGACAATCGGGTGACCGACCATCGCCTCAACCAAAACTTTACCCTCACCCCGGTTTTAGAAGGGGATATTGAAGATTTGATTCAGTCATGCGTTAGCCGAGACCAGCAGGAACGATTAGAGGAACTGGCGGCTGAGTCATCCGCAGTCTAGGGATTTGTTAGGTTACGGACAGCCAGATTGCTAACAAAAGTTTTTTGGCCGAAATCAAACTTTCAAAATCGAAAATCGGGACTAGGCTGAGGAAGTAGCGCTGCGGGCCGCCTAATGGCTAAGTTTCTCCATATTGCCGATATCCACCTGGGATTTGACCGCTACGACACCCCGGAGCGCACCAAGGACTTTTTTCGGGCATTGCAAACGGTATTAGAGCGCTATGCCGTTGAGGAGGAGGTGGATTTTGTGGCGATCGCGGGCGATCTCTTCGAGCACCGCAACATTAAGCCTGCTACCCTCAACCAGGCCCAGGTTTGCCTCCAAACGCTGAAGGATGCCAACATTCCAGTGGTGGCTATTGAGGGCAACCACGACAACCGCCCCTATGGCACTCGCACTAGCTGGCTTAAGTATCTCTCTGAGTGGAATCTGCTCAAGCTGCTGGAGCCCAACGACGGGGCGAATGTCAAAGAGCGGCTCCCCCCGTGGGACGACAGTACCCGCTCCGGCGGCTATATTGACCTACCCTGCGGCGTGCGGGTGATCGGATCGAACTGGTATGGGGCCACTGCCTCCCGAGCCATTGAGTTATTAGCTGACGCTATCAAAAGCCTGCCCGCCGGGCCTGATCATACAGTGTTGCTGTTTCACCACGGCCTAGAAGGGCAAATCTCTCGCTATGCTGGAGCACTGCGCTACAGCGAACTGCTGCCGCTCAAGGAGGCTGGAGTAGATTATTTGGCCTTAGGACATATCCACAAAAATTACACCGCTGAGGGCTGGGTGTTTAATCCTGGCTCCCTGGAGGCTAACAATGTCGAGGAAAGCCGCTATCCCCGAGGTGCTTATTTAGTAGAACTGTTGCCCGATCGCATCGACGCGCAGCTCAAGACGGATTACTTTCAGCGCCCCATTGAACGCGTAGAGCTAGTAGCCAAGGGACAGGAAAGCCTAGACGAGCTGAACCAGATGGCCCTAGATTGCGCGATCGCCGCCGCTGCTAAACATCAGAGCAGCATCGCCCCCATTCTGGAGTTGAAAATCACTGGCCAGGTGAGTTTTGATCGGCTTGAGCTCGACACGCGCCGCTTACAGGAAGCCATTAAAGCCGCCAGTAATGCGTTGGTAGTGCTAGTTAAGTATGACGTGGAGGATGTGGCCTATCAAACTCCCCTCAACGACGGTCAAAATCGGGTTGAAATTGAGCAATCTATTTTTGAGGATATGCTCACGGCCCACCGCGACTACAAGAGCAGAGCCCCCGAACTTGCCCAAGGACTTACCGATCTCAAAGATCGCCAACTTTCTGGAGCAGACGAAATCTCACTTTACGGACTCGTCGAAACGTTGCTGGGGTTAGACCGCCAGATAGAGTGCTCCGAAGAACCGCTAGACACCACGCAAGATGCCTGAGGAGATCTACAAATTGATGGTCAGCTACCCGTTGTCAGGGTCTATCTGGCCAACTGTTAACCAACGGTCATTCACAGGAGGAAAAAACAGAATGGGAATAGTTGGTTATCCTTGAACTTCTCCTTTGCTTTTCTATCCTTAACTAGCGGCGTATGGCGCAGCCCATAGACCCCAAATCTCCAGATTCTAAGCCTGGCAATCGTTCTGGTGCCTCAGCCAAGCAGGTGTACCAGCAGGCGGTGACTGCCTTTAAGGCTCAAAGCTATGACCAAGCTCTAGCGCTGTTTCAGCGTTTGGGGCGATTGCCGCCGGGTTCTCCCTATTATCTCAAAGCTGTAATGGGTCAGGTAAGAGCACACCAGCGACTGAAGCAGGTTGACCAGGCCCGACTGAGTTGCCAAGCCCTGATCGACAGTTCTTCATCCGAAGCTCGGCAGTGGGCGCAACAAATTTTGAGCCAGCTGCCCGACAGTAGCAAGGTTGAGGCCCCTTCAGCACCCCAACAAACCGCCCCTGCTAAAGCCAATTTAAGCGGCTTTGTGCCGTTAGCAGCCCCTGCGAGTCAGAGCCCACCGTCTTCACCACCAAAATCCGCTGCTCAGACACCCATCTCCCTCCCTGCACCAGAAGAACTTGAGCAGCTAAGGTCGGAAAACGCTGATTTAGAGGTTGCTGAAGCGAGGGAAGCAGAGTCAACCTACCAATCGCTCTTTCACTTTAAGCAGCTTAACCAGCGCTCGGGTATTGATCAAAACAACAGCGATCGCCCTCCAGATGCCCCCGTCGATGCAGCAATTCCGGCGTCTGAATCGAGGGCTAAGCCAATCTCACGCTCAACGGTTACCCCACGACAGCAGCAGCTCCAAGCTCCTTTGCCGAAGTACCCACTGGAGCTGTGGTTACAGCAGGGGCTTACGGCGATCGCCCTGCTCTGGGTGATAAACTGGGCCATCCATTTTGCCCTTAGAACGGTGGATAGGCTGCTGCGATGGCACTGGTGGCCGGTACAGCTCAGCCTGCCGGGGGCCAATCAAACCTACACCGTTTGGATCATCGGTGGGCTAGTGGTACTAGCCCTGACCAGCCCGTGGATGATGGATTTTGCCCTGGCTTTTTGGCATGGCCAAAAGCCCCTATCAACGCGTCAGCTCCAAGGGTATAGCCCAGGAGCCCTGCGCCTGTTGCGCCAGGTTTGCCGCCAGCACGGTTGGCAACTACCCGAGCTGCGGGTTATTCCCGATCAGGCTCCCCTGTGCTTTAGCTATGGCTGGTTGGCGCGCAATACCCGTATCGTTGTCAGCCAAGGAATTTTAGACCGGGGGCCTGACGAAGCCATAGCGGCCCTGTACGGGTATGAGCTGGCTCGAATGGTGAATGGTAGCGGAGCAGTTCTGCCAGTGGTAGGGCTGCTACTGCTGCTGTTGCACACCGCCTACCATCGTCTAGCCCAGCTTGGAAATAGGTTAACCCAGCCTCTCCTACGCAATATCTTAGGAGTACTCTCCAGCCTCTTTTTCGGCCTGTTTTGGCTGCTACGGCAGTTGGTGCTATGGCTGTCACGGCTGTGCTGTAGCTGGGGCGATCGCCGCGCCATTGCCCTGACACAGCACCCCGACCACCTAGCGGATGGACTGCTACAGTTTACTGAGGCGATCGCAACCGACCTTGAACGGCGGGGCAGTCTCCATCCTTTGCTCACTAGCCTAGAGATTTTAATGCCCGTCAGCGGTCGCCAGGCGATTACCCCAGGCAGCCTGCTGGCAAAGGTGAGGGGTGATGGTCAAAACCTGGAGAAAGAAGATGATTCTTGTGGCGATCGCTTCGGGAATCGCGCTACCACCATCGCTAACCTGATTGCGGTCGATAGCCTCAACCCCTACCGTCAGTGGCTGCGCGTCAGTGCTTCTCACCTTCCCTTAGGGGAGCGGTTACTCGGTCTCAGCCAGCAGGCCATCCTTCGACAGCAGCCCACTATCGCTTTACCTCTGCCGTCCTCAACCTCAACCAACTTTTCCCTCCCACTGCTGCTGCTGCAAAAAGGCCCACTAGCTGGCCTCCTAATGGGAGGCGGCATAGCCATGGGGCTGTGGTTTTTAGGGGGCATCGTCAATCGGCTGAGATGGCAATGGTTAAGCTGGCTCTACCAAGACCCCAGCGTACTCATGGGAGGGCTATGGTTGGGCCTGGGCCTAGGCCTGCTGCTGCGCATCAACGCTCTGTTTCCCGATCTGGGTAGCTCGCCTCCCGCCGAACAAACCAGCACCACCGCCCCAGACACTATTGCGGATCTGCTCCACAGCAGCTCAGTCCTACCTGTGCAGGGAAAACCTGTAATCCTCCAGGGCCAGCTACGGGGTTCCGTCGGGTTAGAAAACTGGGGCTGCCAAAATTTGTACCTTGACGACGCCTCAGGGCTAGTCAAACTGGCTAACCCGATCCCCTTGGGCAGTCTTCAAGGGTTATTGAAGCAACACCCCGAGCAATGGATTGGTCAAGCTGTCACGGTTAGCGGCTGGAGTCGCTATGGCGGCGGTCTGTTGTGGGTCGACATTCATCAAGTGCAGCTCGACCCCCGGCACCGCTTTCAAGCCTATGGGCCGATTTGGGCTACGCTCTTGAGCTTAGCCATCAGCTTGATTGGAGTTTGGACGATTTTTCGAGGGGGCTAATCGCGACACGTAAAGTTGTGTTGCGAAGACGGGGCATTTAATGTTAAGTTAGTTTACAGAAACACATGCCTAGGTTCCTGGGTTGCCCATTTAGGGCTGGCTTTGGGGTTATTGGGTAATGGGTTCTCCTACTCTCAACACAGCAAATGAACCAGCCCTCGACGGCTGGTTTTTATTTAGGGACTCATTTTGGTTCACGGTTGCGCCCATCGCAAGTCAACTAACGTGTTACCGTAATAGAGAATTGTCTAGAGGGATGGAGTGCTGGCCTCTCATTACCCAAGGTATTTAGCTGACGACCTGCGCAAGTTAGGTCTTTCCTTGGGAAGATGATTAAGATAGGCATCTTTTGAGAAACTCAGGAAGTTTGATGAGTCATTTCTTTCCAGGGCGACAGTTAACATTATTCGCCTGAGGTTTAGGACTTTAGAATCATTCCCAACAGTAGATTAGAACCTAGGGGCGATCGCACTGAGGAAGAATTCGCAAAGTTGATACAGGATTTAGATTTGACGTTTTAACGCGGCTTTATTGAGCTTTTTGGAGCAGAATCTGTAATCCTGATAGAAATTGACTGCGTGAATAGGGTTGTCAAAGGCAATGGTTGACTTGCTATTCAAACTTCACGTCGCAAGTCATCGATTTCGATTTTGGCCCTTTGTTTTAGAACACCAGAGGTATCTCAAATGTCAATTCGCCTTTACGTTGGTAACCTTTCCAAAGATCTAGAGCGGCAAGAATTTGAAAATGTCTTTGCTGGCTTTACCGACGACCTAGTTTCTGTCAAGTTAATCGCCGACAAAAAAACCGGAAAATGCCGGGGCTTCGGCTTCGTAACCGTAAAAACCGACGAAAAAGCCGATGAGATTGTCGAGCAACTGAACGGCCAGATGCTAGCCGAGCTGCCGATTAAGATAGAAAAAGCGCTGCCTCGCACCAAGCCCGAGGGTGAGGGCGAGTCTCGTCCCAGTGGCGAGCCCGCCAGCAAGCGGGCAGCTAAGGGAAGCACCCGCAAGGCTGCTACTCCAGCAGCCACAGCCACGGGCAGCAGTGCGTCAGTTCAGCCAGATCCTCGCTGGGCTGGTGAACTAGAGAAGCTTAAGCAGATGCTGGCAGCTCAAACAACTTCTAGCTAAACGTTTTCAGGGAGTCACTCCCAAGCGTTATAACTAGGCCGTAGAGACGATGCTCTCTACGGCCTTTTTCCATGGGCAGTGCCCATGCTCACGCTCAGCATTGATTGATTTGAGTTTCAGCGACCTGTTTTAGGCGGCGCAGCTGGGCAGCCATGTCTCGCTGAGTTAAGCTGGCGGCAAACCATTTAAACCCAGCCTGGACAACGGGGTTAGGAATCTCAAACTCAAACTGATTTAGCAGCCGCGTTCCTGCCGGTTCGGGAGTACATTCCCAGCGATCGCGACCGTTAAAAAAGCCAGCGAACGCCCACACAATCAGCCCTGGCTGACGCTCAACCACCGTACTCACCAGCGCAGGCTGCCACAGCGGCACCTGAATCACAAACCGGCTTTTAGCCCCCAGCTCGGTGCTCCAGTCGCCGATCGGGTCGCAGCGCAGGGCCGGGTTGAGCCAGCGGTGCATCAGGTCTTGGCGGGTCAAACACTGCTCTACCTGGCTGGCGCTAGCGCTGATGGAAATGCTGTGTTCAAAGCTATAGCGAGTAGACATCTTGACGGAGTCCTGAGAGAATCAGCCCGAGTGTAGGTACCAAAATCCTCAAAAACTTGTATTTTTGGGGAGTTTCTATCGTACCTGCCCTGGGCGGTCTCGTTTTTACGCTGAAGCGCTGGTTCATGGGATGACATGATCAAGTGATCAGTTTATCTGCCTGTAGTGAATGCCAACAGTCGAGATCGCGCAATGGCCCCCTGCACGGTGCTCTCTCAGGATGCTCCCAACTACAAGGATCATGATTGATTTTTTATCGTTAACGCTGCTCCAGGTAACTGAGTCTGGAGCCCAATCTGCCAACTCTGAACAACTGACTGTGGATTCTCCCAGCCGCTTTGTGCAGGAGGCTTCTGCGCAATTGGGACGATTTTTGCCCAGTTTAATTGGGGCGATCGCGTTGCTGCTGTTGGGCTGGCTTGTGGCCACGGTGGTGGCTTGGTTGGTGCGCAATTTACTGCAGCGCACCAACCTAGATGACCGCATCGCCAACTGGGCGCTGGGTCGCCCGTCAGATCAGCCCATACCCGTTGAGAAGTGGGTATCGACCCTGGTGTACTGGGTCATTTTTCTGTTCGCCATTGTGGCGTCGCTCAATGCCCTCAACCTGGCTGGAGTATCGGCTCCGCTCAACAACTTTCTCGACCAGATCTTTCTCTACCTGCCCCGCATCGGCGGCGCGCTGCTGCTAGGGGCGGTGGCCTGGCTGGTGGCGACTCTGGTGCGATCGCTCGTTGTCAACGGCCTGGGTCGCTTTAACCTCGATGATCGCCTGGCCCAGCAGACCGGCCTAGACCAGGGCAGTTCCCCGGTCGTGCTGAATGAAACCATCGGCAACGTGCTGTACTGGTTCATTCTGCTGCTGTTTATTCCGTTGATTTTGAGCGCCCTGCAGCTGCCTGGGCTGCTGGCTCCGGTAGAAGGGCTAATTAATTCTTTCCTCCAGGCCATTCCCCGCATTGTCACCGCCGGAATTGTTCTAGCCATTGGCTGGGTGATTGCTCGGATTGTGCGCGGTGTGGTGACCAATCTGCTCATGGCCACCGGGGTCGACCAGCTCGGTCGCCGTCTGGGTCTGCAAAGCGGCACGTCGGGAAGCGTTTCCCTCTCCAGTCTGGCTGGCACCTTAGCCTACGTGCTGGTGCTCATCCCCGCTGTGGTAGCCGCCCTCAACGAGCTTGATATCGAGGCCATTTCGGCTCCCGCCATTGGGATGCTAGAGCAGATTTTGACCGCAATTCCCCAAGTCATTATGGCGGGGGTTGTGATCGCTGCGGCCTACTTTGTCGGGCGCTTTGTGGGCGACCTGGTTACGAGCTTGCTCCGGGGAGCTGGCTTTGACAACATTTTGGGCGTTTTGGGGCTGCCAGACTTAAACCTGGCCACAGGGGCCACGGTACAACCTGGGCTTGATGCCGAAGGCCGTCCCATGACTACGGTGCAGACTCCAAGCCGTACCCCCTCAGAGATCGTTGGCATTATCACCCTGGTAGCGATCGTACTGTTTGGGGCCGTGACCGCCACCGAAATTCTCAATTTCGCCGGTCTAACCGAGATTGTGCGGGCGATTCTGCGCATTGGGGCAAAGGTGCTCAGTGGCGTAGTGGTGTTTGCGGTAGGCCTCTACCTGGCCAATCTGGCCTTTCGCCTGGTCAACGCCATGGGCACCGGACAGGCCAGGGTACTGGCCCAAGCGGCTCGCATCGCCATCTTAATCTTTGTGGGAGCCATGGCCCTACAACAGATGGGCGTGGCTCCCGACATTGTCAACCTGGCCTTTGGACTCTTGCTGGGGGCGATCGCAGTAGCGATCGCGATCGCCTTTGGGCTAGGGGGGCGCGACGTTGCCGCCGACCAACTGCGGGAGTGGCTATCCGCCTTTAAACAACGCCAATAATTTTCATACCGGCCACCACCAATACCGCCAGTTTAGGCCGAGGGGTTGACCTCCCCGGCCTATTGGCACGTTAGTATGATCAACTCAGCCTTAACAAACCCGCCTGGGGGACTGTAACCTAGAGCCAGCGGCCTCTATAAACAGTAAAGACCTAGCTCAATGCCTAAGTCTAAAGGACAGATAGCAGAGCCAGGAAAACCCAAAATTGGGTAACCGGGAGTCACTTTCAGGGGAGTCTTAAACCATGGCCACGGCAGAGCGTCGCAGTGGGAAACCAGCTGCCAATCTCAGCGACCCTCAGTACTACATTAGCCGTGAGCTGAGCTGGATAGAGTTTAATCGGCGGGTGCTCCACGAAGCCCTAGACGAGCGCACGCCGCTGCTAGAAGCGCTGAAATTTTTAGCGATTTTTAGCAACAACCTAGACGAATACTTTATGGTGCGGGTGGCGGCGCTCAAGCAGCGGATCGAGGCCCAAGTTACCCGGCGATCGCCCGATGGGCGATCGCCCCAGGCACACCTCGACGATGTCAGCGCCGCCCTGCGCCCTATTGTCGAGCAGCAGCACCAGATCTTCAGCACTGACCTCAGACAGCAGATGGCCGACCAGGGCATCTGGCTGCTCACCTACGACGAAATGACAGCGGCTCAGCAAACCTACTGCCGCAACTACTTTGAAGAGCAAATTTTTCCAGTCTTAACACCCCTAGCCGTCGATCCAGGCCATCCCTTCCCCTACATTTCAAATCTCAGCTTGAACCTAGCAGTCGTGGTGCAAGACCCCCATACCCAGCAGCCCCACTTTGCCCGGGTTAAAGTTCCTCGGGTGCTCCCTCGGTTCATTTCTCTAACAGAAACCCAGGGAGAAGTACCAGATAGCCAAACCTATCGCTGGCTAGGGGTGCCCCTCGAACAGGTGATTGCCGCTAATCTGTCCGCGCTTTTCCCGGGCATGGTAGTGCAGGGACACTACTGCTTTCGCATTACCCGCGACGCCGATCTGGCCGTCGAAGAAGACGAAGCCGACGACCTGATGCTGGCGATCGAGCAAGAGCTGCGTAAGCGTCGCGTGGGCGGGTCAGCGGTACGCATGGAAATTCAGCGGGCCACCCCAGGCCCAGTGCGAGCCATGCTGATAGAAGAACTGGGCCTGGCCGAAACCGATGTGTACGACATTGACGGGTTACTCGGGCTAGGAGACCTAATGACCTTCATGGCCCTCCCCCTACCTGACCTCAAAGCCCCTAGATGGTCAGCCGCCGTGCCTCCTGCTCTAAAACGCCTTAGCCCGCCGGGGGTAGAGGACGACGACACGACCCTAGAGACCGCCGAAGATCTGTTCTCGCTGCTGCGGCAACAGGAGCAGCTGTTGCACCACCCATACCACTCGTTCTCAGCGACAGTGCAGCGATTTATTACGCAGGCAGCCCACGATCCCCAGGTGCTGGCCATCAAAATGACGCTGTACCGAACTTCTGGCGACTCGCCCATTGTCAGCTCCCTGATCTCAGCCGCCGAAAACGGCAAACAGGTAACGGTTTTAGTCGAGATCAAGGCCCGCTTTGATGAAGAAAACAACATCAACTGGGCCCGCAAGCTTGAACAGTCAGGGGTACATGTCGTCTATGGCCTAGTCGGCCTTAAGACCCATTGCAAAGTCACGCTAGTGGTGCGCCGTGAGGGTCAGCACATCCGTCGGTATTATCACATCGGCACAGGTAACTACAATCCCAAAACCGCCAGAGTCTACACTGACCTCGGCTTACTCAGTGCCCGAGACGATGTCGGAGCCGATATTTCTGATCTATTCAACTATCTGACCGGCTACTCTCGTCAGCAGGTCTACCGGCAGCTGCTCGTTGCCCCCCTGACCCTGCGCCAGCGACTGGTGAGCCTGATCGAGCATGAAATAGCCTGCCAAAAAAAGGGAAAGGGGGGGCGCATCATCATCAAGCTCAATTCTTTGGTAGACCCAGATTTAATTGCGCTACTCTATCGAGCGTCCCAAGCGGGCGTCTCCATCGATTTAATTGTGCGGGGCATCTGCTGCCTGCGCCCTGGGGTGCCGGGGGTAAGCGACAAAATTCGCGTCATTAGCATTGTGGGGCAGTTCCTAGAGCACTCCCGGGTTGTGTATTTTCAGCAGGGGGGAGAGGAGGTTGTGCTCCTGGGCAGCGCTGACTGGATGCCGCGCAACCTCAATCGCCGAGTGGAAGTGATGGTGCCCGTGATCGACCCAGCGTTGCAAGCAGAACTCAAGGCTATGCTCAACCTATGCCTAGAAGACAACCGGCAAGCTTGGGACTTGGCCACCGACGGCAGCTACCGCCAGCGCCGCCCTGAAGAAGGCGAGGAGATTTGCAGTGTTCAGGAGCAGCTAATGGCCAGCGCTGGCAAACTCCTAGCGGGGTGAACGGCTCCAGCGAAACATGAGCACCCCCAACCCTGACAACAGCGTGAGCCCCAGCAGCCCGGCCAGGGGATTACCGCCTAGGCCAGTCACCCACGCAGGGACAACTTCCGTGGGCTGAAGCAGGTTGCCCACCTCAAGCATGTAATAGCCCCACACCAGCCCAGCGTGGAGGCCGACCGGATGGCCCAGCCCGGTTTTGTTGAGCCCTACTGGTATCCGGCGAGCCCAGCCCAGCACGAGACCTAGCAGCAATAGCCCTGCGAACTGAGGCAGCAGGGCCAGAATCGCATCGAGGGGCTTGATAAAATGGGCGATCGCAAAAATTAGGCTAGTTGCCCCTAAAGCCGCCTCTGGCGACCAACCCTGCCCCAGCTCTCGCAGCAGCCAGCCCCGAAACAACACCTCCTCTGAGCAGCCAACAGCAGTAGCTGCCAGCGCCCCAACCAAAGCCGTTTGCAGCAAACTGATACCTCGCGCACCGCCCAAGTCCAGCACGGCCCAGCCTAATGTTAGCTGCGCGATCGCCAGCACCACCAGACTCACAGCACCAATCAGAGCACCGATTGCCATACCCCGGCTCAATTCCCGGCGGCCAGAAAATCCGATCTGGGCCCAAGGCTGCGTTTCAGCCCGCACTTCTCGTTCCCAGCGGGGCAGCACCAGCAAAAAGACAACGTACAGCAGTGCCGTTGGCAACAAATCGCCCCCGGGCAGCAACCCACGTCCAGCCAAGCCATACAGCGGCAGAGCAAAGGGCAACCAAAGCACCACCACAATGAGCAAAAAGACGACCACCCGTACCAGCGGTGGACAGCTAGCTAGCTTAGCCCAAGGAAACTTAACCCCAGATGATTTATTCATCTGGCTCGATAGTGCTAGTCAACCCCAGATTGCACAGACCCTCACTGTAAAACTCAGCAGGTTCAAGGGCACAGGTAATCACTAGGGCTACCCCAGCGGTGTGGGCCTGCATCATAATGTCAACCGCCTGAGGCATCGTCAGACTAGGTACCACCTTTAACAGTGATTCCACCACGTGCTCCATTGAGTTGAAGGCATCGTTGTGAAGTAGCACTCGGTAGCGGGGCGCAGGCTTGCGCACTGTAGATGTCGTAGTCCGCTCGATGGTTTCAACTGACACAGCAATACCTCCTAACGAAGCTCCAAGGCAAAGATTTCCAAGAACCTCTAGGCCCAGGTCAACGTTCCCATCATAAAACTTCACGATGGTTTTAGCATGACACTAGGGATAGGCTTGAAAAATCTCGACCCGATCTGACCCATTTCAGAGCCTTTAGGACTTGATGCAGCCGTTATCTGACCATTTAGACTAGTAATAGGGGATCAGGTCACTAGCTCGACCATCCAGCCTGTTTATAGAGTCCAGCCAGGCCAGTGAGTCTAGGTGAGGACGACCCCCAAATACCAGGATTCAAGCCTATCAAGTGGTTTTCTGATTTTCGCGCTTCTATTTTTTGGCTTTGTGCTGTTTCAGGCGAATACGGTAGCTACCATAAGAAATATCTGACAAGCTGACTGTCCCGTTCGTTTCTCTGCTGTATTGTCCATGACCTCTCTGGTTACAGGTCAAATCGTATTTTTAGAGTGTCGCCAAGTCCGGCTTTATGCCGAAATAATTCAGGTGTTAACCCCTCGCCCCACGGGCTGGCTTAGGCCTCTAGCACTGGTCAGCGAAACTGAGGCGATCGCCCTAGGAGCAGATTTCGACACCACCAGCCTGATGACGACTAAAACAGCAGTACCCGATATGTTATGGCCCTTAGATCAGCTACAACCGGCTTTAGACACCGAGGTCATACCGCTGCTGGCCAGCTTATCAGCCAAGGCTGCGGCCTCAACCTTCGCACTCCCCTCAGACTCTGACCCCAGGCATTTGACTGTCAATGAGTTTGTGCAGTGGCTATGGACCGATCGCCAAACCTCAGATTCAAACAGTCCCAGGCTTAGGCAATAATCCGGACAGTTTCTGTAAAGCTTTCATGAAGATACCAAGGCCACTCTGGGGAAAATACTGGGGTGACCGGACAGTGCTGGGCATCTGGGCGGTGGTCTAGGCCTTGGTTACGATCGATCAAAAGCCTTTAGTTAGCCATATACTGGCTGCGGCTGCGGCTCATCGCGGGGTCCGCCTCCTGGAACCAGTCGAATACGACCCTCGTCCATTTCGTACATGAGCAGCTCTAAGACCTCGGAGTCGCCAATGGGCAAATACCCTAGGCGAGACAGTTCAGCGTTAATGCCCTGCTCAATATCAGGGGTCAGCAGCCCGCTATGGAGTGCTTTTTCTACCAGTCGACGAATGGAAAATGTGGGGGCCATGAACCATTACCTGAGTGTGATTGCGTTACTGACTATTGTCGAGCTTGGCTGCGCTGTAGCCAGTGATGGCACCCCAAAGAAGTTGTGCGTTTTGCCACGGTAATTCGTGATCCAAATCACAAAATGATTCAATCGTTGGAGATATGTTCGGTAGATTCACGGAGGCGTTGAATTAATGAGGTCTGAATCTATATCAAGTTATGACCAACTATGCCCCTAGACATAGTCAAGTCGGCCTGATTCCGACTATCGTCGTGATGTAGCAGACTGGCTTTAATAGTTTTTAACATTATCCATAATCTTGGAGTGTACCGAGTATGCAGACTATGACTAAGGAAATGGCTATTTTTCAAGCTCAGGGCTCTCTCAATGCGTCTAATGCCCACGATTTTCAATCGTCCCTGATGCAAAAAATCCAGTCTGAGCGGGCCGATGGCCTGTTTGTAGACATGAGCCAGGTCGAGTCGCTCGACAGCGCTGGGCTGATCTCTCTGGTGTCGGCGCTAAAGCACGCTCGCCAGCTTCAAAAGCGCCTCTGCCTTTGCTCTGTACCACCGGCTATTCGCATCGTGTTTGAGCTTACTCAGCTCGATCGCGCCTTTGAAATGGTAGATGAGCTGCCTGCCGCTGCTTAATTCTAAGCTCGGCCAAGCCCATCCCCACCTCGCTATAGTATGGTGGTCATGCTCGCGAGCGTTTGGGGCAGCTAGGTCGTGTCTGTATCAGTTAATACATTGGTGAATGCCGAGATTTCTCGGCCAGGTCGTTATCTGGGTAACGAACTGGGTGCGGCTCACAAGCCCTGGGATGGGGCCAGCGTGCGATGGGTGCTAACTTACCCTGAGGTCTATGAGGTTGGGGCTTCTAACCTGGGCCACATCATTCTTTACAGCATATTGAATGCTCAACCTCGGCAGCTATGCGATCGCGCCTACCTACCGGCCCCCGATCTAGCCGCCAAGCTCAAAGCAACCCAAACGCCCCTATTTGCGGTCGAGTCGCAGCGATCGCTGGCCGACTTTGACATTCTGGGGTTTAGCCTTAGCTACGAGCTAGGGGCCACCAACATTCTCGAAATGCTGTCGCTGTCAGGCATTCCGCTCACCTGGCAGGAGCGCGATCAGGCCAGAGCCTTTGCCCCCGAGGCCGGTGCCTGGCCCTTAATTTTTGCCGGTGGCCAAACGGCCACCTCTAACCCCGAACCCTACGCCGACTTCTTTGACTTCGTGGCCCTGGGCGACGGCGAAGAGCTATTGCCTGAAATCGCCCTAGTGATGGAAGAGGGCAAGGCCGCAGGTCTCAGCCACGAAGCGCTACTGCTCGATCTGGCTCAGGTGCCAGGGGTCTACGTGCCTCGGTTTTACGACATGGCTGACGATGGCTCGGTACATCCCAATCGGCCCGACGTGCCCGCTCGGGTGCTGCGCCGGGTGGCCACCCCCATTCCCGCCTATGCCATGGGCCTGGTGCCCTACGTCGAAACCGTCCACGATCGCTTGACCGTAGAAATTCGGCGGGGCTGCACTCGGGGCTGCCGCTTTTGCCAACCCGGCATGCTAACCCGCCCGGCGCGGGATGTGGAGCCAGAGGCTGTCATCGACGCCATTGAAACCGGCATGCGCAAGACTGGCTACGACGAGTTTTCGCTGCTATCGCTGAGCTGCTCTGACTATTTGGCCCTGCCAGCGGTGGGAGTCGAGGTCAAAAATCGCCTCAAGGATGAAAACATTTCACTGTCGCTACCCAGCCAGCGGGTCGACCGCTTCGACGAAAACATCGCCAATATCATTGGCGGCACCCGCCTTACCGGGCTCACCTTTGCCCCCGAGGCGGGCACCCAGCGCATGCGCGACATCATCAATAAAGGGCTGACCAACGAAGAGCTGCTGCGCGGCATCAAAACCGCCCATGAGCAGGGCTGGGGCCGGGTCAAGCTCTACTTTATGATCGGCCTGCCCGGCGAAACCGATACTGATGTGCTGGGCATTGCTGAGACCGTTCGCTGGCTGCGCCAGGCCTGCACTCAGTCGGGACGGCGACCCCTGGCCTTTAACATCACCATTTCTAACTTCACCCCAAAACCCCACACCCCGTTTCAGTGGCACTCGGTCTCGACGGAGGAGTTTCGTCGCAAGCAGCGGCTGCTGCGGGAAGAATTTCGGGTTCTGCGCTGGGCCAAGGTTAACTTTACCGACGTGCGCATCTCGGCGATGGAAGACTTTGTGGGGCGGGGCGATCGCCGCCTGGCCGCCGTGGTGCGCCGCGCCTGGGAACTGGGGGCCGGCATGGACAGCTGGTGGGAGAACCTGGAGAACGCCTTCAAAGCCTGGACCCAGGCCATTGACGAAGCTGATCTCACCTGGAAGTACCGCAAGGTCGATCAGGGCGAATGGAACGTGATGGACACCGATGTGACCGACGTCGGGGTCGACTGCCCCAGCCTTGACGCTCCGCTGCCCTGGGATCACCTAGATACTGGCATCGACAAAGCCTGGCTCAAAGACGACCTGCTCCGCGCCCTAGAGGCGGCCACCGTGCCGGACTGCTCCTTTGAAGGCTGTAGCCACTGTGGCGTCTGCGGCCCTGACTTTGGCCACAACGTGGTGGTGCCACCCCCCCCGATTCCCGCCTTTCTCGGCCACAGCCAGCCTAGCTCTGAGCGGGTGCAGCGCCTGCGGGTGACCCTGGGCAAGCTGGGGTCGATGGCTCTGCTAGGTCACCTAGATATGGTGCGCCTGTTCGATCGCGCCCTGCGGCGGGCCGGACTGCCCATTGCCTTTACCGGCGGTTTCCATCCGGGGCCGCGCCTGTCGCCCGCCAATGCATTACCGCTGGGGGCCACCAGCAGCGGCGAAGTGGTGGACTTTGAACTGATGCGGGCGATCGCCCCTGCCGACTTTCTGCAGCGGCTCGCAGCCCAGCTGCCACCCGAAATTCCGCTATACGACATTGTCGAAGTGCCCTTAGACGAGCCCTCGGCGACTAAGCTCCTCGACCAGGCCGAATACTACCTGCACATGAGTTTAGAAGACGTCAGCGCAGCATCTCCAGCCTGGGAAGATTGGATTGAGAGCGTCTTGGCCCTCGATGAAGTGCCTTGGGAAAAGACAACTAAGTCTGGAAAGATACAACTCATTAACCTGCGAGAGCGCCTACACGAGCTGGCGGTGGTTAGCCCAGAACACCCTCTACCCGTGGGTCTGGAGTATCCTAAAGACAGTCATGGAGTCTGGCTCAGAGCGGTGGGCCACTGTCGCAACGACGGGAACCTGCTGCGCCCGGAGCACGTCGTCTCCATGGTAGAGAAGGTAGCTAACCAGCCGCTAGCCCTACAGCACGTGCATCGCAGCCGACTCATTTTTCTTTAGAAAAACCCCAAGGGGACACCACCATGGACGGAGCACCAGGCCACTCACCACGGGTATCAGTGAAGGGGCAAAGCTGTGACTCTAGGGCCCAGGGCGAGAGGGCGCGGCAGCTCGGGCTGGCGATCGCGGGCGCAGTCCTGCTGATGGTCGGGGGTGCCAACCGTTCCCCAGCCCAGTCGTCGTCGGCCTGCGCCGTTCAAGACGGTGAAGAAGTGGCCATTCTAGATGCAGCCTGCTGCCCCGACGAGCTGCTCACTGCCTACTGGCCAGGGCGATCGACAACACTCAACCAAACCTTTTGTCAACTATTGGTGTTTCCCACTGCGACCTTGGCCAATGGCGACGACTTCACCGATCGCATTGTCGATGGTTCGCTGTCTAGCGATAGCCGCCGCGCCTCCCCTACTAGCATGACCCTGCCCAGCCTGTGGTGGAATCGCGACTCGCTGACGTCGCACCTGGGCGGACGCCGCCTGGTGGAATCGTGGATTTCCTACCAGATTGAAGACTCGGGCACGACGGTGGTCGATGTGATGGTGAACCCCCAGATGTGGGCAGTGCTGACCTACAACGAGCGCTATGCCGTGCTCAACCAGTTCGGCACAGCGGCCCGAGACTTTGGCCACAACCTCCGCTTCTTCCAAGGCAATTCGCGCACCTCCCGGATGGTAGGGCTCTACGCCTGTGATTTTGTCGAGCAGCCGGGGCTGCCCTTAGACTCTGAGAATAGCGTGTATGCCTGCTCGGCCAACCTAGACTCGTCATTGATTGTGCAGCTTCAGCGCAACCTACTGGCCGAGGGGGCGCGCCGCTACCAGCCCACCGCCCAAGCCATACCCAGTCAGACCCCGTAGGTTCAAGCTAGTTACGCTCAGGACAGAGCCTACGACAATACTCATCGTTGGATTCAACCGGCGGAGCTAGGCGCGTAAGCTTTTCCACAGACAACTATAGCGATCTTCAGCTTCGGCATTGAGGGGCAAAAGAAACTCGCTCTGGTCGGCGATCGCCGGAGTCAGCACAATCTCCGGCGGCGTTTGCAGGGGCTCGGGCCGTTGCTGCGGGTCACTCCCCCACAGCAGCGGCGAAGCAGTATGGCCAAAGATGGCGAGCTGGGTAGCGAAGTCATCCCCCAGACAAAAATTGAGCCAGTCGGTAGCGATCGAGGCCGCTTTGGGCACCGCCTGGGGCCGTACCCAGAGTTGGGCACTCAGCAGCGTGCCCTCGGGGGGCACCGCGACGGCTAAATGGCGATACTGTCGCAGCAGCGGCAGTACGTCGTCTGACCAGCCCACCACAGCAGTCGCGTCGCCAACAATCAAACTCTCAAGATAGTAGTCAGAGTCGTAGGTTCGTACCTGCTGGTGCAGGTTGGCCAAAAAGGTGTCTAGGTCTGAAACAGCCGCCGGATCTGCGCTGTTGGCCGAGGCTCCCAAGGCCTTTTGGGCCAGCCCCAGCACCAGACGAGGATGGTCGGGCAGCACCAGGCGGCGCGTCAGTTCAGGTCGTAGCAAGTCAGCCCAGGTTTTGAGCTGAGTCGACTGACGGGGCAAACGAGCAGGGTCGTAGAGCACCACCAGGTGACTCCAACGGTAGGGAACAGCCCAGATGCTGCCCTCAGGGCTAGGGATACCGCTGCGATCGCGGCGCACCAGCTCTGGCCAAATCCGATCCAGGTCTTCCCAGCGAGAAATTGCCGCCACTTCGATCGGCTGCACCAGCTCCTGGCGAATGGCGGGGGCCAGCCAGTAATCGGCCAAACTCACCCAGTCGGCCATCGGTGCCGATTCATTCCCCTTGCCGTGCCAGTCTTGCAGCAGGCCATACAGCCCTAGCAGTGATTCTTGCGGCGTCACCGCCACGCGGCTGCCTCGCTCCGGCAATTGCTGAAACGCCTTGAGTAACTGAGCGGGCACCGAGTTGACTACCATGGCCAGCCGCAGGTTGGCAGCACTAGACCGCTGACACCCGGCCAGCAGCGTAGCCAGGGTAGCCCCGCTGGCCCCCGCCAAAAAGCTGCGACGATTCATGAGCATTTGGCCCTCGCACCCCCTTGCCAGGGGAGAATACTGATTTAAACCATAGCGCTTTAGTCTACGCCCATGAAAGCCGTCCGTGACATTGTCAGTGTCTCGATCACCATTATTTTGGTGTCATTTATTGGTCTCAGCCTGGCCCGGCTAGTGTACTTTTTTCTCCACAGCCAGCAGATTATTTAGAGCAATGCTGTGCTCCTTGATTCACCCATTGACGCTTAAGGACATGGCGACGGCGTGCGACTTCAGGACAAATTGCATCGCTTCCGACATCAGACACCTATCTCTGGTGGCCGCGATCGCACTCAAAGCATCAATCTCTAGCAGCCCCGACCTGTAGGTCAAGGGTTGTTGGTCTCTATGGGAATTAAGCGATCGCCGGGCCGAGGGTAGAAGAAATTCGCATCGCCAGCTCAGTCAGGTTGTCGCCGTTGGTGCAGAATTGCTCGGCTTTGGGGCGGGGCACCCCGGTATTCACCAAATATTCCACCAGCAGGTTAAACAGCATGTCTTCGGCCAGCTCGCGCTGGTCGGCCCAGCCCCGCTGCTGGTAGTGCAGATATTCTTGGCAGCGCAGAGCTAGGTCGTGATAGGCGGCGTTGCTGGTTAAAAACTGAAGGCTGCTGACAATCATGGCGACCTCAGAACGCAGGTTAGCCACAGTCTAACGAAACCGCCTTAGCGAAGCGGCCATTAGGCTAACCGATTGCCCTAAACACCACCGAAAGATTGTTGGCAGGCATAGCGATGGTTTCGACTAGCGCCAGCCCGTGGACTTTGGCGGCAGCCACCACCGCCTCTAAATCGCGCACGCCCCACTCAGGATTTTGGGCCTGCAAGCTGTCGTCAAACGCGGCGTTGCTGGGGGCGGTATGCTGCCCGTTCTGCTTGTAAGGCCCATAGAGATACAGAATACCGCCGGGCGGCAAAATTCGCCCCGCTGCCGCCAGCAGCCCTAAGCAGGCGGCCCAGGGAGCGATGTGAATCATGTTGATATTGACCAGGGCGGTGATCGGGTGCTGCTGCAAGTTGAGTTCTGAGAGCAAATCGCTAAAGTTTTCAGACCCAACCGGCCATAGGGGGGCAGCCGCATCTAACGCGATAGGCGCGTGCAGGTTTTCGGCAGGCGCGGCCTCTCGCCAGGCGGCGACACTGGCTCGGGCACCGGGGTCGAGGTCAGAGGGCAACCACTGCCGAGGCGCGAGGTGGGGCGCAAAGAACACGGCGTGCTCTCCGGTGCCGCTCGACACTTCGAGCACGGTACCGGTGGGGGGCAGCACCCGCTGGAGCACGGCTAAGATCGGCTCGCGGTTGCGCTCGGTGGCAGGGGCATAGCGACGGGCATCGGGCGAGGTGAACATGGCAATGCCTGGGGCGAGGTGAGAGCAATCAGTGTCTGGTGAGAGCAAGCTTTGCCCATGCTACAGAGATACTGCATTGCTCAAAGTTTACCTGTTCTTGCCCCAAGGCTACTGAGATAGGTCTTCGCCTGTTGCCAAAGTTTTTTTGCGGGACGATCGCTTGCGCATAGACGTTCTTGTGTAGCCAATGGCCTGAATCTCGTCACTGTTTGGCCCAAACTGACCGACAACTGACTGCTTCATGGCCAAAACGGCGTTGTGAAATTCCCACTCGGCCGCGCGGGCGCGATCGCGGGTAGCCTTAAATCTTGCTTCCATCACAACTTCGTCTTGCTGGCTCTGCCGCAT
Organism: Phormidium tenue FACHB-1052; assembly: GCF_014696675.1. Classification (GTDB taxonomy): domain Bacteria; phylum Cyanobacteriota; class Cyanobacteriia; order Phormidesmidales; family Phormidesmidaceae; genus Nodosilinea; species Nodosilinea tenuis_A. Next base: position 240,875 of record NZ_JACJQN010000005.1, read on the forward strand.
GGCCCGGTAGGCTTGCTGCAAGGTTTGATGCGATGCCTCTGGCCGCATGGGCACATAGTTGGCGATCACTTTCAGACTGTCTAAGGCTTGAATATCTTGGGCAATGCGCTTGGGCGCAAGGCGACGAGTCGTATCGGTCATGGCGACTGAGGTGGATTAGTGAAAATGGGGTAAAACGCACCAGGTAGCCTCGCGCTGTCTTGCCTTAGATTCACAATGCCCAGTTGGTAGGGAATTTGCTCAGAGAGAAAGCCAATTGTGGCGGTGAAAAACGGCTCTGGAGGCGATCGCAACGCTATTGCAGCTAAAAACAACGGCGTTGTGACCGGTGACAATAGCGTTGCAGGAGACAACAATTTAGTTGCGGCGAAGGCAATAGGGTTGTGAGGCGATCGCGTTGAGTTTGCGATCGCGACAATGCTGTTGCGAAGCTCAGCAATGGCCCTACCGTTGAAGCCATCACTCTACAGATATCGCTGGTGCTCGGTTAACCTACAAAAGCGCTAGGGCCTTATAACCCCTCGTCTGCGGGTTATGACGCTGATATATTCGCCAATGCGGCCAGTGGGGATGGGTGGTGACCAGGCGATTTGGTCGCAGTAGCCCAGCGAAAACAGGGGATTGATCTATCTATTAAGGGCACCATAGTTGCCAAGCCGAGTGTGGCGTAGAGTCTATTACCGATAGGTCGATAAAGTAAAAGTGTCGAGGCAGTTACCCTCGAGGGCAAAGACCACCTATAGCCACTTTAGGCATTTTTCTCTGTTGTAATCACGCCTCGATCGAGAGGTTTACATAAGGTTGGGAATTATGATTCCATTCCGCTGTAGCGTGTGCGGTCAGTATCACGACAATCTTTTAATGGATTTGGCCTATCAGCACCCCGCTGATGTCTTTAAGGTTCCTGCCAATGAACGTCATCAGCGAATCCGTATGAATGAGGATTTGTGTATTATCGATGATACCGAGTTCTATATTCGCGGTGTGCTCATGCTTCCTGTCCATGAGCTTGTTGACTCGTTTCGATGGGGCGTTTGGGCTCAAGTTGATAAGGAAGCATTTGACTACTATCGCACGCAATGGAATGTCCCATCCACAGATAACTTCAGGTCTCTATCTGGTGTGTTGTCTGGAGGCATTGGTGCATATCCAAACAGTGATCAACTGATGATTGCTATTCATTTGCAAGCAAACAATCAGCGCCCACTGTTTGTTGTCTTAGATCAGAAGCATCCCCTTGGAGAGGCCCAACAACAAGGTATTTCACTACATGATATCGAAAGATTTGTCGCACCAGTTGTCACCCGCTAAGGCATATAGAACTGCACCAGTAAAATGTAGCCCGTAGGTTGGGTTTCCTTCATCAACCCAACAACTCCTTAATCACCCACCTCACGCACTTTACCAATCGCCAGCCACCTCTTACGCGCTTTGAAGTCTTTTTAATTAAGGATGCCATCTGGGCATCTTTGAAGAAGCTACAGCTATCTATACTTCTTCATCTCACGATCCAGGTGCTATGAAAACAGTTCGCCCTGACTCCCTAACGGCCCAGTTCTACAACGATGGCCTCGTCGTTTTTCTGTATGACGATCAAAGTCAGGCAGCCATAAAAGCCATCAACCCCTCCATTCTCGAAGGGTATGGTAACAGCGACATTAACTCTGAGCTTTTTGAGGTCACAGAGAAAGGTCTTCTAGTCGCTTATGAACTGCGTCAAGACGACGAGATGGCCCTTGAAGTGGCCATAGGAGACCCTTTGAACGATCAAGAGCGTGAGGCTGTGGATATCTACCCCCACGTACAACGTGCCTATCTCAATCTACCCTCTGGAAAACTGGCGATCGAAGGCTATGGTAATCTCCGGCCTTCCCCTGACTTCGACCCTAACGAGGAACCAGGAGCGCTGCTCGATGTTCCCCCCGGCGAATACATAGTGAGTATTTACAGCCTTGTTGGATGTACTGAAGAAGAGCTTGAAGAGTCGACTAAACCTAACTACCTGTTTGTGCTAACTCCCCTCAGTCAGGCTGAACCACTCTCAGAGCGAAAGCCACTGCTGCATGGGCATAGTTGAAATCCATGCACGGTTTTCAAGCTATCAATATGAGCGTACGGCCAGAGCTAGCTCACACTGCGATCGTGCGCACAGGAGTTATTAACGGCAGCACCGGCCATTGCACCAGCACCGGCACCGTCTTGAGCCCGCTCAGGCTTGGTCTTATCAGGGTCGAAGTCTCTATCAGGGGTTAGAACGCTCAACCCTTCTCCAGATTTGGCCACCGCTGAAACGCGGCCCACGTGAAAGCCTGAATCACGTAGTTGATGCAGAGCTTGCTCAGCCTCCTGCCGAGTCGAAAACAAGGCCAACGGCACGGCTGTGTCGAGTAGATTGACTATCAGTCGTTCCCATAAAAATTTCTTCCGGTGAGGATTGCAACCGGCAAAGTCCATGGCACCTACCACAGCTTAGCTACTCCATCGTTGCTAACCAAACGCTTGGTCACCTCGCTCGGTGACTAGAGATAAGAGATACCCAAGGGCTAGACTTTAGCCCTTGCGGTAGAACAGGGAAATGCATCTAGCCATACTGCTGAAACGCTAGGCGAGCCGCTCCGGCCATACCCGCCTGATTGCCCAACTCCGCCACCAACACCTGCATCCCCTCGCGAGAGCTGAGCAACACGCGAGTCTCTAGCTCCGCTAGGGTCATTGGCAAAAATAGCGCCGCCGCCGCGCTAATGCCGCCGCCAAGAATCACCGCTTCTGGGGTCAGCACGTAGACCAGGCTGGCGATGCCCGCGCCTAGCCAGCGACCGTAGGTTTGCCAAAAGGCGATCGCATCCTCATCCCCCGCCTTGGCCCGGTCAAACAGCGACGCTGGGGTCAATCCCGTCTCTCGCCGAATTGCTTGCACCGAGCAGTGCTGCTCCAGCGATCCTCGGTTGCCGCTGTTGCAGGGTGGTCCCTCAGGGTTGAGGGTAATTAGCCCCAGTTCCCCAGCAGTGCCGTTGCGGCCCACAAACAGCTTGCCGTCGAGAATGATCGCGCCACCGACCCCCGTGCCCAGGGTAAGGGTCAGCACATCCTTAAAGTTGCGCCCGGCCCCCAGCCAGGCTTCCCCCAGACCGGCACAGTTGGCATCGTTGGCCACCGTGACCGATCGCCCCGTCTTTGCTTCCAGCACATCGGCGATCGGCACATCGTGCCATCCAGCTAAATTGATGGCGACGCGGGCAATCCGGCCAGCGGCATCGGCGGGGCCGGGGGTGCCCACGCCAATGGCGACTGCTTCGCGGTTGGGGTCGAGGGATGCGATCGCATCGGCGATTGCCGCAATCACCAACTCTGGTGTCGAGGGCTGAGGCGTGGGCACAGCAAATTCGGCCAGACACTGCCCCAACTGGGTAAAGCGCCCCAGCTTGATTGCAGATCCGCCCAAATCAACGCCGATCATCTGCCGCTCTGTCGTGCCCATGACTAACCCCAACCTTGCAAAATCATGCCAGGGTCATTGTCCCAGATTGTCTGAGGTTTATTTTTGCGCCTAAAGCCAGCCCTTAAGCCGATAGATGGCCATGCCAATGTATTCCTTAAGGGCGCGGGTGAGGTAGTGTAGGTTATCAGTTTGGGGCACCAGACTGAGGGTGCGGCCCTGCCAAGTAGTTAGCCCTGGGTCAGCGGGGTCTTGAGCTACGTGAAAATCGGTCGGTGCTGGTATGGCCTCAAACCCCTGCTTTTTGAAAATCGCCAGGGAACGCGGCATGTGCATCGCTGAGGTCACCAGCAAAATGCGCTCAATGCCAAGATTAGCCAGCAATACCTGAGTGTAAGCCGCATTCTCAAAGGTGTTGAGCGAGTCGGGTTCAATCAGCATGGCGCTGGGGGGCACCCCTAACGCCTCGGCTAGCTCCGCCATATCGGCAGCCTCAGAACGACTCTGCCCCTGGCTCCAGGTAATGCGCCCGCCGCTGAACACCAGCAGCGGTGCTTTGCCCTCTAGATAAAGCCGCGCCCCGTGCAGCACGCGATCGCCCTCTTCAGCCACATCAATCCAGGGTCGAGGCGGAAACTTGGGCTTAATCGCGCCCCCCAGCACCACGATCGCCTCTGCCTCGGGCAAGTTTACCGTGTCCTGGTAGCGCCACTCCAGCGAGCGGATTATCGCCGTCGATACCCAGCTATTGCTGCTGATTAGCAGTAGGGCGAGGGCGAGGGCGATCGCCCCCGCTGCCCACTTGGGCCGTCGCTGGATACAGATCAGCGCCACCACCAGCAGCACACAGGCCAATCCCAGCGGATAGATCAGCAGCGGCAGCAGCTTCGACAAAAACAAAAACATTCCCGCCCTATTCCCTCACGCCCACCTAAATCTTCGAGCCCTATCGGGCAAACCAGGATAGCTCCTCGTGCTACCCTTCACTCCGCTTCCCCAACAGCTCCCGCAGCTCTTCTAATAGCTGCTCCTGCTCCGTTTGCAGAGTTTCTAACCGGCCCATAATCTCACTCAACCGCTCGTCCCCAGCGGCTAGCTTCGGCGGCTTGGCCCACTGCCGCACCAATAGCCCAGACACCGCCCCAACTATCCAGCCGCCAAGCCGAAACGGCAGCTTGACGAGGGATAGCCAAAAGCCTTCGGTGAGGCGGGCGATCGCACTCCACAACCCCGCAAACAACAGCAGACCCACCACAACCAGCACCAGCGCCACCAGCGGGTGCCCCACCAACCAGCCCATCAACGGATGCTCCACCAACCAGCCCTGCACCGGCCTCAGCAGTGCCGACTGAGCCGCATCTCCCCAAGCATTCGTCCAGGTATCCGTCAAACTCCCCATAGCCCGCCTACCCACCCACCCCCTAACCCATCTGCCCATCCACCCATCCACCCCCCCTAAGGCGCTGGAGCCACAGGCGGCGTCCTCTGCGGCTCCGGCGGCTCCGGCGATCGACTGGCCACCAGCCACCAGCCCAGCAGCCCCAGCAGCAGGGCAGAACCCGACACCGCCAGCACCCAGCGGGGCACCCCTCGCGGCGGTTTGCGTTCCGCCGGGGTGGATACAAACTCGTCCTGGGACAGGTTTTCACCGTAGAGCTTGGCCCCAGCGGGGATAGCTGAATCCCGTTGGGCATCGGCTCCAATCGGAATGTTTTGCCCCGCTTGGGTAGGAACCAGAAGCTTATGCTGCATCAGCACAACGGCGGTGTTGTCGTGGCCATTTTTTTGGTTAGCCAGCTCAATCCAGGAGGCCACCGCCGAGTCGAGGGTGACAATATCTTTAATGATCAGGCCGATGTAGTTGGCCCAGGCATCTTCGATGCGGTAGTTGTCGCTGAGACCATCCGAGCAGAGCAGCAGAATTCCCGTTTCGTCGAACACAAACCGCTGAATGTGGGGCTGGAGATGGTCGCCACTGCGGGTGCCGAGGGCCTGGGTGAGCGCTCCGGCATCGCTGCGCTCTAGGGCGTGGGGCCAGGTCTGGCGACAGGCGATCACCTCGCGTCCGGCAATGTCATCGTCAACCGTGAGCGGGTGGCAGTAGTCGGGAGTAATCCAGTAGGCGCGGCTGTCGCCGACATGGGCCAGGTACACTTCATTCACCCGTCCCCAGCCATCGTCGGTCTGCACCCGCTGGGGAATGACCACCGCCATCACCAGGGTGGTGCCCATGCGCTGACGACCGGCCCAGCCGTGGTTGTCGTTTTGAAAACTGATCAGCTCGTTGACGATGCGAATCACCGCTTCAAGCTGCTGAACGACGACCTGGGGCGGCAGACCCCGCAGCTCATTTTGGGCTTCGGCCAGCAGTGCTTGCAGCTGAATTTGCAGCGCCTGCACCGCTAGCTGGCTGGCCACTTCACCGCCGTCGTGGCCGCCCACCCCGTCGCACACCATCGCCACCTGCATGGGGGCAGCTTCGCTCTGGGTGCCCAGGGGCCAGCAGGCATCTTCGTTGCGGGGCTGCGTTGGCCCCTGGGCTGTGGCTCCAGACAGGGCAATCCGGGTGGGCACTAGAGCCGCCTGGCTCAGCAAAATTTGGTTGAGTTCAAGCGCTACGGTATCGAGGTCAAGGAGATCGGCGTCGAGGCGATTGACGAGCGATCGCAGCGGCTCAGACACAGATAGGTGTAGGGGCGACAGGAGCGATCGCCACAGCTCCACCAAATCCGATAGAGTCGGCGGCTCTCCATCGGGCCACAGTTCTACCAGACGCAACCGCCAGCCATCTACCCGCAGGTTACCGGGTTCTAGCAAACTCCTGGCCAAGCCCAGCTCGCCCAGCGTGCCCCACAGCTCCCACAGCTGCCACAGCCAGTTGGCCTGGCGCAGGGGCAGCGCGCTAAACAACCCCACCGCCAGCTCCGGCAGCAGCTCCCCCGCCTGGGGATGGATTGGGGCATTCTCCAACAGCAAAATCGGCGGTGCCCCAGTACGCTCTAGCACACCATAGAGCCCTGGCACATGCAGCCGACGGGGGTGCGACTTAAGGTAAGGCAGTGCTTCTCCAGGAAAGGTATCGGGGGCACTAGGTCGCTGGTCAGGCTGGGTATCGAGCCAAATGCGCGGGCCCACTATTCGATAGCGCTGGCCCACTAGCTCATCAACCGGCAAGGTTTCAATATCAGTGCCGATCACCCAGAGATAAGGTTTATAGCGGGAGGGGCGGCGCTCAACACGGTTCATAGCGTTTACGGGCGGATACAGGCACGCGGCAGAGAGTCTATTAAAACAACGTAATTAAGCCCCAAAAGGCCTGAGGCTAAAGATAGATTAATCCTAGAGGATAGCGAGACATTCAGAAGGGTAACCTGGGTTGGGTTTCGTGGATCAGTAATCTCGACGGAGGCCTAAATTGGGATCATTTTCTTTTAGCCTTAACGTTTCTTGTGGGCTGCTATGAACTACCCTCTGTTTTGGGCCATTCTGGGGGCCGTTTTCTGCCTCATGGAGTTATTTCTGCCCACGGGCTTTGTGGAGTCCACCCTGGGTTTGAGCGCTTTTATCGTGGCCTTTATAGCTCTGGGTGTGCCCTCCCTCAGCGTTCAAATTGTGGCTTGGGTAACGCTGTCTCTATTGTTTGTCTTCCTGCTGCTGCGGTTTGTGCCCAAGCGCACCCCCTACAGTCTGCAAGAGTCAACCGAAGCCCGAACGTTAACCGCGATCGCCCCCGGCCAAACCGGACGGGTGATCTACGAGGGCAACTCCTGGCAAGCTCGCTGCGACGACGAAACTATCACCATTGGGGCCGATCAGCCGGTGGTGGTAGTTAGGCGCAAGGGCAATACTCTCTATGTCATCCCGGAAAGCGCGCTGAGAGCTTAGGTGGGCGAGCCCCAAAGGGTTGACAACCGCTACCGCAAACTAGTTGAGGAATTATATCTATGGGCGGCTTTTTTAGTTTTCTGATTGTGCTGATTTTTGGTGGGTCGATCGCCGCCAGCTCTGTCAAAATTATCAACCAAAGCGACGAGGCCCTGGTCGAAACCCTGGGCAAATACAACGGCAAAAAGCTCACCCCTGGCCTCAACTTTTTAATTCCATTTCTCGACAAGGTGGTATTCAGGCAGACCATCCGCGAGCGCGTACTCGATATTCCGCCCCAGCAGTGCATCACCCGCGACAACGTTTCGATCACGGTAGATGCGGTGGTGTACTGGCGCATCGTGGATATGGAGAAGGCCTACTACAAGGTCGAAAACCTGCAATCGGCGATGGTCAACCTGGTGCTCACCCAAATTCGCGCTGAAATGGGCCAGCTCGAACTCGATCAAACCTTTACCGCCCGCTCCGAAATCAACGAAATTCTGCTGCGCGAGCTGGACATTTCCACCGATCCCTGGGGCGTAAAGGTGACGCGGGTCGAACTGCGCGATATTGTGCCCTCTAAGGCGGTGCAGGAATCGATGGAGCTACAGATGGCCGCTGAGCGCAAAAAGCGGGCCGCCGTGCTGACCTCCGAAGGGGAGCGCGAAGCGGCGGTCAACTCGGCTAAAGGCCGGGCCGAGTCGTCGGTGTTAGATGCCGAAGCTCGCCAAAAGGCCGCCCTTTTAGATGCCGAAGCCCAGCAAAAAACCATTGTGTTGCGAGCCGAGGCGCTGCGCCAAGAGCAGCTACTCCAAGCCAAGGGCACAGCTGAAGCCATGCAGGTAATCGCCAAAACCCTTGCCATCGACCCCGGCACTCGCGAAGCGCTGCAATTTATCATTGCCCAGCATTACATGGAGATGGGATTAAAGATTGGCAGCAGCGACAGCAGCAAGGTGATGTTTATGGATCCCCGCAGCATTCCGGCAACGCTAGAGAGCATGCGGGCGATCGTCGGCGAAGGGCAGTCTTAGGCAAGCTGAGCTGCACGGATCTAAATACGGCGACACTCGAAGGTGCTGTGAGCAATCCAATCACATCTCAGCCCTGCGAAGTGGTAGAGCGTTACCCCCTTCGAAAGCCGGCAGAACCTAGATGTTCTACGCTAGCCAAAAGCCAAGCCTTAGCGATGCATGTTAATTTGAGCTGCATTAACGAAGTACTATCGCTGATGCAGCTTAAATCATCAACGACACCCTAGAGATTTTGTTTTGTTCTGAACTAGGTTTACTACAGATCCTCGGTATCGCAGGGTAATGTGATGATGAATGTTGTTCCCTTGCCAATCTCGCTTTCCACAGAAATGGTGCCCTGATGAGCCTGAACGCCCTGCTTCACAATGGCTAAGCCCAAGCCAGTTCCGGCAATATAATCAACATTTTTCGCTCGATAAAAAGGCTCAAATATGTCCTCCTGGTTCTCTTTTGGAATCCCAATACCCTGATCCTGAATTTTCAGCATTAGGCTACTTTCTTGATGACGGCATGAAACTCTTACATCCCCTCCATCGAGAGAATATTTAACTGCATTAAAGATTAAATTAGTCAAAATTTGTCGGGCAATCATTTCGTCCAAAACAACATTAATCTTTTCTGGATAAGCATCAAAAGAGATGTTGCACCGAGTTTGAGAAATAAGCTTTATTTGATCGATTACATCTTGAATTAGATACGAGAAATCAAGTAAAGTAGGCTTAAATGATTGTTTAGCTTCCTCAACCTGACCAACAGCTAAAACTCCATCCATGAGTTCGGTCATGGTTTGAACCGCGTCTTGAATTCGCTGAAAAGCTTCATCTTTCTCCTTTTTGTCCCAGGTATGACTATAGTTCTTTAGAAGTTCAGAATAGAGAACAATGCTAGTCAAAGGAGTACGAAATTCGTGGGATGCCATGGAAATAAAGCGAGTTTTTAGTTCGCTTAGCTCTCGTTCTTTTTGCAGCGCTTTTTCAACAATCTCCTCTGCCTGTTTACGATCCGTGATATCAAGGTGGGAACCAGCCATTCGATATGGTTTGCCCTGGTCATCCCAGAGGGCAACCGATCGAGATAAAATCCAGCGGTATGTTCCATCTTTATGCTGGAGGCGATATTCCAGGTCATAGGTCGAAATCTCACGCTTCAGATAAGCGGTCAGGGCATTTTGTGCTCGTTGAACATCTTCAGGATGTAATCGCTCAAACCATTCTTCTAAGCAATTGGGAATTTCGTGATCTGCATAGCCCAAAATGTTCTTCCAACGGGGTGAAAAGAAGACCTCTTTAGTCTTCATATCCCAATCCCATATTCCCCCACTAGAGCCAAGAGTTGCCAATTCAAACCGTTCTTGGCTAAGGCGTAGCTTTTCTCCAATCTGATGGATGTCTAAACTAATTTGGGCTAAGCTTGCTAAATCACGCCGTTGTTCAATTTGTCTTGCGACTTGACGGCTAATAATTTTCAAACTCTCAGTCTGCTCAGCACTCAACCTTCGTGGCTCCTGATCCAGAACGCAAAGAGTACCGATCGCAGCACCCTCGGAAGTGATTAATGGAGCACCAGCATAAAATCGAATATGCGGCTCACTAGCAACTAAAGGGTTATCAGCAAATCGTTCATCAATGGATGCATCTGGCACTGAAAATAGAACTGGTTGCAGAATGGCATGGGAGCAAAAGGCTATATCACGAGGCGTCTCAGTCACTGATAGTCCAACATTAGATTTGAACCACTGGCGATCGGCATCAATTAAGCTAACCAGAGCGATCGGAGTATTACAAATTTGGGAAGCCAGGCGAGTTAAATCATCAAAGATATCTTCAGGAGCAGTATCGAGGATACTCAAACGATGTAAAACTTCTAGTCTTTCTGCTTCGTTAGCTGGAAGAGGAGCAATTCTCATTTAATCTTGCTTCTTGTCTTAAATTACAAGCCAAAATGAATAAATCAAGGACGTTTTAGCCTGCTATAAACGTTTATCCTCAGCCAGGAAGGCTTCAAACTGTTCCGCAGGAACGGCTGGGCTGAATAAGTAACCCTGAATTGCCTGACAACCTTGCTCTCGCAAAAAATTAAACTGTTCTTGAGTCTCTACTCCCTCAGCAATAACTCGCAATTTTAAGCCCCTAGCCATCGCAATTATTGTTGTAACAATCGTGGCATTTTGGGGAGCATGAAAAATATCATTGATAAAAGAGCGATCGATTTTCAAAATATCAAGCGGTAGACGTTTAAGGTAATTTAAGGATGAGTAACCCGTACCGAAATCATCAAGAGAGATCTTAATTCCTACAGCCTTTAATTCTCCCAGGATGGCGATCGCAGCTTCTATGTCATCCATTAAGCTAGTTTCAGTAAGCTCTAGCTCTAGACAATTTGGATCAAGCTGGGTTTGACTTAAGATCTGCGTAATAGTTTGTACCAGGTCTTCTTGCCTCAATTGAAACGCTGATAGATTTACAGAGACTTTAAGGGGAATCGGGTGCAGATCCTGCCATATCTTGGTCTGAGCACAAACAGCTTCTAAAACCCAATTACCAATTTCAACAATGTGGCCTGTTTTTTCTGCGATCGGAATAAAGACATTTGGGTCAATCATCCCCAACTCAGGATGATGCCATCGCAGCAAAGCTTCGGCTCCCATGATGCGGCCAGTAATCAAATTAATTTTAGGCTGGTAGAGTATCTGAAATTCAGAATGCTCCAGGGCAACATTCAATCCCTTTTCTATTAAACTATTTTGCTCCGTCTTAGCTCCCATTTCTACCTCATAGAAATGATAGCTATCTTTCCGAGACTGCTTAGCAAAACCCATAGCCATTTCGGCATGGCTTAACAACTTACCAAAGTCACTCTGATCGTCAGGATAGAGAGCAATGCCAATATTAGCCTGCACCAAAATCTTATGATCGTTGAGCCAGTAAGGATTCGCAAGACTACTCAAGATGGCCTTGACCTGATCCTCAACGGTCTTCCTGTCTAAGGCGTTAACCAAAACCATGGTAAATACATCAGCATTGATTCGAGCTACTACATTTTCTTGGCCTGCAATTTCGAGCAGTCGTTCAGCTACAGCTTGAAGCAGCAAATCTCCCGTTGAGTAACCAAAGGCATTGTTGACAGCTTTAAACTGGTGTAGGTTTATACACAAAATCGCCATCATTTGTTGACGACGTTTTGCTATTGATAGAGCTTGCTGAAATTTTTGATATAGCAGAATACGGTTGGGCAGCTTAGTGAGTGCATCCTGATACGCTAAGGCGCTAATTTGCTCAGTTGCATGCTTCATCTCTGCAATGTAAGGATCAACAATCGCATTTTTTTTGTATAACCGACTGTTAATTGCCTCTGCCAATTCAGCCGTTGTGAACGGCTTAGCAAGATAGTCGTCTGCACCCAAGTTCATTCCTTTACGAATATCTAATCTGTCAGCCTTAGCCGACAAGAAAATGAAGGGAATGACCATCATTTCCGGATCTTGATGCAAGATTGTATAGACTTGATAGCCATCTATCTCTGGCATCATGATGTCACACACAATCAGGTCTGGAAAATGCATTTTTGCCAGTTGAATTCCAGCCTCACCATTCTCCGCTCCAAGTGCTTCAAAACCGAGGCAGCTTAAAGACTGGACAATGCCTTCTCGAAGATCCTGAGTATCTTCAATGACTAGAATTTTTGCCATGGTTGCATTTTCTCCTTACCGCGTTTCAACGGTTCCTAATGAAAGTTAAAGTTGCAGGTTATGCCACTATTGGACAACGTGCTGATTGAGCCAAAGAATCCTATAAAAATTTTGTCGTTGCACCTAGTTACACTAAACTGTTCTAAGCTCTAAACAGAACCGCGATAAGCTAACAGAAGCAGATCTGAACACCAAAACTTTAATGTTTTGATGAATGAGGGTGTTAATCCAATAAGCTTGCTGACAAATCCTAGAGTACCCAGTCGCTCAGGACAAACTCCTATAGCTACGACCGATTATTCGTTATGCAACTGATGATATTAAGAATATTTAAAGGCAAAAAGCCTTTGTAGAGGGTATGGCGCACTGATGTCGACATAAGCCCAAAGTCATCAAACATAGGCCAAGCCCTTCCCTTAGATGCCACTATCACCCTTGGACATCCAATTCGAACTGATTACATAATTTGGATCACGACCGAGATATTAAACCCCATGTTTTGTCAACAGCGCGGTCCATCACTAAGTGGCAGCGAGCTCAAGCTTTTGACAACATTGATCACGCTGTAGATTCATCTAAGGCAGCCACTACCTGGTCGTAGATCTCGCGGGCGTGGTTGGGGCTGGTGCCAATGCAGGTGAGGCCTACCTTGCCATACTCCGACAGACAGCCCATGAGGTGGAAGGTCGCCCCTACTCCGCTAATGGAGTTGAAGTGTAGCTGCTTGGCGACGATGATATCCATCAGATCGCTGGGCAGCAGACCTCGGTATTGAGGTTTTTGCAGGTTGTCAGAGGCACGGTAGTAACGCACCTGTTCTTGCTTGGTGTAAAATAGCCCGTCGGCTTGGTGAAAGCGGCCCTCAGTCAGCATTTTCATGGCCATGAGGGGATGGGTCGTGCCACCTTTACGCAGGTTAATTTCAATTGCTTGGAGATCCCACTGGGGGGCTTTGGGGTCACCCTTGGCGACGGCGATGAAATCGACACCGTAGCGCTCTAGGGCACCTTGGCGGGCTAGTTCTTCGCCGATGCGCTGCCCCATATCTTGAATCTCAAGGCGATAGTCGGGCCGAGCTGGGAAAGAGCAGCCGAGGAAGATTTGCCCATCGGGACCGCCCAGCTCCTGGTCGTGGGTGGAGAGGATTTCGACTTTGCCCAGGGGGGTAATGCGGCCCTGTACGCTGGGGGATTCTTTGTGATCGCCTTCCACAAAGGCTTCGGCGATCGCCCCCAGTACCGGAATCTTGGCCGAAAAGTGCTCCCAGGTTTCGATACCACTCTGAAAGCTCAGGGTGTGGAAGGCTGCGGTCAAAGCTCGAACGCGATCGCCATGGCCCGCACTTCCCGGAGCCACAGCCGACAATTCTCGCAGATCTAAAATCGCGTTACCTTCCCCCGAAAAGCCCTCGTTGAGCTTGATCACCATACGCTTGAGGTTGGGGTCTTGCTCCCACACCTCGGCGGTAACTTGGGCTAGAGAGGATTCGTCGAACACCAGCTCACTGCCGATAGGGTGGGGAATGCCACAGCGTCTAAAAATCTCGCGGCTGCCGCTTTTGGTGCCCCAGTGCAGGAGATCGGGGTCGAGGGCCAACAGGGGAAGCCCCAGGGCCAAAGACAAATCGCGCTCCCAGACGGTGGAGTTGTAGCAGGTCATGTAGGCGCGATCGGGATTGATCGCCTTGCGAATGCGGTTGAGCAGGCGGGGGCGCTCCAGCAGCTTTTGGCTGAGGGGCTTACCTGAGCTGTCGTAGGCCGACAGCAGGGTGAGGCGATCGCGGGCGTGGGAACTGGGAATGCCCGGCAGCAGCTCTAGATAGTAATCGACAATGCTGGGATGCAGCGGCTGTGAGGTGACGTAGACCAGGTGCGTGTTGGGGTTGCGCAGCCGAATCAGCGAAAACAGCAGCCGCTCTTCGTAGTGGTTCACCCCCTCAATTTTTTGCAGCTCTTCCTGATCGAGGCTGAGTGAGGGCACCACCACCACATGCCGCTCCTGGGTGTCAAATTCATCGGTTGAACACCAGCGATCGCGCAGCGTCTGCTGTAGTTGCTGAAAGCTGGGCCTAGCCTGTAAGCGCGCCGGTTCTGTAGCCATAGCCGCCTCGTTCGCCGTCACCATACTGACTACCCTCGCGATCGCTCGATCGTTTTTGAAATAAAAGGTCTGCAATGAAACGAGTATAGTCGAAAGCCCCTGCCAGCCTGCCCAGGCCCATCTACTAGCGCGTTTCCTCACCCTAGATCAATATTTTCACACCAATCGTTGGCCCTTGCTATCCCCACTAAGGTATAGGAGCCGAAGTGCTGGTTGCCGTTCCCTGGGCGATCGCTCAACCGCCTGCCGTCAGGGGTTAACAGCCTGATCTAAGCTGCGCCACCAGCAGCAGTAGTTGGTCAATTTTCTCTCGCAGAACGCTGGCGTGCTGGTTTGAGTGGTTGATCACAATGCTAAACACCAGAGGCTCGTAGTTGGGTGGCTGCACGTAGCCTGACAGCGCTACGTTGCCGGTCAGCGCTCCCGATTTTCCCTGCAAACGCCTTTCTAGCGCGGTGCCCCGCAGCCTATTGCCCAGGGTACCGTTCTGGCCTGCGATCGCCAGCGAATCTCGAAACACGTCGCCTTGGGGATGAGTGGTCATCACCTGTAGGGTATCGACTAGCGCGATCGGCGACACCAGGTTGTGCCGCGATAGCCCAGAACCATCCGCCAGCCGCAGGGCTGACGCATCTACCCCAATTTCTGCCAGCGCTGCCTTGACCGCCTCCCCCCCGGCTTGGCTCGCCTCCTCAACATCATCCCCCTCGGTGATATTTCCCCCCGCCGTTACCCCCATGGTTTTAAACAGAGCCTCGGCGTAAAGGTTGTCGCTATCGCGGTTGGCCAAAACCATCAGTTCTCGAACGGAGGGCGACTCGATCGCTGCCAATTCTGGGTCTGCGATCGGGGCTGAGGTTTGCACAATCACCGTTTGCCCCACCGCCACCGACTGCCGCCGGAGGGCCTGCTCCATCGCCGCCGCAAACTGCTGGGCGGGGTTCAGCACTGACAAATTCAGGGTTTGAGAACCGCTCCCCTGGGTCAGTTGTCCCGTCAGTCGAATTGAAGGCGAATCCCCTGTGCGCCAAAGAGCTAAGGGTGTGGTGGGTGCTCCAGCCGCCACAGTTGTGGAATCGTTTGCCACCGGCAGCGGGCCAGCGGGTAAGGGCTGGGGCCACACCACCGCCAGCGGACTGCCCACCTGAGTGGGGGACAGTTGTAGGGCGATCGCATTGCGGTTGAGAATCAGGCTGTTAACCGGAGCCGCGTAGGCAAACTGGGCGTCTTCCCACTCCCAGGTGGGGTTGGTGGCAAACCCTGGAAAATAGGAATCGTCAATGGTGAGGCGGCTGACCTGATTCACCCCAGACTGGGTCAATTGCTGAACCAGATTATCGAGTTGCGCCGTTGTCAAACTGGGATCACCCCGTCCTACCACCCGCAGCGCGGTGCTTCCCCCCTCGTCAGGCGTGCCATAGATGGAGGTGCGCAGGCGGTAGTAGCCCCCCAGTTGGTGAGCCGCCGCCGCCGTGGTCAGCAGTTTGATATTAGACGCTGGCGTAAAGAGGCGATCGCCGTTGCGGTTGTAGAGCGTGCGGCGATTTTGCCCCTGGGTTTGTAGCACCATCCCCGTGTAAGCATTATCTAAGGGAGATTGGCTGAAGGCACTGTCTAGCTGAGTCGTCAGCTGGGCCGGGCACAGAGCCGCTATGGCCTCAATAGCAGGAAGCATTGCCCCCAACCAGCCAAGAGCCAATCCTAGACCGACAGACTTAGCCCGTGATTTCACCATGCGCAAACCCATCCAACCTGCCTTAGCGTTCAGACCTAGTCCCTAAAACCGCGATGGCGCTTTTGCAGGGTCTCGACCTGTGCAGCGATCGCCGGATCGTAGAGCCGCAGATAGTTCCAGTAGCCACCAAAGACTGATTGCACATAGCCCTTCGTTTCGGGGTACGGAATTTTCTCGGCAAAGTCGTCGGCATCGACAAAGCCACCTTTGTTGATCCAACCCGCTACCGCTCCCGGCCCGGCATTGTAGCTAGCCACTGCAAACAGCGAGTGGTTGTCATACTCCGAATGGGTGTAGTCGAGGTACCAGGTGCCCAGCTTGACATTGTCCTCAGGGTTGGTGAGGTCATAGCTCTCTAACCCCGCCCGGCCCTTGATCCACTCGGCGGTGGCGGGCATCACCTGCATTAGACCCGCCGCCCCTACGCCAGAACGAATCTTGGCCTCAAAGCGCGACTCCTGACGCATGAGTGCGGCCACCAACAGGGGATTGAGCTGCCGCTCTGCCGCCCAGGTGGTAATCAAACCTCGGTAGGGCATCGGATAGACCCCATGCCAAAAGTCAGGGCGCTGCTTAAGATCGTGCACCACCTCAATGTCTTTAGGATCTTCAGCCAGGCTGAGGCTCGACACCTGATAAATGCCGTTGATGTTGTCGTTGGTGCCCAGACGCATCAGCCCATCGACAAACTGCTCCTCCGGCGTGGGGTCTTGGTAGTTGGTGTACTCTATCTGCCACTGCTCCCAGGCCCGCTGATCTTGCCCCAGCAGGTAAAGCTCTTGCAGCGTGTCAGAGCCCGTGGGTAGAGGGGTGCGGTGGGCAGGCGGGGTCACTGCTGGGGTCTGCGATCGCACCGATTGAAAATCCCCCACGTTCCAGCCCAGGGCCACCGCCGACCGCCAGGCATAGTACGACTCGGGATGACGGGCGATCACGCTTTCTAAGGCACTCTGGGCGACATCGCGCTGGCCCAACTGGTAGCCCCACTTACCCACCCAGTACCCGGCATCGGCAGCCAGATCGCTGTCAGGGCTATACTTGAGCACATCACCGCCCCAGCTCAAGGCCATGGTCAGGTCACCCTGCTCGGCAGCATTTCGGGCGTTTTGTAGGCGAATGTTGGCCGCCGCATTGGAGTCTTTATACTCCTTGAGAATCAGCTCGCGGGTGCCCTGGGCCGATGCAGCGCTGTTTAACTTATCGAGAATTTTGGACCGCTCTAGCAGCGCCTCCGCCGCCCGATCTGGGAAGCGGTTGACCACCTGGTCGAGCACCCCGAGGGCTGCTTCGTCAGGCACGCTCTGGGCCAGGCGCAGCAGCCCAGTGGCGGTTTCAGATGCGTCGGGAAACTGCTGATCGAGGCGGTTGTAGAGGGCGATCGCGCGATCGCGATTACCGCTTACCTGAGCTCCTCGCGCCGCCCGATACAGGTTGCGAGGCGATGGCGGGGCCTGGGCATAGGCCACCGCCGCATCGCCGTAGCTGTCGATCCGCCAAAAACCAAAGCCTACAGTCTGCCAATCTTCCGGGCTGAGCTGGCTGGCGAACTCTGTCTTAAGCCGCAGCAGCGCCGCCCCCGCGCTGGGGTGGTGCAGCCCGGCTCGCGCCATAATCATCAGCAGCGGCAGGGTATCGGCGCGGTTGGGGTCGGCGGTCAGCCGCTGGTGGGCCACCTCCACCGCCTTAGGGTGGTTGGGAAACTGCTGCACCAAACGATCCCAGTAGGCCGGATCTTGCTGGCCCAGCTCAAAGAGCAGCGGGGCGATCGCGCCGCTTTTCTCATACTCTTGCAGCAGGCGCTGCTGGGTTTGCTGGGCCGCCTCGGCCTGCCCCGCCGCCCGCTGAGCCTGGGCCAGCGCCAGCGCTACGTAGGGGGCCATCGCCGGGTACTCTTTCTCCAGCCCTTCTAAGAGGGGAATTGCGCTGCCGCCGCGATCTTGGGCAATCAAGTCCAGCGCCAGCAGATAGCGGGCTCGACTCTGGGTGAGCAAATTTCTCCCATCGGTCAAGGCCACCAGCGCCGCCTGGCGCTGCTCTGCGGGCTGTAGGGCGAGCGCCAGCACTGGGTCATCGGCATCTAAAACCGGCGATCGCCCCAGGCCCGGCAGCAGTGACTCTTCTAAAATTGTGGTGGAGTCGCCCGGTGACGACACCGTATTCACCAGGGCAGCGGCCATCCCCAGAGACAGGGCCCCAAGCCCCGCGATCGCCACCAGGGGCAGCTTCGCCTTTAACCGTTTCACCATGGCACGCCCATGCACTCTAGATAAGGGTTGTAGTCGAAAAGTTAGCCCGTGGCGCAGCGGGAAAGCCGAAGTAAAATCTCTCCCTAGCTCACCCATGCCGTTATATCTTACCTAGCCAATCCAGGATTGATGACTTGGCTCGCTCTATCCCCGCCAGAGGCGGCCTAAGGTTTATAGTAAACAGAGCATACTAGCCCCAAGGTTGAATGGAATTTCACGCTTCTAACACCCCCCTTCTAGACTGGTCTGGCGACGCCTTGATCATTGGCCTCAGCGAAGACGCCCTGCCCCTAACCGGCACCCTGGCCGAACTCAATAGCCGCGTCTCTGGCCTGCTGCAAGACCTAATCGACGACGTTGAATTCACCGGCAAAGACGGAGCTACCGCCATCACCCGAGTGGGCAGCGGGAGCAACATTCGCAAGCTAGGGGTAGTTGGGTTGGGGTCTAGCAATGCCATGACTGCCGACACGTTGCGCCGCGCCGCCGCCGCCGCCGCCCGCCTCGCCAAAAAAGAAAAATCGGCCTCCCTCGGCCTGAGCATGCCCGTCGTGCAGGACGATCCGGCCCTCACAGCTCAGGCTCTAGCCGAAGGCGTCAGCCTAGCCCTTCACCAGGACAACCGCTTCAAGTCTGAGGATAAAGACGGCAAGAACGGCAAAGCCCCGGTTGAACAGGTTCACCTGCTCGGTTTAGCCGGGCAAGAAAGCAGCCTTCAAACTGCCCAAGCGATCTGTGACGGCGTTATCTTGGCCCGCGAACTGGTGTCGGCCCCGGCTAACATTGTCACCCCAGAAGCCCTGGCCCAAACTGCCCAAGACATCGCCACAGCCCACGGCCTAGAGCTAGAGATTTTAGAGCAAGCCGACTGCGAAGCGCTGGGCATGGGTGCCTATCTGGGGGTAGCCAAAGCCTCTGACCTACCGGCCAAGTTTATTCACCTCACCTACAAGCCTGCCGGCACACCCGCTCGCAAGCTGGCCATTATTGGTAAGGGCCTCACTTTTGACTCCGGCGGTCTCAATATCAAGGGTGCGGGCAGCGGCATCGAAATGATGAAAATTGACATGGGTGGCGCTGCCGCTATGCTCGGAGCCGCTAAAGCGATCGCCCAGCTCAAGCCCAATACCGAAGTCCACTTCATCAGCGCCGCCGCTGAAAACATGATCAGCGGTCGAGCGATGCGCCCCGGCGATATTCTCACCGCCTCTAACGGCAAAACCATTGAGGTCAACAACACCGACGCTGAGGGCCGCCTCACCCTGGCCGATGCCCTGGTGTTCGCCGAAAAGCTAGGCGTTGATGCGATCGTTGACCTGGCCACCCTCACCGGAGCCTGCATCATTGCCCTAGGCGACGACATTGCCGGGCTGTTTAGCGAAAATGATGAGCTAGCGGGGGCGATCGCCGCTGCCGCCGAAGCCGCTGGCGAAAAGTTCTGGCGTCTGCCCATGGAAGAAAAATACTTCGACGGGCTCAAGTCCATTGTGGCCGACATGAAAAATACCGGGCCTCGCCCCGGCGGGTCAATCACAGCCGCCCTCTTCCTGAAGCAGTTTGTCACCTCTACTCCCTGGGTTCACCTCGACGTAGCGGGCCCCGTCTGGACCGAGAAAGAAAGCGGTTACAACAACCCCGGCGGCACGGGATTTGGGGTGCGCACCCTGGTTCACTGGGTACTTAGACAAGAAGCCTAGACAACTCTAACTGCGTTAGTCAATAACCCCGTGACCTTGATGGTAGGAGCAAGCATCATCAAGGTCGCGGGGTTATTGTTGTCTGTTCATCTATTGATGTATTGACCACAGGCGTAAACTGAGCGGAACAAACCGTCCCTCAGCCCGTCTTAACCCTAAGCACACACGCGCTCCGCCACAAAGCAGTGCCTAACCTGAAATACTAAAATCACTGATATCCTAAGCGATTACTGCGCCTAGAAACACTTAATAAGCACTGTGCTAAGACACAGTAAATCAGATAGACCTCGCCATAACTCTGTTGGGTTCTAAGTTCACTATTGTATTTAAGCAGCGGTTAATCAGGGCATCGTTTTTACATCTCTATTAGATTTGAGAGCTTTCTATTTATTGTCGTTTCAGCAGCAAGTTGTCAATTATCAATTGTTGCTATTCTGAGCGATTCACTCTTTACCTATCTCTATGTTAGCGCCCTAGGCTTCTGTGATTTCTCAATCACTTAGGGCTTTTTTAAATACCAATTCTTTTAAGTGAACAGCCGTGCTTAGTTTTTTCCCTAAGCAAACTTCAGGCTGAGAAGACATATTTAAAGTAGTCTAAAAAATCGTTTTAAGGAACCTAAGGTTTCATCCCAAAGGTAGGTATATTCCTTTTATTTTTAGCTGTAGTATTGCATGAGCTATGTTATTCATCGATTTGATGAATACACTCATGGTTTTAAAAGTGAGCACACCGCCTTAACCATTTTTGTTTTTGATGAAACCTAAATAATGACCTCAAAGGTATCATCACTGTCTATTTGTGTTGTCTCATTGGAATAAGCCCATGAAGTTCACCGATTATTTTGACCGCATTGCGATCGTTTATCTACCAGAGCGAAAACGACGGTTTAGAAGTATTCAGCGTCAAGTCAGACGCCTGGGTATAGAAGACAAAGTGCAATGGTTTCAGGGTTTAAAGTTCGATGACGCGGGTCAGTTTCCCAAGGCCAGTGTGAGGGGTTGCGTCATGAGCAACTACGAACTGCTTCGCCAAGCTGCTGACGACAATGTTGAACGGCTCCTACTATTTCAAGAAGACTGCGTGCTTAGCCAACGCTTAATCTGCCAAGAGTCAGCGATCCTAGAGGAACTCACCGATCGCAGCTGGGATTTTGCTTACTTTGGCTGTCAGCCCTATTCCAACGATATGGCTAACGGCAAAAAGACAACCCTCAACCCTACGCCCGATCGCTTTTTCTCCCAAGTTAAAGTTCGACAAAACATTCGCGAAACCCATTTTTGGACTTGCCAAGGCCGCGCCATTCCCAAACTTGTGGAATTTATGGAAGCATCCTTTGATCGCCCCATGAATCACCCAGACTATGGCCCTATGTATTTTGATGGGTACATGAATGAAATTCGCTACCGCAATCCAAATTTAGTTACCCTAGCTGCTGTTCCTAGCTTGGGTTGGCCTCTAAGCAGCGTCAGTAACCTTAATCCAGGCAGGTTAGACCATATTCCTGGAGTGTCGTCAGCATTACAGGTTGTTCGAGGAACCAAGAATTTCTACTTGGAGACAGCAGACTTTGTTCAGCATAGTTTAATGCCTAGCGGTCAGCAGGTTAATTAAGGCTTTGCCAAGCCCTGAGTGCTCTAGCGCTATTCAGTCTTGCCCGATAGGAATTGACTCTCAATCAATGTCTTCAACAAAGCTGCAAACCAGGTGCAGGTCATAGGACGTTGACATCTAAATAAGTCTGGTGACACTCGCCCCTAGAACAGTTTCTTGCTGCTCTAGGGGCGAGTTGCAAGAAATCACCTAGGTGTGAGGTGGGCTACTGCTCTATACAAACTAATCGGCTATCATGACAGAAAATATTGTGCCAATAGTCGAGGAATCAAGCGTTTGGCTTCCTAACCTATGGGTGCAATACCTACCACCTTGGCATTTTGGTTCGGAGAGACTCGTGACTATCTACATTGGGAACTTGTCATTTCAGGCTTCTGAGGACGACATCAAAAGTATTTTCGCTGAATACGGTGAGGTCACCCGCATTAGCCTGCCCATCGATCGCGAAACCGGCCGCAAGCGCGGCTTTGCCTTTGTCGATATGGCTGACGAAGCCAAAGAAGACCGGGCGATCACCGAGCTAGATGGGGCCGAATGGCTAGGTCGCGAGTTGCGCGTCAACAAAGCCCGTCCCCGCACCGATAACGATGGGGGCGATCGCCCCAACCGCAGCAATCGGTTCTCCCATAACCCGCTCTAGGCCAATTCCAAACCTCAGACACAGATTGAAGTAGCTCTGTGCACAGTCATATTGGCTACAGGGTAAGGCCGTTAAAGTCCTGATCATAGAAGGCTTTAAGCGGTGGTTTTACGCTATTCTTCATCCACTGCCGTTGGTTGAACAGATAGCTATGGGACGGTGGCAATGGGTACTTTTTCCGCTAGGACTACTGGTTAGCTTAGGCGCGTTGCTGTTGCTAGCCGACTCGCTGCTGCGCCTCTACACCTTGTTAGCACTAATATCTCCCCTGCTGGCCCGGGCAACGTTGGGCGCAGTCGTAACCCTTGGCCTAGCAGCGCTAGGGACTGCTATCTATCGACTGTGGCCTTTTTTACGTCCTCGCCGCCGTCGCCATCTTCAGGCTCCTCGCCATGCTGAAGAGGCAGCAACAGTCAACCTACTTGCGGTGCAACGCCAGGTTGAACAAATTCAAGACCAGGTGGCCCGCCAAGCTCTACAGCAAAAAGCGTCAGATCTACAGGCAGAGCTAAACACCCGCCCCCTAACCATTGCCGTCTTTGGAGTGGGGTCAGCAGGAAAAACAGCGCTGATCAACGGCCTTTTAGGGCAATTCGTCGGTGAAGTCGGCGCAGCAATGGGCACGACCCAAGTTCAGCACACTTATGCCTGGACTATACCCAACAGCTCCAAGAACATTCAACTTATTGATACACCCGGCATTGCAGAAGTCGGTATCGCTGGCACAGAGCGAGAAGCAGAAGCTCGCAAAACTGCAACCGAAGCCGATCTGGTTGTCTTTGTTCTTGACGACGATCTGCGGCAAGCAGAATATACCGTCTTAAAAACGCTCATAGCTATAGGCAAGCGGGTACTTGTAGTGCTCAATAAGGCCGATCGCTACGTCGAAGCTGACTTAGAAGCACTGCTAGATCGGCTGCGATCGCGTGTTGTGCCACCCCTTAGCTTCAACGATGTCATTGCCGTAGCGGCATTACCTCAGCCACTGCCCCAAGTCGGCGGGGGGTGGCTGCAAATGCAGCCCAATCTCTTACCCCTACAAACACGCCTCGCTGACCTACTCCGTCAAGAAGGTGAAACCCTGATCGCCGATAACCTGTTGCTCCAAACCCAACAGCTCGGAGAAACGGCTCGGCAGATGGTCAATGACCAACGGCAGATCCAGGCCGAGGCCATTGTCGACCGCTACCAATGGCTTGGGGCAGGGGCGATCGCCATTACCCCCCTGCCTGGCCTTGACTTTTTGGCCACAGCTGCCATTAACGCCCAAATGGTTGTTGAGCTTAGCCAAGTCTATAGCTGTGAAGTCAGCCTAGAAGAAGGCAAAGCTCTGGCCTTATCAGTAGCCAAAACCCTCACCGGACTAGGGCTAGTCAAGGGTACCGTAGACCTGCTGGCCCTAGGGTTACAAACCAATTTAGCCACTGTAATCGCTGGGCGAGCGCTCAAAGGTGCCAGCGGTGCCTACCTGACCCGCATTGCCGGCAAAAGCTTTATAGAGTACTTTCGCCACAATCAAAGCTGGGGAGACAACGGCATGGGCGCGGTTGTCGAACAACAGTTTCGCCTCAACCAGCGTGACGCTGTTATGAAAGCGTTCATCAAAGAGGCAGTCGCCCGCATCGTGCCAACAATCTAAAGATAACCATTGAGCCTCATGGTTCTACCTCAGCCCTGAGTCCTCAAAGTCAGTGCAGTCGATAGCAGCTTCCGATAGCGCAATTTTGGGATGTATAGGGCACTTCAGTCGATAATCGTTTGTGAAGTAGCAGCACTCTGCACAGGGAATTTTGTGCATCACTGTCGCCTGGTTTACCCCATCTCGCACAGTTACCACTAAATGCCAAAAGGTAAGCCCCATCACAGCCCAAGCCACTATAAAGCACAGAGGCACTAGCACTGGCTGCACTAGCGATACCAACCACACTGGCAGAGCCATGAGTTGTAGCAGCATAATTCAAAGCTCAAAATTCATATTCTCAGCTTTGACCATCATTTTAGACTTGGGGCTTAATACGATTCACAAAATATTGAATCTAGATATTTCGCAATACGGCACAGCAGAATTAACTATCACTATGTTACTTTAGGTGCTTAAGGTTGGGTGCCTTCAGTTGCGATCGCTAACTGCACTCCAGGCAAAGTCCGTAGCTGATCCATTATCGCTACTACCTGCCCATGACTGACTGACTGGTCTGCTTGAATCACCACAAGGCCGCCATCTGTTAGCGTACCTAAGGTTTGAATTGCCTCCAGAAGCTGCTTGTCTGTTACTGCGCGATCGCCCACAAAAAGTTCACCAGCCGCATTCAAGGACACCACAACCTGACGCTGGTCTTGAGTTTCCGCTGTTTCTGCCCCCGGCAGCATCACCGGCAGCCCCTCATTGCGACTCAAAAACAAGCTAGAGAGAATAAAAAACGCCAACACCGCAAAGACCACATCGATCATCGGCACAATGTTAATTTGCACAGGCGTTTCCGGCTCTTCAGGGAGATGCATAGTTAAAATTTCGAGTAAAACGAAGTCATTCTAGAAGAACCAACTAAAAGAGCTATGCAGACTTGGTTTTCTGTAACAGTATTTCAGCCACCGTATTATCGACCGGCATCACAGATAGACGATTCCCTGGTCGCACTACCCACAGTTCTTCAGGAGAAAATATATGCCGAAGTTCCTCTAAGGAAATAGGAGTTGTAAACGTTTCCAAATAACCTACTGTTACCGTAGACCAGCGTGGTTTTTCCTCAGAGGCCTTAGGATCGTAATACTTGCTTGCCGGGTCAAACTGACTAGGATCAATTACATTGGTTTCTACAACTTCCATCAAGCCTACAATTCCTGGAAGCTTAGTGTTTGAGTGATAGAAAAAAGCCCGATCTCCCAAAGCTATACTGGCAAGAAAGTTACGAGCCTGATAGTTGCGTACTCCATCCCAAATCTCAGTGCGATCGCGCTTCAAATCTTCAATGCTATAAACATCAGGTTCAGACTTCATTAACCAGTAAGCCATCACCAATCACCTTCTTTAATAGAGCTACCTGAACATCCTCATAAGCCATCAGCGTAGCTCGCCGTCCACCCGTAGAAACATACTCGAATTTAAGGGATATAGCCGACTGAGAAGGTTTACGCATACGCTCTGCCCACTCAATTGCTAATACACCCGTAAGCGTTTCCCCTCCATAGTAACTCTCCTCCAATTCCAGCGAGTCTACTTGACTCATTTCCAGACGATATAGATCTACGTGGTAAAGAGGAATACGCCCTTCTAAGTACTCATTGATCAGAGTAAAGGTGGGACTACTAATCGACTCGACAATTCCAAGACCAGCTCCCAGCCCTTGTACGAACGTTGTCTTTCCGCTGCCTAGATCTCCAAACAGCAGCAATATCATTCCACCAGAACAACATTGTCCTAGCTTATAACCGAGATCGTGAGTTGCCCTAGGATCTGACAAATCAACAACAAAAGAAGAGAGCTTACTCATCAATTTATAAAACTCAACTCAACCAACACTACCTCAAAAGCAAAACCCCCAGCATCACTTCTAGAAGTAGTGCTGGGGGTTTCAATAAGGACCTGGCATCGAGCTATTTTGACAAGGGGCAACCCCCTCACTATCTTCGCCGCAGCTGCGTTTCACGACTGAGTTCGGGATGGGTCAGAGTGGG
>NZ_JACJQN010000006.1 GCF_014696675.1 Phormidium tenue FACHB-1052
GTAGGCTTTACTCATCGCTCTCACGGGGCTGTAGTCTTAGTAATCTCAGCCTAGACCGTGTGAGCTTTTTTACTGCCCAATCAACTTTTCAAACGCCCTCTTAGAACTACTAGGCTGGAATAGTCATACACTGGGGATAATGTTTGAGATCTGACCATTAAGGCGCGTCAATTGCCCCTCAATGGCGGGTTTAGAACAGAACCCCCACTGGTCTGGACGGATGAAGGGAAATGCCCTATGGAAATGACTCGCAGCAGCAAAATACCCGAGATACTGAAAACTCATGAGGCAGAACTGCTGTCGGAGTGGAATCAAGAGCTTGTCGCGACAAACACCCGCAAAGGATTAATTAAAGAAGCAGAGCTACAGGTGGAGTGCCGAGAATTTCTCAAGCTGCTTCGCATCGCGGCTCAATCCGGCAATTTGAGCAACATTCAGGCATCCGAATGGCGAGAGGTGCGGGAAATGCTGACTAGCATTTCGCGATCGCGCTCCCACAAAGGCTTTACCCCCACTGAAACGGCTACCTTTATCTTTTCATTCAAGCGACCGCTGTTTGATCGCCTGCGGCAGCAGTTGCACGACCCCATTGAGATCGGCGACGAGATTTGGCAGGCCACCGACCTGCTCGATCGCCTAGGGCTGCTGGTGGTAGAAGCCTACCAGAAGTCGCGAGAAGAGGTGATCCTGCGACAGCAGGAAGAAATGATGGAACTGTCTACGCCAGTGGTCAAACTGTGGGACGGCATTTTGGCCTTGCCGATCATTGGCACCCTCGACAGTGCCCGTACCCAGGTCGTGATGGAGTCGCTGCTGCAAAAGATTGTTGAAACCGGCTCAGAAGTGGCCATTATTGACATCACCGGGGTGCCGACCGTCGATACGCTGACCGCTCAACATTTGCTCAAGACGGTGACAGCCGCTCGCCTCATGGGCGCGGACTGCATCATCAGCGGCATTCGACCTCAAATTGCCCAAACAATCGTCTATCTCGGCATCGATTTGACTGATGTGACGACAAAAGCAACCTTAGCCGATGCCTTTCTGATGGCATTGAAGCGAAAGGGAACCACCATCACCCGTAAGTAGGCTAGAGGAAAATCTGATGGAACGGATTCCCATCCTTCAAATGGGCGAGTTTCTGCTTGTCACCATTCAGGTCGACATGCACGATCGCCTAGCCATGACCCTGCAAGATGACCTGACCAATCGCATTAGTCAAACCAACGCAAGCGGGGTTTTAATTGACATTTCGGCACTAGATATTGTCGATTCTTTTATTGGCAGAATTTTAGGCAACATTGCCAAAATGTCGCAGGTCATGGATGCTGAAACGGTGGTGGTTGGCATGCAGCCTGCCGTCGCCATTACCCTCGTGGAGCTAGGGCTGTCCCTTACCGGCATTCGCACCGCATTGAATGTAGAAAAGGGCATGGCACTGTTACAGGCGACGGTTGGTAAAGCCGCCAACGCTCAGTTCATTGCTACGGAGTGGGATCTAGAGGACGATGCAGAAGATTGAGGAGATGGAAATTCAATCTTCTGCGGACGTAGTTTTAGTTCGGCAAGCTGTGCGCCAGTTTGCCGTTGAGCTTGGCTTTGGTTTAGTCGACCAAACCAAAATTGTCACCGCTGCCAGCGAGCTGGCTCGCAACACCCTAGATTATGGCGGCGGGGGAACCGTCACGTTAGAGACGCTTCAAAACGGCGGGCGGCGAGGTCTCAAACTCACCTTTGAAGACCGGGGGCCGGGCATTCCCGATATTGAAATGGCGCTTAAGGATGGCTTCACCTCTGGCGGCGGGCTGGGGATGGGGTTAGGGGGGGCAAAACGGCTGGCCAACGAGTTTGAAATTGAGTCTGTGGTGGGAGAGGGAACGCGAGTAATCATCGTACGCTGGAAGTAATACGAGGTTATCAATTGAATGAATCTATGGCGATCGCCATCACCGAGCAGAGTCAAACTGGGGAAGCGCGGCGAGCCTCTCTAGCCTTGGCCACTCGGCTTGGCTTTGAGGAAACCGAACGGGGTAAAGTTGGCCTTTTAGTCACAGAGGTGGCCAACAACCTGATTCGGCACGCCGGTCATGGAGTGGTTGTGCTGCGGGCGATCGCCCAAGACGACATCATTGGTATCGAAATTTTGGGGCTAGATCAGGGTTCTGGCATGGTAGATGTAGAGGAATGCCTGCAAGATGGCTTTTCTACCGCCGGCACCTCAGGCAATGGGCTGGGTGCCATTCGCCGCCTCTCTGACTTCTTTGAAATTTACTCGCAGCCCAACAAAGGAACGGCCCTGCTCGCCCATATCTGGGCAAAATCTTCCCCTCATGCGTCACCCAAAATCATTGAAATTGGCGTAGTCGCGCTACCCAAGCAGGGAGAAGAGGTGTCAGGGGATGCCTGGGCCTGGGAAGGGGATGCTCACCGTCGCCTGTTTATGGTGGTAGATGGGTTGGGGCATGGGCCTGCGGCGGCCAGTGCGGCCTCAGCCGCCATTCGAGTGTTTCACGATCAGCATCATCAGTCGCCCCAACGCATTGTCGAAGCGGCCCATGCGGCGTTGCGCAGCACCCGAGGGGCAGCCATGGCGATCGCTGAAATCAATTTTGAGCAGCAGACCGTTTGCTTTGCGGGCATTGGCAATATTGCAGCCAGCATTACGTCTGCGACCGAACATCACAACTTGATGTCCTACAACGGCACCGTGGGCCATGAAGTTCGCAAGATTAAGGAGTTTACCTACCCCTGGTACCTCAACGGGCTGCTGACGATGCACTCCGACGGCATCAGCACCCAGTGGAACCTCGATCGCTACCCGGGCCTCAGTCAAAAGCATCCCAGCTTAATTGCCGGTGTGCTGCACCGTGATTTTCATCGTGAGCGCGATGATGTCACCATGTTGGCGGCAAAAGGAACCGGCGCATGACCACCCTCTTCACCCTAGAAATTCACTACGAACAGGATGTGGTGCAGGCACGACAGCGCACCCGCGAGTTGGCAGAACAACTGGGGTTTGACGGGCAAGATCAGGTGCGGCTGGCCACGGCTGTCTCAGAGATTGCCCGCAATGCGTTTCAGTATGCCCAGGGTGGAACGGTGCAGTTTGACCTAGCGGAAAACCCCCAGACCTTTTTGATTCAGGTGCAGGATCAGGGCGGGGGCATTCCGCATTTGAGCGATGTTTTAGACGGGCGCTATCAGTCTTCTACCGGCATGGGGCTAGGCATTGTGGGCACGCGCCGACTGATGGATATCTTTGAGATTGCCTCGAGCGAGCAGGGAACCACCGTGAGCCTCGGCAAAGCCCTACCGAAGCGATCGCCCAGCTTCACCAACTCGCAGCTAGAGCAGATTCGGGAGACCGTCGTGGGGCGATCGCCCCAAAACCCCTACGACGAAATCCAGCGGCAAAACCAGGAACTGCTGCGGGCCATGGCCGAACTCCGCAAGCGAGAGGAAGAGCTCACCTACCTCAACCGCGAGTTAGAAGACACCAATCGCGGCGTCATTGCCCTCTACGCCGAACTAGACGAGAAAGCCAGCTCCCTGCAACAGGCCAACGAGCTAAAAACTCGCTTTCTCTCCAACATGAGCCACGAGTTTCGCACGCCGCTCAACTCAATTTTGTCCCTATCGCGCATGCTGCTGACTCGGCTGGATGGGGAGCTATCCCTAGAACAGGAAAAGCAGGTGACGTACATTCAAAAGGCGGCGGATGGGTTGTCAGAGTTGGTGAACGATCTGCTAGATCTGGCCAAGGTGGAAGCGGGCAAAACCGAGGTGAATCCCAGCTCCTTTGAAGTGAGCGACCTGTTTGCCACCCTGCGGGGCATGCTGCGTCCGCTGCTAGTGCAGGGTTCCTCGGTGTCGCTCGTATTTGACGAACCCGATGGCCTGCCCTCGCTCTATAGCGACGAAGGAAAAATTGCTCAAATCCTTAGAAACTTTATTTCGAACGCGCTCAAATTTACCGAGCAAGGAGAGGTGCGCGTCAGCGCCGAGCAAGTTGGTCAGATGATTCGGCTCTCGGTGTCTGACACCGGCATTGGCATTGCGCCCGCCGACCAAGAGCGCGTTTTTGAGGATTTTGTGCAAATTGAGTCTGACCTGCAAAAGCAAGTAAAAGGGACGGGGCTAGGCCTGCCGATATCGGCCAAGCTGGCAGAGCTGATGGAGGGCAGTGTTTCCGTTCACAGTGAACTGGGTCAAGGGTCTACCTTTTCAGTCTGTATTCCGATTGTCTACCCCAAAGTGACAGAACTGCCAGATTCCCTGCAACCGATCATCTCCCTAAACCCAGCTCGCTTGCCCATTCTGGCGATCGAAGATCATATTGAGACGCTGTTTATCTACGAGAAACACCTGCAAGCGTCTCGGTATCAGCTAATCGCTACCCGCACCCTGGCGCAAGCCAGACAGGCCTTAGAGCAGCTTCAGCCAGCGGCGATCGTGCTAGACATCTTGCTAGAAGGGCAAAACGGCTGGACATTCCTGCGAGAGCTGAAAAGCGATGAAGCAACTCGCAATATTCCCGTGCTGGTGATCACGGTGGTAGATAACGAAAAACAGGCCGTTGCCCTAGGAGCCAATGGATTCCTGATTAAGCCTGTGGATCAACTGACCTTGCTCACCAAGCTCAATACGCTAGTCGGCCAGGGCAAAACTCAGAAACTCTTACTTATTGATGATGACCCAGCTTACCAATATGTGGTTAAACAGTTGTTGACCAATCTGCCGTTACAGTTTTTGGAGGCTGCCAGTGGACGGGAAGGATTGACCGTGGCCGAGAGTGAACAGCCCTCAGCCATTTTGCTTGACCTTGAAATGCCTGGACTGAGCGGATTTGATGCGCTTGAGCAGCTTCAGCGCAACCCCGTTACCCAGTCCATCCCTGTGATTATCTACTCGTCGACCCAGTTAAGTTTAGAAACCCGGAGTCGTTTAGCCAAACAAGGTGTCGCCATCCTTTCTAAGGACAAAACATCTCAAGCAGAAGCCGCCTCTCACCTTCGAGAAGCTCTCGCTAAAGCCGGACTCGTTTTAGATGCTTGAGGATGTGTGATGTTTGAGCCCAGCGAAACCATTCTGCATATTGACGACAACGAAGCCAATCGCTACATCGTGAGGCGGATTTTGCAAAATGCAGGGTTCGCTGTCGTCGAAGCGGCAACGGGATCGGCGGGGTTAGAGGCGATCGCACTGCATCAACCAGAGCTGATCATTTTAGACGTAAAATTGCCCGATCTAAACGGTTTTGAAGTCTGCCGCCAGATCAAAGCCAACCCTCAAACACGCTTTGTGCCGGTACTGCACCTCTCCGCTAGCTTTGTTAAAAGTCAAGATAAGGCAGAGGGATTAGACAGCGGGGCTGACAGCTACCTAGCCCAACCGGTTGAACCGATTGAACTCCTGGCGACGGTGCGATCGCTCCTCCGAGTTCGACAGGCCGAGGAGCTAGCGCTGACCTCAGCGCGGGAGTGGCAAACTACATTTGATGCCATTAACGATAGTGTCTGCCTACTCGATCAGCAGGGTAAAATTTTGCGCTGTAACCAGGCAACGATGCGGCTTTTTGGTAAGCCTGCTGAAGATATTCTGGGGCAAATCCACCATGAGTTAATGAATGACACATTAGGGGTGGGAGACGGCACGTGCTTTCACCTCGCTAAAGAAACGCACCAGCGTCAACTATTAGAAGTGCGCAGTCAAGAGCGCTGGTTTGCCAAAACAATGGACCCGGTGCTAAATGAACTTGGCACCTTTACCGGTGCGGTGCTAATTTTGGTCGATATCACCAGCCGCAAGCAGATCGAGGATGAACGTAAGCAGGCAGAAATTACTCTGCAAGAGCGCAATCAACGCCTAGATGCGCTGTATGAAACGACTCGCAAGCAAGCCGATCAACTACGACAGGCCAATCGCATCAAAGATGAATTTTTAGCCGTGCTATCCCATGAGCTCAGGTCGCCCTTAAACCCCATTCTCGGCTGGGCAAAAATACTGCAAACCAAACAGCAAGACGCTGCAAAAACGCGGTACGCGCTGGAAACAATCGAGCGAAATGCTCGACTACAAGCGCAGCTCATTGAAGATTTGCTCGATGTTTCTCGTATCCTTCAGGGCAAGCTGAGCTTAAACACAGTTCCGGTTAGTCTACCCTTCACAATTAAATCTGCGCTTGAGACTGTACGGCTCGCGGCTGAAGCAAAATCCATTCAAATTGAGACCATCTTTGAACCCGAGGTTGGGCAAGTTTTAGGAGATTCTGGTCGCCTACAGCAGGTGATTTGGAATCTAATCTCTAACGCCGTCAAATTCACGCCCCAGGGCGGAAACGTGCAGGTGCGGCTAGAGCAGATCGAGGAAGTTGAAGAACATATATCTCCGCATCGCCCTGTTAGCTATGCTCAAATTACGGTCAGTGACACTGGCAAAGGCATCACCGCTAGCTTTTTGCCCTATGTCTTCGAGTATTTTCGGCAAGCCGACAGCACCACGACTCGAAGTTTTGGGGGGCTAGGGTTGGGGTTAGCGATCGTCAGCCACCTGGTTGAACTGCATGGCGGCACCGTTCAGGCTGCGAGTTTAGGAGAAGGGCAAGGCTCAACCTTTATCGTCAGGCTTCCCGTTATTGATGCCTCAAAATCGCATCCAGATCATCCCTCAGTTCACAATCGTTCAGGGTTTCATTTCGATGGTTTGCGAGTGCTTTTTGCGGATGATGAAAAAGATTCACGAGAGCTAGTTACTTTTTTGTTAGAGCAGCAGGGTGCAACGGTTACTCAGGTAGAGTCGGCCCACGAAGCTTTAAATCAGTTGCAGCAAGCAGAGTTTGATCTGCTCATCAGTGATATCGGCATGCCTGATATGGATGGTTACGGGTTGATTCGTCACATCAGGGAGCGATCGCCCAATCAGAGCAGAGATATTTTGGCGATCGCCATTACTGCCTATGCGGGAGAAAGTAATCAGCAAAAAGTGTTAGCAGCCGGATTTCAGCAGCACATTACCAAACCGATTGAGCCAGAAGCTCTGTTGAAAACGATTTGGACGCTAGTGCAGAAAGAGGGGTAATGTCGCAGAAATAGTGGTTGTACTGTAAGAATAGGTGAGGGGGGGGTGGCTGTCAGCCTATGTACACCGGCTGTTGGAGGAGTGATGGGTGCGATCGCTCCCCGTCAACCGCGTCAGACCATTAGGCTGTATAAGTCAAAGTTCTTTCAGCTTGGTCGCCCTATAGCGCCATTATGAGGATGCAGGTGGTGCAGCCTGGGGTTGGTCACAGACAAAGCGCAAGACGGCTGCTGCGCTACTGCCTGCCTGAGGTTGGGTCAACTGACCAGCATCCCCATAGTTAATGCGCTGAATCTCCTGCCCATCCTGGTCACGAGCAATGATTTGCCTAAGCCGAGACACACCGCCCGCACAATCGGCAGAGCGGTACAGCATGGCACTATGAACGGGTTGCTCCAGCTCAACCCCGACAAAGGCGTTGTTCGGTTCAGGAAAGTCGCGATGTTCCCAATACCAAACAGCTCCATCCCTAAATTGAATCGAGTTACGCTCTACCAAGAAGCGATCGCCCACAGCATTTTGCGTCACCTCAACCCAGTCTACTGGAGCAGACTGAGCCAGCGCACCAGAAGCACCGACGGCAGAAGCGATCGCGGCCAAACCAACAAGCAAAGTTTTCATAGGTTACTGGGGATTAGGCTCAGATTGACTATCAGACGCATCTTCAGAAGTGCGCGTGCGATACTGCTCGACATTTTGGATGGCTCGCTGAGCAAAGGAATTATTGGGGCGTTCGTCTAATGCCCGTTGAAAATAGAGCAGCGCAGTTTCATAATCGCCCTGCTCTGTGGCCTCGTATCCTGCCGCCATGTAGCGATCAAACTCGGATGACTGGGGCGGTCGTTGTGCCGCAGGCGGGGAAGATTGAGGCGCAGCGGCGGCGGCTGTCCCTTGCTGCCCCTCATAGGCCGTCACCACCTTCTGAACATACTCTGCGATTTCAGAACTGTTGTACTGGGATGGGTCACCTCGCATCCACCAGGCAGCAGATCGCCGCACCGCTAGCATTTCATCGTTACCGCTAGCGCCATACTGCTCTTTGAGGATATCCCGCATCACACAGGTCACCACCGAACGGGCAACGTCTGGGCTAGCCTCAAACTCAGTCGGTGAAAGCTCTCGACCAATACATGACCTTGACCACCGGGGGATGTTTCCTGGCATAATCTGCCAGTCACTATAGAGCCCGTCATCGGCACGTCCCGTTTGAGGGGCTGCTTGACGAAGCGCCTCGACCAATGCTGCAACTTGACGTTCTGAAACTTGCGCCTGGGCTGGTAGCGTTCCGACGGCCAGGATAACGCCAAGGCTGACGATTAGTTTGCCAATAGGTAGTCGCATAACTATCATCTATCCCAAACTGTTTCCCAGCTAGATCTTACATTTATTATTTGGGGCTTGTCATTTGTCGTTTGTTAGTTGTTTTTTATACAAGAATAGGCATACTCCTTGCTTGGATTAGCTCCGGTGTGGTTTTGAAAAAGAAAACATCATGATTTGAAAGAGTTTCGGTTGATGAGAGGCAAGCTTGCAGCAGCCTAACCAGGCGTTGCTGATCATCAGGATGATTTGCCCCCTTAGCCCCCCAATTCTGGGGGGAACCAGACGACTTCAAAGTCCCCCAATTTTGGGGGGTTGGGAGGCCGATGCAGTAACTGTTGCTTTTACAGATTCATTCCTCAATTCAGCAACGCCCCTAACCATTCGGCTGCTGCAAATTGACCAAAACCACTCGGGTAGAAGGCAAAGACTCTGGCAACCAGTGACCCAAACCGTTATCAAATCTGGATCACACTGCTTGCCCCATGGCTTTTACAGCGAAGCCGTCACCGTTTCTCGCTGGGGATGGATGGCTTGCCCGGTTTGCAACGCCGTGTACAGCCGATTGAGGGCGTGCAGATAAGCGTGGGCCGACGCCACCACAATGTCGGTATTGGCCGCATGACCCGAAAACACCCGGTCTTCGTGGCGAATGCGAATGGTCACTTCCCCAAGCGCGTCAATGCCCTCAGTCACCGACTGCACCGAAAACTCGATCAGCTGGTTGGGGATATCGACCACCCGGTTGATCGCCCTATAGACCGCATCCACCGGGCCAGTACCGATCGCCGCATCCATCAACTCTTGCCCGTCGGGGGTACGAAGGGTGACCGTGGCGGTGGGCTTGGCGCTGTCGCCGCAGGAAACCTGCACCAGATCGAGGTGAAAGTGCTCTAGAGCCTGCTGGGTTTCGTCGTTAACGATCGACTCAATATCCCAGTCGGTAATTTCTTTTTTCTTGTCGGCCAGCTCTTTGAACCGCAGAAAGGCACGGTTGAGGGCCTGGTCGTCCAATTCGTAGCCCAGCTCTTGCAGGCGGGTGCGAAAGGCGTTACGGCCTGAGTGCTTGCCCAGCACGATCTGGTTATCGGTCAGACCAATGGACTGGGCGTCCATAATTTCGTAGGTGAGCTTGTTTTTGAGCA
The DNA here is from genome assembly GCF_014696675.1 of Phormidium tenue FACHB-1052. Classification (GTDB taxonomy): domain Bacteria; phylum Cyanobacteriota; class Cyanobacteriia; order Phormidesmidales; family Phormidesmidaceae; genus Nodosilinea; species Nodosilinea tenuis_A. Next base: position 9,543 of record NZ_JACJQN010000006.1, read on the forward strand.
CACCGTCTTGGTGGATGCCGGATTCGTGGGCAAAGGCGTTGGCCCCCACGATCGCCTTATTGGGCTGCACAAACATGCCGGTCAAGTTCGACACTAGGCGCGAGGTTTTGTAGATCTGGCGGGTGTCGATGTTGGTCAGAGGTTCCTCCGACTCTGGCGGACGCCCCAGGAAGGGATTGTAGAAGGCGCGGCGCACGTGCATGGCCATCACCAGTTCTTCGAGGGCGGCATTGCCCGCCCGCTCGCCGATGCCGTTAATGGTGCATTCGAGCTGGCGCGCCCCAGCCTTCACGGCTTCCAAAAAGTTGGCCACCGCCAGGCCCAGGTCATTGTGGCCGTGGACGGAGATGACGGCCTGGTCAATATTCGGCACGTTGGCTTTAATGCCGCGAATCAGGTCGCCAAACTCGGTGGGGGTCAGATAGCCGACGGTGTCGGGGATGTTGACGGTGGTGGCTCCAGCGGCGATCGCCGCCTCCAGCACCTGATACAAAAACTCGGGGTCAGAGCGGCCCGCATCTTCGGGCGAAAACTCAACATCGTCGGTGAAGGTCTTGGCATAGGCCACCATCTCTGGGGCGATCGCCAGCACCTCCGCGCGGCTCTTGCGCAGCTTGTACTGCATGTGGATGTCAGAGGTGGCGAGAAACGTGTGAATACGCCCTTTAGCGGCAGGCTTAATGGCTTCCCCCGCTCGCTCAATGTCGCCCTTAGTGGCGCGGGCCAGGCCGCAAATGGTGGGGCCATTTTCGGTGCCGACTTCGCGGGCAATTTTCTGCACCGCCTCAAAGTCACCAGGGCTGGCAAAGGGGAACCCGGCTTCGATGATGTCAACCCCCAGTCGCGCCAGCTGCTTGGCGATCACTAGCTTCTCTTCGACATTGAGGGTGGCACCCGGAGACTGCTCACCGTCCCGCAGGGTGGTATCAAAGATGAGAATGCGATCGGGGCTGGGCGGGTTGCTCATGGTGACTCCCACGGATTAGACAATAGAGGATATTAGATCGACGGCAGATCGTTTTCCAGAAGCTAGCCACTACAAGGCGCTCCAGCTCTAGAGCAGATCAGACAAATGTATCGGTTCTAACTATTCTACCGGCACGAAGTCGGAATCGCTACGACTTAGCCCGAAACTTTTTGAGCGATCGGTGACACCGCCGCTGCCGCTGCCCCAAATTTCGGCCCAGGGAACCCTCACCCAGCCAAAACAGCTGACACCTGGGGAGCGATCGCTCCCCAGGTGTCAACTACAAAATGGCGAAGGATCACAACGCCCTACCCAAGGAAAAGACTAGCTTCTCCAGGTTTCAGACTGCATTCTCAAAATTTGGTTGACGCTGTCGATGTAGCCCTGGTCATCCATTAGACTGCTGCTGATATAGCCTTGATTGATGGCAGATTCAACGATGCTCCGACCTTCGGCATTACCGTGGCGCGCTTCGTACGCCGAGACACCTGCGTCGCTGCCTTCGTCTAGCTCACCCCGAACGGCCATGTAGGCCAGTTGGAATGGGCTCACGGTATCGCTAGAGAGATTGGCACCCATCCCCATGCTATTTAGCTCAGCGCTGGGCGCAGCGCTTTGCCCAGGGGTGCGCATCTGCCCAGAACTGGGAGCCTGTCTGGGGACTTGATTGCCCGGAGTTTGGTTGGGATAGGCCTCCGGATTTTGTCCAGGTACCCGCGCAGGTGCTTGGTTGGGAGCTTGGCCGGGAGTCCGATCCATTCCGGGGGTTTGCATTTGGCCAGACCTGGGAGCTTGGTTGCCCGGGGTTTCATTAGGATAGGCCTCTGGATTTTGTCCAGGCACTCGCTCAGGCGCTTGGTTAGGAGTTTGCATCTGCCCAGGAGTTTGATTTTGGCTGGGGGTTTGAGATTGCAAAGTTCCGTGGGTATCGGCAAAGGCAGCAGGAGCAACTGCGCCTGCTAGAAAGAGTGCTGAAATTGTTCCTAAGGATAGTCGTTTCATTTCAAACCTCAAAATTGGATCTTGTACAAGATTCGCCATGGCTTTTTGCCGAAAAAAGAATCTTGGCTTGTGACCCGGGAATCTGTGTTTCTCGTTTTTTGGATGGTTTTCCCTAGGCTAAGAAGGTTCGAGCCGAAGAGAACCAAATCAAAAATGTGAAAAATCAAACTCTAAGCTTCACAAGCTCTCGATACAACTTAAGGATAATTTTCGAAAGTGAAGTCGACCGCAGGGAGGAGATGATCCCCCTGAATTTGGCAGATCTACATTCAGGCTAGAAACCAAAATAAAATTGCTTGTTTACTAAAAAATAGTGATGGCCAATTTTGAATTTTGCGATCGCCCCCAAAAATATCTATCCCTCGACAGTACCTTTGAATTATGTTCGTCCGCAGGGTTTATTCAGGTTCCCCTGTTGCTGACCGTTACCTGAATAGAGAGGCGCGCGCAAGCTTTTCTCAGCAGAAATCTATCCTTTGATGCTGCCTAAAGCTCCCAGATTAAGAGGGCGTTTGAAAAGTTGATTGGGCAGTAAAAAAGCTCACACGGTCTAGGCTGAGATTACTAACACTACAGCCCCGTGAGAGCGATGAGTAAAGCCTACACCAGCAATTTGACCCGTGACCAGTTTGAGTTGATTGAGCCGCTGCTGCCAGCGGCGAAGCCGGGAGGACGCCCCCGGACAGTCTGTCTGTGGGCGGTGCTCAATGCGATTTTCTATCTGGTGGCTCAAGGGTGTAGTTGGCGAGATTTGCCGGGTGACTTCCCGGCGTGGCAAACGGTGTACACCTACTACCGTAACTGGGTCAAAGACGGTACCTGGGACAGTCTCCATGAGCGGTTGCGAGGTTGGACACGCGCGACCCATGACCGCCCCGAGAGTCCGTCGGAAGTCATTTTGGACAGTCAAAGCGTGGCCACCGCACCGATGGTGCATCGCTCAGTGGGCTATGACGTGGCCAAGGCGACCAAAGGGCGAAAGCGGCATCTGGTGGTCGACACCCTGGGCTTGATGATGGCCGTTGTGGTCACCGCCGCCAGCGTTCCCGAGCGAGCCGGAGGCCAACAGGCCCTGCAAAAGCTCCATCAGCTGGGTGAACGGGTAGCGCAGGTCTATTTGGTCTGGGTTGACGGCGGCTACAGTGGCCCTAACTTTCTGCAATGGGTCATGGATACCTTGGGTTGGATTGTCCACGTCGTCTTGCGACCTGAGGAATCGAAGGGCTTCGTTTTGCTCAAAAAACGCTGGGTGGTCGAGCGTACCTTTGGCTGGTGGCGTTGGTCGCGTCGCCTCGTTCAGGATTATGAGCAGTTGCCTGAAAACGCCGAAGCGATGCTCCAAATCGCCATGATTCGCATCATGCTTAGGCGCTTGGCCTAATTCGCTACACCCCTACCCCTTTTCAAACGCCCTCTAAATCAGGGTGTGTTACCCAACGGAGTGACGCACCCTGAATATCGTTGATGATTGATAGAAAATTGGGCGTTGCTGAATTGAGGAATGAATTTGCAAAAGCAACAGTTGCTGCATCGGCCCCCCAACCCCCCAATCTGGGGGACTTTGAAGCCGTCTGGTTCTCCCCAAAATTGGGGGGCTAGGGGGGCAAATCATCCTGCTGATCAGCAACGCCGAAAATTGCCTCAACTGGATCTAGCTATTGGCAGGGATTGCAACTGAGTCGCGATCGTTTTGATCGACATTCACAGCAGAAATCGAATGCCTACGTAGGCGCTGATAGTGATTAACTGTAACGCCATGATCGGCAGGCCGTAGCTCAAAAACTGCCGGAACGAAATTGGTTTGCCGTGCTGCTCAGCAATTCCCGCCGCCACAATGTTTGATGAGGCACCGACCAGGGTGCCGTTGCCGCCCAGGGTGGCCCCAAACATCATCGCTGCAAACAAGGGCAAAATCTCGGGCGGAATCTGCCCCGCAAAGTCAGGTGACAGCAGCTCTGGCCCGGCTAAATCCACGTTGACCAGGTATTCCTTCAGCAGGGGCACCATCGCCACCACCAGGGGAATATTGGGTATCAGGCTGGAGAGAATGCCGGTCACAAACAGCAGCAGCATAGCTCCCAGGGCGATATTCTGGCCGATCACGACCCCCAATAGACCCGATGCCGAGCTAATCACCCCGGTTTCTTGCAGTCCGCCAATCAGCACGAATACGCTCATAAAGAAGATCAGCGTGCTCCAATCGACATCGCGCAAAATATTGTGCACGGTATCGATGCCGCTGTGGTGGGTGAGCAGCAGGCAGAGGGCGGCCCCCAGCAGGGCAATCGCCGCCGGAGAAATTGGCACTGGCAGGCTTTCGCCCACCACAAATAGCACCAGCACTAGCCCAACAATCAGCCCGCCCAGGGCCAGCATGCGGGGATGGTTGACCACCGGATGGGGCAGATGGTCGAGGTCAGCCAGCTTTTTGTTCCAGGTGCTGGAGAAGAGGATGGGCAGCACGGCGACAATGGTGGCGATCGCCACCACACCGCCCAGACTGAGCTTGGTGAGATACTCCAAAAAGCTCATGTTGATCGCGTCACCCACAATAAAGGTAGCCGGGTCGCCTACCAGGGTCAGCAGACCAGCACTGTTGGCCACAAACACCATCAAAATTAGCAGGGGCACAAAGTTGATGTTGAGCTCTGCCGCCATGGGCGGAATCAGCGGAGCCAGCAGCATGACCGTGGTAGCATTGGGCAGCATGGCGCAGACTGGGGTGGTAATGGCCACAATGCCCAGCAGCAGCCGCTTACCCTCGCCCCGCGCCATAATCACCATCTGGGTGGCTAGATATTCAAAAATTTTGGTGGGTTCAAAGGCGCGCACCATCACCATCACCCCAAAGAACAGCGCCAGGGTAGCGTGGCTGTTGCCGATGTAGCCAATCGCTTGATCGAGCGTCAGCACATGGAGAAATATCAGCAGCATGGCACCTAAAAAGGCCGCCACGGTAAGGTGCATGCGCTCGGTAGCGATCAGGGCCAAGACCCCAAAAAAGACCACCGATGCGGTGATCTCAGACCAGGTTTCCATAGCCTGTCTCCTGTTGTGGTGCTAGGCAAAACCCGCCGATGACAACTGTCATCGAGGGGTCAACTGTCGTAGGAGAACTACGGAGAGCATTAAAAAAGCTTCCAGTACGTTCTCTCCCAAGGCCGACGGAGTTAGCTGACGGGCGAGGGGTGAGAGATCCCCTTCTCTGGCGATGCGTTTCGCCCTGAGATAAGCCCCAAAAGTTGGTTCCTCCGCATCAGGTCGCTTGTAATAAGCGCTGAATTAGGCCGCGTAACTATCGAATTGCATGCGAATTTAACACATTTGCCCAGAATCAACAATCCGCCCATGCCCACGGGCTGCTGAAGGCCGCAGCATGGCTAGTGGGATGACGCGTTGCTCACCACCTCACGCACCCGGTAAATCGGACGCTGCTGCGATTCGTGGTAGGTGCGCATGAGCAGCTCGGCTAGCAGGCCAAAGCTAAACAACTGAATGCCCGCCAGCACCAGCACGACGACCAGCACCAGCAGGGGGCGATCGCCAATGTCCTGATCGGCCAAAATCTTCAGCAGGGTGAGATAAACCCCTAGGGCAAGGCCCGCCGCCATCGACGCCAGCCCCAGGCTGCCAAAGACATGCATGGGCCGGGTGAGAAACTTCTTCATAAAGTAGACGGTGAGCATATCCATCACCACGCGCAGGGTGCGGCCCAGACCATACTTGCTGGTGCCAAAGCGGCGGGGGTGGTGGGTGACGGGCATTTCGGTAATGCGCGCCCCTTCGATAAAGGCCAGGGCGGGCAAAAAGCGGTGCAGCTCGCCGTAGAGGTTGAGGTCGCGAATCACCTCGGCCCGGTAGGCCTTGAGGGAGCAGCCGTAGTCGTGCAGCTCAACGCCCGTGACTCCGGCAATCAGCCAGTTGGCGATTTTGGAGGGAATTAGCCGAGTGAGGGTGTTGTCTTGGCGGTGTTTGCGCCAGCCGCTGACCAGGTCGTAGCCCTCATTGAGGCGATCGAGCAGGCGGGGAATGTCGGCGGGATCGTTTTGCAGATCGCCATCCATCGTGATCACAATCTGGCCCCGGGCATGGTCAAACCCGGCGGCCATGGCGGCGGTTTGGCCGTAGTTGCGGCGCAAGATCACGGCCCGCAGCTGGGGATATTGCTGGGCCAGCTCGCGCAGGCGATCGCTCGATCCGTCGGTAGAGCCATCGTCTACTCCCAAAATTTCGTAGCTGTAGCCCAAGCCGTCGAGCGCTGCGGCGATCGCCGCGATCAGGGCGGGCAGGCTCTCATACTCGTTGTACACCGGCACCACCACCGAAATATCGATGGGAGCCGTCAGGGCGGGCAGTGCAGAAACCGAGGGAGAATGGGTAGTCATGACAGCTTCAGCACAACAAATGAGACCGGCAAAGACGATAATCTATGCCGCCTGGGCAGACAACAATTTATTCGAGTGTACTGGAAAGGCCCTGCTCAAACGTGGCCAATGCCGCACCCAGAGCCTCGGCCAGGGTGCTGACCACCCGGTAGAGCACCACGGCGCTGAGCACCACAGCAGCAGAGAACTGGCCCTGGAGCAGACTGAGGGCGATCGCCTCAAACACACCCAGCCCGCCCGGTGCGCCCGGCACTACCAGCCCCCCCAGCCAGGCCAGGCTAAAGGCACTGATAGTGCTGGGCCAATCGCCCGCCGCCAGCGGTGTTAGGGCGCTGAGCACCAGGCAAAAACCGACGCCGCGCAGAGCGATGTAGCCGAGCTGGCCGAGGAGGGGTTTGAGGGGGTAGTGGGGGAGGCCGGGAGCGAGGTTTGGGGGAGAGGGGGAGGTTTGTTCGCGTAGCGTCTCCAGAGGAGAAATTTCGAATTTCGAATTTTGAATTGAGGTAGGTGGGAAAGAGTCTTCGGTGGGTTGTTGGGTGGTTTTGGAGCGGCTGAGGCGATTGACTAGGGGGTTGAGCCAGCGGGGAGAAAGGGTAACGAGGACGATGCCCAGACCCACAAGCTGAAGGGGCCAGTAGTGGGTGGGGGTGGCAATACCGACAACTAGGGCGGCGGCGGCCATGAGGAGGGGTTCTAGGGCGGTGCCGATGATGGCGGAGCCGTTGTCAATCCCCATATTACGTAGGGCGCGCACTCGGCCAAAAAAGTGCCAAACGTTGCCGGGCAGGTATTTCAGCAGGTTGGTTTGTAGATAAATAGGGGTGCTCCAGCTGCCGGTGATGGGCTGTTGCAGGGCTTGCAAGGCCCAGCTCCACACCCAGCCAGCCCAGGTGTGGGCCAGCAGCGTCACGCCGAGGGCCACTAGCAACAGGCTCCAGCCCGGGGTACCCATGCGCAGGGCGCTAATCTCAGGCCAGTGACGCACCAGGGCGTGCAGTAAGAAGGCGATCGCCGCACCCAGCACCACCCAGCGAGCCAGGGGCTTCAGGCGCTTGAGCCAGACAGCATTCAAAAACGACAAGGGTAACCCTCAAACCGGCAAACGCTGCTTGGACTATAGCGTGCCCCCCGGGCAGTAGCTGGACATTACTCGCCCCGCCCGGCGCAGCTGCCGGTGGTAGGCCGCGCTTACGGGGTGTGACAAATCGGTTAACGAGTCAATGCCAATGCCATTGCGGCCCTGGTCAACCCCTGAACTGTGAATGTAGTCGCCCTGGCCCAGGTAGAGGGCCACATGCTTAGTGCGTTCTGGGGTGCCAAAAAAGATGAGGTCACCCGGCAGCAGCTCATCCCAGCCGATGGGCTGGGTAAAGGCTTCCTGCTGGTAGGAGTCGCGGGGCAGGCGAATGCCCACCGAGGCAAAGGCCGCCTGCATCAGCCCCGAGCAGTCGTAGTTGGGGCCAACGGTGCCGCCCCAGAGGTAGGTGTTCGGTACTGCCATGGCCCGCTGCGTGAAGACAATGACTTCAGACAGGCGAGGCTCAATGGCGCTGCGATCGAGAGAGACAGGCTGATAGGGCCGCTCAGCAAGCTCGAGCGCATCCCCATCGGCAGCGCTGATCCAGCCAGGATAGTCGTCTTCGCAAAGGATCAAAGCGTAGCCCTGGGGGGACGCCTCTACCACCCGCCCATGTCTCCCCACCGTCGCCTGGGTCACTAACCCCTCCAACGCATCAGTTTTATAGAGGTTCAGCGCCCGACCACAAACATATTCCTGCCCCAGCGATACCAGGCCTGTGTCCTGATCAGAGGATGCTGCACCTAAATTCATAGCGACCCTTCATCTCCCTTATCTGCCTCACCTACTCCGCCCTATCCCCCGTATTCCGCACATTCACCACCTTCTTCAGCACACTAAACCAGAAGGTCGATCCCATAGAAATGGCAAACCCGCTGACCAGCCAGCCCAGCAGACGGCGCGGCACAAAGGGCACTGGCCAGGTCGCCTCAGCCTCCTGCTGCTGCTTCACCACCACCTCGTTGTAGCCCAGCGGGAAGGGAATTTCGTCGAGAGCCCGGTTGACGGCGGTCTGCACCTGTTCAATGTCTTGGTTAAAATTGCCGGTCGATTCAGCTGCTAGCTGGTCGGCGGTCTGGGTAATTGAGTTGCGCAGAATCGGGTCTACGGCCAGGCGAGTGGCAATGTGAAACGAGTCGGCGTTGATGGAAACTGCCGTGGCAATGCCGATCAGTAGTGCGACCGCCTTGGCGTTGCGCTTGTAGACACCGGTAGCCCGCTCCATGCCGCGATCGAACCACTTTTCGAGTTCGAGGCCAAAGAGTTTGACATCGTCGCGGGCGGTATCGGCAGTGACTTCGACCTTGCGAGCGATCGCCGCCAAACTGCTGCGCAACGCTGGGGTAATGGGAGCCTGGGCTAAGCGATCAATCAGCGCCTGGGCATCGAGATTGCCGCTCTGGGCCAGGCGTCTCAGATCGCTGTAGGCAGGGCTGCTGTTATCAAAAATGTCGAGCAGTTGGGCCACGTTGGGGCGCAGCTTGCTGAGCATCGCCGCCCGCTCGGTGGGGGTGCTGGCCAGCCCGCGCTTGATGTACTCTAGGCGACGCAAAAAGGTTTCGGTGAGGGGATGGCCGTCAGGTAATACATCCGCCGCCATCAGCCCAAACTCATCTAGGCGGTTGACGACGCGATCGAGGCTTTCGGGCAGCGAGACAATGCCCGACTGAAAGTCATCAATGATGGTGTGAATGCTCTGCTCTAGCTGCTGAAGCTCGCTGTTGAGCAAAAACTCGTTGCCGGTGCTGGCCTTGAGGTCGCTGAGAATATTGGTGACGGGGCCAAGCACGCGATCGCGGGCAAAACCGTAGATGCGATCGTTGGCCAGCACCTGCCACAGATTGCCCAACTGCATGCGCTCTAGCAAACTGTTGGCAAACGCCTCAGACGGAATGTAGGACGGGCCGCTGGTTTTGCCTACCCCAAACACATTGCGCTGGCCGGTGAGGGTGCGGTAGAGGCGGCCAACAAGGTGAGAAATGTGCCGAAACGATCGCGCGATCGACCCCTTTGCCTCTTGGTCTAAACTGCGAATCCAAGGGCTTTCGTAGAGGGCATCGGCCAAGGCCTGGGCCGACGCTTCTCTATCTTTGTCATTACCCGCTAGCAATACCTCAATTGACTGCTTTAGATGCTCAGCCCGCCACTGCAAAAGCGTGCCAATAATTTCTTGAACCTCGCTGGCCAGCAGACTCAGCACAAAAAAGATAAAGACTAGCCCTAGGGCAATGTCTAAAACTATAGGAAAGTTCATAGACTAACCAGACAATTCTGCATTTCTAAACCCCATCCTACCCAATGCTGGCAATCTAACCCATGTCTTAGACCTCAACCACAAAAAATAGCCGCCCAGGCCATTTAGACTCTACAAAAGAGCGCAAATAGTAAACCGGTCGGTGGCTAGAGAGCACTAAAAAAAGAGCGAACCAACCCATCACAGACTTGATTCGCCCATTGTACTCAAGCGACCTAAAAACGGATCACAATTGTTTTAAAGTCGAGACGAGTACTTATCACCAGCACTTTTATTCATCTTCGTCGTCCAGCAAAGCGCCGTTTTCTCCCAACTGCTTGAGGCGAATATGCTTGCGCCCCAAGGTGATTTCAAACTCATCGCCGGGCCGGAGCCCCATTTGCTTGGTATAAGTTGAGCCAATTAGCAGGTTGCCGTTAGACTGCACCGTGATGCGAAAACTGGCGCTCCGTCCGCCGCGCCCGTTGCCATTCTGGGCGCTATCTAGCTGAATGCCCTCCGCCTCAATCAAGGCGTTGAGAAATTTCATCATATTGACCCGGGGGTTGCCCGCCTTGGTCAATGTGTAATAACCGCAGGCTTTAGCCTTCTCTTCTTTGCTGAGTTCGTCAAGATTTTTGACCTTTTGCAGTAGTTCTTGACCGACTAGTGGTTCTACCTGAGTTGCGTTAGCCATTAACTCTATTCTCGTTCACAACGGTTTGCTCCAGACACTTGAGGCAGAAACAGCAAAACTGTTCTACCTGGATCTACTTTAATGACAACACGCAAAATGATACTACAGCGAAATAGTTTTTTGCACTCTCTTTTTTTAACCCCCTAATTGTGTATCCGAAAGGCACAAAAAGCGGCCTTTTTGTCCTCCATGAACACCGTAGAATAGTGACAACCGACGGGATGATTTAAACCAGATGAAATTAACAACTCGCGGACATTACAGTGTTAAAGCACTGCTCGACCTGACCCTGCATCGCTCCCGCCATCCTGTCTCGGTGCACACCATTGCGGCGCGTCAGGGACTGCCGCCACCCTACTTAGAAAAGTTATTGATTGAACTGCGGCGGGCGGGCATTGTGGAATCGGTGCGCGGCCCCCAGGGTGGCTATCGGTTGGCCAAGCCCGCTGACCAGATTTTCTTGGGCCAAATTTTAGAGGCGGTTGGCGAACAGGTTGACCCTTTGCCGCGCCACAGTCCCCAGGCCGACCAGGCTGAAGACTGGGTTACCTTTGCCGTGTGGAACCGGCTCTCGCAAAAACTCAAAGAAGCCCTCTATAGTATTTCCCTGGAAGATTTGTATTTTGATGCCCGCAGTTGGCAGGCGGCCCAGGGGGATGATGTCAGTTTTATGGTTTAGCTGGGCTGAACGGGCAGCAGTGGTGGGGCTGGCGGCGGCGCTCGATCGCATCGTTGGCGACCCCTGGGGCTGGCCCCATCCGGTGCAGGCGATCGGCCAGGTAATCACCTGGGGGTCACAGCGCATTTTTCGCCTGAAGCTGTCGCCGGGGGGGGAGCGATCGCTGGGCATCATACTGGGACTGGGCGTCATTCTCGGCAGTGGAGCCGTCGGGTGGGGCATGGTGCGCCTGGCTAGGATGGTTCACCCTGTAGTCGGGCTCGGCTGCGAAGTTGTGCTCTTGGCTAGCTGCTTTGCCGGGCGCAGCCTGCGGCGAGCCGCAGAAGATGTGCTGGCTCCGCTAGAATCGGGCGATATCCCCTTAGCGCGAGAGCGTCTGGCCCTCTACGTAGGCCGCGACACTGAGAGCTTGGACAAACCCGAAATATTGCGAGCGGTGTTGGAAACCGTGAGCGAGAACGCCACAGACGGGGTGATGGCCCCGCTGTTTTATGCTCTGCTGGGGGCCTTGCTGCCCGTGGGCAGCGTGCCGGTGGCCCTGGCTTACAAAGCCGCCAGCACCCTCGACTCGATGATTGGCTACCGAGAAATGCCCTACACTCACCTGGGCTGGTTTAGCGCCCGCTTTGAGGACGCTTTGACCTGGCTGCCCTGCCGCCTGACGGTGTTCACCATCGCCCTGCTGTCGGGTCGGCCCCGGCAAGTTTGGCACCTCTGCCGCCGCGATGCCCCAGCAGACCCCAGCCCCAATGCGGGGTGGAGCGAGTGCGCCTACGCCGCCGCCCTCGGGGTGCAGCTAGGCGGATGGAATGTATATCGAGGGCAGGTAAAGGAAAAGCCGTTGCTGGGCGATGCGGTAGTACCGATTACGGGCGATCGCATCCTCGCAGCCCTTGCCCTCACCCGTCGTGCCTTCCTGCTGTGGATTGGCCTGGGTGTAGCCGTCATAGCAGGTCTAGGGAGGCTACACCCAGGATAATGGGCCTTACTCTGCGGTTGAGTACGGTCTTGAAAGAGGTTTTGACTAAGACTTCGCGGCACTGCTCAGCGGCCTGAACCTGGCGATCGTTCACACGGCAGTAACGCTGCACCGTGAGTAAATCCAAAAAAAAGGCCAGGATTGCCCTGGCCCCCCATCAAAGGAACATCTTTCCATGCCAACGCTAGTATCCCCAGATGAACCTGCTGGTAAACACTGGCGGCGATCGCAGGCTAACCCGCTGACAGAACCCGGCGAAATCGATGGCTATGCCTTTGGGGCTGCGGTGCTGCTGCGCTCAAACCCGAGCTGAATCAGGGTATCGACTAGCTCCTCGAAGCTGACGCCGCTGGCCTCCCACATCATCGGGTACATGCTGGTGGCGGTGAACCCCGGCAGGGTATTGATCTCATTGATCAGCACCTCTCCGGTCGCTTCCACATAGAAAAAATCGACCCGCGAAATGCCGGCGGCATCCACCGCCTGAAACGCCGTGATCGCCATCTCTTGAATGCGGCGAGCCACATCATCGGGCACCTGGGCTGGAATGGTGTGCTGCGACTGGCCGCTGGTGTATTTGGTTTCGTAGTCGTAAAAATCGCTTTGGAAGGTGATTTCGCCCAGCACCGAGGCCCTGGGATTGTCGTTGCCCAGCACGGCACACTCGACCTCGCGGGCGACCACTCCGGTTTCGACGATGATCCGGCGATCGTAGCTGGCGGCATTGTCGAGGGCGGCCTCTAGCTCTTTGCGGCTGGTGGCCTTGGCAATGCCTACCGACGAGCCCAGGTTGGCAGGTTTGACAAAGCAGGGATAGCCCAGCTCAGTTTCGATGCGATCGCACAGCTTCGGAAACACACAAGGATTAGACCACACCTCCGCCCGGCTCACCGCCAGGTACTTGACCTGGGGCAGCCCGGCCTGGGCAAAGGTCATTTTCATGGCAATTTTATCCATGCCCACCGCCGAGCCCAGGACACCAGCGCCGACGTAGGGCTGCTGCATCAGGGTCAAAAGGCCCTGCACCGTGCCATCTTCCCCGTTGGGGCCGTGGAGCACCGGGAACCAAATATCAATATCAGCGATCTGATCAAACTGAGGCAGGCGATCGCGGGCAGTAACCGCCGGAGCATTCGGTATCTCCTGGTGTGGAACGCCAGCGGTCAAGACCGACTCAGCGGTGGGGCCAGCTAGCCAAACGCCGTCTTTGCGAATGTAGACCGGCAGCACGGTGTATTTTTGGGCATTGCCGCCGCTGGCCAGGGCGCGGGCGATCGCCTGAGCCGAGCGAATCGATACCTCATGCTCCCCTGAGCAACCGCCAAACAATAGCCCTACCGTTATTGCCATGTGAACCTCACCATCGCGCCAATTGCGGATAGGGTATCACAGCCGCGAGGCTCCCTAACTCGTCCATAATTTCAGGCAAAAAAAAGCCCCAGGATCCCTCCAGGTATCCTAGGGCTAACAATCAGGGTGCATCTACCTTTCTCTAATACGAATGGGATAGCCTCCATCCGGAAAATTGCCAAAAAGTTTGGGCCAGTTGGACGAGCTGGCCCCCGTCGCCTATGCCGCTGACCCAGGCGACGGGTTTAGGTAGCAGCCAGCACGCTCAGCTCAATTAAGTTGCCGTCGGGGTCACGAATGTAGATCGACCTCAGCTTGCCTGTGGCTCCGGTACGCGGCACTGGCCCTGCCACAACCGGCACCCCGCAGGTTTGGAGGTGATCCAGTGCAGCCTCTAGAGAGCCAGTGATGAGAAAACACAGATCGGCTGAGCCGGGCGTGGGTCGCTGGGCGTGGGGGGCAAAGGGTGCGCTAGCCTGGTGGAGGTTGATCTTTTGCTGGCCGTAGCGCAGCGCCTGGCGATCGTCGCCAAAGGTCACCGCTGCCATGCCCAGCACCGTCTGATAAAATTCGCAGGTGCGAGAAACATCGGCCACGGTGAGCACCAGGTGGTCGATCGCAGCAATCTGAATCATGGGCTAACCCCGGCTGATTTAACTATCTTGGCGTTTAAATCGGTGCGGCCTGCGGCCAGTGGGTCGTCACGGTGCATAATGCCATTGATATATGGTGTGGCAGAGTGAGCGGTGAAATACTTTTTTCTTTCAGATGGTTGGGTGACGGGCCGGGTATGGGAGTTTGGCGGCCTGTGGAATGAGTTGGGTTGGCAGCGCAAGCCCCATATCCGCCGCCTCAATTTGTCAATTCAAGAACAGGGGGAAACCCTGTGGCTGTACCAAGTTGAAGAGACCGTACTGATGATCGAGGTCAAGCCCGAGGGTGTGACTAGCGAGCCGATTGGGCAGGTGGTGCTGAAGCGATTGATTACGGCTGAGCAGGTGATTGAGCGCCTGTGCACCGTCAGTTAAGCACCGGACGGTTCCGAGTGCTGAGTCCTGCTGGTGTGGTCAAAGCCCAATGGGCCTGGCTCATCCTTAGATTTCTTGCCATCCCCCAACGTAGCGCCCCAATCCTCATAGACTGGAATTGGTGAGCGGCATCTACGGCCCTTTAGGGGCAAACGGAGTGGGGGATGCTCTAAGTCGCACCATGTTTTGGGTTACACCACGTTTTAAGGACATAGAGCGTTGGCGGTTCTAGCAATTGTGCTGCTGTTGGCAGCGGCGTATCTCTTAGGCTCGATTCCCACGGGCTACCTAGTGGCCAAGGGAGTCAAGGGCATTGATATTCGGCAGCATGGCTCGGGAGGGACTGGGGCCACCAACGTGCTGCGAACCGTGGGCAAAGGGGCAGCGATCGCCGTCCTCCTCATCGACCTGCTCAAGGGGCTGCTGGCGGTGCTGCTGGTGGCGCTGGTCTGGCCCCAGGTGACGGCGCTGACCGCCCTCGCTGCGCTCTGGCAGCCGTGGGTGGCGGTGGGGGCCGGGCTGCTGGCCCTGGTGGGCCACAGCAAATCGGTGTGGATTAATTTTACCGGCGGCAAATCGGTGGCCTCGGGACTGGGGGTGCTGATTGGCCTGGCCTGGCCGGTGGCCCTGGGGGCAGCGATCGCCTTTGGCCTGGCCCTGGCCCTGAGCCGCATTGTGTCGCTGAGTTCGATAGTGGCGGCGATCGCGGCGAGCCTGCTCATGGTCATCACGGGTCAGCCCTTGCCCTACGCCGTGCTAGGCGCGTTGGGAGCGCTCTACGTGATATTGCGCCACCGCAGCAATATCGATCGCCTACTGGCTGGTACCGAACCGCGTTTAGGGCAGCAATCCTCTGACCAAGGCGGTTAGTTCAGCAAAAAAATCCCCAGGAGCTAACTTTAAGAGCTAATCCTGGGGATTCTTTACAGGGAGTCAGAGAGTTGACGAGGTTGGGTCGTAAGCTGCATCAGCATCTGACCCATTAACTGAGCCTAGAGAGTCAGGCCGGGGGGCAGAATGACCGCGTCAATGGCGTGGATGACGCCGTTGCTAGCCTGAATGTCGGGGGTAACCACCATGGCCTCATTCACCATAACTTCACCCGTGGCATCGTCCACCTGAATGGAAACCGGAGTGCCAGCGGCAGTGGGCACTTCGCCAGTGGTGACTTCAGCGGCGGGCACTTCATCTTGCAGCACGTGGTAGGTCAAAACTTGACGCAGCAGATCCTGGTTTTCAGGCAGCAGCAGCTCGTCTAGGGTGCCTTCGGGCAGAGCCTCAAAGGCTTCATTGGTGGGGGCGAACACGGTCACAGGGCCAGAGGCGCTGAGGGTTTCGGTCAGATCGGCGGCCTCAATAGCCTCGACCAAAATGCTGAAATCTTCGTCGCTAGCGGCCACATCGACGACGGTGTCACCCTCGGCCATAGTGTCACCTCCAGCCATGGGGTCGGTAGCGGACTCTTCGGTGGTCGTGGGGGCTTGCCCAGCTTCTGTCTCAACCGTGGGCTCAGACGCACCGCAGGCCGCTAGCAGCGCCGCAGCACCCACGCTGGCAAAACCGACCATCCACTGTTTTGTTTTAGAAGAACGCATAATAGCCATTGAAACAATCCTTACGCTCGATACTGCATGCACATAAGTGCGAAATCGGGGGCGAACAATCGCGCCTCAGGGGTACGCCTCAAGAGGACGAAATTATTAAAGCGCTTTGTCAAAACACTTAACGTACCTTAACGATCGTTACTGACTGCTTCCTCTACCGCAGGGTAGAACTCTATGTTGCCGAGCGCCGCCAAAAAAACTTCGGCAGAGGCCCAGAGTTGGAGCTAGAACTCGGTTCAGGAGCTGGGTTGAGCCTCAAAATCTACCCTCCTGGGACGGCGTCTGAGCCAAGGTTGGCTTCTTTGTCAAATCGCTGCTGGCGCTGCTGCTGTAGGGCCAATAGGATCTGCTGATGGCGATCGCGGCTAATCGGGTAGCGGTAGCAAAACCACAGCCCCCCGGCTAGCAGCAGCGCCGGGAGTGGGCCAATCAGCAGGCGAATGGCGGTGAGTGCGGCAGCGGGCTGAGCGGTGGCGCTGGCGGCATAGCCAGTCCAGCTCAATAGCTGACCCGAGACAAACAGCGCCAGGGCCAACCCCAGCTTTTGCAAAAACACCAGGGCGCTGAAGTACAGTCCTTCCCGACGCAGGCCGGTGTTGAGTTCATCGAGATCGATCACATCGGGCAGCATGGCAAAGGGCACCATATAAAGGGTGGCCACCCCCATGCCCGCGATTACCCCCAGGGTATACATCCACACCACTTGGCCGGGTTGCACCGTGGCTAGGCACCCCAGGGCGATCGCCGCCAAGGGCGCTCCCAGCAAAAATACCGTGCGCTTGTCCGTGCGTTTGGCCACCCAGTCCCACCCCCAGAGCATGGCGATCGCGGTGCCCTGCACTGCCAGGGCCATCTGGGCAAAGTGGGTGGCGGGCAACCCCATCCAGGCACCGACAAAGTAGGGCAGCATAGCGGCGGTCACCTGCACGCTCATCCAGCCGCAGAGGTAGAGACCCAAAACCTGACGAAACGCATCGTTGCGAAAGACGGTACGCAACTGGTTGAGCAGCGCTGGAGGAGCCACACCACCCGTCAGTGAGGGGCGGCCCCGCTGCACCTGCCAGTAGCGTCGGTAGGTGCCCGCCACGCAGATGCCAATTACCACCAGAGCCAGGCTGGCCGACAGCATTCCCAGCAGCGCATACTGACGAGCTGGGTCAGCCACCCGCGCAAACACGATCTGGGCCATTACCAGGGCCAAAATGCTGGCCCCAATGCTGAAGGCTGACTTCATGCCGATCAGGTCGGTGCGCTCGTCGTAGTCGTCGGCTAGCTCCGCCGCCAGGGCGGTGTAGGGTAGCTGCACCGCTGTAAAGGCCGCAAAAGCAAAAATCGACAGCACAATGTAGTAGGCAAACACCCCCATCTGGGTGGAGAAGGGCGGCACCACCCACAACAGCACCGAGCAGATCGCCAGGGGGATTACGCCTCCCAGCATCCAGGGAAAGCGGCGGCCCAGGGGCGACTGGGTGCGATCGCTCAGCCAGCCAATGATCGGGTCGTTGATGGCATCCCACACGCGACCAAACAGCAGCACCGAGCCGGCCAGAGCGGGGCTGAGCCCCGCCACGGTGGTAAAGAAATACAGCACAAAAAACGCTGACAGGCTGGCGGGCACCGCTGCCGCTAGCTCACCCACGCCATAGAACACTTTGACCGAAAAAGGCAAGGGCGATAGCTTAGCCAACGATACAGAACTCCAGATCAATAGGGGATCATCATGCCATAGGTTCACCTGGGATGGCGGTTTTTAGGTAGTCGGGGCGATCGGGCAACGCGATAAGATAGCGGCACATTGTTTAGCGGGTGAGAGAGCCACCATGACGACCCAGACAAAGGTTGCTATGGCACTGCTGCTGGTCGTGGGGCTGGCCAGTGCCTGCGATCGCCCATCTCCAACCGCCACCTCGGCTCCCCTCACCACCCCCGTCGCCGAAGGCCCCCCGCCACCCCCCGAAGGCGCTTTTTTAGCTCAAATGTCGCCCACCCAAACCAGCCAGCTCACCAGTCTAGGGGTTGAGGTAGTGGTGCCGGGGCAGGTGCCGCCGTCCTTTGCGATCGCAGAAATACGGGTTGACTCCAGCGATATAGGCCCCGGCTACCTGGTGGTTTATCAAAACGAGCGCAGCCAGTGCTTTGCCGTCGAGTTTGCCGCCGAGGGCATTGGCGACTCCCCCGCCACCGAAAGCCGCCTTCCCATTCAGCCGCCGCTGTTTGGCGACCAGGGCTACGGCCTCAACTACGGCCCCTTTACCGATGCCAATCTGCGGGCCGAGTTCCCTGACTCCAACCTGTTCACCGACTGGATGCTGGGGGCGTCTGGCGCTTATCGGCTGGTGGGGGCAACCTACATTGGTGGCCTGTTTGAGTCGCTCCAGGCCTGCGAAGACGTCAGCCCCGAAGAAGCCGTAGCCCTGGCCGAATCCTTCACGGTGCTGACCGCCGAGCCCATGGGCGATCCCCTCGGCGGCACGCCTTAGAGAGGTTTGAAAAGTCCTAGTTTCTTGTAGCAAAAGTGGAGATCCCCCTGCCTCCCTTAAAAGAGGGACTTTACCCCCTTTTTAAGGGGGGCAGTGAGGGTCGGCAAATCACTAAAGCTACAGCACATCATTTTTCAAACGTCCTCTTAAAGATACTGAGTAGAGAGGCGCAATCCCGCGACGTCGGCAGAGTTGCTGTCCGCGTCAGATCCAGTTCCGGTATCGTGCGAGAATGAATTTTTATAAATGGCAATCTTAGATTAGGACGTTTGGCATGGCCGAGATTCAATTTGCCCGTGGCGTTGCAGAACCGGTAATTCCCGATGTGCGGCTCACCCGCGCTAAGGATGGCTCCGACGGTACGGCCACCTTTTACTTTGACCATCCCCAGGCCCTCTCTCAGCAGGCAGGGGTGGAAATCACTGGTATGTACCTGGTCGATGAAGAGGGCGAACTGATGAGCCGCGAGGTCAATGGCCGGTTTGTCAACGGCGAACCAGCGGGCATTGAAGCCACCTACATCATGAAAAGCGAAGCCGAGTGGGATCGCTTTATGCGGTTTATGAACCGCTACGCTGAGCAAAACGGGCTGGGCTTTACCAAGAGCTAGGTGCCACCCCAACCATGGCCCATCCCCCGGCGTTAGGCAGACCGGTGCGCTGTGCGGTCGTGACCGTGAGCGACACCCGCACCGTCGAGAGCGACCTGAGCGGGCAACTCCTGCAAACCCTGCTGGCCGAGGCGGGCCACCAGGTAAGCGACTACCGCATCGTCCCCGACGAGCCGCAGCAGATTCGCCCGCTGTGCCAAACTCTGGCAGCCCAGGTTGACTGCATCATTCTCACTGGGGGAACGGGGATTGCCCCCCGCGACACTACTTATGATGCGATCGCCGCCCTGCTGGAGAAGACCCTGCCGGGGTTTGGGGAAATCTTTCGCCAGCTCAGCTTTCAAGAGGTTGGCTCCCGCGCCATGGCCTCCCGCGCTGTAGCTGGGGTTTATCAATCTACCCTGATTTTTTCGCTGCCGGGGTCTAGCAAAGCGGTGACTCTGGCCATGGAGGCGCTGATTTTGCCGGAGTTGCCCCACCTAATTAGCCTGATGCAAGCCTAACGCTACCGTTTATTCACCGCACTATGACCTCGGCGACTTCGACTCAGTGGGCGCGTTTACTCAAAAATCAGGGCACCTGGGTCGGGTCGTTTACTCAGGTGTCGCCAACTGGAGAAATTTTGCAGGATACGCCCTCGGAGGTAGCGCTGATTCCGCTTAACGAGGGCAATACGATACGTCAGGAGATTCGCAAGCGTCCTCCTGGCCAGCCTCCTAGCGAAACGGTGTTGGAATACAGTTCCCTGGGGAAGGGAGTGCTGTTTTGCGAAACGGGAGCTTTTTCTCAAGGGTCGATTCAGCGTAGCCCGGTAAGCGAGTTTGGGGCCGAACTGGGCCTGATCCATGGCAGCGATCGCTTACGCTTGGCTCAGGTGTATCCTCGGCAGCCCACCCTCGGCAGCCTGACGCTCATTCGAGAGCATTTGGCCGGTACCGAACCCACCCCGCGCCCCGCGCCCACGGTGGATCAGCTAATTGGCACCTGGGTGGGAGAGGCAACCACGGTATTTCCTGACTGGCAGCCCCAGCGATCGCTGGCGACTCGGCTGGAGATTCAGCGGGAGGGCGATCGCGCCATTACTCAAACCCTCACTTTCGGTGACAGCCCCGTGATCCAGTCCCAAGGCCAGCTGATCGGCTCGACCCTGAGGTTTGAGCAGGGCAGCCAGCCCGTAACCGTCTTACTGTTGCCAGGGGGAGCATCGGCTACCTTTCCCACCGAGATTCAGTCGGGGCAGCCGCTGTTTTTAGAGGCAGGTTGGCTGATTACGCCTACTCTGCGGCAGCGGCTAATTCGCACCTACAATGCCCAGGGCACTTGGGAAAGCCTAACCCTAGTAACTGAGCAAAAACTATAGTCTTCAGTCTTCCTCGGCGGGGCTGTCCTGGTGACTCAAGAGAGCCCCTTCACCCGGTAGCCGATGTCGCGGCGGTAATACATGCCCTCAAAGCAAATTTTGTCGATCGCTGCGTAGGCATTGGCGATCGCCGCCTCAAAGGTTTCGCCCAGACCCGTCACCCCCAGCACGCGACCGCCATCGGCCACGATGCTGTTGCCCCGGCGGCGAGTGCCCGCGTGAAACACCAGCGCTCCAGTGGCGGCAGCTTCTTCAAAGCCAACAATTTCCATGCCCTTAGGATATTTGTCGGGGTAGCCCTCGGCGGCCACCACCACGCAGGCGGCGGCTTCCGACTTCCACTGTAGTTCTAGGGTGTCGAGCTGCCCTTCGATGCAGGCGAGCATCACTTGCTCCAGCGGGGTTTCGAGCAGGGGCAGCACAGCCTGGGTCTCGGGGTCGCCCAGGCGGCAGTTAAACTCCACCACTTTGGGCTCGCCCTCGGGGGTAATCATCAGCCCGGCGTAGAGAATGCCGCGATAGTCGATGCCTCGGCGGCGCAGGGTGGCGATCGCTGGCTCTAGCACCTCTTTTTGCACCCGCTCCATAATGGCTGAAGTCACTACCGGGGTGGGGGCATAGGCTCCCATACCGCCGGTGTTGGGGCCGGTGTCGCCCTCGCCAATGGCCTTGTGGTCTTGGGCAGGCACCAGGGGGCGAATGGTTTGCCCATCGGTGATGGCCAGCACCGAGGCCTCCTGGCCAGTCATAAATTCTTCGATCACTACCTGGTGGCCCGCCGCGCCAAACTTGCCGCTAAAGGCATCCTTGACGGCTTGCGTAGCCTCCTCTAGGGTGTGAGCTACGGTGACGCCCTTGCCCGCCGCTAGCCCGTCAGCCTTCACCACGATGGGAGCACCCTGCTGCTCCAGGTAGGCTAAGGCAGCCGCTTCTGCTTCAAAAACCTCGGCTTTGGCGGTGGGAATGCCCGCCTCAACCATGAGCGCCTTGGCCCAGGCTTTGCTGGCCTCGATCTGTGCCCCCGCCCGACAAGGGCCGAATACCTTGATCCCCTGCTCTTGCAGATAGTCGGTAATGCCCTCGGCCAGGGGCTGCTCGGGGCCAACCACGACCAGCTCTAAATTGTTGACTAGCGCAAAGCGAGCGATGCCCTCAAAATCGGTGGGGGCCAGGGCCAGGTTGCGGCAGTGGGGCAGGGTAGCGGTGCCACCATTGCCCGGCACGCAGACCACCTCGGTGATTTTGGGCGATCGCAGCAGCGACCAGGCTAGGGTATGTTCACGGCCACCGCTGCCGACCACAAGAGCTTTCACAGGCAATTTTCCAAAAATGCGAACCTTATTTTCCCACGTTGCCACCGTAAATGGACGGCGGCTTTACTCAGGGTTGGTAGAGGGTGCTGAAATGACCAGATTCTAGACCATTGGGGTGTTTGTCCGTTCTCTAAATGCCACTGGGCCACCCGGCCCCTAATCGGTGTTAAGGCTTAGGTCGGCGGCTGAGCGGTTAGATGAGCCTCTTGGCTGAAGGTCTCTGGCGGCGGCGAAATCTGCCGAGGCAGCGTGACCACAAAGGTTGTCCCCTGGCCCTGCTGGCTGTTGACGACAATGGTGCCGCCCATAATGCTGATCAGCGACTGAACAATGGCTAGCCCCAGCCCAGTGCCGGGGCGCGGGCGACGAATGGTTTGATCAGCCTGACGAAAGGCCTCAAAAATGTGGGGTAGCTGCTCTTTGGCAATGCCAATGCCGGTGTCGGCCACGGTGAGCGAAATCTGGTCAGAGGGAGTCTCGGTGAGGGTGATGTGTACCTGGCCGCGATCGGTAAACTTGATGGCGTTGGATACCAGGTTGGTGAGCACCTGGCGTAGCCGGTGTTCGTCATTCACCACCACTGGGTTGCTGAGCTGAAAGGTGCTTTTCAGGGTGAGGGCTTTGCCGTCAGCCAGCGATCGCAAATCTAACAACGTAGACTGCACCAGACTGTGGAGGTTGACCTGGGCCAGGTTCAGCGTCAGCCGCTGGGCCTCTAGTTTAGACAGATCAAGGATGTCGTTCACCAGGTTGAGTAGGTTCTTACCGTTGGTGAAAATGCGCTTGATCATCTCAGCCTGGTGGGAGGTCAGCGGCCCCTTCGACTGGCTGTCGAGAATCTGCGAAAACCCCAAAATGGCGTTTAGCGGCGTGCGCAGCTCGTGGGACATGGTGGCCAAAAACTCAGACTTAACCCGATAGGCCTCTAGCAGCTTGAGGTTTTGGTCTTCGATATAGCGACGCTGGCGCTCTAGCTCTTCATTTTGCTGGGTAAGCAGCTTGTTGGTCTGCTGAAGCTGGGCCATGACTTTGGCCTCTCGTCGCTCCACTTCGTACATACGTAGGGCATTGCGCAGCAGCAGCGCCAGGCGATCGGGCGACACGCGGGTTTTGACGAGGTAGTCACTAGCGCCCGCCTTCATTAAGTCGACGGCGATTTGCTCGTCGCCCTGGCCGGTGAGTACGACCAGCGGAATGCTCACGCCCTCAGCCCGCCACTGACGGATCAGCGACAGGCCGTCTTGCTCGGGCAGACGATAGTCTAGAAAAACGCAGTCGTAGGTGCGGCTTTTGAGGTTAGCGATCGCCTGCTCAGCACTGGTCACCTCAGTGACCTCAACCAATAAATCAGCGCGAGCTAGAGCCCGGCAGACGGCCATGCGATCGACGGCATCGTCATCCACCAACAAGATTTCTAGCGCTTCACCCATCCGCTCAGTACCTGCTTCTGCGACCCACGGCGGATTCCAGTGGGTCTGGTTATGGAATCTCACACAGCGCCCAATACTGGTTGAGAGCCGCCACTACATCTGCAAAGGTAGCAAAGGTGACTGGCTTTAAGATATAGCCTGCCACGTTTAACCGGTAGGCCTCAAGCCGATCTTGGTCAGCATCGGAGGTGGTCAACACGACGACTGGCGTAGACTTCAGCGATTCATCCTGACGCAGCTCTTGAAGGAACTCTAGCCCGTTCATCTTGGGCATGTTGATATCGAGCAGCACCAGACGGCGATGCTCTGGCACCGACGGTGGGTCGGAGTCGTTGCCACGCAGCATATCGAGCGCTGCCAACCCGTTGCTGGCGATATACAGAGGATTTTCGATGCGGTTGCGCTTAAAGGCCCGCTGAACGTTCATGACATCCACCTCATCGTCTTCGACGAGTAGAACGTTGACGGTACGCTTTGTCATAACATGCTCCTGTGACGACAGCAGAGGCTCGATCGCATCAGCAATGACACCAGGATGTGTCTCCAAAAGATTGATGCAGCCATGGGCAACCTACGGCCTTGCTCTTCTCCAACAGGTTAACAGTAGGATGTTGGCCCCATCAGCCTCCTCCAGATGCAATTGTAGGAACCGGCGAGGTGTTTTCTATCTGCCCAAGGGAAGAACCCGCCTGGGCTCTCCCCAAGCCTGAATCTGCGGCACCTGGGCCGTCAGCGCCTGGGGATGTACCCCCGCCCGGTGGGCTGCCAGTAGCCCCACCGCTTCCAGGTAAGACGACACCCGCACCGCCGGGATGCCGAGGGCTTCGGGGCTGACATCGAGGGCGGTGGAGTTGGCTTCGACGGCGATCGCCAGCGATCGCCGCCCCAGGCTCAGCAGGGCACTGCCCCCGCAAGCGCTGGCGGGCACCACAATAGCGTCAACCTGGTCGGCCCAGAGGGTGGGGCCAGACTGTCCCCCAAGGTAGCCCAGCACTGGCCCGGTCACGAACTGTGGTGCCCGGCTCAACCCCGCCAGCACGCAGGGCAAAAAGGTGTGGCCCAATTCCTCGGCAGCAGACTTGGGCGAAATCGACGGGTCGAGCGGCAGCGGGCTCAGGGCTGGGGCATGGGCGCAGGGCACATGCAAAGTGCGCACCACCAAGTGGCTGATTACCGCCTCGGCCCCAGCCAGTGGGTCTACGCCGTGGCCCTGGCGATAGTCTTGCAGAGTTTCAGCATCGGTGTCTTCGGGAAAACGGGCCACCACGGCGATCGCATTGGCTCCGGCGGCGATCGCCCGCTCAGCGGCCCGCAGCAAACTATCAGGCCGCTCAATCGTGCCCCAGGTTGCCCCCGAGGCCGCCCGCCGCAGTTCTACCCCGAGGGGTGCATCGGTCACAATATAATCAGTCAAATCTAAGCCCAGGGTGGCCCGAGCCGCATCCGCCGCTTGCAGATGCCGCCAGCGCAGGTCATCCTCGATCGCCGCATCCAGCACCAGACCAATGCGGTTGCGGTGCACCGGGCGCAGCCCCCAGCGCCCGGCAGCGAACTGATCTAGCCCATAGCCTTCGACATAGCAGGCGTTGGGCAGGGGCCAGTAGAGCTGCGCCCCATTCATCACGTTGGGGTGAGTAATTAGGGTATCGACCACCGAGGCGATCGCCCGCGCCACCGGCAGCGCATCCCCCGCATAGCCGCCCACCGCGGCCCCAATGCCGGTGGGCACCACCAGCACCGCCGTATAGGGACGACTCAAATTAGCAGTCATGGTAGTTCAGCGTTGGTGTGGGTCGTCACCACGGCTTCGACCGTAGCGGTTTGGTTGTCAGAGTTCACCTGGGTAATCGCCCAACGCAAGGGTTCACCCTGCTCAGCCAGGGCCGATTCGATCGCCCCAACCAAATCCCCCTGGGCATCTCCCAGATTGATCTCCAGAGTAATAAAGTGAGTGGCCAACGCCATCATCTACCCACTAAAAAGAGCAATTTCTGTGCGGTGTCATCTGCCACACTTTGAAGAAGATACAAGGGCCGGCATCGCCTACCGTTAGAGCATCACGGAGACAGGACGACTCCAGGTGAGAGGGGATGCCTGTCTGCCCAAAATTATTCAAGGGTGGGCAATGCCCACCCTACGGTTTAGCCCTGGCCAAACTGCTTTTGGTAAACGATGTCTTCCTTCTCGGTCTCTAGCTTGATGTCTGAGCGCGGGAAGGCTACGCACAGTAGCGCGTAGCCCTCGGCCTGAAGCTCGGTGCTCACCCCCATGCCCTCACTCTGGTCGACCTCGCCCTCTAGCACCAGGGCAGCGCAGGTCGTACACACCCCTGCCCCACAGGAAGTCGGCAGGTCTAGCCCCACCGCATGGGCCGCCGCCAGAATAGTTTGGTCTTCCGGAACGGTAATGGTTTGAGTGGTGCCCTGGTGGTGAATTTCGACGGAGTAGCTAGTGGCCATAGCAAATTGACGGAAGTTTAGGTGAGCGGTTAAAAGAACAGCCGCCAGTCCAGATCAGACCCTTGAGCTTTCCCACTGGCAAAACTCAGTCTCTAACCAGGATTGGGCGAATTGCGATCCAAATCTCAACCTATCATCCCACCGGAAACGTGCGGTCAAATTCTTCCAGCAGATCGTCCATTTCTTCGATCGCCTGGTTGACATCAATGCGCAGGGTGCCCAGATCAGGCTGCTCCAATAGCTGAATCAGCGCCTCTCGCTTAGAGCGAATGGTGGCAATGCGATCGCGAATCATTTGCAGTTCCATAGCGTCCCCCTGGAGAGTCTTGCCTAGAGTATCCTTCGACAGCATAAACAACTTTGTAGCGAGGTGCATCGGGCGAGGTAGGGGTTGCGTCAAGTACTTGACGCAACCCCTACCTACCTTTCTCACCCACAAGGCGGCATGATAGTCAGAAGTAATCTTTCCACCGAGGGTCGTATGCTGGGGCGAATTAAGTTAGGGCGAATCAACCTGAGTCTGGTGCTGCTGGCAGTGGGTGGGGTGCTCACTATTGTCGGATTCGTGGCCTACTTTCAAGATAATTCCACCCTCAATCTGGTCGGTTTCTTTTACGGCATTCCTGTGCTGCTGGGCGGGTTAGCGCTGCGGGCCGCTGAGCTAGAGCCAGTGCCCTACACCCAGCCCACCTCGCCTGAGGTGCTCAAGCTGCGTGAAGAGCAGGCCACCTCCACCCAAAACCAGGTGCGCCTCGACGTCACCCGCTACCGCTACGGCCAAGAAGCCCACCTCGATGTTGCGCTCCAAAAGCTGGGGCTGAGCCCCTCGGGTCAAGAGTGCCCCGAACTCAGTGGCCTCCATGAGGCCGAAATCGACGGTAACTATGCCCTAGTGCTGGAGTTTGACTCGTCTATGATGCCCTTTTCTACCTGGGTAGAGAAGAAAGCCAAGATCGAGTCTTTCTTTGGCCCTAACGTGCGGGCCGAACTCAGCCAGCCCACCGAAGACCAGGTAAATTTGGCGCTGGTGACCCTGCTAGAGCCTGCTCCCGCCCCGGTAGAGGCGTAGTAGTCCGCCAAGCGCTAGGCTTTTATCGGTGGATGTTCGGCTGGATAGGTTTTGTTGTTTAGTCGCTGTTTTACGATGGGTCGCCCTTCTCTAGCTCAGCCCACCGGGCGCAAGCTTCTCAGCCAAATGACATTCACTCTGCGCCGCCTGGTGTTGGTCACTGTGCTGTGGGGGCTAACCGCCTGCGGCACGACAACGCTCCAGGTCAGCAGTGAGTATCAAACGGTGCCCCCCAGTGCCGACGGCATTGGCCGAATTTACCTAGGCCGAGAAATTGCCCAGACCATGGGCCATCAGGGGGCTGGCTGGCTCGATCGCCCCAGTCGAGCGCTACAAGAACGACCCCAGATGGCGATCGCCGCCCTCGACCTTTCCCCCACCGATATCGTCGCCGATGTGGGCGCAGGCACCGGCTATTTTGCCCGTCGCATTGCGCCCCTGGTTCCCCAGGGTAAAGTGCTGGCCGTGGATATTCAGCCCGAGATGCTGGCCATGCTCCAGGCCGAGCTAGAGGCCAAGGGCATCGAGAACGTAGAGCCGGTGCTGGGACAGCCCGACAACCCCAATCTGCCGCAGGGTTCTATTGACCTGGCGCTAATGGTCGATGCCTACCACGAGTTTGCCCATCCCCGCGAGGTGATGGAGGGCGTTGTGACTGCCCTCAAGCCCGGCGGGCGAGTCGTGCTGGCCGAGTACAAAGCCGAAAACCCCAGGGTCATGATCAAGCGGCTGCACAAGATGAGCGTGGCCCAGGTGCGCCGCGAAATGGCCGTCGTTGGCCTGGACTGGATTAAGACCGACGATCGCCTACCCGAGCAGCATCTGCTGTTTTTTCAGAAGCCGGCTTAAGCAGCCCGTGTGAGACAATTAATTATTATTGATAATTAGAGATCCAAGGATATTGACCCATGCTGAAGCGGCTGGCCACGGTGCTTTTGATTGTTTTTGCTGTCACCCTCCAGGGCTGTGTGGGTGGCGGTGGTGGTCTTCAGGCCTACGCCGACCAATATTCGGGCTACGAGTTTATGTACCCCACCGGCTGGGTTGAGGTCAAAGTGCCCGGCGCTGCCGACATCGTGTTTCACGACATCATCCACGAGACTGAGAACATCAGCGTGGTGATTAGCGAAGTGCCCGAGGGCAAAGACCTCGATGCCCTCGGTACCCCCACCGAAGTCGGCTACAAACTCTCTAAAAGCTTTAGCGCTCTAGCGGGGGATGACAGCAGCGTCGATTTGCTCAGCGCCCAGCGCATCAATACCGTTGATGACAAGACCTACTACATTCTGGAATACTTAGCCGACCTGCCCGCTGGGCCGCGCCACAACCTGGCCAGCGCCATTGTGCGCCGAGGCAAGCTCTACACCTTCAACGCCTCCACTGACGAAGGCCGATGGGACAAAGTCCGCGACCTGATGAAGCAGTCGGTAGCCTCGTTTAAGGTGTCCTAGGTCTCAAGCATCTAGGTGCTGGGTTTCGGGGATAGCCCTCGGGTCTTCTGAGTCGAGACCTTGAGACTCAGTGCCTGGAGGCAAGGAACTTTTCAATTGAGCAGATGCCGCCTAGCTGCAACGAAGTTCCACCCCATGGCTGTAGAGGTTTCACGCTGAGTCCATCCCTTAGCTAGGAAAGCACAGGGATTTTGACGGCAAACCGCTTAGCATAAAAATCTCTGTGCCAAGCAATTCTTCTCACCCGCCTCAACTTCAGCTATGCCGACTTCTCCTCGACCCCAGTTTGTTCTCGCTTCGGCTTCAAAGGCCCGTCGCGTTCTGTTAGTGGGCGCGGGCATTCATCCTTTCGTGTACCCCAGCAATTTTGACGAAGACCAGGTGCAAGTCACCGATCCGCCCACCTATGTGGCCACCTTGGCCCGTTGCAAGGCTGAGGTAGTTGCGCCCCAGTTTCCCAGCGCCCTGGTAATGGGGTGCGATTCGGTCATGGCCTTTGGCGGTCAGATCTATGGCAAACCGGCGAATAAGAACGATGCGATCGCCCGCTGGCAGGCCATGCGGGGTCAGATGGGCGAAATTCACACCGGCCATGCCCTGATCGCCCCCGGTGGCCGCATGCTTGTGCATAGTGCAGTTACTCGGGTCTACTTTGCCAATATTGACGACGCTACCATCGCTGCCTACGTCAACACCGGCGAACCGCTAGACTGCGCCGGAGCTTTTTCTAGCGATGGCAAAGGGGCGTTGATGATTGAAAAAATTGAGGGATGCCACAGCAACGTCATTGGACTGAGTCTGCCGCTGCTGCGCTCTATGCTGGAGGAACTCGGCTATCGGGCGACAGAGTTTTGGTAGGGTTCTTTTTCCGATATCATGAAGGAATGCTCAAAATTGGCGACTGTAGCTGGCCAAGCGCTATCGAAGTCAAAAATTCTGTAACATTTTCCCCTCCGACTTTGATCGGGGGACAATGGCCAAAATTGAGCGACCTTATGCTGGGGCTTGACGTCAGATATTCGTCTCGATGGGGTCGCAGGGTGATAAGGTTTTGTGTTGTCGATTAATTAATCCGTACTAAAGAGGCGTTGGAGAACCATGAGCGCAGAGACTTTTGAAAAGGTCAAAAAGATTGTCAGCGAACAGCTAGGGGTTGAAGAGGCTGACGTTAAGCCCGAAGCTAGCTTCGCCAACGACCTGGGCGCCGATTCTCTCGATACTGTAGAGCTGGTGATGGCTCTGGAAGAAGAATTTGGCATCGAAATTCCTGACGAAGCGGCAGAGGGCATTGCCACCGTACAGGATGCTGTTAACTTCATCGAAGACAAAGCCGCTTAGGCCATTCCCCATCCCAGCCATCGGCCTGGGAGTAGGGCAACGCCTGTACTGACAAACATGGGGGAAACCGCTAGGTGTCCCCCGTGCTCTTAGTTTTATAGCTGGCTGGCCCCCCTTAACCTCGACCTGGTTCACCTGAAATTTGGCTATGGCAAACTCTGACTCAAAGCGCGTTGTGGTAACTGGCATGGATGCCATTACCCCCATTGGTAACAACCTGGAGGAGTACTGGGCTGGGCTAGTGGCTGGGCGCAGCGGTACGGCTCGCATTACCCACTTCGACCCTTCCCAGCACGCGTCGCAGATTGCTGCGGAAGTCAAAGGGTTTGATCCAGGCGACTTTCTTGACAAGAAAGAAGTCAAACGCATGGATCGCTTCTCCCAGTTTGCGGTGGTTGCGAGTCAGCGTGCCCTCAAGCATTCGGGCCTGACCATTACCGATCTCAACGCCGAGCAAATCGGCACCTGCATTGGTTCTGGCATCGGCGGCCTGAAGGTCTTAGAAGACCAGCAGGAGATCTACCTCAACCGGGGGCCAAGCCGTTGTAGCCCCTTTATGATTCCGATGATGATCGCCAATATGGCGGCGGGGTTAACCGCCATCCATACGGGGGCTAAGGGGCCAAGCACCTGTGCCGTCACCGCCTGTGCCGCCGGGTCTAACGCCATTGGCGACGCCTTTCGGCTGATTCAGCACGGTTACGCCCAGGCGATGATCTGCGGTGGCACCGAGGCAGCGGTGACGCCCCTGTCGGTGGCGGGCTTTGCCTCGGCCCGCGCCCTCTCCACTCGCAATGACGACCCCACCACCGCTAGCCGCCCCTTTGACAAAACCCGCGACGGCTTTGTGATTGGTGAGGGCTCCGGCATTCTCATTCTCGAAGAGCTAGAGCACGCCCTGAGTCGGGGGGCGACAATCTATGGTGAGATCGTTGGCTACGGCATGACCTGCGACGCTTACCACATGACCTCGCCAGTGCCCGGTGGGGTTGGTGCGGCTCGCTGCATCCAACTGGCGCTCAAGGATGCGGGTCTGACGCCGAGCGACATTAGCTATATCAACGCCCACGGCACCAGCACGGGGGCCAATGACCCCACCGAAACCCAGGCGATCAAAACTGCCCTGGGGGATGTGGCCTATAAGGTGGCGGTGAGTTCGACCAAGTCAATGACCGGGCATTTGCTGGGCGGCTCTGGGGGGATTGAGGCGGTGGCCACCTGTCTGGCGATCGCCAACGACATTGCCCCGCCCACCATCAACCTCCACGACCCCGACCCCGACTGCGACCTCGACTATATTCCCAATCAGAGTCGCCCCATGCCGATTGAAGTGGCAATTTCCAACTCCTTTGGCTTTGGAGGCCACAACGTTACCCTAGTGTTTAAGAAATACCGTAGCTAGAGCTACAGGTTGAATCAATTGATAGGTATAATGACCTAAAAATGTGCCGTTTGGCACTTGAGCTTTGTGCCTTGCCTAGCCAGAGGGTATTGACAATCGTCTGGTTGCGGGGTCTGCTGAAGGGCAAGGCTGTGTGTGGGGTCTTGATCGATTTAGGCCAAAACTTTGTTAGCCCCTGGGCTAGTCCTAGTGCTGTGTGCTGCTGCTCTAAAAAACCGTCGTTAAGCTGTTGAACCTATGGCTGTTGCAACCCAATCCCTGGAAGAACTCTGTATTAATTCCATTCGCTTTTTAGCGATTGATGCGGTGGAAAAGGCCAAATCTGGCCACCCCGGTCTGCCCATGGGGGCCGCACCCATGGCCTACGTACTGTGGGATAAGTTTCTGCGGGTTAACCCCAAGAACCCCCAGTGGTTCAACCGCGATCGCTTCGTGCTGTCGGCGGGCCATGGCTGCATGCTGCAATACGCCCTGCTCTACCTGAGCGGCTTTGACAGTGTGACGCTGGATGACATCAAGCAGTTCCGCCAGTGGGGCGCTCGCACCCCCGGCCACCCCGAGAACTTTGAGACCCCCGGTATTGAAGTCACCACCGGCCCTCTGGGTCAGGGCATTGCCAACGCCGTCGGTCTGGCCATGGCCGAGGCTCATTTGGCCGCTAAGTTCAACAAGCCCGACGCCACCCTGGTAGATCACTACACCTACGTGATTTTGGGCGACGGCTGCAACATGGAAGGGGTTTCTGGCGAAGCCTGCTCGTTGGCGGGTCACCTGGGTCTGGGCAAGCTAATCGCCCTCTACGATGACAACCACATCTCCATCGACGGCTCTACCGATATCTCCTTCACCGAAGATGTGAGCAAGCGGTTTGAGGCCTACGGCTGGCACGTGGTGCATGTGGAGAATGGCAATACGGATTTGGATGCGATCGCCAAGGCGATCGAAGAGGCTAAATCGGTCAGCGATCGCCCCTCAATGATCAAGGTCACCACCACCATCGGCTACGGTTCCCCCAACAAGCAAAACACCGCTGGCGTCCACGGTGCGGCCCTGGGCGGCGACGAGATCAAGCTCACCCGCGAAAACCTGGGCTGGAGCTACGGCGAATTTGAAATTCCTGAAGACGCCCTCAGCCACATGCGCAAAGCGGTGGAACGTGGGGCCAGCCTCCAGGCCGAGTGGGAAGAAACCCTTGCCACCTACCGCACCAAATACGCCACCGAGGCCGCCGAGTTTGAGCGCATGCTCTCCGGTCAGTTGCCCGAGGGCTGGGCCGATGCCCTGCCCACCTATACCCCCGCAGACAAGGCTCTGGCCACTCGGAAAAATTCTGAGGTCACCCTCAACGCCCTAGCTCCGGCCATCCCTGAGCTGATCGGTGGCTCCGCTGACCTCACCCACTCGAACCTGACCGAGCTGAAGATCTCCGGCAGTTTCCAGAAAGGGGCCTACGAAAACCGCAACCTGCGCTTTGGCGTGCGCGAGCACGGCATGGGCGCGATTTGCAACGGCATTGCCCTGCACAACTCAGGGCTGATTCCCTACTGCGCCACCTTCCTGGTGTTTGCCGACTACATGCGGGCGGCGATTCGCCTGTCGGCTCTCTCCCAGGCGGGCGTCATCTACGTCATGACCCACGACTCCATCGGTCTGGGCGAAGACGGCCCCACCCACCAGCCGGTGGAGACCATCGCCTCCCTGCGGGCGATCCCTAACCTGATCGTGATTCGCCCCGCCGACGGCACCGAAACCTCTGGGGCCTACAAGATCGCCGTGGAGCATCGCAAGACCCCCACGCTGATGGCCTTTAGCCGTCAAAACCTGCCCAACCTGCCCGGTTCTTCGATTGAGGGCGTCGCTAAGGGAGCCTACACCGTCGATGACTGCGACGGCACCCCCGACCTAATCTTGATCGGCACTGGTAGTGAGGTTAGCCTCTGCGTAGAGGCCGCCAAGGAACTGCGGGCCGCAGGTACTAAGGTGCGCGTCGTGTCTATGCCTTCTTGGGAACTGTTTGACGCCCAGGATGCCGCTTACCAGGAGTCGGTGCTGCCTAAGGCAGTGACCAAGCGCCTGGCAGTAGAAGCGGGCATCACCATGGGCTGGTGCCGCTACGTCGGGGGCGAAGGTGATGTGATTGGCGTCGATCGCTTTGGGGCCTCTGCCCCTGGTGACCTGGTGATGGAGAAGTTTGGCTTCACCGTCGAGAACGTAGTCAGCCGGGCCAAGGCGCTGCTGGGCTAAGGATGCTCGATCGCCTCTGCTATTGAGGAAATTGACTAGCTAAAGGCTCTAGGGTTTAGCCAAAACCCTGGGGCCTTTGTTTATCTATTCGCTCAGTTTGCGATAGCAAAAGAACGAAAATAAAAGAGCGAGCAATTAAAAGAACGACTGATAGGCTTGATTTCTGGCATTTTAGACTGTTCTAACCCAGACTTTATCTGCTGTGGGCAAAACGTTGGTCCACTCGACCGGCGCTGAGGCTGCTAGGTGAGGTCAGACAGAGTCTACAGTATGAATTGGTGACACTAAACTCTGGGTGGTTTTGACCTAGCCCCAGAGAGCAACGCACCCTCTAGTGACTCCTGAAATAATGCATTCGCTCGGTGATGGCAGGCTATGGTCAACCGCTTTAAAATTGGCACGCGCATTGGGGCCGGATTTGCCTTGGGGCTGACCGTTTTAGCCGTACTCGGTGCGGTTGCCTACCGAACTACCACTGATCTGATCCGCAATGCTAAGCAGGAGAAGGCTACTTATCAGGTTTTGGGATATCTCAACGACCTCGAAACCGACATAGTCAACGCTGAAACGGGACAGCGCGGCTATTTAATTACGGGGCAGCCGCGATACCTAGAGCCCTATGAAAAGGCCTTGACGGAAATCGCCGACAATTACGAGGTGCTGCGTCAACTTTCCGTAGATGATCCAGTTCTCCAAAGCCGGTTAGTGACTCTAAAGCCGGTGATAGACGCCCGGCTCAGCCGGCTGCGCGAAGGTATTCGACTGCGAGATACAGGTGGGTTTACGGCAGCTCAAAACTTTCTTTTAACTGATACTGGTCGCCAGCTGATGGAGCAGCTCCGCAACCTGATTGCTGAATTGGAAGAGCAAGAGAGGCAGCTGCTAGAGGAGCGTGCGGCCCAGTCTCAACTGGCGGCCCAACGAACGCTTGATACCGTTTCTTTTGGGGTGCCAGCGTCGTTCGTGATTTTGACGCTGGTGGGTTGGGGGCTGTCGCGCAATATTTCTAGACCGCTGCGCAACCTCTCCGATACCGCAGAACAGCTCGCTGCCGGCAACCTGGCCGTTACCCTGCCAGACAGCGCCGATCAGGATGAAACCGGCATTCTGACCCGCACGTTTAACCAGATGGTGACTAACCTGAGGGAGACGATTCGCGCCAACGAAGAGCAGCGCTGGCTGAAGTCTAACCTGGCGGATTTGTCTCAGCAGTTGCAGGGGCAGCGCAGTCTCGAAACTTTGGCAGAGCTGATGTTGACCTACGTGGCTCCCCTGGTGGACGCCCAGCAGGGGGTGCTGTATTTGCTCGACCCTACCAGCGACCCCCCTCGATTAAAGCTGTTAAGCAGCTATGCCTATCAGGCGCGCAAACACCTGTCGAACGAATTTAAGCTGGGAGAAGGGCTGGTGGGTCAGTGCGCTCTAGAGAAGCAGCGCATTGTGCTGACCGAGGTACCGCAGGACTATATTCAAATTCGCTCTGGGCTCGGCTCGGCACCGCCCCTGACCATTGTGGTGCTGCCCCTGATGTTTGAGAACGCGGTGAAGGGGGTGCTAGAATTGGCGTCTTTTCACCGCTTTGATGACCTACAGCTCACCTTTTTGGATGAAGCTAGTGAGCTGGCGGGGGTGATGATCAACGCGATCGCCGCCTACATGCAAACTCAAAGACTGCTGGAGCGATCGCAGGTGCTAACCGAAGAACTGCGCCAGCAGCAGGAAGAGCTGTTGCAGAGCAATCAACTGCTCGAAGAGCGCACCCAGTCGCTGCAAGAGTCAGAGATCGAGCTACAGCAGCAGCAGGAAGAATTACAGCAGTCGAATGAAGAGCTGCAACAACTCAACGAGGAGTTAGAAGAGAAGGCCGAGCTGCTAGAAACCCAGAAGCAGCAGGTGGAGCGCAAAAACCACGAAATTGAGCTGGCTCGCCAGGAGCTGGAGGATCAGGCCAGTCAGCTAGCCCAGTCGTCGCGCTATAAGTCAGAATTTCTGGCCAACATGTCCCACGAGCTGCGAACGCCCCTGAACAGCCTGCTGATTTTAGCCAAGATGCTCAGCGACAACGGCGACGGCAATTTGACGGAAAAACAGGTTGACTACAGCCGCACAATCCATTCTGCGGGGGTAGACCTGCTCTCGCTGATCAACGACATTCTCGACATGGCCAAAATTGAGTCGGGCACCATGGAGGTGGCGATCGAAGCGCTGGCCTTTACGGCAATTCAGTTTGAGCTAGAGCGCACGTTTCAGCCGACCGCCGCCAGCAAGGGGCTGCGGTTTGAGGTCGTCGTGGATGAAGGCTTGCCCACCACCCTGGCCACTGACCCTCGGCGGCTACAGCAGGTGCTCAAAAACCTGATCGCCAACGCCATCAAGTTTACCGAGCAGGGCCGGGTCACGGTGGATATCTTTCCGGCTGCCGAGGGCCAGGTAGCCTTTGCGGTCACCGATACCGGCATTGGCATTCTGCCAGAAAAGCAACACACCGTTTTTGGGGCGTTTCAGCAGGCCGATGGCACCACTAGCCGCCGCTACGGCGGGACGGGGCTGGGGCTGTCGATCAGCCTACAGTTGGCCCAGTTGCTAGGGGGTACCCTGGAGCTGCAAAGTGAGCCTGACCAGGGCAGCACCTTCACCCTATACCTGCCCTTGCGCTACGTCGCTCCCTCGACCGAGGAGGAGGTGCTTCAGATCAGGGCAAAGGGGGCAAGAAATCTACCTCCTCAAGACCGCCGCCCGGCTGCCGCTGAGCTAGCTCCGGCTGCGGCCCCTTGCCCCAGTGAGGATGCGCTGCCCCCTCTGCCTACCAACTTGGAGGACGATCGATCGCGGCTGTCGCCAGGGCAGCAAGACTCAGCCGAGCGGGTGCTGCTGGTGATTGAGGATGACCCCAACTTTGCCCGTATTTTGTTGGATATGGCGCGGGGGCAAGGGTTTAAGGTGCTGATTGCGCTCCAGGGGCAGACCGGCCTGGCCCTGGCCCAGCGGTTTGTGCCCAACGCCATCACCCTCGACCTACACCTGCCCGATATGGACGGTCTGACGGTGCTTGAACAGCTCAAGCATAGCCCCACCACTCGCCACATTCCGGTTCACATTTTGACGGTCAATGACGAGCAGCAGCAGGAATTTCAGATGGGGGCGATCGCCCACATTCAAAAGCCCGTCGCGCCGGAAATTTTGACCCAGACCCTGATCGACATCAAACAGTTTGTGGAGCGCCGGGTGCGCTACCTGCTGGTGATTGAAGATGACCCGGTGCAGGCCCAGAGCATTATTGAGCTGATTGGCGGCGGCGATGTCACCAGCACGGCGGTATATACGGGGGCAGACGCCCTGAAAGCTCTGCGATCGCAGCCCTGTGACTGCATCGTGCTTGACCTGGGCCTACCCGATATGAACGGCTTTGATCTGCTGGAGCAGATCAAGCATGATCCGGCCCTGGTGCGGCTGCCGATTATTGTCTACACCGGCAAAGACCTGAGTGAGGCCGAGGAAACTCAGCTGCGTCGCCTGGCCGAAACCATCATCGTTAAGGATGTGCGATCGCCTGAGCGACTGCTGGATGAAACGGCCCTGTTCTTGCACCGGGTGCAGGCCAACCTGCCACCAACCCAGCAGCAAATGCTAGAGCGATTGCAGCACAGCGACCCAGCCTTGGCAGGCAAAAAAGTGCTAATCATCGACGATGACGTGCGCAACATCTTTGCCCTTACCAGCCTGCTAGAGCAGTACGACATGACCGTAGTATTTGCCGAAAACGGGCGCGAAGGCATCGAAACTCTGCGGGCCAACGCCGATGTCGGCCTCGTGCTCATGGACGTGATGATGCCCGAGCTAGACGGGTACGAAACCACCCGACTGATTCGCAAACAGGAGCAGTTTCGATCGCTGCCGATCATTGCTCTGACCGCCAAGGCTATGCAGGGCGATCGCGAAAAGTGCATTGAAGCCGGAGCCTCAGACTACATCACTAAGCCCGTCGATACCGAGCAGCTGTTGACGCTGCTGCGCCTGTGGCTGTACCAGTAGCCGCGACCAAGATCCTCCCTTTGACGTACCCCCTAAGAGAAAAATTACGTGACAATGGATCAGGCTTTTAGCCAGCCGAGAAGACTAATTGGGGTTCAGATTGGCGTACGGTTGACAATAGCTGTTGACCAGTGGTTTGAACGGGCTATAGGGTGCTGGTGACGATTTTGAAACCAGACGATTTGGACGTTCATTTACTCATTGAAGGGCTATATCATCGGTATGGCTACGATTTTCGTAACTATGCCCCCGCCTCCCTCAAGCGCCGCATTCAAAGCTTTCTCAGAACCGAAGGCATCGCCACCGTAGCCGAGTTGCAGGCCCAAGTTTTGACCGATCGCGCCTGTGCCGAGCGGCTGCTGTTGGGGCTAACGGTCAACACCACAGCCATGTTTCGCGACCCAAGTTTCTACGTGGCCTTCCGACAGCAGGTGGTGCCGCTGTTGCGCACCTATCCCTTTTTACGCATTTGGCATGCGGGCTGCTCCACTGGGCAGGAGGTCTACTCGATGGCAATTCTGCTGCAGGAGGAAGGGCTTTACCACCGCTGCCGCATCTATGCCACCGATGCCAACGACCGGGTTTTGCAAATTGCTCGGCAGGGCATCTATCCCGCTAAGCAAATGCAGGACTATACTCAGCTGTACTTAAAAGCTGGTGGCCAGCGCACCTTTTCAGAATACTATACGGCCAAGTATAGCAATGTGATTTTGCGGCCTGCCCTGCGGGAGCGGGTGGTTTTTGGCGAGCACAATTTGGTCACCGATGGCTCGTTCAATGAGTTCAATGTGATCCTTTGTCGCAATGTGTTGATCTACTTCAACCCAATCCTGCAAAACCAGGTTCACGGGCTGTTTTATAACAGCCTGTGCAAGTTTGGCATTCTTGGTTTGGGCAAGCAGGAAACCATTCGGTTTACGAAGTATGAAACGGCCTATGACGATTTAGCAAAAGCTGAAAAGCTGTATAGGAGGCGCAATTAGTGACCTATGAACTGATTGTCATTGGCACTTCCCTCGGTGGCTTGTCGGCCCTAAAAACTGTGCTTGGCGCTCTTCCCCAAAATTTTTCTGCGGCGCTAGCTGTTGTGCAACATCGTCACCGTGAGTCTGATCAAGGTTTAGGCAATTTTTTACAACAGTTTACGGTTCTCCCAGTGCATGAAGTTGAAGATAAAGAACGCATCCAGCCGGGGCACGTTTATCTTGCCCCGGCTGACTATCATTTGCTGGTAGAATATGGGTATTTTTCTCTGTCTGTTGATGAGCCGGTTTCCTACGCGCGCCCGTCGATTGATGTGCTGCTAGAGTCGGCTGCTGACAGCTATAACGAGCGTGTGATTGGTGTGATTTTGACCGGAGCCAACCAAGATGGAGTGAAGGGGCTATCAACCCTAAAGGCGCGGGGCGGGGTCGCAATTGTGCAAGACCCAAACACGGCGGAGAGCCCAGTGCTGCCAAGGGCCGCGATCGCGGCGATCGCCGTCGATGCCATACTGCCCCTCCCGCAGATTGCTGCGCGCCTAATTCACCTCTGCGCCGCGAGAGGTGAGTGATGCAAACCGAGTCAACCGTCAACATTCTTCTCGTCGATGATCAGCCCGAAAACTTGGTGGCCCTAGAGGCTATCTTGGGCGAACTAGGGGCTAATTTAGTCAAATCAACCTCGGGAGAGGAGGCGCTGCGCTGTCTGCTGCAAGACGATTTTGCGGTGATTTTGCTAGATGTGCAAATGCCTCAGATGGATGGCTTTGAGGT
This sequence comes from Phormidium tenue FACHB-1052, assembly GCF_014696675.1. Classification (GTDB taxonomy): domain Bacteria; phylum Cyanobacteriota; class Cyanobacteriia; order Phormidesmidales; family Phormidesmidaceae; genus Nodosilinea; species Nodosilinea tenuis_A. The sequence continues at coordinate 48,490 of NZ_JACJQN010000006.1, forward strand.
GGCGACGCTCATTCGCCACCGCCAGCGATCGCGCGATACCCCAATTATTTTTCTAACCGCCTTTAGCAGCAACGAACAGTTTATGTTTAAGGGCTATGCCCTGGGAGCCGTAGATTATTTAATCAAGCCAATTGCGCCCAATATTCTGCTGTCAAAGGTGGCCATTTTTATTGACCTATTTAGAAAGACCGAAGCCCTACGACAAAAAACAGAAATCTTACAGCGACAGGCCACTCAATTAGAAGCGATTAATACTGAGTTGCAAATGAGTGAAGAGCGGTTTCGCCTACTCAGCACCTGTTCGCCGCTGGGGGTGTTTGTCACCGATACTGAAGGTCGCTGCCTCTACACCAATCCCCGTTATCAATCGATCTGTGGCTCAGCTGGGGCTGTCCCTGAGCAGAGCTGGCTGGGCTCCGTGCATCCCGACGACTCGGCGATCGCCCAATCGACCTGGCACGCCTTCATGGCCGACGGGCAGGAATATTCCCAGGAGTTTCGGGTGCAGGCAGGGGATGCTGACTCTCGCTGGGTTTCGGTGCGCTCGGCGCGTCTGGTGTCGGAGCAAAAGCAGTTTCTCGGCTACGTGGGCACCGTTGAAGACATTACCGAGCGCAAGCAGGCCGAGGCCGCTAACGCCCACGTCATTCGGGAGCAGGCGGCCCGCCAGGAGGCAGAGACCGCCAACCGGATGAAGGACGAGTTTATTGCGGTGTTGTCCCACGAGCTGCGGACGCCGCTGAATTCAATTTTGGGCTGGTCGCACCTGCTGCGATCGCGCAATTTAGACCCGCAAAAGACGGAGTATGCGATCGCCACCATTGAGCGCAACGCCGTTGCCCAAAAACAGCTCATCGAAGACATTCTCGACGTGTCTCAGATTGTGCGGGGCAAGCTCCAGCTCCACTGCCAGCCGCTGGATCTGGCGGCGATCGCCCAATCGGCATTAGAGACGGTGCGGCCAGCGGCAGAGGCCAAGGCGATCGCCCTGGTGGACAACGTGCAAGACACCGTCCGCCTAGAGATTGTGGGAGACGCCCTGCGGTTGCAGCAGGTGATTTGGAACCTGCTCACCAACGCCATCAAATTTACCCCCCAGCAGGGGCGAGTGGATCTGCATCTCTCAGTGGTGACCGACCTGCCCCAGACCTTAACCCCTCCCCCCGCCGCCTATGAACCAGGCTATGCCCAGTTACGCATCAGCGATACGGGCATGGGCATTGACGTTAACTTTTTGCCCCACATTTTTGATCGGTTTCGCCAGGCCGATAGCAGCACCACCCGCGCCCAGGGAGGGCTGGGCCTGGGGCTAGCGATCGTTTACTACCTAGTCGAGCAGCACCAGGGCTACGTCTGGGCCGAAAGCCCTGGCGTCAGCCAGGGCACCACCTTTACCGTGGCCCTGCCGCTGGTGCCCTCTCCCTTTGACCCGGTGCCTTCCCCCTTTGCCGACCATCAACCCGCCGAGATCGGGCCTCGTGCCCTGGTGAATCTACCGATCTTGATCGTTGACGATGACGACGACACCCGCGACTATTTGACGTTTTTGCTAGAGTCCCAGGGGGCGATTGTGACAGCGGCGGCCACGGCGAGGGAAGGTTTTGAGCTGCTCAGCTCAACCCAGCCAGCGCTGCTGCTGTGCGATATCAGCATGCCCGACATGGATGGCTATACCCTGATGCAAAAAATTAGAACACAGCTGCCCGCACCCCAGGCTCAGATTCCGGCGATCGCGATTACCGCCCACGCCCGTATTTCTGACCAGGCCCAGGCCCTAGCCACCGGGTTTCAGCACCATCTGCCCAAGCCGGTAGAGGCAGAAGCGCTCATTCAAACCATTCTTCAGGTGACCGGGGCAATAGCGTCCTAGCTAAATAGCTGAGCCCTTACCCCTTGCCAGAAGGGCTAAATCTTGGTACATCTGTGCCATGTCCTCAGGCCGCACTCACGATCGCATTACTCTCTGGGCCTTACCCCTGGTGGTGTTGGCTGCCTTTCGCGTCACCCTCAGCGGTCAGCTAACCGCAGTTGTCTGTCTAGGGTTTTTGCTGGGCGGCTGGATGCTCGGCCCCGATCTCGACATTCACTCAGTGCAGTACAAACGCTGGGGCTGGCTCCGGTGGATCTGGCTCCCCTACCGGAACCGCATTCGCCACCGATCGCACTGGTCCCACGGCCCGATCATTGGCACCGTGGTGCGGGTGCTCTATCTGTCGCTCTGGCTAAGCCTTATTGGGCTGCTGCTTGTTAACCTGCTCAACAGCGCCCAGCGCACCGCCCTGTCCTGGGGAGACCTGCTCGACGGGCTGGGCTGGGGGTTGGTCACCTACTGGCCCTGGTGGCTGGCCCTGGTGGTGGGGCTAGAACTCGGTGCCCTCAGCCACTACGTTACCGACTGGATATCCTCAGCCTCCAAGGGCAAGCGACGAACAAAGAAACGGCGACGGTAATCGAGGTGAAGTGGGAAGAGAATAGGCGACTAGCTTTAAATTTTGAATTTTGAATGCTTTCCCTGCACTAAAAACTCAAAACTGATTATCCCCATCCCCTACTCCTCCACTGGCGGCGACTTCTCCCAGCGATCGCCCTCCACCACCGTATGCACCTGCCATTGGGGGCTGGGTTGGGGGTAGTCTTGGCGAAAGTGGCCACCCCGGCTCTCGGTGCGAAAGGCGGCGCTGTTGAGAATCAGCCAGGCGATGTCGTAGAGGTTGCCCAGTTCGCCCCAGGCCCGCACCAGCGGCCAGTCGAGGGTGTCGGGTAGGGAGTAGGTCTGGCCGGGCAACAGACGGTGGAGGGCCTGCCAGGGGTGCTGCTGCCATTCGGTGCGCCACTGGCTGAGGGCCGCGATCGCCCCCTCTAGCCGAGTCTGATCGCGGCTGATGGCCGCAGCATCCCACATCAGCTGGGTCAGCCGCTCTCGCTGCTGGTGTAGGGCCGCTAGGGCACCCTCCGCGCTGTCTTGGAGCCAGCGCAGGGCTACCTCATCCAGGGCTAAAACTTCTAGTGCTGAGGCCTGTTTAGCGTCGCCGTCGCTTGTTTGTAGAGGCAGATTTGCCAATTCAGCACCGTAGACCAGGCATTCCAGCAGGGAGTTGCTGGCCAAACGGTTAGCCCCGTGCACCCCGGTGCTGGCGTTTTCGCCCACGGCATAGAGGCCTGGAATTGTGGTTTGGCTGCTGAGATCTGTCGTGATGCCGCCCATCCAGTAGTGGGCAGCGGGAGAAACCGGCACGGGGGCGATGAGGGGATCGATGCCCCAGGTGCGGCACACCTGCAAGATGTTGGGAAAGCGATACTGCAAGCGATCGCGTGGAATTGTTCGCATGTCAAGCCACACGCGGCTGTCGCCGGTCTTTTGCAGGTGGTGAAAAATGGCGCGGCTGACGACGTCACGCGGGGCCAGCTCACCGTCAGGATGGTATTCAAAGGCGAAGCGGTAGCCCTGGCGATCGACTAAATGCGCCCCCTCTCCCCGCACCGCTTCACTGATTAAGAAGGGTGGTGCCCCCGGTTCCGCTAGGGAGGTGGGGTGAAACTGGACAAATTCTAAATCGCGCAGTTGGGCTCCGGCCCGCCAGGCCATGGCCACGCCATCGCCCGTGCTGGCGGCGGGGTTAGTGGTCTGGGCATAGACCTGGCCGCCGCCGCCCGTAGCCAGCACCGTGGCCTGGGCTGACAGCCACTGAAGCTGATGATTGTGGGCCACCAGTGCCCCCCGGCAGCGGCCCTCAACCATCCACAGGTCGAGGGCAAAAGCGCTTTCAAACACGGTAATGTTGGGCCGCTGGAGCACGGCCTCGGCCAAAATCGAGACGATCGCCCGTCCGGTCGTGTCAGCGGCGTGGAGCACGCGTCGGCGCGAGTGGGCGGCCTCTAAGGTCATAGCTAGCTGGCCTTCGGTGCGATCGAAGGCGACCCCTAGATCAACTAGGCGCTGGATGCACGGGGCAGCCTTACTGGCCAGATGCTCTACCGCTGGGGCATCGCACAGCCCGGCTCCAGCCACTAGGGTGTCGGCCACGTGAAGCGAGACGGCATCGTCTACGCCAATAGCGGCGGCAATGCCCCCCTGGGCCCAATCGCTGGCGGAAATTGACAGGGTGTCTTTGGTCACCAGGCCAATGCGCCACTGGGGCGGAATCGAGAGCGCCGAGTAAAGCCCGGCGGCACCTCCCCCAATCACCAGCACGTCGAAGTCGTAACTGTTGGGGGGATAGGGTGATGGCGCAAGCGGCGACAAATCAGGCTGGGTCAAAGACGACTCCCAAGAATGATTCAAACAGTAGGGTGCTAAAAACCCTGGCTAATCAGCGTTGACCTTGGGCCAACCTGACCAACCAGGGCTACTAAGAACGGTTAAACCGAACAGTGGGATGGCCCACTGTCTACTTGTAAACGCCGTTGTTAAAGCGATCGCCGCCTTCCACAAACGCGGAGTCGGGCACAGTAACGGTGAAGTTATCCAGGTTCTTGCGCAGAATCTCAAGCTGCGGCTCGCTTAGACCCGGCAGATCGAGAACGTCATCAACGCTCTCGTAGGGAGCATTGAGCAGAATCTTGCGCGCCAGGGTGGGGTACAGTCCAGGAAACTTTCTAAAGCCCTGTACGTTGGCGTTGTTGAGGTCCAATTTAGCCCCGTACTCTGTCTTAAGCTTGGCGTCTACCGCATTCTGCGGCGATTCTGCCAGCCAGGCCGTGGCCTCAAAGGGGGCGCTCAGAAGGTCTGCCCCAGAGATGGGCTGCGCTACAGCGGGGCTGCTTACCCAACCAAACAGCACTGCCAGCGCAACGAGTAGGCCAACCAGTTGTTTCATTTACCCTAATCCTCTCCTACCAGTGTGAATGTCTATACACAGCATTTCTAAGAGACTACCATTTCCCCGGCCCCTACATACCGAGAAGAAAGCTATCGGGGCCGTTTGCCGTTATTTTCACAGGGATTCCTGGGGCAGGCGCTCTAGCTCTTCAGCGTAATACTCGCCAATGTCTTGCCCGCGCAGCAAAACTTGCTCGTAGCGAATTGCGGCCCGCAGGGTGACTTGCTCATCCACCGGCGGCGGCGCGGCGGCGCTGAGCACCCAGATGGAGCCTGAGTCATCCACCAGCTCGTACAGTCCCTGGCCCACTAGGGGTAGATGGCGGCCTACGGTGCCCTCCAGATAAACCGTATCGCTCTGGCTCTGGCTCGCTTCACCGATGGGGGTGACGGGGTCAAGCCAGGCGAGGCCGGGCCAGGTGCTGAGGCGATCGCGCAACGAATAGCCCACCCCGGCATCCACACTGGCCCCGCAGCTGGTGACCGCCACTAGGGCCAAGCCAACCGCTCCATAGTAGGTAAACTGACGCTTTAGATAGTTCATAGCAGCTTTTTCAGGCGCTGAGCGGCGATCGTAGGCGTTTAGAGGATCAAAATCTGAGACACTGAGAAAGCGTCAAATCCTTGCTCTGGGCAAAGCTTGCCTAGAAAGGCTGACTGCGATCGTTTCCGAGATACAGGTTAGCGCACCCGGCCATGACCCAACTGCTCGACGGCAAAGCCCTCGCGGCCAAAATTCAAACCGATCTGGCCACCGCTGTTCAGTCCTTCACCGCCCAGGGGCATCGTCCGCCTGGGCTGGCGGTGATCATGGTGGGCGACAACCCCGCCAGTGCGGCCTACGTGCGCAACAAAGAGCGGGCCTGTAGTCGGGTGGGCATTGCCTCCTACGGTAAGCACCTACCCGCCACTGTCTCCCAGCAGGAGGTGGCCGACCTAATTCAGCAGCTCAACGCCGACCCCAACGTAGACGGCATTTTAGTGCAGTTGCCCCTGCCCGACCACCTTGATGCCGTGGCGCTGCTGCTCACCATCGACCCTGACAAAGATGCCGACGGACTACACCCGATCAACTTGGGCCGACTGGTGCGCGGCGAACCGGGCCTGCGCAGCTGCACCCCCTACGGCGTCATGCGGCTGCTAGAGGCCGCTAAAATTGACCCCGCCGGGGCCACTGCCGTGGTGGTGGGGCGCAGCATTCTTGTCGGTAAGCCCATGGCCCTGATGCTGCTAGAGGCCAACGCCACCGTAACGATGGCCCATTCGCGCACCCCCGATTTAGCTACGGTGATGCGGCAAGCTGATATTCTAGTGGCGGCGGTAGGCCGCCCCGGTATGATTACGGCTGCCGACGTTAAGCCCGGCAGCATTGTCATTGATGTGGGCATTAACCGAGTCGAGCAGCCCGATGGCTCAGCTCGGCTGGTAGGGGATGTCGATTTTGCCTCGGTGGAGCCGGTGGCGGCGGCGATTACCCCAGTGCCGGGAGGCGTTGGCCCGATGACCGTAGCCATGCTGCTTGAGAACACCGTCACCAGCTACCGCAACCGCCTATAAACGCGGGATCTATCCAGTCTCAAACTTGTTTTTGTCGCCTTTCAACCTGCCTGCCGCCATGGTGCCAACCAACTCCCTCGACTCTAGACCCGCTGCTGCTGGCCCCTTTGACCTCGAAGCCTACCTGAAAGAGCGCCGCCCTCTGGTAGAAGCGGCCCTCGACCAGGCTTTAGCCCTGCGCTATCCCGAAACCCTCTACGAATCCATGCGCTATTCGCTGCTGGCGGGCGGCAAGCGCCTGCGCCCGATTCTTTGCCTGGCCACCTGTGAGCTGGCGGGCGGCAGTCTAGCGGTGGCGATGCCCACGGCCTGCGCCCTGGAGATGATCCACACGATGTCGCTGATCCACGACGACCTACCGTCGATGGATAACGATGACTACCGTCGGGGCCGCTTGACAAACCACAAGGTTTACGGCGACGACGTGGCGATTCTGGCAGGCGATGCGCTGCTGACCTATGCCTTTGAGCATGTGGCGACCCAAACCCATGGGGCCGATCCCGTGCGGGTGCTGCGGGTGGTGGCCGGTCTGGGTAAAGCGGTGGGCGGCGAAGGTCTGGTAGGCGGTCAAGTGGTGGATCTGGCCAGCGAGGGCAACCCCAATGTGACCCTAGAAACCCTCAACTACATTCATAACCACAAGACGGCGGCCCTGCTTGAGATTTCGGTAACCTCCGGAGCCATATTGGCGGGGGCTGATGAAGAAGCAATTGAAAGCCTACGTCAGTACGCCCAGCGCATTGGCCTGGCCTTTCAAATTGTGGACGATATTCTCGATATCACCTCAACGTCTGAAACCCTAGGCAAATCAGTCGGCAAAGACATTACGGCCCAGAAGGTGACCTACCCCAGCCTTTGGGGCATTGAAGAATCGCGTCGCCAGGCCAACCAGCTAATTGAAGAGGCGAAGGAAAGTTTGGCCGGGTTTGGGGAGCTGAACCGACCTCTGCTGGCGATCGCCGATTATATTGTTGCCCGTACCTATTAGGTTTGCCTGCGCCGATGGACAGTTTCAGCGACATCTTCAACAACCATGTGCTCGTGGTAGCCTTAATTGCCTGCTTTACAGCCCAGGGGCTCAAGGCTGTCATTGAGCTGGTGCGCCACCGTAAACTCAATCTGCGGGTGATGGTAGAAACCGGCGGTATGCCCAGCGCCCACTCGGCTCTAGTCACGGCCCTAGCTGGTGGCATTGGCCAAACCCTAGGCTGGGCCAGCCCCATGTTTGCGGCCACCGCTGTGTTTTCGGTAATCGTCATGTACGACGCGGCGGGAGTGCGCCAGGCGGCGGGCAAGCAGGCCAAGGTGCTCAACCAAATCATTGACGAACTGTTTCAAGAAAAGCCCGAAATTAGAGAAGATCGGCTGAAGGAACTGCTGGGCCACACGCCTTTCCAGGTGATTGCCGGGTCGATTTTAGGAGCGATGATCTCTTGTCTGGCTGCGCCTGCCTACTGAGCTAATGCTCTACTGAACTATTGACAAAAAGATAGCCGGTTAGCTGCGACTTCGCTTAGCTACCGGCTGTTTTGTTAAATTCGATTGTCGTTGAAGAGGGAAACTCTAGGGGGCGGTAAGAGCCACCGCTGGAGTCAGCATAACTACTTCCTGACTATCAACGATAAAACCGGCGATGTTAAGACTGGTGAGCACTGCCAGGGTAGAGGCGGCTCCGGCCACATCGGGGCTGTGGGCAATGAGTAGGTAGGAGCGCTGGCGATGCACCGCTAGGCCTACGGCCTGGCCCACCTGACGCTGAATGGCGATCGCCGACTCGGGCTGATACTGATAGTCCACCAGCACCGCAAAGCCTGTACCCAGCGGTTGAGGGGCGTAGGCGGTCGGCGCTGACTGCGTCGTCGCTGGGGGAGTAGCCGAGGCAGGAGTGCCACTGCTGGGCGGAGTATTGTTGGCGAGGGGAGTCTCACCGTTCGCAGGCGGAGTTGTGCCACCCGTGGGGGGTGCAGGCTGGGCCGCAGTGGTAGCCGGACGGGCCACAAAGGCCTGGAAGCCCTCTACCTCAGTCATGTACTGGGCCCAGGCATTGGCATTTTCCAGGTTGGTAAACCCTCCGGCCCGCACGACGGTGTCGTTGAGGTAATCACAAACTAGAACGGTGCTGTTGGAGGGCAGCAGGTTTTGTACCCGCGTGCGCTCGGCCTCGGTGTTGCTGCGCACCAGCAGCAGATACTCGTTGGCGGACGGGGGCGGGCAGGGCGGAAACTGGGCCTGGGCCGCAGTCCACAGGCCAGCTAGCGGGGCCAGCAATAGCCCCAGGGCAATGCTTCCCGCTCGGGGCAGTGTTATCCAACCAAGCGATACCTGTGCGCTGCTCCGTTTCAAACCCTTTACCATTGCTCTTTTTACCGCCGTAATCTGCCAGCGATTCTAGCCTAAAGCGGCGATCGCGGGCAGAGATTCTAGGTTTTGATCGCAATCGCGCCTGCCGTCAGCTTAGGACGCTACGGCATCTAAAGAGGCGAAGGGATCGGGAATGGTAGCGGAGGGAGCCTCAAATTCACCGGTGCCTACATAGTCAAACCGCAGTTTGACCCAGGTAATAAACTGCTTGCTGGTAGAAACTAGAGCTACAGAAGGCTGGGGGCAGCGGGCCTTAACGCTGGCCAACTCAGGAGCCTCTAGAAAAGCGGGAGACTTAACCAGCCAAAAATTCACCTCCTGCTCTTGTTCCTGATAGTAGCGGCGGCGCTCCTTGAGGGATTCTTCAAGGGGTTCTTCTTCGAGCAGAAACTTTTGGCTGGCGACGGCGTAGTAGTAGGTGGTCATGGGAAATCTCCTTTAGGGTGGGTGGGTAGGGGGCGAGGAATGCAAAGTTCAAAATTTTGAATTCTCAATTTTGAATTTTGCATTTCCTCAGATCAGCGCTTTCATCTCGCGGACGGCGCGCTCTAGGCCGACCAATACCGCGCGGCTAACGATGCTGTGGCCGATGTTCAGCTCCTCCATACCAGGGATGCGGGCGACTGGAGTGGTGTTCCAGTAGGTGAGGCCGTGGCCGGCGTTGACCCGCAGGCCGAGGGCGATCGCCTGGGCCGTTCCCTGAGCCAGAATGTCGAGTTCGCGGTGGAGGTTCGCTTCGGCCTTGGCCTCGGCGTAGGGGCCGGTGTGCAGCTCGATAAACTGGGCACCGACCTGCGCTGAAGCCTCAATTTGGTCGGTGGCAGCGTCGATGAACAGGCTGACCGGAATGCCAGCGCTCTGAAGGGTGTTGACTACGGATTTCATCCGATCGGTTTGACCGGCAATATCTAGCCCGCCTTCGGTAGTGACTTCCTCGCGCCGCTCGGGCACTAGGGTGACGTAGTCAGGTTTGACATCGAGGGCGATCGCCACCATTTCGTCGGTGGCAGCCATTTCCAAATTTAGGTGGGTGCGCACCGTCTGCCGCAGCAGGCGCACGTCGCGGTCTTGCATGTGGCGACGGTCTTCGCGCAGGTGCACGGTGATGCCATCGGCACCGGCTAGCTCGGCCAGCACCGCGGCGGCCACGGGGTCGGGCTCAACGGTGCGGCGGGCCTGGCGAATCGTGGCAATGTGGTCAATGTTGACTCCCAGGGTAGGCAAGCGATCGCTCCTCAACGTTCCTAGACGCTACAGCCTACGATCCTACCCTATCGGCCTACCTTGCTAAAAGTCGCCGCTAAAAGTCGATGGAGCGAACCATGGGCTGGGGGGCTGGGGTGACGGCGGCACTATCGGTCGGGGGGATGGTGGCAGACGAGATCGTGGTGCGATCGGTGGCGTTAACAATCGCACCCAGCAGCGGCAGGTCTTCGTTTTCTAACAGTTGTTCTAACAGAGCCTCTAGCACCGCTTTGTCGGTGTAGCCGGGGCGGGTCACCAGCAGTAGCCCATCGCTAGCTGCCCCTAAGAGCAGAGCGTCATTGCTGTTGCCCAGGGGCGGCGCGTCGATCAGCACTAGGTCAAATCGAGCGCGAGCATCAGTTAAAAACTGCCCCATCTCGCTCGACTCCAGAATGGCCGCCGGGTGGGGCTGGGGGCCGGGACTGGGGGCCAGATACAGGTTTTCAACCCAGGGCGCAAGCTGAATCGGCTCCTGCTGCCGCCCGGCGTAGTAGTGCAGCGGTGCCGAGATGGCGGCTGGGCTGAGCTTGATCCCCAGGCGGTGGCCGCAGGAGGGTTGACGCAAGTCAGCTTCGACAATCAGGGTGCGACGTCCGGCGCGAGCGGCGGCAATGCCCAGGTTAAAGGCGCTGGTGGTTTTGCCTTCCCCCGACCGGCTGCTAACCACGAGCACCACTCGCGGGGGTGTCCCAGCCTCAGACAAGCTGCCCGCCCGCCGCAGGCTGCTGCGCAGGCGCTCATAGATTTCAAGGTCGGGAGTTTGGGGTTGGTAGAGAATTGGCCAGCCCTGGGAGGAGGTAGCCGCCAAGGCCGGGACTAACCCCAACACCGGCACATCTTGATCGGTGAGAATGCCCTGGAGGTCTTCCGGGGTGCGGGCGGTGCTGTCGAGCAGATCAAGCAAAAAGGCCACGGCTCCGGCGGCGACAATTCCCAGTAGCCCGCCTACAGCCATGACGACGATGGGGCTGGTGGGCGGGTCAGCCTGGAGCGTGGTGGTGGGCGGTTGGGCGACGGTGAGGCTGCTGGCGGTCTCGGCCTCGGCAGCCTGGGCATCAATGCGTTTGGCCTGAATTTGGTCGTAGAGAGCCTGATTGAGGGCCACCTGCTGGGCCAGGCGATTGCGCTCTAGCTGCTTGTTTGGCAGGCTGGAGTACTGCTGGCGCAGTTGGCCATCGCTCTGGCTGAGCACCTGCTGCTGGCTAGCCAAGGCGGCCCGCTGGGCGCTGAGGGTCACCAGTTGATTGGCCAGGGCAGCGCGGGCGGGGTCGAGGCTGCTGTTTTGGCGCACTTCACTAACGCTGGGCAGGGCGGCTAGATCTTGTCCCCCAATTACCTCCTGGGCGCGCTCGGCCAGCAGGGCGTTGTAAGCGGCCAAGTTTTGGCGCAGGTCTTGAATGGTAGGGTGCGACTCGCGCAGGGTGGCCGACAGCAGCTTGAGCTGGGTTTCGCTCTCTAAAATCTGCGATCGCAGCTGGGCAATAATCGGGTCAGCGCTCAGGGCCGAAGCGGTGAATGCCTGCCCCGGCGTCAGCCCTAGCTGCTGTTGTAGGCTCTGAATTTGGGAGTCGAGCCCCGCCAGGGCAATTTGGTTCTGGCGCTGCTGCTGCTGTCCGCCCGAGATTGCCCCCAGCAGGCTGCCGTCGAGGGCAGATTGAATGGCCGGGCCTTCGGTGCGATCGTAGGTCTCAAGGGCCTGTTCGGCAGCCCGGAGGTCGGCCTCCACAGCGGGCAGGCGTTCATCTAAGGCGGTCACAATGGCCCCAATTCTGGCGCGGTTGGTGACTCGGCTCAGCTCCACCATGGCCTCAAACATCAGGCTAAGGGTGAGCTGGGTCTGCTCTGCGTCGGCCCCGCGAAAGGTAACTGTGACCCGCTGCACCAGGTTTTCTTCCCCCTCCAGTTTGACCGTGGTGCGGTAGCGCAGGGTTTCAGGATCCATTGAAATTCCTTGCCGCTCTAGCTCCTGGGACACCTGCTGAAGCAGCACGTCAGCCAGCAAAAATTCCTCCGAAATAATGCCCTGGCCCCGCTGCTGCACTTCGGTACCGGTGGTGGTGAGGGCAACGACGGGCGCATTCTGTACCAGTACCCCCTCAGCTCGATACAGCGGCGGTGGCGGCGGCTGCACGGCTACCACCGCTGAGATACCCAAAATTCCCAGCAGGGTTGCCAGACTAGGCCACTTGTAGCGGTCGAGGGCCAGCAGATAGCGTTTAACAAAAGGAGAAACCATCGCTGTTCTCAGGGGCTAAGGCCCTAGGGTCTAAATAACGAGTCTGCTGAATCGGTCAGTGAGTCAAAAAAGAGCAAAAAGCCCAACACATCGCGGAAGGGCTGAGTAAAGGTATTGAGAGCATAGCTGACCCGCGCCAGCAGGTTGCGGTCAACCACCAAGATGTCGTTTTCCTGAAGGGGAATGTTCTGACTCAAGTCACCGTTTACCGCCGCCGTCGCATCCACCGTAATCGTATCGGCCAAGCCAGTTTCGGGGTTGAATCGCAGCACCGCAATACGGTTGTAGGCGGCCACATCGGGGTTGACCCCCGCCACGGCCAAAGCGTCTAAAAAGCGGCTGCCGTTACGCAAATTAATGGCTCCAAAGCGAGCTTCCCCGCCCCGCGCCCCAGCGGCTCGGTTGAGTATGCGGATGGTAATTTCGGGGCGGGCCAGGGTTGAGCTGGCTACTAGGGCGCGATCGTAGCTCTCCACATTTTCTGGGGCCAGGCGGGGTACCGTGACCACATCGCCGTCCTGGAGCCTCACCTGGGGAATGGGTTCGCCCTGGAGAAGTGGGGTGAACAAATCTACGGTGCGCGAGAGTACGTCGCCGCTCTCTAGGGGCCGATCCACCTGAACGAGGCGCAGATCCGCCAGGGTGGTAGAGCCCCCTGCGGTCAACAGCGCCACCGATAGCTGTGGAGCCTGCAAGGGGTAAAACCCTGGACGGGGCACCTCGCCTACCACCGTCACTTCTACCGGGCGCTGGGTGGTGAGAATCACCGACACATCAGGATTTACCACGTACTGGTTGTAGAGGTTAAAAATTGTTTCGCGGGTTTCGTCTAGGGTGAGCCCGGCAAGGTTGATCGTGCCCGCTAAGGGCAGCACCACATTGCCCTGAATATCTAGAGTAGCCGGAAAGCTCAGGTCGGGAAACCGCTGTACTCCAACAAAAATGCCGTCTCCAGGCCCTAGACGGTAATCGTCAAAGGCGGTGTTCAGGTTCTCGGATTCTAGCCTGAGGCTAGAACCTGGGAGGTGCTCGGGCAATGCCGCTGGGGATGGCTGGGCGATCGCTGGGGCGATCGCGATCGCCAACCAAAGCCCCGTCACCCCAACGCCCCAGCATTGAGCTGAACCACAAAAAACCATAGCTTTAACCCTGGGACGCGATCGCAATGGACGAATACCCAATATTGACCCATTTTTCTAGCGGTGGGACAGGGTTCGGCGCAGCCTCGTTCAAAGAAGGGCGCTAATTTTGAATTTTTTCCTCTGCCCTGCCAGATTCAGGTTGCTAACAACTAAGCTCGATGCCAGATCGCTCTGGAGGTGCGACAACCGAGCTTCAGTTTTTATACACGGCAGTTTGTAAAAACTTTACGGTGTAATCATAGATCTGAATTTTTTGGCAATATTCCTTGCTTTTCCCACGTTCTTAAATTCAGCCGTATAGTCTGTACAGCAGTTAGGGGTGGGTACACTTAGCCCTGCGTAGCTCATTTTTTCCGTCTAGATACATCTCTATGATTAGTTTTGGCTGGCTTGCTACAGGTATCTTCAATGGGTAAATCTCTAAAGGCTGCGGTGATTGGCACCGGCGTTATTTCTAAGCAACATCTAAGCTTTCTAGATAGTTCTGACCACAGTGAGCTGGTTGGGGTGTGCGATCTGTCTGCCGCCGCCGCTAAGTATGCCGCTGAGACGTTTCATGCTGGCCAAGCCTTCACCGATTACCAAACCATGCTGGCCGAAACCAAGCCCGACGTGGTTCACATTCTGACCCCGCCAAATACTCACCAAAAGCTGGTCACTGACTGTCTCAATGCCCAGGCCCACGTGATCTGCGAAAAGCCGATTACGCCCACCTACGAGGACTTCAAAACCCTCTGGCACTTAGCTCAGGAGAAAAACCTGCACCTGATCGAAAACCACAACTACCGATTTAACGAAGCCATTCTCAAAATCGAAGAAATGGTCAAAGACGGTACCTTGGGCGAGGTGCAAGAGGTTGAGGTACGCGTTGCCCTAGGCTATCGCGAAGCAGGCGGGCGCTTTGCCGATCGCAACCTGCCCAACCCCGTCCACAAGCTGCCCGCCGGGGTCGTGCATGACGTGATTACCCACATGGCCTATCTGCTGCTGCGGTTCATGCCCGAGGTAGACCGGGTCGCTGCGGCCTGGAGCAACCACGGCGGCGGCGATCTGTTCAAGTACGACGACCTCGACGCCATTCTGCTCAACGGCCAGCAGCACGCCCGGCTGCGGTTTAGCTGCTACACTAAGCCCGAGTGTTTTACCCTGTTCGTCAGAGGCAGCCAGGGCTATGCCGAAACCGACCTATTTCAGCCCTACCTGCGCACCGTGATTCCTCGGGCCGGGGGCGAGCAGCTTTCGCCACTGATCAACCACTTCGTCAACGGCTGGGATCTGATGGGTTCTAGCGTTAAAAACTTTCGCAACAAGGTCATGCAGCGCACCGCCTACGAAGGGCTGCACCGCCTGCTCGACCAGACCTACGCCGCTATTCTTCACGATCAGCCCATGCCGGTGAGCTTCGAAGATATGGATAAAACCAACCGCTTAATTGAGACCCTACTTGCAGAGGAGAACCGAGTATGAAGCTGTTTATTACTGGAGCATCGGGTTTTTTAGGCAAGTATGTGGTGGCCGAGGCGGTGCGGCAGGGCTACGCCGTTAAAGCCGTAGTGCGTCCCGCTACCGACACCTCGAAGCTGGCCTGGGCGAGCCACCCCGCCGTCGAGCTAGTGCGCGTTGATCTGCGCCAGGGTCGCGGCATCGCCGAAGCCCTCAGCGACGTTGACTGCGTGATTCATCTGGCGGCGGTCAAGGGCGGCGATTTTTACGATCGCTTTGCAGGCACCGTGCTCACCACCGAAAACCTGCTGGGCGCGATGACCACCGCCGCTGTAAAAAAGCTGGTGGCCACCAGCACTTTCTCGGTGTACGACTACTTCACCCCCCCAGCCAACCGGGTGATCGACGAAGCTTTTCCCATCGAGTCTGAACCCGAGTACCGCGACGCCTACGCCCAGACTAAGCTGATTCAAGAAGACCTGATGCGCGACTGGGGCAAAGCCAATGATGCCGCCGTCACCCTGATTCGCCCGGGCATGATCTATGGCCGTGAGGCACTGTGGAACGCCTGCCATGGGGCCGACTTTGGCTCCAAGTGGCTACTAATTGGCCCCAATGCCTTGATTCCAGTTACTTACGTCGAAAACTGCGCCGAGGCCATTGTGCTATCGGTGGGCAGCGCTGCCGCCGCTGGCGAAGTGATCAACGTGGTAGACGATAACCTGCCCACCCGCCGCCAGTTCACTAAAGCCCTGGTGAAGCGTACCGAAAACCCGCCCCAGGTCATCCCTATGCCCTGGGGCATGATGCGCGGCGTCTCTAGTTTGGCCTGGTTTGTGAATCAGCAATTGCTCAAGGGCAAGGCGCGCCTGCCGGGGCTGCTGATTCCCGCCAGCCTGGATGCGCGGCTGAAACCCTTTCGCTACACCAACGCCAAGGCCAAAGAAATGCTGAACTGGAGCCCCCGCTACACCCTGGAGGCCGCCCTTGATCGCAGCGTTAGCGACCAGAACCTGCTGAGCGACATCCTGGCCAAAGCTCCCGCTACCCCCACCCTAGAGCCTGTCACCCAGGGCTAGCGGTTGTCTGCCCTAGGCCAAAAAAGCCCGTGTTTCTAGTCCTAGAAACACGGGCTTTTTGATGGCAAGATAAATTTGCCTGCTAGAAAGCCAGTCCGCCGCCACAATGAGAAAGTGATGTTGTAACGGTGGATGGCTGGTAGCTATGGAAATTGAGCAAATTCTCGCCAAGTCCCTGGCCGGGGGCGATATTTCCCCCTCTGAAGGCGTAGCGCTCCTAGGGCGGCGAGATCCAGCAGCTCGAGAGGCCATTCGCCACACCGCAGACACCCTGCGCCAGCGGCAGGTGGGGGAAACCGTCACCTATGTGGTCAACCGCAACATCAATTTCACCAACATCTGTGAGCAGCACTGTAGCTTCTGCGCCTTTCGTCGCGATGCTGAGGATGAGGGGGCTTACTGGCTTGACTTTACCCCCATGCTCGAAAAAACCACAGAGGCTGTCGCCGTGGGGGCCACCGAAATCTGCATGCAGGGCGGGTTGAACCCCGACGCCAAAATCAATGGCCGCTCTCTGAACTACTATCTGAAGCTGGTGGACACCATCAAGGGCTCGTTCCCCACGCTGCACCTGCACGCCTTCTCGCCCCAGGAGGTGGAGTTCATCGCCCGCCAGGATGGGCTGAGCTATCGGGAAGTACTGCTGGCTCTTAAGGATGCCGGGGTGGGTTCGCTGCCGGGCACGGCGGCAGAGGTACTCGATGACGAGGTGCGGCGGGTACTGTGCCCAGAGAAAATCAACTCTGCCACCTGGCTGGAGATTATTGGGCTGGCCCACGAGATTGGTTTGCCCACCACCAGCACCATGCTCTCGGGCCACATCGAAACCCCCGCTCAGCAAATCACCCATCTGGAAAAGCTGCGTCAACTCCAGTGCCAGTCCCTAGAGGCGGGCTACTCAGCGGCGATGACTGAATTTATTGTGCTGCCCTTTGTGGGACAGGAGGCTCCCAAGCCCCTGCGCCGCCGAGTGGGACGTGACCAGCCGGTGCTAGCCGACGCGCTGCTGCTGATGGCGGTGGCCCGCATCTACCTGGGCAACTGGATTGTCAACCATCAGCCTAGCTGGGTAAAGCTGGGGCTGAGCGGCGCTGCCGAGGCGCTGACCTGGGGCTGCAACGACATTGGCGGCACCCTAATGGAAGAGCACATCACCACCATGGCTGGAGCCCAGGGGGGAACCTGCATGACGGTGGTGGAACTGAAGGGGGCGATCGCCGCCTGCAACCGCCCCGCCCGCCAGCGCGATACCCTCTACGGATTTGTCGATGGGCCTGGGGAAATTTCAACCTCGGCATCGGGTGGAAACACTGCCTCAGCCCGACAGTCGCGCAGCCAAAGTCTCACCGCCTGACCTACTATGCCGTCGCTGCTCTCCTGGGGTGGAGTGGGGGGGCGACTGCCGGAGCCTAATGGGCCACTGCTTGGATAGGTGCCCAGGCTAGAAAACAGCAGAGCCATGTGCCAACCGTCCTGGGTTGGGGTAAGAAACAACCAGTGGTGATGTTGCAGGGATGTCGGCTGGCCTTGCCAGTACTGCCGCTCTAAAGTGGTAAAAAATACCTGCTGCAAACCGGCATCGGGTTCGCGATCGCTGGCCGCCCCGGCGGGAGACATCTGGGACAACTCTAGGGGGGTGAAGTCAGGGGCGCTGGCCACCAAGATAGTGGTTACAGGTTGGATCGGATTGGTAGATAGATCTAGGTTGCGGCTAGACACCCGGTTAGCATAGCTGGGCAGGTCGGCCAAAAGTTGGGTGGCGAGCACTTGGGGGTCGCTCGGGCAGGGTTCAGCGGGTCGCAAATAGTTGGGTTCAGGCTCAGGCGGCTCTTGAGCTTGAAGATCTCCGCCCAGCGCCAGCAGCAGTACGGTGCCCGCAGCCAGCACCGCTTGGCGGACTAGGGGGCGATCGCGGTAGAACATTCTTCGCAGATGCGCGCAAAGGCAGCGGCGGGGTCGGGGGCAGCGGTAATCGGGCGACCAATCACCAGGCAGGTGGCCCCGGCATTGAGGGCTTGTACCGGGGTCATGGTGCGGCGCTGATCTTGGCTATCGGCCCAGGTGGGGCGCACCCCAGGGCACACTAGGATAAAGTCGGCGGGCAAAAAGCGCCGCAGCTGGCTGGCCTCTTGGGGTGAACAGACCACGCCTCTCAGGCCACTATCTCGAGCGAGTAGAGCCATTTGCAGCACGTAGCTATTCGAGTCAAGGGGAACTTTTAGCTCAACAGCCAGGGTTTGAGGGTCAATGCTAGTGAGTAAGGTAACAGCCAGCACCAGAGGTGGTTCCAGGCCGACGGCCTCGGCGGAGGCGATCGCCGCCTGCTGAGCGACCTCCATGGCTTCCTGGCCCGCCGCCGCGTGAATGGTCAGCAGGTCAACCCCGTAGCGCCCCGCTGCCGCACAGGCCCCGGCCATGGTGTTGGGAATATCGTGAAACTTGAGGTCGAGAAAGATACGCTTTTGTCGAGCTTTAAGTTCCTGAATTAGGCCCGGCCCGCTGCTAACAAACAACTCCAGACCCACCTTCCAAAAGCTCACCTCAGGAATTGCATCCACTAGATCTAAAGCGGCTGAGGCTGAGGACACGTCCAATGGCACAATGATGCGTTGGTCAACGGTCATGGGCAAGGGGGCCTGGGCTTAGGGGGCAAAAATTAGACAGGGCGTACCAGCATCAGGGTTTGACCAAACTCCACAGGCTGGGCATTTTCCACCAGGATCTCGACGATTTCGCCGCTGATCTCGGCCTCTAGCTCATTCATCAGCTTCATGGCCTCGATGATGCACACGGTTTGGCCGCTGGTGATGCGATCGCCCACTCCGACAAAGGCCGGCTCCTCGGGGGCGGGCGATCGATAGAAGGTTCCCACCATCGGGGAATTGATCGATAGTAGATCGCTGCCCTTGCCCGGTGGGGTGGCAGGAGGAGCAGGCGGCGATGCCGCCACCGGCTCGGCCATCGGCGGGTTGTTGGGCGCTGTGTCCTCCAGCGATCGAGGAGTCACGGGAGCCGGTGCCACTACTGAAACCATCGCCCCTGGCTTGCGCAGGGTGAGTTCAAAGTCTGAGCTCTTGAGGGTGAGCTCTACAATGTCGCTCTGGCTCAGGGCGGTGACTAACTCTCTTAGATCGGTGACGCTTAGTTCCACGGCGTAAGTCTCATACGGTCTGATCAGGGTAATGGGCCAGGCTTAGTCAGCGGCAAGGGCCGCAGGCGTCAAAGAGCCAGAAAAAATTCTACTCCCGACCCAGGTAGGCGTCGGTGCGGGTATCTACTTTAATGCGCTCGCCAATCGAAATAAACAGTGGCACCATCACCTGAGCACCGGTTTCGAGAATGGCGGGCTTGGTGCCGCCGGTGGCGGTGTCGCCCTTGACGCCGGGGTCGGTTTGGGTAACCTCAAGCACGATGGAGTTGGGCAGCTCAACTTCCAAGATTTGACCATTCCAGCTAACGACGCTGACGCTCATCTCTTCCTTGAGATACTTCACCTGGGGGCCGATTTCGCCCGTGGTAAGGCGCACTTCCTCGTAGGTTTCCATATCCATGAACACCAGGTCTTCACCATCGCGATAGGTGTGCTGCATGTCTCTTTTTTCGATCACCGCTTGGGGCACGGTTTCACCAGCCCGAAAGGTTTTTTCAACGGTGTTGCCACCTTTGACGTTCTTGAGTTTGGTGCGCACGAAGGCAGACCCCTTGCCGGGTTTGACGTGGAGAAACTCGACTACGCGCCAGACGGAGCCGTCTAGCTCAATGGAGGTACCGGTGCGAAAATCGTTGCTGGAAATCATGGCGCTGGCTACGGGGACAGTCGTTAAGTTTGGCAATTCATTTTAC
This sequence comes from Phormidium tenue FACHB-1052, assembly GCF_014696675.1. Taxonomy (GTDB): domain Bacteria; phylum Cyanobacteriota; class Cyanobacteriia; order Phormidesmidales; family Phormidesmidaceae; genus Nodosilinea; species Nodosilinea tenuis_A. The sequence goes on from NZ_JACJQN010000006.1 coordinate 68,215, forward strand.
CCCCCTGTGACCATTTCCCGCAGGATTTAGCCTTAACCAGCAAAGACTCAGCGTTGCTGCGGCCCACTGGGTTAGGGGCTGGAGTTGCCGCCTAGGGGTCGCCAGAGTATGACAAGATTGTTAGGAGCGCAAGTGCGCTATCTGGTGAACGACCGCCTGGGGCGGAGCAAGGAGTTATTGCTAAGGACATGCGTGCGATGAATCAACGGCAGAGTTTAGGCTGGGCTACCCTGGTGCGGCTGGGATGGGGATTGGCCGTAGCGGTGGGGGTGTGGCTCGGCTCCCTGTCTCCCGCGCTGGCATTGCCCGCCGGGCCGCTGGTGGCCTACCTGCCGCCGGGCAATGCTATTACCGATGGTCGTGCCCTGCTGCGCTACTCGCTGCCCATCGACAACCCTGACATTCGCACGGTGCAGGCGACTCTAGAGGGCCTGTCGGAGTGGCTGCGCAGCAAGCGCTGGGGGCCAATGGCCAAAGACCTGACCAAGCTGGAGCGGGTGCTGATTCGTGGTCGCGAAGCCATGCTGGCGGCGGTGCCCGACGGCAAGCGAGCGGCGGCGATTTCCTACCTCGACGATATTCAGGCTCAGCTGGTGCCCCTCAAGGAGGCGGTGGAGGGACGCGATCGCCCCACCGTGCAGGACAAGCGATCGGCCATGCTCGACGATGTCAGCCGCATTGAAGAGCTGATGGTGAAAGCCTTTCCCTATGAGGTGCCCGAGAAGTACAGCAACCTGCCCCAGCTCAGGGGACGCGCCACGGTAGAAATTACCACCAACAAAGGCACTATGCAGGCGGTGATCGATGGCTACAGCGCTCCGGTGACCGGCGGCAACTTTGTCGATCTGGTGCAGCGGGGCTTCTACGACGGCATGGAATTTACCCGCGCCGAAGACAACTACGTGCTGCAAACCGGCGACCCGGCAGGCCCTGAGGATGGCTTTATTGACCCTAAAACCAAGGCTTATCGGGCAATCCCGCTAGAAATCTTGGTGGAGGGCGACGACGCGCCAGTGTATGGCAACACCCTAGAAGAACTGGGCCGTTTTTTAGACGCGCCCGTGCTGCCTTTCTCGGCCTTTGGCACCCTGGGCATGGCCCGCCCCAACACTGACCCCAACGGCGCGTCATCGCAGTTTTTCTTCTTTTTGTTTGAGCCGGAGATGACCCCGGCGGGCCTCAACCTGCTCGACGGACGCTACTCGGTGTTTGGCTACGTGGTAGAGAACAAAGAGGCGCTCGACCAGATGACCCAGGGCGATCGCATCGAGTCGATCCGGGTGGTGTCTGGGGCTGAGAATCTAGTCCAACCGTCCTAAAGTTCTGCCGTCAAATGTGGGCGGGTGGATGGGTAGGGGGGAGGGAAAATCCGATACCTGCTCGTTCCCCTGGGCGAAGGACTGGATTCACCAGGGGAACATCTACATGGAACATCCGCAAACCATTGCTGAATTGGGGGAACTGGGGCTGCTGAAGCGGTTGTTTCGCTACTGCCCTGGGGATGTGATTGGCGATGACGGGGCAGTGGTAGCCCTGCCTCCCGGTCGTCATCTGGTGGTGACGACCGACGTGCTGGTGGAGGGGGTGCACTTTAGCGATCGCACCACCCCTGCCGCCGCCGTGGGCTGGCGAGCGGTGGCCGCCAATCTGTCAGACTTGGCGGCGATGGGCGCAACTCCCGAGGGTATTACTGTAGGCCTCAGCCTGCCGGGGCACACGCCCCTGGCCTGGGTTGAGGGACTTTATCAGGGCATGGCCGACTGCCTCAACCGCTGGGGTGGGGTCGTGCTCGGGGGTGATCTGTGCCGGGCCGACGCCGTCAGCGTGGCCATTACCGCCCTGGGCTCTGTCGATCCCCAGCGGGCGCTGTATCGCAGCCAGGCCCAGCCAGGGCAGGCGATTGTGGTGACGGGCTACCACGGTTTGTCGCGGGCGGGACTAGAGCTATTGCTGCATCCCGATCGGGGAACTGAGGTGGCCCAGGCCGATCGCGATCGCTGGATCGCCGCCCACCAGCAGCCCCAGCCCCGGCTAGACGCGATCGCCGCCCTCTGGCAGGTGCTGGGGGCAGACGCAGACGCCCGAGCGATCGCCGTTATGGACTCCAGCGATGGCCTAGCCAATGCGGTGCTGCACCTGTGTCAGAGCAGCGGGGTCGGAGCTGTCCTACAAGAGAGCGATCTGCCCATTGATGGGGCGCTGGTCGATTGGGTGGGGCGATCGCAGGCCCTCGACTGGTGCCTCTACGGCGGCGAAGACTTTGAGCTGGTGCTGTGTCTGCCCTGGCCTCAGGCCCAGGCGCTGCAAGCGGCCCTGGGGAAGGGCTGTGCGATCGTGGGTGAGACAACGGTGGCGACTAGGGTCGAGCTGTGGCCAGACGATCGGGCTGCCCCTGTGGTGCTCAGCTTTAGCCAGGGGTTTCAGCACTTTGACTAAGGGCGACCTCTAGGCTGAATGGGGCGCGATCGCGTTTAAACTGCCCTGCTCTAAAGAATATATTCAGAATGGTATGGCCCCAATGAGGTGGGGTTTAATGGAAAAACGTCCGGCTCTAGGCCAGATTCGGCGTTCTACATTTCTATCATCGCCTGTTCGACCATGACCCTATGACCGCCAACGATCTTGAAGACCTACGTCACTTTTGCCGAGATGATGCCGCCTTTGAGCAACTGAAGCAAGTGCTTAAGCAGCGTGAGGCCAGCCGCGAACAGGGCTGGCTTGATGTGACGCGCCAGACCCATCGCACCCAGGCGCTTGAGGCGCAACGGCGGGCCGCAGAGGCCGCCAGTCAGGCAAAAAGTCGTTTTTTGGCGATGATTAGCCACGAACTGCGCACCCCACTCAACTCGATTTTGGGACTGTCGGCGCTGCTGTCGCGGCAGGTGGTGGGCGCGCTCAATCCAAAGCAGGCAGAATACCTCGACTATATTCACGGCAGCGGTGAGCACCTGCTGGCGATTATTAGCGATATTCTCGATCTATCTAAGGTGGAGTCGGGCCAAGAGAATTTGCGGCTGTCGCAAGTGTCGCTGCCGGAGATCTGCCAGGCTTGTCTGGCGATGATGCAGCCTCGCGCCGCTGAGAAAGGTCTGAGGCTGTCCCACCAGGTGATTATTTCAGGGCCAGCTACCTGTATTGCCGACGAGCGCCGTCTGCGGCAGATGCTGCTCAACCTGCTATCAAACGCGATTAAGTTTACAACCCAGGGTCAGATTACCCTGACGGTGAGCCGCCGCGAGGCCCTAGTCGAATTTAAGGTGGAGGATACGGGCATCGGTATTCCGGCGGATCAGCTAGAGCAGATTTTTCAGCCCTTTACTCAGATCGATCGCGGTCTTGATCGGCAATACGAGGGGGCTGGTCTAGGGCTGGCGCTGACTCGACAACTGGCCCAGCTCCACGGTGGCCACCTGCGGGTGACATCGGTCGTGGGGCAGGGCAGTTGTTTTGTCCTGGCTCTGCCGATGCATGGGCCAGAGGGTAATTCTGAAGCCGATCTGCCGACCGTGAGGCCGGTGCCGATGGGGGCGGGGGGCCATCGGCTGGTGGTGGTAGATAGCGACCTCGATCACCATCGGGCGCTGGTGGCCTATGTGAGGGCCTGCGGCTGGCAGGTCAACGGCTGTCGCAGCTGGAGCGAGGTACAGATGCAGCTCAAAGAGCACCTGCCCCAGCTGTTGATTGTGGGCGATCGCGAGGCCTGCAACCCAGCTTTAGAGAACCATTTGCAGCAGCTCAAGCCACCGCTGGTGTCGCAGCCGATCAAGGTGGTGATTTTACGGCCAGCGGATATGTCTGCTGAGTGCTCATCGATGGCCGACGCCTACATCGACCTGCCCTTAACGATTCCTAAGCTAGAGCGCATGCTCTCGCTTTAGCGGTGGGCTGGCGGTGTCTTTGAACTTGGGGCAAAGCCCGCCCACGACTGGGGAAATGAGGGCCACAGACTTGGGTGACCAGAATTCGATACACTAGGGGAGAAAATCCGGCCTAGAGGTTGTTTGGGACTTCCCCGAAGGGTTTGTAGGTGGCGCGAGCTAACTACAAGCTAGGGTTGGGATTGGTGCAGCGGAAAACGGTCAATCACCGCCGCGATCGCCGGTTTCAAATGAGCTTCTGGCAACGGTGTGCAGGACAATAGGTTTAGGTTCAGCTAGGTTCACGTCCCATGACTCCGGTTTTGCCCCAAGCGGTTTCCTCAGCCCCCGCCAGCGCCCCTGCAAAGACGCGTCAAACCACGCGCCAGTCGTATCCCAACTACAAAATCATCGTGCTCAACGATGATGTCAACACGTTTCAGCATGTGGCGGAGTGCTTAATGAAGTACATTCCAGGTATGGATGGCGATCGCGCCTGGGATTTAACCAACCAGGTGCACCACGACGGCCAGGCAGTTGTCTGGGTTGGCCCGCTTGAGCAGGCGGAGCTTTACCACACCCAGCTTACCCGCGCTGGCTTGACGATGGCCCCCCTCGAAAAAGCATAATCAGATAGACTTTCTTAAATCTTTCTTAAAACACCCCAATGACACAAGCCTCGGACGGTCGTCTAGTCTGGAACCACTCCACCCATCTGCCCGGGCTGATTCCCATCCTCGAACGGCTGTTAGAGCAGCCCGGTATTGGCACGGTGACTCCGGGGGTAATTGCCAACGTCAGAGCCCACTCCCCCGAGCTGCGGGTGAAGGTGTCGGTGCCGATTCGCGGCGGGTTTAAGCTGATCGCCCGCAAGGGCAAGACGGTGCAAGAGGTGTTTGTGCTGACCGAACTGGAGAAGCTAGCGCTCGAGGGCGCGATCGCCAAGGCGATCGAGGCCGCTCGGTGACCCTAGGGTCATCTTCAGTTTTAATGCAGGAAGGCAAGGCCACGTTTGCGGTAGGGCAGGCGTTTTATCGTCCGAAAAGCGCGATCGCCCGCGATCTGGCGGTGCTGGCGGCGACCGTCTACCGCCAGCACCACGGCCATTTGCGGGTGCTAGATGCCATGACCGGCTGCGGTGTGCGCCCCCTACGCTATCGATTGGAAGCCGAGGCCGACTGGGTCTGGGCCAACGAGGGCAATCCTGAGCTGGCGGACGTTTTGGCCCAAAACCTGGCAGCTCTGCCCACCAATACCTACCGCATCACCCATCAAGATGCCAACCAGGTCTTTTTTACCTGCTACCAGCAGCGCGACTTTTATGACCTGGTGGATATCGACAACTTTGGTGGCCCCGCCCCCTACGTCGGCACTGGGCTGTGGGCCACCCGCCTGGGGGGAATGCTGTACTTGACCAGCACCGATGGCCGCGCCACCAGCGGCCATGACCCAGAGCGCAGCGTGAGAACCTATGGGGCCTGCGCGCGATCGCACCCCGCTGCCCACGAGCAGGGCCTGCGGCTGATCATCGGTCACGCCGCTCAGACCGCAGCGGCGCGGGGGCTGGGCATAGAGCCAGTGTTTTCGCTGTTTACGGGCCAGGTGCATCGGGTGATGGTGCGCCTGGTTAGCAAATCGACACTGACGGAGAGTAACTATGGCTTTGTGGCCTACTGCCACCGTTGCGGCCACTTCAAAACTGTAGATTGGCGACACCTGGGCCGAGTAAATTGTCCCTGTGCCCCAGAAGCCTTGCCTGTGGTGAGCGGGCCGATGTGGCTAGGGCCGCTCCACGACAGGGAGATTTTAGTGGAGATGCAGGAGCTAGCAGACCGCTGGGGCTGGAGTTCTCAGGCCAAGCTTTTGGCCATGATGGCTCAAGAAGTTGATCTGCCCCCCTACTACTACCCCCTTGGGGAGATCGGGCGGCGGGGACAAATGGATATTCCCAACCGCGATCGCTTAATTGCGGCCTTGCAGACAAAGGGCTATCAGGCGGCGATTCCATCGATGGATTGGCAGGGAGTGAAGACTAATGCGGCATTTGGAGATTGTGTGGCGATCGCCAAAACGATTCAGCCATAGGATTCAGATTCGATGAAGCCTGCCGTCAGTTTCCATTCCTGCAACCACTGCCTCCTGCCCTATGCCCCATGGCAAGGTAGGGACAGCGTTAACGGATCCCCCCATGATGGAACACCGATGGATTGGCCGGGCGGCATCGATCGGGCTAGCCGCCCTGGCGTTGGGCTGCACTCAGCTCCAGGCCCGGCCCCCGATTGCCTCCGAACCAGCTCCCTACGACAATTCGCGTTTAGCCCAGCCCCCCACTGTGGATAGAGCATTGACCCAGGCCCATTTAGATTTTGGCTTTGCTCTGTTTGAGCAGCTGCGTCAAGCGACGCCCAATGAAAATGTGCTGGTGTCACCGACCAGCGTGGCTCTGGCCTTGGCCATGGCCTACAACGGCGCAGGCGGCGACACTCAGGCGGCGATCGCCGCTACCCTCAAGCTCCATGACCTAGATATCGATCAGCTCAACGCGGGCAACCAGACTCTAACTGAGTATTTAACGCAGCTTGACCCCGAGGTGGCGCTTGCCATCGCCAATTCCCTTTGGGTAAACGAAAGCTTGCCGGTGCGACCCGACTATGTAGAGCGCATGCAGACGGCCTATGCCGCCGAAATAGCCGCCCTCGACTTTAGTCAGCCCGCCGCGATCGATCGTATCAACCGCTGGGTGAAAGAAAAAACCCGCGATCGCATCCCCACTATTGTCGAGCAGCTCCCCCCCGACCAGCTCTTGGTGCTAGTCAACGCTGTCTATTTCAAAGGAGCCTGGAGCGAAGCCTTTGACCGCGCCCGCACCGCCGATCGCCCCTTTACCCTAGCCAGCGGCGAAACCATCCAGCACCCTCTAATGGCCCAGCAGGGCGACTATTTGTATTTAGAAACCGACCAGTTTCAGGCAGTGAGGCTACCCTACGGCAGCGGCGCGCTCAGCTTTGAGGTAATCTTGCCCGCCCCCGGCACCGACCTAGCCACCCTATCGTCGCAGCTCACCCCTGAAACCTGGGAGAGCTGGATGGGCCAAATGCAATTGCGCCCCGGCGAAATTCAGCTACCCAAGTTTCAGTTTGAGTACGAAGCCGACCTGATCCCCGCGCTGCAAGCCCTGGGCATGGGAATTGCCTTTGAGGCAGGCCAAGCCGACTTCTCAGGCCTCACTGAGTTGGACGCTTTCATTAACCAGGTGCGCCACAAAACCTTTATTGAGGTCAACGAATCCGGCACCGAAGCCGCAGCCAGCACGGCGATCGGCATCGCGCCTACCTCAGTTGCCCTGCCGCCCGATTCACCCTTTGAGATGGTGGTCGATCGACCTTTTTTAGCCGCCATTCGCGATCGCAACACCGGCACGCTGCTGTTTCTCGGGGCGATCGTCGATCCGCGTTAGAGCGGGTGAGGAAGTTTTGAATTTTAAGTGTTGAGTTTTTAGTTTCTGAATTAAGACTCGAACTCAACACTTAAAACTAAACATTCAAAACTCTCCCCCACTCCCCTACTTTCCCCCCCGCTGCTCCAGCAGTCGCTGCCACTCGGCGTCGATCTTGTCCTTTTGTGCAATTTCCTGATCGGTCAGATCGCTTTCTGTGGTGTAGGCCAGGTTGTCGGTTCCCACCACCGTTTGAAGGGTGAGGGTCTGGGCAAAGGCCAGTTTTTCGCGCTGGTCGTCGGTGAGCTGGCTTAAGACTTCGGCCCGCTGCTCGCGTTCGGCGTTGCGGGCGGCAATGCGGCTATTTTGCTGCTGCACCCAGAAGTAACGCACCAGGGGCAGGCCCAAAAAGGCCGTTCCGTAGCCCAAAAGCAGCCAGTAGAGCGAGTTGACCAGGGCGACAACACCGCCAAGCTCAGCGACTAAGCTCTGATCTTGCAGCATGCTGCCCAACACCAGTGCGCCAATTAAATTGGCACTGCCCAAAACAATGGCTCCCATAATCTGCCCAGAGGTCGCCTGGCTAAACTTGCGCGGCGACTCTCGTAGGAATGGGGGCGGGTTAATGGTGCGCTGCGCCTTAGCCGTCACCTGTAGCTCAGGAAACTGATACACAATGCCGCCCTGGGGGCTGACCTGAGGCAACCCATTAAACCGGCTCAGCACCGGCACCATAAAGTCTTCGAGGTCGCTGGCCCAGCCCTTGCCCAGGTCGCCCAAAAACGGGGTAATCTGCTCGGCCACCACAGCCCCGCCGTTGGCCTGAATCACCTGGGCAATGCTCTGCCAGCGGCGCTCGTCGAGGCCGTCGTTGGGGTTGCCGTCGCCAAATAAGAACGAGAACACCGCCTCTAAAAAGTTCATCTCAGACTTGGTGCGAGGTCGCCGACGGCGATCGCTCCTCGGGTCAAACATCCAAAAAATGTCTGGCCCCAGCCAAACCCGAGGCAAAAATATCATGCCGCCGCCACCGCCGCCACCGCTGTCGTTGTCCTCACGACCGGCGCTGCTGGCTGCGATCGCGATAATCGTAATCGCCACCACAATTAGCACCAGCGACAAAATCAGCACCACCCCAAAGGAGACGCGAATTAGGTAAAACAGCACCCGCCAGATCTTCTCCCAGACAGCCTGCCACCGCAGCCGCCAGGATTTGCTCCACAGCACCGCCTGAATGTTTTTTGGGAAGACATAGGCGATCTCGCCCGACTCAGCCACCTGAAGATGAGCCTGCACCTCAGAGGCCAGAGCCAAGACTCCCTGCTGGGCCTCCAGCAGGGGCAGACCAGCTTCAGCGGCTACATCTCCCACCGTGACGCGGTAGCCCAACCGCTCTACCGCTTGGGTAATTGTTTTTGTCTGCGCCATAAATAAACGAAACCCCTGGGTTCTAACGATCGCGCAACTACCAGTTGCATCTACAACCAGTATAGAAAGCGCGATCGCAAATCACAGGGGAAGTTAACCGAAAGAGAGTGTGAGGGTTAGTAGGGTAGGGAGTATGAGGATAGACATCAGATTTTGGAGGTTTTTACTGTACACCCCTCACTCTCCCCTCCCCACTCCCCACTCATTAACGAGCCCCGTTACCGAGCACCTGGTCACGAATGGCGGCAATATCACCCAGCAACTCTTGCCGGTTGGAAGCCTTGAGCAGGTAACGATAGAGAAACCAACCGCTATAGATGAGCCCAATCAGCTCAAAGGTGGGAGCCAGCAGGGGAACGTCATTCACGGCTCCCAACAGCGCCAGCACCAGCTTGACCGCGATAAACGCCGCGATAATCAAGCCAACGGTGACAATCGGTCGCCGATATCGCTGAATGAACTCAGTCACATAGTCAGGAAGATTACCCAAGAGTGCCGAGACCTTGTCCCACACCTGCTGAATTTGACGAGAGGCTTCGTCACCCAGCGCAGAGGCGCTAGAGTCCGAATTATCGATGATAACCGTGGGGTCTTCCGGTTCCGTAAACTCTGAATAAGTGGTATCTGACTGAAAATCGCTCATAGCTAATAGTCCCAGGGGCTTAGGTAGCAGTAGAAGTCAAGAATTACGAAACAAGAATACACCAATTCGCCTAAATTGCCGTGCTTCTTAACAGCGTTATAGACCCAATCCCGCCGGTTTCCATGTTCCTTAAGAGGTAAGTGCCCCATCCACTTGAATGGAAACCTCAAAGGCTATAGGATCACTCCCCCGACAAGCCCTCTAGGGAATCTAAATACCGGTAAAGCCGCCGCCGGTCAACGATCAGATCTAGATCAGACGACAGCCCAAAACGAGCATTTGAAGACTTGGATGTTGAAGGCCACCGAATAAAGCTCTGCCCATCCTCACGGTCTGCCCGATGTCGTCTGGCCATGTATGCCCTCAAAATCAGCCTTAGTACTATACCGAATCCTGTATATCCCAGAGAGTGAGAGATTCACGTAATCCAACTCCCATGGTTGGGTAGGTAGAGCTATGGAGATTAGTAAGTTGGGTTTCGAGAGCGCGCCTGGTTGCGGGCTATAGCCCTCCTAAACTTGTTGCTAGAACCTACATTGGCCCGTCAACTCAAACCGACAAACAGCTAAATATGGCTAGGTCAGAGCAATAATTTACTAAGTCTTCTATCCAGCTACAGATAGCCCGCTCCAGCCAGGATTGTTAAGTTGAGTAACAACACACCGCAGGCTCGTGGTCACTGCAACACGTGCATTTAAGAACGAGCCGTTGGGGTTCAACCCCCTATGATTTGGGTGTGACAACTGCTCAGCTGTAACGTAATCCTTTAGAGGCATTTTCACAATGACTAATCCCCAAGACAAAGTTACCTACGACGGTCAATTTACCCGCAAGTATGGTGAGTACGGGACTAAGTTTGAATTTGGGTCTAACCCCAGTGCCGAACTCTGGAACGGTCGTCTTGCTATGATTGGCTTTCTTGGCGCTCTGATAGTTGAACTGACCACTGGCCAAGGGTTTTTCCACTGGCTGGGTCTCTTTTAGGCAAAACAGCTCTAACCCACATTGCTGCCCGAAAGACAAAGCTCAAAAGAGGACATCAATACAACGTCCTCTTTTGAGTTTCAACCAGTTCTGGCTAGCAATAGATGGCTATACATCAGCTCACCCCTAGATTCTGACCATTGTCAGTTGCCCATGCCTTAAGCTAATTAGACTAATGCTACAGGCTTGCATAGCTACCGCTGAATGACTGTTGGCTGAGCAATTGGCTACGGACAGCTATGGCTTTATGAATGGGAAAGAATAAGAAAGTTTGAATCTCTCGACTTGTCCTTGAGTTAGAAGCCAAAGTTAAAAGCTATATAATCTATATCCTCAGCCTATGCGGGGAGAGGTTGGTTTCCTAAAGGCAAAACTGCACCTCCTCAGCAGGGTTGAAGATACCTTCGGCTTAGGAGCAGGTTGACCTTATCGAAACCATCTATGGCAATTTAAAGGGCCTCAAACCCAGCCAACTCAAGCAGCTACAGCGCATCTATCACCAGCGGCTGCCGGGAGATTGTGTAGTAACTCCCGAGTTTGCCCAGCGGCTGGCGGCGGTGAGTACCGACGTCGACAGCCCCCTGTGCGCCTACGTCAACCGGCGTGGCCAGGTGATTCGGGTGGGAGTGGGCACGCTGCGGCAGACCCAAATTCCCCCTTCAGAACTGCCCCGCTACGGGGCCGAGCGCCTCAGCGGCATTCGCTGCATTGCCACCCAATTTGAACCCGACCCGCCCAGCGACGCCATTCTCACCACCATGGCCCTCCAGCGGCTAGACGTACTGGCGGTGCTGGCGCTGACGGGCACTGGTTTTACCCGGCGCGGCGGCGGGGCCACGGGCTATATCCAGAGTACCTATCTGGCCCACCTGGTGCCCCACCCCGAGCAGCGCTGGCTGGTGTCGGCCCCCACCGACTTAGACGAGCTGGCCCAGCAGGATTTTCTTGCCCTGGCTGAAGGGCTAGAGGCCGAGTTCAGCCGCGCCTTTACCGCTTTGCAGGTCGAGGATGAGCGCGATCGCGTCCTGGTCGTCGGTCTATTCACCAATAACCAAACCCCCGCTCACTTTGAGCAGCGACTGGCAGAGCTAGAGCGCTTAGTTGACAGCGCAGGCGGCGAAGTGATGGAAACTATGTTTCAAAAGCGGCCTCGCCCCCACCCTCAGACTGTGCTAGGAGCCGGTAAGGTGCAGGAGGTGGCTTTGGCGGCCCAGACCGTCGGGGCCAATCTGATCGTCTTCGATCGCGACCTCTCCCCCATGCAGGTGCGCAACCTGGAGGACATGGTGGGCCTGCGCGTGGTCGATCGCACCGAGCTGATTCTCGATATCTTTGCCCAGCGAGCCAAAAGTGGTGCCGGTAAGCTGCAAGTCGAGCTGGCCCAGCTCGAGTATCAAATGCCCCGGCTGAAGGGGCGCGGGCAATCTCTATCGCGGCAGGGGGGCGGCATCGGCACCCGAGGCCCCGGTGAAACCAAGCTAGAGACCGAGCGCCGGGCGATTCAGCGGCGCATTCAGCGGCTCCAGCAGGAGGTCAACCAGCTCCAGGCCCACCGCGCCCGCCTGCGCCACCGCCGCCAGGATGACAACCTGCCCTCGATCGCCGTGGTGGGCTACACCAACGCAGGCAAGTCAACCCTGGTCAACACCCTGACCAACTCCGAGGTCTACGCCGCTGACCAGCTATTTGCCACCCTCGACCCTACCACCCGCCGCCTGGCGATCACCGATCCCGCCACCAACGAAACCACCCAGCTGGTGGTCACCGATACCGTAGGCTTTATCGAGGAGCTGCCCACCTCGCTGATGGATGCCTTTCGCGCCACCCTCGAAGAAGTCACTGAGGCCGATGCCCTACTCCACGTGGTCGATGTGTCGCACCCCGCCTGGCAAGACCAGATTCACTGGGTGATGCGGATTCTCAAAGACATGCCAATTGTGCCGGGGCCGATGCTGCTGGTGTTTAACAAGGCTGACCGGGTGAGCAGCGACGTGCTGGCGATCGCCCAGGAAGAGTATCCACAAGCTCTGTTTATCTCCGCTACCGAGCGGTTGGGGCTGGAGACGCTGCGATCGCGATTGCTGCAACTGGTCGATTATGCCGTCACGGTATAGCGTAAAGAAAACCAGAAATCGGTGAGGCCATCATGGTTCAAGCTGCCTCTCAACCCCTCACGTTTGAACAGTTTTTAGAGCGGTACCCTGAAGACGGTGGTCGCTACGAGCTGCGCCATGGAGTCATCCTAGAAATGCGCCCTATCGGTGCTCATGAAGAAGTGATTAGCCTAGTGCGGAGAAAGCTCGATTTCGAAATTGAGCGCCTGGGTTTGCCCTACTTCATTCCTCAGTCCTGTTTGGTCAAGCCATTGCAGGAAGGGGAGGGCTACCTGCCCGACATCATTGTGCTCGATCAGTCCAAGGTCAAAACCGACCCCTATTGGAAGAGGCATTCCAGTATTTCAACCGGGGATTCTGTGCGGTTGGTGGTAGAAGTTGTGAGCACAAATTGGCAGGATGATTACCTGACGAAACTAGCCGAATATGAAAAGCTGGGCATTCCGGAGTACTGGATTGTGGACTACCGTGCCCTGGGCGGCGTGCGGTTTATTGGCTCTCCTAAGGTGCCAACGGTGTGGATGTATCGACGCCTAGGGGAGGAATATGAAGCGGGCCAGGCTTTTCGTCCCGGTCAGACGCTGACGTCTCCAACATTTTCAGAACTGGCGCTGACCGTAGACCAAATTTTCGAAGTGGGGCAAGCCGCAGACCTGACCTAAAGTGTCTACAGTCCCGGCAGCAGTAGCGCTGGCTAGATAGCTCAGCCTGTAGGAATCTGACAAGCTAATGCGCTACCTGGCTCGCCATTGCCACTTCAAAATTGCTATCTTCAGCTTGGCCTAATCACCGTGGCGATGGTGGTATGGCTAGGTCAATTGAGATCGTGCAGGGGAATGAGCCGGTGCCAAACCAAACTATCAAACGCAGCATTCGCCGCTATGAATCCGAGCAGGACTGGTTCAAGCTGCTGTTTCGCGTGCGGGGGTCGGTGATCCCGGCGGTGATGCCCCGAGTACTGCTGTGCGCCACCTTCGCCCTAGGCATTTTGTTGCTATACAGTCGGGGCTGGCCGGTGGCGTCGCCCATTTTGGGGTCGCTGGTGCCCAGCCTGGTGCTGGGTCTGCTGCTGGTGTTTCGCACCAACACCTCCTACGAGCGGTTTTGGGAGGGGCGCAAGCTCTGGGGCAGCGTGGTAAATCTGACCCGCAACCTGGCCCGGCAGATGTGGGTGGCGATCGAGACGCCCCAGCTAGAAGATTATGAGGCCAAAATCGCCGCCGTGCGCTTGCTGCCCGCCTTTGCGATCGCCATGAAACTGCACCTGCGCGGCGAGCCCCCCGACGCCGAACTGGCCAGCCGGCTCACCGCCGACCAGTTTGCCAAACTGCGGCAGATGAACAACCCGCCCTTGGAAATTGCCTTTTGGGTGGCCGACTACCTGCAAACCCAGCAGGCCCGGGGCACCCTCAACACCCACCAGCTCACCTACTGCCTGGAAACACTGGATGACCTGGTGGATGCCCTGGGGGGCTGCGAGCGCATTCTCAAAACGCCCATGCCGGTGGCCTACAGCATTCACCTAAAGCAATTACTAATGCTCTACTGCCTGGCGCTGCCCTTTCAAATGGTAGATTCGGTGGGCTGGGGTACGCCCTTTTTGGTGGGGCTAATCAGCTTTGCGGTGTTTGGCATCGAGGAGATCGGCATTGAGATTGAAAACCCCTTTGGCCACGACCCTAATGATCTGCCCCTCGACACCATCTGCCGCACTATGCAGCAAAATATTGAGGATTTGATCTCGCTGGTGCCGGGAGTGGGGCGATCGCCAAACGTCCCCGTTGGGGAATCGCCTCAGACTTCTCGCTCCGCTTTGCAAACGGAAGAGGTCACGCCGCGATCGCCTACGATTTAGCCCTAGGGCGTGTCATCAATTAGATAAAGTGGGACAGTAGTCTATTGCCTCAGAGTTCGAATGACGACCCGACGCTATGCGCTGCGCGATGATCAATGGGAACGCATCAAGGATTTACTGCCGGGACGCGAAGGTGCAGTCGGGGTCACAGCAACCAATAATCGACTGTTCGTTGAAGCGGTGCTGTATCGGTATCGAGCGGGCATTCCTTGGCGCGACCTGCCAGAGCGCTTCGGTCAGTTTCGCAAGATTCACACTCGCTTTCGGCGCTGGGCCAAGACGGGGGTGTGGGAGCGAGTGTTTCAGGCGCTCGCTGCCGACGCCGACAACGAGTACGCGATGATTGACGCCACCATTGTACGAGCCCACCAACATAGTGCTGGGGCAAAGGGGGGGATGCCGACGCCCAGGCCATCGGTCGCAGCAACGGCGGATTGAGCACCAAGATTCATGCCACGGTCGATGCGCTGGGCAATCCGACCGGCTTTCACCTCACCCCCGGACAGAAGTGTAACCTCGATGGGGCCGATGTACTGCTAGAGGACATCACCACCGATACGGTCCTGGCTGACAAGGCCTATGACGCCGACCAACGGGTGATTGAGCGATTGAAGCAACAGGGCAAAACGGCCGTCATTCCGCCCAAACGTAACCGTAGGACTCCGCGTGACTACGACCGTGAGTTGTATAAAGCCCGGCATCTGATTGAGAATTTCTTTGCCAAGCTCAAGCAGTATCGAGCCATTGCCACTCGCTACGACAAGCTGGCTGAGACCTTTCTCAGTGCGATTTATAATGGCGGCTTCCATTATCTGGCTTATTTGATGACACGCCCTAGAGCCTTTAGTACTCTATTAGATAGCTATAGCGCCCTATTTATACCGTTTTTCTCATCTTTTTAGTGCTGCGCCCGGCAATTCGACCCTTGGCACCCATTGCCAAGCGACCCAGACTGAGTAAACCAATGCCCACTACGGCAAAATTGCTCGTACTGGCTATCCCGCTTTTGGTAATCGTAGTCTTTGCGTTTTGCTTTAAAGTTTCAGCCTGGGTATCGATCGCTCGAAGGGCATTGGCAAAGTCGTCTTCAGAAGCATTACCTCCAACCTCTGGATTAGAGCGGCTAGCTTCTACCTGAGTTTGCAGTTGTATAGCCTGGTTGCCAATATCGTCAATTGCCTGGGAGTGCAGCGAAAAGCTGTCGCGCACAACTAGCATACAAATTAGCAAAAAGAGCGTTCCAAGTCCCAGGGCTAGAAAGCCGAGGGGCTTGCGCAGATTTTGATTTTCCCAGGCGCTATAGATGAGTAGGCCAATGCCAATCAGCAACACAATACTGCGATCGCCCATCTGTTGCAGCAGCCCCACCCGCCAAGCCGTACCCGATCCCAACGGGAAGGTGAGAGCTGTCATGTCGACAATAAAACCAAACGCACAGGTTAGACCTACCACACGGGCAATTGCTTGACCGCTGAGAGAAGGTGAAGAAAGCGGATTTGAAGCACCAACCATAGATAAAACTCCAGATCTATAAATGCTTAGTTCAGGGTGGAGCGATCGCACACCACCGCCAGGGCACGAGCTTACTCCAACCCTATTCAGGAGATGATCGTGGTTTCCGCTCGGTTTGATTTAACTTCACTAGATGTTCATAGGTAGGCCGCCCTGCTCACCAAAGCCCCAACCGTACGGCCGGGGCTTGACAGCTTACTAGATCAAGATCGTCGCTTTAAGCAAAGTAATTGGTCACAGTTAAAGTCCCAGCGGTAGAATCACTCCCGGCCATCCTTATACCTGTAACTTCAGCCACCAAGTCGGTGTCTTTGGAAAAGGCAGCGGTGCCATTATTGGCTGAGAGAAACGTGCGGGTTCCCCATCGAAAAAACACCGCTTGGTTAGCCGCCATAGCTTGTGCGCCACTAGAGGCTTGATTTTTATCTTGGTAAGCAGCTAGAGCGGCCTGCTCTAGGGTGGTGCCATTCTTCAAGCCAGCATTGAATAGGCCCGATGGCCGCTCAGAGATGAGCAAATTGTTGTTGTAGTCGAGCTGAATGCGATCGCCCTGGGTGGCATCAAAACTCACAATCAGATCCAGCGCCGCCAAGGTTGACTGGCTAAAAGCTTCGGATTGCGAGCGCCCAGTATAGACAATGCGATCGGCTCCAGTACCGCCGGTTAGAGTGTCAGCTCCGCGCAATCCTAAAAGGGTGTCGTTGCCGCTGCTTCCAGAAAAGCTATTGATCGCTGAAGTGCCTAAAAGAACGTCGTTTCCGGAACCGCCTGTGGTCGGTAACCCGCCACGCTCAAAAGCTCCAACATCGGGCATAGAGTCACGGGTAAACTGCCGCTGGTCTTGGGTGGGCACCCCAGTGCCTTTCACTCCAGTGTTGATCGCTGGGCTGCCGGACAGCAGTGGATGTACCAGGTCATTGCCAATTTTCATTAGCGGACCCAGCAGTGGATCGACAATACGGCTGTTAGCAGCCACACGCGGGCCAGAATTTACCGGCGTTGGAAACTCAATATTGCCGCCACCATCTCGGGGGGTGTAACCCACTTGGTTCTGCCGTGTATCGACTGCCCTGTTAAAAGCAACAATCGAATTGCGCAGGGTAATTGAGTCCTTATTGCCGCTGTTCATCCACAGCGCCCCGTTAGCCCGCCCGGCATAGTTGTTAACAATGGTGGAATTCACAATGTTGACTGGGGCTGCTGCGTCAGTATTGAGGAACATCGCACCACCCGCATCACTGGTTACTCGATTGCTCGAAAAAGTCGAGTTAGTAATGTTGACGGGTAGTTTAGTTTGTACCCACAAACCACCTCCCTGTCCATCAGCCAGGTTATTCGCCACCGAAATGTTTTGCAGCGTAATACTGCCGCCGTTGGCTTCAATGCCTCCACCACGAGCCAAGTTTCTGGCGCTGCGAGTAACCGAATTATTGAGCAGAGTGCTATCTTTTACGATCAGCTTTTCGTTACCGTAGCTCCAAGCATAGATTGCCCCACCACCACCTGTAGCTTTGTTGGATTCAAAGAGGCTGTCTTGAATTAGTAGCGGGGTTCCTTGGGTGGTACTGGTGCCACCAGGGCCAGCACCATCACCAAAGATAGCGCCTCCTCCATCGCCAATAGCAGTGTTGTTGAGGAAGGTAGATTTCGTAACTGTTGTTGGGCTAGATAAGTTGTAAATGGCGCCGCCGTTAAAGCCCTTATTATTGGTAAAGCGAGAGTTTTCGACCATTAAAAACGATGCTTCTCCAACTCCTCCTGAACCATTGGTAGAAATTGCTCCACCGCTGAAGCCATTGTTAACGCGACTTCCGTCATTATCAGTAAAGCTACAGTCAATCACTTTGGCCTCAACCCCCGCCCAAAGCATTAGTCCGCCGCTGCGATCGGCTTTGTTGTTGTTGAGTTGGCAACCCATAAGGGTAATGCCACCATAGTTAGCCACACTCACCCCGCCCCCTGCGCCTCCAGCGGGTGCGTTGCCGTTGGCAATGATCAAGTTTTTGAAGGTGGCCGTCACTGGGTTGTTTGAGCTTCCTACCTGAAACACTCGGCTGCGGTTGTTGCCGCTAATGGTGAGATTTGCAACCTCAGTGGCATCGATAGTGAGGTTGCGGCCCAGGTACAGCTCACCACTGGTGAGAGTAATAGTTTTGTTGGCCAAGGTCGAGGCAAACTTAATTACACTGCCCGCTGGAGCTGAAGCAATGGCAGCCCGTAGAGACCCCGTGCCACTGTCGGCAGTACTGGTAACGGTGATGATATTGAGGTTGCTAGCATAGCTAGCTTGGGCCTCGGCGCTCAAAGCTATAGCTGTTTCGATGGAGCCGGTGACTAGCTCAAAATCCCAATCGCCCGAGTTGCCAGTGATATCGTCAGAAGCGGCGATATCTGCTTTTGTCAAATAGCTCAAGTGATCTAAAAAGCTTTTGCCGCTGGGTCCGAACCCTACGTTGCAGCCATACAACAAAATATCTGCTGTACTGGTCATGGCTTTTTGCCATTGGGTTAGGTAGCTGCTGTAGCTATCTAGATTGTTGCTGTTGAAATCAGTTGAACCTAGCGTCAAACTGCCCGATTCACCATGGGAAATAATATGGATGCTTTCTAAGCCAGAGAATAATTCTAAGGCATTAGTAATTTGAGCTATGCCATTTTGGGCAGAGTCGAGGAAAATAACGCCTAGATTAGGGTCAATCCCCTCAAGCAACGTATCTGCATCAGCGATCGAGTCATCTACAAAAACAATACCTTTAATCAAGCTAGGAACACTTTGAGTCGTCATTTTTTTCCAACCTAAAGGGAATAAATGTCGCCTCAATGCCTGTTCTAAGCCTTAGAATCAGGTCTAAGGCTTGTAAGTTAAATATGTCTCCAGTCTAGGGGGGTAATAATTCGCGTGGCTACAATCCAAAGCTTTAATCAGGTATCAGCCAGCGGTCATCTTTCAATTTTGCTCGAAGAAAGACTACCGGTTGATTTTCTAAAGACAAACCTACAGAACAAAGGCAAAGACGACAAACAGAGTTGGTAAATAAAAGCCCTGAAGTAATGCACAATTAGCTGGGCAGGTTAGGTACGTTATTTATCAGTTACCCAGCTCTATTAACTCACTTACACTAACTTTACAAACTGCCATCGCCTTCCGTAAACCTACTCAACAACTCTCATAAGCTGCTACTTCTAGGACGCTAAATACTACTGAAATGTTCCAAAACTTCGCGTTATAAAACCCCAAAAAACAGCAAGAAAAGCGCTATCTCTCGGGCGAGATAGCGCTCTTAGAATAAATCAGATGCAAAAGCTAAAGACGTTATTATGCGCTCTCGCTTTCCCCTTGCTGACGCTTGCGCAGGGCCGCTACGCCCATGCCAATTAGCCCAGGCAGCAGTGCCGGAGTAGGAATAGACTCTGGAGTGGAGTAGAGGGTAGCGTGGGAGAAGGCGTTAACTGGACCGCCATTGCCATTGCCATTGCCATTGCCATTGCCGTTGCCATTGCCATTGCCATTGCCATTGCCATTGCCATTATTGATGAATCTGGCAGTTGTCCAGGTTCCAGCCTGAATTGTACCGTCAAAGTAGTTGAAGGCGAAGTTAGGTCCCGCTTTCATAGCAAGGACAAAGGGGCCATCAAAATTGCCGCTAGGCAAAAATTGGTTGATGACCTGCCATGTCCCTGATCTAGAGTCTCCTGGAGAACCATTATAGCCAATTGATAAATAGCCAGCCAAACCCTCATTCGCTACTGTGGAAGGAGCATTTACTTTAGCAATAAAGTCTTCCCCAGAATTAAGCCCACCATTGCCCCACGTGGTTGGATCAGCAACAGGATCTGGGTTGACGAAATTATTGAGGTCAGTCAAGAACTGCCGCAACTGGGTGAGATTGTCATTTCCGCTTTCCACGTTAGAGCAGTAAACGGCTCCTGAAAAATCACAACCTGTAGTTTGGATTGTGAATGCGTTTGCAGAATTGGTTTGCATCATGAAACCAGTTGCTACAGTCCCTACTGCAAGGGCACTGCTCAAAAGCTGTTTCTTCATAAAAGGTGTAAATTCAATGAACGACAATAGACTGTGGTAGTGTCCCTCATTTCTAGAGCGTAGAGCTCATAAAAATCAACTAGTAGAAGGCTCAATTTTCTGTCCTTCATCACTCAGTATAAATTGATCTAAGTGTAAATACCAGCATTAGACGAATATTTTATTGAGAACTTATAAAGCAGTAAAGAATCAATAGAAGGAATTTAATTGTTTTTTTGACACTTTTTTGATCTTTCAACCAGTGCCATCATGACGTAGTAATAAATTGTTAATAATATACCGACGAAAATTTGCCCGCCCCAGAAGCCGTGCCAAAAATTAAACCACCACTCGCCCCAATACACATGAGCAATGGTCACTAACATTAAGCGAGGAATATTAAATACAAGTGAAATAACCATAGCAATGCCAATAAGCATTACCATCTGGCGGGTCTTTTGCTTGTAGAGAATTCCCATAAAGAATCCGGTGGCGGCAATAGAAAGAGCCATGTCTAACCCATTACAGCCCCAGCCTACTTCTACAGCACCTTCGGGAAAGGTAATATAGACACCCTCCTGCACTGCCGGGAAACCAATGGCCCGCATAGCGGCGCTGCCCATCTCAGCCATCTTAATTTCTAAAAATTGGTAAGGAGTAAAAAAATCCCAGATAAAGCGAGAAATAAAACCAATGCGCGGGTACGTGGTGAGGCCAATCAATACCACAGGCACCATAAACCGACTAAAAAAGCTAACTCCCCAGGCGCTGCAAGCAATGCCCGCTAAGATTACCAACCACAAAAATGCCTGAGGCCAAATTGCAAAGCGACAGAATGGAAACAGCACCGCTGCGCTTACAATTAACAATTGTCCTAGAAGACGATCTTCTTCAGAAGCTCTTAACGCTTTAAGAACAGAACGACGATTCCACAGTTCAGCAGCGGCTAACCCCAACATACATAGCACTAAAAGCCAACCAACTTTGCCTTTGAGGGCTCTTGGTACTAAATAGCCCAGCCACACCGGCAGATAAATCAGTCCGACTGTCAGTCCCAGTAGCACAATACGCCCATGGAAGTCTTTAGCTAAAGCAATTATCCAACCCCAAGCAGTTTGTAGGTGAGGTTTAAGGTTTAAGGTAGGGGCAGCCATAGTTGTAGAAAGTAGCGTCACGATACTGTTGAAAAAGCTAGGCAGGAATAACTGCTGTCTACACCTCTACCTAGCTCTTTCGCATTTGTAGAGCCACCTAGTGATTGTGCTTGATAGCGACCCTACCCAGCGCCAACAGTCCTAGACCAATGACAACATGGGTACTTAGCACAGACATCATGGATTGAGTGGTGCTGCTACGAGCATTTTGGCTGAGTGCTTCGGCCTGAATCTCGAGTTGGCCTAAGGCTTCTTCAACACGTTGAGGAGTAACTTCCGGAGGCAGATTGGGATTAACCTGTGCCGTTTGTAGCTGAGAGCGGATTTCTGTTGCCTCGCTTTTAATGGTGCTAAGTGCTTGATTTTGAAGCACTAAGCCGTCACGAATAACAATCACGCCCGACAGCAGAAACAAAATACCACCGATTAAGCAAGCTAGCGCTAGGTAGCGAGAGAGCACTCGCTGTCCTAAGCTGCTATAAACCACCATAGCCACACCTAGAAACAGCGAAATGCTGCGGCCACTTATCTGCTGCATAAAACCAATCCGCCATTCAAGAGCCATGGGGCTAGGGGGAATAGCAGCAGTCAGAAGGTTCATCACAAAGCCTAGAATGCAGGCTAAGCCAAGAACTAAGAAGATGATGCCACCAGGGGCTTGTGATCGGGGCACAGTGGCAAATGGGGAACTAGAAGTACTAGTCATAGCTAACACATAGAAGACGACGGGTAGGTTGTAGAGCCACAGAAGAGGATCACCATCACATCTTTCTGCTGGGCTATATCAAACCCGGAGACTTAGAGAACGATTGGGTGGTCTTTACTAAAAATTTATAGAACGGCAGCAGGCTTTAAGCCAGATACCTATTTTTGCCGTTAAAGAAGCTTTGCCGAATCTGAGATGACACAGGATTCAGTTCGTGCCATCGTAATCCCAGTAACACGGCAATAGTGAGCATAAACCCAGGTTCTTCCATGCCGGTCATAATAAAACCGTTGACTATGACGTTTAACAGTAAAAATCGGGAGAGATCATCTACGCAGACCCTGTTCCAAAGTAACACCCAGAGGCTGACATAAACGCCTAGGCCTATAAAGCCACCATCTCCCCAAATACCTGCCCATGTCCAGAAGGGTGAGAAAAAGCTGGAATCGAGGTAACCGCTAAGCCAATAATCCCAAATGGATTGTACTACTGGGTGACGAGTTGCACCTAGCGGGTCAAGTAAACTGTCGTAATCGCGAATCATCCAACCGCCAATGCGCCCCACTGTATGCCCTGGCCCTAGCCCCAAGAACCAGTTTAAGATTGACGTATAATACTCAGGAATTGAGCGTAGGGGCAGAAGTTTTTGAAGGGTGGCATCGCCGTTAGGGCCATAAATCTCGGGCCTAATCCAAGTTCGGAATGAGCTTAGATAGGCGACATCTATATTGTAAATACACCAGTAAAATCCATAGATGACTACAGCAGCTAGCAATGTGTATTTAAGCGTCTTTTTGATATCGTTAGTGCGGCTGATGATTAACACAATCCAAGCTACAGCCGCGACTAGGAGGACTTGTTTTGCATCAGCCACTAAAATTTCAAGAAATCCAGCAGCTAGCACCGCTGCTCGTAACCCAAACCCGGCCTTTTTAGCTGTTATATAAAAGTAGATAGCATAAATGAATACTACAGTACCGCCTACCACATGGCCGCCGTTAGATAGATAAAAAACGCCTTGAACATTGTCATTGAGAGTTAGGCGACTGTATGTAAGAATCCCTGCCTTTAAAGCTAAATATTGACCTAGGGATAGGACTATATGCAGTAAGCCAAAACCCATTACCCATCGTCTAAATTTGCCTAAGTATTGCTCATTGAATGGGATGCTGATAATTGCTGACAGGACCAAAAACGGCTCTGACTGAATCATGAAATTTAGAAAAATGTTTACGGCTCCAGCATTATTGACAATGGCGCTGGCAGTGCTTACAGCAAAGTAAACATAGAGACCTATCAAAATTGACCGGACAATTGATTTCTGCTTAAAACTGGTTTTTCCGCAACGGAGGTAGACCAGCAAGCACACAATGGGTGTGATACAAAAGTGTAGAAAATTTATAGGTGCTGGTGCCCCCATAGCCTCAATTATTCTCGGAAAGAAGGCACTGGCAAAGGCAACCAAAACCAGGCTGGGGTTAGATATAAATCCCCTTATCTGATTCTTGGTTATATAACTATTGAAAGAGTGATAATTGGTCATTAAATTGCTCTGCTGAATATAGCTTTCTTATAAATACTTTTGATGTAGCTATAGTTCTGGGTAGCGGTATAGCGGTCCAAATAAGTTTGGCGAGCGATTCGGCGCATGATGGCCTGTTGGTCCGGGTGATTAAGCATGTACTGCACCTGCTGCGCTAAGCTTTGAGCGTTACCAGGTTCGAAAACCAGTCCAGTTCTGCCAGCTTCTACCAGCTCAGCAATCGCCCCAATTTTCGCTGCCACTACTGGGGTACCTTTGGCAAAGGCTTCTACTGCTACTCGCCCAAAGGTCTCATACCACTTCGACGGAAAAATTAAGAAGCTGGCTTCTCCCATGAGGGTATGCACCTCACTCATGGGCCTACGGCCCAGCCACTCTATCGCCGGTATGGTCTGGGTAGCATCTTTTACCATGTCTTCTAAAGGGCCATCACCGACAATCTTGAGCGGGTAGGGTACGGCTAGTTGTCGCCAGGCATTGATCAGAGTGTCTAACCCCTTTTCTACTGAGAGGCGACCCACATATAGTGCAAAACCACCGCTGCCGCTGCCCACTCCAGGATCAGGATCAATAAAGTTGGGCTTAACGATAATCTTGTCGGCTGCCAGGCCCCCTTCTACCAGCTTTTGTTTGGCAAATTGGGTGAGAGCAACAAACAAATTCACTTGCCTATCCCAAGTTTTCAACGCTCGATGGGTGCTGATCATGGCTGTAACCATGGCACTAGCAGGTTTGCTCTGGCGGTAGCAGCCATGCATAATCCCAGGGTAGGGAATTGCCTTGCCTACGCAGTCTTCGCATACTTGTCCATCACGAAAAAAAAGGGCGTTGGGACAAATGAGTCGATAATTCCGCAGGGTCTGCACCACAGGTACTCCCTCAGCCTGGGCAGCATAGTATACCGAAGGCGAAATCAGCGGAAAGAAGTTTTGCACATGCACAACGTCGTAGCTGTTGGCCCGTAGGGTTTGTCGCACAGCCTTATAGGAAGTCTGTGACCAGATGGTTTTGGCTGCCAACCGCAAAGGGTTGTAGGTGGGAATATCGTCGTTGGTGGCAGTGTAGCGATCGACCTGGTGTCCATGGTTTTCGAGCAGACGCTCTTCAGCAGCGCATGACTCGTCTTCTCCTCCCCTAATTTGGTAAGCATTATGAATACTTAGGATGCGCATGGGTCAACCTCCTGGCAAATAGCGCGGTACTGTTGGCTCAGTTCTCGGCCTTTGGCTTCCCAAGAAAAGTGCTGTCGCACCCGTCGTTGCCCAGCAGCACCCATTTGATGGCATAGTTCGGGGGCGTAGGCAAGTTTCGCCATGGCGGTGGACAGACCTTGAACAGTCTGAACAGGGTCGGTAGCAGGAATTTTTATGCCAGTTTCTGCGGTGACCTGTACACTAGGCCCACCTAGATCTAAGCAAATTACTGGGCGACCAGCGGCCATGGCTTCAAGGCAAACCCAACCCCCAGAGTCGTGTAGGCTAGCGTGTACCAAGGCATGGCACTGGCCCATCTGTTGAAGCGTCTCGGCCCTAGGTAGGCGACCTAAAAACTTAACCCGCTCAGCTACGCCAAGCTGCTCCGCCAAGGCCTGTAGGCTGGCTCGCTCTGGTCCTTCGCCCAAAATCCAGTACTCGGCATCAGGCTGCAGTTGAGCAGCAGCAAAGGCGCGCAGGCCCAAGTGCAGCCCTTTCCAGTGCAGCAGGCGAGCCATGCTAATAAAGCGAAAGGGCGTTGGACTAGGCGTAGGACACTGGCTGAGCTGAGCAATTTCTTGGTTTGACAGGCCTGACTCTGACTCAACTTTTAACTGTGTCACGCCAAAAGGCTGCAAACGGCGGGCGGTATCGGGGGTAGTAGCTTTGACCAGAGCGCTGCGGCGGGCTGTCATAGCGGTAAAGGGATCTAGCTCACCTACACGGTGAACTAAGCTACGTACTATTTCATAGGATTGGCCTCGGCGGCTAAAGTCCCTCCAAAACGATTTGGGAGCCATTTCGCCTCCTCCCACAGGACCCCAAACAAAGGGCACAGGCAGCAATGCCAAAAAGCTAGGGGTAGAGTAGCGCACATAGGTAACATGGTGAATCAGATCGATATCTACAGTTTTAAGGAGTGCCTTAGCAACAAAGTAGGCACCCACTTGCCAAGCGTAATAGTGGGGCACATGAGCTCGGGGCAACCAGTTAGCAACCGGGGGCGGATCGCAGTATAGAAATGACAGAGTGTCGATAGGGTGCTGTGCTAGTTCAGCCTCGATTGCCGATTGATTGCTAGTGCGAGTGAGTACCCAAACCCGGTGGTGCTGGGCCATTTCCTGAGCAAGGTGCCAGCCAACACCGGGCTCTGAGCCCATGTGGGGCTGACAGGCGTAGGCAGAGATCAAAATGTTAAGTGGTTTCATCAATTAGAAAAAAATTAAATAAGAGACTTTGATCAAGTTCATATAAGCTCTAGCCGGGTTTAAAACTTAAATAACACTGCAAAAATATTAGACAAGTTATTCAAGGGATCATGTCGAAGGCGTAGCTTCTTCAACTGCTTTAGAATAAATTTCTTCCAGCTTTATGGCTTGACTCCTTAGATCAAAGTTTTCCACAACATGACTTCTTCCAGCCATGCTAAACTCTTGCCATAATGTCTGATTTTGCAAAATTGACAAGATATGATCTGCAATCGTGCCAAAGTCTTTTTCCTGAGCGAGCAATCCATTTTTTCCATGTAGCACTGCCTCTGGTATGCCGGCATGAAAAGAGCTTACGATTGGCAATCCCATAGCTAAAGCTTCTAATATGACCATGGGTAAACCTTCGGAGTCACCAGTTGACGAAGTTACACTAGGTGCTGCTAAAAGCATAGATTCATTCATAAGGTCTCGAATCTTATCGTGGGGCTGAGAACCTAAAAATTTGTAGTTTGATAGCGTTTGTGAAGCCAACTTCTCTAATGGTTGCCGAAGTGGCCCATCACCAACGATCAGCAATTCAATTTCAGGCATAATCATTTCTACTTTGGCCATAGCCTGAATGAGATATTCGAGACCTTTTTTTTCAGTCAGCCTCCCTACAAAGAGTATATTTAATTTGCGTTTAACCGCTATTTTTGGAGTAAATTTTTCTATATCAACGCCAATATAATGAACAACAATTTTTTTGTCAGGGAACCCCTTCTCTAAAAGCTTAGCTTTAATAAAATTTGAAACCGCAATGAAAGTTGTTGTGTCCTTCTTAAGCTGCTCGCGTCTTCTCAAGTAAATTCGATGATTTAGAGAGGCTTTACGAGCATATTGATCGGTGGAGGTTGCATCTGAGCCATGGAAGGTGACTACCAAAGGTAGTTTCATCTTCGCAGCAATAGGTAGAGCTAGTGATCCGCTTAGCCCAAAGTGAGCATGTATTAAAGACGGCTCTAGTTTCCTAAGATCTTGATAGAATCTAGGAGCAAAACCTGAGACTTTAAAAAGACCTTCACTAAAAAAACCTAGTATTCCTCCTCGATTGACGGTAATTAATTTTTGAGGAGGTAAAGATATGCCCTCAATTGAGCGAGAGCCAGCAAAAAAATAATTGTGTTTTTTTAGGCTTTCTGCTTGAGTTTTAATAAAAGTTTCTGATTTAGCAAGAAGAATGCTATTGAAAATAACTACATTTTTCTTCTTGAGGTGAGACATAAACAATTCCAAACATGTACAGAATTTGCAGCAATGCCATTAAGAAATTCCAGCCATTCTAGGTATTTGATCGAAATATAATGAGTTCCAGTCGGGAGTATTTCGTTCTTCTATTGCCATACATTCCTCAAGCAAATGGGGAATTTCATCATGGTTTTTTGCTAGCCTTATAAAAGGCAGTTCGCTAAACCACTGGATTCCATAAGTAAGTTTATGGTCAACTGTTGGCACAACAATGCAGGGCTTTCGACAAACAATTGAGAATATTAGACCATGAAACCGATCGGTGACGATCGCATCAAACTCACAAAACTTGTCTAAGGTTTCAGTTACAACTTTCTCCTGTAGCTTCTTGGCAATTGGAAAATCTGTTTCAGTGTCGAAGCTACTACACTCATAAGGAATTAATTTTTCGATATTTCTTCGGCTATCATCTGTTAAAGCCGATTGATCATCATGCCGGAGACATAACAAAATCTTCGGTGCAGTAGCAGATTTAGAAACGTTCCTCGGAGGAAGTGCTAAAACGAAATCAGGCATTTTAAATACAAGGGCCTTTGAAAAAAGCTCCTGAGCGATTATTTCACTCATGCTGTCTCTAGCGATCATCACTAAATCAGGATGTTCGCCGTATATACGCCTTGTGTTTTCCTTTTCCTGATTGCCGTACTGAGTATCGCTAAACTGAATAGACTGCGGCAGGTTGACGATTTTATTATTAGGAAAAGACGATATCAAAAGACGACGAAATCTCTCAGTCCACATTCCCCTTTCGCCTAAGTTACCCCCACTCTGAAAGATGATTAGGTCGTCATCTGAAACCAGCTTCTTTAAAGCCGCTAAATAATATTTGGATTCTTCTTTATCAAGCTCTATAACCGGAAGATTCGGAAAATGTTTTTTTAACCAATTCCTTATCGCTATGACCTGAGCATGGTCACCAATATTGTTCAGATGGGCAGGAGGGGTTAAAGCAAAGATAATCTTCTTTTTTTGAGCTATCTCCTGATGGCGAAAATAAAATATTAGATTTGCTAAGGGTAAAATTAATATAGCCAAACCTTCTCTAAGCTTTCTAAATAGCTTAGATGAAAACTTTCTCAAGAAAATAAGACGCATTTTCATAATTTCAGGTGTGAATAAATGGGCTGGGATAGAAGGGATAAATAGAATTAGACAGCAATCTGATCAGGAATCCACAGGCATGTTTACGGTTATAAACGATTAATTCATCGTATTCACAATGATTTCAACAAAATTATCAGCAGCCTGCGCCGGAGTAAACTGTTTAATGGTTTCACCAGATTCATGACCCATCCGGATGATTTTTTCACTATCCTTTATAAAGGAGGCCATATAGCGGGATAATTCGTTGGTATCTCGAGGATCAAAAACATATCCGTTTTTGCCATGTTCGACTAGATCAGACGAGCCAGCCCACTTAGAGCACAAAATCGGTTTTGAAAACAACATTGCCTCAAGAACAACCATACCCCAAGTATCTTCAAGGGTTGGTAAAACAAAGACATCTGCTTTTTTGAAATATGCGCCTAATTTATGATAATCAATGCGCCCTAGCCACAACACATGACTGTTAAGACCATTTTTGTTGCAAAATTCTTCAAGTTCATTTTTTTGGTCGCCATTACCTATAATTACTAGTGTGAAATCCTCAATGTCATTCTCCTTAAGAGCTACGCAGGCGTTTAATAGATAGTGAATTCCTTTACGGGGTACAATTTTACCCACATAAAGAAATATCTTTTTGCCTGGATCTATCGGCAAATCTGTCGAGTCTAACTGTTTATCTAAAAACGCCTCAGCGACGGGTACTTCATAAGGTTTTTTATAAACTTTATCTGGGCTAATATTTAAAACCTCAATTAAGTAACGTTCACCTGCTTGGCTATTAGTCACTAAACCATCAGAAAATCTAGCCATTAACCTGCGGATGCCTAGCCGCAATGGTGATTTAGCGTAATCAACGTTTGGCGAACTACCCTCATAGGCAATGATAATTTTCCATCGTCCTAAAGGTTTAGCAAGAATGGCAAGAATAGTCCAAATGCCAAAAGAGTTTGAAAATATAAAATTTGGTTTGAACTCTAATAACTTGTTCACTATTCCTAACGGTAGGTAGGTAAATCCATAGCTATATCCTTCTTT
This sequence comes from Phormidium tenue FACHB-1052, assembly GCF_014696675.1. Lineage (GTDB taxonomy): Bacteria > Cyanobacteriota > Cyanobacteriia > Phormidesmidales > Phormidesmidaceae > Nodosilinea > Nodosilinea tenuis_A. The sequence goes on from NZ_JACJQN010000006.1 coordinate 97,304, forward strand.
TGACGATTTAATTTCAACAAACTTTCTTTGACTTAGTTCTTGAACCAGAAAAGCCTGATCCAAACCTTTTGAAAAACCAGTCCAACGCGTAGTAAACAATTTTGTTTGAGGAAATTTAATTGCTAGTTTAGCTAAAACGGGCTGCCAATAAAACCATGTAGATGGAAGTAAAAAGGCTACTTTAAAGTCTTTGATTTCGTTCATGGCTTAACAAATAAAAATCGGAAAACTACTGGCAAAACGATAAAATTAGCTAGACATAAATTGCACAAAGCGCCTTAAAATTAGCAATGTGTACAAATTATTAAAACGAGAATTTGAACGCTAATGATCTGAGTCTCCTAAGCAAGTACTGGAAACCCTCGCGCTTTCTAAACGATCCATCGCAGAAGAGAAGAAAGCCCAAATTTACTGTCGGTTGTTAAAACTAATTCAAGTGTAAGATATTGAAGTTTAGTTCAAAGTCTTAAGAAACAATTACGGTAATTTATACTTCAATCAGTCCTAGTCTGAAATAGAATCAATAAGTCAAGAGCGGAATATCTGTCTTGACAAAAAAAGTTTAAACCGACCATTGATAGTCGTGCATTGCTTTCTGAGCAATGCATTTCCATTGAAGATTTGAAGAAGCATAATTTCTGCCAGCTAATCCCATAGCTTTCCATTGGTTATTTTGTTCAAACAATTTAGATAATCCCTTGCTAATGGCAGGAACCGTTGGTTCAACGGTAACTCCACATTTGGCACTTTCTACATGAGGTGCAATACCTGCAACATTAGACACTAGTAAAACGCGAGCGCTTACCATTGCTTCTAAAGCCGACAAACCAAATCCCTCAAACCGTGATGGAAGACAAAAAATATCATATTGCTGAATTAAAGATGAAGAAGGAAGATTATAGTCAGGAGCTAAAAAGGTAACATGATCTTGAATTGATAGCGTTCTAGCTAATTTCTCCAATAAGAATTTATCTCCTTTGTCTACCCCTTGCAGGGTTAAATGGGCTGGGCTTTTAGGCAAAATTTGAGCAAATGCCTTAAGCAGTAGATCTAGCCCTTTATTGTGGGCGTCAAAACGACCTAGAAAGTAAAGCTGTGGGACGTCATTGCACTGCCAAGTTAGTGATGACTCATCCACAACGTCATTTTCAGAAAAACCATTGGGCACAGACACAACAGGAGTCCTGATATTAAGGTTTCGCAGATAAGTCTCATGTCTAGGGTCTAGAACTTGAACAGCAGACGCATTTTTTAGCAAGAGGCGCTCGCACAAAAGCCAGTAGGGCCACTTTAGATGAGCGTTCTTGCTAAAAATAGAAGGTGCATATGGATCGTGGGGAATATAAATGTAAGGAATGTGATGTCTTTTCAAAAAGCGAGATAATAAATAGATTTTGGGTTGAAAGATGCCGCTGAGAAATATGGGAGTGTTAGCATCTAAGTTTTCTGCTATAAATTTTTTTAGAGCTAAAGGCAAAAAAAGTTTTTTTTGCTTTTCGTTTTGCTTAAAGCTACGTATTACATATCCCTCAGGCATTTCATGTACATATCCAGAACTGCCTTCGCATAGGAGGGTGACGTCTACTCCGCAGGCTGCCATACCAGTGCAGAGACCATGGAGCGATTTTTTAGTACCCTCACTCATAATGTATTTAAGATCAGGCGAGAAATATCTAGTGTAAAAAAAAACTTGCATTACTGTTTAATAAAAAGTAGCTACATTTTAGTTGAGCTTACGCCCAGCCTAACCAACCCTGTACTCTTCCTTTAAGAGTTGCCCAGTGCGATTTAACTCTGTCGATCTTTCCTTGAAGTAAGGACAAAATAATTCCTGTACATGGCCGAAACCAGTTGTACAGAAGGAACCAAAAAGGTGCGTTATGCTTACGGAGTACTCGACCTCTGCCCATAGCATAGGAGTAAGTCTTGGCATGTGGTGTCTTAGGTTGAATTGCTTCTAAGGACTGGACACTCTCTAAAGCTTCAACCTTGGTGGGATGAATAACTAGAAAGGATGGATCGTAATATAATCCTGCACTCACAGCTCGTAGTAAATAGTCAATATCCTCACCAGACCCCCAGGGTGTTGAAGCCCCAACACCTAATGTTTCATCAAACGGTCCAATTGCATCTACGACAGCTCGTCGTAGAAAGATAGTGAAGGATGTTCCTCTCCGCCAAACATTAAAGGCATTAACAGTGCCAGCCACATGATCCCAGCGGCCAGATGAATCATTCCCTTGCTGGTTAACTGCGCGGCCTACAAGACCAGAAAGTTCCGGTTGTTCTTTGAAAAAATGGGCAACTTCTTCCAACAGATCAGGAGTGTAAGCGCAGTCATCGTCTGGAAAAGCAACCAGATCTCCTGATATTTGCTTTAAGGCGACATTACGGGCAAGGGAAAGACCTTCTTTAGAACGTAGATGAAGTATTGGAAAATGATTTTTATAAGGAGTTAGCAACGGCAGTAGTCGATCATCAGAATTTTGATCGACCACAATCAACTCAAAATCTCGATAGCTCTGCTGATCCAGGCTTTCTAAAAAAGTTTTAACCTGAAAAGTACGGCCCAGCGTGGCTAGTATGAGCGAAAATTTCATGGCTTAACAGGCTATGTAAAGGGCTAAAAAGGAAACTTAACTACCTTTTACAGCATTCGACTCAGCCAACTTGGCATAGCGTTTGCTGCCTAAAATCGCAAACAAAAATCCCTTAACCATCAGCTTTCTAGAGTGGGGTAAATACTGGGTCATGCCGATGAAAAATTTCCAAGCGGCCAATATTTTTCCTTTAGCCAAAGCTACTCGAAATTGACTCAACTGCACGTAGGCCAGGTGTTGGGCAGCCCAACGTTCGTAGGTCTGCACGCTCAGGCGTTGCTGAATGGTCTGGCCCCAGCGCTGCTCAAAAATTTCAAATCCCTTAAGTTTGGCAGCAGGGTTAGTACTCACCTGCAACCCTGAATGGACGTGCTTGATCAACATTGGCTGATCGACTACTACGAAACGATAGCCCGCCTGCGCTAGCCGCAGCCACAGGTCAAAGTCTTGAAAGCTGGGCAGGTTCTCGTCAAAGCCATCGACTTCAAGCAGGGCCTCACGGTGTGTGAGCACCGCTGACGAAGGCGGGCACCATCCGGCTAGCAGCCGGTCAAAGATATCGCCAGCATGGGTAGTGCCAATGAACACATCGCGCTTGGTAAGCTCATGACGCTCGTAGTAGGTACAGTAGGCGGCAGCCACCTTGGGGTCAGTAGCGCTGTCGAGCAGGGCAATCTGAAGTTCCAGCTTATTAGGCAGCCATTCGTCATCGCTGTCGAGCAGGGCAATGTATTTGCCGGCAGCAGCCTTAATGCCCTGATTGCGAGCATAACCACCGCCTCGATTTTCGCCTAGGGGCATAAAGCGCACTCGGGCATCATCAATGGCGCTGACTAGGGCTGCGGTACCGTCGGTAGAGCCATCATCAACAATAATAAGCTCCAGATTTTGATGAGTTTGTTGTAGAACACTATCAATGGTTCTAGAGAGAATATCAGCTCGGTTATAGGTTGGAATAACTACGCTAATATCAGGTGTTGAAGCAGTTAGGTTAACCATAATCTAAAGCTTTTGTGTAGGTAATACAGTTATGACTATTGAGCCAGTCGAGCTTTGAAATAAAGTTGAATCTCTTTCCAAAGGCTAAGGTAGCGAATAGAAATAAATACCATACTCAGCTTTAGACGATGATGCAGGCTAGGAACTGTTTTGTCTGCAAAAACTCGGCTAATATCCTGCATTGGGGGGCGGGTTTGCCAGGCCATGCGCTTTAAAAATCGGGTTATAGGCTCGGTTTGCTGGTGTTCTATCTTGTAGCGTCCCTCAATAACGCGCACAATTTTTTTAGAAATTTCAGGCCAAGAGTGGCGGGCAGGGTGGGCAATGCAAACGTCGTCAGCATAGATCTGTGGGTAACCTGCGGCGTAGACTCGCTGCCCCCACTCACGATCGCCACCCGATTTGAGCTGGGCGTTAAAGAGTCCAACAGCATCAAAAATGGCTTTGGAGGTAAATAGGTTAGCGGTGGCTCCGTAGTGGTCTTCGGTGATATAGCGGTGCTGCTGTAAAAAGTTGCGGCTGTCGAATAGCTCGACGGCGGTGGGACGATCGCGCTGTTTAAAGAAAAGCTCGATTTTGCCCGCTACTAGACCACAATTGGGGGTAGCCAAAAACTGGGCCACTCCAGTTTCAATCCAATCTTTGGCGGGAATGCAATCGGAGTCGGTAAAGCTGAGAATTTCGCCACGGGCTAGGGTAAGGCCGTGGTTGCGGGCAGCGTAGGAGCCTGGTTGGCTTTCATGGGTTAGAATAACCTGTTTAAATGAACTGATCAGATCGTCTAGAGGTTGGTCGGAGCTGTTGTCGATAACAATGATTTCGTACTGGTCGCGGGGATAGGTCTGGTGCTCTAGAGCATTTAGGCAGAGCACTAGGCGATCGGCATCGTTATAGACCGGGATGATAATTGAGACAAAGGGCTGAGGGCTCCGACTCATAACAACTCCAAAGAGTTAATGTTTGTGGCTCTAGTTAACCGACAGAATAATTGGATTTAGTTAGACCTTGAAATAATAGTTTTAAAATCATTTTGAGTAATAAGCTCATGTCTTTAGTCAGGGCAGAGGTACTTACTCTGATTGCCTTAAACGAAAACGACGACACATGAAGGCTTAGCCATTTCAACAAGTTCCAATTCGCCAAGAATTCTCTAGCAAAATAGAGATTGATCTGAGTTCTGATCTCTGACATTGAATCGACTTCAAACTTTGAAGACACCAAATCATAATACTTTTCGGCAGTTTCTATTCTGTTGAGTCTTCTTTTCTCAAGATTCTCAGGTGAAATTGCTTGATCTTGAAAATGCTTTCGGCGTATGGAGTGAGTCTGACTTTCGTACACAAACTTGTAGCCAGACAAAAGTAATCTTATGTATAACTCAGTATCTTCTCCAAAACGAAGAGATTCGTTAAATACTCCTGCATCTTCAATAAATTTTCGAGGTAGGACTATGCTTGAGGGCGAAAAGACAAAGCTCCCTTTGGAGAAAAGATGGTGAATTGGCGATCGGTATCTTTTTAAGTTTGGTTTTTGATCATACTCGGAGCGTCTTCCACTAACCGTATTCCATTCTATTGTTGAACTTACAGAAACTTTTTTGGGATATATTCCTTTTTTATCTCCGAATACGCTTAGCTGCGAAGAAAGATAATCTAAATCCCATAAGTCATCTGAATCCAAGAAGGCGATGAAATCACCCTTTGCTTTAGAAATACCTATATTTCTAGCCGCAGAAGGCCCTACATTTTTGTTTAAGTGCACAAAGCAAACATCAGGAAATTCAGTTCCGATAAGCTCCACAGTATTATCTGTAGAGTTATCATCTATGACAATAACCTCCTTTGAACCTTTATAGCTCTGTGCATAAACACACTCTAGAGCTTCTTTGAGAGTAGCAGCTCTGTTGTAAGTTGGAATCACTATAGATACATGAGGATCTTGTAGCATGATGTCTTTCAAGAAAGCTATTTTCATTGTCAAACGATTACTTATCTGTTTAATAGCCTGATTTCTATCGAAGATTTTTAGACAAGTAGCATATTTATTTAGCCCTTAATTTTCTTAGTTTATAATCTTTTGGAGAAATTGCTTAACTTCGGTCTTCAGTTACTAAAAATACCAGACGAAATATCTTTTCTGAGGTATTCGACTGCTTCTTCCATCTTTATAGTCAACTGCTCTACTTTTGACTCTTTGCTCAAAAATGGAGAAGGAGATTTTGTGATTTCCATAAATTGATTGATAATTGCTTTTTCAGCCATCCATTCTGTGGCAACTAAAAAACCATTCTTCTTTTCGGAAAAGCCCTGCATCAGGCGTGGTTCATAATGTAGACCTACTGACACACACCAGTCCCACCACTTGAACTCGAAAATATTTCGAGCTGTTTTAACTGGAATCCAAGGTATTCGAAGTGCATCTGCAACAATAGCTCCATGCATTGCTTCTGTAATCAATATTTCTGTTTGGCAGAGAGTATTTAGAACATCCTCTCTTTGCCATCTCGGGTCAATAAAACCAAATCCTATCTTCTGACAAATGCTCTGCCATCTATGTGCATGCTTCTCAGCTTGATCAACATGGGGCATGTATGAAAACTTATATACTTTTTCCTTATGAGGCTTAAATAATCTTCTGATTAAAATAGCTCCGTCCGTGACGGCTTTTTCTGGTTCAAGACCAAGTGCATTCGATGATAATGGCCCTCTGAGACAATAAACACTCCACTTCTCATTTATGATGGGTAGGTTTTTGAGTGGCGTTTTACCATAGCCAACTCCCGAGCCAAAAATTATGATCTTTTTTGCATTAGGTGCTCGGTCATAAATCCTGTCGTTTATTATTGTTCCGATGCCAAAAAATACTACGCTGTCATCTTCATCAAACGTATTTGGGAAAAATTGCCTCCACAACCAATCATTAAGGTCATCGCCAAAATTTCCTTCTTTCTTTTTAAAGTAATAAAGCTTCATGACTTATCCGTGAAAATATAATGTTTATAAATGGTCTGTTTAGGTGCTTTTTTCAGATGAAAATTGCATTTTATGGTACTCCCAAAGCCTTCCATTCTCATTTAGTAGAGTTTGATATCTGCCTTGCTCAACAACCCGGCCTTTCTCCATTACTACTACCTTATCGGCATTGGCAATAGTAGATAATCGGTGGGCGATAGCAATCACTGTCCTGCCCTTCGATAACTTCTCTAGGGACTCTTGAATCAGCCGCTCCGTCACCGAATCTAGCGCACTCGTCGCCTCATCTAAAATCAAAATGTCGGGGTTTCGCAGCAGCGCTCTAGCGATGGCAATGCGCTGCCGTTGCCCACCCGAAAGCCGCACGCCGCGGTCACCCAGCACGGTTTCAAATTGCTCAGGCAGCGCCAAAATGAACTCCAATGCATTGGCTTGGCGTGCCGCCTCCATAATGGCGCTATCAGTTACATCAGTAGTTCCGTAAGCAATATTGGCCCGCACCGTATCGTGAAAAATAAATGTGTCTTGGCTCACAATGGCTAGGTGCTGGCGAAACGAGTTAATTCGCAAATCGCGTAGGTCAACACCATCGACTAAAACCTTGCCTCGGTTGGGGTCATAAAACCGAGGTATGAGATCGGCCAGAGTGGTCTTGCCCGCCCCCGAAGACCCCACCAATGCCGTGGTTTCTCCTTGTTTAATAGACAAGGTAATGTCGTGCAGCACTGGCTCATCGGGCTTGTAGCCAAAATCAACCCCAACCAAATCAATTGACCGTTGCAACTTGCTAAATATAACAGTGCCATCTTGCAGATAGGGCTTGTTGTCTTCTCTCAGCAAGTCGTTAACGCTGTGCATTGCCCCCTGTAAGCTACTCAGCTTGGTTTTAGAACTGTTAAGCGACGACACAAAAGGCGTTAACCGGGTCAGCGCAAACAAAAACGTCAACACCGTCGACGCTTGCATCTGTCCACTCACAATCAAGAAATTAAACGTAATAGCCACCATCAGAATCAGTATGGTGGCCGCCGCTGCCTGCACTAAAGGATTCACCAACGCCGCAAGGCCCTCTAGATTAAGGTTAGCCTTGCGCACCTTCTCGGTTGCCTCAACGAAGCGCTGCTGCTCATACTCCTGGGTACCCGAAGCATGCACCGTGCGAATGCCGTTAATAAACGACAACAGCACCCCAGTCATTTGCTTATTGGCCTTGGGCACCTCAAAGCTAATTTCGCGTACGCGCCGGGTCATGCTGCTAATGCCTAACGACATCAACCCAAACAGCAGAATAGAGACTACTGTCAATTGCCACGATAGCAAGACCATAGCCGCTAGGTAAGCCAGCAACGTTGTGCCCTGAGTCAAAAAAGTGGTTAATACCCCAAACACCTGCTGCACATTGTTGACATCGGCCACAACGCTGCTAACCAGGTCACTGCCTCGCGTTTCGGTGTAGTAGCTCAGCTGCACTCGCTGTAACTGGTCAAAAATGCGCAGGCGCAGATTTTCGACCAGGTTAAACGTCACCGATCGCGACATGATTAGGGCCAGATAAGAAAACGCTGCTCGTCCCCAAATCAAAACCAAAATAAGCGCTGATAGGCGATAGATGCGCGCCGCTGGGGCTGCTTGGGTAGCCAGCACAGTAACATCAAACCAAGCCCAACCCGTTTGCAGCGGTGGCTCGACGGGGTTAGTTAACCCTTGCAAAAACGAGGCAATAATGCCAACAGTGCCACCTTCCGCGAAGGCACCCAGTACCGAAAATATAATCGCCGCCACAACCGTGTTGCGAAGGGGCTTTAGCTCTCGCAGCACCAAAGCGTTGTCGTTCCAAAATCCGGTAGATTTGACCGATTGTTTGAAAAGGTACTGGACTGGATTGAAAATCTTTAAGAACATAAAAGAGTAAATATTACGACGTGTCGTCTTTATCTGGATCTCGTCAAGTAAATTAAGCCGAAAAGTTACGCTAATTTTGAAAACATTTAAACACCCCAAAACTCTTTTTTAAAGGAAGTATTAACTAGCCGAAACTTTAAAGTTTCTGATATGACTTTCTTGGGACTCTTCAAAACGCCATTTTGAAGAAAAACCTTACCTAACAGTCCTGACGATTTGCTATGTGATTCTGAATGATTAATGCGATATACAGCACCAGGGAAGGATAGGGGATCTAAAGGAGTTTTTTGTTTCTCCATAAAATCTTTTATGAAAATATGACTACCCAGCATATTCTTCACATAATCATCTTGAGCGGCATCAAAACTATTTGGCAAAGACAAAAGGCCAATTTTAACGATATGTGAGGTCCCACATCTTCTCGAAAAGATAGAGCTTTTATACAATAGTTTTCCTCCATCTTCCCAAAAAAAACCTGTTGGTATATACCAACCATTTGCGCCTGAATTTTGTCTTACGAAGGAAGCTAAATTACAACTGATCAAGTCATCCCCATCCACAGTCATAATGTAATCATCATCAGTTGAATACTTTCTGACATGAAGCATTCCAGAAAGTAACCTACGCCCTTTATCAAGACGAACAGCATCACGAAAAGTTTCAATATTTTGACTTCCCTTTTCAAAAATAGGATTTGGGGGGAAATCTACATAATTAATCTGAAATTTTGGCCGTAGCTCAGGAAGATCAGATTCTTTGTTCGCAACAATTGTCGCCCTCCAGTTATCACTAATCTGTCCTGATATCGATCGCATTGTCTCTTCTAGATTTTTCTTCACTACATGCCAGTTTTTAGCATTTTCTGGATGTAAGATTGGTATTACAAAATTTAGAATTCCAGTCATATTTGCAAATCACCTTTAAACTAGTAGAATATAAGTAAAGCCTGCATTCATCTGTATTCAAGCTTTTGCTTACCCGCTAAGGGTGTAGCCTAAGTAAGGCACAATATGTATATCAAGCTGAACTTTGTTGTATTCCGCTAACACTTCATCTGATCTACGGTGTGTTTAGTCTTTAAAGATTATATTAGTTAGCCAGAATGCCCGTAGATTAGTGTAAGCAAAACATCAACCACATACATGACTGGGACTATTGATAAAGTGCAAGCTGGCTAGAGTTTTGTTTTGGCAACTTTAAAAAAAGGGCGATCGCGTATTTGTATGCGATCGCCCTTTTGCTATTCAGTTTTTGTCTGTTCCTATTCAACAGGCATTGCTAGCTTACGCTGGGGTCGCTTACGATCAAAGCGCCGCACACCACCCGCCATCTCATACTCATAACTATCGCGGCCAAACTTCACCTTCACTCCGCTCAGCATATGTTCAGACATTTCGCCAAGTGCCCGCTCATCGGCCAGTAGCTCGTTATACAGGTTATCCACACTCGATAGCAGCGCATTATACTGCTGCTGCTTAGCCCGCAAAGCGTTAATCGCTTCCCAATATAGCTCCAGCGTGTGCCCGTTACCCAAATCTAGCTTCTGCTCAATCGAGTCCATCGACGCAGCCCGTAGCTCGGCCTTTTCTAACGTTGGAGACAATCTTTTGCGTCTTGACATAATGCAGATACCCCAATGGCATAAATAAACAACAGTGTTGGTACTCGTTCCAACCTCCACACTGTAGCCAAGCACCCAAGCCATACATCACCGTGCAAATTAGGATCCCTTTAGGCTAGTTTTTGGTTAGACGCCAAAAAGATCCGAAAATTCTCTCAAGGCATTAAGCCCTTGCTAGAAAGCATTAAAGCTTTCTTTGCACGACTTCAGCCTTTCTTTAAAGCGCTTATAGCTTTCTTTGCAACCTATAAGTATTTCAAAGAAAGCCTTATAGGTTGCAAAGAAAGACTGAAGCTCTCCTTTGCAGCGTTTGAGCCATATCAAGAAAGGCTTATGGAATGCGTTGCAGGCTATAGGCCATGCAAACAACAGTTCAAACCGTCCTTTGCATCTGTTTAATCTTTTGCTGAACCATTTAGGCAACGCAAGCGCTACCCCTAATGAGAGCAACGCCTAGGTACACCTGTCCTATACTCTGCCCGATCGCTCCAAGAGCGTTCTAGAACAGGGCAAAGAGACTGAGATCTAAGACGACCATCAAAGCCCCTCTGCAATAAGGCCCCTCTAAACAGGGGGGTTAGCTTAAGTTGTTATTTTCCTTTACAAGGCTAGCCGGCCCATTCCGGATCAGTAGCCCAAAGCCTCCGTACTTTCTCTAGGGTTTGGCTGTATGTAAAGACTGCTTTAGATCTCGAGCATTGTTCCGGATTGAGGATCAGCAGATCGTTTTTTGAAGAGTGTGCTTGAGCGAGTTACTCCTAAAGGTAGCAACGTCCTTATCGCTGTGGTTTTTGCTAGCCCCAGGCTCTGCTCCGCAGACGCAGCCGTTTTTACAGAGTTCTTCTCATGACGCGATCGATAACGCGACTGGCAGCGCTGCTGCTGTGTGCAACTGTTTTGATACTAGCGATCGCTCTGGGGCAGCGGGCCAACCCTATTAACCTGAATGAGGTGGTGGCCCAAAGTGCCCCCGGCGACACGGTTAGGGTACCGTCGGGTATCTACGAGCTGTCGTCCCCACTGGTCCTCAAACCCGGTATGACACTGATGGGCGATGGCGTGGAGAGAACGGTAATCAAGGCCGCCTCGTCTTGGGCTCCTGGCCTTGATGGGCTGCCTAATCAAGACAATCCAGATGCGTACCTGCTCAAGTTAATTGACATCAACGATATCAAGGTCGCAGACTTGACGCTCACCGGCCCCACGCTGCATGGCGCTATCTATGCCGACGATGCCGACCAGCTAGAGTTGAGCCACTTGCAAATTAATAACTTTGCCTGGAGCGGGGTGCGCACCCTTGGCCTAAGTGGTCTTAAGGTGCACGACTGCCAGTTTATCGATGCCGGGGGCGAGGTAAAGTGGACGAGCGGGGCGTTATTTATGACCCATACGGAAAAATCTGAATTTTGGAATAACTTGATTCAAAAATCTGAAGGACTAGATCGCAATTTCTATGGCTTCAAGGGCCGTGGTGGCAGCAATCTACGGTTTCATCACAACGATGTGCAAGTCAATTTCTCATTAGAATACCCATTCGAGAACGATGCCAATATTGAGATTGATCACAACCGCTTTGATGGCGTGATTTCTATTCCAAAATTTGGTGGCGGCCCGGTACTTAATGAAAGGCGATCGTTTCATATTCACCATAACTGGCTCAAAAGATCTTACACCCTAGAGTGGACACGAAACTCCGCCGAGATTGACCATAATCTGTTTGATTTTGAGGTTAGTGAAGACGGTGGTAATCTAATCTCTAGCTTTGGCAATGAGCCAGCCCCAGGGCCGACCGATTTTCACGATAACCTGATCAATAATCCGGGTCGGGGCATTTTTTGGGCAAACGGCCCCTACGACCATTTTCGCTTTTACAATAATCACGTCAAGTCAAACGGCCAAAATCGTTGGGAAGGTTTCTTTGGCTTTCATCCTGCCACTGACTTTGCCACCATTGTGATTAAAGACAACATCTTTGACAACACTGCTGCCAACCCTCGTCCGCTGATGCGCAACGATGTCAGCTACCGGGCAACGGTGCAAAACAACCAGTTGATCAACGTGTCTGATGCCGATCGCTTTACCGATAATGCAACTGAAAGATTGCGCGGTCCTAAGCAGCCTCTACAGTTTACCGTAGGCGTCAACGGTACCTATCAGATAGATGCTTGGACGGCTCGAAGAGCGTAAGCGGTTGATATGCCAGCTTTCCATAATACCGGCGGCTACCCATAGGAAATTTCGAGATACTTTCCGGATAAAAGGTTAAAGCTAGGTAAAAGTAAGGTAAAGCCGTCTGTCGCCGCTAGTTGATTGACAAAACCTCCAAAATCCTTGTCATGGCGTGGGTTATGTAACGCAGCAGCAAGACCCCAAAAAACCTAGTCAGCGTTGGGTAGAACGTCATTCTACTTAACCTATCCTGAGGATTTATCAATCACTCAGCTATCGCTGTGGTGTTGGACGAGAGGCTTGTTTTAATGCGACTTAACAGCGATCGGGTGCGATCGCGGTCTTCGTTTTTTGTGCCCCTTATATGTTTTATTCATGCAAAAAACCTTAAATCGCTATGCACAGGTAAACCTTCGTCCTCACAAAATGAGCCTTTTTCTACTAGGTACCGTAGTCTTATCTGCTGGTGGACATATTCTTGTTCATCTAGTAGGTAAATTCATTGCTCTTCATCGCCCTCCGCTTTTAGGAGTATTTCGTTTCTTCCATATGGGATTTGAAGGAAATTTACCTACTTATTTTTCAGCTCTAAACTTGCTATTGGCTGCAGGGTTATGTGGACTTATTTCTTTTCATGAATCGACAACGAAGAAGAATTTATTCTTTCATTGGCTGGGAATGTGTGGCCTTCTACTATTTATGAGCTTTGACGAGGCATCTGGAATTCACGACAGGATTGTAGGTCCAATATCTATATATTTTATGGGTCGAGGAGAAGGTATTATGTATTATAGGTGGTATCTCTTTTTCATCCCAATTGTGTTTGCAGTAAGCTTAATCTACATTCCCTTTTTGAAACGACTTCCTTTATTCTTTTCGTCGCGGTTTATTTTGGCAGGATTCGTCTTTTTAAGTGGCTCAATCGGCATGGAAATGGTAGAAAGTATTTTAACTTCACAAGGGCATAGTGTAGGTGTTAGTATTTTACTAGAAGAAACGCTAGAGATGTTAGCGGTGGTAATACTCATACACACGCTGCTGCTCTATATCGCTAAAGCTAATTACACACTCAAGCTACAAGTGTCTGGCAATCCGCATCGCTAAGCCCATCTACTTACTTAAGCAAAATCTAACAAAAGTCCTACTTCAAAGCGCATTCTCAATCTAGGCGTTATTAACTTAACGCCTAGATTTTTACATGGGCATACGTGGTTACTGTCCAGCGTATTAATTTGGTTTTGGGTTAGACAGGAAGCAGCGTTCGTGGAGAATCTTCAGAGGAGAAACCAATGCTAGTTGAAACTTATGAGGCACACTAATACTTTACTTAGCTTAGTTAAGCTATCTGCCCCCTTAAATACCTCAATCTTAAAGAAGTCTAAACCTTCAATTACCCTGAAGTCTAAAGGTGGCTGAGGAAAATTATACCTGCCTTAATCAACGTTTTAATCGCTAAAAAGCTCCTCGGCTAAGCACTACAGCACCAAGAGTTTGTACAATCAACTGCACATCGTGTCCCAAAGACCACTGAGTTTGGTAGTCAATATCCATCTTGACGATCGCTTCAAAATCTTTAATGTGCGATCGCCCCTGCGCCTGCCACTTGCCTGTTAGCCCTGGCTTAACGTTGAGTCGCTGCCAGTGATGCGGCTTGTACTGCTGCACCTCACCCAGGGTCGGCGGGCGAGTGCCCACCAAACTCATATCGCCCCGCAGCACATTCCAGAACTGAGGAAATTCGTCTAGACTAGTGCGGCGCAAGAACTTTCCCACTCGAGTAACGCGAGGGTCGTTCTCATTCTTAAAGATTAGACCCTGGGCCTGGTTCTCTACCAAATGTTTAAGCTCGTCGGCATTAGCCACCATCGATCGAAACTTCCAAATTCGGAAGGGTCGCCCTTGGTACCCACAGCGCAGCTGGCTAAAAAAGATCGGGCCAGGGTTGTCGAGCTGAATGGCAACGGCAATGGGAACCAGCAAGAACAGAGTGATTAAAACTCCTAGCAAACCGCCAACCACATCTAAGCATCGCTTTAAGACAGAGTTAACCGATGGATGCGTGGGTGCCAACTGCACAGTATCTGGAATAACAAGAATTTCGTTCAGGGTTGCTTGGTATGCCTTAGGAGCGAAAAAGAACTGAAACATAGGTCTACCAAAGGGTTGAACAACACGTACGGCGGGCTCCAAAGGGTTACGTGGCTCTGCACCTGTTGTCTGGTCAGTGGGGCTTTGCTTGAGCGAAACCCCACTAAAAGTTCTACCCGACTGTTACGCCCCCAGCGGCCCGTAGGGTGGCTCGGTCTAGCACGCTGGTAGCCGCACTGCCGTTGAGCGTCACCAAGCCCAGCGCTTGCAGATCGGCTTCGACCATCAGGTGCACCAGTTCCTCAAACGTAACCGAGGGTTCCCAGCCCAGTTTGGTCTTAGCCTTGGTGGGGTCACCAATTAGCAGTTCTACTTCGGCAGGGCGCAGATAGCGCTCATCAAAGGCCACATAGTCTTGCCAATCCAGGTTGACGCGACCAAAGGCAATGTCTAAGAACTCGCGCACCGAATAGGTTTCGCCCGTGGCCACCACATAGTCGTCGGGCTCATCTTGTTGCAGCATGAGCCACATGGCTTTGACGTAGTCTTTGGCGTAGCCCCAGTCGCGCTTAGCATCGAGGTTGCCCATATAGATTTTGCTCTGCTGCCCAGCGACAATGCGGGCCACCGCGCGAGTGATTTTGCGAGTGACAAAGGTTTCTCCACGGCGGGGTGACTCGTGGTTAAACAAAATGCCGTTGCAGGCAAACATGCCGTACGACTCGCGATAGTTAATGGTTTGCCAGTGAGCATAGACCTTGGCACAGGCGTAGGGGCTACGAGGATAGAACGGGGTGGTTTCGCTCTGGGGCACATGCTGCACTTTGCCGTACATTTCAGACGACCCCGCCTGGTAGTAGCGCACCTCAATGCCAGTGCGCTGGCGATAGTCCCGAATAGCTTCGAGCAGGCGTAGAGTGCCCATGCCCACCGCATCCACGGTGTATTCAGGCGAGTCAAAACTCACTCGCACGTGGGACTGAGCTCCCAGGTTATAGATTTCGATGGGCTGCACCTCTTCAAGAATACGGCGCAGGGTAGTGCCATCGGTGAGGTCGCCGTAATGCAAAAACAGCCGGGCCGAATCGCTGTGGGGGTCTTCGTAGAGGTGATCAATGCGATCGGTATTAATAGTAGAGGTGCGGCGAATAATGCCGTGAACTTCGTAGCCTTTTTCTAATAGCAGTTCGCTTAGGTAAGAGCCATCTTGACCGGTAATGCCGGTAACAAGAGCTTTTTTGGGATTAGTCATAGGGTTTGGATAATGAATGAACAACAATAGTGACGATTAGGAAAGGCGAGGAAGATAGGGGAGATGAGAAAATAGGGAAAGTAAGAAAGGTTGAGGTTGAGGTTGAGGCTCGTTAGCTAACCATCTCCTCATCGCCTCATTCCCCTCATTTCCTCACCCTCATCCGTCATCCCATCCGGTAAAAATCCTTCACGCCACCGTATGTGGTCTGCCGTGCCTGTCGACGAGTAAACTCGCCCACGGTGGGGTTGCCCGTGGGTAAAATTACTCCAGCGGCCTGCATCCATAGCGCCGCCGGTGCTGTACAAAGGGTGTACTGGTTGGCTCCGGTCTTGCGCACGTGATACCACTGGGTGGCTTGACAGCGGTCGCACCAAAAGGCCTCTAGCCATTCTCCTGTTATAGGAACCGTGCCCAAGCCAGCGACCAGGGTAAGGGCCACCCGGCGGCTGAGCCCAGTCTGTTGCAAATGCTCAGGCTTAGTGGCAAAGAGAGGATATTTTTGGCTAACGCTGTCGAGGTAGCCGCCATGGATAGAACAAAAAATGCTCCGTCGTTTAGACCGGTTACGATTGCGCGATCGGGGCTGAGTCATAATCTCTTAAGGTAGATACGGCTATACACTCAGTTTCTAGCGACGGCAAGAAAATCAGGAAGAATCTTAAAATCAGTCTGGAATTCCCATAGTTTTTGCACTTTTTCTCCAATATGCAAAGGCCATCCACCCCATCTCTTTTGTGGAAATGGGGTGAGCAGTTTAGGGGTATTAGTACGGCTATATAGGATTCGTAAAGCAGTGCTACAAACTGCAGAACTCTCACCCTGCGGGAAACCACAAACCTTTTTGAGGAGATTTTTGAGTCATTTCAGTGCCCCTATTTCTAGGGAGAGCTGGGAAACAGCAGGTAGTTAAAGTTACGACAGATCAATTCTCGAACAGTCTCAAAGGGGAAGTGCTTGAGAAGGCTTTCACAGGTAACCCAATTCTGAAAAATCGTTATTATTCCTATGCTCGTGTGCCTCACTAACATAGTTCTTAGCTCCCCTTTGTCAGGGGATAAAAAGTGACATTTGACAGCAATAACCGGGCATCTAGACTGTTTAGTAGTGTGCCTATCGACTACATAAATACTGCGTTTCAGCATTTAAAGCAGACTTAGAGTGCTGCTCTAGAACGCCCTCAGCATGCGATTTATCCGGCGGTGCAATCGGGTAACGACCACCTGTTTGATCGAGAGATATACAAAAGGTGGAATGGTTTTAAAGTACCGCTGCCACAGACGACCCGGCTCTTGGGTGAGCCGATAGAGCCACTCTAATCCCGAGTCCTGTACCCAGGCGGGAGCATGCTTTTTTATACCGGCATAGATAGGAAATACTCCACCAATACCCACCATCGCCGCTTTAATTTTAGAGCGGTGTTGGTACATCCAAATTTCTTGCTTGGGGCAGCCCAAGGCAACAAACACAATTCCGGCCTGGCTAGCGTTGATGTCTTTTACAACCTGGGCATCTTCTTCGGCAGTCAAAGGCCGAAAGGGCAGCGGATCCATGCCTGCAATGGTTAGATCTGGATACTCTTTTTGAAGGCGCTGCCGCATTTTGCCGAGGGTCAACTCATCGGTGCCTAGGAAATAAACCGGTAAACCCGATGCTGACGCCCGTTCGCACACTGCGCGCAGAATATACATGCCTGCGACGCGATCGTGAGTACTCTTGCGCAGCAGATTTAAAGTCCACACTAGGGGCATACCGTCTGGAGTAAGCAGATCGGCTTGGCTTAACACCTTAGCAAAGGTCTCGTTCCACCGCGCTTCCATCAGCATGTGTACATTGGCTACACAAACTACTCGGCTCAGCCGCTGTTGGCCCCAGTGCATGATTAGATCAATTTGCTCTGCAAAAGGGTTGGCTGCAACCGAAAATCCAATTACGGATTCGTTGATGAGATTCTTGGAGATTGACATGATCCTAAGGAGCTTAAAGGACAATCAGTGGTAGACGCCCCGATAGGATTTGTCAGTTAAAAACTACTGGTTTACATCTGTTGTACACAGTCCGTAGCTAGCTAAGCTATGGACCCGTCAAAACACTTGAGACGCGCACCGTCTAAAAAAGTTCATCGTTTAAGAAAAAATACTGCCTAACTACTACATTTGGTTTGCTCAAAATGCAGCGCCAAGCTTAACTAGACCACTCCAAAGCAATTATAAAGATGCGGGTTTTGAGGAATATTCCTCCTAACCCGCTCCAACGGTTCTATCTGGGCTAGGTTGCTTATAAAAGTTTCCCGCCCATACTTTCCGTTGATGATCGTGACTACTAATGCTAACCCTGGATTTTGTTGACTGACTTTTGCTTAGACCATGGCTGGAGGGGGTGGCCTGAGACCTTGACTTGGCGATGCACCGCTCAACATTAGCATGTACATAACTTAATGTGACACACTTTTGCTTGGCCAGTGAAAATACGTACTCCCCTTTAGCCTATCTTAGCGGCTCTTACTCATTTACAAAAATTCTGTAAAGGGTTCAGTAAAACTACGGCCCGAGACCAAAACCTTTCGGATTCATGACAAGACCTACGGATATTGAATAGACGCAGGGCTTACTTTACCTGAAAAGGGAGTCTACTCATGTCTAGTTTAGTTATATCTAAGGCGCTGCTAAAGCAGCGCTTGGGCTTAGCCCTCACAGCAGGCCTGCTGCTCATGGGCATTGATGGCCTATACCCCAGCGTTGCCCCAGCCCAACGAATGCCGGGTGGCAGCACGACCGCGGTGCCTTTAGTCGAGGCTCAAAAACCTCCAACAACGACTGCTGCACCTCGGCTGTCACCGCAGGTGTTCAACGAACCTTACACGTTGGGAGCTGGCGATCGCGTGCAGCTTACCCTTTTTCAGCTGCCCCAGTACAGCGGCGATTTTGAAGTGCAGGCCGATGGCACCCTGACTCTGCCGGTTGTGGGCGATGTCAACGTACAGGGCCTCACCCTAAACACCGCTACCGAACGGATTACGGCCCGCTACAACCAGTTTTTGCGCCGTCCAGGGGTAACGCTCAATCTGCTCACTCGCCGTCCGCTGGTGGTGGGGGTCGCCGGAGAAATTAACCGGCCTGGGTCTTATACCCTAAGCATCAACGGCACAGCCTTTCCCACGATTACTCAGTTGTTGACTCAGGCAGGGGGTGTCACCGGCAGCGCCAACGTCCGCGAGGTGCAGGTGCGGCGGCTGCGCAACGGCCAGACTCAACTATTTGCTGTCAATCTGTGGGATTTGGTCAGCGGCGGCGACTTGGGTCAAGACATTACGCTGCGCGATGGCGACAGCATTTTTATTCCCTCTACTCTAGTGCCCCTCGAAGAGGCTCAATTGTTGGCCGAGGCAGCGATAGCGCCGACCAACACCTCACCCATCAACATTGCGGTGGTGGGCGAAGTCTTTCGCCCTGGCCCCTATACCCTTAGAGGTGGCAGCACTCGCACTGGTGATGCCGGCCTGCCCGGCGGTGAAGGTGGTAGCTCGGCTCGGCCTCCCAAAATTACTGATGCCATTCAACTTGCTGGGGGCATTAAGCCCATGGCCAACATTCGCCAAGTGCAGGTGCGGCGTCTGACCCGCACCAGTGGTGAGCAAGTCTTTACCGTAGACCTATGGAGCCTGCTAGAGGCGGGCGCCACCCAGCAAAACGCGCTGCTTCAGGAAGGCGATACGGTGTTTATTCCCACCGCAACGACAGCATTAGGGCCAGCGGAGTCTTCGAGTCTCGCCGCCGCCAGTTTTGCGCCCGACACCATTCGAATCAATGTCGTAGGTGAAGTTCGTAACGCCGGATTGGTTGAGGTGCCCCCCAACACGCCCCTCAACCAGGGGATTTTGGCGGCTGGTGGTTTCAACACTCGCGCTAGAGAAACCACTGTGGGGCTGGTGCGTCTTAATCCAGATGGCACAGTTACCCAGCGAGAGATCAACATCGACTTTGCCCAGGGCATCAGCGATGCTGACAATCCAGCGCTGCAAAACAACGACATCATTATTGTCGGTCGCTCGGGCCTAGCCAGTTTTTCAGACACGTTGGGCGGCATAGCCAATCCCCTCGCCAATTTCCTGAATATTTTGTCTGCACCCTTCCGCATCTTCAATTTGTTTTGATCAAGACATAGGAACGTGGCTTGCTACTAAAGCACACATTTTGTGATTGGAGCACCTCTTTACCGCCCACAACCACACTTAATTTAGGAATCAGGGATGAAAGCTCACACTCTCCAACCTTCGCCCACACTACCCATGGCTGCGGGGGCCGACTCTGGCTCAGAAGGCGGGCTAGATCTGGGCAGCCTGCTATCTACCCTCAGGCGCAGACTGCTCTTAATTGCTGGCATAACCGCTGCTTTGGCTGGGGCTGCGGGACTACGGGCCTACCTCAGCCCGCCCTCTTACTCTGCCACCTTTGAAATTTTAATTCAGCCTCAGAGCGCTGAAACTGAGGTGATCTCTTCGCTGTCTGAGGTGCCTGTGAATCAGCAGGAGACGGAACTAACCCTGGGTGACCAAACCAGAATCTTAACCAGCCCTGGGGTGCTGAAGCCAGTAGTGGACGATCTGCGCGCTAAGGGGCTAGAGGGCTGTGTGCCTCCGGCCCAAGCCGCATCAACCGGTACATCTGAAGAAGAGTTAAATAGAACTTGTTATAGCCAAGTTAAAAGTCGACTAGGTCTGCAACTAACGAAGGAATCAAGAATTGTTCGGGCAACATACCGGGGGGCATCGTCTCAAGATGTCGAGTATGTGGCCAATTTAATTGCCCGAACGTTTCTAGACTACGGGCTGGCTTCACGCCAGCGCGACCTACAGCAGGGGCTTAAATTCTTAGAGGACAAAATACCCGATGCCGGCAAAAGGGTAGATGAGCTTCAGGGCAACCTGCAAAGTTTGCGCCAGGGCTCTAATTTAATCACCCCCGAGGCTGAAGGCAGCAAGCTATCTGGCCAAATTGCTGACTTTGAAAATGAGTATCGGGCCGTACTGATTGAGTTAGAAGAAAACCTGACCCGTTACGAAGAACTAGAACGCCAGCTGAGCGATCGCCCTCAGGACGTTTCGGTGTCATCAGTGCTCAGCAGCAACAGCCGCTATCAAACTCTAGTTGAGCAACTACTGACTTTAGATAGCCAGATTGCTCAGGCTTCTACAATTTTTCGCAGCACCAGCGACGATATGCAGGTGCTGCAAGAGCAGCGCCAAAATCTGCTGGCCCTCATGGCTCGCGAAGGGGCCAACGCCCAACAAGAGCTAATGGGCCAAATTGAAGTCCTGGCGGCAAGAGAGGCGGCCCTCTCGTCGACGCTGGCCAACCTCAACGTAGATGTAGGCCAGCTAGCTGGGGTTACCCGCGAGTTTACTGATCTAGAGCGAGAGTTGACTATTGCTAACACCAACTTGAGCCAGCTGCTAGAGCGCCGCGAAACTTTACAGATTGAGGCAGCTCAGCGCGAGCTGCCCTGGGAGCTGATCACCCCTGCGACGGTGGCCACCGATGTTGCTAATTTGTCAAACAACTTGGTGCTGGGGGGGCTACTCGGGCTGCTGCTCGGAGTTGGTTTGGCCCTCGCCCTCGATTCTCAAAAAGATGTACTCTACACCGCCCGCGATCTCAAACGAGTTACACCAGTACCGATTTTGGGGTTGATTCCCCACAACGGTGCGGTCGAACGGGGTTATGACGAGCAGCATTTGCTGTCGCTGTATCAGGTAATCGATGAGATGTTGAATGGCCAAGGGCCTAAAAAGGGAGATTTGCCCATTGAAGATCTCTACGCCTATCGCGAGGCGTTTCGATCGCTGGTGGCTAACCTGCAGCGGCTCGATGCCGATCGCCCGCTCAGATCGCTGGTGATTAGCTCTGCCGACAACCAGCTAGCTGACTCAACCACCGCCGCTTATTTGGCCTGGGCCGCTGCTGAGCTAGGCAATCGAGTACTGCTGATCGATGCCGATTTTCGCTTTCCACACCTGCACAACTTTTTAGAGTTACCTAATCAGCAGGGCTTTGCCAACATTCTGGCCGGTGAGCTGGATCTAAAGAATGTGATTAAGCGATCGCCCACCGAACCCAATCTGTTTGTACTAACCACAGGCACTACAGAGATTGATCCGGCTCGGCTCTTGTCGTCATCTAAGATGACCCAATTTGTGGCCAAAACTGAGTCTTATTTCGACTTAATTATCTACGACTCGCCACCGTTTTCTGAGTACGCCGACGCCGCCTTACTTTCGGCAGAAACCAGTGGATTGGTGCTCGTATCTCATCTAGGCACTGTTAAGTCGATTCAACTTGAGCAAGCGCTAGAGAAACTCTGGATCGCTAAAATTCCTTTGGTTGGCTTAATTGCCAAAGAAGCTGTCTCTAAACTATCACTGCTACCCGTTTAATCTGTAAAGAGCCCAAACGTAAATGGGTTTACGTAGCTGCCGAGCGACCGAGTTGCAATGTTTCCAAATAAAGGCAAGCTTTACACATTTTGTTGATTCCTTAAAGAAAGGCGACTTAGAATTGTAAATTAGAGCAAATTCTGCCTGTGCAGTTTACTCTAGAAGGGTGGCATGAAATGCATCTTTCAACGCAGACATCATAGAATCTACCAAACTCTATACAGTGGATAACATCTCAAGCTTCAGGCATAAATCTACCTAAGGTGCAGCTACCACAGCAGATCGAGAGTTGCAAACGGTTTCTGTCTGGTCTGACCATTTTAAGGCCACTACTGAAGCTTAACAGAAACCCCAAAGTACAAGGCAACAACGTTCCACTGCACTGCATCTCCCAACCAATCAGCTTATAGTCTGCCCCCTCGGATCAGGGATTTCTAATACTTTAGGGCACAGCTAAGAACACGAATTTCTCATCTACCGCAGCTACATTGCCCAAAGTTAGTTTGAACTAAATCTCTATATTTGGATGAGGATTGAAGCCATGAAAACACTTTCCAAGCTTAGCCTAGCTGTTGCGGGTGCAGCGGCAATGGGTTCAATTGCAACTGTATTTAATGCAGATGAAGCCTACGCAGCCAGTCTATATGGCAGCATCTCCTTCAGCAACTCCCTGTCGGGAGTTAATCCAGGCGTTAACCCTGGCACCGACACCTTTAACCTTGGGGCACCAAATTTGGGAACAACGACCGGCGATTTTGCCGGGGTAACCATTACCTCGCTGATCTCGTCCTTCACGATTGACCGCGTAGACCCCTTTGACAATGACCCTTCTGGTGACGGAATTACCCAAGGGCTGTACAGCTTTGCGGAAATTTCTGATTTCTTTACATTGAGCAACGGCTTTACCTTTGCTTTAGATGCAGGACAATTAGTCAGAACCCGATTCCAAAATAGGAACTTTGTATCCATTGGTGGTTTGGCTCCCCTAAGCGGCCGGTTTATTGATTCCAGCGGCGAAGTCGCTGGCTTTGGTAGCCTTTCGTTTACCGGTGTACCGAACGGCTCGGGTACTTACGGAGTGAGCATCACAACCGAGGAAATTCCAACCCCATTCCTGCTGCCTGGCCTGCTTGGAATGGGAGTAGCTGCGCTACGGCGTAAGCAAGAGGAGTCGACAGAAGGAGACACCTAAGCCACAGACACGATACGCTATCAGTTTTCATATGAACGTTGGTGACCGTATCGTTAGCTACTGGTAATCATTAGCGTGATTTGTGTCGAATACGGGCCGCCTAAAAGGCGGCTTTTTTATGGTCGTCGCCACGAAGATTAAAACGTTTTCGTCGATAGTCTACAAGCGATGGCTGCACGACAGTTTGGCAGCTAAGGTTTAGGTCGCTTCTAGTTTTGGGTTTCGACTTGACGTAGCAGGATGATGGTGATGTCGGTGTTTTGGGCAATTTCCAATGGCACATTGCCCTTAATGACCTGGCTTAGCAGGTTTTCGCGGGAAGCGCCGAGTAAAATGGCGTCGCTGTGACACAGGTTTGCCATATCAACGATCGCATCTGAAACCGAGGGATGAGTCAGCACCTGGGTATAGACAGGCCGCCGCAAAGTAGCCTCTAGCTCATCGGCCATCTCGGAGATGTGTTGAGGCGTAAGGCACTCGCCCTTCTCGGGGTGACAGATGGTGCAGAGCTGAATTTCTGGGGAGTGGCCCAGGGTGAGCAGGCCAGGCAGCAGAGCCTGGGCGCTTTGGGCATTGGGGCCGCCTGCGGTGGGGATTAGCCAGCGATCGAAGGTGAGGTTGCGACCGGGGCGCACCACAACCACCTGGCAGGGAGCCTGACGAATTAAGGTATCGACCACGCCGCTGATGACGCGACCGGGGGTGAGGCTGGGGTGGTGCCAGCCCATCAGCACCAGGTCGATGTGGCGCTCTTTGATCACTTCGAGCAGGGTGCGACCAATTTCGTGGGCGGCCCGTACCTGAAAATGCACCGATAGGCCACTATTTTCGGCATAGGAAAGGGCAAGCTGACGCAGGGGCTCGACTTTCTGCAAATCGACTTTGGCTTCGGCGGGGGCGACGCTGCGGGGCACGGGGACGACGTGGATACATTCCAACTCGTAGTGCAGACCGTGGGCGATCGCCGCCGCAATCTTAATCAAATCGGGTGCGGTGCGGGGGTCAGCCAGGGGCACCAGCAGTCGTCCCTGGCCGATGGCAGGAGCCTGCTGTTGAAACACCATGTAGGAGGGTTCGGCCTGGGGGCCAAGTTCGAGTTGGTCGCCGCTGACCTGGTCGCACTCGGCGCGAATGATGTCGGCGCGGGTAATGATGCCCACCAGCTTGTTGCCCTGGGTGACGGGCAGGCGGCTGAGCTTAAGCCGGTTGAGCAGGTGCAGCACGCGGGGCAAAGTGGCGTCGGGGGCGACAGTGACCGGCTGGGTGGTCATAATATCGGCCAGGGTGACGTAGTCATCTAGGCCCTGGGTAGTGGAGTCGCTCAGGTCGCTCTGGGTGACGATGCCCACCAAGCGACCGTCTTCGAGCACTGGAAAGCCGCGATGGTGCGATCGCGAAAACGCCTGCGCCACCTCGGGCAGGCTCATCTGGCTAGAGAGGGTTTCGACCCGCCGCTGCATTAAATCTGCCGCCTTGAGGTGGCCCCAGGGGTTGTTGGCCTGGGGCACCGGCTCTAGGTGAATGCCCTGGAGGGCGAGCAGGCGGTTATAGATCGAGCCATCGTTGGCGCGATCGGCAATCAGGTAGGCCACCCCTGAGCCAATCATCAGGGGCAGCACCAGGTTAAAGTTGGCGGTCATCTCAAACACGATCACGATCGCCGTGATCGGCACCCCCGTCACCGCGCTAAAAAACGCGCCCATGCCCGTCAGCGCGTAGGTGGTGGTGGTGGCCAAATCAGCCGGCAGGGGCCAAGCCCCAAAGCCGGTGTAGACGCCTTGGGCAAAGAAGCTCACCAGGCAGCCCAACGCCGCCCCCAGCACCAGCGAGGGGGCAAAAATTCCCCCCGGTGCTCCAGAGCCGTAGGCCAGCAGCGTTAGCAAAAACTTGGCGACAAAGGCGATCGCGATCATTTGCCACCCAGCCGATCCCGTCACAAAAAACTCTTGCAGCCCAGTGTTATCAATTGCCGCTACCGGCACAAACACCCCCACCAGACCCGTGACCAGACCCGCCAGGCCAATGCGCCCCGGCAATCCCAACTGCTTAAACTGGCGAAAAAACGCCAAACTGCCAAAAATGCCCCGCCGAAATAGCGACCCCAGCAGCCCGGCCATTAGTCCCAAAATAATCAAAAAAGGCAGATCATGGACTGAAAGGCTGATGGGTCGGGCATCCATCGTCAGATTTAGCCCCTGCCCCCCCAGCAGCCGCGACACCACGGCCCCAATAAACGACGCCAAGATAGCGCTGCCCAGAGTGAGGTCAGAAAAATCTTGCAGCAGCTCTTCGACCACAAACAGCACCCCAGCAATGGGGGCATTAAAACCAGCGGCCAAACCAGCCGCCGCACCAGCAGAAATTAGCTGCCGCCGATACTCGGGCGAGGTTGGTACCCAGCGACTTAGCTGCGCCGCCAAGCCCGCACCAATTTGCACCGTTGGCCCCTGCCTTCCCAAAGAAAGGCCTGACCCCAGCGCCAAGAGTGTGCTGCCTAGCTTGACCAGCGCCACCCGCAGATTCAGCGGAATTTTGGCGAAACCGAGCGCCGCCTTGACCTGAGGAATGCCGCTGCCTGAAGCCTCTGGGGCCAGTCGTTCGACCGACCAGCCTGACAGCCAACCGCCCACCAGCCCAATAGTGGGTAGCGCCAGCCATAGGGGTAAAGTACTGGAGGTGCGCCACAGGGTAAGTAGCTCGACTCCCTGCTTGAGCAGCACCGCCGCTAGCCCCGACACCAGCCCGATGACGCACGCCTCGGCAATGGCTACCCGCTTGCGGCTCAGCAAGGGTTCCAGGCGCTTTAACAACATCACGGGGGCGGCATCATTACAGGGGCAAGGCAGACCACAGCCAGGGCAAGGGGCAGTGCCCGACTCAGTGTAGTCTTCCCTTAACTATCCCAAAGTGTAGCCTGTAATGAGACGCCTACGGATGGAGTTCGCAGTCAGGGAAGCGGCCCAGCCCATTGGCTTCCACAATGGCGTTGCGACATTTTAAGGGCGTTTTGCCAGTCATTTCCGATAACCGCTTCAGGCTAATGGCAGGAGAGCCACCCCTAGGAGCAGTCATATAAAGTCGGTAAGCCACCTCTAGCACTTGATCATCCAGCAGCAGCGGCCTAACTGTGGAACTAATGACGTCTAGCATGGCGGTAGGAGAACTCGTTATTTAAGTATGTTTACGGATGTTTCTCCTTAAGCCGTCTATCTCACGATGGGTTCTCAGGACAGAAATTGGACAGCGACAGCCTACTCTAGACGGATAAACCCTGCTCTGTAAGCCGAGCAAAATCAGCCTATGCGAGGGATTAGCTTGAAATCGAGGTGAGCGGCAGTGATTTGGAACAAAAGGTGCTGCCGTTTGCGTTTGTCCCCTCACCTATTCTTGCAATTCAGGGGCAATCTCTAGCTCCGTCGCCCAGCGATCGAGCGTAATGCCTACAGTCTGCTCTAGCTGCGCAACGCTGTTGAGAAAGTCGATACGGGCCGCCAGCTCGTTGGTTTCAGCCGTCACCAGCGCTTCTTCTTGATCGATTAGCTGAAACAGCGTGTTGCTTCGCCCTAAGCGAAACTGCTCTTGATCGGCAGCGAGCTGAAGGCGGGCGTTGAGGGTAGCCCGCTCGGCGGCGACCACCTGCCTGAGGCTCGACTGAGCTGAGCTGAGCCCGGCGATAACATCGTTGCGAATTTCGTCTTGCAGCTGGGCTAGGGTATTGTCTTGCTGTTGCAGGGTGATGTCGCTAGCTACCCGGTTGGTTTCGGGCTGGGGGTCGCCAAAGGTGCGGCTGGCCACTAGCCCCACAGCGCTGCGGGAGCGATCGCCCAGGGTGCCATCGGCAACGGCATCGAGCTGCCAGCGTAGGTTATCTTGAGCCACTAGCAGGTCGAGTTCTTGCTGCTGTCGCTGGAGTTGGGCCTGCCGGTAGTCGGTGCGCTGGTCTAGGGCCAGGATCACCAAGGCTTCTGGCTGGTAGGTGGCAAGCTGGGCGGCAGCAGCAGTGAACAGCTCGGCAATGGTTTCTACCGATGCCACAAAGCGCAGGTTGCGATCGGTGCCGATGAGGTTGAGTAGGGTGCTATTGGCCTGATCGAGCTGGTTTTGGGCATCGACTAGGCTGCGCTGGGCATCGGCTAGCGATCGCTCGGGTTCAAACAGGTCAATGGGAGCCCGCCGCCCCGCCTCTACTAAAGCCTGCACAATGTCGAGCTGCTGCTGCCGCCGCTCCAAAGCCTGGGCCTGAATCTCGACCTTGGCCTGGGCGTTGATCAGGTTGTTATAGCTGAGAATGGCGGTGGTCAGGGTGTCGATGACGGTGCTGCGTAGGGCTAGCTGGTTACGAGTTTCGCTCAGGCGGGCCTGGTTGAGCGGGGCTTCGTTGACAGCCGTGCCAAAGCCCCGCAGCAGGGGTTGGCTGACTCTAAATTGTAGGGGTGACCCATCCTCAAAGGGCGTTAGCCCCAGCTCAAAACTGGTGCCCAGACGAGTGGTGAGGGTGGTGTCGAGCCGCACCTGCTGGTCGAGGTCGGTGTCACTGCCCCCCAACAGAACTGAACCGGGAGTCGACTCGATGAAACCGCTATCGTCGGAGCGCCTGCGAGTGGCATCGACCCGCAGGGTTGGCGTTAGACGCGGGTTAAAGGTTTGCTCAGCGGCGGCGAGCTGCTGCCGCTGCACAATGCGCCCTAGGGCCTGGTTGCGCAACTCGCGGTTGCCCGCCAGAGTCAGGTTGAGCAAGTCGGGCAGGGTAAGCATGACTGGCTCAGATGTTTCATCCGGTGGTGAAACCAAGTCAGATTCTGAGGGAATCTCTACCAAGGGTTGCGATTCTGCTAGAGCTGGAGGAATGACTGCACCACCATGACCCAACCCCAAGGCTACTCCTAACCAGACTAGGGCAATGTGCTGGCCAGCTAAGACTGGTAAGGTTGCCATACATTTAGTCGTCTCCTCAACCTACGATCTAACGAAAATAGAACCGGCTCTCCTAGGATACCTATGCAGTGGTTGGAGAAGACTGCCAGCAGATGAGGCAGCGGAGCCGAAATCGCTCAAAGTTGATGCAGCTATAACCAAATCACTTGATCAACGCTAGACGAGTGTTGATGCCTTCGCCGCCCCCCAGGCGGGGGCGGCGCTCAAAGTATCTGGACAGCCGGTAATCAGAACAACGGGGGATGGCATGGGGTGGATAGGTGAGGGTCACGGGCATACACTTACATTTTTTAATGTCATTGACATTTTAATTTGCAAGTGACTATGATGGGTCTATGAGCATGTTGCAACAAATTGCCCAGCAACAGCCCGAGATGGTCTTAGATCGCTTCGTTGAGGTGACCAACGACCTACTGCCGCAGTTTTTGCCCGACCAGGGTTCTGGTAATCGTGGGCAAGAGCCGGTCAACCCTCGGCTGGTGCGCCACTACACCACTCAGGGATGGTTAGATAAGCCCCTCAAGCAGGGGCGCGAAGCTCGGTATACCTACCGGCATCTACTGCAATTGTTGGTGCTGCGCCGCTTGCTAGCAGAGGGCTACAGCACCAGCTCCATCGGCAGCCTGATCGGCGGCCAGTCGGACGCGGCCTTGGAAAACATTTTGCAAGGAGGCGTTCACCTCAAAGTTGAGGCCGCGAACCCGGCGCTGGCGTTTTTGTCTCAAATTCGCGATCGCCCCGCCATGTCCTCCCTCGACCGCTCGGCCTCGGCACAAAAGCAGTCAGCCATGCCAGGGTTGCAGGCCGCCCCTGATTCCCCGACCCCGGCAGCGCCCCCGTCCCAGTCCGCCTCATCGCCCCCCCAAACCTGGACTCGACTCGAAGTTCTCGACGGTCTAGAGCTCCACATTCGGCAAGACTTTGTAGCGCCATCTACCGCCCACGAACGGGACAGCCTGCTGCAACTGATTGCTGCCCATCTCGCCCACCTCAAATCCACCCAGAGGCCACCATGACCCAAGCCAAACCCGCTCTTCCCACTGTCGAATTGATTCCGCTCCACGGGGCGATCGTCACCCAGCAGCCCATGACCCTGGATGTGCTGGTGCGAATCACGCCCCCAGCCGTCACCCTCAAGGCCGATCGCGTGCCGCTCAACCTCAGCCTGGCAATCGATCGCTCTGGCTCCATGCAGGGGCAGAAAATGCATTATGCCCGCGAAGCCGCCCGCTTTGCGGTGGAGAATTTGCTGCCCTGCGATCGCATCAGCGTCGTCCTCTTCGATGACCGCATCGAAACCCTGGTGCCCAGCACCCTGGCCACCGACAAAAATACCCTGCTCGAAAAGCTCAGCCACGTTCACTCGCGGGGCTCAACGGCCCTCCATGCCGGGTGGGTCGAGGGTGGGGTGCAGGTCAGCCAGTACCTCAACCCCGCCCAGCTCAACCGAGTAATTGTGCTCTCCGATGGATTGGCCAATGTGGGGGAAACTAGACCGGATGCGATCGCCAATGACGTCCACGGCCTGGCCCAGCGCGGCGTCAGCACCACCACCCTCGGCATCGGCAACGACTACAGTGAAGACCTGCTCGCCGCCATGGCCCGCAGCGGCGACGGCAACTTTTTCCACATCGAGTCTGCCGACCAGCTACCGACAATTTTTGAAACCGAGCTGTCGGGGCTGGCGGCCACCCTGGGCCAGCGCGTCAGTCTGGGCATTAAGCCAGGCAACGGCGTCACAGTGATGGACGTGCTGAATGACTTTGATATGACCGACACTCGGCGTTACAAACTGCCCAACCTGATGGTGGGGTCACAGGTTCAGGTAGTGGTGCGCTTGCAGGTGCCCGCCCTAGAGCGCAGCGACGAACTGATGCAGGTGCGCCTCGCCTGGGATGACGCGGAACAGCCCGGTCGGCAGGTGCTGCGGGCCGGGCTGGAGCTGCCCCTAGTCAACTCCGAGCAGTTCAGCGACTTCCCCGCCGATGCCTCGGTGCAGGAGCAGGTCGCCCTGCTGATGGCCGCCCGCGCCCGCCGCGAAGCCGTTCAGTACTCCGACCAGGGCAACTATGCCGCTGCTAGCCTGTCCCTAGCCAATGCCCGCGTCGCCATGGCCTGTATGGCCCCCAGCGAAGCCCTATTAGAAGAGCAATCCATTCTGGAAGATTTAGAGGCTGACTACCAGAGCGGCAACGTAGCCAGCGCCCGTAAAAAGGCGTTTTCACAGTCCTACAACCTGTCGCGTACGGGGCAGTCTAAACCCCGCCGCTCCATGGATTCTAAATAACTAGAAGAGCCAAAGATCCCTGGGTTCTTGAAGAACCCAGGGATCTAGCTTCACAGAGTAACCTTCCTACCGCTCGGTCAACTTGGTTAGCAGCGTGTTCGATCGCTCCACAAAAGTCTTCATACCATCGGCATCAAAGCCCTTTTGGGCCATCAGCGCCGTGTCGTAGACCTGGTTGCAGATCATCCTGGCCAGATCGCCCGCCGGAGAGCTGCCGCCGTCGGCCCCAATAATTGTGCTCTGGCTCAGGCCCAGCAGGTTTTGAATCAGCGGGTGAGCGGTATTCACCATCAGCACGTGGTCGTCGGGGAACTGCATCTCCTGCTGCTGAATCATTGCCATGGTTTCCTGCATGCGGCGGGCTTCCTCGGGCAGCAGCACCATGGCCGGGGGCGCACCTTCGCCCTTCAACGCCTGGGGTTTGACGTTGACGCGGGGGCGGCTGATCGCCTGCTCAAACATCTCCTTAATTTCGTCGTCGCGGGTTTTGTTGGTGGCCGGGTCAACAATTTCGCTCTGCTTTTCTTTGTCGAGCAGAGTGTCGTCGAGGTCAGCATCGACGCGCACAAATTTCACGTCAGAGTATTCCCGCTCCAGGGTAGGAATAAAGTGCGTGTCGATGAACGAATCCATGAACAGCAGTTCTAGGCTCTGGCTTTTGAACAGCTCGATGTAGGTGGCTTGGGAGACTTCGTCGGTGGCGTAAAAGACGCGGTTTTCGTGCTTGTCTTTGTTGCGCTCTAGGTACTCACTCAGGGTGGTGTAGAAGTTTCCCTTGGCGTCGGTAGCGGGCTTAGCGGCATCAGAGACTTCCGACCAGGCATCCCCTTCGTCGGTTTGCACTTCGACTTTGGGCGCTTCCTCAGCTTCGCCCAGTTTGGCGGTGGTGCGGAAGATCAGAATGTCTTTGACCTGCTCTTTGAACTTATCGTCGTTGAGGGAGCCAAATTTGACGAAGTTGCCCAGGTCTTGCCAGCTAGCGATGTATTTGGCGGGGTCGTCACGATACAGCGCCTTGAGGCTGTCGCCCACTTTTTTGGCGATGTAGTCGGCGATGCGGCGCACGGTGCGATCGCCCTGCAAAAAGCTCCGGCTCACATTCAGCGGAATGTCGGTGCTGTCGATCACGCCGCGCAGGGGCAGCAGGAAGCGCGGCACCACCTCTTCGCAGTTGTCGGTGACAAACACCTGGTTACAGTAGAGCTTAATGCTGCTCTTGGTGATGTCGATATCGGGCTTGAGCTTGGGGAAGTAAAGAATGCCGTTGACCACGAAGGGGTAGTCGGTGTTGAGGTGAATCCACAACAGCGGGTCTTCCTGAAAAGGGTAGAGGTAGCGGTAGAACTCTAAATAGTCGTCGTCGGTGAGGCTGCTGGGCGACTGCTTCCAGGGGGCTTCGTGCTTGTTGACGACTTCGCCGTCGATCTTGATCGGCACCGGCATGAAGTCGCAGTAGGTTTTAATCAACTGCCGAATACGGGCCGGTTCGAGATATTCTTCTTCGCCCTCCATCAGGGTCAGGGTGATGGTGGTGCCGACGGTGGTGCGATCGGAGGCGCTCAGCTCAAACTGGGTCGAGCCGTCGCAGCTCCAATGCACGGCTTCGGCCCCGTCTTTGTAGGAGAGGGTATCGATCTCGACGGTGCTAGCCACCATAAATGACGAGTAAAAGCCCAGACCAAAGTGGCCAATGATCGGGTCAGCGGCAGCGCTGTCTTTATACTTAGTGATGAACTCTTCAGCGCTGGAGAAAGCCACCTGGTTGATGTACTGTTTTACCTCGTCGGCGGTCATGCCGATGCCGGTGTCGGCGATGCTGAGCGTCTTTTTGTCTTTATCGAATTTGATTTCGATCTCGGGGGCGCTGATGTCGCCGGAGTATTCGCCCGATCGCGCCACCATAGAGAGCTTTTTGATGGCGTCAACGGCGTTGGAGACCAGCTCCCGTAAAAAAATTTCGTGCTCTGAGTAGAGCGCTTTTTTGATAATCGGAAAAATATTCTCGGTATGAATCGAGATATTACCCTGTTCCAGAATCGTCGTCATGGCGGCTCGGTGGTGATTCAACTATGGGTTACCTAAGGGCAATTTTTGACTGAGACGACAAATTTTACAAGCGGCGATTTCTGTACTCAGAGGTTCGGTTGCCCCTACTCAGCAGGCCAGAGAGAATTTAAATTAACCGCTGAAATCTAACGTTGATGCTGGTTCAGCCCGCGCAGTGCAGGCTCCATCATCTAGCGCCTGGGCAAGGGATCAGATGCTTTACCAGGGCGGCTGATGACCTCAACTCGGGCCTGAATCACTAGCCCGCCGGCGAGGGAAAAATGTCGCCGCTGTAGCTTTAGTCCATCCAGAGCACTTGGATCCGCTCCAAACGCATGGCATGCTCTTTTACCAACGCCAATGAGCATCTAGCCTGCGGAGCGTTCATGGCGTTGGCTTGCGTCACGACAACTTTCAGAACTTGTCCCAGCTACCTACTAGCACATGGCGCTGGCGGCCTTCCATGCCTGCTGTCGTAACCGTATACTTCCTCCTTATTACTGCTAGTTTTCACTAACTGTTGTGATTCGCTTCTCAGCTATTGAGCGACGATTACAAGGGCCAAATTTTGACCAAGGGGGCGATCGCGGCTACTCATAATCAGAGTGACTCTTGTCATTGACCTCTGTCTATTTCGACTCGGCAACTACTTCTAGAAAGAAGGGAAATAACTAAAAAGTTAGTTTTGGTGACAACTCGCTGCCCTAATTCTGTCCTAGGTTGAGCTGACTTAAACTTCTCTTGTCGGCGGCAAAAGCTAGTAAAAAAACGTCACTTCAAAGACTTGATTAAACAGTAAAGCTAGGCATTGAGCTAGCAGGTTAAGAAAAGTAAGGATGTATACCGAATTTAGGCCCAAACAGCGTTCACTTGAGGATATCACTTGACGTCGGCTGATGCTTAGTCAGCTAACTGCGGTTGCCAAGAGGGTTTAGTCATCGGTTGGGAACCCTAAGATCGTCGGTAGCGGCGCTGACAGACCCAAGGCTAGCATCACAAACCCCAAGGGTCTCAAGCGTAAACTTAGATGCAGCCCTATCAGCATGGATAACAGCAACCAAGAACCATGAACAACGTTGCAGGAGACTTGTCGGCACATCAGCAAAGGGCGATCGCTCAGCAGAGTTCCTTGGGGTTAATTAGTCTGCTGATTTTGGGGGTGATGGGCAATTACTTGCGCTGGTCATTCTTCTTTCGTATTGACTTTCTGTTTGGCACGATCGCTGTGTGGCTGGTGCTCAGCTACTATGGCACCCGCTGGGGCGCAGTGGCCGCGGTAGTGGCCGCTAGCATTACCTACTTTCTCTGGAATCACCCCTACGCCATTATTATCTTTGCTGCCGAATTTTTGTTTGTCGCGTTTTTTTATGCTCGTCACTCTCGGCGTAACCTGGTGCTGGTCAATGCTATTTACTGGGTACTCATCGGCATGCCGCTGGTGTGGTTGTTTTACCACCTGGTTTTGGAGGTAGACTCCAACCAAACCCAGATCATCATGCTCAAGCAGGGGGTCAACGGCATCTTTAACGCCCTGGTGGCGAGTCTGCTGCTGTCCTACACCCCCCTCCACCGCTGGATAGGACGGCCCCAGGCGGCCAGCGCACTATCGCTTCAGCAAACTCTGTTTAATCTGCTGGTGGCGGCGGCCTTTTTCCCGACGCTGATTTTAATGGCGCAGGCTAGCCACGGGGTGGTTGCCCAGGTGGTGACCGAGGAGCAGATTCATCTCAATTTGTTTTCCCAGCCCTTGGCCGGTCGCATTGAGGCCTGGTACGACCGCCATGTGAGGGCGACCACAGCTCTGGCAGCTACTGCGGCTCAGGTGGCGGGCTCTACTCTCCGATCGCCGCAGACCCAGAGCACGCTTCAAGTTCAGGCCCAAACCATTCAAGCGCTGGTTTCAGATTTTCAGCATTTGGTCGTTACTAACGAGGCCAATGAGATTGTGGCCCAGGCCGACAGTGACCACGGCCTAGCCCATGCGCTCAGGCTGCCTGACCCCGGCCAGGCCACCAACGACTTGAAGCCCTCCCTATCGCGCGATCGCCTGGGCGACGACTCCGCTCAAGACAGCACCGTATTGCTCAGCCAGCCTGTGCTCAACCAGGGTCAGGTGAAAGGCCGCGTCTGGGGCGAAATCAATCTATCTACCCTGCAAGCCATCCTGACCGAAACCGCTACTGGGCTTGGCTTTCAGATAACGTTAGTCGATCAAAACCAGCAGGTGCTGCTCAGCACAGACCCAGAGCGGGCCTGGCGCAGCCTCTTTGACCTGCGCCAAACCGGCGACATGGTACCCCTTAGTGAAGGGGTTTACCACTGGCTGCCCACCAACGGTAGCCCCCTGTACGCCGTTCGCTGGCGCAATTCGCGGTTTGTAGAAGAGTCCCCCCTGCCTGCCATTGCCGGGTGGAAGCTGGTAGTCGAGTCACCGGCCCAGCCCCACGTGCAGCAGGTGCAGCAAGAGCACAGTAAAAGTTTATTTATTCTGATGGTGGTGACGGGGCTGGCCGTGGCCATTGCCCACTGGCTCAGTCGGCGGTTTGTGAAGCCGCTGTTTGAATTGGCCCAGTCCACCACCAATCTGCCCACCCAGGTGCAAGAGCGCCGGACGATTCAGTGGCCTTCTAGCCCGGTGGTAGAGCTGCGATCGCTGGTGCAAAATTTTCAGCAGATGGCCACCATCCTGACCCAAAAATTCCAGGAGCTGCAGCAGGCCAAGCAAGCCGCTGAGGTGGCCAACCAGGCCAAAAGCGAGTTTTTGGCCAACATGAGCCACGAGCTGCGCACTCCCCTCAATGCGATCTTGGGCTTTTCTGACCTGCTGGGTCGCCAGTCCGCCCTGGCCCCCCATCGGGCTGAGCTAGACCTGATCAGATCTAGCGGCGAGCACCTGCTCGAATTGATTAACGACGTGCTTGACCTGGCCAAAATTGAGGCCGGGCGCATGACCCTCAACGCCACGGCCTTTAGCCTGCCCGATTTTATTGCCAACCTGGAGAGTATGTTTTTGCTGCGGGCCCAGGCTAAGTCAATTGGCTTTACCGTTGAGCGCGGCGCTGAGCTGCCGCAGTTTGTGCAAGCCGATGAGCGCAAGCTGCGCCAGGTGATCATGAACCTGCTCAACAATGCGATCAAATTTACCGAGACGGGGCAGGTGACGCTGCGGGTGCTGTGGTCGGCTGAGCGGGGCGGCTGGCTGCGCTTTGAGATCATAGACTCTGGCTTTGGCATTGCCCCCGAGGAGCTAAAGCTGCTGTTTCAGGCGTTTTCGCAAACCGAGTCGGGTCGGGGCAGCAACGAAGGCACGGGCCTGGGGCTGCGCATTTGCGATCAGCTAATTCAGCTCATGGGGGGCACCATTGCGGTACAAAGCCAGCCTGGCCAGGGGTCGCAGTTTACGGTGCAGGTGCCGGTGGCGATCGCCGATCAGCTGCCGCCATCCCCCTCAACGCGTCAGGCTACGGGGCTGGCTCCTGATCAGCCGCCCTACCGGCTGCTGGTGGTCGATGACCAGTTCAACAATCGCTGGTTGCTGATGCAGTTTTTAAGCGATCTGGGGTTTGAGGTGCGCGAGGCCGCCAATGGCCAGGAGGCGATCGCCCAGTGGCAGGACTGGCAGCCCCACCTAATCTGGATGGACATGCGGATGCCGGTGATGGATGGCTACGAGGCTACCCGTCAGATCAAAGCCGAAGTGCAGGGGCAGGCCACCGCCATCATCGCGCTCACCGCCAGCGTCTTTGACGAAGAAAAATCGCTGGTGCTGTCGGCGGGCTGCGACGACTTCATTCGCAAGCCGTTTCAGCCGACGGTGATTGTTGACAAGCTAGCCCAGCATCTGGGGGTACAGTTTGTCTATGCCGACCTCCCGGCCCTCGACCCAGTCGCTGAAACGGCTTCCTGCCCGGTGGGTAGCCTAGCTATGATGCCCCAGGACTGGCGCGATCGCCTGTACAACGCCGCTACCCAGGCCGACCAAAAAGCCCTGCTTCACCTGCTCGACGCCCTGCCCAGCGAGCAGGCGTCTCAGCGCCAAACTTTGCAGGGCTGGGTGACCAACTTTCAATTTGATAAGCTTATGTCCCTCTGCCAGCGCGAAGATGAGCGAACGCCCTAACCCCAAACCCATTATTTTGGTCGTCGATGACATTCCCGACAATCTGCATCTGCTGACTCGGGAGCTGGGGGAGCAGGCCTACGAAACGCGGGGCGTGCTGACCGGAGCCATGGCCCTGATGGTGGCGCGTTCAACCCCCATCGACTTGATTTTGCTCGACATTATGCTGCCCGACACCGACGGCTATACCGTCTGCAAAACCCTCAAGGCTGACCCCGCCACCCGCGATATTCCGGTAATTTTTATCAGCGCCCTCGACGAAGCCCTCGACAAGGTCAAAGCTTTTGCGGTGGGCGGCGTCGACTATATTTCTAAGCCGTTTAAAACCGCCGAAGTGATGGCTCGGGTAAACACCCAGCTCAGTCTGCGGCGGGCCCAGCTCCAGCTCCAGCAGTTTAACCAATCCCTAGAGCACCAAGTGCAGCAGCGCACCGCCGAGCTGGCAGCGGTGAACCAATCGCTGATCACCGAAATTCAGGTGCGACAGCAGGCTGAGCAAGATCTGCGCAGCAGTGAAATTCGCTATCGACTGATTGCCGACAACATGAGTGATTTGGTTTGTCTGCACAACACCCAGGGAGAGTTTTTATACGTCAGCCCGTCGGCCCAAGCCCTGCTGGGCTATGGTGCCGCCGATCTAGTCGGCAAGCGGCTCCAAGATTTTTGCCACCCAGCCGACAGCCACTGCATTCAGTTCCAGTTTCAGCCCTTGTCGGGGCAGGCCGAATCGAGCCCTAGCTGCTATCGGTTTCGGTGTCAGTCGGGCCGTCACATCTGGCTCGAAACCCTGGCTAAGCCAGTGATCGATGACGCGGGCGTGGTTACGGGGATTGTCACCAGCTCGCGGGATGTCAGCCGCCGGGTCGAAGTCGAACAGCAGTTGCGCTACGATGCCCTGCACGATGCCCTCACCCACCTGCCCAACCGCGACTGGTTGGCCAAACGCCTGGAGCTGGAGCTAATGCAGTGCAGCTGGTATGGCGGCGATCGCTTTGGCCTGCTGATGATTGACCTCGATCGCTTCAAGGCAGTCAACGACAGCCTGGGCCACCTGCTCGGCGACAAGCTGTTGGTGGCCGTGGCCAATTTGCTAAAAGCCTGCGTTCACAATATCAATATGGTGTCGCGCTGGGGCGGCGACGAGTTTGTCATTTTCCTCGATAAAATTACCGACACCGCCGAGGTCATTCAGGTAGCCGATCGCATTCAGACTATGCTCGAAGCCCCCATCACCCTCGATGGCAAAATCATCTTTACTTCGGTCAGCATCGGCATTTTGATTGGCGACGGCTCCTACGCCAACAGCAACGACATTTTTAGGGATGTGGATATCGCCCTCTATCGGGCCAAGGAGCTGGGTCGCAACCGTTACGAAATCTTTGGCTTTGAGATGTATCAAGAGGCGATCGCGCGGCTCAACCTCGAAAACGATCTGCGTCTCGCCATCAAACAACAGAACTTTGTGGTGCACTATCAGCCGATTGTGTCGCTCGAGACGCGATCGCTGCTGGGGTTTGAGGCTCTGGCCCGGTGGCAGCACCCCGACCGAGGGCTGATCATGCCCAGTGAATTTATCGATCTAGCCGAAGACACGGGGCTGATTAAACCCCTCGGCGGGCAAATTTTGCGCCAGGTGTGCGAAACCATCGCCCAGTGGAGCGCCGCCCACTATTTAGACGATGGCTTTCAGGTCAGCGTCAATGTGTCGGGGCAGCAGTTTCGCGACCCGGTGTTTATTCAAACCGTCGATCAGATTTTGACCGACACCGGAGTAGCGGGTCACTGGCTCAAGTTTGAAATCACCGAGCGCATTTTGCTAGAGCAGTCCGAGAGCATTGCCTATACCCTGGCCGCAATTCGCGGTCGAGGCATTCAGCTCAGCATTGACGACTTTGGCACCGGCTACTCGTCCCTGCGCTACCTCAGCCAGTTTTCGGTGCAAACCCTCAAGATCGATCGCTCCTTTGTCAACCAAATGCAGCCCACCCGCCAGGGCATTGTGCAGGCCATCATCGATCTGGCCCACAACCTGGAAATGACCTGTATTGCCGAAGGGGTCGAAACCGAGTTGCAGCTTACCCAGCTACTCACCCTGGGGTGTGAGGCGGCCCAGGGTTATTTTTTCGCTCGTCCCCTGCCTGTAGAGGCGGCGACTCAGATGCTCCAGGGCGATCGCCGGTTGCCGTAGCCCCTAGCCGGGGCGCTTGGGCCAGCTATTGGCGCGAATATTTTGGGCGGCTAAGTCCACCGTTTCGGCAATACGGCGATGCCGCGTTTCGGCCCGCTTGGCACTGGCAATCCATTCCAAAATGCCCCGCTTGGCCGAACGCGGAAACGCCTCAAAATTAGCCTTGGCGAGGTCATTCTCCCGAAAAGCCGCCGCCAGATCCGCTGGCACCTCCAGACGCTCGATCGCGTCCAACAACTCCCACGATCCATCCAGTTTCGCCGCCTCAATTTTTGCTAACCCCAGCGGCATCATCACCCCCGCCTCGGTCAGGGCGGCAATTCGCCGTTTGTTGAGCGCCGACCAGCCGGTACCGGGCTGGCGCGGAGCCATCCACAGCATGGTGCGATCGTCGTCAAGCTTGTTGCCCTTGCTGTCGATCCAGCCAAAACACAGCGCTTCTTCGACCACCTCATCGTAGGAAACGTAGGGCCGACCCGACCGTTTCTTGTAGGTGATCAGCCAGATGCCTGCGGGGCGGGTGTGGTTCGCCGCTAGCCACTCGCGCCACTCCGCCCGACTTTCAACCTGCACAGAATTTTCAGGAACTTCAATCGCCATCACCACAGGAGCAATTAAGTTGGCCTAATCCCTCAAACCCCACCCGTCCACAGCCCAAACGACCCCATCTTCCCCATCTCCCCACCCCCGACTCCTCACCTTCCCCGCTCGCTCATACTCAGGCGATCGCCGAGCTGCCGAATGGTCTGGGCCAAATCTAGATCGCGCTTCAGCAGCTTCTCAATTTTGGTATAGCTGTAGAGCACCGTGGTGTGGTCTTTGCCGCCAAAGGCATCGCCAATTTTAGGCAGGCTGAGATCGGTGTGACGGCGCATCAGATACATGCCGATCTGCCGGGCTTGGCTAATCTCCCGCCGCCGCGAGGCCCCCTTTAAATCTTCCACTGAGACACCAAACTGCTCAGACACCACCGCTAGGACTGAACTGGGCGACGCTTCGATTTTGTCCCCTGGCGGATTCAGCACCGCCATTAGGTTTTCGACGGTCATGGACAGGCCCGAGATC
The DNA here is from genome assembly GCF_014696675.1 of Phormidium tenue FACHB-1052. Taxonomy (GTDB): domain Bacteria; phylum Cyanobacteriota; class Cyanobacteriia; order Phormidesmidales; family Phormidesmidaceae; genus Nodosilinea; species Nodosilinea tenuis_A. The sequence goes on from NZ_JACJQN010000006.1 coordinate 137,173, forward strand.
GACGTGTAGGCGATCGCGCGAATCAACGCCCCCTCCAGCTCGCGAATATTAGAGGTATAGCTAGCGGCGATGTACTCGATTGCCTCTCGGGGCAGATCCACCTGCTCGTACTCCGCCTTCTTTTGCAGAATGGCGATCCGGGTCTCATAGTCGGGGGGCTGAATGTCGGCAATCAGACCCATGGAAAACCGCGAGATCAGCCGGTCTTGCAGCCGCATAATCTGGTTGGGGGGCCGGTCTGAGGCCAGCACAATCTGCTTGCCCGCCTCGTGGAGCGTGTTGAAGGTGTGGAAAAACTCCTCCTGGGTGTATTCCTTGCCCTCAATGAACTGAATGTCGTCCACCAGCAAAATATCCACATCCCGATAGTGGGAGCGAAAGTGCTGCATGCTGTCGCGGCGGATGGCGGTGATCAGGTCGTTGGTGAATTGCTCTGTGCTGACGTAAGCCACCCGCGCCTGGGGGGCAATTTCTCGCCGGTAGTGGCCGATGGACTGCATCAGGTGGGTTTTGCCCAGGCCGACCCCGCCGCACAAAAACAGCGGGTTAAACTCACGCCCTGGCAACTCGGCCACCGCTAGAGCCGCCGCGTGGGCCATGCGGTTGTTGGCCCCCACCACAAAACGCGAAAACACGGCTTTGTGGTTGAGATCGTTGTAATGCTCTTGGGCCGCTGCAGGTGGCTCCGCCGGTATTGCACGGGCAGGCAACGCCGGGGTCGAGTGAGCGGGCAGGGACGGGGACGAAGCTGGCCAGTTGACCTCAGCCATGGGTCGCAGCGCCGCCGAGGCGTCATCCCCGTCGGGCACCACCGTCACTTGAAGCTCAATGGCCTTGCCCAAAATATTGTTGACGACTTGAATAATGGTGCCTGCGTAATGCTTCTGCACCCAATTGCGGGCAAAGGGGTTGGGGGTCGATATCACCAGGGCGCGATCGCTCAGAGTCTGTGCCTGAGCAGGCTTAATCCAGGTTTCAAAGGTGGGTCGGCTCAGCTCCACCTGAAGCTGGCTCAGCACCTCTTCCCACAACCGATTTAGGGCCTGATCCACGGTTTACCTCGTAAATAACCGCTGCCCGAAGGCAGACATCGCGCATGAGTAGCTGATTGGGCCACCACTCCTTAGCCCGCTAGCATTCTGACACCAGAACTGGGGCTTTCCAAGGCGGTGAAACCGCTCTCCCGAAACTTAGCCGTAGACTGGGACAGCTCAGGCCAAACAGCGATCTTGGATCTATAGGGTACTAGATAGATAGATAAAAAATGTCCCTGATTCTACATATAGCGCTTTGATAAAAAATGGATCCCATAGTGCCGCAGTGAGCCAAGCACCAGAGGCGTCCCGCTGGTCTATTGAACCATAGGACCCTAGCCTCTGGGGAAGATGTATACAATATTGCTCAGCTAACCCCGTCCCCGGTTTACTCTATACGATCCCTAAGGCCTATCTATGACCATTCCAGAGCCATGCCCAACCCCGCTGCTAACCCTGGGCCATCCGGTGCTGCGCCAGGTTGCCAAGCCCGTAGCTGCGGTGGAAGATGAAGCCGTCCAACAGCTAATTGACCAGCTGTTGGCAACAGTGCGCACTGCTAACGGCGTCGGCATTGCCGCCCCCCAGCTGGGCCACTCGCTACGGATATTGGTGATCGCCTCACGCCCCAACCTGCGCTACCCCCATGCCCCTCTGATGGAGCCGACGGTGCTGGTTAACCCTCGTCTGGTATCGGCCAGCGATCAGCTAGAGCTGGGCTGGGAGGGCTGTCTCAGCGTGCCGGGAGTGCGGGGTCAGGTGCCGCGTCATCAAACCGTTGAGGTGGAATACTGCGATCGCCACGGGCAACCCCACCGCCAGATTTGGCAGGGCTTCGTTGCCCGCATCTTTCAACACGAGGCCGACCATCTAGAGGGCAAGGTGTTTCTCGATCGCGTTCAGTCTGAGGCTGACCTGCTGAGCGAAGACGCCTATCAGGCTCTGGAAATTGCCGCTCTCGGCTAGGGGTTTCAATACGTGACCTGATCGGCTCCCCGACGTTGGGCCAATTAATTCTTGACGGACTGTATTTCAGAATGCAACGGCCCTGGCCCGGTTTTGAAAAACATTCAGCAGAATCAGAGCCGCCCCAGGGGGCTCAGTTACCCTGATACCTCTGGTTAGAACATTTCTGGCCAGACTATCTGGCCAGCTAGGGCCAAAGGAAACCGCGTGAGTTCTCACCCTCAGCCCCGCATTGTCCACCTCGACATGCTCGACACCGACTACGCCAAGATAGCGGCGGGAGAGCCAATTCCCGATGCCAAAAAGCAGCGGCTCTCCCAAGACAGCTACGACTTCACCCGCCTAGGTCAGCACATTGCCCGCTACCGCTACGGCGGGCTTGACGAGCAGGGGCAAGATGATATTCTCTGCACCCTGGGCACCACCGCTGGGCTATTTACCCTGGCCGATGTCGAGGACATGAACGATCGCCTCCGCCAAACGGGCCGCTTTTACCTCACCCCCGGTGAACGTCAGCAGGTAATCAACTGGCTGGTGGATGAGTTAGGCATCGCGCTCACCGAAGAACCGAAATCTCGGGGTGAGTGAACGGATATAAAGCGCCATCTGTGAACACTTCACCCGCCATAGATTTTTCTCTGGCCAACGAATAGAACTTTGCCCGTTTGCCGTATCTCAATGTAAACGAGTGTTTCAATCGAGTTACAACCCTTGAGAGTGGCCCAAAATGCCAAAAATCCCGTGATACGATGCCCTCGTAGCTTTTTGCAATAGTGGAGTAAGCACCCTTGGTACTTCGGGTAGCAGTAGTAGGATCAGGTCCAGCAGGCTCCTCGGCTGCTGAGACACTAGTTAAAGCCGGTATTGAAACGTACCTCTTTGAGCGCAAGCTCGACAACGCCAAGCCCTGCGGCGGGGCCATTCCCCTGTGCATGGTCGAAGAATTTGATTTGCCACCAGAAATCATCGATCGCCGCGTGCGCAAGATGAAGATGATTTCCCCCTCCAACGTTGAGGTCAACATCGGCGCCACCCTCAAAGATGATGAATATATTGGCATGTGCCGCCGCGAGGTGATGGATGGCTTTTTGCGCGATCGCGCCGCCCAGCACGGAGCGAAACTCATCAACGGCACCGTTCACACCCTCGAAATCCCCACCACCGAGACGGGGGCCTATACCCTCCACTACACCGAGCACCGCGAAGACGGGCTGGTGGGCGACAACAAGTCGCTTCAGGTCGATCTGGTGATTGGGGCCGATGGGGCCAACTCTCGCGTTGCCAAGGCGATCAAGGCTGGGGATTATAACTATGCGATCGCCTTCCAAGAGCGCATTCGCCTGCCCGAAGACAAAATGGCCTACTACGAAGACCTGGCCGAGATGTACGTGGGCAACGACGTTTCCCCCGACTTCTACGCCTGGGTGTTCCCCAAGTATGACCACGTCGCCGTCGGCACCGGCACCATGCGGGTGAACCAGGCTCAAATTAAGAAGCTTCAGGCCGGGATTCGCGCCCGCGCCGCTAAGCGTCTAGAGGGTGGCGAAATCATCAAAGTAGAAGCGCACCCCATTCCTGAGCACCCCAGACCCCGCCGCGTCGTCGGTCGAGTAGCGCTGGTCGGCGATGCTGCCGGTACCGTCACCAAATCTTCTGGTGAGGGCATCTACTTCGCCGCCAAGTCAGCCCGCATGTGCGCCGAAACCATTGTGGAGTTTTCTAACAACGGCCAGCGCATCCCCACTGAAGCCGACCTTAAGGTTTACCTGAAGCGTTGGGATAAGCAGTACGGCATTACCTACAAGGTGCTGGATCTGCTGCAAACGGTCTTCTACCGCTCCGACGCCACCCGCGAGGCCTTTGTCGAAATGTGCTCTGACATCGATGTGCAGAAGCTCACCTTCGACAGCTACCTCTACAAAACCGTGGTGCCCGCCAACCCCCTGGTGCAGATGAAAATCACCGCCAAGACCATGGGCAGCCTGATTCGTGGCCATGCGCTGGCTCCGACTCGAAGCTGGTAGTGGGCGATCGTTCAGTTTCTTTCTAACCCCCAAACCTAACTGGCTTTGACAGAATATTGTCAAAGCCAGTTTTTTTATGTTGGTGAACCTAGAGCCTCCATAACAACTTGACCCAATACCTCAACTCTTTGGCTTCAGCCCTAAGCTTTGCTGCACCAACTGTCTATTCAACAAAGCCTGGATGTCTCTTCGGCAAACTTACCGGCCAAAATTCTGGGTAGCTTACTTCAATAGCGATGCCCTAGAACTCTTATAAAAAATGGCTTTTGGAAATTTAGATTTCCAAAAGCCATTTCGCAAACAATCGAGTCTCTAACAGATTGGCTTATTTACCCATGCCGAGCTGCTGAGCTTTCTGGTAGACCTTACCCTCGGTCAGCAGCGAGGGGGCAATCACTACCTCCACCTGCTGCATCTCCTTCAGGTCTTTGGCACCTAGGGTGCCCATGCTGGTTTGCAGCGCCCCTAAGAAGTTGTGGGTGCCGTCGTCTAGCCCAGCGGGGCCACGCAGAATTTGCTCCAGACTGCCAGTGGTGCCCACTTTGATGCGGGTGCCTCGGGGCAGCACCGGGCTGGGGGTGGCCATGCCCCAGTGGAAGCCGCGACCTGGCGCTTCGGCGGCGCGGGCAAAGGGCGAGCCGATCATCACCCCGTCGGCTCCACAGGCGATGCACTTGCAAATGTCGCCGCCGGTAACCAAGCCGCCATCGGCGACGATCGCCACATAGCGCCCAGTTTCGGCAAAAAAGTCGTCGCGGGCGGCGGCGCAGTCAGCCACAGCAGTCGCCTGGGGAATGCCAATGCCCAGCACGCCGCGAGAGGTGCAGGCGGCACCGGGACCAATGCCCACCATGACGGCGGCAGCCCCAGCCTTCATCAGATTGAGAGCGACCTCGTAGGTGACGCAGTTGCCCAAAATCACCGGCATGGGCATTTCAGCGCAGAAAGCGGCCAGGTCGAGCGGGCTAATGTCTGCCGGAGACAGGTGGGCAGTCGAGACCACCGTGGCTTGCACAAACACCAGATCGGCCCCGGCTTCGGCCACTGTCTTGCCAAACCGAGCCGCCCCGGCGGGGGTGAGGCTCACGGCAGCCACGCCACCGCCCGCCTTGATGGCTTGAATGCGCTTGGTGATCAGCTCAGGCTTGATCGGTTCGGCGTAGAGGGTCTGCATCAGACCGACAAACTCCTCTTTGCCCACTGAGGCAATTTTGTCGAGGATGGGATTGGGGTCATCGTAGCGGGTTTGAATGCCCTCCAAATTAAGTACCCCTAAGGCCCCCAGCTCTGAGAGCCGAATGGCCATGCCGACATCTACCACGCCATCCATAGCGCTGGCGATGATGGGAATCTCACGCTCAATGCCGCCAATTTGCCAACGAGTGTTGGCCAGGCTTGGGTCTAGGGTGCGAGGCCCAGGCACCAGGGCAATTTCATCAATGCCGTACGCTCTACGGACTACTTTGCCACGACCAAGTTGTATATTCACGTCCCTACTTTACCCTTTGGGCCAAAACCATTAGGCTAGCCTAGCAAAAAAGAATTCTCGCCGTACAGCTATTGGCTGAAACCCTGCTGATACTGGGGATACAGTAGTGAGTGATAAGATCTGATCGGTCTAAGGACAGAGCAGTGCTTTTTAACGAGGTAAAACTACGGTTGTGAATTTGTCATCGCTGACGTTTTTGCGCAAAATGCGATCGCCCAATCGCCAGTTTGCTGTAATTGGTTTAGGGCGGTTTGGTCGAGCGGTTTGCGCCACCCTCAACAACCTGGGCTATGAAGTGCTAGCTGTCGATACCAACGAAGTCCATGTTAGCCAGGCAATGACTGACCAAATTGCCGCCCATGCTCTCCAGCTAGATAGTACCCAGCCGTCGGCTCTCCGCGAAGCGGGCATCACCGACTTTGATACGGTGATTGTGGCGATCGGCAACTATGTCGAAGAAAGCATTATCACTACCCTCAATCTAAAAGAGGCGGGGGTAAAAAATGTGGTGGCTAAGGCCTCGTCAGAGATCCACGGCAAGCTACTCGATCGCGTCGGAGCCGATCACGTCGTCTTCCCAGAGCACGAGATGGGCTGTGAGCTGGCGCGATCGCTGACCTCCCCCGGCATTCTCGATCGCTTCGAGATTGACCCCAACCACTGTATTGCCGAGATCATTGTGCCCCAGGCCTTTGACCAAAAAACCATTGTTGACCTTGACCTGCGCAACCGCTACGAACTCACCTTGCTGGCGATTAGCCAAGACAACGAGCCTGAGCAGTTTGAGATCAACCCCAGCCCTGTCACTCGACTCAAAGCGGGGGGGCTGATGGTGGTGATTGGCAGCAATCGAGGTCTAGAGCGTCTACCGGTATAGCCCATGCGCGTAATTGGACTCATTAGCGGCACCTCGGTTGACGGCATTGATGCTGCCCTCGTTGAGCTAGATGGGCAGGGCTACGACCTGACGGTGTCGTTGGTTGAGGGGTTAGCCTATCCCTACCCCGACGAGCTGCGCCGACAGATTTTGGCCCTCTGCGCGGGGGAAGCGATCGCCCTCGACCAGCTTGCGGCCCTCGACGACGCCGTGGCCCAGACCTTTGCGGCAGCGGCCCAGGCGCTCCTCGCCCAGGCTGGCCCCGCCGACCTGATTGCCTCCCATGGGCAGACGGTCTTTCACCGTCCAGTAGGCCGCCCAGCGCGGCCCGATCAGGGGCCAGCCCAGCTGGCCTACACGCTGCAACTGGGGCGCGGGGTGGCGATCGCCCAGCAGACTAACCTGCCCACCGTCAGCAACTTTCGTCAAGCGGATATCGAGGCCGGGGGCGAAGGGGCACCGCTCGCGCCGATCGTCGATCTCTGCCTGCTCAGCCACCCCACCGAGCGGCGCTGCGTGCAAAACCTGGGCGGCATTGGCAATGTCGCCTACCTGCCCCCCTGGAATCGCCAGGGCAGCGCCCCCAAGGTGCTGGGCTGGGATACGGGGCCAGCCAATTCCCTGATTGACATAGCCGTCCATAGCTTATCGGCGGGGGCACTCACCTACGATGTCGACGGCGCTTGGGCGGCGCAGGGCGTGCCCTGCCTACCGCTGATCAGCCGGTGGCTAGAGCACCCCTACTTCACGCAGCCGCCGCCAAAATCCACCGGGCGCGAACTGTTTGGCTGGGATTTCTTTAATCGTTGCCGCCAAGATGCCCAAGAAGAAGGGTTAGCGCCGCAGGACTTGGTGGCGACCCTGACCGAGTTTACGGCGGCCTCGGTAGCCCACGAGTACCGCACCTTTTTGCCTGCCCTGCCCGATCGCCTGCTGGTGTGCGGCGGCGGCAGCCAAAACCCAGTGCTGATGGCGTGTCTCCAGGCGCAGCTACCCGAGATCGTGGTGCAGACCACTGACGCGGTGGGAGTGTCAGCTAACTATAAGGAAGCGATCGCCTTTGCGGTATTGGGCTATTGGTATCGCCAGGGCTTCCCCGGCAACCTGCCCACCGTTACCGGAGCCAGCCGCTCCGTGGTGCTCGGGCAGGGTCATAATATTGCCCTGCCTCGCTAGGTTTAGCGGTTGCCGAAGCCCCATACCCCAGTCTGAGCAATAGGGCGTATGCTTGAGAAGCACGGGACAGCGGACAGCGGGCTATGCCGGACATTAGCAGCGACACAACCGATGTTCCGGCCCATGGGAACGGCTGAGGGAGCATTGTGTGGACCATAGCTTTTTAATTGAGCCTGGCCGGTGGACGCTCCAGGGTAGCTGGATGGAGCGCGATCGGCTACCTACGCCAGTGAAGGGAAAAATTTTAGTCGCCTGGAGTCGCGACGACTGGTTCACGATGGTGATGAAGCTGGCTTTGCCCGATACCCAGCCCAGCGAGATGGCGCTTCAGTATCGGGGTCGATTGACCAGCGGCGACTGCCAATACACCTTCGTGCTGCAGCACAGTCTGCTGGGTCGAGTAGAGGGCGAGGGCTGGGTGGCCCCAGACTCGATTATTCAGCGCTACTGGGCTTTGGGCGATCGCCAGCGCCGCACGGGGTTTGAGACCCTATATCGCCTCGACCACGATCGCTACCACCTCTCTAGCGGCATTATGACCGGCCACTACCTGACCAGCGCGATGGAAGCAACCCTGCATCTGCAAGGGGCCTCAGCGCCAGGAATGTGAACGGCCTCTCTATAAGTGCTTCTAGGAGAATGTACTACAGTAAAAACAACACCTTTTAGATGCAGCTGGGCATATTAATTCTATGGTTCTTGGCTGCTGGCTGAGCCCAGTCCGAAGTATTGCAGGGCGCACAATTGGGTTGGATCTTAGTCAGCAGGGTATCAGTGGGCCACCCCAGTACCCTGGCCTAACCCTAGGGATCACACGACTGGGCTAGCTACGGTTCGTGGCCCCGCTTGCCAACGAACAGCTCACAGAGTTGAGTGAATCGGTTTGATCTTTGGCCCCAAATCCGTCGCCACTCTCAGCTTATATCCTCCTTCAATGCATCCCCCTTGCCTGCCCCTCCCTGCCTTCTGGCTAATACCATTCTATGGCTGACTCAAACCTAGGCTGTAAATTAGCAAATCGCTACGAATTGTTAGAACCTCTTGGCCAGGGTTCAATGGGTCGGGTGTATCTAGCCGAAGACCTGCTGCTGGGCAGTGTGAAGGTAGCGATCAAGCTGCTTTCCCAAACCCTGCCCGGCGAAAAAATGCGCGAGCGCTTCATGCAGGAGGCCATGACCTGTGCCCAGCTAGGTCAAAAAAGCATTCACGTAGTACGCGTCACCGACTATGGCGTCAGCGACGAAGGCGTGCCTTTCTACGTCATGGAATATCTACAGGGGCAAAGTCTCAGCCATCTGCTCAATCTTCAACCCCTGCCTATGCCTCGTTTTTTGGGCCTGATTCGGCAAATTTGCCTGGGTCTTCAGACCGCCCACGAAGGCATTATTCTCAAAACCCAGCCTGAGCCGGTGCCGATTATTCATCGCGACATCAAGCCCAGCAATATTATGATCGTGCAAGACCCTACCCTAGGGGAGCTGGCGAAGATCTTAGACTTTGGCATTGCCAAACTCATGCAGGTCGATAGCGATCAGACCAACTGCTTTATGGGTACTCTGGCCTACGCTTCCCCTGAGCAAATGGAGGGCCGTGAGCTCGACGGTCGCTCCGACATCTACAGCCTCGGGGTGATGATGTTTCAAATGCTGACTGGCCATTTGCCTCTCCGGGCCAGCAGCCATACCTTTGGTGGCTGGTACAAGGTGCACCAGACCCAGTCGCCCAAGCTAATGAGCGAGGTGGCCAGCAGCATTAAAATTCCTAAGTTGCTCGAAGACCTGGTGATGAGCTGTATGGCTAAGCTCGCTGAAGATCGCCCCCAGAGCACTCAGGAAATTTTGCAGATTTTAGAGCCGCTCCAATCTCGCTACGTCAACGGTTTTCGCATTAGCCAGCGGATTAGCACTACCCTCACCCGGGTGCCGGTCACTCGCCAGCCAACGGCCACCGAATCGCTCAAGGACGACCAGGTTTGTAAGCTAACCGTGTGGCCCACCGCCAAGCCCATAGCCGAGATTGTCTTTCCCCACTCGCTGCCCACCAGTCAGGGGCCACTAGCGACCCTGTGGGCGATGATGCCCGAGGCCGAAATTAACCGGCGGCTAGTCAGCACCCGCTACAACACCTTTATCTGCACCATGGCTCCCCACCCCATGATGCTCTGGCTGACAGTGCTCTATAGCAGCTCCTATGGCGCGCGCTGGCTGCCCTGCTATCTCGATCTCAAAACTGCCTTGGGCCAAGATATGGCTGGATTGCTGGGTAAAACCGGCACCTATAAGCTGCTGCTCTTTGCCCTCGAGAACCCGCGTCCCTGTGCCCATGTGCTGAGCTGTAGCGTCTCTGACCCTCAGCGCAGTCTGCTCCAGGAATGGGCGCTGACCGCCCGCAGTCGCCCCTCTACTGGGGCGATCGCCACTAGCCGCGACCTGTTGCGCAACGAACTCCAGACCAAGCTCAAAGCCAAGGTGCTGCAAAAGCTGGAGTCGATCTACGTCGATACAGGCTCTAGCCTCTCTGACTAGCGTCGTTAGCGCTCACAGGGGGCGGGCTTAGGAAGGGAAAAACAGCACTGGATGCCAGCTGCTACGCAGAATTTCACGGGTGAGGCTGGGGGCTGACCACTTGAGAATGCCGCCAAGGTTGCTAGAGCAGGTGGCGATCGCCCCAATATCGTGCATTTCAGCAGCTTTCAGAATTTCTGCTAGGGGGCTACCTTCGACGATGGTGGTATTGACCACTAGGTTGAGGGCCGCCAGCTCCGACTGAAGCTGGTCAAGTTCCTGTTCGGCTTGCTTCATTGGGTTATCGCCCCGCAATTCCCGGCGCATCGTTTCATCAATCACCCACAGCAGGCGCACCCGTTCTAGCACCGAGTTGGGGTTGCTCTTCACCTGCTGATGAATTTTTTTGATCAGGTTTTTGCCTCCCTGGGTGCCGTCGTAAGGCACTAGCAGGTAGCGAAATAGGTGGGCACAGCGCAACTTTAGCTCAGCGGTCGTGTAGGTCGACACGAGCTGGGGCCGCAGAATAATAATGGGAATGGTCGTCTTTTCGGCTAGACCAGCAGTAGTGCTGCCAAACAGTTTTTCTTCCAGCAGGGTGCGGGTTGGGCTACCCAAAAAAATCACGTCGCTCTGGTGCTTTTTAGCCAGACGCAAGATGCCCTCGCTGGCGCGTCCCATCTGCACTTCAACGGCGACATCAATACCGTCGGGCACATCGCGCAGCAGCGTCTGCAAGCGCTGGCGGTAGTTTTCCAGCAGCTCCGGGCTATCTCGCGGAATTTCCCGCTCACTGTCTACCGACACATTGTGGAAAAACACCAGAGACCTAAACCCCCCAGCGACGAGGCTCGGCACAAACTGAGCAAGACGGTAAATACCGTCGGTAAAGTCGGTACAAATGAGCGCGCGCTGAAACATAAGTCCCCCGATCAGGTGCAACAAAGCAGACAAAATTTGCGATCGCCCAATCTGGCAATCGTTGCGGCATGTTCCTCCAGGCCGTCAGCGGCCCTTGGGGAAGCCCTTCCCATTACCATAACGTTAGACAGGGCCGTTTCAACCCCTTAAAGGTCGTAGCTCCCTTCTGCGCAGAGGTTCTGTAGGCTAGCTAAACCGGTTAGATCTCGACGGCGGCGATGTCGGATTCCTTAAAAATCCGAAAATGGGCAAAACGGAGAGCTAGAAAAGGTTGGCTTGACCGACGTGCTGTGCGCTCGCTGCAGAAAAGCACTGGGTCGTTAAAATAGCTGGTTCACCAATGGACAAAGCATCAGAAGCGCGTTGCGATCGGTTGATCAAAATTTTTGGTAGAGCTATAGCTCTGATGAATGTTCTTAAAAAACAAGCGGATTAAATTAGGTAGCCTCTAGGTCAGCGCAAGCTTCGATTGTGCAGCTAATTAATCAGTTTTTAGCATCGAAGGTGACGCCCCAGCATCCCCGGCCTGATTCAAGAGAATCGTGCAAGAGAGGGAGGTCGCCGTCTTCATGCTGTTTTGGCGACGTTAGCCCTACATCTGAGGATTTGGCCCAATTCCCCATTCGTGCTTGAGAAAGTGCTTGTACATTGTCTCTCGCATCATCATCTGCTCATACATCTTGACTAGGAACTGCTGGGCCTGCTCCCGACTCATTTTGTCGACCTGAGTTTCAAAGGACCTCAAACTAAACTGCTGCTCTAAAGAGAGTTGCATCGGTTCGTTCATGGATTTGCTCCTGAGAGAGAGAGAGAGAACAACAATCCAGTAGTGGGTAACGACTAGGCTGAGCCTGAGTTACGGCCTAAGGTACAGGTTAGCTTTCTTGAGGAAAACCAATCCCAGCACTGGCTGCTCTACCGGAATAGGTTGTAACCACAGTACTGGCCGAAGCCAATGCGCAATGGTTTACAAATTATAACGATCATTTGACAAAGATCCACTTACTGGTCTTGTAAGCGAATATAGCAAGTCATCCCCAAACCGTCATCTGCCGGTAGAGAATTTACAACTTTTAGCAATGACTGCTAAGTAAAAATGCTCAGGGCAAACTTCTTGGTGGATTCTTTGTTTAGGCTAGGGCAGTGCCAGTGCAGGGGTGCTTTACCCGCATGATTGCGTAGTCGCAGCATTTACAATCGCCACGCATAGAGGCTTTTAGAGCTATATTCGCCTCAATTGCATCGGCTGAAGGGCTGATCGAACACAGATAAAATACCCACCTATTGGAGGGTAAAGTTATTGCCCTAACTAGCTGTTAACGCTGCCAGATGGTGCCGACAGATTCACGACTACCACAGTGATGTTGTCGCGCCCCCCCCGCTGCTTAGCAGAATTGACCAGGGCTGTGGCCGCCGCCTCGCAGGCGCGAATCGACTTGAGGTGAGACGCAATCAGATGATCCGATAATTCTTCGGTGAGACCGTCGCTGCACAGCAGCAGGCGATCGCCACTGTGCACCTCAATGGGCTGAATATCAATTTCGGTGAGGTCATCGCGTCCTAGACACTGAGACAGCACGTGACGCCACGGATGGCTACGCGATTGAGCCGAGCTGACCTCGCCCGCCCGAATCGCCTTGGCAATCCAGGTGTGGTCTTCGGTGAGTTGCTCTAGGTGGTGGCCCCGCAGACGGTAGAGACGAGAGTCACCCACGTGGGCACACCAGGGTTGCGGGTCACTGTCGCGAAAGGTGACCAACACAACGGTAGTGCCCATGTCGGCCCGTTCAGGGTGACGCCTCTGGTCGTCGAGAATGGCATTATTGGCCTGACGCAGGGCTTGCTCTAGGAGCTGGGCAGTGGCTATGTCTTTGTGCCAGTGCTGCTGCAAAAAGGTCTTAATGGCAGCGGTGGCCAAGCGGCTAGCTTCCTGCCCTCCAGCGTGCCCACCCATGCCGTCTGCCACGATGAAAAATCGTCCCTCAGGGTCGATGTAGTAGTCATCCTGGTTGCTGGTACGCAGCAGGCCCGGATCTGATAACCCTGAAAAAACACAATCCACCATAGCAAACTTGAGCTAAACCATTAAGGCAGACGATCGGCCCGGTTAACCTGAAGCACTGCTCGCAAGAACGCGATGCCAGTGCCTACCGCCAGTACTCCAGGTACTAGGGCCAGCCAAACAAACTCAGATAGTACCAGTACCGTTGCCGAAAGGGTAAACGCCCCCACCAAAATGGCGTAGTTATTGGCCATCGTTACCCCACTGATCCGGCGCAGGGCGCGATCGGTCTCGATCGAGCGCACTCGTACGCGAATGTCGCCGCGCTCTAGTTTGTCAAGGGTGTCTTCGATGCGCCGGGGTAGACCCAGAGCAGAGGTGCTGACCTGGGCGGCCTGGCGGCTGAGTTCCCCCAGCAAACTGTTAGCTCCATCGGTCGGATTGCCATTAGACATAAGCTGTGCAGCAAACGGCTTAGCCGCTTCCATAAAGTTAAACTCGGGGTCGAGCCCTTTACCTACCCCTTCCAAGGTAGAAAACGCCCGCATCACAAAGGTAAAGGTGGCTGGAAAGCGAAAGGGCTGATCGTAGGCGACGGCGTAAAGATCGTCGCTAATGGCATTGATGGACTGCTCCTCAAAGGGCTTATCCATAAAGTTATCCAGAATATACTGGATAGAACGACGCACCGGGCTCATATCGTCGATTTGTGCCAGTGCCCCCAGCTCCACCAGGGAGTCCATCACCTGCCCAGCATCGCGCCGAGCGACTCCCATGAATGTACTCATCAGCCGCTGGCGAGTCAACGGCTGCACCTGGCCCATCATGCCAAAATCGTAGAAGATCAAGGATCCGTCGAGACTGACGGCAATGTTGCCTGGGTGGGGGTCAGCGTGAAAAAAGCCGTTGTTCAGCAGCTGGTGTAGGTAGGCTTGAGCCCCCAATCGGGCTAGGCGCTTACGGTCTAACCCAGCGGCTTCAAGGGCATCGTAGTGACTAATTTTAATGCCCGGCATATACTCCAGGGTGACCACGCGGGAAGAGGTCAACCGCCAGAAGACGCGGGGCACGTTGACCCAATCTTCGCCGCGAAAATTGCGACGAAAGGTGTCGGCATTGCGGCCCTCATTCAGGTAGTCAATTTCTTCCCACAGAATGCGGCAGCACTCTTCATAGATACCCAGCCAGTCGCGGCCTTTGCCCCAGCTAGGGTGGCTCTGAAAGTAGCGAGCGATACCCTTAAGAATAGACAGATCGATGGTAAAGAGCGATCGCAGCCCCGGACGCTGCACTTTCACCACCACCTCGTCGCCACTGTGGGTCTGAGCCCGGTGTACCTGCCCCAGACTAGCCGCCGCGAGCGGAATTGGGTCAAAGGTGCGGTAGAGGGTGTGGATGGGCTTGCCCAAGTCAGCCTCAATGATGTCTCGGGCCTGCTCATAGCTGAAAGCCGGTACCCGATCCTGAAGCTTCGACAATTCCTCCACAAATTCAATGGGGAAAATATCGGCACGGGTTGAAAAAAGCTGCCCTACCTTAATAAAGGTGGGGCCTAGGTCGAGAAGAGTTTCACGAATCCAAACAGCCAGCTTCCGCCGCCGGGCTGTCTGAGCCTCTGCAGTCATGGTGCCACCGTAGCTCCAGGCTTTGCCGTAGAGCCAGCGCGCTCCGAGCAGCCGCAGCACAAAACCCCAAATGTCAACAAAGCGGCGCTGGCGAGAGTAGCGGCCTCGATTCCAGCGGTAGGAGTCTTGACGGAAAGGCGGCGTCTTTTCACCGGCAGCGGCAGCTAGGCTCGCCGCGTTGGCTAAGGCCAGTGGAATGGGTTCAGCTCCGTCTAAGGGTGTCTCAAAACCTGAGGTATTTAAGCTGTCATGCGTGCCTTCAACATAGCTTAAGTCACCCTCGCCATGGTCGAGAGGAGAAGGCCGCTGGGCCGATGCGGAGGAGTCAGAAACAGCAGACACTCAGATTCCTAGAACAGAAGGGATGGCAGCAACTTACAGACCAATACAATTCTTGGCATCAGCCTTGGCCTGGGGCCTAGACGGTGTTTAAACCTGGGAGGTAGCCCGATACTGCTGCAAGGCAACTCGTACTTGGGCAATTTCGGCCCGCAGGGTGTCGATGGTGGCCTGTAGATCGGTGGCTGAGCCTGCCGCAGCCGATGCTGAGCTTCCCATGTAGGGTTCTCCAGCTTCTGCCTCGGCCTGCTGGGCCCGAGTCATGACCTCTTCGGTGAACTGGCGAAAGTATTCCCGCTGCTCAGCATCAAACTTACCTACCAGGCTCAAGCCATCGGTCAACAACCGCTCGGCGCGCTCATTAACCGCATCAGCTAGGGCGCGGCCAACATAAAACGCATGCAGCACGGGGCTACTCATGGCAAACCTCAGGGAAAACGGGTGATGTAACAGAATTTCGTTTAACTGTAGAGAATTATAACGTCCTTATTCCTCTAGCACCGGGCGGATATTGAGTTAAGTTTTGGTTTATTTAGCAAACCGTCTAGCTAGACGACGGGGCCGGGGCCGGTGGTTGAAGGGGTGGAGATAGGGGCGGTGGGGCTGCTCCCTCCGTTGGAGCAGGCTCTACAGGAACTGGTGCGGGCAGCGGCTGCGGTGCCGGGGCGGGCTCCACGGGTAGCGGTGTGGGGTCGCTAGGGAAGATGGGTTCAAACTCGGGTTCAGGCTGGGGGGCTACTGGCGTTTCCCAGTTTTCCACGGGTTCAGGAATAGGCTCAGGGACAATTTCAGGCTGGGGCACTGCTGGGGGTGGGGCAGCCGGTTCTTGAGGGTTGGGGGTGAAGTCCGGTACCGGTGCCGAGCCAGGTGGTGGGGTGTTGCTATAGTCGGGGCGATCGCGCCGAGCGGGGGCATCGGCCCAGGGCTGCAAAAGGTCATCGCCATTCCAGTCAGGCAGGGGAGGGAACGACTGATTGGGATTGAGGCGCTCTTGGCTAGCAGAACTAGCGGGCTGGAGTCGGGCATAGAGGCCAAATCCTAAGCCACTAGCCGTGGCCATTAGTCCAGTCGTTACCAAAGCCAGCATTGTTAGCGAACGGCGGTGATGCTGGGTCGCGCCCACCGGGGCGCTGGCCTGCGCCGGATAGTCAATGGTGGTTTGGGGTTGGGCTCCAGGATCAGATTGGCTGAATACGGCCCGAGTTGCGGGGCTAGTGAAGTGCTGGGGCACCGCCCTGGGTGCTGGTGTCGAGGGTAGCTGTTCGGGGCGCGGCAGGAGGGCTTTCCACGCCGACAAAGTAACGGTGGGTGGTCGTTCTTGCAGGGTTGGTGTGGCCCCGTTCAAAAGCCTGGGGCTGCCTAGGGCTAGGGCCGTATCGACAACGGTGGGTAGCTCGGGGTGACGACGACGAACCGCCACTGCCAGGGGAGCGTTGGTGGTCTCAGCCCGCTGACCGGTTAGCAAAAAATACAGCAGGTGGGTCAGGTCGCGCACCATGGCTGATTCTTCTGAGGCAGCCTGATCTTTGTCGGTGGAATTTGGGATGGCGGGGGTGGATGGCGGCAGATCAAATCCTGTGAAGGTGATGGTTTGCTCCTGCGGGTCGTACCACACCTGGTCAGGGGTCAATCGCAGCCCAGCCCAGCCTAGCGGGTGGAGAGTCTCGAAGGCGTCTGCAAGGCGCTGAATAATGGCCATGCTGGGTTGAGGTGCTAGGGGGCTGGCCTCAGTCACCAGGCGATCGAGGGGGATGCCGGAGGGGCTGGCCAGGGTTTGATAGCAGACGCCCTCTTCTTCAAAGCCCCCTAAGCGCGCTGAAAATGCAGCCTGTTTAAGGCTGTTGACCTGGTCGAGGTACTGATAAAACACCTGTCGCTGGGGAGCCTCAGGCAAGTTTTCTGGACTGCGACTGCCCAAGATGCGCAGCTGAATCCACTGTCCCTTAGATACATCCATCGCTAGATAGACGGGGCCAACGGCATCGTCGGTGACCCACGCATCGATCACGTAGGTGCCATTTTGCAGGGCGGTGCCCACGGCTATGGTCATAAAAGCAGAGGGAGTCATTGATCTTTGCCACTCTACCCCTTTCTTTATCCGACGGGGGAGATATGGCAGTAGATTGTGCCCCCTTAGCGTTGAGGATAGTGCTGCTCTAGAAAGGCGATCGCGTCGGCCTGGGTTGCGATCGCGCCATCGAGCTGAGCGGCAAACAGAGTCTCCAGCATCGGCCTAAACCTGGGGCCAGGGCGATACCCCAGGGTCTTGAGCCGGTCACCGTCGATCAGGGGCGCAGTGGGAGCCCACTGAATGAGGTAACGCCACAGGGTAGGGCCTAGCTGCCGAGGATGGCGCGCACTGATGAGCAGGTGAGTGGGCATGTCGGCTTGATTCAAGGCGGCATACAGCTGGCTGGGCGAGGGCTTGGTGGCCACTAGGGCTTGCCACTGCTGTTCCCATTGATCGAGGTTAGTCAGACGCTCAATGGCACGATCGGGCAGTTGTAGATGGGCAGCCAGGGGCGATCGCAACCCAGCCGGTATGGCAGCCAGCAGCCCCTGTAACCGCAGCAGCCAGGGCGGCCCCAACTCGGGCCAGTCAAAGTGCTTGGCCCAGCGACTGAGGCGTCGCAGCTGTTGCCAGAGGGCGGGCGTCATAGTTAGCTCACTGTGGAGACACCGCAGTGCCCCAAGCTGGTCTAGTAGAGCCAGCGCCGACTCCCAGTAGGGTGCCTCAAGAATATATTTCAGCTCGTTTTTGAGCCGCACCTGTAGGGCCGGGGCTCGCCGCATCTGGTGCTGCATCTGGCTGTAAGCCCCGCTGGCAATGGCGTGATGAATGTAGCCCTCAGTCTGGGCGTCAAGGCTAAACCCCAGCCGCACCGCAAAGCGCACCGCTCGGTAGATGCGCGTCGGGTCTTCAATAAAGCTGTTGGCATGCAGCACACGAATGGTGCCCTGGCGCAGGTCAATGAGCCCGCCAAAGTAGTCAAGCAGCTGTCCGGCCCCAGGATTAGTAAGCCGCAATGCTAGAGCATTAACCGTAAAGTCGCGGCGGTAAAGGTCTTGCTGAATAGAGCTAGCTTCGACTTCGGGATTGGCGGCAGGGTAGGGATAAAACTCCGTGCGGGCGGTGGCAATGTCAATCATCAGCCCGGCCAGAGGATGGTCTAACTCTTTACGCCAGACTAGCGACGCCGTTTGAAACCGCCCATGGATCTGTAGATCAACCTCTGGAAATCGTTCTTTGACCACAGTCGCCAGGTCAACCCCAGCCCCCACTTGGGCAGTGCTGAAAAATCCATCAACCACTAGATCGAGGTCGGGCAGGGCGGCTGCAACTGGGTCGGTACAGATCAGCAGATCGCGCACCGCGCCGCCCACCAAGTAGAGGTGCCAGCCCCGCTCCTCGGCAGCGGCGGTGATTTGCCGCAAAATCCCTTGCAAGACAGGGGACAGACTGGCTCCGAGGGTCTGCCGTAGGGTGATGGCAGCAGGTGGATTTAGTCGAGCGGGTTCGAGCGAGGGAGAGGGTTGCCCCTGGTGTAGGTGACGCAGTAGGTCGGTGCGGGTGACGATGCCCACCAGTGCCCCCTGATGCAGCACCGGCAGGCGGCCAATATCGTAGGTCACCATTAGGTGCTCAATGTCGGTGAGGGGGGTGTCGGGGGTAATGGTTTTGAGATTGGTGGCCATATAGCCCTTGACCGGAGCGTGGCTAAAGCCATGGTGAAGAGCCAGATCCAGGTCGCGGCGAGAGATGATGCCGACCAGGCGATCGCCCTCATCGACCACCGACAGACCCGAATGGCCATAGCGCAGCAAAATCCGCTGGGCCTCATGGATCGTGGTGTCGGGGCGAATGGTGCGTACCGGCGACGACATCAGATCGCGGGCGATGGGCTGGTGGGGTAGGTGCGATCGCACCGCCGCCATGACCTCCTGTACCGTCCCTAAGGGGTCCTCCGTCGTCACGCTGGCCGAGGCAGCCGCAGCATGCCCACCGCCGCCCAAGGCTGTCAGCACCGTGCCCCAGTCGAGGCGATCGCTCACTCGGCCTCGGGCTCGGCCAATTAGCGTGAGTTTTTGCAGCCCCATCGCTGGGTCGGATAGATCGCGGTCTGATAAACCAGCGGCATCCGCCTCTTCCTTGGCGGCGTAGTAGGCCCCAAAGAGCAGCCCATCGGCATCGGCTAGGGATATCAGTCGCTCTGCCAGCCCCGACAGACCCGGCACATACCCATCCACCCGCAGCAACACCCAGGCCAACGTATGGCCGCCCACGGCCTCTACCTGGAGGGAGGCCATGGCCTCGGTCAACAACCCCTGCAAAGTGGGGCTCAGTCCCGGTTCGACAAAGTCGGCAATAATCGAGAGGCTAGCCCCATGGGCCATTAGCCAAGCCAGGGCAGAGGCATCCCGCGCCGTCGCCCCTTCGTACAGCAGCGAACCGGTATCGACATGAATGCCCAAGGCCATGACCGTTGCTTCCGCCACGCTGGGCTCAATCTTTGCTTTTTGTAGGGACTCCACCACTAGGGTAGTGGCTGCCCCCACAGCCTCAATCGTGGTCTCCTGGGCCTGCACCGTCTCGGCACTGGTGGGATGGTGATCGTAGATCTCGATGGGTACCTGGTTGTGTTCAGCCTGGGTAATCCAATCGTCGGCTGGGCCAAAGCGATCGCGCTGCTGAGCATCGACCAGGGTGAGGCGGGCAATCTGGCTAGGATCCACCGATCGCCGCTCAATCAGCGGGTACTCGTCCCGGTGGAGGGCCAAAAATCGCTGCACCGTTGGATGGCAGCCCCCAGTCAGCACAATGCGACACCCTGGCCGCAGGCGTGCCAACCCCACAGCAGCCCCTAAGGTGTCAAAATCGGCGGTGGTGTGACAAAGGACTAAGTCCATAATTTTCGGGCCTTTTTTAGGGCCATGCTTTCCGGCGGGGCCTCTTTCTGATAGCGTACTGGTTAGGGTAGTGTGGCTGTTAGCCTGGGCTGATCAGGTTGTTCACCGCCGTCTCCGCTGCTGTGTTTGAGAGAGCAAATATAAACCCATGGTAATTCTGTTTCAACTCGCGCTGTTTGCCCTGGTGCTGATGTCATTTGTGCTGGTGGTGTATGTGCCCGTAGCCTACGCCTCTCCCCAGGATTGGGATCAGTCCAAACGACTCATCCTCTTTGGCTCCGTTATTTGGGGCGCTCTGGTGGTGGTCGTCGGCGGCCTCAACTACTTTGTGGTGTAGATAAGCATATTTATGGCGGTTTTTGAAGGCACGTTAGTCTCCACAGGGTCTCCCCGGTTTGCCATTGTGCTAGGCCGATTCAACGATTTAGTTACGGGTAAGCTGCTGGAGGGTTGCCAAGATTGCCTGAAGCGCCATGGTATAGACGTTAACCCCGAAGGTACCCAGGTTGACTACGCCTGGGTGCCCGGCAGTTTTGAAATTCCGCTGGTGGCTCGGCAATTGGCCCTCAGCGGTCGATATAACGCGATCATCTGCTTAGGAGCCGTCATTCGCGGCTCGACTCCCCACTTTGACTATGTGGCAGCGGAGGTAGCCAAGGGCGTAGCAGCAGCAGGTTTCCAAACCGGCGTGCCGATCATCTTTGGCGTCCTCACCACCGATACGCTGCAGCAGGCCCTAGAGCGGGCGGGTATCAAGGCCAACCACGGGTGGGACTATGCCATGAGCGCTCTAGAAATGGCCAGTCTCATGGGCGTGATTCACTCGGCCATGGGCAGTGGCTCGGGCAATGGTTCAGCTCGCTTAGCGCCTGGGATGCCAGTGGCAACTCAAGCCGTCGTGGTTCCCAACTCAGACTCGCTTTAGGGCTGAAATTTCTCAAGAAAATCCAAAAAAATGTTGACATAGTCACACTTTTTTGAGATTCTAGATAGAGTCAAAACCAGCGAAACGAAGTTGCTTCCAACACTGGTTTTTAATGCGGGTATAGCTCAGTGGTAGAGCGTCACCTTGCCAAGGTGAATGTCGCGCGTTCGAATCGCGTTACCCGCTTACTAAAATGTTGTGCGCTTCTTCAGACTTCTGAGAGGCCCATTCAATCATTGATACAAGTTTTTGGGGATGACGATCCACGGATACAACATCTGCGATCGCTCAGGTCTGATGCTAACTTGAGCCCCACGGCCACGGTTTGGCAAGGGGTAAATAATTTGTAGGGACGTTGGTGGATTCAATCCGTGAGTTGGCCCCACCAGTGCCCTAGAGAGTCGTGGGTTGAATGCTTTCTCGCCGAAGAGCACAGAACAAGGCTTCAGGTCGATGACCACGCAGCCAATAGGTTTCCATTTCGCCGCGACCTTTAATGGCGATGCAGCCACGGCGTTCAAATTGGTAGCTATCTTTGAGGCGCTCATAGGTCGCAGCCGTCACCTGAATCTGACCGGGTTCGCTGGAGGTTTCCATGCGGCTAGCCACATTGACGGCATCGCCCCAGAGATCGTAAATAAATTTCTTCGTGCCGATTACTCCGGCTACCACGACTCCGGTATTGATGCCAATGCGGATCTCCAGCGGTTCTCCTGACTCGGCTTGAAAGGAGGCGGTGACCTGCTGCATGGCCAGGGCCATTTCGGCGATCGCCTCCGCATGATCGCCTCGCGGCGTAGGTAACCCCGCCGCCACCATGTAGGCATCGCCAATGGTTTTGATTTTCTCTAGATCTAGCTGCTCAGCCAGACTGTCAAAAGCCGAGAAGATTTGGTTGAGCAGGTCGACTAGCTTAATGGGTGACAGGTGGTGCGACAGGCTGGTGAAGCCGACGATGTCGGCAAACAGAATGGTCACCTCGTCAAAGTGCTGGGGAATGGAGGCCTTAGTCTGCATCAGCTCGCCCGCGATCGGCGCTGGCAGAATATTGAGCAAGAGCTGCTCGGCCTTTTGCTGCTCTTGGGTTAGCTTCTGATTGCTGATTTGCAGTTCACTCAGCATGTCGTTGATCTGGTGGCCTAAGGAACTTAGCTCATCGGTTCCCTGCACCGACACTCGCTGGGTGAGGTCGTTAGAGCGCCCGATGTGCTGCACTTGCTGACTGAGCCCCAGCAACCGCCGTAAAATGACTCGGTCGAGCAGCAGCAGCATGCCGCTGGTAAACACAAGGCAGGATCCGAGCAGTGACCAGCCGAGATAGT
The DNA here is from genome assembly GCF_014696675.1 of Phormidium tenue FACHB-1052. Classification (GTDB taxonomy): domain Bacteria; phylum Cyanobacteriota; class Cyanobacteriia; order Phormidesmidales; family Phormidesmidaceae; genus Nodosilinea; species Nodosilinea tenuis_A. The sequence goes on from NZ_JACJQN010000006.1 coordinate 159,285, forward strand.
GTCGGCTAATCAGCCCTTGCCGATAGATATCGCGGGGTAGCTTGACCTCCAGCAGTGCTTGGGGAGCGCCGTAAAGGTCGGGCCAGAGAGTGTAGCCCATTAGGGTATCGGCACTTTGAGGGCGCACTAGGGTGGGTAGCGTAGCCGAGTCGGTGGCATCGCTGAGAGTCGTGAGGATGGGTTGCAGCGACTCCGACAATTCGCCCTGACCTAGGGGATAGAGCTGTAGATCTAGCCGCGTACGCTGCGCTAGAGATTCGATGACGCTGGCACTTAGGGTTCGCCCCATGAGGAGGGCACCCCTTGATGGACCGGTGGCATCGCTGCGCAAGATAGGCTCTACCACAACCAGCATCAGGTGGCCATCCACCGTCATTAACCCTTGGTGGTGGGAGGCCAGGTTCTCAAACTGCATCAACGGACTGGTGGGAGTAAGCTGCTGGGTCAGACTGGGTGGTAAGGGTGAAGCGGTTCTCTTGTCTAAGTCGTAGCTCGTGCCGTAGACGATCTCACCATCGGGGTTGACGAAGGCGATCGCGTTGAGCTGTAGGCTTTCAAAGGCGTACTTCCTGAGGTTCGACTCGAGGTAATTAGGGTTGCCGTCTTGAATGAAGGCATAGGTGTCATTCCAAGCGGCCCAGTCTTCGGTAATGCTCTGGATTTGGGCAAGGTCGCCCGCTAGCACCTCATCAACCCGTTGCAGGTTGCGCTGGGCATCCTGCTGCTCAAGACGACCGTAGCTGCGCTGCAAAATGACGGAAAAACTGCCGTAGAGAATCATCATCAGCCCCAGCAGAGGCAACGTGGTCAGCAACAGAGTTTTGTGGCGCAGTTTCATAGGTTAGGGGCACTGTGGGGGGTGACACCCCTCAAAATTACCTGTAGAGTACCCAAGACACACCACTACAGCGATGTCCCTTACCATTGCTTCTAAATAAAATGTCGTTTTTCGGCGCTTTTGTAAGGAGTCGTCGGGAGGGGCGTTATTAACTTAAAAGACTTGCAGCATGGTTGGCGGTGTCGCCCCATGCCCTCAATAACAGCTAAAGCCTAGCCAAAAGTCGCCTTGGCCTTGGCATCTGAGAACTGCTGCAACGGTAAAACGCTACCCATCGCGCTCGGTGCGCACCCAGTTTTTTTCGGGCTTGACCAAAAATTTGAAGTACAGCGGAATTTTGTTGAGCACGTAGAGCGGCACCGTTAGCAGATCCTTGAGGGAGAGGTCGCTGCGTCCGTAGCCTGCCCAGGCCAGGCTGACCCCAGTGCTGAGGGCGAGTACTGCCCCTAGAGCTAGGTAGGCAGGGAGCCAGCTCCAGCCAGCGAGGGCCGCAGCTAGGCAGAGGGCTGCGATCGCCAAGGTCACCATCACCTGGAGTGAGATGGGCAGTATCCCCAGCTCTAGGGCCAGAACGAGCAGGTCAACGCGCCCCTGGCGCAGGGCCTGACCCAGCAGCTTAGGCACATACTCGCTCAATATTTGCAGATGCCCGTGTTCCCAGCGGGTGCGCTGGGTAGTGGCGGCCTGGTTGCCGCTGGGTAGACGGCTGGTGACCCAGGCGTTTTGACAAAATTGAGGCCCATAGCCAGCCAGAGCCAAATCGAGGCCGAGCTTCATATCTTCGACGATGTGACCGCTGGCGATGTTGACGGCGATCGCAGCCTCCCAAGGCATGGCGATACCAGTGCCGGTCAGTAGGCAGGGCTGCCCCAGGCGATATAACCCGAGGGGACGCACCCAGTTTTTCACCTTGAAGGCAAAGGCTGAAATGCCGTCTTTAAGCCCAGGGCTAGGGGGCTTTTCCATTAAGTAGACAGCCTGAACCGGACGCTGGCTCTGCTGGGCCTGAATGGCCAGGGCGGCCAAGCTGTAGGGCTGTAAATCGCAGTCGGCATCGACAAAAACAACGATCTCGGGTGGATTGGCCATGAGATGGTTGAGGCCGAAGTCGAGGGCATAACCCTTTCCACGCTGAGCAAGGTCGTGGCGCTCAATCACGGTGGCTCCAGCCTGGCGGGCGGCCTCGGCAGTGGCATCGGTGCAGTTGTCGGCGATTACCAGCAGGCGATCGCTAGGGCGCATCTGGGGCAGAATAGTGGCCAGGGTGGTGGCAATGCCTTCAGCCTCGTTGTGGGCGGGCACCAGCACCGCCAGGGACAGATCGGCAGATAGGGTAGATGGGTTGGCAGCCGATGGAGCGCCGCCCAAGGCCATCAGGCATTCAAGGGCAAAAAAGGCTGAGGTGGTCAGCAGCAGCAGCGGCAAAACCGCGAGCATGACCGTGATCAGGTCGCCTAGACTTACGTTCATAACTACCCAACGTGTTTGACTGAATCGGTGCTGCTAGGTTGCCCAGATTGTCAGGTCTGCCTGCTGCTGAGCCCAACGCCCGCAGTAGGTACCTTAACGAAACTTGGCCAGGTCGTTGCCTTCGCCCTACCAGATTTACAAGAGCTTCAAAAACCTGTGTCTCGGTGGTGCTGGCCCATTGCTAGGCCATTACCGCGGCTAGGACAGTCTCTACGGCGATCGCCCAGCCCTCGGGCGCTGGCGCTGGCGCGACCTGCCAACCGCGATCGGCTAGCTGAGGATGGGGGCCGTGGGCGCTGGGCAGCACAATCGGATAATCGACGTTCTCTAGCATGTCGAGGTCGTTGGGGCTGTTGCCTAGCCCAATGGTGGTGATGGGCAGGGCCTCAGGACTGCTGGCTTGGTAGAGCTGCACTAGCTGGCGCACAGCGTGGCCTTTGCCCGCTTCGCTGCCAATCAGATGGGAGAAGCGATCGCCGATTACGACCCGAAATCCCATGGCTGCTACCGCCTCGCGCAGCTGGTCGGCGGGCACATTTTTAGGAGTCATAAACGGTTCGGTAAACTCCCTGGCCTTCGCCTGCTTGGCCTCTGTGAAAGATAGCCCGGTGAGTTGCACTACTTGGTCTACCGTCCAGTCGCCAAAGCCCTTGAGGGGGCGACCGAGATCCTGGGCGATCGCCTTGAGCCCAGCGCGAGCGGTGACATAGTTGCAGCCTAATTGAAGTACTCGGTAGCCATCGACATCGTCGCCGGGCGGTAGGGCAAAGCCAGGGTGATCAATGGGAATGTAGATGGCGCTGCCGTTTTCCACCACAAAGGGATCGCGCAGGCCGACATCCTGCCGCAGTTGGGCAACCTCTTGGCGGGTTTTGCTCGTCACCGGTATCACTGGAATGCCCTGGTCGGCAAGCTTGGCTAGGGTGGGCAAGGCTGCCTGGTAGGCGTAGGTTTCGCCATTGAGCAAGGTGCCGTCGAGGTCGGTGAAAATAATGCAGGCCATAGAAATAACGAGGGGGCGCTATAGATAAGGACAGAGTACCTATCCAAAGCCTACTGCAAGGGCCACCCCTAATTCTGACGCTTCAAATTCAGAGTTATCGGGCGCTGTAGCCTGTGATGGGCTTTGGTTTAGAACGGCTGAAATTCGCGACTGGCAGAGGGCACGGGGCTGCTGGGTAAGGAAATTGGTTTGAACCTGTCAGGGTTGTGGCGCGCCTGCCGGTGTCGCCAAACGGCTAAGCCACAAATAGTCATTGAATGCGAGCTGACGTTAAAGCAAGAGTGAGACAATTGGGATGCAGCTTTTCCTTGGGCTCGTTCTAGGGCTAATCTGTTAGGGCTTTAGCTTATGGCTAAAGTGCTGCTGTTCGTTCCTCTACGAGTGTTGTATGGAGTTTAAGACCCCTGGACAGGAGGCCGTCTACCATCGAATTTTGCCTTGGATGCATGAGCTGTTTGGCGAAGCGCTGGTGGTGTTTGAGGATGAACCCCTCTTCATTGTGAACTTGGGGTCGGCGGTGGCCTCGACTCGAGTGGTGCCCTGGCACGATTATGAAACGCTGATTACTACGCGAGCCTATGTGGTAACCGCGATTGACCTCACCCCTGAGCTGAGCTACTACCTGCTGCGGGAAAACAACGGCATCTACTTTGGCCGTTTTGCCTACGATTCTGAGGATGACATTGTGTTTGAGCACAGTTTGGTGGGTGAAACCTGCGATCGCCTCGACCTAAATCACTCCGTTGCCACCGTGATTCGCATTGCCGACAGCTACGACGACGAAATTGTCGCTCGCTGGGGGGGGCAACGGGCCCTCGATCGCTGGGCTTCCTAACGATCTGACGCTGGTTCAGGGGTTTCATCGCAGGATGCGGGTTCCATTGAGCCCATTTCGCGCTACAAAATAGTCTGACAATGCACCCGGAGGTTGCCGTGGCTCGTCGCTGGATTTGGATAGGGTTGGGGGGGGTGCTAATGGCGCTGCTGAGTTTGGGGCTCGGTTCAGCCCGCGCGGCAGGCCCTTTAGAACCTATGCTCACCGTGAGCGGTTTGCCGCCCATGCAAACCACGGCGGCGGCAACGCTCCAGCCGCTCAAAGCCGCTCAGCCTGGGCCGACTGATTTTGCTGCCCCAGCGGAGCTGGCCCAGGCGGCTCCGCCCCGACAGGTAACGGCCTTAGCCGACCCGACTAACTATGGCGATCGCTATCTCACCGACATCAACGGCCAAGTGGTGCAGAACGACTTCATCGCCGTGCTGCATGAAACTGTAGGCTCGGCTCAGAGTGCTCTTAACCTATTTCGGACGCGGCACCCGCGTGACCAAGACCAGGTCAGCTACCATGCCCTAATTGGCCGCGATGGCACGGTCTACTACATTGTGCCCCCTGAAAAACGGGCCTTTGGGGCTGGCAACTCAGTGTTCAGCGGACCCAACGGCCCAGAGGCTGTGCGCACTAATGCAGCGTTCCCCCCCTCGGTGAACAATTTTGCCTACCACGTGTCTTTGGAAACCCCCGGCGATGGCTTCAACAACCGCCGTAGCCACAGCGGCTATACTCAAGCCCAGTACGATTCCCTGGCCTGGCTGCTGGCTCAGACCACTATTCCTGACAGCCGCATTACCACCCATCAGGCCGTCGATCGCTCCGGCAACCGCATGGATCCGCGCAGTTTTAATTCCTCTAACTTTTTTAGCCAACTGCGCCGCTACCCAACCCGCACCAGCCTCACGGGCTAGGGGGCGACGTCGAACGACACGACCATCTCGTACACCGATGGGGCGAGCATCGTTAAGTTAGGGTCACTGCTGGCAAATATCTCATCCCCCATCATGGCCTCGTAGGCCTCAAGGTGTGCTGCTATGGCACCGTCTGAGGGAGCTAAGCGCAGCCATAGAGCATTGTCGTACTGGGCTAGGGCGGTGCCCTCAAGCACGATGGTGCCGCCGTAGTCCCAGGCAAAGCCGTAGAGGTCGAAGTCGCCTAGGACGGCTTGAACCGCAGCATAGGACGCACCCACCCCCAACCCCTCTGGAATTTGCCAGGCCGGGCCAAAGTCTTTGATCAGCCGGGGCCGACTTTGGGCGGCGTCAGCCCACACCACGGCAAACTGTTGATCAGTACCAGAGTTCACCACTGTGCCTACCTCTGTGCTGCCTTCTCCTAGGGAAATGGGGCGATCGCTCAGAGCGGCCTCGCCATAGAAATTGGCCAAATCGGCGCGGCTGGTTTGGGCTGTAACTGGGCCTACCCGCTCGCCGGGAATGACCAGCCCGTCGCTAGACTCACCGGGCACACTAGGCGCTACAGCAGCAGATGGTTCAGCGGGAATGGCGGGTTCAGATGGCTGCGCTTCAGGCCGCGCTTCCTGGAGTTGGCAGGCGGCTAAGGGTACCAAAGCCATAAGCAACACTGTTATCCACAATTGCGCCATGACGGTTGATGGCTAGGGCACTAGGTGGTGGCTAATGGCAAATCGCAGCAGCTCAGAACGGTTACTGGTCTCGGTTTTGCGCAACAGACTGCTGACATACTTCTCGACGGTGCGGGGGCTTAGAAATAGGCGATCGCCGATTTGAGCGTTGGATAGCCCGTCCGACAGCAGCGTCAGCACATCCTGTTCCCGAGCCGTAAACTCAGTTACCAGATCGACAGGATCAGGAGTCCAGGGCGCAACCGCTGCGCTGACTTCGCTGGCCTGAAGGGCGCGCTGCTGAGCAGTGCTGAGCGCCACCTGCTGAATCCATGCCGACTGGATTAGCTGCGATCGCTCCAGCAAATTGCGCACGATCGCCCCGATCTCTCGCAGCTCAAAGGGTTTGGGCAAGTAGAGGTCACAGCCCAGCTGATAGCCTCGAATCCGATCCTGAGTCTGATTGTGGGCGGTGAGGAAAATTACTGGCAGCAGCCGAAAGGCTGGATACTGCCGCACCTTTTGCACCAGGGTAAACCCATCGAGACCGGGCATGCCGATGTCGGTAATGATGAGCTGGGGTTGGTGGCTAAATACCTGCCTCAGCGCCATTTCGCCGTGGCTAGCCATCAGCACAGAATAGCCCTCAAGCTCTAAATAATCGCACAACGCAAGACGAGTGCCCTCGTCGTCTTCGGCAATTAAAATGGTGAGCGGCATAGCGTTCTACCAGGGTTAGAGCTGCTGACAGGTCCAACATTACAGCCTACGGCCAGGATCTCAACCTTGGCACACAGACGACTTTCGCTCCTGCCCCTTCAGACTAAACGACAATTCAAGGACTAGGTTTATTTGTTGCTGAAGTTAAAGTCTTGTGAAGTGGGTACTCCGCAGGGGTTAACATCGCCCCGACTGACGGTTTTTGACAGCCTCTAGCCCAGGCGATAACCGAAGCCACGCACGGTTTTCAGGTATTGGGGGTGGCTGGGGTCAACCTCTAGCTTTTCGCGAATCCAGCGAATATGAACGTCTACGGTTTTGTTGTCGCCCATAAAATCGTGCCCCCAAACCTGGTCGATAATCTGATCGCGCGACCATACCCGCCGGGGCTGGCTCATAAACAGTTCCAGAATTCGAAATTCTTTAGGGGAAAGGTTAACTTCTTCGCCCTTCAAAAAGACCCGGCACTCCTGGGGATGGAGCGTGATGTCTTCAAACCGGAGTGCGTTGTCTTTCTCAACGCTAGCTTTGCCCCGCTGTCGGCGCAGCAGCGCCCGGCAGCGGGCAACCAGCTCCCGCATGCCAAAGGGCTTGCTTAAGTAGTCGTCGGCACCAATTTCGAGCCCCACCACGCGGTCGGTTTCGGTACCCTTGGCGCTCAGCACTAGAATGGGCACATCGATGCCCTGGTGGCGCAGCAGACGGCAGAGGTCAAGCCCATTCATGCCGGGTAGCATGAGGTCGAGCACTACCAGGTTGACTTCGGGGCGGTCGGTGCGGCTCGACACCGAGGTGCCGCCCAGCATATCGAGAGCAGTCAGGCCATCGGCGGCAACGAGAACATCAAACCCTTCCTCGGCCAACCCAAGGGCCAATGTCTCTCGAATCAGTTCTTCATCTTCGACAATGAGTACTCGCCCTAGGCCAACCCGTAGGTTTGGCTGAGCCTGAGGCACGAGGTCTACAGAATCCATAAGAAATGGTTAAAAACTGCTCACTAAAATCATATCAGCCCCTAGGGGGATGATCAGCTTGACAAAAGCTAAGACTTTGTAAACCCCCAGTTTGAGGTCGGTCGGAAAACGCCCTAGGCTCCGCTGACTAGGGCTTCTACAGCGTCAGCGTGGGTAGGTAAGGCGGCGGTTAAAACAGTGCAACCCGTTGAGTTAATGTGCACATCATTCTCGATGCGAATGCCGCGTACCCCGTCAAAAACCTCAAGACGGTTCCAGTCAATAGCATCGTCGTACTGGCCCGACTGCCGCGCCGGGCCGAGAATGCCGGGTACCTGGTAAAACCCCGGTTCAATGGTAACTATCATATTGGCGGCTAAGGGCCGGTCTAGGCGAAGAAACTTTAGCCCAAAGCGATCGCTGCGCGATCGCCCCGGTGCGTAGCCTGCCACATCCCCTAAATCTTCCATGTCATGCACATCTAGCCCCAGCAAATGCCCCACCCCATGGGGGAAAAACAGAGCATGCACATCCCGCTCGACCAAAGCGTCAGGATCTCCTTTCAGAACCCCCAGATCGACCAACCCCGCCGCCAGGATACGACAGGCTAGCAGGTGTAAATTCCGGTACTCAATTCCAGGGTGGGCGGCGGCAATGCAGGCATCGTGGGCGGCCAGCACGAGGTTGTAGATATCTCGTTGGGCCGAGGTGAACTGTCCAGACACAGGCCAAGTGCGAGTGATATCTGAAGCCCAGCCGCTAGGGACCTCGGCCCCCACGTCGGCCAGCAGCAGATCGCCCGGAGCCAGGTTGTGGTGGTACTGCTCGTTGTGGAGCACTTCGCCGTGGACGGTGACAATGCTGTTGTAGGCGCAGGTCATGCCCTGGCCCATAATCACCTGTTCCATAGCGGCCCGCACCTGGGCCTCGGTGGTGGCCCCTGGAGTGGCGGCCATACCGGCTTTGTGGGCGGCAACAGAGACTGCCGCCGCCCGTTTGATTTGGTCGAGGGCGTAGTCATCGTGGTGCAGTCGCAGGGTTACCAGGGCTTCAACTAAGGCTCTGCTGCGCTCTGGGTTAGCGGCGGCTTGGGCGGGGAGGGTTGCCGCTTCGGCTAGATAGGAGTCTAGGTCTTGGTAGGGATAGGCGGCATCAGCTCCGATGTCAGCGGCGATCGCATCTCGACTCGGGCTTGGCCCATGCCACAGCGCGGCTTCGGGGGAGGTGTCATCCATAAACAGCGTCAGCCGCCCCCCTTCGAGGTGAAGGGCAGCATTGGCCAGGGGCAGGCCTGCAAAGTACAAAAAATGGCTATTAGCCCGAAAGGGATAGGTGTTGGCCGGAAAGTTGCGCGACACCGCCTGCCCCGACCACAGCACCACTGGCCGTGGGTGGAGTTCAGCCAGGCGATCGCGGCGCTGCCGCAGCACCGCAGCCAGCGATAACGGGGCGGTCTGAAGGGGCATAGAGAACCAAAGCCGACGACTTCCTCAGTCTGCCACAGCACACCAGTCCTGGAGAGGTAGCAAGCTTGACGGTCTAGATCTAGCTTTAACTCCCATCGCCAGCAGGTAACCCCAAAGGAGAGAAACATCCCTTAAAATGAAACCAATAAAATTATTTTTTTGTGAATTCTTCGTTCAAAGCCAAGTTCAAATGAACTACTGTTGAATCTATAACGGCTAGCCTACTTCAGGTGCAGCGCTATGGCTTCCTTAACGATTTGTCTAGGATCACGGGTTCGCCTTAAGGGTCAAGACGACCACATACCCGATTTTGTAGTAGTGCGGTGCGAGCGCGATCGCTGCTGGGTGCGACAGCAAGACTGGACTCCCGGCACCGAAATCCAGGTCAGCTTCAAAGAGCTGCTCGTGCCTCCCGAGGCAGGCTCAACCCTAACGGTGGCGTTAGCCCAGCAGGTCAAAGCATCAGGGTTATTGGCTGGACACGGTGACCACCGCGCTGGAGACAACGTAGTCTACATGGACGCCTACCGCCGTCGCCATGCCCCCTAGACGCGGTAGCGCTGGCGGGTAATAGCTCTTTCTCCAAGTTGCAACGATTTGTTGCGGATCGCTTCGTCCCTAAGGTGTTAGGATGCAGCTCTGTCGGTTTTAGCGGGGGTCAGCCGCTGAAGGAAACGGGGAAAGCGCAGCGAAAATCTGCCACTGTCCCGCAGCTGTGAGGCGATTTTAGAATTCGGATTTTGGATTGACATCTCTCCAACGTCTAGAAACTTAAAATTCTCCAAGTCAGAATGCCCGCCGATGGACGCCCACTGTTATTTCCATCTGCGAGGTACAGATGACTATGAATAGTCTTTGGTTTGCTCTAGGGCGATGTTGCCCTAGGCGATGTTTTTTGCTGCTGCGCCAGGCTCCAAGCGATCGCCGGTGGTGGCTGTGCGCATAGATAACAGCGTATGGCAGGGCTGTTTTGGCGACTGGCAGCCGCTGTTTATTCGAGAATACTGGCTACCCCTCGGCCATCTAGCTTGGCAGGGGTTCTTGGAACATGGCCACGGCATGGTGGTCTGCGAAATCCACGGCGTTACCGCCACGGTGGACTGGAGCTGCACGGCGGTGTCCTACACCGCCTACTTTGTGCCCCAGGCCAAACTAGCGACCTGCTGGCAAAACTTTAACCTGTCCGCCGATCAGCGACCAGTGGTAGAAAATGCCGTCGCTACCTACGACCCGGCGCGGGACGCCATGTTGTTGTTGCTAGGTGACTCGCAACCTTACATCTCTTGCTTAAAGGGCTGGGCGGTGCCACCGCCGGAGTGTTCTCGCCAGATGGGCGATCGCCAGGCCGAGTTTACCGCTACTCCCAGATCCTAATGTCTCGGTTTTGTCAGTCGCCCAGCTTCGAGGCTGGCTGGCAAACCCTATTCACTTATAGTTTGAACCCAATGACTCAACCCACCTTATTTGTCTGTGCCCTGTGCAAATTCCCCGCTGCTGAGTCTGGTGCGGGCGACACCCCCGGCGGGCAGCACTTGATCGATCAGCTAACGAACTGCCTTGCCACCGAAACTGGCTCGGGCGAAATCACCCTTCAGCCGGTGCGCTGCATGGCCGCCTGCGATCGCGCCTGCAATGCCGCCCTCAGCGCCCCCGGCAAGCTGACTTTTATTTTTAACGATCTTTCGCCCAGCCAGTCGGCCCCTGACCTAGCGGAGTTTTGTCGCCAGTACGCCGTCGCTGCGAATGGCAAGGTGCCCTATGGGCTGCGATCGCCCGCCATCAAACAATCCACCGCCTATGTCCTTCCTCCCCTACTGACCGATCAAGTTCCGCTCCCCGTCGCTTAACGCTCTGCCCCCACTCCCTACTCCCCTACGATCTCAAACTCCACCCCAAACTCCCTCGCCAAATTGCAGGTCTGGTGGTCGGTAATGTTGGTGTCGCTCAGCTCTAAGTTATAGAAGTTCACCGTGGGATGGCAAAAGTATGGCCCCGCGTGCCAGGTGCCCACCGCTAGCTTGATAAAGCAGTCGCCGGGGATGTGCAAGGCGCGAATTTCTTGCGGATCGGGCTGCTCAGCCGTCCCCGGTGGAGCCACCGCCATGAACCAATCTTTGCCCTCCAGCGCTCCTAGGCACTGGGTGCAGCGCTGATGCCGAGTGATGGTACGAAACCGGGTGCCCCTGTGCTCTAGGGTCATCAGGTAAAAACGGGGAATGCCGCGATCGAGCTGGAGCTGGGCGTCAGCGGGGCCAAAGACAGCACCGTCGGCGCTGGGAAAAATCACCTGGCCAAAGGCAGCAAAGGCTTCTGGAGTGATGGGTTGAGCTGTCAGTTTTTGGACAGTAAGGGGTAAGGCCATCGGTATATTGGTACGGGAGGTTTGAACACTGCATGCCTTCGCTTTGCTTATCCTATGCTGGCAACTTCTTACAACACCTAAAAGAAAATTCTCACCCTCTAACCCTTGTTGGTAAGCTGGAGGTTTGTTCTTCGATCGCAGAGTTGGGGCAGTAAGGCATGGATAACAAGTTGATGCTGATGATTCCGGGGCCGACCCCGGTACCCGAGCAGGTGCTGTTGGCCATGGCCAAGCACCCCATGGGCCACCGTAGCGGCGAATTTAGCGCCCTGATGGGCGAGGTGACTGAAAACCTCAAGTGGCTGCACCAAACCAAAAACGATGTGCTGGTGCTCTGCTCCAGCGGCACCGGAGCGATGGAAGCGGGCATTATCAACTTTCTCAGCGCGGGCGATAAGGTGCTGGTGGGCAACAACGGCAAGTTTGGCGAACGCTGGGGTGAAGTAGCCCGCGCCTACGGCCTCGACACCCACGAAATTACCGCTGAGTGGGGCAAACCCCTCAATCCCGACGATTTCAAGGCGGCCTTGGAGGCCGACACCGCTAAAGAAATTAAAGCGGTGATTATCACCCACAGCGAAACCTCTACCGGGGTGCTCAATGATGTGGAAACCATCAACCGTCACGTCAAAGCCCACGGCGCGCTAATCATGCTGGATGCGGTGACGAGCCTGGGAGCTATCTCGGTACCCGTGGATGAATGGGGTCTGGATGTGGTGGCCTCAGGTTCCCAAAAGGGCTACATGATTCCGCCCGGTCTGGCCTTTGTCAGCGTCAGCGCCAAGGCATGGGAGGCCTACGAAACGGCGACTTTGCCCAAGTTTTACCTCGATCTCAAGCCTTACAGCAAAGGGGCGGCTAAGAATACGACCCCTTTCACCCCCCCGGTTAATCTGTTCTTCGCCCTGCACGCAGCCCTGCAAATGATGCAGAAAGAGGGGCTAGAGGCGATCTTTGCCCGCCACGATCGCCAGAAGCGAGCCACCCGCGCCGCCATGGCCGCCCTCAATCTGCCACTGTTCGGGGCCGACGACTGCGCTAGCCCAGCCATTACCGCCGTCATGCCCCAGGGAGTCGATGCCGAGCAAATTCGCTCGGTGATGAAGAAGCAGTTTGACATTGTCTTAGCCGGGGGCCAAGACCACCTGAAAGGCAAGATCTTTCGGATTGGGCACTTGGGCTTTGTGGGCGATCGCGACGTTTTAACCGCCGTTGCTTCCCTAGAGGCCACCCTGACCAAGCTCGGCTACGACCAGTTCACCCCTGGGGCTGGGGTCAACGCCGCAGGCCAAATTTTGCTGGCCTAGACTCACTCCTAAAGGCCCTGGCTACCTAACTTGGTATAGATTGAGCAATTGCTGATAACTGCCAGGGCCACACTCTTTTTCAAACTCGTTGACAATCCAGTCTTCCTTCTTATTGAGACGGCTTGCACTTTTTTGAAGATATTTAAAATACTCCAGCATTTGTTCCATAGTTGGATGCTTTCCAAACAGAGAACCTAAGTACCATTTCTCTTGAGGCCAGCGACCGCAATGTTCCCAGAATGATCGCTCAGCCCAGGTAGGTGCATTCCAATCCTTTCTATTCCTTCGACTATACATTCGGCGGCGATGGCCATGAAATAGATCCGTTAGTGTAGGTATGTCGTTGATCTGGTGGGCCTGTTCAGCGGAGTAAATCTCTACCATGTCCTCCAGGTTGAGAGGACGATCGGTGATCCACTGGTGGCCGCAGTCGGGGCATTTGGCAATAAACGACAGCACAATCCGGCCACACTGAGGACATGGTTTCGTTGGTGGAGGCCCTCCCCCTTCGCTATCTTCTTGCTTTTGTTGCGGCAGGTAGTAGTCCTTAATGTCTTCGGGAAAGCCCAGCCGCTCCAGATTCCCCGCCTGGTCGAGAATGATGCCGTACTGCTTGCCCGTCTGGGGCGAGATCCGCATCACTCGGCCAATCTGTTGCAGGTGCAGGGCGCTCGACTGGGTGGGTCGCAGCATCAGCCCCACCTCCACGCTGGGCTCGTCAAAGCCGATGCTGATCACATTGCAGGAGGTCAGCACCAGGATGTTTTCGTCTCGCAGGTCGCTGTACATGCGCTTGCGGTCTTTAATCGGAGTGCCGCCTTCTACCGTGTCAGCGGTAATGCCAGCGGCGTTAAAGGCATCGGCGACGTGGCGAGCGTGCTCGATATCCACACAGAAGGCGATCGTGCGCTTGCCGGGGCAGAGGCGCTGCCACTCGCGGACGATTTTTTCGATCAATTCGGGGCGATCGCAGGCATTCTTCAGCCCGACCTCGTCGTAGTCGCCCCGCACAGTCTTGACTTCCTTCAGGTTGACGACCCCGTCGGGGGGCATGCTGTAGTACTTCATGGGGGCCAAAAAGCCCCGCTGCTGTAGGTCGCTGGGCACGGGCGAGGCCACAAGAGTATCCATGACATCGCCTAGTTGCTCTTTACCCAGGCGCTTGGGGGTCGCAGTCATCACCAGGTGCACAGCATCGGGAAAGGTTTTGAGCACCTTCTTGCCCACCTGGCTAAACAGGGTAATGTGGCCCTCGTCGTAGAACACCACATCGGGTACCCACTGCTTCCACCACTGCCGCTTTGACATAGTTTGAATGCTGGCGATCTGAATGGGGGCGTCGCGGTTCTCTTCCCAACCCGCTTTAATAAAGCCGCAGTGCAGGCCAAAAGATTTCATCTTTTCGTAGGTCTGCCCCACCAACACATCAAGATGCACCAAAAACATTAGCCGCTTCCCTGCCCGCTCGGCATGAGCGCAGATCTGTCCGCTGATCACGGTTTTGCCTGCTCCAGTACCGGCGACGATCGCCACCCGCTTGTGCCCCTCGTTGAGCTTGCGGTAGAGATCGTTGATGAGGTCAATCTGGTAAGGGCGCAGTTGGGGGGGCATGGCGGAGTGGGCAGGTGAATAGATAGATGGGTAGATGGGTAGCGGATGGTGGTTCAAGGTGTACGGTTTACGGTGTAAGGCAGAGCCGTTCACTCTCTTCCCCTAACTCCCGATACCCAATACCTTATAGATAATAAACGGGTACTACCCTTTGTCCCCGCGATCAAGAGAGCCAGGGGCAATGGCGCTATCATGCAGGTAGCTAAATCCAGGGACGGGCGCTTGAGCATAGAAACTCGCAGGTTGGGCAACACCGATATTGAGATCACGCCGCTGATTTTTGGCACTTGGCAGGCGGGCAAGAGCGGCTGGGTCGGCATAGAAGACCAGGCTGTGATTGACGCGATGCAGGCCGCGCTGGATGCGGGGATAACCCCTTCGACACAGCGAAGGTCTACGGCAACGGCTATTCTGAGGAGCTGGTGGGCAAGGCGCTGGCAGATCGGCGCGACCAGGTTGTGTTGGCCACCAAGGTCTTCGCCAACCACCTCAAGGCCGACCAGGTGATCGAGGCCTGTGAGAAGTCTCTCCAGCGCATGCAAACCGATGTGATCGATCTTTATCAGATCCACTGGCCGTCGGGGGCGTTTAAGAGCGAGGTCGTGCCCATTAGCGAAACCATGGGAGCGCTGAACCAGTTGAAGGAACAGGGCAAAATTCGCGCGATCGGGGTGTCAAACTTTTCTAAGGCCCAGATCGAAGAGGCCACGCAGTTTGGCTGCATCGATAGCCTCCAACCGCCCTATTCCCTCTTTTGGCGCGGGGTAGAAACCGAGCTATTGCCCTACTGCGTGGAGCATAACCTGACCATCCTCTCCTACTCATCTCTGGCTCAGGGATTGCTCACCGGCAAGTTTGGCCCCGACCATCACTTTCCCAAAGAAGACATTCGCAGCAAAAACAAGCTATTTCAGCCGCCGATTTACGACAAAGCCCAGGCGGCCCTAGAGAAGCTGCGCCCCATTGCCGATCGCTACAACACCACTCTGGGAAATTTGGCCTTGGCCTGGCTGATTGCGCAGCCTCAGACTACAGCGATCGTGGGGGCGCGTAACACCGAGCAGGCCGTGGAGAATGCTAAGGCAGCGGCGATTTCGCTCTCTGCAGACGACCTAGCGGCGATCGACGGCATCAGCCGCACCGTAACCGATCACCTGTCCACCGACCCGGTGATATGGGCCTTTGGGTAAAATACTTCCTTTACATTGGTGCTCCCTGTGCCTATTATCCTTTGTCTTTCTTCAATAGCTGGCTATTCTTCTCCGGGTCAACTTTTTGGTTTCCCATGGCCAGCTTGCCCTCAGAAAACGCCGAGGCGATCGCCCAAGAGATTGTATTACAGTAGTCGGTGACGAGTCCTGAATCTTCTCTTCGTCTCCCCCATGAAAATTCCGTTCTTTAGTCGTCTCTACAGCGGCCTGCTAAAGCGTCCCCGCTACCGCTGGGTCGTCATGGGTGCCTCGCTCATCTACCTAGTGAGCCCTATCGACGTTTCCCCCGACTTTATTCCCGTAGCGGGCTGGATTGACGATGGTGTAGTCGCAACTCTGCTGGCCACCGGCATTACCCAGGTCTTGCTCGATCGCCGCCAGACCATGAAAGACCAGAAAACCCTGGCCAACCATACTACCGGCGTGATATCTCTACCTACCGACCCCAAAAAACCCTAATGAACTGGCTGCTCGACCCGCTTAGCTACGACTTTATGCGCCAGGCGCTGCTGGCCAGCCTGCTGGTGGGCATTCTTTGCCCAGTCGTCGGCACCTATCTGATCGTGCAGCGCATGGCCATGCTGGGGGATGTGGTAGCTCACGGAGTGCTGCCGGGATTGGCGATCGCCAGCTTTTTCAACCTCCCCATTTTGCTGGGGGCCTTTACCATGGGCCTGTTCAGCACCGCCGTCATCGCCTGGATTCGCAGTCAGTCGCGCATCAAGGTTGATACAGCGATGGCCATTACCTTTTCTACCTTCTTCTCCCTCGGCATTACCCTGCTAACGGTGTTTCGTAGTCGCGTCTCCCTAGAGCAGCTCTTGTTTGGCGACATTCTCAGCATTAATGCCAGCGATGTCTGGCAAATCGCCCTAATCGCTGGACTGGTGCTCACAGGAGTAGCCCTATTTTACAAAGAACTCCTGTTCCTCACCTTCGACCCGCTTGGTGCTGAAGCCCTAGGCCTACCCGTCAATGCCATCAACCTTGGCCTGATGGCTGGGATAACTCTAGCTATTATCGCCGGTATGAAAACCGTAGGCGTAATTTTGGTCGTGGCCCTCATGGTCGGCCCCGCCGCCACGGCCTACCTACTGGTCAAAGAACTCCACTGGATGATGATCCTAGGCGCGGCCCTGGGAGTACTCTTTGGGATCGTGGGCATGTACAGCAGCTACTATTTAGATATTCCGTCGGGGCCTGCGATCGGCCTTACGGTGTTTGTGGGGTTCTTGCTGGCTCTGCTGTTTAGCCCTCGTCAAGGCATTCTCACCCGGCGTTTTTAGAGAGAGTGGAGCCAGTAGGCCTCCTCTTCCCGTTCATGGTCAGCTACAATTACCATCTACCTTGTATTTTCTCATTTAGATGTAAACTCCCATAGCTGAACGCGGCGTCAAGTCCGTCAACTGAAACCCATGAGGGAAGGTATTTCGTTGATGCCAGAGTGCCATGCGATTAAGTCGGTCAACCAAAACCCTTGCTAAAGTCTGGTTGGTATTTATGCCCTACAGACACAGATCCACCAGCGAATGATTTGACCAAAGCGAGGGATGAGAGCGTGATTCAGTTCCTTCAGTTGATAACAAAAACCTCATCCAGGAAAATAAGGTTTTTGTTATATCACCCAAGTTCTTTAGAATGTTTGGTTTTGTTTGATGCAGCAGTTTAGCGCTACCCCCAATGAACTAATAGCAAGCTTTTGGCGTCACCGTGAACTCATTAGCTCCCTTGTTCAGCGCGATATCGTGGGTCGGTATCGTGGATCCGCATTGGGTATAATTTGGTCTTTTATCCACCCAATGTTTATGCTGGCTGTTTACACCTTTGTATTTAGTGTTGTCTTTCAGGCCAGATGGGGAAATGGTAGCGATTCTAAAGCTGAGTTTGCACTAGTTCTTTTTGCTGGTTTGATTGTCTTTAATCTGTTTGCTGAATGTGTGAATAGAGCATCTGGATTAATCACTTCTAATGTTAACTATGTAAAACGGGTTGTCTTTCCGTTGGAGATACTTCCCTGGGTAGCTTTAGGCTCAGCTCTTTTTCATGCTCTAATGAGCATCATTGTATGGTTAGTTTTCTATGTAGTGCTGTTCGGCTTACCAAATATTAGTATCATCTTACTGCCAGCGATAATTTTACCGCTCATCTTCTTGACTATGGGGCTGACTTGGTTTTTTGCCGCTCTGGGAGTCTATCTTCGCGATATCTCACAGGTAACTACAATTATGACCACAGTACTCATGTTTCTATCCCCTATTTTCTACCCTGCCTCAGCTCTGCCACAAAATTTCCAACCCATACTCCTTCTAAACCCACTTGCCCCTGCCCTTGAGCAATTTAGAGGAGTATTGATGTGGGGTGAAGTACCTAAGTTTCATATTTGGGGGTTGTACTTATCACTAACAGCCGCTGTAGCCTGGTTGGGCTTTGCTTGGTTTCAAAAAGTACGCAGAGGATTTTCGGATGTCCTCTGATGTAGCGATTAGCGTCAACAACCTCAGCAAATGCTATCAGATCTATGAGAAACCTCAAGATCGTTTATTTCAGATGCTTAGTAGAGGCAAAAAACAGTATTTCAAAGAGTTTTGGGCGCTCAAAGACATATCGTTTGAAATCCAAAAAGGTGAAACATTCGGCATAATTGGCCGCAACGGCAGCGGCAAAAGTACTCTTCTTCAGATACTCGCTGGAACCTTAGCTCAGACAAGTGGAGCTGTAACTGTAAACGGGCGAATTGCGGCTTTGTTAGAATTGGGTAGCGGCTTCAATCCTGATTTTACGGGTCGGGAGAATGTTTTTTTGAATGGCAGCATATTAGGTCTGACAAAGCAAGAAATAACTGATCGCTACGATAGAATTGTGGATTTTGCTGATATAGGAGAGTTCATTGATCAACCCGTCAAAACCTACTCCAGCGGTATGTTTGTTCGGCTTGCTTTTGCTGTCCAAGCTCATATTGATGCCAGCATTGTCATCATTGATGAAGCCCTAGCGGTGGGAGATGTATTTTTTAGGCAAAAGTGCTATGGTCGCTTAGAGGAATTGCGATCTTCTGGGGCCGCAATTCTCTTAGTTTCACACTCTATGCCAGACATTGAACAATATTGCAAACGAGCTATTCTGCTAGATAATGGGCATCAAAAGTTTATTGGAGAAGCACCAGAAGCAAGCAAACATTATTATTTATTACATCAAGAGAAGTATAAGTTAAATTCATCTTATTCAGAGAGTCTACCGCCGAGTGCTCCATTAAAGAAAAATAATAAAGATGTTCTTAATAGACCACCAATTGAAGCCTATATTGACCTAGCGAATAAATCACAGATTAGCAACGGACAAGCTCGATGTTCAGGGGTTGCTTTAACCAACACAAGTGGTGAAACTTGCAATAGCTTCCGGCAAGGCGAAACTCTTGTTCTACATTATGATTTCTTGCTAAAATCCTTTATCGAAGTTCCCATATGCGGTGCTGTTATTTCTAATGACAAGGGGATAATTGTCCACGGTAAAAATAACTGGGAAGCTGATGTAATGCTTGAAACGCCTCTATATCCAGGCGATACGTTTTCTTGTAAGCAGGAAATCGTCTTAGATATAGCTCCCGGAGATTATGTAATTGAAGTTGGCTTTGCCTCAATTTCTATGACTGACTTTGAGAAATTTTCTACCCTTTCAAACGAAGAGTTTAATGCCAGAGAAAATCGCATCTGCCATGTTCCTAAAGCCGCTCAATTCTCAGTAGGACTTGCAAGCAGAGGAAATACATACTTCTTAAAGCATCATGGGATTGCTGATTTGCCAAGTCAGCTCAAATTATCTGCTCTATCACATAACTCACAAACAAAAAATGGCTGATCCAGTAGTTTGTTGGTGTGGGAATGCTGATCTTTCACCATTCTCTTCTGAATACAGTGAATGCAAAAGTTGTGAAACACTCGTTTCTTTAACCCCATTGACTACCGCTCAATTAGCTGTCAATGATGATGATACAGATTTTTACGGAAAACAGTATTGGCTAAATCATCAAAGACAAGATTTAGGTTTTCCTGATATACGCTCTCGATCACGCAATGATTTGACGGAGCGTAACCTTCATTGGCTCAAAGTGCTACTGAAGTATTGCTTGCCTGCCGCGGATGTCCTAGAGATTGGGTGTGGCCATGGTAGCTTTGTAGCGCTTATGCAGCAAACAGGGTACAGGGCTTCTGGAGTTGAAATGAGCCCATGGGTAGTGTCTTTCGGTCATGAGGCTTTTCAGGTGCCTATCCATTTAGGTCCAGTAGAAAATCTTGACATTCCACTTAATAGTCTGGACGCAATAGTTTTAATGGACGTATTAGAGCATTTGCCTGATCCAGTATCAACTCTCCGCTGCTGTGCTGATTTTCTAAAACCAGAAGGCTTCTTACTCATTCAGACTCCAGAATTTCAAGAGAACATGAGCTATCAGCTTTTGAAGGAATCTCAGAGTCCATTCTTAAAGATGCTTCAAGCCGACGAGCACTTGCACCTGTTTAGCCAAAAGTCTGTGACTAAATGCTTAGAGCAAGTTAGTCTTAACCATATCTATTTTGAGCCTGCTATTTTTTCAGCATATGACATGTTTTTCATAGCTAGCAAGACGCACTTAAATGCATACAGCACTGACCAAATAGAGTCTACTTTGCTGGCTCATCCTCACAGTCGGTTAACGCTAGCTATGCTTGACTTGAGGGAGCGTGAGCTGGCTTTGGCTGAAGCATTGCAAGAATCGGAAAAGGATCGTGCTGAACGATTAAACCAAATCATTCTTTTGACACAGCAACTAAAGGAATCCGAAATCGATCGGGAAGCAAGACTGAATCAAATTAATACTCTAACTAAATGGCTCGAGGAGGAGCGTGGTGAGAGCTAGTCTAAGTATCTTTAAAGTTGTTTAACGGGAAAATCGTATTTCTTATGCCACCAAGGTATACCTGATACTTTAAAGGAAAGCGTTTTAGATGTGAACATATGCACCCCATCACAGCGGGGAGACTGTAACAGGCTGAACAACATTAACGGTATTAATAGTATTACTATATATGATCAAACCCTCTGTCATGAAAGTTGCTGTTGACTTAACACCTCTTCGCCCAGGCGGTGAAAATGGTGGAGCCAAAACTTTAGTATTAACTCTTCTGAAGGAATTTTCCTCAATTCAGTCGAGTCATTTTGAATATCTTTTAATTACTGAATCTTGGAATCATCAAGAGCTACTAGAGTTTCAAACAAGCAACATTACCTGCCTTCTAAAGTCAGATATCTTTTCTGCGCTCACAACAGAGCCTGCTCAGTCAAAGAAAAATCATAAAATCAATCTAATCCTTATCAAGTTATCATCATTCAAATCTAATTTGAAAAAGATTTTAAAGATACTATTAGATGGTTCTATTGTTGTTGGGAAACGTACCATAGGGATCCTTCCATTTGGGCTTTCAAGGTTTAGTTTTTCTCTTAAGCAACACCTGAGAAAGTTTCGAAATAGTCTGCCTAATCAAGAAGTAGTTGCTCCGCTATTTAAGCCAACAATTCTTCAAAATAATTATAATATTGATTTACTATTCTGTCCTTTCTCTGACCCAACGTTTGCCGAACCTGGATTGCCTCTTGTTGCGATCGCTTATGATTTTCAGCATTTAGATTTGCCCTTTCTTTTTAGTGATGATGAGCGATCTCATCGGACTCGGTTTCTCAAAGATCTTCTGCGCAAAGCCAGTCAGATTATTTGCATTTCTGAGTTTACTCGCCAGTCTTTCTTAACTCATTTGGATGGGGATCCTGAGAGACTAACGTCAATTCCCATCTGTATTCATGAGCGGCTAACCAAGATTTCAAATGATTTGGTTGAACCTACTCTCGACAAACTAGGTTTAGGAAGCCGACAATACTTATTTTTTCCTGCTAACTTCTGGCTTCATAAGAATCATCGTATGCTCCTAGCTGCATACTCTATTTACAAAAAGAGGTTTCCAAAGTCAACCGTGAATTTAGTATTTACCGGAGCATTGGAGGAACCTCAAAAAGAAGTTAAGAACCTAGTGTTTAGGCTAGGTTATGAGGATTGTGTTCATTTTCTGGGCTTTCTAAGTCAAGCAGAATTGATTGCCGTATGGCAGGGCTGTAAGGGTTTAATATTTCCCTCGCTTTATGAGGGGTTTGGCATTCCGATCCTAGAGGCTATGTGGTTTGATAAACCAATTGCCTGTAGTTCGATTGGAAGTTTGCCTGAAGTTGGTGGAGATGCCACTGTCTATTTTGATCCGCGTAAACCAGAAAGTATTGCTGATGCGATCGCAGCAGTCGCTCACAATGATGAGTTGACTACTCAGCTAAGACGCCGTGCTCGGCAGCAACTGCAGACATTTAGTCAACGCTCCATGACTGAACAATATTTAGATGTGTTTAGAGCTGCTGTGTCACATTCATCACCGCTCCGGAGATTGGAATGACTCTTACCTTTAGTGTAATTACCCCATCCTATAATCAGGGGCAGTTTATTGAACGGACAATTCAGAGTATTTTGTCTCAAACTGCTGTTGAATTTGACTATATGGTTTGTGACGGGGGTAGTAAAGATGAGACGATAAAAGTTTTAAAGAAATATCAAGCACATTTGCGTTGGGTTAGCGAGCCCGACGGTGGTCAAGCAGATGCTGTCAATAGAGGTATTCGCTCCACCCAAGGAGACATTATTGCTTGGATTAATTCTGATGATATTTATTATCCTGGCGCTTTTAAGAAAGTACAAAACGTATTTCTAAGTCATCCTGAGGTTAGCGTAGTTTATGGTAATGCTAACCACATTGATAGGGAAGATGGTTATATAGAACCTTACCCTACCGAGCCTTGGAACTATAATCGCTTAAAAGAAATATGCTTTCTATGTCAGCCTGCTGTTTTCTTCCGACGCCAGATGGTGAATGATTATGGCGATCTAGATGCCAGCCTTAAATTTTGTATGGATTATGAACTCTGGCTTCGGTATGGCAAACAGGGCAGTTTCTTTTATCTTCCAGACTTACTGGCTGGCTCACGATTTTATCAAGACACTAAAACTTTAGGCCAAAGGGTTGCTGTTCACTACGAAATCAATGAAATGCTAAAAGCTAAGTTACTTAGATCGCCAGAACGGTGGGTTTTAGCCTATGCTTCGGTTTTAGCAGAAGAAGAAGAGAAATCTCAAGGGCGCGACTCAAACAATCTATGGGTTCAAGTGCAGCGCGTTAACACATTTTTCTTTGAGGCTTTTCGTGGCTATCGTCGGTGGCGAAACTTTGCAGTTTCACCATCGACGGCTTGGCAAATATTACGCTGGACAGTAGCTGCTTATTATCGTTTTTTAAAAAGCAAAGTTCTTTTATAGTCTGGGCTCGTTATGAAAATAGGGTTTGACATCAGCCAAACTGGCAGTACAAGAACTGGCTGTGGTTTTTATGCTGATGCTTTGATCAGAGAAATGATAAGCCGACATCAAGAGGACACCTTCTATCTTTATAAAACCTTTGGCACTACCTATTGGGATCCTGAGTATCGAGAAAACATTTCTTCCTTAGATCTTAAAAATTGTATTTATCCGCTAAACTTTAAGCGGAAAGAGGATTCTTTTCGCTTCTGGGGCACTTCTCACGGAATTGACGAGGGTCAAGCTGGCTCACCTGAAATTATTCATGCCAATAATTTTTCGAGTCCCTGCCTGCAGCGAGCACGGTTAGTTTACACTGTTTATGATTTAAGTTTTATTGATTTGCCTGAATGTACTACTGAAGAAAATCGCCATATTTGTTTTAATGGAATGCTGGAAGCATCACTTTCAGCAGACATGGTGATTGCTATTTCTCGCTATAGTAAGAAAAGATTTTTGGAAAATTTTCCACATTTTCCTGAAGAGCGAGTAGTAGTGACTCATTTGGGCAACCGCTTATCGGTAGATGGCCTTGAAGAACGTCCGTCACAGCTCGGTACCAAAACAAATTTTTTCCTTTCTGTGGGAACTTTAGAACCCAGAAAAAATCTGCGGCGATTGCTTGCGGCCTATAAGCGCTATGCCAACCATTCGTCCCAGCCAAAACCGCTAGTTTTGGCTGGGACGAATGGTTGGCTAGAAGACGATTTGAATGATTACATTGCCAATCTTAAGTTACAAAACCAGGTATATGTCTTAGGTTATGTCAGCGATGCTGTTCTTCGATGGCTCTATCGGCGCTGCTGGGCATTTGTCTATCCCTCTCTTTATGAGGGCTTTGGCTTACCTGTATTAGAAGCCATGGGATTTGGCGCAGCGGTGATCACGTCAAATACGAGTAGCCTGCCTGAAGTTGGTGGAGATGCTGTTCTTTATGTCGATCCATCTAATGAAGATAGTATTGTGGCGGCACTCAAGCAAGTTGATGAGCCTATTTGCCGCAATGCTTGTCGAGATAAAAGCCTTCAGCAGGCCCAACTTTTCTCTTGGGAAAAGTCTGCGGCTGCTGTCTATGCTGCTTATGAGCAAGTATTAAAAATGCCGCGCTATAGTCGCCCTGCCGCAGACGGCGAGACAGATTGCTCACGGTAGCGTATGCCCTCAAGTGTATTTTAAGTGCCTGGGCAGAGGCAACTAGGAAAGACTGCTTACGACAAAGTTTTTTGGCGGAAGTAGAATTTGATAGCGTAGAGCTAAGCGGAGGGAGAAGTCGGTTATTTTTAGGCTTTAAAGTTAATCGTAATAGTTAAAGTTTTGACCTACATATGTTTAGGGTTGTTGTAGACGCTACTCCAGTTTTGCCCAAGCCCAGCGGGGTAGGGTTGTACGTACTGAACCTGCTGGGGTCGATGCGATCGCTGCAAGCATCTGAAAACTTTAGCCTCGGCGTCGCCTACCAACCCAGCCTGAAAAACTGGTTGCGCGGGAATTTAGCTCTGCCTGAGGCGCTGACAACCTACGACAACGTGACCGTCTTACCCTTGCCGGTACGCCTGCTCAACCTGCTGGCCCAGTTGCCTAAAAATCCAGTTTTGGGGCAGCTAGAGCATCGGTTTGGTCAGCCCGACATCTACCACGGCACTAACTATGCAGTCTATCCCTGTCGCCATAGCCAGCGAGTGATGACGATTTATGATCTGTCATTCCTGCGCTACCCCGAGTATGTGACTGCCGTGGTGCGCACCTATAGTCAGCGGGTGCAGCAGTGTTTAAGCTGGACCGATCTGGTGGTGACTATTTCTGAAAGCTCTAAGCGCGACATCGTGGAGTATATGGGGGTTTCGCCAGAGCGGATATGGGTAACGCCTTTGGCTAGCCGCTACGCCGATGACACCCAGGCGGTGAGTCGTGCCGTGAAAGCAGTTGATTTGGGCGATCGCCCCTATATTCTCTTTGTTAGCACCCTAGAACCTCGCAAGAATATAGTGCGCCTGATTCGGGCCTTTGACCAGCTTAAAAATAAGCATCGAATTGATCATCAACTGGTGCTGGTGGGCCAAAAGGGATGGCAGTTTGAGCCGATCTTTGAGGCGATCGCTGCCTCTCCCTGGCAGCATCACATTCGCCATCTCGACTATCTCTCTGATGCTGAAGTAGCTTACTGCTACAAAAATGCCGATGTGTTTGCCTACCCCTCTCTCTACGAGGGTTTTGGTCTGCCGGTGCTGGAGGCCATGACCCTAGGCTGTCCGGTGGTTACTGCCAATACGTCGTCTTTACCGGAGGTGGCTGGTGATGCGGCGCTGTTGGTAGACCCCACTAGCGTGGAAGACTTGGCTGAAGCGCTATGGCAGGTGATTGGCGATCGCCCTCTACGCCAGGCCTTGATTGCCAAAGGCTATCATCAGGCCGCTCAGTTTTCCTGGACTCGTACGGCTAAATTAACGCTGGCGGCCTATCGTTCACTACTATAGATAAGCCCAGCCCTAGGGATCTTAGCGAGCAGTTTCAATGGCAAAGAAAGCGTTGATTACGGGCCTCACCGGCCAAGACGGATCGTACCTGGCTGAGCTTTTGCTGTCGCAGGGGTATGAGGTCTGTGGCATGGTCAGGCGCTCTAGTTCCAGCAGTTTTGAGCGCATCAGCCATTTTTCAAATCAGATTGAAGTCATATCTGGCGATCTGCTAGACCAGTTCTCTCTAATTGACGCCATCGAGCAGACGCAGCCCGATGAGATTTACAACTTGGCCTCTCAGAGCTATGTGCCTTTGTCTTGGACACAGCCTGCCCTAACCGCTGAGTACACAGCCCTTGGGGTATCTCGCCTGCTAGAGGCGATTCGGCGCTGCAAGCGCAGCACTCGCTTTTACCAGGCATCGAGCAGTGAGGTGTTTGGCCAGCCCGATGAGTCTCCCCAGACCGAACGCACCGCCTTTCGACCCCGCAATCCTTACGGGGTGGCCAAAGCTTACGCCCACTGGATGACAGTCAATTATCGCCAAAAGTACGATCTGTACGCCTGCTGCGGCATTACCTACACCCATGAGTCGCCGCGGCGGGGGGCTGAATTTGTCTTTCGTAAAATTACGCGGGGGGCGGTGCAGATTAAACTCGGCCTGGCTAAGGAACTGCGGCTGGGAAATTTAGATGCTCGACGAGACTGGTGCCATGCTCAGGATGTGGTGACGGCGATGTGGCTGATGCTGCAGCAGGAGAGCCCCGATGACTATATCATCGCTAGCGGTGAGACCCATTCTGTACGTGAGCTGGTGGATTGTGCATTTAGCTACCTGGGTCTGGACTACCAGCAGTATGTCAGCGTCGATCCGGCATTTTATCGCCCCGATGAGGATGTGCAACTGGTAGGGGCGATCGACAAGATTCAAACTCAGCTCAATTGGCAACCCCAGTATTCGTTTCAGCGCTTAGTTGAATCGATGGTTGACCACGATTTGAAAACGCTGAATGGGTAAGCACTGGCTAGCCGACCGCAGGGACGAAATACACAACCGAACGACTCTGGCATGACTGAGGCTGCCCTGCTGATTAACCTGGCGTTTATTCCTACCAAACCAACGGGGCTTGGGGTCTATGCGCTCAATCTGATTCGGCATCTTCCCAAGGAAGATAGCTGCATACTAAGCGATCGCGCGATCGCCGAATATCGCCATCTCCCCTCCCCTCCAGGGGCGACCACGGATTCAGGCAAGCAGGGCCATGCTCGACGGCTGTGGTGGACACAGTTTCAGGTGCCGAAGCTGTATCGGCAGCTTGGGGCAAAACTGCTATTTTCGCCCATTCCCGAAACACCGCTCTGGTCATCGTGCCGAACGGTGGTGACAGTGCACGACCTAATTCCCCTGCACTTTCCCCAAAAGGGGTCGCCGCTGACGCTGTATTTTCGACACTATCTGCCCCAGGTGATTCGCCAGGCTGAGCACATCATTTGCGACTCTGAGTCAACCCTGCGCGATATTCACCGCTTTTTTGGTTCACCGCCGGGGGCCACGACAGTCATTCCGCTGGCCTACGATGCTGATCATTATCGCTGGCTAGATTTGCCGCGCCAGCCCTATTTTCTCTATGTGGGTAGCCACTACACCTACAAGAACTTGGGCCGTCTGATTGAGGCTTTTGCACAAACCAGGTTACCCGACTTTAAGCTGTTGATTGCTGGAGTGCCTGACCCCCGCTATACGCCAGCGCTGCAAGCTCAGGTGGAGGCGATGGGGCTGGGCAATCGCGTCCAGTTTTTGGCCTATGTGCCCTACGATGAGCTGCCTCGGTTGATCAACCAGGCGATCGCGCTGGTGTTTCCCAGTCTGTGGGAAGGGTTTGGCCTGCCCGTTCTAGAGGCGATGGCCTGCGGTACCCCTGTCATTACGTCTAACGTTTCTTCGCTGCCTGAAGTGGCTGGGGATGCGGCACTGTCAATCGACCCCTACAACGTCGGTGAGCTAGCCGAGGCGATGACCGCTGTGGCCAGTGACCCCACACTTTGGGCGACGCTTCACCAAGCGGGGCTGGCGCGAGTCAAGGCCTTTAGCTGGGAGCAGACTGGACGACGGACTAGCGAAATTCTTCAGCGCTATTTGTGAGTAAGTTTTGAGTATTTAATTTTGAATGATTAGAACTCAAAACTCAACATTAAAAACTAATTAACGGTGGCTGCTGCGCACGATCCAGTAGCTGATGGCGAGGGCAAAGACGGCGATCGCCAGCCCGATCAGCGTCGTACCCGACACCTTGTCCAGATCAAGAATAATGAACTTTCGGCCCACCGCCGTCAGGGCCGTGGCGATCACCAGCTCGACCTGCACTACGTGCTTTTGGATGTAGGCGGTGATATTTTCTAAAATTTCCAGGGCGATCAGCACCGTTAAAAAGAGACCGAAAATATCGATCACGGTCTGGCCCAAAAACTCGCCAGGAGCAGTGGTGAAAATGGCATGGATGAGCACCACGACCAGGTCAAATACGATCGCCAAAATAACGACGACCATACCCAGGGAAAGCACCTTCGAGATGCTGCCTTCAAACTGGTGCAGGCGGCCTAAAAAAACGTCGTTTTCGAGTTGCTTGATCAGCCGTTTGGCCCAGTTTGCCATCGATGCTAACTGCTCAGGAGGTGGGTGCTGCTGAGAGAATAGACGATTCTGTAGTCTCGGGTAAAGCTTCTGCGGCGACGGTTGCCGCCTCGGGGGGCTTCAGCGGCACGACTTGCACCGCACAGGCTTTGAGTTCGGGCTGGCCTGAGGTCGGGCAGGCGACCGGGTGGGTGAGGGCATTGCACTCGGCATTGTCGGCCCACAGACTGCCCCAGTGCATGGGCACAAACAGGGTGCCCCGGCGAATGTTTTGGGTCACCAGCAGGGGCAGGCGAACAGTGCCTCGGGGCGATCGCACCTCCACCCATTCCCCCCCCTGCACCTGGAGCTGCTGGGCATCGCGGGGGTTGATCTCGAGGAACGGAGCCGGGTGCATTTTCTGAATTTTTTCGATGCGCCCGGTGCGGGTTTGGGTGTGCCAGTGACCGTAAAGCCGCCCAGTGGTCAGCACAAAGGGAAACTGGTCGTCGGGGGGCTCGGCCAGGCCATTGGAGTGAAAGGCGGCGAAGCGAGCCCGGCGATCGGCAGTGTTAAACATACCTCGGGTGTAGAGGCGCTTGTCGTGGCGGGTGGCAGCGGTGGCGGTGGTTTCAGGGTCGGGACAGGGCCACTGAATGGGGCCAAGCGCTCGCAGGCGATCGTGGCTGAGGCCGGTGATGTCGCAGGGCTGCCCTCGGGTGATCTGGGCAAACTCGCGGTAGACCTCGGCGCTGGTGACAAACTCAAACTGGTGGGCAAAGCCCAAGCGACGGCCCACCTCGGCAAAAATTTCCCAGTCGGGGCGGGCCTCGCCGGGGGGCGAGCGAAAGGCAGGACAGAGAGTGACTACCCGCTCCGAGTTAGTCATAGTGCCGGTTTTTTCGCCCCACTGGGCAGCGGGCAGCAGCAGGTGGGCAAACTCGGCGGTCTCAGTAGGATAGTAGGCGTCTTGGTAGACGGTGAAGGGCGACTGGCGCAGCGCGGCCTTGGTGCGGTTGAGGTCGGGCAGGCTGACCGCTGGGTTGGTGGCGGCGATCCACAGCAGGCCCACCTGTTGGTGCTCTAGGGCCAGCATCATTTCGCCCACGGCTAGGCCCGGTGTTGCAGAAATCTGCCCGGCGGGCAATCCCCAGAACTGTTCCACCTGGTGGCGGTGGTCGGCGTTTTTCACCAGACGATAGCCCGGCAGAATGTGGGATAGCCCCCCGGCCTCGCGCCCGCCCATGGCGTTAGGCTGGCCGGTGAGGGAAAACGGCCCCGCCCCCGGTCGGCCAATGTTGCCGGTCATTAGGTGAAGGTTGATCAGCGACCTGACCTTTGCCGTTCCCTCCGACGACTGGTTGAGCCCCATCGACCACAGCGACAGCACCGCCTTGGCCTCGGCCCAGGCGCGGGCGGCAGTTTCTAGATCGGCGACGGTAATGCCGCAGCGATCGGCCACAATGGTCGGCTCGTAGTGGCGTAGCACCTCGGTGTAGGCGGCAAAGCCCTGGGTGCAGCCGTCAATAAACTCGGGATCAAGGCTGCCCCAGCGCAGCAGCAGGTGGCCAATGCCGTTGAGCAGGGTTATGTCGCTGCCGGGGCGAATCGCCAGGTGCAGGTCGGCGGCCTTAGCGGTGTCGGTGCGGCGAGGGTCAACCACGATTAGTTTGACGTGGCCGTGGCGCTTGTGGTGCTTGCGCAGGCGATTAAAGACAATGGGGTGGCACTCGGCGGCGTTGGTGCCGATTAGAAAGGCGCAGTCGGTGGCCTCTAGATCGGCGTAGCAGCAGGGCGGGCCGTCGCTGCCAAAGCTCTGGATGTAGCCCGCCACCGCCGACGACATGCACAGCCGCGAGTTGGCGTCGAAGTTGTTAGTACCCAGACAGCCCTTCACCAGCTTCTGGGCCACGTAGTAGTCTTCGGTTTGAAACTGGCCCGAGCCGTAGACGCAGATGCCGTCTGGCCCCATTTCCTGGCGCACGGTTTGAATGCGGTTGACGATCGCATCGAGCGCCACCTCCCACGACACCCGCTGGAAAGGCTCGTCAAGGGAGGCCCGCATCATTGGGTACTTGAGCCGATCGCGATCGAGGGACTCGGCCACGGTGGCCCCCTTGACGCACACCATACCCTGGCTGGAGGGATGGGCGCGATCGCCCCGCGTTTGCCACAGTGGATTTCCCTGGGCGTCGCGGATAGTGGGCTTGTTGGGCTGAGCCGGAGGTAGGACTTCCAGGCCGCAACCCACGCCGCAGTAGGGACACAAGGTTTTAGCCGGATCGGTCATAAGCTCAACGGGTAAACAGCAATAGAAATGGCTCAGAGGAATGGTAAAGGCGTGGTTGGAAATCCCCTATGCCCCTTTGAAAAGCCGGGTGGTTGAGAGCTGATCCCTAGAAGCCTGAGGTACTGAGATAGCTAATGATGGATTTATCAATGGAGTTATCTCACTCTCCTGAAGAACGCTGTAGAGCTTTCAAAGAAGCGCATTTCACTCTTTTAAGGGAGCTAACGAGGGCATCTCCTACCGCAAATATCTGGAGGGATCAATTCAAATCTCAAGCACACCTCACACCAAAAACCTTTCAAAAACACAAAGTTGTGAAAACCTAATATTCGCTATCGCCACCGGGCGATGGACTGTGCTACGTTTGCCTCAAATGCAAACTGTGTGTCCTGGGGCCGTTGGCCCACAGGACATTTTTTTAGTCCGCCGTCACCATTAGACCGTTGTGGGTTTCAGCAGCATTTTTGGGCTGGGCACCGAAGTTGTCGATCAGCAGCGATCGCAGCACTCCGTGCAGCTCATCACAGGGAATGCCCTGCTGCACCTTTTCACCCAGGTGAGCTTCCTTACCCACCTTGCCGCCCATAAAAATGTCCACCCCTTCCACGGTTTTGCCGTCCTTGCGCACCTTGGTGCCCATTAGACCAATGTCGGCCACCTGGGGCTGACCGCAGGAGTTGGGGCAGCCCGTCCAGTGAATTCGCACCGGCTGCGACAGGGTGAGTTCTGCGTCTAGGGCCTCGGCCAGGGCGACGGCGCGCTGCTTGGTTTCCACCAGGGCAAAGTTGCAGAACTGTGACCCGGTACAGGAAACCAGCGATCGCGTCAGGGCCGAGGGGGCGATCGAGAATTTCTCCAGCAGCGGCTCTTGCCGCAGCACCGCCAGCCGCGAGTCGGGCACGTTAGGAATAATCACGTTCTGCTCCACCGTCAGGCGCAGTTCGCCGCTGCCATAGACCTCCGCTAGCCGGGCCAGGTCAAACAGATCAGCCGCCTGCAAGCGCCCCACCGGGATGTGCAGCCCCACGTAGTTGAGCCCCACCTGCTTTTGGGGGTAGACGCCAATGTGGTCGCGCTTGTCCCAGTCCATTTCATCCTTGGGCGCAGCCGACAGCAGCGGCTGACCGTAGGCCACTTCCACCGCCGCCCGAAATTGATCCATCCCCCATTCGTCAATTAGCCACATCAGGCGGGCTTTTTGCCGGTTTACTCGGGGGCCGTGATCGCGGTACACCTCGAGAATGGCGCGGCACAGCTCCACAACGCTGTCGTCGTCAGAGGGCACCCAGGCATTGAGCGGAATGGCGGCCTCACAGCGGCGGGCGGAGAAAAATCCCCCCACTACGACGTTAAAGCCCAGCACGCCCTCTCGGTAGGCGGGCACAAAGGCAATGTCGTTAATCTCTGCGTGGATAGAGTTGTCGCGCCCGCCTTCAATGGCAATGTTGAATTTGCGAGGCAGGTTGCTAAAGGCCGCATTGCCTTCGCCATTGGCGGTGATCATATCTTGAACTTTGCGCACCAGCCCCTGGGTGTCGATCAGCTCGTCAGCGTCAAGGCCAGCCACGGGCGACCCGGTGATGTTGCGCACGTTGTCCATGCCCGACTGAATGGAGGTCAGGCCCGCCGCGTGCATACGGCGAAAAATATCGGGGATGTCTTCAAGCAGAATGCCCCGTAGCTGAAGGTTTTGGCGGGTGGTGATGTCGGCGCTGCCGTCTTCGCCATAGCGCTGGATAATTTCTGCCAGGGTGCGAGCCTTATAGCCGTTGAGCAACCCGTTGGGCAGCCGCAGCCGCAGCATAAACTTGCCGGGCGTCACCGGGCGAAAGAAAATGCCCAGCCACTTGAGCCGATGGGTGAGGTCGGTGTCGTCCACGGCTTCCCACCCTAGCTGGGCAAATTGCTCCAGCTCGTGCTTGACTAGCAGACCGTCTTTGTCGGCCTTAAACTGTTCAAACTTGTTGAGTTTGGCAGTGGCCGCTGTGCTGGCCGTGTTGATAGAAGTGGTCACTGGTACACCGTTGTAGCAAGACGTTTACCGACGTATTCCCTACCTGAGGCTCCAACTGGTGAAAGTCTCCCAGTCTCCCCCGGACGCTACTGCCTCAATCGCTACAGAACGATCGGGATCAGCCTAGGGTTAGGTGTGGCTAGCCTAGAACCGCTCTAAACAGGCTTTTGTATAGACTCATACGTTTTTGCCAGCACCATGCAGGCTCCGCAAGAGGCGGCTGCGCGAACTGCATAGTCAGCCCTTGGGAAACTCAGGTTCAGGCCCTATGGTGTAGGAGACCGCTGCCCGTCCCAGAGCCAATCAGGAGCGCCCCGTGTCCTCTTTTGATCCGTTTGCGGTGTCATCATCTTCCTTGGAGGCAGTTCGAACTGCGGTGGCCAGGCTGGGTGCCGGAGACTTTCACGATCGCTGGGAGCAGTCGCGCCAGGTCGCCGATCTAGGTGATGCGGCCTTAGACGATCTGCTGGCCATGCTTCAAGACAGCGAGTGCGATTGGGAAGCCCGCTGGTTTGCGGCCCGCGCCCTGGGAGAGTTTGATCGCCCCGAGGTGATCGCTGCCCTGGTCAACACCTTTGCCACCACCACCGACGAAGACCTGCGCCAGGCGATGGCGGCGGCCCTGACCCAGATTGGCCCTGGGGCGATCGCCGCCCTGGGCGAGCAGCTAGCGCAACCCGCCCTGCGGCCCGTAGCGGTGCAGGCTCTAGCCCGCATTCATCACCCCGCCACGATTCCCTGGCTGAAGCTGGCGATGACCGATGGGCGATCGCCCGTGCGGGCCACCGCCCTTGATGCCCTCAGCGCCTTTGCTGACCCCACCCTGTTGCCCGTGGTGCAGCAAAGCCTAGGGGATTCAGCGGCAGCGGTGCGGGCGGCAGCAGTGCGGGGGCTGCTGGGACTGCGACTGTGCCTGCCCACTCAACAGCTGATCGACGCCCTGACGCCGCTGCTTAGAGACACCGATGAGCGGGTGGCCCAGCAGGCCGCCTATGCCCTGGGGCGGCTGTCGAGTGCGGCGGCGGCAACGCCTCTGCTACAGCTGCTGCAAACCCCCGGCACCCCTGAAGCCCTCCAAGTTTTTACCGTGCAGGCCTTGAGCTGGCAGAATACCCCCACGGCCCTAGACGGCCTCATTCAAGCCTGGGATCAGTTGGAGCCTCCCGCTCAACTGGCCGTGGTGCAGGGAATGGCCGCTGTGGCCCCCGCCCATCGTTCCCAGGCCACCTCGGCTTTGGCGAACTGGTTACAGCAGACCACCGCCGAGAACAGCACCCTGCGTCGCCACCTGGTATTGGCCCTGGGGCAGATGGGCGATCCAAGGCTGGAGCGTGAGCTGCGATCGCTGCTGCACGACCCAGACCCTGGGGTGCAGCTCCACGCTGAGGCCGCCCTACGTCAGCTCCAGACCCAATCGGTCTAAGCGCTGCCGGTAGACTGCAAAGCCAAACGTTAGTGGGGGTTTAGGGTCTAAGGTGTAGGGTCTGAGGTTCACGACCGGCCTTGAACCCTATACCCCATGCCCAACCCTCTAAGTTGCTAGCGCTGAGTCATATCTAAACTTGGCTCAATACTCGCCCGCTGCTGGGGAAGACTGAGGCATGAAGCGTTGGTCAGGCAAGGGCTGAAGTGAGCTATCTGGCTTGCAGTTTGCCGCTTTTCGCCAAGAACACCGATGGCCTAAACCAGGTATCGCTACTTTTGATACCAAGTGGGGGGGTGCGATCTGCTAATCAAGACAGGGGCGGCCTGACGAAACCCCGTTGAGTCGTTTTTGTCTAACAGCGGTGTGGATACCTGTCAAGAATGCGTATAGAGCAGCTCCAGGCATTTTTATCAGTGGCTGAAACCGGCAGCTTTCAGGCGGCGGCGCAGCAGTGCGCGGTGACTCAGTCTACCGTCAGTCGCCAGGTGCAAGCCCTGGAGGCCGAGCTGGATGCGCCCCTGTTTCACCGGGGTGCCCAGGCCAAACTCACGGTGGCCGGAGAGCGCTTGCTGCCTAAGGCGCGGCGCATTTACCAAGACTGGATGCAGGTTTCTAAAGATATTGCTGACCTGATGGCCGGTAAGCAGCCCGAGCTCTGCGTGGCGGCGATTCAGTCGGTGTGTGCCACGGTGCTGCCGCCAGTGCTCCAGCAATTTTGCTCAGAGTATCCTCAAGTGCAGCTGCGGGTGACGGCCCTGGGCAGCGATCGCTCCCTCAAGGTACTGCGCGACGGCCTAGTTGATCTGGCCATTGTGATGGATAATCCGCGCCTCACCACCCAGCCCGAAATGGTAGTTACCCCCCTGTTTACTGAAACGATTGAGGTGCTGATGGCGGGCAACCACGACCTAGCCCGCCAGCCTGCGATTTCCTGGGAGATGCTGGCCCGGTATCCGCAGATTATCTTTAAAGATGGCTACGGTATGGCGCGACTGGTGCAGCAGCAGTTTCAAGACCGAGGCGAGGTGTTTAACCCGGCGATGGAGCTCAACACCCTTGACGCCTTTCGGGGGGTGATTCGCCAGGGCAACTTTATCGCTCTGTTGCCCCAGTCGGCTCTGGCCGACTGCCACGACGACCCTACCCTGGCGGTACGCCCTACCGAAGCGCCGGTGCTGACCCGCTCGGTGGTGCTGGTGACTACCCGCGATCGCCTGGTGATTCCTCCCATTCAGCGGTTTCACGATCTGGTGCAGAGTCTGGCTACCCCCATTCGCCTTAGACCCGCAGCGGTGTCTTACAGTTAGGTAATCATCCTTTACGAACCCCTCCCCCCCAAGGGTCAGCAGCCTCTATGAGCCATGAGTTTCGGGATTTGCTCAAGCAAGTTGGCAGCGGTAGCCACACCTCTAGGGCGCTGACTCGGGCCGAAGCCGAAGCCGCCACCCGCCTGATGCTGACCCAAACGGCTACCCCGGCCCAGATCGGCGCGTTTATGATTGCCCACCGCATCAAGCGCCCCACCGTCGATGAGCTGGCAGGCACTCTAGATGCCTACGAAAAACTGGGGCCAACGATGCCCGCGATCGCCCCCGATAGCGCCTACAGCCGCCGCGCCCTGGTACTGAGCTGCCCCTACGACGGGCGATCGCGCACCGCCCCTGTCACCCCCATCACCGCCCTGGTGCTGGCCGCCGCTGGAGTGCCGGTGATGATGCATGGAGGCGATCGCATGCCCACTAAAGAAGGCATTCCGTTAATTGAACTCTGGGGACAGCTAGGCATGGATCTGCGCCCCCACAGCCTTGAGCAGGCCCACACCCTGCTTAACCGCACCGGCATCGGCTTTATCTATTTGCCCCAACACTTTCCGCTGGCCCAAGGATTGGTGCCCTACCGCGAGCAAATTGGCAAACGCCCCCCCTTCGCCACAGTCGAGCTGCTGTGGTCGCCCTACGCTGGCCCCCACACCCTAGCCATGGGGTTTGTTCACCCGCCCACTGAAGAGTTCGCCAAGGGCACTTTTGCTCTGCGCGGCCAAACTGACTGGATTACGGTTAAGGGGCTAGAGGGCAGCTGTGATTTGGCGCGGGGCAGAACGGCGATCGTCGGAGTCAACCACCCCGGACAGACCGAACGTCTGCTGCTGCACCCCCGCGACTACGGGTTTGAGAGCGACGATGTAGAACTGGGGGATGAGGGAACGCTGGGCGATCGCCTGCTGGATGTTCTCTCGGGTAACCCTTCAGAGCTAGCCAAAACCGCCCTGTGGAATGCCGGGTTTTACCTTTGGCAGGGGGGAGCAGCAGACTCATTAGAGGCGGGGCTAGCCCAAGCCCACGACATCATCGCCACAGGCGACGCAATGGCCAAGCTAAATGAGTTGCGGCTCCAAGCCGCCAGCTTGAATCAACCGCTGGCCTACAGCCGCAGTTAGTTCAGCAGGGTAGGCATCGCCCATCGCCGAAGGTGCGGCTATTCAACGCCGTGGCTACCACCGAACTGGGGGCTTGGAGTCGGGCTATCGGGGTGCCCGTATGCTCATTAAATCGCTTACCGCAGTCGTTGCAGCAATATCACTGGAGCAGTACACTGTCTAAGATCGAAATTTGAATGAACGAACTCGATCTATATTTCCGTAATCTAAACGACCTGGCAAAGTGAGAATAGAAAGCCGTTGTTTGTGCAACTCCATACCTAGCTAAGCGCAAAGATTTGAAGATTACCACCTGGAACGTCAACTCAATTCGATCGCGCCTCGACCACGCGACCCAGTGGCTACAAGCCAACCCAGTGGATGTGCTGTGCCTGCAAGAGACCAAGGTCATCAACGAGACGTTCCCGACCGCAGCCTTTTCAGAGCTAGGCTATACCGCTTATATCCATGGCCAAAAGTCCTATAACGGGGTAGCCTTGCTCAGTCGTCAGCCCTTAGAGAAGGTGCAATACGGCTTTGCTCCAGTGCTGGGGGAAGACCGCGTCGGCGACCTAGATGACCAAAAGCGGGTGATCGCCGGGCTGTGGGGCAACATCTATATAGTGAATCTCTACGTGCCCAACGGCAGTTCTATTGGCAGCGAAAAGTACGAGTACAAGCTGCGCTGGCTAGCCTGCCTAAAAGACTATTTAGCTACCCTGCTCACCGAGTATCCCAACTTGAACGTCTGCGGTGACTTCAACATTGCCCTCGAAGACAAAGATATCTATAACCCCGAAGGCAAAGAGAAACACATTATGTCTTCGCCCACTGAGCGAGCGGCGCTTATGGAGGTAATGGCGGTAGGGCTTAAGGATGGCTTTCGCCTATTTAACGATGAGGGAGGTCACTTTAGCTGGTGGGACTACCGCACCGCCGCGTTTCAGCGAAACATGGGCTGGCGCATTGACCACCACTATCTGTCGGCGGGGTTGAGCGCTCGCGCCCTCAACTGCACCATTGACCTTGAACCTCGCCGTTGGGAAAAACCCAGCGACCACACCCCAGTCACCATGGAATATGCCTAAAGGTTCTAGAGGCTGCTCAGTCAGGGCTAGCCTGAGAGAGTAAGATAGGCAAATTAAGCAGGTTTTCTGCACACCAGGCGTAACCGAGGACGGGGCTTTGGGGATGGGCTTACCCGCCGGGGTACTCACTGGCGTTTTACCCACAGCAGGGGGGTAAATGGCCCTATCCACCTGCTCCCAACCCATGCCAAACTTTTGAGCGAGTCGTAGATACAGGGCTAATGGCAATACTACACGTCAGTTGGGTTCCCCAGGCGCAGCAGTTCTTTCTCTGGGCCGAGGCCTGGCAGCCCTTGCCGCCGGATGGGCTCGCCCCCTGGGACGGTCTGCACCCCCACCCCTATTCCCTGGCTCAAACCGACCTAGCCCAGGTGCTCACTACCATGCAAAAGCAACTGGTGGGCCGCTCTGCTACTGGGGAGCTATTTCCAGCGGCGTTGACCAAGGCGGCGGGCACTGGCAAAAGCACCAAAAAAGCACCGGAGGGCAGCGGTCGACGAGGAACGTCACGCAGTCCAAAAACAGCGACGCGCACCATCGGCCCAATCTGGGGAGAGCTGACCCTGCCGCTGCCCGCCCAGATTACGCCATCGGCCCTCATGCCAGTCCATTCAGCCCGAGTCGATGCCCAGACCGACGCTTCGGCCCAGGCCAACACAGTGCTCCACCCCTGGCGAGTGCAGGGCTGGCACCTAGGCATAGCCGACTTTTTGCCCATGCTGCTGGCTCTGCCCCTGGGGCAGCAAACGCTCACTGGCCCCGGCGAGATTGGGGCCGACCTGCGCTACTGGGGTCATATTGCTCGCTGGGGACTCAACCTGCTGGCTCGGGGCAAGTTTCTGCCGGGCCTAGAGCTCACCAGCCAAACCCTGGCAGCGGGCTGGCATCCCCTGCTCGACAGCGCCCCCGACCAAGAGCGACTGCGCAATTTCGCGCGGGCCATGCCCCTGATCGGTCGTACTCATTTGCCGCCCATTGCCAAGGGCGAATTCCCCTTGGGCTGTGGGGTTCCCCTCCTCGACCCTCAGCCGCAGCTACTCACCTTTTTAGCCGCCTTGGTTGACCACCAGGTGCGCCAGGCTGCCCAGGCACAGCCCCTCAACGGTTTAGCCAATCTCAGCAAGGAGCTACCGCTTCAGCCCTGGCTCCAGGCGCTAAGTCAGCCAGGGGGAACCCTAGAGGCCAGCGCCGCCGCCAGCGCCCGTCTGCAAGAGGCCCTCACCACCTGGACTACGCCCCTACAGACCCTAGCAGAAGACCCCGCCACCCAGTTTCGCCTGCGGCTAGTGCTACAGCCACCCCCACAGCTCGAACAGCCCTGGCAGCTTCTGTACCAGCTTCAGTCAGCCGCTAACCCCGACTGGCAGCTGGGGGCCGATCTGATCTGGCAGCATCCCGTAGACGAGCTGCACCACCAGGGAGCCACCCTCAAATCACCCCAAGAGACTCTGCTAGGAGCCCTAGGACGCGCCGCCCGGCTATACGAACCAATTCGGGAAAGTCTGCGTCAGCAGCATCCAGCCCACTGCGATCTCGATCCAATTCAGGCATACCAGTTCATTAAGGCCTCGGCCTGGCAGCTGCAAGACAACGGCGTTGAGGTACAGCTTCCCCCTGGTCTGGCTCAAACCGCCGAAGACGGTTCTGGTCGCCTGGGTCTCAAGGTGCAGGCAGAGGTGCCGCCCCAAAACCAGCGACAGCGGCTCGGCCTCAAGAGCCTGCTCAACTTTCGTTGGGAGCTGTCGATCGCCGGGGAAACCCTCTCTGCCGCTGAGTTTGAGCAGTTGATCAACCAGGGCTCACCGCTGGTCGAAATCAACGGACGCTGGGTTGAGCTTAAGCCCCAGGATGTGAAGGCAGCCAGGCAGTTCTTGGCAGGGCAAAAGACCGCCACACCCTTGTCGGTAGAAGACGCCCTGCGGATTAGCACGGGCGATACCCAGCTGATCGACCGGCTGCCGGTGGTCAGCTTTGAGGCCACCGGGGCGCTGCAAACCCTGATCGAAACCCTCACCACCGGCAACCAAACCCTCGAAGAAATGGAGGCCCCCAGCGGCTTTAAAGGCAAGCTGCGACCCTACCAGGCGCGCGGGGTGTCGTGGCTAGCCTTTCTGGAACAGTGGGGTTTAGGAGCCTGCCTGGCCGACGATATGGGTCTGGGCAAGACCATCCAGCTAATTGCCTTTTTGCTCTACCTGCAAGACAACGGCTGGCTTGAGACTCCGGTGCTGCTGGTCTGCCCTACCTCGGTGCTGGGCAACTGGGAAAAAGAGGTGAAGCGGTTTGCGCCGCAGCTCAAGGTGCTGCTACACCACGGCGATCGCCGCCCCAAGGGAGCCAGCTTTGCCAAAGCCGTGCAGGGCAAGCATCTGGTGATCACCAGCTACGCGCTGATTTACCGCGATCTCAAACCGCTCCAATCGGTGAGCTGGCCCTGCCTGGTGCTCGATGAAGCTCAGAACATCAAAAACTCCGACGCCAAGCAGTCTAAAGCGGCACGCCAGATCGAGGCTCAGTTTCGCGTTGCCCTCACCGGCACCCCGGTAGAAAACCGCCTGGGCGAGTTGTGGTCGATCATGGATTTTCTCAACCCCGGCTACCTAGGGCCAAAGAATTTCTTTCAGCGGCGCTTTGCCACCCCCATCGAGCGCTACGGCGACACCGCCTCGCTGCGGGCGCTCAAAGGGCTAGTGCAGCCGTTTATTTTGCGCCGCCTCAAGACCGATCGCAGCATCATTCAAGACCTGCCCGAAAAGCAGGAGATGAGCGTCTACTGCGGCCTCTCAGCCGAGCAGGCCAACCTCTACCAGCAGACCGTCGATGCGGCCCTCGAAACCCTCGACGACGCCACCGGGGTGCAGCGCAAGGGGCAGATTCTCGCCCTCTTGACCCGGCTAAAGCAGATCTGCAACCACCCAGCCCAGTTTTTGCAGGAGCCCAGCCTGGGGCTTAAAGGGCGCTCAGGCAAGCTCCAGCGGCTCGACGAGATGCTGGAAGAAGTGATTGCCGAGGGCGATCGCGCCCTGATCTTTACCCAGTTTGCCGAGTGGGGCAAGCTACTCCAGCGACACCTCCAGTCTTATCTGGGTCAAGAAGCGCTATTCCTTTACGGCAGCACCACCAAAAATCAACGAGAGGCCATGGTCGAGCGGTTTCAGAACGACCCTGCCGCACCGCGCTTATTCATCCTGTCGCTGAAGGCGGGTGGGGTGGGCCTCAACCTCACCCGCGCCAACCACGTGTTCCACTACGATCGCTGGTGGAACCCGGCGATCGAAAACCAGGCCACTGACCGCGCCTTTCGCATTGGCCAAACCCGCAACGTGCAGGTGCACAAATTTGTCACCACCGGCACCCTCGAAGAGCGCATCCACGAGATGATTGAAAGCAAAAAAGCCCTCTCCGAGCAGGTAGTGAGCGCGGGCGAAGGCTGGCTCACCGAGTTCGACACCGACCAGCTGCGCAACCTACTGCTGCTCGATCGCAATGCCATCATCGACGACGACGGCGAGTAGCCCCAACGCCACGCCCTGAGGCACAGAGGCACAGAGGCTAAATGGTAGGATGGGGCAGATTTAGGAGCTAATTCCTTAGGAATTCCCTGATATTAGGAGCCCGGTTGCACCACTGGCACAGAACGGAGTGCGCCCTTGAGCCGCTAGAGCTATTGTGATGGGTGGCCTAGATTGGTTGCCCCAAGCTACC
Organism: Phormidium tenue FACHB-1052; assembly: GCF_014696675.1. Lineage (GTDB taxonomy): Bacteria > Cyanobacteriota > Cyanobacteriia > Phormidesmidales > Phormidesmidaceae > Nodosilinea > Nodosilinea tenuis_A. The sequence goes on from NZ_JACJQN010000006.1 coordinate 200,069, forward strand.
CGGCCAGACAGTTTTCATTGGAGGTATACCATGACATCCCTTAAGAAATTGCTTAAGTTGGCCGCCCTGGGGTTGGTCGCTGTGGCCACAGCGGTCGGCCTCAGCACCGCGCTGCCCCAGCCGACTCAGGCTCAGACCGGCTTGACCATCTTTGGCGGCGTTGAGGTTGAGTATCGCCTCAGATACCTGATCGATTTCAACTATCCCTTCAGCACCGACTCCCGCTATTACCTCAACATCATGCGCACCAAGCTGCCGCGCGATGTAATTTCCCTAGAAATTGACTATCCCGATAGCTTTACCGAAGCGGGCGGTCGATTTAACGCCGACGCCATCGAGCTACGCAAGGGTGACTGGCGCGGTGGTGAAGTTATTCCAGTCAAAGCAATCGATTGGATTCAGGAAGAGAACCGCATTGAAATCATCCCTGAGCAGCCGATTGAGGCCAACACCGACCTAGTGGTGGTGCTCTCCGACGTGCGCAACCCCCGCCGCTACGGCTACCACTACTTCAACCTGAGAATGATGTACCAGGGTGATGTGGTCAACCAGTACGCCGGCACCTGGCCGATGGAAATTGCTTCTGACAACGACCACAGCCGCTAGGGACCAGCGGGTGCTATTATATGAGACCGTGACTTTTTAGCAGAAACAGGCAGAGACTAAGCCATGAGCAAGCGCACCCTAGAGGGCACCAACCGAAAGCAAAAGCGAACCTCCGGGTTTCGCGCTCGTATGCGCTCCTACACCGGCCAGGAGGTGATTAAAGCTCGCCGCCGCAAGGGCCGGGCTAAGCTCGCAGTCTAGCGTGGGCTGGGGTTTAACCCCCTTCACCGTTCGTAGATCATTGCATAGCCCTGGGGCTACTTTAAGCTCCAGGGCTATTGTTGCGCGTTGAGGATCGGTAGTGCTACCCAAACACCATCGGCTGCGGCGATCGCGAGATTTTTCCCAAGTCTACCGGCAGGGCAGAAGAGCAGCCTCTGCTCACCTATTGTTGCGGGCGTGGTCGATCCCCTCTGGGGCCAAGGCCGCGATACCCAACGACCCTGCACCACGAATCGGCATTGTGGTGAGCCTCAAAGTGCACAAGCGCGCTGTGGTGCGCAACCGCCTTAAGCGGCGAGTGCGCGCTGCCCTGCGCACCCTACTGCCCCGTCTGCGTCCTGCTCAGTGGATCGTCATTAGCCTGAAGCCCGAGGCGGCTGAGTGCGAATATGGCGAATTTTTGCGAGAATTGGAGCAGTTGTTTACCAAGCTAGAGGTATTCCATGGGCATTCGTGAGGATGTGTTCTACGAGGGCGGCCCCCACATTGGCGATTTGATTTTCAATATTTTGTTGGGTTTTACAATTATCTGCCTTCCCCTCACGGTTGGAGCCATTACCCGCGCCCTCTGGCTGCGCTACCGCATTACCAGTCGGCGGCTGTCGGTGACCGGCGGCTGGATGGGGCGCGAGCGCACTGACCTGATTTACAACGAAATTAGTAAAATTGTCACGGTGCCCCGAGGGCTGGGCCTCTGGGGCGATATGGTTGTCACCCTCAAAGATGGCAGCCGCCTAGAACTGCGCTCTATGCCGCGTTTTCGCGAGGTGTACGACTACATCAACGAGCGCATCTCTCCAGCAGCCCAAGCCGTTAGCGGCACCCCTAGCAAAAGCTAACTTACGGCAATCCCAACCCGTTGGGGCGGCTTGCCTCCCCAACGATGGGGTAGATTAGGTAACTGAGCAGTTAACGTCGTATCCCCTGTAGCAGGGTTCAGGTGCCCATGGATTTTGGAATTGGATTTCTGACTAACAACATCATGTTGCCGATCCTAGATTTTTTCTATGGAATCGTGCCCAGCTACGGGTTAGCCATTGTGGCCCTCACCCTGGTAATTCGCTTTGCCCTGTACCCCCTCAACGCCGGCTCCATTCGCAACATGCGGCGCATGAAGGTGGCTCAGCCCCTGATGCAAAAGCGCGTTAAAGAGATCCAAGAGCGCTATAAAGACAACCCCACGAAACTGCAAGAGGAGATGAGCGGGGTTTACAAGGAGTTTGGCAATCCCCTAGCGGGCTGCTTTCCAGTGCTGCTACAAATGCCCATTCTCTTTGCCCTGTTTGCTACCCTGCGGGGATCGCCGTTCTCTGATATCAACTACGACGTCAACGTTCAGGTCTTTCCCCAAGAAAAGATTGAGCAGATTCAGCCCCAGGTGTTTACCACGCCCCCCAAGGCCATCTACGTGTCTGACGGCTCCCACTTCCCTATCTCAGCGGTGATGCCCGGTGGCAATAAGCTCGTCGTGGGCGAAAAGACCGATGTGCGCCTGCAAACTGCTGAAGGCGAAAGCATTGAAGCGCTGGCTTCCCAGTACAACGAAGACGTAGATAGCTTCCAGCCCAAGTGGGAAGTTACCAAGGGTGAGGATGTGGTTGCGATCGATGCCGAAGGCCACATCACCGCGTTGGCCCCCGGTGAAGCGACCGTGCGGGTGCAGGCTCCCGGTCTGGCCGCCAACAAAGGATTTTTGTTTATCAAAGCCCTGGGTCGGATTGGTGTGACCGGTGAAGACGGTGCCATTCACTGGGACATTCTGATTATGATTCTGGGCTTCGGGGCCAGCCTTTATCTCAACCAGGTGCTCTCAGGTCAGGGCTCTACCACTAGTGACAATCCTCAGCAGGCCGCCGTCAACAAGTTCACGCCGATCATTTTCTCCGGCATGTTCCTGTTCTTTCCCCTGCCCGCTGGGGTGCTGATGTACATGCTGATCGCCAACATCTTCCAGACCCTGCAAACGTTTATTCTCTCGCGGGAGCCTCTGCCTGAGAATCTGCAAAAAATCGTCGATGCCGAAACCAAGGTTGAGGAAAATCGGCAAACCCTGCCCTTTGAACCCGGTCGTAGCAAGAAGAAAAAGGCATAGCCCATCATGGTCACTGATGCTGCCACCGCTGGCGTCAACTGGTTAACCACCCTGCTCACCATGCAGGGGTTGACTACTACTGTCACCGCCCACCCGGTCGAAGACGAGTCTGGGGAGAGCTGCTGGCTCACCATTGCTGAAGATCCTTTGTCGCCTGAGCAGGTGCAGGCGTTGATCGGTGACGGCGGCACGGTGCTTGACTCAATTCAATATTTGGCCAACACCACCCTCAATTTGGGCAAAGAGCAAGCGGAGCAGCAGGCCTTTACTATCGAGCTAGCAGGCTACCGAGCTAAGCGGCTTGAAGAACTTAAGGCCATGGCGGCTGTGGCCGCTGAGCGTGTGCTCGCCAGCGGTGAAAAGTATGAAATGCAGGGACTTTCATCCGCCGAGCGGCGGCAAATGCACCACTTCTTAGCCGCTCAGGACGGACTTTCTACCTTTAGTCGCGGTCGTGAGCCCGATCGCCGCCTAGTGGTCTGTCTAGCTGGGCAGCAGGACGACGAGGCTACAGACGGCTAGGTCGCCCAGAGATAGCGCGAGCCATGGGAGGCAAAAACAATGGAGAAAGTTTATATTCCTAACCTGCTACAGCGGACTGAGAAGACTCTCACCGTTGAGGTTGACCAACACCTGGGGGAGCTGGAAACCCTAACCCCCGTGCGGGGCGAGATGATGATTACCCACCAGGGCACCTACCTGGAGGTCAAGGCTAGAGCCGATACGATTGTGACGCTGACCTGCGATCGCTGCCTGCAGGCCTACAATCACCGCGTAGCGTTGTCGGCCCAGGAGATGATTTGGCTTGAGAATGAGCCCGACCCCGCTACCCTACCGCTAGAACGGGAGGTGGCGGTGGAGGATCTGTTTGAGACCCTACCCCCCAACGGCCACTTCTACCCCGAAACCTGGCTCTATGAGCAGATCTGCCTGGCGCTGCCCATGCCCCAGATCTGCGACGAAGATTGCCCTGGCATTGATCTAGGTGGCAAAGGGGCGAAGGCTGAACCCCTCGATCATCGCTGGGCAGCCTTGAGCCAGCTTCAGCAGCAGTTGCAATTGCCCGATGCCTAGACCTGTGGCCTTGGCTGGATCGGTCATAATAGCCCTATAGACTTGCTCCCCCCTTATGACCACCAGCAACGATCGTCTCGACCGCATTGAGGCTCTAGTCGATAAAACCACTCAAACGGTGCAGCAAAACGCTAATGCCATCGATCAAAACGCCAAGGCGATTGATAAGCTAACGGACGACATCGGGCGTTTTAACGAACGCCTAGACACTTACGAGCAGGGCATGCGCTGGGTAGTGCAATTGGCCTTTGCCCTGCTAATTTCGGCGACGGTGGCCCTGATTATCAATGCGGCGGCTTTTTTGGTGAAGTTGCTGTTGCCGTCTTAGGCGTTTTGACATGGGTTTTACTGATGAACTGGGCCTGCTAATTCGCGCCCGCTACCCGATTATCTACATCGCCACCGCCGAGGAAGAGCGGGCCGAGGCCGATATTGCCGCCTGCGCCACGGCCCAGGGCAACCGCGCCCTCTACACCTGGGATTTTGTCGATGGCTACCAGGGCAACCTCAACGACGCGGGCTTTGGCAAGCGCAATCCCCTGCAAGCGCTAGAGCTGGTAGAAAAGCTGCCCGCCACGGCTCCAGCCATCTTTGTGCTGCGCGACTTTCACCGCTTTCTAGACGACGTGGCGATCTCTCGCAAGCTGCGCAACTTAGCCCGCCGCCTTAAGGCCCAACCCAAGACCCTGATCATTCTCTCAGCTCAGCTCACCATTCCTGACGAGCTGAGCGAGACCGTGACGGTGCTGGAGTTTACCCTGCCCGATGCCGCCGCCATTCGGCACGAGGTGCAGCAGCTTTTAGGCTCGACCGGAACCAATCTGCCAATGGCTACCCTGGAGGAGGTAGTGCGCACCTGTCAGGGGCTGTCGCTGGAGCGGATTCGGCGGGTGCTGGCGCGGGCGATCGCTGCCCACGGAGCCTTTGACCCCAACGACCTCGACCTGATTCTCGACGAAAAGCGCCAGAGCATTCGCCAGACCCAAATTCTTGACTACTACCCGGCCAGGGAGCAGATCTCTGACATCGGCGGCCTCGACAACCTCAAAGACTGGCTACTCAAACGGGGAACTGCCTTCTCCGAAAAAGCGCGCCAGTACGGCTTGCCCCATCCGCGCGGGCTGCTGCTGCTGGGCATTCAGGGTACGGGCAAGTCGCTGACCGCTAAGGCGATCGCCCATCACTGGCACCTGCCCCTGCTGCGGCTGGATGTGGGGCGCTTGTTTGGCGGCTTGGTGGGCGAGTCAGAAGCCCGCACCCGCCAGATGATTCAACTGGCAGAAGCTCTGGCCCCCTGTGTGCTGTGGATTGACGAAATCGACAAAGCCTTTGCGGGCATGGATGGTCGGGGCGACTCGGGCACCGCCAGTCGGGTCTTCGGCACCTTCATTACTTGGATGGCGGAGAAAACCTCCCCGGTGTTCGTGGTGGCCACCGCCAACAACATTCAGGCCCTGCCGCCGGAGATGCTGCGCCGGGGACGCTTCGACGAAATTTTCTTTGTCGGGTTGCCCAGCCAGGGCGATCGCCAGGCCATTTTTGAAGTCCACCTTTCGCGCCTGCGGCCTCACACCCTCAAAACCTTCGACACCGCCCGACTGGCCTACGAAACCCCAGACTTCTCAGGGGCTGAGATCGAGCAGGCGATCGTCGAGGCGATGCACCTGGGCTTTAGCCAAAACCGCGACTTTACCACCGACGACATTCTCACCGCCGCCAGCGAAATGGTTCCCCTGGCCCGCACCGCCCAGGAACAGATTGAGGCGCTGCAAGCCTGGGCGGCGGCGGGTAAAGCGCGGATGGCCTCCCGCAGCGGTCTCGACTCGCGGTTTCGCCCGACCTTACCTGATGCCGATTAGCGCCCCGATGCCGATTGGCGAGAGGTGCTGTACCATGGGCAAACTGTAGACCTACATCGGCCCGCTACCGTCCATGAAAGGATTTTTTCTTGGCCTGTCAAAGTTGATTTTGGGGGTTGCGATCGCCCTCATCCTGCTATCGATGGCAGGGGTGGCCACCGCCCGCTACTTCATGGGTCGCCTGTCGGTGCTGCCGCCCAAACCCCTCTACGGCGACGAAATGCCTGTCCCCGAGCCTGAAGCAGCCCCTGAAACAGCGGCTGAACCCGCCGTCGAGCCACCCCCTGAGCCCGCCCCAGCGGAGACTCCCCCAGCCGAGCCAGCCCTTGAACCCGGTGACTACAACGCGACCGTGACTCAGCCCATTGGCCTGGTGATGCGCGAAGGCCCAGGCGTAGAGTTTCCTCAGGTGGGAGGCGTGGACGTGAACGAAGCGGTGGTGGTGCTCGAAGAACCCACTGACCAGGATTGGGTCAAGGTGCGCGTGGTGGCCAACGGCCAGGAAGGCTGGGTCAAGGCGGGCAATACCCGCCGCGTTGAGTAATCTCAGCCCCCAACAAAGCATGGTTTAGCCAGGGGGGTGGGTTTCTCTATGGGAAGAATGTTAACTAATCTAACCAAGCCTTAAGCTTGATATCAGTTCCCCCAGGCGGTTTTGTTTGATCCTAGTCAGGGTGATAGCGTGAGGTCTGAACAGTCCTAGGGTCGGGTACATAGTTTTCACACAAGACTGTTGCCCCTTCTTCTGCGTCATACCCCACTTTAAGAACCCATGCACAACCTACAAAAAGACTGGATTGGCTCCGTTGCGATCGCAGCCCTTGGGGCTGGCGTCATTACAACCTTTGCGGTTGCCCAGGGGCAAAACCCGCTGGTGGGCCTGGCGATTACCGTGTTTGCGGCTGTTTCGGCAGTGGCGATCGATCACTTTTTGTAGGCTCTAACTTAAACTACTGCTTCACTTTGAATTGATACCCCCGGATGGTCGGCAGCGCAACTGCTGATTGTCCGGGGGTATTGCTGTATGGTGCCGTAGCAAAAATAGGTTGCGTTGCGATCGGGCATCGGTAACTACATTGCGCCGTCAGTATTGCGCCCACAGTAACGCCGTTTAGCGCCGTCGTGGAACGCATTAGGGATTGATACCCAATCCGAGTCACATAACCCCGCTGCCCAAAAGGCCAAACCGTAGGGGCAAACGGTTGTTTGCCTAGCTGAGTCGGGGTTAGCCAAAAAGGATTTGGGATGAGGAGATTACGCCCTGGGTGACCAATGGGTATCCGGTTTCTGCTCAAACGCCCCATGCCCAGGGTCTACTTGAAAGGGCAAGAGTACCCGCATGGGTCATTCTCACCGGCTAGATGCATGGACTTGAATAGTCATGTCTAGGGAAGCTTGAGGAGCCTCAGGAAATGAGGTCAACCGTCAGGTCTTCACCAAGATGTCGATGACAACTCTAGTCAGTGAGAGATGACCATGTTACTTTCCACCTTTGAACTGCTGCTAAAGCCGATTACGCCTACCGCCGGTACTGTCACTGGGTCCGATCGCAGTATTCTGCAAGGCTACTTCCTCAACGTAGCCAACCCCAACAACACGTCCCTCCGGCTGCGGCTGCGGTTTAATGCCCAAAGTCCTGGCCTCGATCGCACAAAACTCCTGGTGGCTAGAGACACCCTGGGAACCAACGATTTTGCCACCCTCACCCCAGGCAGCACCTACGATTTTCGGCTAAATGCTGGCGATACCGGCCTGGTGATTTTACAGCCCGACATCAGAACGCTGAACCCGGCTAACGTAGCTGACCAAATCGAAGTGCGGGGCTATGTGGAAATCTTTGCGGTTTCCACCTTCCCCTTCCCCGGCAGTGCCCGCACTTTCCCGCTGCTGGTCACCCCCGAGCACCGGGGCACCTTCCTCCCCTCCCCCGGCACCAGCGGCGACTTTGACCAACTGATCACCGCCCTACCCACCTCGTCAGGTAGTGCCCTGCTCAACGTGGATACGGTGCTTGATCCGATTTTTCAAGGTCCACTGGTGCCTGTGCCTCCGTTTCCTCAGCCCATCCCAGTTCCCGGTCCCATCGACCCGATTGGGCCAGTGGCGGGGGGCATCAACCCTGAGGTAGTTTCCCAGCTTGAGAACATCCAGCAAGTCTTGGGATTTATGGCCCAGCGGCTAGACGACTTGAGCCAGCCGGTTACCAACGGGTTGCCGTCCGTAGTCACCAACGGTGCCCAGCGCCAGCCCGTTGCCTAGATCGGCTATTACCTGTGTCTGCCTGCCCTCCGGGGCAGGCAGGCCAAACTTCCCCCCCAACCCCTACTGCGGTTAACCCTATGCCAGCTATGCCAGACGTTGACTTACCCCAGTTCCGATTTAAACCGCTGACAACCAGTTGGGCCGCCATACATCCCCAGCCCCAGGGCGTCATTTTCTTTATCGGCGGGGCTTTTTTCGGCACCTTTCCAACCGTCTTTTACCGTTACTTGCTCCGCAGCCTTTACCAGGAGGGCTATACCCTGGTGGCTCTGCCCTTTCGGTTTTCCTTTCGGCACTGGTCGGTGGCGGTGAGCTTAGCAAATAGTAAACCTCAAATTCGCCAAGAATTGACGGCATTGGCCAAGCAGCAAGGCTATAGCTATAGCCTGTATGGCGAGGATCCTAACTCACCGGCATTTAACTATTTGTGGATAGGTCACAGTCTAGGCTGCAAATACATTGCGCTGCTGGAGCTATTAACCGATCGCGCCAAACAAGATCAGGCCGTACTGAATGGCTGCATTGAATCTAGTCAGTCTCAGCACCTGGCCGAAGCCTTGGATGATGTTTCCCTAAAACAGATCTCCCTGCTAAATCAGCCGTCAATTCTGCTCGATCCGGTTGTTTCTGACCTGGACAGTGCGGTGCCCATTAAATCGCTGAGAGCGCTGGTGGAACGGTTTATTCGCGTAGAGCCATCGATTGAGCAAACCTATTGTCTGATCAGTCGCTCTCGGCTCTTTGCCCTCACCTCGGTAATTGCCTTTACCAGCCAGTTGGCCAAGGAAACCGTCAGCACCCTAGAAGAATTGCTGACGCTACAACTGTCGAGTTTTAAGACCTTGCCTTTGGGCAACCATTTGGCGGTGCTTGGGTTTAAAGAAGGGAACTTTGAGCTGGTTGAGGCGGTGCTACATGCGATTGACAAGGCAAAAGCCCGGTTGCCTGAGCCCCCTCGTTGAGCTTGCTAAAAAACTGTGTAAATCAGCAGCGCCCACAAATTGCTCTGGCCTGGGAGTGGTAGCGGCTGCCGGTTAGTTTAGCCCCTGCCAAATCAACCACAGCAGGGCCAGGTGGCCGGGGTAAAAAGCATAGAACCATCGCGCCTTCGGCCCCCGCTCTCCATTGGCCAGCCAAAAGATCAGGGGAACGGCGATCGCCGGTAGCTGAAACGGCCCCTCTAACCAAGCCCAAAATAAGTGAAACCCCACCCAGGCCAACCCCCATAGCACCGTGGGGCGGTAGTAGCGGGTAAGCGCCACTAGCCCAATGCCGTAGCTGCTGTAGCCCATGGCCAGCAGCTCGCTCAGCCCCGCCGCCCCAATCCAGATGGGTAGCTGAAAGCGGGGGAACCCCCGCGCTAACCGCAGGCAGATCAATCCCAAAAGCAGCTCGAACAAAATGTTGGGTCGGGCAGTATCAAAGGTGAGTTGGTAGATCGGCTGGGACACCAGGCCTAGCAGCGCCAACCGCAGACCGTAGCGGCCCACGTGCTTAGTGTGAGCCTCGCCCTGCACCAACAGCCAAATAAACAGCGGAAAGCTGATCCGCCCAACAATGCGAAAGGCGATCGCCTCAGGGAAAAACACCACACCGATATGATCCACCAGCATGGTCACTGCCGCTAAAACCTTGATTTGGTAGCTGGTGAATCCCTGAGGTAAAGCGCTGGGTCTGGACTGCAAGAGCTGAAACCTGTCTGAACTGGTGATCTATATCTTTGGTCTAACACAGGGTGAAGCGACCGTTTGCGCCGAACAGCGGTAGATTTGAGGCAGTCTTCTAAGCGCTCCCCATGCCGATCATTCTGCCGCTGTTTGCCAAAGCCTTTTTGACTCTATTTGTGGTGATTGACCCGGTGGGGCTAGCGCCGTTGTATCTGGCGTTGGTGAGCGATCGCACCGAAACCGAGCAAACTCAGATTGCCACACGGGCAGTGGCCGTGTCGGCGGGTATTCTACTCGCGTTTGGCCTTACCGGAGCCTACGTGCTGCACAATCTGGGCATTAGCCTGCAAGCCTTTCAAATTGCGGCAGGGTTTTTGCTATTTAAGATCGCCCTCGACATGATCTTTGTGCATCAAGAGCGCGAAACAGAAGCCGAGGTGCAGGAAGCGGGCACCAAGCAAGATGTCAGCGTGTTTCCATTGGCAATTCCGCTAATTGCGGGGCCGGGCAGTTTGGCCAGCATTTTGGTGCTGTCGCGGGAGTCAACCAACTATTACCTGGGGTTGAGCGTGGTGCTGGCGGCAGCGGCGGTGGTGTTGCTGCTGTGCTGCCTGTTTTTGCTGCTGTCGCGTCCGCTGGCTAAGGTGCTGGGGCAAATTGGCATCAACGTGGTTACCCGCGTGCTGGGGGTGCTGCTGGCCGCCCTGGCCGTGCAGTATATGCTCGATGGCTTACTCAGCCTGCTCCAGCTGCCCCCCGCCCAAGCCTTTGGCCTGGACACCCCCACCCCAGATTCTTAGGCGCAAAAAAAGACGCCCCGCAGGGCGTCTTGTAACACTCATCAGGACAGATAGCGCAGATTAGCGATTGCCGCCGGGGGTGCGGCCACCCTCGTCATTGCTGCCGCCGTGGGGACGGGAGTTGCCAGGGTCGCACCCTTCGGCACCATTGCCGATGCCCTGGTTGCAGTTCTGCCTACGATCATCGTCATCATCATCATCATCGTCGTCGTCATCATCGTCCACATTCACCTCGCCAGTTTCGGTGGTGGTTTCGGTGGTGGTGTTGGTGATGGTTTCAGTCAGATTGGAAAAGTTGCTGCTGTTGACGATGTAAGCCGACTCGATGGTTTCGACTTTGCCCATGTAGGCTAGGGCCTGATAGACAAAGCTACAGGCTTCAGAGCGAGAAACCACCCCAAATAGGTTTAGCTCGGTAATGGTGGGATAGTTCACCAAAATGCCGCGCTCGACCAGGGCCGCGATCACAACGCGATACTCACTGGGGATTTGATTGGCATCGCTGAAGATGCTCAACAGGCTATCGACCGACTGCCCCGAGGTGACTTGGGTGATGTTCAGCCCCCGGGCCAGCATCACCAGCATGTCGAGACGGGTCATGGTGCCGTTGGTGTCAAACATCCCGTTGGAGACCTCTAAAAAGCCCATAGAGTAGGCTTTTTGGATGGCGCTGTAGGCCCAGTAGCTGCGGTTGACGTTGCGCAGGGTGACGGTTTGGCGCGAAGCAGGCATGTCAAAGGCCTGAGCAATCATTGCCGCGTACTGAGCTTTAGTGAGATTGTTGCTCGGCAGGAAATTGCCGTTAGGGAATCCGCTGACGACTTTAATGGCCGAGAGGCGATAGACAAAGTCGCTTGCCCAGTAGTTGGTGGAAATATCGCTAAAGCTGACTTGGTTGACGGTGGTGGTCGTCGTGGTCGTCGTACGACGCTGGTAGATGACTTCGCCCGATTCTACGTCGTCATCGTCATCGTCATCATCGTTGTCGTCGTCGTCTTTGGTGTGGGCCGCATCAAGGGCCTGGTCGAGCAGGGCTTCATCTTTGAGCCAGTTGAAATTTTGAATGGGGCCTTCAGCAGCTAGGGCGATCGCCGCCCCACTGCCGACAGTCAAGGTCGCCAAAATCGCCGAAAGCGGTGCTAATCGCAGTAGCTTAGCCCAGTTAGTTTGAGTCATTCTCGTTCATTCCCCGTAGAGTCTTTGAAGTGTAATGGTGATGAGGTAGATAGACACTTCCGTAGTGCGGCCTAAATTAGCCGACTTCCGTAGTCTGCCCAACCCATCGGTCGAAACCACAATGCTCCTCATTGCTGAGCTTCCATGACGCGCCCGAAACCCTGAGGTTGCAGGGCCAGAGGCACTTTACAGAAATCCTATGCGACCTTTACAATTCTTTGATAAGTAGCGGATTTTTGCCTTTATCAGAGGCTTTTCCACTACTTGATTGAGAATGCTCTTGTCAACTAATTTTTTCCTTGATTTATTGTGGCGATCGCCGGTTTGATCTTAGTTGTTCCAGGTAAAGGTACCAGCGACGGCAAAACTCGGCATTCCATGGGCGGTTTTGGCGAGTTCACAAGCATCGCCAGCTAACACACGAAACAGGCGGCTGAACAGGCGATCGCCCAGAATCCCCTCATCGCTCAGCTTTACGCAAAACATTTTGGTTTGAGCATAGAGGCTTAGCGCTCCGTAGCGCTGGTTCGGTAAGAGGGAATGGTTCGAAGTGGATCGTTTTTCCAATGCGCAGTCTAGGGGCCATGGAGCACGGGGACTCTATTTTGGCGACGATACCTGTGCCTCAGCAACGGCCCTGGCCTTGATCCAGTTACGGATTTGTCCGTCCGTTAGCTTTTCCATGTATTTATAGGGCAACGCGTAGCTCAGAGATCATGTCTGAAGGGGTAATGCAGACTAGAGGTGGCAACTTTCATCAACGGCGTTAAGCTAAGCGAGTAGGGTCACAACGTTCTAGCCAGAGGGATTGACCGCCTAAAAGGATCGCGCCCATGCCTCCAAAATCTCCCCTTGAAGGAAAAGCCTTAGTTAAGGAAGTGTGTCGCCGCATCCGGCTGGCCCGCAGCTACTGGGATGCTCACAACAATGCTGCTTGCCGGGGCGAGCGAGAAAAGGCGCTAGCCCTCTACAACACGCTGACCAAAGAGCAAAAAGACCAGATCCCCCAGACCCTGCGGGTGTGGCTGCGCTACCGCAGCGAGAAGTATTTTGGTGCCCACCAGACCCAGCCGGGGAATAAAGGGCGATCTGCTAAGGGCCGGGGTAAGAAGTGAACAGGGGTTTTGGTAGAATACTGGCAAGTTCAGGGGAATTAGCTCAGTTGGTAGAGCGCTGCGATCGCACCGCAGAGGTCAGGAGTTCGAATCTCCTATTCTCCATTCTCAAATACGCTGTACGTTCGCACATTAAATGTCGCGATTCGCAGATTAGTGTCGTTTTTCGCACATTCATGTCGTTTTAGGTTGAATAAGAGATTGACATTGGTGAATATGCTACTCGCAAGTTAGATGTCGTAAATACTCAATTCCGGGTTTCCTCCGCTGGTGCAATCGCAGCGCTCCTTTCAACCCTCCCAAAGGCTCTTGAATGTAGGCTCTGTCTAACTGAAAAACTTCCCTCATTCGCCCATGGCTGGGAGGGCTGATGCGACTGGCTCAAGTCCCATCCACTAATCTGAATCAGGTCATCTTTCAACCCGCCCATGGCTGGGAGGGCTGATGCGACCCAAGTCAGGGTGAAGAGTGGCAGCCTAGCCCACCTACTTTCAACCCGCCCATGGCTGGGAGGGCTGATGCGACCAGGCACTGGGGTCAGGCTAGCAGTATGCTTGGCTAGCTTTCAACCCGCCCATGGCTGGGAGGGCTGATGCGACTCCGCAGCGTAAAATCATTAGTGTAAGCAGGTTCTAGACCTTAGTTTGACGAACCTACTCGCTATGGCTTTACTCTGACGGGGTTGGAGACGGCTAGATTTCGCTAGTAATCTCTCAAAAACAGCTCAGGCAAGCCTTTTAGGACTTTGGCAAACCCCCTGGGCATTTTACCCTTGCTTAGGTTTGCCAAAAAAAGTTGGGGGAGGGTTCCTCCTTGATCGGAGGCGATTCGGTAGCCACCTATCCAGTTGCTCCACAACACAAAGGCTGTAAAGGTTCCTGTACCCTCACAATGTGAAGGCTTGACTTCCTTTGCCGAGTGCGCACCTACGCTATATTACAAAGAGAGAACTCAAGTAAAAATAGCGAACCACCTTTTGTCAGCTTGCTGAACTCAGGCGGCGACTTCAGAGCTTGTTCAAAGAACAAATTCATTGGAAGCAGACAGCTACCAGGGCCGGAAAGAAAAGCTGTCGTACAACAGCCAAACTGACCCTTATTTTTCACAGTTCAGCGGCTCAAAAGCATGAACTGCGGCGCTAAAGCTTTATCATATTCTCTTTTCAAGGTACAAGGGTATAACAACCTATTTTGACGCAGACTGGCGGCGATAATAAGCTGAAAAGACCACATCCCGAGCTGTAGCCTGGGGGCTATCCGCAACTAGCCCTGGCACAACCTCAACTGGGATGCCGAGTTTGGCAGCTCGGTTTTTTATCAACTCCGCCAACTGGTTGTAGCTCCAGTGATGCAGGCGGATGCTTGCCGTTCGGGCATAACGTTTTTGAGCGGCGACGGAACCAACAATTTTGCTGGCCGCTTTCGCTCGCAGTTGAGCTTCAAGCTTATCCCTCAACCCTTTGGTATCTGGGAGCACGATGCTTGATACTCGAAATTGGATGGCAATATCAACGACCCGCTTTGCCAGAACTTGATTAAGGTAGGCTCCAAGGTTGGCCTCCTTATAAGGAGCATAGTGATCTTTTTTGAGGGCTTTGTGACGCTCATGGTCATGGCTTTGCTGCTGGGCCATTTGCTGCTGGGGAAGATGAGACTGATCAGTTTTGGGATCAGTCGTTGACAGAAGCTGGCGTGAAGAGTGATATTTGACAACCTCTTGAGACTGCACATCGACTACCGCTACCGTGACAGGATGCTTGAGGTTGAAACTAACCCCTAAAATTATCTGAGGCTGGCCTTGGTAGGGGGTTCGACTAGGTAAATGAATAGGATGCTGGGCAGAGCGCTGAAGACGATCAAGGCTCCCCTGTTGTCTAGCAGCCTGCACGGGCGTGGCATGGCGAGTCTGCTCAGATGATTGAGCGCTAGCGAGTTTCTTCTGCCGTTTCTCCTCGATACCCTCTTGGGTTAGAAGCTTGGTATCAATCTGACAGTGCAGGTAGAGGGAATGATCACTCCAAGGTTCTCCTGTTGCTCTATGCCTAGATTGCTGTACGGGCTTCCACAAGATGCTGGCAGTACGCAGCAAAAGCAGGCTGCCGGAAATAGGACCTTTGCCCCGGTTGTAAATATCCCAGTCCTGAACAAAGCGTTGAAAGTAATGATGCTGCCTAGCATCGCACTGTACCTTAAGTACATGCTTAGCCAATCCGTTGAGCTTGACGCAGATCTGCTGTTTGGGTTTCTGAGACTTGCCCCTAGGCACCTCCTCCACAAACCAAGTCAGGTTAAGATTGCCGCTATACAAAACAGGGTAAGGCAGGGGATTGGGTTCTCTCAGGAGTTGAGACTTCCACTGGGCAAACTCTTCTGTGCTGGTGGGTATTTGATAAGTTAGCAGTTCTAGGGCATTCAAAAAGTTCTCATCTGTTAGATCGCGCCCTTTTGGTAAACGGCTTGCAAGTTCTCTTTCTATACGACTGACTCCAGTCTGTTTGGCCAGCAGCATACGCTGATAGCGTTCGGGCTGCTCCGCTTGCTCTGGCACTGTACAGCCATTTTTGAGTAGACGAACAATAGCACAGCGATCCAGTGTTTCGGGTGATTCGTTGTACAGCTGAAAGAGTCGGTCGACCAATCGCCGCCGGGATACAATTTTGTCGCTTTGCTTTCGCTGTTTTTTGTTACCTCGTCTAGCTGGTTGTGGAGTAGGCTGTTTAGCCTGAATTTGATCTGTTGCTGTCTGCAAAATGGCCCTAGCCCTTTCTTGAAACGATTCCCAAGAGACACCACACAGCTTCAACATTTCGGTATCACTTTGAAGAATTTCCAGCCAGCGTCTCATTCCGTATAACCGGCGCAGGCGGGAAGCTTGTAAGGCGAACCACGCATCGTAGGTATAGGCCACCATAGTGCTGGCCGAACTGTAGAAACGGCCTGGCTGACCAGCAAATCGTTCATCTTTTCTGAAGGATGCGCAGAGATCGCGAATTGCCTTAGCAGGAATCTTACTAGCTTGCCTCCAGTTCTCGAAATCGGGCTGAAGCGGGATAATACGCATTAATTCTGAAACCAATGGCGTGTTGGAATGCGCCATCAAGTTCCAAAGATGTTGCCGAGTAGCAACTGAAGCCGTCAACCTACACTGGATTGTAATAATACTCATGAAACCTTATCTCAAAAAAGATTGCCTCAATAGCGCTTTGTATTGAATAGATGCTGTTCCCTTTGAAACCCAGAAAGCCCAACTTTTCACTGAAAATTAGAGGACAGATACTCAAAGACAAATACTCCTGGGCATTGTCAAGGACTTTGTAAAAAGCATTTTGCCGCTAGGTTTCGACGATGGGTTCAAAGCCAAAGACATTAGTCTTGCCATGTCCTATGCCAACTGATCTGTATTCATCAGTACCTTAAAAAGCTTCTGAGAGGGTAATGGTCTAGACCATTTAAATTTGATTGTCTCAATTAAGGCTCAAAAAACCTGCCGATCAAACGCCTTGTCATAAATCTAAATGCCGTTTTAAAAGACAATTTTCATCCCATAAATAATTAAATCTAATCTTCAAATTTATTGATTCAGGATATTTCTCTTTTGGTTTACTAGTACCAATACTTTGAATAGATTTCGAAAACCAACGGTAAACTAAGGGTTTTAGGTCTCTTCTGCAGCAGCTCGGTTAACAAGAAGCCAAAGGCTTCAGCGCTTGCCCCAAAAAATGTCCAAACTACTGAGGCAAATGAGGGAATAGATATTCAATTTCCTACCATGATCCGACGGTTAGCGTGAAACATTACTTAATATTTCTCCTGGGCTGTCCAATCTTGACAATCACAAGCAGAACTTGTACTGACAAGAGCTTTTCAGATCTTTTGCTTAGAATTCAGCAGTGATGCAAAATTGCTGCATACGCTCTTTGTAGATTCGAGCGACGAAATATTTCACTTTTTACGCGCACCGATTTTCGCAAAAAATAGAGTTGCCTCGGCAATAGGCTTCAAAAAGGTCATCTGTCTTCACTCGATATCTTCGGTCTGGACTCACTTTGACCCCGACTTAGAGGCTTGAATCAGGATTGGCGAGAAGTTCAATGAATTAAGTAAGGAGAGGTATTACTCTTCCTCGGCATCTGTTGGCTCTTCTATCATTCTTCGATACTCTTTCCGAGGATTAGCAACTTCGACTCCTTGTGTTATCTGCATCTCTAAATATGTATCGCTTGGCTCTATAGATAGGTCTGCTTGATCGCTCTCCTCCACAGCCAGTTCATCTGGATCAAAGCCAAGCATTATAAGCATCAATTCGACTGAGGCTCCGAGGCAAGCTCCTAGAAGAAAAAACAGTTTTGCGGTTTCTTCACGGGTAAATAACGCCGAATTACTTAGAAATTGTTCAAGCGCACTTTCCGGCAAATTAAATTCTTTACAGAGTCTTTCTTTTGTATAGCCATTGCTCTGTAAACCCTCTTCTATGTAATCTTGCAGAGGTTTTCTAGGACTCATATAGTTGTACTTCCGACCTTGGACATAGCATTAAAGCCACCCTCGGTTGGAAAGGTGGACAGCGCTCCATACCTGTAGCCTATAGACTACATATCTTTGGCGCTGTCGTCAACAGCTTTCTCCTTCAATTTTTCCGCCATCCAGACAAGATCTACCAAGGTCAAGTATTTCTCGACCAGTTCAGGAGTTCGTTCCCTATCACTTAACCAGATGTTTGTGGATGTTGTCTGGTAGCCTGTTAGCTCGGACAGCAAGGCCTTTGATGCCTCTCGATAGCCTCGCTGATCTATAGCTACTCCCTTCTTGTCTAGGGTCCACCTAGCGCAGAAGTCAGCGGCTGAGGTCTTCTTGAACATTCCGCCCTCATCACTCATCGCCGCAAGGATAAGGTGTAGCGGGATATCTAAATCCATCAGCGGCTAGTTTCTCGAGAGGGCGATGCTGCTTACAGCAATCAATTTATAGCCTATTGACTACGAGTCGGGATTGAGGCAGATGAGCAGGTGTTGGGGCTGCCCTTAGTCCAATAAGCGTTGCCCCGCGAGCCAACTGGGGCAAGACCACTCTGACTCCCATAGGATGTTGTGCTCACTGTCATAGCAGTTCAAGCCAAGTTTGCTCCAATACTGCCGAAGCCTGAAACTTTGTAAGTCTGCCTCTTCCTGAGATTCAGTTCTAGGAAAGGGCATGGGCCTACAAAACACTAGCCCTTCCATAATTGTGTGCTGTATGTATGTGGCTACTGCCTTAAGGACAGGCACTTTGCCTCGCCAACAGGGTCTGATCTCAACCTTGCTAAGGTACAAGCAACCTTTGCACAGAGCAAATTCAATGTCTTCAGAGTTCTGCTCTTGTAGCCAGCTAACTGCTAAGGAAAGGTCTTGGTCTACCTCATCTGCATAGATAAGCAGCCCACTAACATGGTTGAAAAGCTCATAACCAACAATTTCCCCTACTGGAAGGCGAGTTTCATTTTCGCATGCCTCGTCATAACTACTTCCAAAGATGATGGCCCGTATCTCATGAACGAGGGAGCGTTCTTCCAATCTATTAATATTGGTCTTACTACAAATTTCAACATGAAAATCTTCCATATCAGCGCTGTAAAGTTGACGTTACTGAGAAGAATTGTTGGAGAAATGAGCCATAGCCCCTAAAGACGCTGAGGTTAGTTGATTGCAATATTGCTTAGCCGCAGCTGTCTACAGAAAGGTGCCTATTGTCGCTTACCACTGATGGGCTTTGTGGAATCATCTGGTTTCTGGACGAATTATAGCCTATCAGCTACAGTTTTTATGCCCATCTTCAACCGCTTTGTCTTTCATCTTCCCGGCTGCCCAGGCGAAATATACCAGGGTTAGATGCTTCTTAGCCAGCTCTGGGATCCATTCTCTGTCACTCAACCAGGTGTTTATAGACTCTGATAGCCCGTAAGCTCTGCTAGAAGAACCTTTGATGCCTCGCGAAAATCTCTCTGGTCTGGCGTAAGTTCTTTCTTGTCAAGCGTCTAATGGGTGCAGAAGTCAGCGGCTGAGGTCTTTTTGAACGGGACGTTCTCATTACTTATCGCCGCAAGAATAAGGTGTAGCGGGATTTCTAAGTCCATCTGTAGCTCATCCATTACCAGCTTCGGCCATGAACAGGTTTTCCATTCATAGCCTATGAGCTACGGAAATAATCCAGGTCGCTGCTTATCCCACTTCCGCTGCCTCGGGTTTGGCTACCTCTTCGGCAAAAAGGATGAGCTTGCCTATGGCAGCCTCAATCCTTTTCAGAAGGGTCTGTTGGTGGGTCACAAGAAAGCCTTTAAGGTTGTCTGTATGGAGGTATTTCGGGGGAATAGCGTGGGACTGAGGAATGTCGTCCATGCTCTCATCGTCGAGCTGAACATGCTTGTGGGTCTGAAGTTGCTGTAGATAGGCGCTGGGCGCTCTACCACCGACTACTGTCACACTGAGGACAAGGAACCGCTTCTAAAGCTATCGTCAGCACTAGGTAACGTCACTGTTACCTTAGATCAACTTCAATATGTCTAGAACACTACTCCTTTCAGGACTTTTCTGCACCACTAAAGGAGAATGGCATTGAATTAAGGTTAGTGGGCCGAGCTCACCTACACTCTCTGTCTGGAAATCCATGGTATTAGACATTCTGACTGCAATCGGGTTGAAGGAAACAGGTAAGTACGTCGCTAAAGATGTGTTGGCGCCTCTCCTGCAAAGCAGTCTAGAAGATTATGCCAAGGATTTTTTTAAGAGTCGTATTGCGGATGCAGCAGGTTTAGCAAGCCAAGCGCCCGTGCAGAAAGCGCTAGGTGAGGCGCTGAAGGCGTTTGTGGAACTTGTGGAAGAGGAGCTGGAGTTTCAGGGCTGCTCTGGGGTAGAGATTCGTGACTTTTATGAGGTTCCGCTGCGGGAGTTCATGAAGGATAAGGACGCGAAGGCGACGTTGGGACAAGCCTTCGAGCCGGATTGCCGCAGCATAGATGCTGAGGTGCTGACGCTGCGGTGGAAAGCGCTAGATTTGCGACCCTTGCCAGAGGAGTTTGATTGGCTGCAAATTGGCAAGCAGTACGTGCGAGCCGTAAAGGGCATTTTGCGGAGTTCGAATGAACTGCGGGATTTGCTGAAGCTGCACAATCAGGAAGCCATGCGCCGAGGCATCGAAGAACTGGTGGGCATCCCGCCGGATTTTGATTTGCAGAAGTATCAGGAGACCCTGCGGGAGCAGTACGGCAACCTGAAGCTGGAGTCGCTGGATACATCTGCCTGTGCCTACAACAACCTGGAACTGTGGCACATGTTCATTCCCCAGAATGTGCGGGCGTGCCAGAAGTTTAACCCCAAGGTGTATGAGATTCCGAAGGAAAAGTTTAAGGAGCTCCAGCAGCGGGGGGAACTGGATGCGGAAGCGCTGGAGGCGGCACAAATCGAAGCCTATCGCCGGATCTATATGGAGCAGCCTATCCAGAATGTGCTGGAGGTGTTGGGGCGAATCGCAGTGGTGAGGCAGCAGAGCCGCCCGGTGGCGGACCATGTGGTGGTACTGGGCGATCCGGGGTCGGGGAAATCGATGCTGTTGCAGTATGTGGCATTGCAATGGGCAGAGCAACCGATTCGTGACCTGAAGGAACTGGCCCAGCGACCGCTGCCGCTGCTGATTGAATTGCGGAAGTATGCGCGAGACCGGAATGACAAAAAATGCAACAGCATGGTGGAGTACCTGCACCAGGGCGATATTGCCTGTCGGCTGAATCAGCAGCGACTCCATGAGGTGCTGCTGGCGGGGGATGCTATTGCCCTGTTTGATGGCATTGATGAGGTGTTTGACCCGCATCTGCGGGGTGTCGTAGTGACGGATATTCACCGCTTTACCAACGACTACCCCCAGGTGCAGGTGGTGGTGACCTCGCGGTGGCTGGGGTATAAGGCGCAGACGCTACGAGATGTGGGGTTTCAGCACTACATGCTGCAAGACCTGACAGATGAGCAGATTGCCGAGTTTATTGCGCGGTGGCATGACCAGACGTTTCCGGAAGGGGCGGATAAAGTGCGCAAGCGGGAGCGGTTGCACAAAGCAATTCGAGAATCGAAGTCGATTCGGGAGCTGGCGGGGAACCCGCTGCTGCTGACGATGATGGCGATTTTGAACCGCAGCCAAGAGTTACCAAGAAATCGTCTAGAACTATACGACCAGGCATCGCAAGTATTGCTGCACCAGTGGGATGTGGAGCGGAATTTGATTGAGCAGAAGCTAGACCCGATGACGATCAATTATCAGGATAAGCAGGCCATGCTGCGGAAGGTGGCGTTTCACATGCAGTCAAGCAAAGCGGGGCTAGCGGGAAACATCATTAGCGGCCAGGAGCTGGAAGCGATTTTGACAGACTATTTGAAATCTATTGATGTCGATCAGCCTCGTGATATAGCACGGCGTATGATTCAGCAGCTACGGACACGGAATTTTATTTTGTGTGACCTGGGAGCTGATAACTATGCTTTTGTACACCGAACGTTTTTAGATTTTTTTGCCGCACGGGCCTTTGTCTGGAAATTTAAGGAAACCCATGCGATCACCTTTGAAGAATTGAGAGATTGTACATTTGGTTCCCACTGGTACGATGAAACCTGGCATGAGGTTCTATGTTTGATCTGTGGAATGCTTGATTATTCTTTCTCAGATATGCTAATAGCTTACCTGATGAATGAGAAGTTTAGCGAGCATTCAAAGCATTTACTTTTAGCTGCTAATTGCCTAAAAGAAGTGAAGCATCACTATAAGGCTTGTACGACTTCTACAAAGCTGTTGTCGGAACTTAAATCTGTATATGAAGGAATAAACCTTAGAATCACTCGTCGTGAGTATACGGCTGAGGAATTTATGAAAGAGAGGTATCATGATACCGAGTTAATTTCTTCCTTGATTAAGACAATTGCTGAGGTTTGGAACGAATCTTCCAATGTCTTGGAATGGTTGATGAACCAGGCAAGAACTCAGGATTCCGACTTCATACGTACTCATATACTTCAATGCGTTCAAGCAAATTGGAGACCTTCACCGGAGTTATTTAGCTTCTTCGCCGAACGAGCACTTGAGGATCAGAGCCGACATATTATGGCCCCAATTAGCAATCCTTCCCTCATGGCAGCAGCAATTTTAGCCGAATATTATCCTCATCACAACGACACTACAGAAATAATATTGAAAAAGCTTAAGGAAGATGTCGACGAATCCGCGAGAGGTAGTCTGTTAAGCTACCTGCTGAAAATTTGGGGAAAAGGTAATAAGTCGTTTGAATTTCTTTGTGACTATGTAACAAGTCATACTTTGCATAGTCGAGTAATATCGTCATCACATAGTTCAAAAACTACTGCACTTTCTTTACTTGCTGAGCACTATGCTGAGCGCTCTAAGACTATAGACCTTCTGCAAGACTGTGTTCTCAATGATCCTTTTGAACGTCGAATGCATGATTTTCAAAGGAACCCTCGCCAAAATTCCCTAGAAATTTTACTGAAGCATTATCCTGGCCATCCCAAAACTTTGGAACTGCTGCAAAATTGCGTCCAAAACGACAACGACGAGCAGCTAAGGGAATGGGCCGAAAAGCAGCTTGCCAAGGCAGTTGGTTCCGCTCAACGATAATGACCTTATCAAAGTTTTCCGACAGTACCCGAGCGGTTAGAAGCCCAGCGATACTTCCTCCAATAACGACAGCCCGCGCTGGAGGGGTGCCATTACTCATAGCCAAAAGCCTTTTTCGTTGGTGGATTCTTGATTAGAATATCAAGCCCATCCTAAAAGTGGTGGAGAAAACTCGTTTGAGTCTCATGATAGGTAATTTAGACGGTCACCTTAAAACTGAAAGCCATTGCCTTCATTCAATGCTTTGAGAAATCCCCAAGCTCAGGAATCGCTGCATACAGTTTCTCGACTCCATGCGAGAGGTAAGTTCGACTTTTTACGCGCACCGATTTTTTCGAAAAAAGGGAGTGCCTATAATTGGGGTAGATGGGGCAGCTTTGTGAAAGTGAGTAAAGCTAAAATCCGAAAGCGCCAGGCGAATAAAACGGTAGGTAGTTGGAAATTGACCCGTCGTCAGCAGCTATCATCCTGTGGTGAAAAGAGTGCAAAAGGAGGAGAGTGAGTTTGTGGTGATGCCCAGTAGAGTTAGGCCCATTGAAGAAGCGCTGCTAGGTCACAAGCGCTACATCGAGCTGCACCAGCAAGGCTGGAACAATGGGGAGATCGCTGACGTGATGGATGTGTCCCGCGAGCGAGTGCGGCAGGTATTGAGTTTCTACGGCCTGAAAAGCGTGAAAAGTGCGTCCCGTACAGTCGCTGACAAGCAGCTCGTTGACGCGATTTGTCGTTTGTATGACTATAAAGACCTGAGAGAGATTGCCAGGAGTATGCGAGTGGCAGCATCTGCCCTAGAAGAGGCTGTTCGGCAGCGAGACCCGTTAGCGCTTACACTCCAAGCCGAGCAGCGAGCTGAAAAGCACAAGGCGGCCCTAGAGCAACGCCTACAGGAGAAACTCGACTACTGGAAGTCGGTCAGTCCGGTTGGTCTGCTAACAGTAACGTCGATGTGGCGAGATGAGTCTGGGGAGTTTCGCGCTGGTGCTCGATGTGAGTGTGGCCGTGAGACCAGTGTGTGCCTGGCATTCCTGCGAAAGGGGCGAGTGTTTTCTTGCGGTAGGTCAGGGTGCCACGGACAAGTCAGGGCCTCGGCTGGTGCATTTAAGGCTAAAGCGCATCAAGCTGCTAAAAATGAGCCAAAACGCCGCGCCGGGAGAGTGTGATCAGGAGCAGCCAGTGCGCTTATGACCAGCATTTTTCGAGTCAATGGACAATTTAGAACGTGGATCGAAGATTTTGGGCTGTGTCTCTTGAGGGCTTCACACCGTGATGAAGACAACAGGCAGTCATAATGTCTCGTCCTTAGAGCGATGAAGGGACCAGAAGTCTTCCTCAAGCTTGATTCCAATTCGCCGTCCATCGTTCATTTTCAGAGTCATTTCCTGTAACCCCTTGCTATCCAGATAGCGAGCGAGGATCAGCAGCACGTCTACAAGCTCATCTTGAGCGGGCCGTTTCGATTCTGTAGGTTGGTTCTTCCGCTTCCTGGTCATAGCAAAAAGGACTCCAAGTGTACGGTCGACTAAACAGCTGAATAACTGTAGTTTCGTAGTTCAAAGGGGCGTTGTTGCATAAAAGGGAGGGTTACGAACGGGGTAAAGGCTTAAGGTTTAAGTACTACCCAAAACCTGACGCCGATGCAATACCGAGTCCGTAACTGGTCTGAGTATAACGCTGGCTTGAAGCAGCGCGGACGCCTCACCTTTTGGTTGGGCGAGGACGCCCTAAAGCAGTGGCTGGTGACCACGCCCACAGGACAGCGAGGGGCATCGCTAACCTACAGCGATGGGGCGATTGCGACGGTTGCAACGCTCAAACGCCTATTTCACCTGGCCGGTCGCCAAGCGCAGGGCTTGGTCGAATCGTTGTTTCAGTTGATGCACATTTCCCTGCCAGTGCCCGACCACAGCACGGTATCGCGACGGTTGGGAGCCTTATCGGTGGTCATGCCGGTTCGGCCAGCCACTGGGGCTCGCCATATCGTGGTGGATTCCACGGGCATCAAAGTCTATGGGGAAGGGGAATGGAAAGCCCGACAGCATGGTGTGAGCAAGCGGCGCACGTGGCGCAAACTTCATCTCGGTGTCGATGAGGCGACCGGGGAGATCTTGGTCGCCGAGGTCACCACCAATGATTATCACGACAGCGAGATCCTCCCTAGTTTGCTCGGTGGCATTGACGGTGAGGTGGCCCAAGTCTCCGGCGATGGGGCTTACGACACCTTTGCTTGCCATGAGGCGATTGCCCAGCGTGCCGCTGTGGCAACGATTCCACCGCGTCACGATGCACGCCCCTCTCAGCGCAAGGACGATAAGTCAAGCCACCTAAGAGACCAGATTTTGCAGCGCATTGACGAGGTAGGACGCTCGGCTTGGAAGCAGGAAAGTGGCTACCATCGCCGGTCACTGGCTGAAACCACCATGTTTCGCCTCAAGGTCACCTTTGGCGGACGAGTGCGCTCTCGGACATTTGATAATCAGGCTGTCGAACTCTTCTTGCAGTGTGCGGCGCTCAATTGCATGATTCAACTGGCCAAACCCGATAGCTATCCAGTTGAGGCTTAGTTCACCGACCTGATCAAAGAACGAGTGACGCTTGACCTATTCATGCAACAAAGCCGTTCAAAGGTACCCCATAGAAAATTGCAAAAATGTCTGGGGGACAACGCTGCTTAGTACAGGGGATAGCGTGGCCTTCATTATTGCCCAATGGCTGCTCTCAGAACTGCCAACATCGACTCCTGACCCAGACACTCCAGACGCTCTACAGCATCTGCTGAGGGTCAACTCCGTGGCGTTCTGCCTGCCATATCCTTTACCTGGCCTGCCGGACCAGAGTTTTATCTGTCCCGGCTACTGTGGCAGATGTTTGGAGTCCCTGAATTTACTGAAATAGAGCAATCAGCAGATATTCGAACGGCTTTGACCAGGAAGTGGCAACCCGTAGCTTAGTTAGACAGCTATAGCTAAGTACTGTAGATCGCGGCTTATCCCATTGATGCTGCCTTGGGTACAGCCACTCTTCGAGGAATTTTCTATAGGTTTTCCTTAGAGGGCGTTTGAGAAGTTGACTGGCAGTAAAAAAGCTCACACGGTCTAGGCTGAGATTACTAAGACTACAGCCCCGTGAGAGCGATGAGTAAAGCCTACACCAGCGATCTGACCCGTGACCAGTTTGAGTTGATTGAGCCCCTTGTTGCCAGCGGCACAG
Organism: Phormidium tenue FACHB-1052; assembly: GCF_014696675.1. Taxonomy (GTDB): domain Bacteria; phylum Cyanobacteriota; class Cyanobacteriia; order Phormidesmidales; family Phormidesmidaceae; genus Nodosilinea; species Nodosilinea tenuis_A. Next base: position 225,796 of record NZ_JACJQN010000006.1, read on the forward strand.
ACAGGAGGGCGGCCGCGAAGCTTGTGTCTGTGGGCGGTGCTCAATGCTATTTTCTATCTGGTCACTCAGGGATGTAGTTGGCGGGACTTACCCGGTGACTTTCCGACTTGGCAAACGGTGTACACCTACTACCGTAACTGGGTTAAAGACGGCACTTGGGAGGCTCTCCATGAGCGTCTGCGAGGGTGGACACGCGCGGCGGCTGACCGTCCCGAGAGCCCGTCGGAAGTTATTTCGGACAGCCAAAGCGTTGCCACCGCACCGATGGTGCATCGCTCAGTGGGCTATGACGCAGCCAAAGCGACTAAAGGGCGAAAGCGGCATCTGGTCGTCAATACCCTGGGTCTGATGATGGCGGTTGTGGTCACTGCCGCTAGCGTTCCCGAGAGAGCCGGAGGTCAGCAGGCACTGCAAAAGCTCCATCAGATGGGGGAACGGGTAGCGAGAGTCTATCTGGTCTGGGCCGACGGCGGTTATAGCGGCCCCAACTTTCTGCAATGGGCGATGGATACCTTGGGTTGGATCGTCCAGATCGTCTTGCGACCTCAAGAATCAAGGGGCTTCGTCTTGCTTAAAAAACGCTGGGTAGTCGAGCGCACCTTTGGCTGGTGGCGCTGGTCTCGTCGCCTGGTTCAAGACTATGAGCAGTTGCCTGAAAATGCTGAGGCCATGCTCCAGATTGCCATGATTCGCATCATGCTGAGGCGCTTGGCCTAATTCGCTACACCTCGACCCCTTTTCAAATGCCCTCTTAAAAGCTTTCTATCACAAGGCTTCTAAGCCTTATGGTTTAAATCAATATAGGCTTAGACAACTTGTTGATAGTAAAATTCTCATAAAACGCTACGCGACCTTACTTCAACAGAACCACCGGATGGGCTCTGAATCGGGGATTTCCAGGGAACGCAGAATAACAGACCCGACTACCGACAGTGGGTTTACTAGGGCCATAAACACTGTCGGAGTGAAAAAAGATTTCCTGATTCGTTTCAGAATCATAGAGAAAACCTATGGAACCTCGAATTCTATGAACTTGTCCAATTCTTCTTTCAAACGTATTATAACAAATGTCCTCACAAATTTTAACTAAACTATCAGAAGAAGGTCTATCTTTAGGTGACTTAGAAAGACAAAAAAGAATGAGGTCATATAATATTTTGCATAATGGAACAAACTGATTATTGGAATTAAGAGAATTACGAAATTCAGAATCATCAAATGGAGGAAGTTCAAGTTTGTCAATTCTACGAACTGCTTGTAAGCCAGTTCCAAAGGGCTTTTCCCCTATCAATAGCTCATACATCATTGCGCCTAGAGACCATATATCAGCCTCTACCCCTACACTCCTAGGAGAATCAATCATTTCAGGAGCCATATAAGGCAAAGCACCAACTGCAGTTTGAGAGCCAGTAATTGATTCTTCTCCAAATTCCTCCATTCCTTCTACAGCTGAGATGATTTCTTCCTCTGCTAGCTTTGCAATTCCAAAGTCTGTAATTTTAATCTCTAACAAGTTAAAATTTCCAACTACCATTACATTCTTAGGCTTTAAGTCACGATGCACAACACCAACATGATGTGACGCGCAAATACCTTTAGCAATATGATGAAAGATTTTGGCAACCAAGTAAGGGTCGATGACCTCAAGGTCTGTTAATAAGGCTTTTTGAAGGTCAAAACCATCAATATATTCTTCAACAAGGTATAAGCCAGAATCTTCCTCTAAATAGTCAAGTGTTTTTGCAACATTAGGATGATTAATTCGAGCACTTACAACAGCACTGCGTTGAAATCGCTTCTGGGCAGAAGAATTTTTAGGGGTTTTCAAAGCTACTTGCCTATTCATAAGGCTATCTTGAGCAAGATAAACCTCTTGCATCCCGCCTTCCCCCACAAAATTTTCTATAAGGTAGCGATCTGCAATTAGATCGCCAGTATTATGGATTTTGCCACTCATATAACAACTTCAGGATGGGAAATATCTACGGTGAAAAACTCTCTACTTGGGCTCTTCTCATCGCCCAAGGTAATAACGCAAGAACCAGGTAACAAATCCCCTTTCTTACAAGTAGTATTGTTAATAAAAACACTACCAGAAACGTTCAGCACTTTAAAGTCCAGTCCATTGTAAACAATCTCTATCTGCCCAAAATTCGTATAGCTAAGCCGTACAGCCTGGTTTTTCTCTTCTAATGAATAGGTTCTTTGGGGAGTAGCAATTATTGCTCTATGCCTATTTGAAAGAAGATACTTCTTTACTGTATCTCTAATAGTTTGCACTTTAGGTCGATTATCAGGCACTTCATCAAGAGTCAAATCCAGAAGATCAATCACTGGATCAGGAACTGCAAAGTGGATAACTTCTCTAAAACTAGGAACATGCGAAAGATCAGGAGGAATCTGAAGCATTCCTTCTGGTAAGTCTTTCTGAAACAAAGATAAAATAGTTATTCCAAAAGCATAAACATCCACGGCCTCAGTAAAGAAAACGTGGCCTCGAGTACACAGTTCTGGAGCGGCAAAACAGGGAGTTCCTTTAAAGCCCTGAGTATGGGAATTCAAGCCCTGGATTCTAGTCAAGCCAAAATCGAAAATCTTTAATAGACCTTCTTGGTCATATTTCATATTAGTGGGCTTGATGTCTCGATGAACCAAGCCCTGTTCATGTATATCACTCAATCCAGAAGAGATTTGAAAAATAATCTTCAGAAAATCACCAGCGTTCAACTCCTTAGAGTCGATACATGTCAAATCTACGCCTTGCAAATACTCTTCAACAATCCCTATCACTCTTTCGCTTTGGGAAGAGCCGACAACGATGTCGTAAATTTGAACAACATGGTTAGATCGAATCTTTTGAAGAGCTTTTATCTCGTCTTGGACTCTAGAAAACTCTGAACCAGTTGACAAGACTTTAATAGCAACTTTTCTTTCGAGAACTAAGTCAATACAAGGCAGAACACTACTCATTCCACCTTTCAGGATGGTTCCATCAGGACGATATCTATCAGGTAAAGAGAGTCCATCTATGTCCATAATAAGCCTGAAATTACTCAGAACCTGATCCTTCTGATGGATCAGGCACATCAACATTTATTTCGGGAATATAAATATCTACTATTGATATATTGTCTGCTTCAGCAGGACTCTCCCCGGCTTTGAGTCGCTTCTTTGACCGCCTAGGCTTTGTTATTTTTTGCTCACCCTCGTCTTTTCTTATTTTATCCTCTACAAAAGAGTCTTTAACAGATTCATCTGTACTAATTCGCTCATTACGTGTTCTATATTTTGTATCAGAACTCGATTCAGTGAAGCTGTTAGCTAGCACCCTACTAGGACTTGTAATCCAGATCTGAAGGTTTTTCGTGGACGTCCAAACTTCGAGCACATTAAGGAATTCTTTACCCTTGCTTGACATAGTTGAAGATAAGTCACCTTTGATCGATAAGCTTGTAGCGTTATCATGACCTCCAATCCACTCTGAATGAGTGATTAGCCTAAAAACAATATCCCCAACACTTTGAGAGTTTGTAATTAGTTGCTTCAGAGTTTCTGGAGGCATAGAATGGATCCCATCTGAAGTTAAAATGATGGGCTTAATATCATTAATCGGACTAATATTAAAGATATGTGGTTCCAGCCCTTCGCCCATACCGATATATTGAAGCAAGCTTCTGAATTCTGGCAGAGATAATTGAGCTGTTTTGTTTTTTTCTTCGAGCTGCCCTTTCAAGGTATCATCAACAGTTAGCTTATCTAGCTTATTCTTTGCTAGTAAGCGATAAATCCGGCTATCGCCAACATTCACTGATAGTGCTTCTCCATTCGCGGAAAAGACAACCGCAGATAGAGTAGTGCCCCCAGCACCGTTAAACTTTTCATAGACTGCATTATTAGCTTCAAAAGCAGCCGTCTCTACTAATTTTGAAAAATCAGAGTTTTTCCCACTTATTAAGGACTTTATAAATGAACTTATCGCTAAACTAGCACAGACACCCCCTCTAGACATACCTCCCATTCCGTCACACAAAATTCCTAAGAAGAAATTTCTATTGGGCTCTTTGTCTCTGAGTAGCCTGGCAACTAGTACGCGGTCTTCGTTTGCCTCCCTCACACATCCAATGGCACTTCCAATAGCAACCTCTGCGCCATCCACTTGAAAGGTTCTATGGCCTTCCTCAGGGTTTAGCCATTGAGCAAGGTACTCTTGGAGTTTGTCATGGAGAAAGGAACCATTCATAAGAGTAAAATTAGAGAGTCTTAAGCGTTTAAACTCTGTCCATTCATTAAGCGAAGCAACGAAGATATTTTACCCAGCAGAATTGACGACAGCGATTAGTCCTACATAATAACTCAATTCCGAGAAATTGTGTAGGTACTCAATTTTCTTGCTTATGCAATAATTGGGAAATACTACTTGCCAGAATCAAAGGTTGTTCAAAAAAACTTTTAAGAATTCATCAATCGAGTGTGGCCGATCTTCAGGATCAAATGCAATCATACTCCTCAAGATATAAATTAAATTTCTACTCAAATTAAACGATTCTGAGCGCTTTAGGAAAAGCTCATCTTCAGTATCTTTAATTCTTTCTCTAATTGAACTGTATGGATAGCATCCGGTTAATGTTTTAAATGCGAGAACTCCCAAGGAGTAAATATCCGATTTTTGACTTAAAAGGGCTGGTTCTAAATATTGCTCTGGAGAGATATACTCCTTACGAACCCTTCTTAAAGCATAGGTTGCAACAGTTTGTAGATTTGGGCTTCTAGAGAATTCAAAATCCATAACTTTAACAACTAGTTTGTCGGACACTAAAATCATGTCAGATGAAATATTTCTGTGAATAATTCCTTTTCCATGAACATAAGAGAAAGCCAAAAAAATTTGCGTTAAAATTTCTCGAGAAAAAGACCGATCAACCTCTTGATTGCCTAATACTTCAGACAGCCTATAACCTCCATGCAACCACTCTGTTACTATACAGATCTGATTAGAGTTATGTAAGAAAACATCATAGATTCTTGCGATATTCGGGTGCTGCTCCAGGTTGATCAACACTTCGCTTTCTCTGCATACTTTTTCTTGAATTTTATATTTTTCCTTGTCTGGCAAGTAAGGATCTATATCAAATACCCTAAGTTTTGCAAGTCGCCCTTGAAGTAGCTTATGTCTTGCCAGAAAATCTTTGTAGTAGTCATTCTTAGAAGAACCTAATTCTCGAATTATAGAATATTCTCTAAAATTTCTTTCCGCTTTGCTTTTAGGTTTTGAAGAGTCTACAATGCATGAAAAGACTGTTTGTTTTAGGCTATCATCAATGAGATTAAGTTTATAAAGGCTCTTCGGCAAGTGATTCTTGCTAACGAAGAAGTTTTTTATGTCCTTTGATTTAATGACATGAAATAAATTGTCTTGATGAATATCGAGGGTAGTCTTATCGTCAGCAATAATAACTAGGCCAAATACTTCGATTCTGCTCAATTCTCGCTTTCTGCTCGAAAGATAGCTATGAAGAACCCTAGCTTTAAATTGAATTTCACCAACGGGATTACGACGAGAATAGTATCGAGATAGCTGCCATTCACTTAAATTGCCAGTAATATGTCCGTGCCAGTCCTTAATTTCAACAGCATAAACTGCAAAATCGCCAATAACAATTGCATCAAAATCTTTGGGTCTAGCATTGCTGTGCTCCTTAATGTCAAGATTATGAAGGACAATATAGCTTTTGGGAAGTCTATCGCGTAAAGCAGCGATGACTCTTTTTTCCCCGCTATTTACGGGTTCTCCAATTGGAAAAACTCTCGCTGCCATATTTTTGAAAGTATTTACTATACTTGCCACTCAAGGGTTTTGAATTTAAGATGCCCAAATGCTCCCCTGAAAGCAGGGTTGATTCAAGGTGATGAGATAAAAATTAAGCTGTAAGGTGCTGTCGTCTCTCCCAGGAGTTGCTATGAACCTCATAGAAGCCTTGCAGACCGTCCCTGATTATCGCAAGGCTCGTGGGAAACGCCACCTGTTATGGATCATTTTGGTGTTCATTGTGATGGGGAAATTAGCCGGGTATCGGGGCAATCGTCCCTTAGAGGAGTTTGCACAACGCTACGTGCAGAGGTGGCCCGCCTATTGCAATATTGGCTTAATTTTCCCGCTAGATAAAAGAGCTATCTCTACTGTGCAGGTGGTAATAGTCCTGTCCTAGCCATAGTGAGGGTTGATTAGTTGCCTGCATGCGCAGCTATCCTAAGCCAGTATGCGGATTGGATTAAGGAGCCTGCCTGGTACTGGATAACTATCCCTCAGATGAGAGCAAGCTAACGGTGCGGAAGGCCAGGCGTAGCGTAACAAACAGCGGAGCGTTTACTTACCTGAGGGCGGTGCAAGATGACTTGATCAATCAGATACTTAAGCCTTAGTTACTCTGGGGATTTTTAGCGGTTCTGCATCACAGCATTCCACCAGTTCCATAAAGGATGTTCCTTATTGGGCTTATACCGGCCTTTAGTATGAATAGCCGATAGGGCTTCTGCTATCTGGGTAGAATTCGGCTTGGTAGATTCTGCCCAATACTTTATCAAGTCTAGAGTGGTCAAAAGCTGTAAATGTGAAAGCTCCCTTTGAGAAAACGAGGTTGCCCTTTTATCATCAGTTGCAATTGCCCATCCATGATGAAATGCAACAGCAAATGTTGCAGCTTCGCCATCATCTTTGAGGCCAGAGACATAATTAATGAATGTTTCAAACTCATCCTCCGTCTCAAAATCTACGATTTTAATCACACCTTGCTTGATCGCTGCCTCAAATTGGGTTACTGCTTCATCCTGGTTATCATCAATGACCTGTAATGTTGTAAGCTCATCGCTTCTGACAGTCTCTGTAACTATTACTTGAGCAGGAATAGATTTTAGAATTGAGAGGAGATAGCCTGAGGCGGAAAAGTTTAGGATGCAACAGGCGTCAATGACAAGGTGGGAGTGAAAAATCTGCATTGCTTGTATACTGTGACGATTCCTACGCTTTTCGTAAATCTAGTTGAGAATCCTCTGTAGTACCGTTTGGCTGCTCTCGTAGTGAATCGGCAAGGCGACGCGCTTCTAAGCGATTAACGTTAAGCAAATCTGCAAACCGTCCCTCAGTTATTAATCCTTTCTCTAGGGCTTCAATGGCAAGGTGTTGATAGTGAATCGGCAAAGTGCCAACTCCCTGTGAAGTCTCCTTTAAACCAAGCTCTTTCTGCACCTCCTTGACCTTCAAACCTCTATTCTTGAGCCTTTCCCATGTGCCTGATGATAAGAGCTTCATACCCTCTAATCGGCGGGTCAAAGCCTCTACAGATACGCCATAGTAATGCGCAAGCGTAAATAAATTAGTAGGTGTGAATGTTCCTTGATCGTTGCAAGTATCGTTAAACTGCTTTAGCAAGCTGCTAGTTGGCATCAGAAAGTATTTTGGAAAGGCCTCGGCCAAGCGTTCACTCTCTGGAACTCTTTGATATTGACCGTCAAAATCAACTACAGACTTGTGCCTGTGGGCAAGAAAATGTAAATACCCATGAGCTATTGACCAGCGTTGGCGCTCCTCATAGTGCTCGGCATTAATTGCCAGGCAACCGCCCAGTTGGTCATCATAGCTATACATCTCTGAATACTTTGAAGGCATCTTGATATAGAAGATGCGAAGACCTACACCTTGTTCAAGGATGGCTCTAATTCCATGAATGGGGCCATCTCCTAATCCAAGTCGTTTCCGCTCTTCAATAGCGATGGTTTCAGCAGTAGCCTCTATTGGCATCTTGGCTACTTGATATTCTCTTGGATAGTTATGTGGCAAAGGTGAACCAACTATCTCCTCTAGTTCCAAGTAGTTGCGGCATAGCTTCTCAAAACGAAGGATGCATGGTTGAATCTGTTCTTCCTCTTCTGGACTTCGTTTATAGCCTGCTCGAAATTGAACTTCAAAAGACTCAATTATGGAAGGTTGCTTAATTAGATCACTAACAGGTTGCCCATAGGCACGAGCCAGCTTTACTAACTCGCTGTGCTTAACGCGGCGCTCTCCCTTCTCAATTGCGACCATTGTTGTACGTGCAGCACTGATGGCTTCAGCAGCATCAGCTTGTGTTATCCCACTTCTTTTGCGTGCCTGTTGAAGACGTTCCCCTAGTTGACGGGGATCGATATTGTCAAGGATATTTGTGGTGACCATAGTATTCTCCCTCAACTCTATTAAGTAGCAGCTAAAGGCATCGCTGCGGCTTGCTCACTACTGTGGTTAAAAAGACCAATTGACAGCTGGGAGCCTATATTATCCCATTCAGCAATGTAATTTTGATAGAGTTTAATGAGTCGAGTACGCATTTGAATATAAGTAAGCTCTTCTGTACTTGCTCCTCTATCTACAATGTCATCCAAAACTGGAAATTCTCTGGCTATCGCCTCCCATTTAACTTTAGTATTGGTTGAGGCATGAAGTAATTGGCGTAAGGTTGAAACCTGCTCCAGCATGTGGCGTAAGTAGACACTAGGGTCCGAAGCAGGGGCCTTTCCGTTGAGAATTACGTATTGAGTTTTATCTAGCAGTCCTGAGGTTGCAAGTGCTTGCCTGCGTAAAAGACAGGATGGACAATACCCGCACTGGACTGGCTTCTGACGGTGTGGACTATCACAAGACATCGTAAGTGGCGGCAAATCGGTTCTACTATCTTCCTTGAGACTTTGACACATCTCCGCTTTAGTCCATAGTAGAAATGGATTATGGATTTTAAACTCTTCTCCTATTAGCTCTGTAACCAGTTCACTAACCATTAATAGCGTTAACGGATGAACTGAACGGGAATGATCTAGCCCAACAGCAGAAGCCCGGTACGGAAGATTAATTGCTCCAACACCATTCTCATACAAGTAGAGCACCCGTTGTCCCATCAGATAAGCAGAAGCAGCACCAAGCATTGTAAATACGATGCCTCGGGCACGAGAAATTTTGTTCTTACGATGTCGGCCGCTTTCTGTGAATCGAATGGGAACACGACAAAGATTCAATCTACTCGGAAAAGAAGGAATAAGTGAGTTAAATACCTCTGCTTGCCGAGCATAAGCATTATCATTGCTGCCGGCTCCAAAGAGCAGAAATGGTTGGTCTGGTTCTGTTTTAAGGCGAGTGTAAAGGCCTGCAAGAGCGTCAAGCCCACCACTCCACAATGCAACTTCACATCCTGTGGGTAGAGCGACGGGCAAAACTCCTTGGTTTTCAACCATTCTTCCCGATGCGACTAATGCCTGGAAGTTAAACGACCACTTGCTGCCCGTAACCCAACTAAGCAATTTTTCCAGCTTGTTCATAAAAGAGGGTATTCCCAGTAATTCGGGATGACGTACTGGTAGCACTACATGAAGCCTACTCTGCCGTTTATGTAGGTGCTGAAATGCAAGGCGATCTGATGCATGAATCGCAACAGCAAGGTCAACTAAATCAGCAATGACAGATGGAAAGTGCTGATAGATGCGGTACTGAAAATCTTGGTCGCTTATGCTAATACCGACATCGCTTGTTGATTTACGAGCGTGATCGATAAAGCGGACAATGCCACCACCGTTGAGAATGGGACCAAAGTGAAGCGTATAATCGCTGTCATCTGCTTGATGGTCATGAGTGCTTACTTTGTAGGACATAGCAGATTCTCCCATAGGTCTATAGCTTTCTTGCTGACCACCCCTCGCAGCTGTAGTCTTTTAACACTTCCCTGTGCAACAGCTGATGCAGCCAACTTAGCGATTCCAAGGGATACAGTGGACTGAATTTGGTTGATACGTTCTGAGAGAGTAGCTCTATCTATACCGGCATGGTGTTGAGGTGTTAATGGAATTCGCTGCTTGAATTCTGCTTCGTAAACCTCAGATATGTACTGTCTAACAATTACTTCTTTAGTTCCTAGCGCCTTGAATTCGCTTCCATACCTACATTCTTGAACTACAGATTGTACGGCTCGAAGCAGTAAGTCTTTTACTCGAGGTGCACCATCAGCTTGTTGTACTAAGCTCTCTATTCTCTGGTTAAGATTAGCCCAATCGACTGGTTCTTTCACCCCAACTGACTGAATTGCTTGATTTAAAGCTTCTGCTGCAGTGCTAGCAAGAGTTAAGGGCAGATCGCCTTTATAGCTGATGTCACGTTTTAGCGCATCTAATGCAGCTGAAGCACATTCATCATTGCTAGCGCTTCCTTCACAAAGCCATGCATACGGCTTTTGGTAAATGCGTGAAAGTTTTTTGTGGACAATGTCTCCATCCGGCATGAGATGCCTCCGGGGGTGTTATGGAATGCGGCCTCTACATCAAAGCTACCTAATTAATCTGACATTGTCAACATCTAGCAGCCGTTATCTTTGACAATGTCAGGTATTTCAGCCTGACATTTTTCTTTTTGGCTAACCCCTCTAGCCCTGACTCATGGCTTATCTGTACGTTTGAGGTCGGTAGTTAGGCCTCATTCACCCTTGTTCAATATTATTCTCAATCCGCTAGCCTCAAATCTCTACCAAGACACCTGCTCGTATCACCTTTGCCGCTTTCTACAGTTGATCTGCTCGAGCCATCACACGTCAGCTCATAAGACGCATGCCCGAAGTACCAAAAAAGGCCCTCTGCGATTGCTAGGAGCAGATGTAAAATTCCATACACGCCAAACAGCTTAGGGGATGTTTTAAAAGGGTCGGATTGAGGATCAAAAGCCACTTGTACGGACCACCCCGTTCCTTGAAACCCTCATTCCTTCGTAGCAGCCCTTCAGTGGTTAAGGTAGTTCAAGTTACTCAAGAGGGCTTTTCAAACACCCTCTTACCCCTGCTACCACCCCCACTGACGAGGGCACCATAGGTAGGCAGTGGGCAGGAGCCCCGAATTGTAGATGCACTCTAATATCAACCCCTAGGGCATCTGCTAGCTTTGGGGGTTTTGTTTTGTGGACGCTAAATCCTTCTTCTTTCGCAGTTCGTTTGTACTATACTGCTTCAACGAGTTCCAAGAGAGGTTCAGACCCTCCGCACACGCAGCTTTCAATTCCCAGATCCTATCTACCGCAGTTGCTCTGAAGGACAGTCTGAAGCGTTTATTGTCACGCTTCAGATGGCTTGCTCTCCTAGTTACCCCTGCCCTTGGTACAGGAGCGCTGCTCCTACCGACTCCTGGCCAAGGTGTTGCCGCCGCTGTCAAAGCAACAGTTACCACCCGTCAATTTTCCATCGACTACCCAGATCACTGGATTGTGACGAGCAACAGCAATGACTACGTAATTATCTACAATCAGCCGCTCACTTGAGATAGGTTTCCACAAAATCAAGAATGGCCTTGTAACCGCGAATCTGGTTTTCCTTCTTCACAAACCCGTGGCCTTCGTCCTCAAATACAACGTAGTCTACCGGGACGTTCCTGGCTCTCACGGCCTCCACAATCTCGTCAGATTCCACCTTAAGCACTCGGGGATCATTGGCACCCTGTAGCACCATCAGGGGCTTGATAATGTGCTCCGTATGGAACAGGGGCGACTTGGCCCTCAAGAATTCCTCATCCTCAAAGTCACCCATTTCCTGCTCCAAGGCTTTACGGTACGACTCCCACCAGGGAGGAATGCTTTGCAGGGTGCGTACCCAATTGGAGACGCCAAAAATATCAACCCCCACATCGAAGACCTCAGGCCGAAAGGCCAGAGCGGCCAGCACCATGTAGCCACCATAGCTACCACCCATGATGCCGATGCGCTGGGGATTGACATAGCCTGTCTCAATCAACATCTGCTTGCTTTCTACTGCATCCCCTAGGTCTGCATCGCCGTGTTTGCGATCATCTAAGTGATAGAAGGTTTTGCCATAGCCGGAGCTACCGCGATTGTTGATGGCGTAGATGGCGTACCCGTGGTTGACCAGATATTGAATCAGGGCTGAATAGCCGACCCGGCTTTGTCCCCCCGGTCCACCATGGACCCACACCAGGGCTGGCACCTGAGCACTTTCGCTAGCTTGCAGGGGCCTGTAGAGAACGCCAGGAATTTCCAGGCCATCATAGGAGGCAAAACGCACCACCCTGCCCTCTACTAGATCCTGAGGATCGATGTTGGGGTTCAGGGAGCGGGTGAGCCGAATAGGTTCATCTTCTGAGAAGTTGTAAACAAAGAGGTCGCCGGGCATTTTGCTACTGCTGGCATAAAACGCCATACAGTCTTCAGTAGAGGCGATTTTAACGGCGCTGATTTCAGTGTCTGGCAGTTGGGGCAGGTCGATGGGGGTGAGGGTGGCAGCGTCATAGAGGCGCAACTCAGTTTTGGCATCGTTGTTGATGCTCAGCACCAGATATTTCCCCTGCTTAGATAGGGAAGCGCTCGTAATATCCCAATCAGCAGACAGAAGTTTCTCATGGCTGCCGGTCGCTAGCTCATAGCGCGCCAGGTACAAAAACTCGCTGTCTTTATCGGTGAGGTAATGCAGGAACTGACCATCAGGACTGAACCCTGAGGGGTAGTGGTTGATGTCACCTTCGTGGGCGGTGATTTTGGTGAGTTGGATAGTCTGGCAATCGTATAGATAGATGTCGCTGTCAGCGTTGGTCTCAGTTTTGCCCAAGGCAATGGTGCGGCGATCAGGCGTGATGGCTCTGAAGTTAAGACCTTCCTTGTTTTCGTAAATCAATTCCCGTTGATAGGACTCAACGTGGTACTCATAGGCATCGAAAAAGCGGCGGTCTCGCTCGTTAGTGCCCACAAAAAAAGATTGATCATCCTGTGCCCACCCCAGGAATATGGCCTTCAACTCATCCCCTGGAGTCAAATCGGTGACAGTGCCATCAGACGACTGAACGTAGAGGTGGTTAAGTTCATTACCTCCGTGATCACTCTCATACAGGAAGCGCTCGTCCTTAGGGAAGTAGGAGATGGCAAAAATGGAATCGGTGGTGGAATGAGTCAGGGGGGTAACAGTGCCGTCGCTGATGCGAATGGTGTAGGCGTTATAGATGCCCGAAGCATCGCTACTGACGAGCAAAGTAGTATTGTCGGGTGAAAACGAGGCCCCTGCGTAATTGGTCGTGCCTAGAAAATCTTCGATTGAATAGGTTTTGGGGGTGTTCATCCGATTCATTCCTAATTCGCCTACTTCTCTAAGCCTCAGGCCGTTTCTAGCCAGCTAAAAATCCGCCCGAGCTCGTGAGTGGTCACAAACCCATATTGGTAGAGCACCATCGGCAGTAGACTGGGGGTGCCCTGAGACTGCCGTAGCCCTAACTCGATGGAGTTAGCTGACAAAGCCAAGTCTCCCTGAAGAAACTCCAACAGTCGTTCGTGTTTACTCATGGTGGTGCAAGATGATTGATCGAGATTGTAAGTACCGATTCTAGAGTTGGCCCCAATCTTTAGAAACATTCCAGAACCCGCTCAGCCTAATTTTTTACAAACCTGCCCTAATTCTTGGGCTGATCAGCATCAATCAAAAAACCACTGTTTAGGCATCACTGCGAGCCTTGAAGTAAAAGCTTGGCCTGCCTCTAAGGGCTATTTCTCTTCTATCAAAGCTTCATCCTCGTCCTCCACGTCCTCGGTGGCCACCGCCCCGCCGCTGATCTTCAGCTTCTCTCTCATCTGGGCTTGCACCTTCTTGGCAAACTCAGCATCCTCGCTCAGGCGCTGCACCTTATTGTCGCTGCCCTGCCTAATGTTGTCGCCCTCGTATTCGCAATCTGGGGCGTCGTTACCAAGGCCATTCGCTTTCTGGAGGGCTTAAGAAAGTGGATGCAACTGGATGCCTAAGTTGTGCGAATACGCATCTGGCTCGGTCTCCTCGTAGAGCAGTTCTGCTGACTCTTAACTGAGTACTCTGAGGCAGGCTTACTTGGATGCATCTATGAGTTTGACCGGTAGGTTGTGAGCTACCTAAAGCTTAGCTCTGATGTCTTTATCCAAGGGCAAGCATTATTGCTTATTAGAAAACTGGAATGCACCCCTGTAGAGTCTTTATTTCTTATTCTTTCTATGATTTAGATATTTGCTGAATGTGAACAGAACTTACAGATTACCCTTACGGGTAATGCTGTTTCTAGTTGTAGTCTTTATCATCACAAGTGTGTACAAGCTAAATAGGATCAACCATAAGTAACTGGAGACGGAGGAAAACCAGATGTGGATTATTAAGCGAGTTCAACAAGAACCTGTTATGTTTCAAGCATTCTTTGCGCTTCTAGCTGGATTTGGAGTTGTTAGTCTTACTCAAGATCAAATGGGCCTTATCTTTGCTTTTACAGCATCTCTGTTAGCGTTTATTACACGTCAAGCTGTTACGCCTTTGGCTGATCCAAGGGATTCTAATGGGCACCGGCTAATGCCTAGAGATATTAAGTAGGTAAATAGAATCAAATGAGGCAAGAGCCATAGCTTGTTGGGTACTTTGACATCCATAGTCATGGTGGGCCAGATGTTGAAGCACGGCTACTCCCTGTGAAATCAGTTAGTGATGACTTAATACTCATTACGGAGTTGTCTGTGACGATAATGAACCCTCGCCTGAAGACTAGGGTTCTAGTTCAATGCTTTAGCTATCTCAGCACCCAGGTAATCTAAAGCTTTCTGACGGGCTTGGTCAGCAGCAGCCTGTGCTGACTCCTAAAGAATAGTGTCTGTGTTTGGGGTGAGCTCAAACGCTAATGCTAAGACGATTCACGAATTTGGTCTTGGCATGGTGTAGTGATGCCATAATTCTTGCTTAAGCCCTGTGGATTAGCTACTGCTCTACCCATGTCGAGCGTTTCACCGCTCAACGTTGCCCATGCCGTCCCAGCCTCCTGTTCGTCGCATCCTTATTCTTGCGGCTAATCCAACTGATACAAGTCGTTTGCGTTTAGATGCTGAAGTGCGCGAAATTCAGGAAGGCCTGAAGCGCTCGGATGGCCGCAAGCAATTTGAAGTCACATCTCGCTGGGCGGTGCGCACCGACGATTTGCGGAGGGCGCTGTTAGAGCATGAACCCCATATCGTACATTTTTCGGGCCACGGCGATGGGGAGGATGGCCTCACCCTGGAAGATGGCCAAGGCAAGGCCAAGCTAGTGAACACGGCGGCGCTGACCCGGTTGTTTAAGCAGTTCCCCAGTATTGAATGTGTGCTGCTCAATGCCTGCTATTCGGAAGTGCAGGCCACGGCTCTGGCAACATTAGGGCCGTACGTAATCGGTATGAATCGGGCAATTGGAGATCGGGCTGCAATCGAGTTTGCCAAAGGCTTTTACGACGGCCTTGGGTATAACCGTACCTATCCTGACGCCTTTGAGTTTGGCCTCACCGCCATTGATCTGGAGGGTATCCCCGAAACCGCTACCCCAGTCTTGAAGCAGGGAAAGCCCCAATTGATAAAACCTGATCTTGCGCCCGAGTCAACAAAGTCTCGTAATTTTAGCCCCGTGTTCACGCCCCAGCCGCAGGCAGAAACCCAAGTCCGCATTTTTCTCAGCTATAAGCGGGGGGTGGAACCCGATGAACCTGTAGCGCTAGATATTTACGCGGCGTTGAGCAGCCAACACCAAGTCTTTATCGATCAAGCAATGGTGGTAGGCACGCCTTGGGTGGAAGCAATTAAGCGCGAGATTGCTCAAGCCGATGTGCTAATTGTGCTTCTGTCAGCCACCTCACTACAGAGTGAAATGGTGCAGCAAGAGATTGAGCTGGCTTATGAGGCAGCGAATGATCGGCATGGCCTTCCGAAGATTTTTCCAGTGCGGCTGGCCCATACAGCTCCCTTTCCCTATCCACTCAACCAGTATCTTGATCCACTTCAGTGGGCATTTTTGGAAACCCCCACTGATACCCCTCAGCTCATCACCCAGCTGCAGAGCGCCTTGGCCGGGAATTCTCTGCCCATCGATACTGAGATTGCCAAACAAAAGTTATTGCAGCGAACGGTTCCCATTTCCCTGGCTCCACCTACGCCCTTGGCCCAGCCGCCGGCCTATCACACGCCCCTGGCGATACCGCTGGAGCCGCCCGAGGGGTCGATGGATACTGAGTCGGAATTCTACATTGAGCGGGCAGAAGACACAAAAGCCCTGTCGGCCCTGCAGCGTAAGGGTGGCACGGTGACGATTTTAGGGCCACGCCAGATGGGCAAAAGCTCTCTGCTGATTCGCACCATTACCCAGGCGCGGCAGCAGCAAAAGCGGGTGGTCTTTCTTGACTTTCAGCGGTTAGAGATCGCAGCCCTAACCGAAGACGACCTATTTTATCGTCGCTTTTGTGAATGGATGACGGTGAGCCTGCGGCTGCCTAGCCAGGTGGATACCTACTGGGATAAGTACAAGTCGCTGGGTAACCCGCTGCGCTGCACCTACTATGTGCAAGACTACCTGCTAGCGGAGGTAAACCAGTCGATCTTTTTGGCTATGGATGAGGTGGATAAGCTGATTGCTGCCCCCTTTCGAGATGAGTTTTTCTCTATGCTGCGCAGCTGGCACAATGAGCGCGCCTTCGAGCCGGTGTGGAAGCTTCTCGACCTGGCCATGGTCACTTGCACCGAGCCCTACCAGCTCATTCAAGACTTGAACCAGTCACCTTTTAACGTGGGCACCTCGCTGACGCTGAAGGATTTTAACGAGACCGAGGTGGCCGAGCTAAACCGTCGCCACAACGGAGTGTTGAGCCTGGCTGACCAGCAGACCCTGATGGCTTGGGTAGGCGGTCACCCCTACCTGACCCGCAAGGCGCTGTACGAGGCGGCTAGCGGCAATATGACCGCTGCCGATGTGTTTGATGCCGCCACTGTAGACCAGGGGCCGTTTGGTGGGCACCTGCGCTATCACTTGTTTCGGATGGATGATAAGCCCCACTTGGTGCAAGGGATGCTACAGGTAATTCGCAGCCAGACCTGTAGCGATGAACAGGTGCTGCGCCGTTTAGAGCGGGCGGGACTGGTGCGGCGGGTGGGTCGCCAGGTGCAGCCCCGCTGCCGTCTCTATGCCGAGTACTTTAGGGAGCACCTGCGTGAATAAGCCAGTCGTCTTTACTACCAGTGGCACCGTTCAGGCTCAGGATGGTCTTTACCTGACTCGCCAGGCCGATGAGGAGCTGTTTCAGCTCTGTCGGCGAGGCGAATATGCCTACATTCTGACCTCGCGGCAGATGGGCAAGTCGAGCCTAATGGTAGCGACGGCGGAGCGGCTGCAAGGGGAAGGAGTGCAGGCGGCAATTGTGGATTTACAGCGGCTGGGGGCGCAGACCACCACGGCAGACAAATGGTACTTTGGCTTGCTGACGGAGTTGGCCCGCAAGCTGCGCCTGCTGCCAGAACTAATGACTTGGTGGGAGGCCCACAACAACCTGGGAGAGGCCCAGCGGCTAGTGCAGTTTTTAGAAGATGTGGTGTTGCCACAGATACCTGAGCAGCTAGTGGTGTTTATCGACGAAATCGACAGCACCTTGAGTCTGGGCTTTACCGATGACTTCTTCATTGCCCTGCGCTACTGCTTTACGGCGCGGGCCGAGAATCCGGCCTTTGAGAAGTTGTCGTTTGTGCTGATTGGAGTAGCGACCCCCAGTGAGCTAATCACTGACCAAAAGCGGACGCCATTCAATATTGGCAAGCTAGTTGAGTTGCAAGACTTTACTGAGGCTGAGACGCTACCCCTAGCAGCTGGGCTGGGACTATCTGCGGCGGCAGCACCACAAGTTCTGCGATGGATCTTGCAGTGGACTGGGGGGCACCCCTACTTAACCCAACGGGTATGTGAAGCGGTAGTGCAGCAGCCCCGGCCCACCTGGTCGGCAGCGGCGGTGGAGGATCTAATTGGCGAGCTGTTTTTCGGAGAGCGCCGGGAGCAAGACAATAATCTACAGTTTGTGCAGAGCATGTTGATGGGGCGCGCCCCTGCAGAAGATGTGCTAGGGGTGTTGGTTACCTATAGAGCGGTGCGGCAGGGGCGACAGCCGGTATATGACGAAGACCAGTCGGTAGTGAAAGCGCACCTGAAACTGTCGGGTATTGTTAAGCGAGTGGGGGCAGCGCTACAGGTACGGAACCCAATCTATGCCCGAGTGTTTGACCAGCAGTGGATACGGAAGCAGTGGCCGGAGAGCTTGTGGGAGCGATTGAAACCGGCGATACCGCTGATTGCTGGGTTGACAGCGGGGATTCTTGCCCTTGGGGTATTGTCTATTTATGCACTGAATCAGAGAAACTATGCGCTGAAGCAGGAAGGTTTGGCCTCGGCTGAAGCTTCACGAGCTGATGAATCCGCTCGTCAGGCCCTAAAAGCCCGAGACGATGCACAAGAAGCTTTAGAGCAAGTAGAAAAAGAGGGGCGAAAGGCCTTGGCGGCCGAGGCCAATGCGAAAGCAGCAAAAGACAATGCCTTGGAACAGAGGGATCTTGCCCTGAAAGCTAGAGAAGAGGCGGACTACCAACGACTTACCGCAGAAGGGGCTCGGCAGGCAGAGGTAGCGCAGCGACAGCTGGCTCAAGCAGCTCAAAAGCGTGCACAGGCTGGAGAAGCAGCAGCAATAACCCAGACAGCTGAGGCTCAGGAGCAGACACAGCTAGCCAACGAAGCTAGCCAGAGGGCTGAGGTAGAGTCGTTCAACTCTGAAATTCGAGCAAAGATTTTCAGGGTCGAGAAGCTGATGGACTCTGATTTGAATTTTAAGGCATGGCTAGCAGCCCTAGAACTCGGGAATCGAATTCGACAGGAGGAGGCTAACCTCCAGACAGGTAACACTGTTACGACAATCAGCAGAGTCAAGCAGATTGCCAAGGCTGAACAAATGGTAGCGTTGCCTCAGACTCTGCTGCGTCCAGCAGTGCGGCTACAAGCTGTGGCGGCCTTACGGGAAATTTATAACTACGATGGTTACTTATACCGTAAAACTCTGGCGACCCATTCCTTTTCCGATAAGAGTGTTGTGGCCTTTGCCCCAGATGGCCAAATCCTCGCCTTTGCTAGTAGTGATGGTGTCAAGCTATGGGATAAAAGCGGGCACGAACTGCAAACCCTTAAAGGCCATTTATCCATTAATTGGGTGAGTTTTTCTCCGGATAGCCAGACAATAGCTAGCGCTAGCACTGATGGCACGGTGAAGCTGTGGGACAGAAATGGTCGAGAGTTACAGACCTTAGGAGATGGTGATAGTTTGCCTAGTGTCTCTGGCGTGAGTTTTGCCCCCGACGGTAAGACGATTGCCAGCGCCAGCGCTGATGGCACAGTGAAGTTGTGGGATATAAGCGGTCAGGAGTTACAGACCCTACGCGGTCATTCGGCTAGTGTCTCTAGTGTGAGTTTTGCCCCCAACGGCAAGGCGATTGCTAGCGCCAGCGCTGACGGCACAGTGAAGTTGTGGGACAGACAGGGGCAAGAGTTACAGACCTTACGCGGTCATTCGTTTGGCGTCACTAGCGTGAGTTTTTCTCCAGATAGTCAGACAATAGCCAGCGCCAGCGCTGATGGCACGGTGAAGTTGTGGAGCAGACAGGAGCAAGAGCCAAAGACCTTGGGAGGTGGTGATGGTCTGCCTATTGTCTCTAGTGTGAGTTTTGCCCCCGACGGTAAGACGATTGCCAACGCCAGCGCTGATGGCACAGTGAAGTTGTGGGATATAAGCGGTCAGGAGTTACAGACCCTACGCGGTCATTCGGCTAGCGTCTCTAGTGTGAGTTTTGCTCCCAACGGCAAGGCGATTGCCAGTGCCAGCGCTGATGGTACGGTGATGCTATGGGACAGAAGCGGTCGGGAGCTGCAGGCATTAAAGGGTCATTCGTCCAGCATTAATTGGGTGAGTTTTTCACCGGATAGCCAGATAATTGCAAGTGCCAGTTACGACGGCACAGTGAAGCTTTGGAACACAAGCGGTCGGGAGTTGCAGACTCTAAGGGACTATTCGTCTGGAATTAGGAATGTGAGTTTTTCACCGGATAGCCGGATGATCGCAAGCGCCAATGATGATGGTACGGTGAGGATTTGGAGTACAAGCGGTCGGGAGTTGCAATCCCTAGAGGAAATAGCTAGGAATCCGTCTATTGAAATAAGTTCTATTGTGAGTTTTGCGCCAAATAGCCAGATGATAGCCAGTGCAAGTGCTTACGGCGGCATAATGGAGCTGTGGAACTGGAGGGGACACAAACTGCAGACGTTGCAAGGTCACTCTTGTAGTGTTACGGATATGAGTTTTGCGCCAGACAGCCAGACAATAGTTAGTGGCTGCGACGATGGTACGGTGCAGTTGTGGGATGTGAGTGGTCGGGAGCCACAAATACTAGAAGACCATTCATCCAGGGTCAATGGTGTAAGTTTTGCGCCGGATGGCCAGACGGTTGCAAGCTCCCACAATGACGGCACGGTAAAGCTTTGGGGTGTGAACGGGAAGAAGTTGCCCACCCTGGAAGGCCATTCAGCTAGCGTAAATAGTGCAAGTTTTGCGCCGGATAGTAAGACGATAGCCAGCGCCAGCAGCGACCGCACAGTGAAGTTATGGGATGTGAAAGGGTGGGAGTTGGAGATACTAGAAGGCCATTCATCTAGCGTTAATAGTGTGAGTTTTGCGCCAGATGGCCAGACAATCGCTAGCGCTGACTATGATGGTACGGTCATTATCTGGAACCTTGACCTCAATGACCTGATGGCCAAGAGCTGCTCCTGGCTGCGTGACTATATGATGGACCCCGCTACCCCCACCGAACACAAAGAACTTTGCAAAGATGATCTCCCTGAGTTGGCTGATGCCTCACAGCCTGCATCCGTGAGCTGGCTAAACCCTATATCCTCGGCGTTCACAACCATCACAGAGGCTTTGCCATGGTGACTACGATGTCAGCTGAGTAACTCAGGTAGAACGCTATGAGGGATACTTGTCCGTGCTATCAGTAGAGCTATAAGGATCCTATTTCCGTTAATTTAGAACTCAGTTTGCCGTTTGGTCGAAGGATTGCCAGCTTGGTAATGACATGGGTTAACAGCACTTTGGCCAAAGTGTTCAGCTCAGTTACTCAGCTTAGGGTGGGCGCCTTACAGGGAAACTAGACCGAGTAACTTCGCTGTCTGATAAAAGCCTAATCTCCGATGATGTAGTCTCAACTTTCCTTGGGGAACGAACACTCCACTGTAATCTTGAGATTCGCATCAGCCGTGCCCTTAGTGACGTATGGCACCCCGGCTTCCCCAGCTACTTTCACCCCAAATTCGAGCGTTACCTTGTCGACGTTAGCCCCAGCCATCTGCCTGAACGCATTGAGGGTGTAGCTGGTGTAGGCGCGAATGGTGCCCTGCATCGCCTGAAAACTCCGCACAACTTGCTCACTCGCCCCTTTGGCCGTGCGGGTGGTTCCTTCAGGGAGGCTAGAGGTGTCTGCGGGAACCTCGTCTAAAGTGCCGGTTGTCTCGATGTAAATGACAGTGCCATCGTCGAGGGTTAGCGGAGCTAGTTGAGTCATGGGTGCCTTTAATAATTAGCTTATCAGCAGGGAGAAAGGCCATACTGGGGGCGAATCTGCTGTTTAGAATACTGGCTAACGCATGAGTCGGGATGCTCTGATCATTGGAATCAATCAGTACCGACATGGCCAGTTAGGTAATCTAACCTCTCCTGCCGCTGATGCAGAAGCCATTGCTCAGATTCTAGAGAAGCATGGCCATTTCACCACGGTGCGCCGCCTGCCTGAGGCGTTTAAAGATGACACTGCCCAAGTTGGCCTCAGTGGGCAGGTAACGCGAAAGCAGCTGCGAGAGGCAATCGCTCAGCTGTTTAACCCTAAAACCAGAACTCAATCGCCCGATACGGCGCTGCTGTACTTTTCGGGGCACGGCTGGCAAAGCAGCTTGAGCGCTACCGATGGCTATCTTGCTTCGAGCGATGCCAACCCAGACGAAGACCTGGGCGTCGAGTTGCAATGGCTCAGATCTCAGCTAGAGCAAAGCGAGGTTAAGCAGCAAATCATCTGGCTCGATTGCTGCAATAGCGGCAATTTGCTCAACTTTGACTCAGTGATTTCGGCCCAAACGGGCAAAGTGAGAGATCGCTACTTCATTACCTCATCCCGCGATTTTGAAGCCTCGTATCAAAATCCAGGGTCTGCCTACAGCGTGCTGACAAAGGCGCTGCTGTCTGGGCTCGATCCCAACAACGCTGATACTGGCGAGGTCACCAACCATTCGTTAACCGCCCACCTACAGGCGGCTCTAGGAGGGCAAATCCAAGCCTTTCGCTGCGAGAGCAAGGGAACGATTCTACTTACGAGCGGCGGTGCTGGGCGCAATATCTCCCCGCCCCGGAAGCGGTACGACATTCCGTTACAGATGCCGCCGTTGCCGGAGCACTTTGTGGAGCGGCCCGAGTATCAGCAGACGGTAAGAGACTGCCTACTCTCCACCAATCCGAAAGTGTTTGGCACCCTGGTGGTGAGCGCTATCTATGGGCTGGGAGGCATTGGCAAATCGGTGCTGGCCGCCAAGCTAGCCCATGAGGAAGCCATTCAAGCTCGGTTCTCCGACGGTATTCTCTGGGCCACCCTGGGTCAAAGTCCTGATATCCTGCCCCTGCTCAGCGGCTGGATTCAAGCCCTAGGCGACACCGACTACAAGCCCACCGCCATCGAACCGGCGTCTGTGCACCTACGCACGCTGCTCTACGACAAAAAAGCCCTGCTTGTGGTGGACGACGTGTGGCATCCAGAACACCTGGAGCCCTTTCGGGTTGGCGGCAATGCCTGCTGTGTGCTGGTCACCACCCGCGAAGCCCGCATCCCCGAAGCTCATCGCTACGACCTGGATGTGATGAGCCCAGAGCAGGCAATGGCCTTGATGACCCAAAAGCTATCCGAGCCTCCACGAGAAGATGAAACCCAACAAGCCCTAGCCTTTGCTCACCGCGTGGGCTATCTGCCCTTGGCCCTAGAGTTGGCTGCCACCCAAATTGAAGAAGGTGTGAGCTGGGCTGAACTCTTCGAAGACTTTCAGGCTGAGGTGGCTCGCCTGGAAACCTTAGATGTTTATAGCCAAGACGACATTCCCGACGACGCTAAGCGGCGTAAGTACAGCCTGCTAGCCTGCTTCAACCTCAGCCTGAAGCAACTATCCACTGAGCAGCTTCGCCAGTTTGCCTGGCTAGGCATCGTGCCGGAAGACGTCAACTTGACCCAAGAGATGGCCACGACCTTGTGGCAGGTCACCCCTCGCCAAGCTGGGGTGATTCTGCGGCTCTTTAGCGCTAAAGCGTTGATGCTGTCAGGGGCGAAACAAGCCGGTAACCAACGTGCCTACCGGCTGCACGACCTGATGCATGACCTGGCGCAACGGCTATTAACCAGCCCACCCGACCCCGCTCAAGCGGGAGACTTACCTGGGTTAGGGCTCACCAAAGCCGAAGCCCACGACCAGCTGCTGGAGCGCTACCGGTCTAAGACTCAAAACGGCCAGTGGCATACCCTAACCGATGATGGCTATATCTATGCCTTCCTTACCTGGCATATGGAGCAGGCTAAACGCCCTGAAGCAGTTCACCAACTGCTGCAAGAGACCAGTACGGCGGGCCGCAATGGCTGGTATGACGCCTGCGATGCCATCGGCAAACCGGCTGGCTTTGTAAATGACTTGGCTCGGGCTTGGAGGGTTGCCGAAATACGCTATGAGGCTGAGCCAGAGACAACCCTAGCTCTACTCTTTCGCTACGCCCTCATTCGCACCTCTCTCAACAGTCTGGCCAGTAATGTGCCCGCAGAACTGTTGGATGCTCTCGTTTGTCACAAAATCTGGCAACCTGCCCAAGGGTTAGCCTATGCGCAGCAGACCCAGGATCCTTGGCGACGGGCCGAGTGTATTTCTGTGTTAATGCCTTATCTGCCAGAGTCTTTGCTGCCCGAAATGCTGAGGATCATTTATCAAATTCATGACGCGGGCTACCGGTCATTTGTGCTGAGTAAGCTGGCCACCCGGTTCCCAGCTCATTGGCCAAATGTGCTGTCAGCTATTCGCCAGATTCAGGATCGTTATGGTAGCGCTAGGCGTCGTCGTGAAGGCTTCTTGTACCGCGCCAAGGCTCTAAGCGAACTGGCAAATCAGCTGCCGCCGGAGCTGCTGCCGGAGGCATTGGAGGTAACTCGTCAGATTACCGATGAATCTGACTGCGCCATGGCTCTGCGTGAACTAGCGAAACAACTGCCAGAGCTGCTGCCGGAGGCATTGGAGGTGACCCGTCAGATTACCGATGAGTCTCACCGCGCCAATGCCCTGCGTGAACTAGCGAAACAACTGCCAGAGCTGCTGCCGGAGGCGCTGGAGGTGACCCGCCAGATTCGCGATGAATCCGACCGCGCCAATGCCCTGAGTGAACTGGTAGAGCATCTACCGCCAGAGCTGCTGCCGGAGGCGTTGGAGATGACCCATCAGCTTAGTGACGAATCTCACCGCACTATGGTCCTGAGGGAACCGGCGAAACAACTGCCGCCAGAGCTGCTGCCGGAGGCGTTGGAGATGACCCGTCAGCTCAGTGACGAATTCGACCGCGCCGTGACCCTCATGGAACTGGCGAAACAACTGCCGCCAGAACTCCTGCCGGAGGCGTTGGAGGTGACCCGCCAGATTCGCAATGAATTTGCCCGCGCCAGGGTCTTGAGTGAACTGGTGGAGCATCTACCGCCAGAGCTGCTGCCGAAGGCGTTGGAGGTGACCCGTCAGATTACCGATGAGTCTCACCGCGCCAATGCCCTGCGTGAACTAGCGAAACAACTGCCAGAGCTGCTGCCGGAGGCGCTGGAGGTGACCCGCCAGATTCGCGATGAATCCGACCGCACCAGTGCCTTGAGTGAACTGGTGGAGCATCTACCGCCAGAGCTGCTGCCGAAGGCGTTGGAGATGACTCGTCAGATTACCGATGACTCCGACCGCGTCAGTGCCCTGAGTGAACTGGTGGAGCATCTGCCGCCAGAACTGCTGCCGGAGGCATTAGAGGTGACCCGTCAGATTCGCGATGAATTCGTCCGCGCCATGGCCCTCATGGAACTGGCGAAACAACTGCCGGAGCTACTGCCGGAGGCGTTGGAGGTGACCCGTCAGATTCGCGATGAATCTTACCGCGTTAGAGCATTCGGGGCACTGGCGAAACAACTACCGCCAGAGCTGCTACCGGAGGTGTTGGAGGTGACCCGTCAGATTCGCGATGAATTCGCCCGCACCATAGCCTTCATGGAGCTGGCTAAACAATTGCCGCCAGAGCTGCTGCCGGAGGCGTTGGAGGTGACCCGTCAGATTCGCTCTGAATTCGCCCGCGCCCTGGCCCTGAGTAAACTGGTGGAGCATCTGTCGCCAGAGCTGTTGCCGGAGGCGTTGGAGATGACCCGTCAGATTAACATTGAATCCGTCCGCGCCAGTACCTTGAGGGAACTGGCGAAACAACTTCCAGAGCTACTGTCGGAGGCATTGGAGGTGACCCGCCAGATTAACGATGAATCCGTCTATTAGACGACACTGAACGTGTCCGATGACGACAGCTAGATAGGCGGGAGAGCAATACTCTCTGCCCCTTGGGTCATTGCTGAGACCGGATCCAATTCAGG
>NZ_JACJQN010000007.1 GCF_014696675.1 Phormidium tenue FACHB-1052
CGCTTTAAGCTCATCGGCTGAAAAATGAGGTTCAAGATGGAGGGGTCTTGGCATTCTCCCATCCTACCCTATTTCAGGGGTAACTAAGTCGGATTTAGTATGAGTATCTTGGGGCAACGCTTCTACATTTTCGTAAGGCATAGGATTGTCTCCTGAGTCATGCGGTAGTTATTGCATAGACCTTAAAGCACCTGAATCGACCTCAACCTCTTTCTTCCGTTGTA
This sequence comes from Phormidium tenue FACHB-1052, assembly GCF_014696675.1. Classification (GTDB taxonomy): domain Bacteria; phylum Cyanobacteriota; class Cyanobacteriia; order Phormidesmidales; family Phormidesmidaceae; genus Nodosilinea; species Nodosilinea tenuis_A. The sequence continues at coordinate 225 of NZ_JACJQN010000007.1, forward strand.
AAACTCCCTTACTTCTAACCGCTCCTTAGGATGGGAATTGCAACCGTTTTGAGTTTTGAGTAGCGCTGTGGCTCCCCCTTTCTACACTGAGCCACAGTATTGTTTAGCCAATTGCGCTGTTGGTGGCATTTTGCTTCAGACAAACGCTGGGGGATTGAGCCATAATGACCGCTAAAAGTGCTGGTGACTATGCGATCGCCCCTCCTCACCCTGCCCAAGGCCGAACTCCACATCCACATCGAAGGCTCCCTCGAACCCGAGATGATGGTCGCCCTCGCCCAGCGCAACGGCATTACGCTGCCCTACGAGTCGGTAGAGGCCGTGCGGGCGGCCTATCAGTTTGAAAATTTGCAGTCATTTCTCAATCTCTACTACGCCGGGGCGCAGGTGTTGCAAAGTGAGCAAGACTTCTACGACCTTACCTGGGCCTACCTGCAAAAGTGCGCCGCCCAAGGAGTGCGCCACACCGAAATTTTCTTTGACCCGCAGACCCACTGCGATCGCGGCATTCCCTTTGAGGTGGTGCACAGCGGCATCACTCAGGCACTTCTAGACGCTAGAGTTCAGCTCGGGGTTTCCTCGGCGCTAATTCTCTGCTTTTTGCGTCACCTCAGCGCCGAGGCCGCCATGGCTACCCTAGAGCAAGCCCTGCCCTACCGTGGCAGCATCATCGCCGTGGGACTCGATTTTTCAGAGCTGGGGCATCCGCCCTCGAAATTTCAGGCCGTGTTTGACCGGGCCAGGGCCGAGGGCTTTCTCACCGTGGCCCACGCAGGCGAAGAGGGGCCACCAGAATACATTTGGGAGGCGATTCACCTGCTCAAGGTGTCGCGCATTGACCACGGCGTGCGCTGTGTAGAAGACCCAGCCCTGGTGAACTATCTAGCCGAGCACCAGATACCGCTGACGGTGTGCCCGCTGTCAAATATCAAGCTCTGTGTGTTCGATGAGATGGCCCAGCACAACCTCAAGCAGCTGCTAGATTTGGGCCTGTGTGTGACGGTGAACTCTGACGACCCAGCCTACTTTGGCGGCTACCTAGCCGAGAACTTCGAGGCGGCAGAGCTTGCCCTGGGACTAACGTCAGAACATCTAATACAGTTGGCCAAAAATTCCTTTAAAGCATCATTTTTGCCCCCAGCAGAGCAGCAGTCCTATCTACAGGAGTTATCTGTTCATTTAGCTAATATCGAATCCATTTAGTGAGAATACGCGTGGGTTGGCCTGTAATGGGGTCTAGCTGAGGCTTGCTCCAAGAGCGAGGTTCGGCAAAGCCCAGCCGATGAAGAATGGCAATGACTAGATTTATGCCTACAGAAGAACCAATTAGAATCACCCGCACAGGCTCGCGGGTTGGCTCCATGGGAGTAGGGGTACTGAGCGGTAGGTTGTAGATTTCGGTGTTGGGAATAAATTCTGACATGGCAAAGTTAGTAATGAGGACAAGAATTCAGTTTTTTGTGCACACCTCGGATTTTGGTGCAGCAGGAAATAGCGCGAAGGTCGCACAAGACCATCGCAAGGTGAGAAACTGAGTTAGCAAAATCAACAAACTCAGCAACGACAGGGTTAGGCCTGTCGCCTGAGCTGTAATCCAGAGGCAATACTGGAAGCTTACTTCCGCTTGAGCGTCCTGTCAAGCAGTAGGCTTCCGGAAGTTGAGTTCCGCAATGTCTGACGAGGCACCTAAACAACAACCATCGCCCTTGAAGCAAATGCGCCAACGGGTGGGTTTAACTCAGGCTGAATTGGCTAGACGCATCGGGGTGTCTGATCGAGCGGTGAGGGCATGGGAGAAGGGGGAGTACCCACCGACGCTGACAGTTCCGCAAATGCGATCGCTGTGCAAAGAGCTGGCAATCACCTTTGATGAACTGCCTGATGAATTTGGGCCAAGCAAAAATCAAAACTGACGAATGGCCCAAAACTGCAAAACGCTGAGAATGCTGTCCAGACTCAACACCGACAGCACGCTACCGGCGCTGCCCACGCTCAAAATGCTGCCCGCACTGCCAATACTTAAGATACTCCCCGCGCTGCCGATGCTAAGAATGCTGCCGGTGCTGCCAATGCTCAGAATGCTGCCTGCACTGCCCAGACTGAGCAAGCTAAAGTAGCTGCCTCGGCTCAACATGGCGCGACGTCGCAGGGGAAGGGCGTGATTATTAATAGAGGTAGAGACGGCTTGCTGTCGTTCGAACATGCTGTGATTACCTGCTCAAGCTTAGATGTAAAAAACGTTCTCTTGTAAAGCCCAATAGTGAAGTAGTTTAGCTGTTCTCAATTCGCCCCCCCTTTACCGTCAAGATCTGCGATGAAGTCATCCACTGGCTGCCAAAAGCTCCCAAATGCGTAGTGGTGATGATGGTTTGAAAGCGATCTTGAATTGCTTCCAATAGTTGATTTTGGCGGTTCAAGTCTAGCTCGGCCAGCACGTCGTCGAGCAGCAGCAGGGGCGGTTCGCCCACTACCTCATCGATCAGGTGCAGCTCCGCCAGCTTGAGGGCCAGTACCAGGGTGCGCTGCTGCCCTTGGGAACCATACTGGCGGCTGGGGGTGTCGTTGATGGCAAACTCGATGTCGTCGCGGTGGGGGCCAACCAGGGTAGTGCGCTGGTGCTGTTCTGCGATCGCCCTCAACTTAATCTTCTCCAAAAAGCTAGCCTGAATGATCTGCGGGTCATCCTCCGCCATCGGCACATTGGGCTGGTAGTGGATCCGCAGGTCTTCGCGCTGGCCGCTGATCGCCTGGTGCCACTGGTGGGCGATCGGGGCGAGGCGATCGATCGCCCTGGCCCGCCGCCGAATCACCCGTGTACCCAGCGCCGCCAGTTGGGCATCCCACAGGGCAAACTCGGTAGCGTCTACCGATGGCCCTGCTTCTCCCTCCTCATCGCCGTAGGATTGCTTGATCAGGGCGTTGCGCTGCTTGAGTACCTGGTTGTACTGGCTGAGAATGTGGGCATAGACCGGCTCTAGCTGAATCAGCAACGTATCAAGCCAGTCGCGCCGCTCCCCCGGCCCACCCCGCACCAGGTCAAGATCGAGGCTAGAGAACTGCACCGCATTGAGCGCCCCGAGAAAGTCGAGCTGTCGCCTGAGCTTTTCGCCGTTGAGAATGGCCGTGCGCCGCCCCGCCTGGCGCAGCACCAGCGAGAGATCGGCCAGGCCCAGATCGCGCCGCACCGCAGCGGTGATTTGGGCCATGGGCTGGTCTTGTTGGACGAGATCGCGATCGCGGCTCGTCCGGTGCGACTTTAGCGTCGCCAACAGCTCCACCGCCTCCAGCAGATTCGACTTCCCCTGGGCATTTTCTCCCACCAAAATGGTCTTGGGAGCGGCAAAATCAATTTGCTGCTCGCCATAGTTGCGAAAGTGCCTGAGCGATAGATGGGTGAGGTACAAGGGGCAAAGCCGGGGCTGAACTTGGTTTAGGATACAGGACAGCGTAGAGAATCTAAGATCTGGGATCACAGATCCAGGGGACGCTAACCCTGCCCTCGGCTCATCAGCACTACGGTCGATCGCGGCCCCACTGGGTACAGATCGTTTTCAAATACCGGCGCTTCTTCGGGGTAGCAAAAGTCGCGGGGGGGCGGCACAGCGGTATCGACAATGCGGTGCCAGCGATCGTGGGGGCCAAGCCCTGGCAGGTCAAACATCAGCGCCTCCCAGTAAGCGTTGAGCATGACGTGAATTTGCTCCTTGGCGTCGGGGTAGCGCAGGGTAAAGGCCAGGGTGCGGGAGTGCTCTGACCAGTCGGGCTGGTTGAGGGTAGTGCCGTGCCAAACAATATGGGGTTCGTAGTGCCAGGTGGTGGTCACCCGCAGCAGGTGCCGTAGCTGCAACACCTTCAGGCTTTGAATGAAGTGAATCAGCCCCTGGGTAAAACGCAGCAGCGGCTGTTCTTTCTCCACGGCATCCCAGTTAAACCAGCTTAGGTCATTGTCTTGGCAGTAGGCGTTGTTGTTGCCCCGCTGGGTGCGGCGCACCTCGTCACCCATTAGCAGCATCGGAGTGCCCTGGGCCATAAACAGCAGGGTGAGAAAGTTTTTGATCTGCCGCTGACGCAGTTGCTCGACCTCGGGTGGGGCCGAAAGCCCCTCTACGCCGCAGTTCCAGCTGTAGTTGGCGTCGGTGCCGTCGCGGTTATGTTCGCCGTTGGCCTCGTTGTACTTGTGGTCGTACGACACCAAGTCATTGAGGGTAAATCCGTCGTGGCAGGTGACAAAGTGAATGCTGCGGTTGGGCTCGCGGTTGGGCTTTTGGTAAATGTCGGGACTGCCCAGCAGGCGGGCGGCCAGATCGGGCACGACGCCCTCGTCGCCTTTAATAAACTGGCGCACGTGGTCGCGGTAGGGGCCATTCCATTCGGCAAAGCGATCGCCGATAAAGCTGCCGACCTGGTACAGTCCCCCTGCATCCCAGGCCTCGGCGATAATCTTGGTGCCCGCCAAAATCGGCTCCGACTCAATGTTCCACAAAATCGGTGGGTCTTCGAGAGGGTTGCCCGCCATGTCGCGCGACATCACCGAGGCCAGGTCAAAGCGAAAGCCATCCACGTGCATCTCCGACACCCAGTAGCGCAGGCTGTCGAGAATCATGCGCCCGACGACGGCGTGGTTGGGCGACAGGGTATTGCCGCAGCCGCTGTAGTTGGAGTAGTAGATCGGGTTGTCTTCGAGCATGTAGTAGGTTTCGTTGTCGATCCCCTTAAAGCTCAGGGTGGGGCCTTCGTGGTTGCCCTCGGCAGAGTGGTTAAACACCACATCGAGAATGACTTCGATGCCCGCCCGGTGCAGGGCTTTGACCATGTCGCGAAACTCGTTCACCGGCCCCAAGGGGTCTTTGCGCGAGCTGTAGGCGCGGTGAGGAGCAAAAAAGCCCAGGGTGCTGTAGCCCCAGTAGTTTTCTCGCCCCGGCATGGCATCTTGGGCGTCGAACTGGTGAATGGGCAGCAGCTCCACCGCCGTAATGCCCAACTCTTGCAGGTAAGGAATTTTTTCGATCAGCCCCGCGTAGGTGCCCCGTTGCTCATCGGGCAGCCCCGAGGAGGGGTGGCGGGTAAAGCCGCCCACGTGCATCTCGTAGATGACGCTGCTGGAGTAGGGAATGTGCAGGGGGCGATCGCCTTGCCAATCGTAGTTGCGGGTGTCAACCACCACCCCCTTAATGGCAGTGGCACAGTTGTCGCCGGGGCCAATGGCGCGACTGCGATCGTAGATGTCGTCACCGACAATGGCGCGGGCGTAAGGGTCGAGCAGCACCTTGGTGGCATCAAAGCGGTGGCCGTGGGCCGGATCAAAGGGGCCGTGGACGCGGTAGGCATAAACCTGCCCACTTTTTAGCCCCGGCACAAACATGTGCCAGTAGTAAAAGGTGCGGTTCCACAGTGGGTCGAAGGTAATCACCCGGCTGGGTTCAGTGAGGTCGTCAGCTTGAAACAGCAGCAGGTCTATGCCGGTGGCGTGTTTGGAATACAGGCAAAAATTCACCCCCACGGCGTAGACGGTGGCTCCCAGGGGAAAGCTTTGGCCAGGGAGAACTTTTGGACTCATAGCGCGACCTGTGTGCTGAAAACATCTCTGCCGGTGATTTCCCTGACCGCTCTGCTAAGGTAGCTAGCGGCCTGGCGAAGGGGGCCGTTCCACCAGCCGCAGAACGTAAGGCTTTACCTTATCACCGAGAGTTTGCCAGATGCTCAAGCTCAATACTTAGTTAAGCTCTAGGCTCTAGTGGGCTGGGGCCGAGCGCTCTAGCTGCCAAAGACCAAGCGGGTCGTCTAGATCCGGTGGCGTCCATTGAGGTGGTGTGCCTAGGCTGGCCTCAGTGCCAAACAAAGCCTGCCAGGTGCCCTCCCGATATTCCCAGGCGGTGGCAGAAAACGCGCTAAAGATCTTCGCCTCCTGCAATGGGTCAGCGGTGGGCGATTTTCCCCTGGAGACGCTTTGTGATTCTCCGGGGGAGACGCTGCGCGAACGCCATTGATGCACCAAGACGGCCCAGTTGCCCACCCGGAGGGCCTGCCCCTGCTGCTCTGCCCGATCCAGACGCCACACCTGCACAGGGCCAGGGTGAAGGCGATGCCAGTGCTCAACGAAAGTGTGGCGATCGCCCTCGTCATCTTCACAGGTGCCTTGCTCTAAAAAGTCGTCTGGCCCCAACCAGTGATAGTTGCTGGTGTCGGGCCACTGGCAGGGGGTAAGGGCAAGGCGATGGTGCCAGGTGCATGTCGGGGGGGCCGCAGACCAGCTAAAAGTTCCGGCAAAGCCCAACAGATCGGCATCAAAGCGCGATCGCCAATCCATCTCCCGATACCGCTCCGGCGTCAGCCGTCCCGCAAAAGGAGCGCTACGCACATCGGCAAAGTAGGTTTCAGCCTGGATCCATAGGACAGATTGGCTGGTTTCGATCGGGCCTTGGTCAAACTGGATGGAGCGGCGTTGCCAGACGCCGAGGAAGGGGTTGAGGGGCATGGAGGGGTGATGGGGTAACGGAGTTATGGGGTGGGGGAGAATTTTGAAGGTTGAATTTTGAGTTTTGAATGTGCCCAATCAATTCAAAATTTAGAATTAGCTGGTTGTAGGGTGGGCATTGCCCACCAATTAACCTAGTGCTATACAACCAGGGCTCCGCGTAGGGGCAAACGGTGTTTGCCCTGCATCAATTCATACTGCTAATCAGCCTCACTAAAAGCGGCAAGGGCGTCCCAGATCAGTTGTTGCTGGTGAATGATGCGGGTTTCTAAACCATTTACCGGGCCGGGGGTGTAGGCACCGCTAGCGTAGCCCTGCTGCACGCTTTCGGTGAGCACCATGTCTTCTTGCATAAAGGCGTCAAACTCGGCCAGCAGGGTTTCACTGGGGGGGCAAAAATCGGGGTCACCGTAGAGGTCGAGGGAAACCTGGCAAGACTCAGCGGTGAGCGGCTCGATGTGCAGCCAGGCCAGCAGGCCGTTGGGCAGGCCCAGCAGGTGCAGGTTGGGATAGATGCCGTAGGTGAAAAATCCCTCGCGGCTGCGGCCCTGGAGCATGGGCAAGATGGAGTTTTCGGCCTGCCAGTCGGCGGTGGTGGGGGTGTAGAGCAGGTTGACGAAGGCTTCGAGCTGGTGCTGGTAGTGGCGAATGGGGCCTTGTACCGGGTTGAGGGTGGTGCGGTGGGCGATCGCCACATGATAGTCACACAGCGTGTTGTCGTGGTAGTTCTTCCAGTTGCAGGCGACGGTGTACTGCTTGGCCGCCAGGGGTTGGGTGGCGGGGGTGCGGTGCTGTCCCAGGTGCTCAGGGATGCTGCCGAGAAACTCCACCAGCGGCGGCGCACTGTCGTCGAAGCAGACGAACATAAAGCCCGACCAGATTTCTATCCGCACGGGTCGCAGCGCAAACTCCTGCTTCTTAAACGACTCTGAAAACTGATTTTGGGAGGGCACCCCCACCAAATTTCCAGCCAGGTCGTAAACCCAGGCGTGGTAGGGGCACACCAGCTTTTGGCAGGGATGAATGCCCGCCTGGGGCGACAAAATTGCGGCCCGGTGGGGGCAGAGGTTGTAAAAGGCCCGCAGATCGCCCTCGTTGTCGCGCACGATCAGTAGGGGAGCGCCCGCCACTGATTTGGCCCACACCATGCCTGGCTGGAGGCGATCGCCATCGCCCACATAAAGCCAGGTGCGGCGAAAGATCGCCCGCTGCTCTATCGGGAGCCATTGAGGATTGGTGTAGTGGTCGGCGGTGAGCAAAAATCGCTCCGGCAGCCCATGGGCATCGGGGGGCACTGGCGAGGAGATTGGGGGGTTGGTCGTTGACCATTGCAGCGGCAGTCTGGAAACCATCAGCTCACCAACGCGGGCACTGTCTTGCCCCGCAGCAGATCCATGATGCCTTCGCGGGTGTCTTGGAAGGCGCGATCGCGGCGAATCATGTAGGTGCGATCGCTGGGCAAATCCACAAATACCTCCCGCTGAATGGTGCCGGGGTGGGCCGTCAGCACATAGATGCGCTGGGAGAGAAACACGGCCTCATCCACGTCGTGGGTAATCATCAAAATGCTGACCCCGGTGCGGTTCCACAGGTCGAGCATAAACTGCTGCATGGTTTCTTTGGTCTGCACGTCTAGCGCGCCAAAGGGTTCGTCCATCAGCATGATTTTGGGCCGCGAGGCCAGGGTGCGGGCGATCGCTACCCGCTGCTTCATGCCGCCCGAGAGCTGCTTGGGCAGCGATCGCGCAAATTTGGTCAGCCCCACCACGTCTAAATAGTAGGAGGCCATTTCTCGCCGCTCCTTTGGCCCCACGCCCTGGAGTTTGAGGCCAAATTCCACATTTTTCTGCACCGTCATCCAGGGATAGAGCGTGTAGCTCTGGAAGATCATGCCGCGATCGGAGCCAGGCCCGGTCACCACCTGGCCGTCTACCGTGATCTCCCCCGTCGTGGGCATGTCTAGCCCCGCCACCAGCCGCAGCAGGGTCGATTTGCCGGAGCCGGAAGCCCCGACGGCGCAGACAAATTCGCCCGTTTCGACGTGCATGTTGATGTCGTCGAGCGCCAGCACCGACCCCTGGCGGGTGTCGAATTGTTTGCTGAGATTGTTGATTTCTAAGTGCATGGTGGGGTGGGGGTAAGGGGTAGGGGGTGGATGGGTAGGGGGTGAACGATTTAATAGGTACGCCGTAGGGTGGGCACTGCCCACCAAAGCTAGACTGAATCGGATTTAGGATGAATATAGAAAGTTTGATGGGGTGAGATACCCTGCTTTGATCCCCCCTGCCCCCCTTTTCAAGGGGGGTTATAGAGTGAAACTGAGAACGCGAGAATCTGGAGGGATCTATCTGAGCGATCGCGCACCTCACAAACTGGGGAACGCCATAGATCAATCCACCGCCCATTTACAGGTGGCTTTCATCAGCCCTCGCAGCGATAAATCTAGGGCAAAGCCAATCACACCGAGAATGATCAGGCAGGCGAAGATTTCGTCGGTGTTGAAAAACTTTTGGGCCAGCACAATGCGTTTGCCCAGGCCGTTTTCCGCCGCTACCAGCTCCGCTACTACCACCAGGCTCCAGGAGGTGGCAATGTTGATGCGGAAGGTGTCGATAATGTTGGGCACCACGTAGGGAGTAATCACCTGAAACAGCGCTTGCCGCCGCTGCCCGCCCAGAGTGTAGGTGGTTTCAAGCAGGGCCTTGGGCACAAACTTCACCGCATCCATAATCATCAAAATGTTGAAGAACACCGTGCCCATGAAGATCAGAGCGATTTTGGGCGCTTCCCCCAGACCCAGGTAGATCACCAACAGGGGAATGAAGGCCGGGGGCGGCATGTAGCGCACCACGCCAATGATCGGTTCGAGCAGCGATCGCACGCTAGCAAAGGCCCCCATCGCGATGCCGATGGGCACCGACACCAAGGCCGCCAGCCCAAAACCCACCGTCACCCGCATGATGCTAGCAGCGGTATCTCCCAGCAAAAAGCCATCTGTCCAGAGCCGACCCAGCGCTTGGGCCACCTGAATCGGCGACGGCAAAAACTTGTCATTCACTAAATTCAGGCTAGCCACCATCCACCAGAGGGCAAAGGGCACCGCAATGGAGAGCACCATCAGCACCGTGCCCATGGATTTAGGAATGTCGTCGGCCAGTCGCCAAAAAACGCTGGGCTTCATGCCCTGGGGGGCGGTGGGCGCGGTGGAAAAGGAAGGGGAATCAGGAGTCACAGGGATTAGCCCAAACGTACAACAAACCTGTAAAACGAGAACCCCCATCATCCACAAAACGGCGATGGGGGCGGTTATCAACGGCTACTGATTGGCGGTGTAGGCCTTAACAAATTGGTCATTGAGAATGGCCTCTAGGTCAGGCGCTTCGGGGATAAACTGAGTCTCCACCATGAATTCAGCCATTTTTTGAGCGGCGTAGGGCATGTACTTCATGTCGTCACCGCCCGCGCTAAAGGCTTCTAGGTTTTCGTCCAGGGTGAAGATTTTGGTGCCCTCGGTGTATTTCTCAAACTCGGTGTCGCTGACACTGGCTCGCTTCGCCATGATCTCGTTGGCCCGCTCAGGGTTTTCCTCAATAAAGGCCAGAATGTCGAACCAGGTATTGACCAAGGCCTGCACTTGGTCGGGGCGGCTATCGATCAGCTTTTGGCTGACCACCAGCAGGTCAGGAATCGCGCCAGGGTAATCCTCCGATGAAACCAACTCTTGGCTGCCCTCGCGAGACAGCGCCGTTTCCCAGAAGGGTACCCAGCCCGCAAAGCCATCTACCTGACCGGCAGCAAAGGCCGTGGCCGCAGCCCCAGTCTCTAGATTTTTGATGTCTACGTCATCGCGGGTCAGCCCCGCATCTTTGAGGGCCAGGCTGAGCAAAAAGTCGCCCACTACACCTTCTTCTAGGGCAACGGTTTTGCCCGCCAGATCGGCGACGGTGTTGATGCCCTCGGCCCCAATCACCTTGTCGTTACCGGCGGAGTTGTCGTTGACCAGCACGGCCACCATGCCGTTGACGGCATCCCCCGCAAAGGAAATGGTGTCGTTGAGAGTCTGGCTGTTGGCATCGAGCTGCCCAGCGGCGAGGGCCTGCATCGACTCTAGGTAGCCGTCAAACCAGATCAGCTCGACGTTGGCCCCATTCTTTTCGAAAAGGCCCTCTTCTGCGGCGATTGCCCAGGGCCACCAGCCTGCCCAGCTGCTGTAGCCGAGTTTCACCGGCTCGCCAGTCGTAGCGCTCGCGGGCGCATCGGCAGGGGCATCGGCCTGGGGCGTACTTTGGGCGCAGCTAACGGTGATCAACAAACTGCAAAAAAAGGCAACCAGCGTGGGTAAAAAGGTACGTCGTTGCATAGCTGTGGGTCTTGGTCTCAAAAACTACAGGAAAAGCTGTGGAAAACGCTGTGGAAAAAACTGACGCCGCTGGGAATGGTGCGGCGCGATCGCTAGAAAAACTTGAGATACCGCTTAATTTCCCAATCGGAAATGTGGGTGTGGTACTCCTCCCATTCCCGGCGGCGAAAGTCGATGTAGGTCTGGTACATCAGTGGCCCCATCACCGCCTGGCTTAGGGAATCAGCCTCAAAGGCGTCGATCGCCTCTTGCAGCGTGCGGGGCAGCATATCGATGCCCATCGTCTTCAGGTCACTCAGGGAATAGTTGTACATGTTTTCGGTGTGGGGGTCGCCGGGGTCTAGCCCCTCGGCAATGCCCTCTAGCCCAGCGGCGAGAATCATCGCGGCCCCCAGGTAGGGGTTGGTGGCAATATCGGCGGCGCGGCACTCGACCCGCCCCCCCGCCAGGGGAATGCGCAGCATGTTAGTGCGGTTGTTGTTGCCGTAGCAGATATAGACCGGGGCCCAGGTAAAGCCCGACATGCTGCCCTGGCGCAGCAGCCGCTTGTAGCTGTTGACCGTGGGGCAGGTGACGGCGCAGATGGCCTTGGCGTGACGCAGCACCCCAGCAATAAACTGGTAGCCCAGCTTCGACAGCTTGCAGTCGCGTGGGTCATCCGGGTCTTCAAACAGGTTTTGCCCGGTGTTGATGTCGGCCAGCGACATGTTGTAGTGGGCACCGCTGCCGGTGCGATCGCCAAAGGGCTTGGGCATAAAGCTGGCAAAGTAGCCGTGCTTGCGGGCGATCTCCTTCACCATCAGCCGAAAGAAGGTGAGGCGATCGGCCATGGTCAGGGCATCGCTGTAGGCAAAGTCAGTTTCAAACTGACCGTTGGCGTCTTCGTGGTCAAAGGAGTAGACATCCCAACCCAGATCGTTCATGTACTCGACCAGCTCGCTCAGCCAGGGGGTGTTATCGAGCAGGCTGGGCAGGTCGTAGCAGGGCTTAGCCAAGGTGTCGCGATCGCTCACCGGCCCAAAGCTCCCGTCGGGGTGCTCTTTGAGCATGAAAAACTCGGTCTCAATGCCCAGGTTAAAGGAAAACCCCATCGCCGCCGCCTTAGCCAGCATCTGCTTGAGAATGGTGCGGCAGCAGGCCTCAAAGGGTTGCCCCTTCAGATAAAGATCGCTGGCAAACCAGGCCACCTCGGGCTTCCAGGGCAGCACCGTAGCCGAGGCCGGGTCGGGCATCGCCGCCACCTCCTCATCGCTAATCTCTTGGGGCACCCCGTCGAGGGCCGCGCCGGTAAACAGCTCTGAACCCGCCATCATTTGGCCCAGGTGAGCCAGGGGTACCATTTTGGCCTTGCCCATGCCGTGGATATCCACATAGCTGGCCAGGGCGTACTTGACACCTTTATCCTCCAGGGAGGATTTCAGCGCCTCGATCTCAGGAGCTAGCGAGTGGGCCATAGGTGAATAGGGATAGATAAGCGGTAAGGATTGGGCGTTTCTTGGGAAAAACGTCATAAAAAACGACAGCCCGAGAGAATGGCAAAGCAGCGCTTCGCTATCCTCCCGGGCTTTTATCCCGCCGTGTACCAGATACCGTGAGCGCTGCTATCAAAGCAGGGCCAGTAACTATCTGGCGGTTTCTCTCGGACCAGACGCCCTAACCGCAGATGCGGCAAGCCGGAACCCTAGAAACCGATTGGCTATTAAAACTAGTTGAGTGATTGGTGACTTGAGCTGACGATTGATGCACTAATAGGCTTAGCAATTGCTCAAACATTAGAAAGTAACCGCTGTTACTAAACCGTCCTTTAAACCAAATTCAAGTCCGGAAGTCGAGTTTTACCAAGAAAACAACGGATCCCAAGCTGCCCTTGGGTATAGTCAGATCAGCAGAATTCTTCCCCACTTTTCGCCCGATTAACGGTGAAATAAACCTACAATTTAAGGCAGTCATAATTTCTGCACCCATGGCCCCAGTTGAGTCTGATTACGCCATTACCCTTCGCTATCCCCGGCGATCGCTCAAACGGGCCGAACGCGCCTTTCGATGCTCATCGTTTCGGCTAGACCTGCTGGGGGATATGCGATCGCAGAGCATCTCCATTCGCCAGGTCAGTGGCCCAGCTGGGGTCAAAAGCCATTACAGCCGTCGCAACCTGGCCGAGCTTCAGGCCGAAAACGAAATGATGTGGCTGATTGCCGTGGGCATTCTGCGCCGCGAAGTCGATGGCCAGGGCCTCACCGACAGCTTTCGCCTCACCCCCATGGGACGGCAGGTGTTTGAGTCCCTAGCCCCCCTGAGCCCGGCCCAGTATCGTCCCACCCTGGGCGATCATCTCTATAATGCATGGTGCCGGTGGGTGCGCTGGCTCTACTAGGCTGGCGACCATCACCCAGCCGGTGACAGAGCTAGTATCGTCCTGATAAGTTGCGTTGTTCCTGAAGAATCTGCATAGGCAGTGGCTGCGGCCCGGCAAGTAAACTTACGTCGGCTCTGGCCCTGTCATCGAACTCATTCAATTTTGGAGACGCTCCATGAGAGCAATCATGGTAGTGGGAACAGCCTCCCACGTGGGTAAATCGCTGATTACCACGGCCCTCTGCCGCATTCTCAGCCGTCGGGGCTGGCGGGTCGCCCCCTTTAAAGGGCAAAACATGGCCCTCAACTCCTACGTCACCGCCAACGGTGGCGAAATGGGCTATGCCCAGGCCGTTCAAGCCTGGGCCGCAGGCGTGCCCCCCCAGGTCGAGATGAACCCCATTCTGCTCAAGCCCCAGGGCGACATGACCTCCCAGGTCATTCTCAAGGGCCGGGCCGTGGGGCGCACCACCGCCATGCAGTACTACGAAAACTTTTTTGACCAGGGCTGGCAGGCCATTCAAGAAAGCCTCACTCGCCTCAGCCAAGACTTCGACTTTTTGGTGTGCGAAGGGGCCGGTAGCCCGGTGGAGGTCAACCTCAAACACCGCGATCTCACCAACATGCGCATCGCCAAGCACCTCAATGCCCCCACCGTGCTCGTGGCCGACATCGATCGCGGCGGCGTGTTTGCCCACATCATCGGCACCCTAGAGCTGATGGATCCTGAGGAGCGTGCCCTGGTCAAAGGCATCATCATCAACAAGTTTCGCGGCCAGCGCGAGGTGCTAGAGCCCGGCCTAGAGTGGCTCAAAGAGCGCACCGGCATCCCCGTCCTCGGCGTCGTGCCCTGGATCGAAAACGCCCTGCCCGCCGAAGACTCCCTCAGCCTGCTCGATCGCACCCCCGGCAGCAAAAAACAGGCCGACCTCACCATCGCCGTCATTCGCCTGCCGCGCATCTCTAACTTCACCGACTTTGACCCGCTGGAGGCCGAGCCTAACGTGCGGGTGGTCTATCTCAGCCCTAAAGAAAAGCTCAGCTACCCCGACGCGGTGATCATCCCCGGCACCAAAACCACCATCGCCGACCTGCTGATTTTGCAGCGCACCGGCATGGCCGAAGAAATCCAAAACTATGTTGCCGCTGGGGGCACGGTGATGGGCGTCTGCGGCGGCTTCCAGATGATGGGGCAGTTCTTAGCCGATCCCGAAGGCATTGAGGGCCACGAAGGCCGCTTCCCTGGCCTCGATCTATTTCCGCTGAGAACGGTCATCACCCAGCAAAAGATCGCCCGCCAGCGCACCGTCAGTTCCCGATTTCCCCAGGAGGGGCTGCCGGTGTCGGGCTACGAGCTGCACCAGGGCCGCACCCAGCTCCTGCTCTCTGACGGGAAAGATGAGAAGGGAAACAAATTTGAGTTTTTGTTCGAAGATCGCAGCCTGGGCGTGGTTGATGCCAGCCAGTCGCTGTGGGGCACCTACCTCCACGGCATCTTCGACAACGGCCCCTGGCGGCGGGCCTGGCTCAACCGCCTGCGCCAGCAGCGGGGCCTGGGGTCACTGCCCACCGGCATCCCCAACTACCGCGAGCAGCGCGAGGTCATTCTCAATGAGCTCACCGAGGCGGTAAGCGAGCACTTGGATTTGACACCGCTGCTGGGCTAGTTAACCCGCACTGGAATCCGACTGGACTACGCCCGTGCTCTACGCTCAAACGCCCCACCGCTGAGAGGCCTTGATCTCGGCGATATTGAGCTGCCGTCTGCGCTGCTTTTGGGTATACATGGCGGCATCGGCCTGGGAGACTAGCTGATTCAACGTTAGGTTGCTACCCTCCCCCTGGCTCACCGCTAGGCCCACACTCATTGAGAGGGGATAGGAGAGATCGTTTTCTTGGGCAAAGATTTCGGCATTGGCTTTGAGCCGGTTGACCACCTCTTGGCCATCGGCACAGTCGATCGCGAGCACCACAAACTCATCGCCCCCTAGCCGCGCCACAATATCGCCCTCGCGGAAAGTCTTATGCAGACTGGCGGCGGTGCCCAAAATTAGCCAGTCGCCCGCCTCGTGGCCATAGTGGTCGTTGACCTGCTTGAGATAGTCAACATCAATAAAGAAGACTGTCACCGACTGTTGCTGACGATGGGCTTGCAGCAGCTGTCGATTGGCCAGCAGAAAAAAGCCGCGCCGGTTGTACAAGCCGGTTAAGCCATCGGTGAGCGACAGCCGCGTCAGCTCAGCTTCGGTGGTGTGGCGCTGTAAGACCTCGGCCCGCAGTTTGGCATTGGTGTGCTCAAGCACTTCGAGCTGCGATCGCGCCTCCGCCTCTGGTATCGCTTGACCGAGGAGGCGATCGAGCACCGTGGCAGTGGTGTCGGCCAAGACTTGCAGCAGCTCAACTTCCTCGGTCAGGGGTTGATGGCGTTCGGCCCAGTACACACCGATCACGCCCACCGGGTTGTTTTGGCGCATGGGCACCACGGTCAGGCTTTTTACAAAGGTTGGGGCATAGGCCTCTACTGGAATTCGCGCATCGCTGTACACGTCTTCAATGATGGCGGCCTGTTTGTGGTTAATCGCCCAGCCACAGATGCAGCTACAGAGCGGAAACCGCTGTCCCTTCCACAGAGGGGCCACTGCGTTTTCGTGGGCGTAGAAGCACTGATCCCCTTCTTTGAGCACAAAGGTAGCCCCGTCAGCGTGGGTGAGTTCGCGGGCGGCGACTCCCACCAGGGTCATGAGAATATCGAGGCTGGGGGCGAGGCATAGATCTCGAATAATCTCAACTAAGCGCTTGGTTGCCTGTAAATCGTTAGCCATTGGTGTCCTCCACCACAGCAGTAGGTGGCTCAATAGAGGCGCTTAGTAGGGCTGTAGATGGGGCCTTGACGTGTCGGGTCGCGCTATATTGCCGGTCAGCGTGGCAGAGTAGTCGCTACATAAAACGCCCTCACCTCCATTAACTCCGATCTCCAGGGCGATCTAAATCCGTAAAAACACGGCTTCTTCATATACTCTTCAAGTAGGTTTCCCCCTTACGGGATCGGGCGGCTGCGGTTGTGGGATTCTGGAAGTAGACTAAGTTCTCCCTGTTTGTTGGCAATCTATGACCGCTTCCCCGCGACCGGCCCCGCGCAAAATCTGGCCCCTGGGTTTCACAGTTCCTCAACGGGTGATTCCCTACCTATTTTTGCTGCCCGCCCTAGTGGCCTTGGGGATCTCAGTGTTTTGGCCAGCGCTGCGGGCGTTTTATCTGAGCTTTACGACCTTTGGGGTAGACCTGACAGCGGCCCCCACCTGGGTGGGCTGGGCCAACGTGCAGCGGCTGAGAACCGACCCGATCTTCTGGCAGACGGTGCGCAACACCCTGGTGTACTTAGTTGGAGTGGTGCCGATTTTAACCTTTGCGCCGCTGGGTCTGGCGATCTTAGTGAATCGTCAATTGCGCGGTATTCACTGGCTGCGGGTGGCCTACTATTCGCCTGTGGTGGTGTCGATGGTGGTGGCGGGCATAGCCTGGCGCTGGCTCTACGCCGAAACGGGCCTATTTAACCAGGTGCTCAAATCGCTAGGGCTTACCGAGAACGGCATTCCCTGGCTCACCAGTCCGACCCTAGCGCTGTTTAGCGTCATGGTGGTGACGGTGTGGAAGGGGTTGGGCTACTACATGGTGATCTATCTGGCGGGGCTCCAGGGCATTCCCCAAGATCTCTATGAGGCGGCGGCGCTGGATGGCTCCGACGGTTGGCGACGCCATTGGGATATTACGCTGCCGCTGATGCGGCCCTATTTGGTGCTGGTGAGCGTGATCTCGGCGATCGCCGCCACTAAAGTCTTTGAGGAGGTCTACATCATGACCCAGGGTGGGCCGCGCCACAGCTCTAAAACCGTGGTCTACTACATCTATGAGCAGGCCTTTCAAAAGCTCGAAATTAGCTACGCCTGCACCATTGGGCTAGGGCTGTTTTTGGTCATTCTGGCGCTGTCTGCCCTACGCCTGGCAGTCAATGACGGTTCTACACCCATGGCCTAAGCAATTGATGCAGCGTCACGACCAAAAATTAGAGTCCCCGTAGGTGGGTGCAGCGAAGCCTTACGAAGCGTCTCTGGAGGAGACAAGTTGACAGCAGCGAACCTCGTTGGGTTCTGCGATCGCGCCACCCAACCGACAACTCAGCAACCTGTGCTGGTTGGAATTTGCTTAAGCTACTCGCACTGACTGGGCTAGCTCTAGAACGTTGACCTGCACGTCGTGTACTTCAACGTGGGTGGTGCCTTCGGTGTGCAGCGCTAGGTCAACTAGCTGATCAAGCAGTTCTAAGGTATCCACCTGTCCGCTGAGAATGACCGCGGATCCACGCTGTTTCACGGTGAGCTGCTTAACGGCCTCACGCCCCACTTGACCGTGAAAACTCGTCTTAATGCGCTTAGCCAAGCCGTAATAGTCATATTCGCCGTTCAGCCCTACCCGCTCGGGGGGAATAGCCGACAGGGCCGCGATCGACTGGCTCAAATAATTGGTTTTTGCATAACAGACCCCACGAATGGTGTGACCGGTTGCTACCAGCGATTGCATGACGTTAGCCATCTAAGCCCTACCCCTTTGCCTCTTGGACAAAAACCGCACCTACAGCCGAAAACCCCCATGGGTTTGCTTCGAGACAAGACCTAAATCGAGGCTCAGCAGTAGATACACAGCCATTACCGCAAATTTCGTTTCAAACCCTAGTCAAACTTGAAGATATTATAAAGTAGTTTACGGGTTTCCCAAGCAGATTAAGTATCTTTTACAACCGTTGCTGAGAGTTATTTAGGTCAAATCTACATCTATGGCGGATTTGCCGTAAAGATTTTACAAAGTGGTTTGACCCCTTACAAAACAAAAGGTTCCCGCCTCGCGCGAGTCACTTCTCACTATCCAGTAAACCGCTTATGGAGAAGAGCCGTCTTAGTCGACGGTTGTGAGAAGCACTACCGCATAGGCGGCGATCCCCTCCTGGCGTCCCACGGGGCCGAGTTTTTCGTTGGTGGTTGCTTTTACCCCGACCTGATCGGGGGCGAGGCCCAGTTTTTCGGCTAGGCGCGATCGCATCGCCTCAATGTGGGGCTTGAGCTTGGGCTGCTCGGCCACCACCACTGAGTCAATATTGCTTACCTGCCAGCCCCGCTCTTGCACCATCGCATTCACCTGCGCCAGCAGCTTTAGGCTGTCGGCCCCCGCCCACTCAGGATCGCCGGGGGGAAAGTACAGCCCGATATCGCCTAAACTCAGCGCTCCCAGCAGCGCATCCATAATCGCGTGGGTCAGCACATCGGCATCGCTGTGGCCATCGAGCCCCAGGTGGTGGGGAATGGTGACGCCGCCCAGGATGAGCGATCGCCCCTCCACCAGCCGATGAATGTCGTAGCCGTTGCCAATTCTGATCCCCATAGGTTTTTGTCCTAATTATCTATGTGCCGTTAAAGCTGCCTCAGCAATGGTGCATCGCTGCGCGGATGCACCCTACAGCCGTCCATCCACTGCCCTATCTACCCCATCACCCGCTCCACCCTCACCCATCCACTTCTCATACAAATCTGGCCGCCGCTGCCGCGTGCGCTCGATCTGCTGCTGCCGTCGCCACTGGGCGATCGCCTCGTGATTGCCCGATCGCAGCACCTCTGGCACCTCCCAGCCGCGAAAGCTGGCAGGGCGAGTGTATTGGGGGTAGTCGAGTAGCGGAGTCTCAAAGCTTTCGTAGCGCAGGGAGTCGGTCTTGCCAACGGTGCCCGGCAGCAGCCGCACCACGCCGTTGATCAGCGCCAGGGCCGGAATTTCACCGCAGGTGAGCACAAAATCCCCCAGGGAAACCTCCCGCGTCAGCAGGTGGCCGACCCGCTCATCGACCCCTTCGTAGTGGCCGCAGATCAGCACTAGCTGATCCAGCGTGACCAGATGGCGAAACAGGTCTTGGGTCATCGCCTCGCCCTGGGGGGTGAGCAAAATCACCTCGCGCCGGGGCAGCACGGGCAGCGATTCTACCGCCGCAAAGATCGGGTCGGGCTTCATCAGCATGCCTACACCACCGCCGTAGGGTTCGTCATCGACCCGGTGGTGCTTATCCGTTGTAAAGTCCCTGGGATTGGTAAGATAAACTTCTGCAATTTGGCGGGCCAGGGCTTTACCAATCAGCCCTGACTCTAAGGGCGATGCAAAAAAGTCTGGAAACAGGCTGACAACATCTACTCTCAGATGGGAAGCCCCCGAAATGCCAGTTGTCATAGCCTAAGTCTGCTGAGGCCTAACGACCTGATGGGTTGAGTAAACGTCATCCAAGTCAAGAGGTGGAGTCCTACCGGTAGGAAAACTACAGATCTTGAGCTGGACTTGGTATATAACGCTCTCTATCATGCAGTAATTGAGTCTAGGTAGCAATTTTCGTCCCTTTGTTGAGCGGCCCATGTCTCCCGTTAAGCACCATGCGATTCTGGCCATTGGTGGCGCAGAAGATAAAGTTCACGGCAAAGAGATTTTGCACACCTTTTTCGAGCGGTCTGGGGGGACGGCGGCTTGCATCGGTATTATTCCCTGCGCTTCGCGGGATCCGGTAGCCATTTCGGGTCGCTATCAGGAAATTTTTGCCGAAATGGGCGCTCCCGAGACGGTGGTGATGGATATTCGCGATCGCGCCCAGGGGGAAGACCCCAGTTGGGAAACCATCGTCGAACCCTGCACGGGTGTCTTTATCACTGGTGGCGACCAGGTGCGCCTCTGCGGCCTCCTGGCCGACACCCCTTTAATTAACGTGGTGCGGCAGCGGGCGCAGCTGGGCGAAATCACCCTCGGCGGCACCAGCGCCGGGGCTGCTGTCATGGGCCACCACATGATCGCCGGGGGCGGCAGCGGCGAGTCGCCCAATCGCTCGCTGGTGGATATGGCGATTGGTCTGGGCTTTGTGCCCGAGGTGATTGTCGATCAGCACTTTCACAACCGCAACCGCATGGCCCGACTGATGAGCGCCATGGCCATGCAGCCCAACCGGCTTGGGTTGGGCATTGACGAAGACACCTGTGCCCTATTTGAAAGCGACGGTAGCTTTCAAGTGATCGGCAAGGGGGTGATCGCCGTGGTTGACCCCGGCGATATGACCCACACCAACGAGCCCGATATCACCGCCTCCGATCCGCTCAGCATTCATGGGCTGCGGCTGCACCTGCTGGCCCACGGCGATCGCTTTGACATTAACCACCGCAAAGTCTTGACTGTGGCCAAGAGCTAGGGCTTAGGGGGTTGGTCTAAACGCCAGAGCCGAATGTAGGGCTGAGTGCCGCCAATAGTAATAATTTGGCCGTTGGGCTGCACCGCAAAGCGCCAGATATCGGTTTCAAAGCCGGTGATCCGTTGAGTTGGAGCCTTTTGCTGCAAATCCCACACCAAAATCGTTTTGTCAGCGTCGGCGCTCCAGAGCTGAGGCCCCTCTAGACGCAAGGTGTTGACGTAACCTTGGTGACCTTCCAGCGCTGCGCTTTGGGATTTTGTAGCCATATCCCAAAGCAGCACATTTTGATCGGCTGAAGCACTCACCAGGGTTTGATCGTCGTCGGTAATTTCAATGCGGTTGACAAAGCTGGTATGCCCCTCCAGGGTGGTGGGCAAACTAGCCGCGCCCGTTGCGCCATCCCTTAAACTGGCCCAATCCCAAAGCTGGAGGCTTTTGCCGCCGCTGATCAGCATGGTGTTATCGCGGGTAAATAACAGATCGTTCAGGGTGCCATCGGCCTGAAGAGTGTGACTAGGACCATCTGCCGACATGCCCGATAAATTTAGGGATCCAGTAGCGTCAGTCAAAGGCCACAGTTTGATGCTCCCCTCGCTGTCAGCACTCACCAGCGTGCGGCCATTGCGACTCACCTCCAAAGCGCGGATGGGCGTGCCGTGGGCATTATCAAGCTGTCCTAAGGGTTGGCCATCGGGCAGCGACCAAAAACGAATCGCGCGATCGTCCCCGGTGCTAATTAAGGTTGTCTGATCGACGGTGGTGGCGATCGCCTGAACCACATTGGCATGGGTCAGCGTATGACGCAGGGTGTTGTCCTCTAAATCCCAAATGCGAACTGTGCTGTCAGCACTGGCGGAGATCAGCGTTTTGCCGTCTCGCAGCAGCAATAGATCGTAAATATCATTCTCGTGTCCGGTCAGGACAGCTACCGGGCTGACGGTCAAATTCTGGAGAGCTGGTGCTGTCACCCGAGAGTCACTCAATGCCAAGGGCAGCGCCCCTCGGCTTAGCGCGTACCAGCCTAAGGGCACCGCTAGCGCTAATCCCGTGAGGCCGGCCAGCAGCCAGGGACGCTGGTCTAACCAGGGGGGCAAAAAGCTGCGCGAAGGTTCAGGGAGAGTCTGGGCCTCGTGGGGATTGAGGGTCGTTAGGGGCCAGGTCGATGTCGAGGTGTTGGTCAAGCGAGGCAGGCCGGAGACTTGGCGCGATCGCACCTGGGCCAGACGTTCTAAAATCGCTTCAGTGTTTTGGGGCCGATTGGCCGCCGCTGGAGCGATTAGATGGTCAATCAAATCGGCCAGGGGTGACGAGATCTGCGGCGCTGCCGATCGCCACCCAAACGCATTGGTGCGCGAGTTGTAGATCGCCGGGTCGTTGGGTAGCTTGGCCGTCATCAAATAAATGAGCGTGCGACCCAGGGCATAAAAGTCAGACTGGGGAACCGCCTGGCCCTGCTCCTGCTCGGGGGGCGTGTAGCCCGCCGAACTCACGGTCGTAATGCCGCTATCGCCCAGGTTGGCCATGTAGGTCTGGGTCATCTCGCGAGCCGCACCAAAGTCGACCAGCACCAGCTGCCCTGAGGGACGCAGCATGATGTTTTCGGGCTTGATGTCGCGGTGAAAATAGTTGTGCTGATGCACCAGATCGAGCACATCGGTCAGCTGGGTGAGCCACAGCATGGCCTGCTTCTCGCTGATCGGGTGGTTGCCCTGCTGCACCATCCACTGCTTCAAGTTGGGGCCTTCGATTTTCTCCATCACCAAACAGTGAGAAGGCTCGCCACCATCGGCTGGGTAATAGAGAAAATAGCCCTCCGGCTCTACCCGAGGCACCCCCGGGTGGTTGAGCTGGCTCAGCACCTGAGCCTCACGGCGAAACAGCTCCACCACTTTGTCGTTGGCGTTGTAGCCCTCTTTCAGCACCTTGAGAATTTTGGGGACGTTGCGCTCGTAAGCCTCATACACGCGGCCAAAGCCGCTGTCGCTGCTAATCAACCGCATCACTCGGTAGCGACTCTGGAGCACCAGGGCTGACCCACAGGCCGCGCAGGTAGGGCTACCCCCGTTATCTGGATGGTTAGGCTGACGGCAACGTGGGTTAATACAAAGACTCATAGCCGACGTTAGAATGCATTCCCTGTGTAGCAACAGTGTTCCACGGAATGCAGGCGGTTTGTCTAGGCAGCGGCCTTTCTTTGCAATTGGTCAACGGCCAAAAGTAGGGTTTAGTTACCACCTACCGCTGGCTCCGCCTCCGGAAGACGAGCCGCCTCCCGAAGACGAACTACCCCCAAAGCTACTGCTAGAGGATGAGCTACTGCTGTGACGCAGCTGGGATAGGGTGATGGTCTGTTGGTCGCTATGGTCGCAGTGGCGGCAGTGCCGTTTGGCCAGCGCTTCTCCCGACGAGTGATAGGTCGGCTCTCTTACTGTGGTGCGCTGCACCTCCTCCAGGGTTTTATAGTGACAGCTCGGACAGGACTCAAAGGCAGTGAATAGATTACCAAACTGACGAGCGGTGTGCTTATGGCACTGGGGGCACTCCGCAACAGTATGAAATACCGACTTCAGCTCCAGCTCTAAAATTTGCCCTGCGTCGAGGTGAGCTTTGGCCTCGGTGTCGCTCAGATCATTCATGTGTACCTGGCATAGCTCACATTTGGGTCGCAATAGGTTGATCAGCAGTTTAGAACCCAGGATCGCAACTCCACCAGAAACGAGTCCGCCTAGGCCCAGGATCAGCCACCCCCAAGGCAGTTTTTCTAGAGCCGTAGGCGGCGGGCCAGTCAGCTGCCCCACCAGAGCCTGGGTGCCTTCGTACAATCCCGTGCTGTAGGCCGAAGATCGAAAGCGCGGCAGCATGTAGTCATCAATTACGGTCTGCATGCGAGCGTCGTAGTCGCGGCTGTAGCCCTTACCTAGCTCAATGCGCACGGCGCGATCGCCCTGGGAGAACAGCACTAGTACCCCGTCGTTGCGTTGGGCATCGCCAATGCCCCAGCTGTTGAAAAGATGGGTGGCAAAACTCTCAATCGCGGCATCCCCGGTTTCATAAACCCCGATTGAGGGCACCGTCACCACCACGATCTCGATGCCGGTAGTCGTCTTAACCTGCTCTAGCAACTCTCGCAGACGATCGGCATCAGCCGGCAACAGCACCTCGCCATAGTCGTTAATCAAAGCGTCTTGGCGCTGGGGATAGCCGGTTCGAGCCTGGGCTAGCAGAGGGACGGCAGCGGTTTGACTGAGAATGGACGGGAGGTCAGCGTTGCCTAGGGCGGAGTCAGGAGCGCAGAGCACTAGACCTATCAGGGCACCTACGCCCATGACTAAGAGCCATCTCTGCCGCAGTATTCCACTGATTGTTGCCACTGGTTAACCCCGCCTCCGCCGTGTTGGTTAACTCAAGAATTCCCCTGAACTCGGCGGCGATCACTCCTATCGCGGGGGAGGAAAGCCTCTATTCAGTTCAGCAGATCGGCGCTTTTTCCAGCCCGCTCAACTCAAACAACCTTAGTGGCGGGCTGGAATAGGGACACACCGGCGGCGGCGATCGTGACTAAACCAATGGCACCAATCATGGTCAAGCTCAGGGTTTCGCCAAGCCAGAAAAAGCTGATCACGGCGGCGATCGCAGGCTCTAAACTCATCAGCACGCCAAACACGTTCACCGGCATCCGGCGCAGCGCCGTCATCTCTAGCGAATAGGGTAGGGTCGAAGCCAGCATCGCCACCCCCAACCCCAGCAGTAAAATATTGGGTGACAGCAGTAGTCGGCCCTCTGCCATGATCCCAACGGGCAGCAACAACAGTGCTCCTACCGCCATCGACAGGGCCAGACCCTCCCCGCCGCGAAAGGCTTGGCCCATGCGAGCCGACAGCACAATATAGGCGCCCCACGCCACTCCAGCCAGCAGCGCCATCACCACGCCCAAACTGTCGAGCGCCGGGGTATTGAGGGGCGACAGCAGCACGATGCCCACCGCCGCCAGAGCCACCCAAAGCCCGTCGAGCCAGCGACGCGAGTGCAGCAGCGCCACCGTCAGCGGCCCAGAAAATTCTAGCGCCACCGCAACTCCGATGGGAATCCGGGCGATCGCACAGTAAAACAGCGCATTCATCACCGCCAGCGACAGCCCAAAGGTCACCAGCAGCCGGTAGTTAGCCAGCCGGTGCCCGCGCCACCGGGGACGGCACCACGCCACCAGCACCACAGCCGACAACCCCACCCGCAATAGCACCATGCCCAAAGGCCCCACTTGACCAAACAGGCTCTTAGCCAGGGTCGAGCCCAGCTGAGTCGAGCCCATAGCAGCTATCACCAGCAGCGACGCTGGCGGGTTGAAAGCAGGCAGCAAGGGCTTGGGTAGCCCAGAATTAGGCAGCACAGGGCAAAGCTTCAGGAGCAAGGAGGTGAGCAGTCCTCCAACTTTAACGCCCTCCGACCAACCCGACCTAGCAACGGCATCGATACGCTGTTATTACCCGCATAAATATATAGATGTATGGATGGCCGCACCTCTAGCCGTCCTGGCGGTGGCCCTGGTTTTGGCTATGATCCGCTTTAGACTGTGGCAATCACTCCAGCACCCTGCCCCTAGAGGTGCAACATTTCTCCAGGATGTTTTCTATGCCTGATTTAGCCCTTGACCTGACTACATCGCCTTTGCCCCAAGGCCTCTCTGGGGTTTACTCCCAAGTGACCCAGTGGGCTGCTGGCCTAAGCAGCTCCCTCATTCAGATCGGTCACAGCCTTGCCGCCTTGCCCGCCCAGGTACAGATGCCCACAGCGATCGATACTACCGAGGCGTGGCATCTAGCCCTGTACTGGCTGCTGGTGCTGGTCATGGTGGTAGGAGTAATTGGCGCAGTCGTGCCTGCCCTGCCGGGAATCACGCTGATTGTAGGGGCTATTGTGATCTGGGGCTTGGTGGTTGGGTTTGTCGGCCTGAAATGGGCGTTAGGGGTCGCGATCGCCGCTCTCATCCTCAGCTTTGCCATTGACTATTTGGCTGGAGTGCTGGGGGCGCAGCGAGTAGGGGCGAGCAACTGGGGCCAAATTGGGGCTTTTGTGGGCATGTTTTTTGGCCTGTTTGGGCTGCTGCCCCTGTTGCCTACGGGCATTCCCCTACTCGGGCTTTTGGTCGGCACGGTGCTGGGGGCTTTTATTGGCGAATTTTTGCACCGCCGCGAGCTGAAGCTGCCGCAGCGGGTTAAACAGTCGGCCAAGGTAGGCTTAGCCATCGTGGTTGGTACGCTAGTCGGCAATGTTTTGCAGGGCATTCTTGCCCTAATTAGCCTGATCGTGTTCTTAGTCACCACCTGGCCCGGCACCTGGGCCTAATGCCTAGCTCCTGAGCGGCGTTAGACCCGCCAGCACTACCATCTCGCGCCATTTTTAGCCGCAGTCGGCGAGCTGCCATTAGGACACGGGGTTGGCAGATATAAGGGCGTTTGGCATTGCCCGTCGGGCAGCGCCAAGATTTTCTCAGCTCAGGCAAAATCTAGGTTTGGCAAAGCTTCGATGTCATGGGTCGTCACTGAGAGCATGACGCGGTGGTAGGCGATCGCCCCATCACGGTAGCGCCCCAACCAATCGGCAGGTTCCACGCCGAGGAATGCCGCCCTCCCCGCACTCAGGCTTCACATTGACCCCCTAGGCCGCAATTGTGTCATGGGTCTAGATATAGAGCGTTTACCGCTACACTAATCTATCCGTAGCGCAAGAATGTCAAATCGGTTGGTGATCGCTCAATTAAGTCAGCGATCGCCAACGGCTCAATCGCACCATTTAGACAGTCGCTCGATCAATCTAAAAGGCGACAAATTAGAGAAAATCTCGCCCAACATTCAAGCGCCAAGATATAAATTTTCGTTTCGGCCAGATGACGGAAGTACAAAATTACCTCTGCAATACTACGGAAACCGGTCACCAATTGTCAGATTCAGCTTAAAAAAACTCGCTATATTTTCGGATTTTTCGGTTGTGATCAAAACCATGGTGCAATTGAAGTCTAAATCTTTACGCAGATCTACGGATTGATTTACAGATTCATTTACTTTCAAAAAAACCTGCTTTTCTAAAGGCTTATTTGGGGGTGAAACCCCTCTTAGAATATTTTGACCTCTTAGATAAACTTAATCTATTGAATCGTGAGCACTCAGATTGAGGCGTAGTTTTCCACAGTTCTCAATTAGTTGGGCCACTGAAAATCTCACCTGAAGTAATGGCTAAAGTTTTTGTGTTCCCCCTTTTATTCATTAGTAGTTAGCAAGTTTTAGAGAACGCCAGATCAGGGTGCGAGAAAAATGTCAAGGGATGCGCTTGTTGTCGGGATCAATACTTACCAGCATTTGCCAGTTTTGCAGGCCCCAGCCCACGATGCTGAGTCGGTAGCGCGCTGCCTAGAGAGCTTTGGTGAATGCCGCGTAGTCAGGTTGCCAGAGGCTATTACCCAGCAAAAACCAGAGATTAGTCAGCGAGGTGGTGTTACCACAGCACTGCTCGAAGCAGCTCTCATTAAGTTATTTAAGCCAGCCGGCAAAACCATTCCTCAAACCGCCATTTTTTATTATTCTGGCCACGGTTTGCAGCGCCAGGCAGGCATTCAAGAAGGTTATTTAGCGACCAGCGATGTCAACCCAGCCGCCGGGCATTATGGCCTGTCGCTGCACTGGCTGCGACGACTGCTGCAAGAAAGCCCGGTGCGTCAGCGCGTCATTCTGCTCGACTGCTGCAACAGCGGCGAGTTTTTTAACATGCTAGAGGCCGATCCCGGTGCTCGATCAGGCACCGATCGCCTCTTTATGGCCGCAGCCCGAGAGTACGAAGCCGCCTACGAATCGCTCCACAGTCACCACAGCGTCTTCACCCAGGCGCTACTGTCGGGCCTCAACCCCTACAAAATTAAGGGCGGCATTGTTAACGGTCATTCCCTCACCGATACAGTCAACCGACAGCTTAAAGGCGAGCTTCAGCAGCCTTTGTTTGAAAGCTCTGGCAGCGAAATTGTGCTCACTCGCATGTCAGGCATGACGTCCCAGGCCGCAGATCCATCGCCCCCGCTGCTGGAGAGACTGCAAAAGCTGCGCTATGGCTTTTGCCCCTTTCCAGGCATCGCTTCCTTCGAGGCGACCCACAGCGAATTCTTTTTTGGCCGTGACGAGATTACCCAAACCCTAGTCGATCGAGCGCAGTCATCGCGGCTGTGCGTGGTCACGGGAGCATCAGGCATTGGCAAGACCTCGCTGCTGCGGGCCGGGCTGCTGCCCCGACTCGCCAAAAGCAAAGGTTCCACCGCTTGGACGCTGCGCTACTTGGCTCTGGGGTCTTCGCCCCTGGCCAGCCTGGCGGAAGCCTTTGTTGACCCCGGTGCGACTGGCCTGCATCGGGCTGAACAGCTGCGTCGGGCCGAATCGTTTTTGCAGCAGGGAGCGGAGGGGTTTTGCCAACTGATCCAATCCCTGCTAGGAGAACAAGGCACCGAAGCCCGCCTGGTGCTCGTT
The DNA here is from genome assembly GCF_014696675.1 of Phormidium tenue FACHB-1052. GTDB lineage: Bacteria > Cyanobacteriota > Cyanobacteriia > Phormidesmidales > Phormidesmidaceae > Nodosilinea > Nodosilinea tenuis_A. The sequence continues at coordinate 28,181 of NZ_JACJQN010000007.1, forward strand.
GTCGATCAGGTGGAAGCACTGCTGATGCCTGCAATGCCCGATCGCGATCGCCGCCTGGTGATCGATTGCTTGACAGCGGTCGTGCAAAACGCCCATATCCCGGTTCACCTAGTGCTAGGTCTGCAGGCCCACCACCTTGAGAGACTCAACAAGTTTCCAGAGTTTCAGGCGTTGGTAGTGGCCCACAGTCTGACCGTGCCGACCATGACCTATAACCAGCTCAAGGCCACCATTGTCGGCCCCCTCGAAAAGGTGGGGCTGCGCTACGATGCCAACCTGGTCTACACACTGCTGCTCGATATCGTCAGTGCTCCCGCCGACCTAGCACTGCTTCAGCTGACTTTAAAAGAATTGTGGCTACGACGAGAAAGCACCCCCAACCTCCCCAACCCGCCCCATTTAACGTTAGCGGCCTACGCCAAAATGGGGGGCGTTCGTCACCTGCTCAACCAGCGGGCCGACGAGCTATATGAGAGCCTGACGGGGCCGGAGCAGGCCATTGCCCAACGCATATTTTTGAGTCTCTGCGACCTGGGCGATGGTGCTATGGTGACTCGCCGCCCGGTGTCTTTGCCTGAGCTAGTGACCGAGACCATGCCCGAGCCAGCCGTGGTCGAGGTACTAGACAAGCTGATGGCCGCTCGGCTGGTGGTGGCCCACACCCAGCTCCAGTTTCCCCGGTGCGATATCACGGCCTTTCCAGTACCCGGATGGGCACCGGCGGAGCCCAACGGTAGCCTGTCTGCCATGACGGGCGAGCTGTTGAATGCTCAACCAGCCGCCACCAACAGCGTTCCCTACTTTGACATTGCCCATGAGGCTTTGATTCGCAACTGGCCGCTCCTGCAAGAGTGCTTGCAAACTCAGGGGCCACGGGTCAAGCAGCAGCGAGCTGTTGAGGGTGCCGCCCAAGAATGGCAACAGCAGGAGCAGCCCAACCACCCCGACTACTTTTTGACCAAAACCCGCCTCAACGAGGCCAAAGCGTTTCGGCAGTCTCACCCCGACCAGCTCTCGGTGCTGGCCAATCGTTATTTAGAGGCCTGCGATCGCTATACCAAGCGCTGCAGCCGTCAGCGTCACCTGGTGCGGCTGCTGATTCCGCTGAGCATGGCCACCGGCATGCTAACGGCCTATGGCCATAGCTACCTCAGCCAGCCAACGACTGGTTTTAGCCTGGCGAAGGAGCCTGAGGTCAGCGCGATTACCCCTTCCTTTAACCTTGCTGACCCACCCACTCCTACAGACACAGACATGTCCACTCACTTGGGTTCGCCCCAGACAGGCGTGGTGCGCACCAACATGCTGCCGCTAAACTCGCCACTTCCCAGCCCACCACCGCAAGCCCATCGGGTGGCTGCACCGCAGCTTCAGGCCGCCTTGACCACCACGGCTCAAGCATTGAAACCGCTCATCCTCCACACCAGTGCCGCCAAAGCCGCTCCGACCACCATTAGGACGCCGACCTCAGATGCCTTTAGCAAAAGCGGTAATTTACCGCCAGCCAACCAGGTCGTTGAGCTTGAGGCCTGGTGGATTTCGCCCGACAATCCAGCGGTGATGATCCAAATCTGGTGCACGCGCACCCAGGAAGAGCCAGTGTGTTTTACCTCCACCGCCGCCCACAGCCAACCGGGACAACCCTAGCCCCAATAAAGAAAGCTATCCTAGTCTTCGGGGCTGACGCGATGGAACGGGGCAAGCAATGCAAATTTTGTCGGTGGCGCTGCAAAACTTTAAGACCCACCGCGATCGCTACTTTGAGTTTCAGCCGGGCACCAACGCCATCTGCGGCGAAAACGGCGCGGGCAAGACCAGCATTTTAGAGGCGATCGCCTGGGTACTCTTCAACTACCAGGGCGACTACGGCAAAGACGATCTGATTCGCAACGGCAGCGGCAGTGCCCAGGTCACGGTAGCCTTTACCTCCAACTACGATGGCCGCACGTACCACGCCCAGCGTTGCACCCAGCGGGGCTACGCTCTGTTTGACCCCCAGCTTAACGAGCGGCTGCCCTATACCCGCATCAAAGACGAGGTGCTGCCCTGGCTGCGCCAGCACCTGGGGTTAGGCCCCACCACCAACCTGCCGCAGCTGTTTGCCCGCACTCTGGGGGTGCCCCAGGGCACCTTCACCGCCGACTTTTTGCAGCCTGCCGAGCACCGCAAGGCTGTGTTTGACGCCATTCTCAAGGTTGAAGACTACAAGCTGGCCTTTAAGCAGATGAACACCCTGCGCCGCTATGCCGAAGATCAGGCGGAGGCCACTAAGCGCGACATTGCTCAATACGACGAAGCGCTCACCCTCTGGCATGATCTACACCAGCGGCAGCACCAGCTGTCTGGCGAAATTGGCACCAGCGAGCAGCGCCTAGAGACCTTGCAGACAACGCTTGCCACGCTGCAAACCCAGCGCGACGCGCTCAAGGCCCAAACCCAGGCATTGCAGACTTTGGCCACCCAGCGCCAGGGGCTGGTGCATCAGCTTGAGGTCAAGCAGACCGCGCAAGCCCGACTTCAACAGTCGGTGCAGCAGGCGGAGCAGGCGATCGCCCTGTGCCAAACCCATCAGCAGTCGTTCAAAGCCTATCAGGCGGCGGAGCAGGCGTTGGAATCGCTCGGTCAGGCCCAGCAGCAGCGCCAGCGCTTACAGATTGAGTACCAAACGCTGCAAACGGCCCAGAGCAAAACCCAGGTCGAGCTGGCCCGGTGGCAAACCCAGCTCGAATCGTTTGCGGCGACAGAGCGGGAGCTAGCCCAGCTAGAGCCTCAGATCGCGACCCAGACACAGCTGGAGGCCCAGCGCCAGGAGCTGGTGCAGCAGCTAGAGCAGGGCCAGCGGTGGCAGCTCCAGCAGCTGCAATATCAAGCGGAGCTGAAGCAGCTCGACCAGCAGCGGCAGCAGGCGATTCAAACTCGCGATCGCCTGCTAGCCCTACAGCCCCAGGTCGAGACCATTGCCGCCCTCGAAGACCAGCGCGATCGCCTCCAGCAGCAGCTCAGCCGCCTGGCTGCGGCCCGCCAGTTTGAAGCGGAGATCAATGCCTTGGTGGCAGACAGCCGCCGCCAGGGCCAAGCCCAGCAGTCTGAGATTGAGGCCGTGCTAAAGGATTTAGCGGCCTTAGCCGAGAGCCTGCCGCTGCTCTCAGACCCAACTCTAAATCGTTTAGAGCAGTCGCTTCAGGGAGCCACCAACTTGCATGGGTCGCTACTCTCGGCCCTAGACGCTATTCTTCGCGACCTGGCCGATCAAACCGATGAAGCCGCCCTCAAAACCACGCTGCAAACCCTGGAAAACGACCTTAACCAGCGCTATGGCTGGCGGGCCGAGCTGGCGCAGCTCGATGGCATCACCGTTCAGCTAGAGCACATTCAGCAAGCCCAGGTTGAATTGATCGCCCAGGGAGAAACCCTGACCCAGCAGCTAGCCCAGCACACTCAGGTACAGACCACTCTAGAAAAGCTAGAGGGCGAGCTTAAGACCCTGGGACGACCGCGCGAAAAAAGCCAAATTCTTGGGCGCACCCTGCAAGACAAAGCCCGAGTAGAGCAGGCTGCCACCGCCCAAGCCACTGCCCTAGACGCGCTGGATCAACAGCTCAAAGCGCTGACCAGTCAGCTAGCGCCTTTCGCCGACCTAGACCAGCGCCTGGCCCAGGTGCAGCGCGATCGCGCCCAACACCAAACAGGCTACAGGCTATACCTACAAAACCAATCGCTGGCCAACCAGCACAGCCAACTGGAGGCCGAACTCGCCGCAGCCCAGGCCGAACTCGCTCAGGCGCAGCAGCAGCAGCAGGATGCTGACCAGGCCTACCAGGCGGCCCTAGCGCAGTTTAATCCTGAGGCCGCTGCTACGCTAGAAACCAGCTACAGCACGACTAAGTCTGAAGCCGACCAGCTGGCAGGGAGTCTACCCCAGCAGCGCCAGCGACTAGCAGACATCGACCAGCAAATCGTCGGGCTTAAGGCGATCGCCCAGCGGCGCGACACCGCCAAACAGCAGCTCCAGGCCCAGGAAAAGGTCAGGCGCTTTATCAACTTTGCTCGCAAGGCCTACAACGAGGCGGGGCCACGCATTACGGAGCAATACCTGCGCAGCATTTCGCAGCAGGCCGATCGCCTGTTTCGCGATCTGCTCAACCGCCCCAACGTGGCTCTGCAATGGACCAAAGACTACGAGATTGTGGTGCAGGATGGGCCTAACCAGCGGCGGTTTGTCAACCTATCGGGGGGCGAACAGATGTGTGCGGCTCTGGCGGTGCGCCTGGCCCTGCTCAAGGTGCTGGCCGATGCCGACATTGCCTTTTTTGACGAACCCACTACCAACATGGATCGCCCCCGCCGCCAGGGGTTGGCCGAGGCGATTAGCCGCATCAAAACCTTTGAGCAGCTATTTGTGATTAGCCACGACGACACCTTTGAGCAGGTGACCGAAAACGTCATCGTAGTCGAGCGAGAGGTCAGCTAATCCTCCTTAAGGAAAAGCAATGCTTCTTGCTAAAACCTGACTTTAGTAGCAACAAAAAGCCGCCCCCGCGTTGGGGACGGCGCTAGAGAGGTAGGAGCCCTACAGGAAACGACTGATGCCGCTGGCAGAGGGGAGTCAGCGGCTAGCGACTAGCTAGCAATCACGTTGCTCGAAAAGGCGTCGCCGCTGTAGGCGGGTACGCGATCGCCGAAGTCAGTGGACTGGCCGGTCACCGACTGAGCTAGCTGATCAAAGGAATCAGAACGCCAGTTGCGCTCGTGAATTGGCTTAGTCTGCTCACCCCGGAAATAAGCCTGGGTGCCAATCAGCGCAGCAGCGACCCAGCCAATCACAAACAGAGAAATCAATAGGGCAGTCATAAATAAACCTCCAGTGCAGGATGGTGACAGTCGCAAAACGCGCCGCTCACCTAACTCAGCGACGCAATCAATATCGTTGCCTTTCGCTCATGTAACTCAATGTAAACCAAATGTAACGAAATGTCAAACAAAGTTGCAGAAGCATAGCTGCAAATGATAAGTGTTTCTGCTTAAATTACGGAATCATGGCAGGCCCACCCTCCCTCTGTAGAACCTGCGACAGGGACGCGTTAGGAGGACACAAATATTAAGAGGCCCATCGGGTATAAGCTCTGCCAAAGCGTCTAGGATGAAACTCAGGGCAAATGGGTTGATGTCCCTCGCTACAAGGGTTTGGGGCAACTGCTGAGGCGCATAGATCATCCACAGTGCCCAAACGGTTGTCTATCTGCGATCGCTCAACCCAGACTTCTCTCAACGGCCTTCCCATGCATGCCTACACGCGCTACTCCCTCGACCTGCTCACCCAAAACTACAGCCGTGGGCAGATCCAGTTTCACCATTTAGACCTGCGGCATGTATCCCTAGAGGGCATCAAGCTGCCCTTTGTTGAATTTATCGACTGCAACCTCTCAGGGTTGAATCTATCGGGGGCCTTTATGCCAGGGGGCGTGTTTACCCACAGCATTTTGCGCAAGAGCAAACTCAACTGGGCCAACCTCATCGGTAGCGACTTTTTTCGGGCCGATTTATCTGGCGCTCAGCTCAACCGTGCCCTGCTTTCAGGGGCTAAACTGACCGGCATCAAGCTTCAGGGCGCTGTTCTCAGAGAAGCCGTACTCAGCGGCAGTGACCTGCGGGGTGCTAACCTTAAACAGGCCTGCCTGCGGGGCGCTAACCTTAGCCACGCCAACCTCCAGGGAGCCGATCTGCGCGAAGCTGACCTGACCAACGCTGACCTCGACGGCGCTAACCTGATCGGGGCCATGATGCCCGACAACACATACATGGACTACAGTTTTGACATGCTGCCTGCTGGGGCAGAGTAGCTTTCCAGCAGTTGTGTCTAACTGTTACTGCCGCAAAAATTAGGCGGTTTGGGCAGACTCTGAGACGGCTAAACGGCAGCTAGTCGCTGCCGTTTTTTTGCGATCGCCCAACTTTGGCCTGAGCGAGCCATGCCTCAGTGCGGTGCCAGCCCAGTACCGCCGAACAGCACCAGCGACAAAAAGAAGTCGACCATAAACAGCCCCACCCAAGTAGTAACCACCGCAGACGTCGCGGCTCGACCGACCGACCGACTACAGGTGGTCGTCAGCCCCCAGGTGCAGCCTGCCAAAGCGACAATGACCCCAAACAAAACCGATTTGATCAAGACAGCGATCAGGTCGTTGAGCACCATCAGCGATCGCACTGAGTCTAAAAACTGACCCACCGGCATTTCGTAAAGTAAAAATGCCACCCCGGCCCCACCCACAATCCCCAACACTAAGCCCAGCACAGTGAGCACGGGCAGCATCACGCAGCAGGCCACCACCCGAGGCACCACTAGGTAGTCAATGGGATCTGTGCGCAGCACCTTGAGGGCGTCGATTTGATCCGTCACCTTCATACAGCCAATTTCGGCGGCGTAGGCCGTGCCCACCTGTCCAGCCATAATAGCCGCCGTCAAAATAGGGGCCAGTTCTCGACAAAAGGCCATAGCAAACGCCCCGCCCAGGGCATGCATGGCCCCAAAACGCTCCAGTTCGCGGGCGGTTTGCACGGTAAAAATCATGCCGGCAAACACATTGGTCAGCAGCACGGGAGTTAGGGTCAACGGCCCTGCCGTCACCATTTGCTCTAGGGTGCGCTGGCCATTGACCCGGCCACGCAAAATGCGCATGAGCACCTGTCCACCTAGAAAGCAGGCCATCACAATGTGATAGGGACAAGATTTTGCCCGCACGGTCGTTGCTGGTCGGGGGCCAGGCCGGGGGCCACAGCCTGAGTTGGCCACCGCAGGTAGGGCAAAGGAACGCCGTAAGGTTTTGTCGTAGGCCTTAACCATGGCAACAACTCGTAGGGTAGATGGGCTGAGGCAAATTACCAAGCTTAGGATGCCCCAATAGAGTAATTCTGTGGAGCTGTACTGCAACGACAGCGACGCTAAAAGGCCTTTTACCCGATCGCGAAATCAGGCCTTATTAGGCCTGATGCCCCGCCCCAAGCCAGTGCAGCCATCCTTGCTAAGGCCAAGCACCAAAGGCAATTGTGATAAATCGTCACCCAGTTGCCCCCAATTTACAGAGTCTGACCGGGTTACTGAGGTTTCTTCGGACAATTTTCACAATATTGGCCGCTTTTTGAAGCGAAACCTGTCCCTAAGGGGGTGCCTAGCACTGCCGCCGCTTCAAACCACCCCAACTCTTGTCGGCTGCCAACTCTCCTAACCCAACTTCCTTAGAGTCGAAAATATAGTACATTTTTAGTACGAATATCAAAAGAACTATGGTACGCTTGTACCAAATTCTTTTAGAACTGCCCCTTGGCTAGGTAACTGGCGATCGCAAACGATTGCTTCACACCGGCCAGCTTGAGTTGATGGGCAGAGATTGTGGTTTTTGGCTGCTCTCCACACGGTTACCAGGCAATGGATTTTCAAAGCATTCAGACCAAGCTCACCAACACAGTCAACGCTCTCAGCCAAAGCGATGCCAGCGTAGAGGTTGACTGGGCCAGTGAACCGTCGCTGCCAAGCACGGCAGAGAGAGGGGCTCAGGCCAGCTTTGGCAGGCTATCGCGCTCCAGCGTAGATTTTTCTACGGCCATTGATGCCCTGCAATGGCGCTCTGAACAGGCCGGGAGAAGCAAGCTAACGGCCAACCCACCCGCTGGAGCACCGCCCATGGAAGTCTACCTCAAACGCCTGAACACCATGGCTCACAAGATTAACCAGCTATCGTCAGAGCAGGAACGGGCGATCGCGGAAATGCAGCTAATTCAGGCTCGCTTGACCCGCACCCATCCCAGTGCCAACGCCCAGGGGCAACCGGTAGCACCGCCGTATCTCAATGTTGAGCGAGCCGTCTTAGCTTCAGCAGAGATGGATCACCAGGGCAACATCGTCCTGGCTTACCGCACCGTTGGCCCCTACCCATCCCCCGCAGGGGCTAATCCTATTGCAGCCGAGGTCAACTCCCTAGCTAGCCACCTACGCATCACCTATGGCCCTTCTAAACGTCGGGGGCGAGGCCAGTGGAGTGCTCTAGCCTCTGATCTGGTGGCCCTAGGGCAAGAGCCCTCCGAGCTAATTGCCCACCTGGGCCGCACCGTTTGGGATGCCGGTTTAGCGATCGCCCGCTTTGTAACCCCTCAGCAGGCCAAGCCCTCGGTCACCCCTAGTTCCCCCCTGGGGTATCCGAGTCGAGGCGCGTCTCTGTCTGTGGTGGATGGGGTGCTGTGGCTAGGGGGTGGCGTCATCGGTCGCCTAGCTTTGAATCTGCTATTGGCTGCTTTTCCGGCCCTTTGGTCAGTGGCGGTAGCCGCGATTACCGCGATCACAGCCTATGCTCTCTACCAAGCCACCTTGGCCCCCCGGCTGGCGTTTGGCCCAGCCATTCGAGTGTTTTTGCTGGTTTTAGGGCTGGTTGTGGGCGGCCAGCTCTAGCGCGGTGTAGCGCTATTCTTCACTGAGTTTCAAGGAGACAGCGGATGGTTTCAATGCATCCCCAGGGGAAAAAAATCACTTTGGCAAACGCCAAGCCTTTTGTTGCGGGGGCAATTGTTCTGGCCATTGGGCTACTGGCCCTCGATGATCAGAGGCTAGGTAGCTGGTTGCAGGCCGCTACCCCCCAGAGCGCTGAGGGATGCGAAAAGATTGTGCAGAGCACTGCCCAGCTGAGTCGTGAGCAGCTCGCTCAGCTGCTGGTCGTGCCCGAGCGTGATCCAAAAGAGAATGTGCGTAAGATTGTTGCCGAGCCCTACTGTAGCCTGCCCCAACTCCAGGTGCGCTCTGGGGTGATCTCAGAGCGCGAAGCATATCCGATGGCGTGGGATCCGACCGTTCAGCTAGTAATTCTGTACGAAAATGACGAGTACGCTGGCTACCGCTTTCGGTTTCAATAGCGCCCTGCCAATAATTGGCTGCTTTGGCTGGAGACCTCCAGTCCCCTGGGCGAGAGGTCAGGTTTCTCAGCCGTTCTCGCGCTTGGGTAGACGCTCCCTCAGCCGACTGGCCCTCGGTTTGGGTTTAGGCATGCTGCTGCTGGGTCTGGGCGGTTGCGACAGGCTGACGCCAACGGTGCCCCGTCAGATTGTGCTGAAGCAGACTTGGGAGATCGAATCGGGCGATCGCGTGGCGGGTCAATTAGTCACTGGCAGCCTGGGCGATATTTCGATTCGGCTAGAGGGTGCCAGGCTACGCGCTCCGTTTACCGGCCAGGTAGAGCTGGCGGCCCAGGGCTTCAACTGCATTTACTTTTCGACCCCAGAGGTACCGGCCTACCTGTTTCGCTACTGCGGGGTTAGCCATCCGCATTTGGGCCCGATTGAGGCTGGAACCGTCATGGGGCGCGGGCGCTACATTCACTTTGCCACCCTGCGACGGCAGCCCGATGGCTCCTGGGCTATGGTCGAGCCCTCCGATCGCGTGCTGGAGCGATCGCTCAATCGACCGCCGCCACGCCTGCCATTCTAGGCTCAGTCATTCCTTACTGAGTCAGAGCCTCAGTTACGCCCTCAGCCCAACAGTCTTGGCAATTTACCCCCGCTGTCCCATGAAGCTACATCCCACTCTCCTAGCCGCCAGTGCTCTGTTGGCCCTGGTTAGCCCCACTGCCGTACGGGCCGACGACGGCATTCTCAGCTTTGAGCTCTCACAGCCCCAGTGGGCCGGGCAGCCCCCTATTGCCGAAACCGTGGCCGCTGCCCCTGCGATCGATGTCACCAGTCAACCCCTGCCTATTCCGGCCCAGGCGGCCAACCCGCCCATGCGCTATCACTCTCCCCAGCAGTTGCCCGCTGGGGTGTATCGGCGCGGGGTCGCCGTTGCCCTCAACGCAAGCACGTCGGCCACAGCCCTGCTGCCCCCGGCACCGCCGTTGCCCGAGGCCTCGGTGATGGTCGCAGTGGCTCCCGCGCCAGTTGTCCCGGAGCCCGAGGCCGAACGCCCCAAAGAAACCCCGCTTTTAGCCCTCGATTTTGGTCTGGAGCCCTCAGCCGCAGTGGTTATGGCCCAGGCCCAGTTAGCTGAACCTAACGTTCCAACAAACCCGTTGCCGGGTTTGTTCGAAGGTCATTCAGACTCGCTGGTGGCCTGGGCCGTGGGCAGTGCTGAGGGCACTCGCACCCCCAATGGTGCTATCAATTCTGCCTACTTTGGCCACACTGACCCTGGCAACCGCGTGTGGAACATGGGTACCTTTTCGTATCAGCACGGGGCCAAAACACCGGCAGAAGCCGATCAGAAGCAGCTAGCCCGGCTTCAGAACCAGGGAGATATATTGCGAGAAAGGGCGCTTAAACACGGCCTCAATCTCACCCTTGAAGAAACCCTCAACGGGCTAGATCTGGCGAACCAGTCACCCCTGGCAGCGATTGGGCGGGTGGGCTACATTGAGCGGCTGGCCGAAGCTAAAGCTAACGGCTATGAGGGGTCGGAAGCCATTTTGGTAGCCCGCACCCGGTCTTACATCAACCCCAACACTGGGCGCTGGAATGCTCCTGGGTTAGGCAATACAGAGCCCAGCATTCGTCGCGATCAGCAGCGCCGCGCCCATGCTGTCGCCCTGGCGATCGCCGCCTATGAGGCCCAAAATCCTGACCTTCGTGCCCAGACTTGGGTGCTGACCCCCGCTCCCAGGCCAACAAGCCCGGTTGCTCTAGACATTGCAGCGGCGGAACCTGTGGACGAGGTGCTCCAGATGTGGACTTCCCCCAGCGACCCTGTTGCCCAAGCTGAACCGACCAACGAGGCGATCGCCACCGCCCCTGAGCAGAACGCGCCAGGAACTGATCCCTTGGCAGCGCTGTGGCAAGTCACCGTCGAGCGCTTCACTCAGGCTGCGTTTCCGTCTGGGGGTAACACCTCCCCCCAAACGGCCTCTGTTGCTAACCTGTTGTTCAACCGAGGCGATACCCCTGCTCCCGCAGCCAATGCCGACGATAACGGCGATTTGCAACTTCTCTCAGAGGAACCATCTGACGGCAGTGCAAACCTTACCAACCCAAAAGAGCCAATGCCCCCAGAAACAGCCCCCGTTGCTGAAAGCGACAATGCCGAGGCTGTAGCAGAGGCAAGGTCGCTGGCGATCGCACCCCCAGCCCATGAGGTAGAGGTGGAGCCCGCTGCGATTCCGGATCGGCTCGCGCCCTCCGCCTGGGCCAATGCCAAAGAAGGCAGCCAACCCGTTACTGCTCCAGTGACGACGATATCCCCGATACCTGGAGCATTTCCTGACAGCACCATCTATCGGCCCCAACCCAGTGCCCCAGCGCCCGAAGCCCCGGAAGCAGTCATGTCTCAAGAAGAGGCTGGGGTTTTAACTAACCCATTGCCGACTTTAGCTCCCAGCCCAGAGGCTGCTGAGCCAGGAACCACCCATGTCGTTCCAGCCGCCGCACCCCAGGCATCCCCCTTAGAGATCCCCAGCCCGACTGACTTAACAACTGCCCCAGCGCAGGAGGAACCCCTGGGATTTGAACAGGTTAGCACCGACGATCTATCGGTTGAGACAGTTCCAGCGCAGGTGAAACGCGCAGGAGAAGAAGCGATCGCTCCACCAATGCCACCGAGTCAGGTCATCACCCCAGATGCGGCCAGAGAGGGTGCATCGGTACAGTAGCCTTCAGACCACCTAGGTTAACCACCACAGCCCGAGTTATAGCGTCACCCAGCATCATCGCCGGTGTCAGAGTTGCCTGCAAAGCTCTGCGGGGAAACAGATACAATTGCCCAAAAGAGGCGATCGCGCGCGCACTAACTGGCGAAATCAGACGATAACAGCACGAATGAAAACGCGACGAAACACTTTTTTAGCAGCGTTCTAGTCCTTAGCAAACCCTTTTTCAGCATCACCAGTTCTTAACCGGTTAGATTTAGACAAACCAGTGGCATGGTAAAGCCTCCCATAAAGATTAATAGGTTGATCTTAAGAAATGCCCCCTGCGTCTTGCCTCACGCCTAGCATAGGGTAATCCTGATCGTTAACTTGCCAGGCCCATGCCGGAGCCCGACACCCACGCCTTATTCAACGACCTTTCTGCCCTAGACATACAAAGCGGCAGTGAGGCCGTTGATAGCCGCCTCAATGTCGCCCAAATGCTGTCTCTAATCGATAGCATTTTGCCCTTTGAAGCCTGCCTTTACCACGAAATTATTCCGCTCTCGGTAGAGTCAAGTTGCCTACACCTCGGGGTAGTCAACCCGTCTGACACTGTTGCTACAGAATACGCCCGCAAGCAAGTCTCATTCATTCACTGCTCGGTGAAGTCATGGCCTGTGACCTCTGACTGGCAGCGCAAGATGCTTTCCAAGTATCTAAGCTATGCCTCTCGTCAAAAGGCTCGGCCTCAGCCACAGATTGAGGCACCACCCCAGACCCAAAACCAGGGTGATGAGTTTCTGACCTTTATCGTTGACAGCCCCGAAGATCTGCGCGGCGATCGCCCTTTTGAGCCGGTCTCTGACCATCGCCCCGCTCCGACCCCCAACCTGCCCACAGATCCTCCACCGCTATCGGTAGACCTACCTCGCCCCGTAGAACCACCTCCCGCAGTTGAGCCAGAACCTCAGCCACTCGCCCTTACCCTCGATCCCATCCTCAGCCAGGTGCCCCTCGATCAGCTACATCGATTGTCGCCCCCCAAACTCACCCAGGCACTGCTTTATCAGGTGTTAACCGAGGGTATTGGGCGTCTATATCTAGAACGACGACCCGATCACGGCCAAGTACTTTGGAGCAGAGACGGCGTAGTCCAAGCTGCCCTCAAAAACTTGAGCCTCGACCAGGTTCAAAGCGTCATCAACGAGCTCAAGCGGCTGACGCACCTGCCCCTACTGCCCACTGCTCAGCCAAAACAGGCCGACATTGAGCGGCTGTACAAAGGCGAGCGCGTGCTGCTGCGCCTGCGGCTGATGGCAGGCTCCCACGGCGAAGAAGCCACTCTTCAAGTGCTGCGAGGAGCGGCGCTGAAATTTTATCAACAGCAGCAAATCAAACAGATGGGAGAAGATGCCCTCGGCGTCGCCCAAACCCTGCAAAAACGGATTTACGAGATTCGCCAGCGGGCTCGCCAGTCGCTTATCATCGAACCCCCCTCAGCACGGACACTAGAGGCCCTGAGCCAGCTGCTCAGAATGATGGAAGAACAGCTAGAGCAAATTATGCAAGCGTCTGTCGAACCAAGCAGCGAGAAACTGCCCTGAGCAAACGAGCCGGTGCTATGACAAACAGGCCGCATCCCAGGAGAAAACGGCGTTTACCGTACCTAACCAGGTAATACAGCTAGGCCGCAGAAATCATTTCACAGCTTAGCTGTAGTCTACCTACGACCTTAACGCTCCGACTTAGCACCCCAAGCGCTAGTCATACGACCAAAGTTAAGCCGAAACTCGTCAAGGCCCAGCCGGGTGCCGGGGCGTTCTTCATCCCAAGAAGCCGATAGTACACCGTAGGTAAGACCCACGACCCCCAGGCCAAAGCAGCCTAAGGTGATCAGCAGCACAAAGTAAGAGGGCAACTCCACCACCTGATTTACCACCAGATAGTAGCTAACGAAAAATGTTAGTATTCCTAACCCAGTTGGGACGCCGGAGAAGGCTAGCATGCGCCGCAGCATGCGATCGCTCACCACTTCAGGGATAGCGGTTGCTGCCCTAGCCGACGACTTACCGCCACTTTTCTTTTTGGAAACCACTCCGGGCTTAGGAGGAACAGTTTTTTTAGCAGCGGTCGATTTCTGAGCGGTGTTTTTAGCAGAAGATGGCTTAGCTTTAGCCTGTTTGGGTTCTTCGGCAGGCTTGGCAGCGCTCTTACGGGGTTCAAAGGGCAGGCGCTTGCGAGACGAATCAGGGGCCATAGCGCTAGACAACAACAACTGACAATGGGGAAACCAGACTGCAATTGCTAGATTATCCAGCCTGGATGCGCAGCCTGTAAAAATGACCGATGGGCTTGACGTGGGCTAATTGCTGCAACCACTAGCTCAGATCAGCCCATCCCAGTCTACGCATAGCTTTAGTTTTGGCAGACCAACCCTAGCCGCGAATGCCAAGCTTTTGAATCAGCGCCCGATAGCGCTCAGAGTCTTGCTTTTGCAGATAGGCCATGAGGCGCTTGCGGTGACCAATCATCTTGAGCAGGCCACGGCGAGACGAGTAGTCTTTTTTGTTCTTTTGCAGGTGGGCACTTAGCTGATTGATGCGATCGGTGAGCATAGCAATCTGCAGATCGGCGGAGCCGGTGTCGGTTTCGTGCACCTGATAGTCGGAAATAAGTTCCTGCTTACGCGCTTGCAACAGAGTCATGGGACAGACAGCTTCTCTAGAAGAATAATTTTGAGCCAGGATTTTTCACTATAGCATAGGGGCTGCGGCACCCATCTTGTCTCAGCGGAGGATTACTGACTGAGCCAGGCGATCGCCTCGCGCACCCAACTTTCTGGATCCGCTGTCTTTTGCAAAGTTGAGCTACGCCCTACCGCCTGAAGCGCCTTGAGAATCTCGCTCTGGCTATAGCCTAGGGCGCTCAGGGTTGCCTCAACCTCTTCGTAGAGGGTTGGTACTGGTCCAGCATCAGGCACCAGGCCCACCCCCGACTGAGTTTGCCAGTCTTGCAGCTTGGTTTTAAGCTCTAGCACCAGCCGTTCGGCGGTTTTGTTGCCTACCCCTGGGGTACGCGACAGTAGACGGGTGTTACCACTAACGACCGCCTGGGTCAGCTCAGCCTCGCCTAGAGTATCGATCAAGGCCAGCGCCATCTGGGGACCGATGCCGCTAACACTGATCAGCAGACGAAACAGGTCGCGCTCCTGGCGTTGACCAAAGCCAAACAATACCGCCTGGTCTTCGCGAAAGTAGAGGTGGCTAAAGAGCTGCACCACCTCCCCTAGGGGAGGCAGCAGCGATAGATGACGGGCGGGCACCTGCATGTCATAGCCCACCTGATTGACGTCTAAGGTAACGATGATTTTGTGGCTACCGGGCTTTTGAATATCGGCCAGCACCCCTTTGAGATAGCTGATCATGCCAAGGGATCAGGCTTTTGCGGTGGACGAGGGCGACTTGTAGGGCGATCGCTTCCCGCATCGGCACGGGGGTCAGATAGCACCGCACTGGGCGACGCACCCTTACTCGATTTAGGTCGCTGAGTTGGAGCAGGTGCTGGGGCTTCTTTCACCGGTTGAAGGTGGCTGCGCCCGTTTTGGATAATCCGCAACATCTGCGAGAGCTGCTGCTCGACGCTAGAGAGCACCTGATCGGCGTAGCCATCGGCCTCCTGCTGAATCATGTCTTGCTCGTCTAAAGCCTTTTGGCGCAGGGACTCCCACTCACGCTGGGCCTGAACCTGCATTTGCTCAATGTCACTCATCACCTGGGTACGCAGGCTATCGCAGTCTTGCTGGGCCTGGGTTTTGAGTTGTTGGGCCATGTGCTCAGCCTGGCGCACAATGCCCAGTTCATCGAGCATTTGGGCCGCCTGCTGCTCGGCAGCAGCGATCAGTTCTTGGGCATAGCGCTCAGCTTCGGCAAGCAGGCTGTTGCGCTGCTGCAAAATTTGCACCGCCTGGCGGAAGGCCGGTGGCAGATTGAGGCGAATCGCGTCGAGTTGGTCAAGCAACTGATCCTCATCGACCAGGGTACGGCCACTGAAGGGCACCCGAGGACTAGCCAAAATCAGCTCTTCAAGCTTATTCAGCTCCTGTTGAATATCGATGTCGCCGGGGTTAGGCAGACCCGAGTTTGTTTCCGCCGCCTCTACAGACAATCCATTGGCTTGGGTACCGGCACTGCGGGACTGGGCGCTGCGGTGTTGGGCATTAAGGCGGGCGGGGTCTGGGCGTAGCATTGGTAAATGTCTCGCGCTACATGGTGGGGAACAAGGTGGTCGATGGGGCCGCCAAAGCGAGCGATTTCTTTGACCAGGCTGCTGCTAAGAAAGCTGTACTCGGTAGAGGTTGACAGAAAAAGAGTTTCGATATCGTCAGCCAAGGTCTTATTAGTATGCGCCATTTGCAGCTCTTTTTCGAAATCGGAGAGCACGCGCAGCCCTCGCAGCAAGACCTGGGCATGGCGCTGCCTGGCATAGTTGATGGTGAGACCGTCGTAATGGTCAATGTCAATATTGTTGAGATGCCCCACCGATCGCTCAATTTGCCCAATGCGCTCGTCGGTGGAAAACATGGGCACCTTGTTGGGGTTGCTAGACACCAGCACAATCACCCGCTCAAACAATCGACTGCCGCGGGTAATGATGTCTAAATGGCCCAAAGTAATGGGGTCAAAACTGCCGGGATAGATGGCAATCAAAACTGCTTAGTCAGTATTCCAGGATTAATGTGGCGATTATAGCTAACTTCTGGCCATTAAGGCCCAGACTCGCGTTTCTATAGGATGGGATGGTGGGCCAGAGAGGGCAGGCGCTTACGGTAGACGCGATCGCACCGAGCCGTCTCAACCCCAGTGGCAGCTTCATAACCGCTGGCTTCGTACAGCCCTACCGCCTCCTTTAGCACCGAGGCCGTTTCTAACCAAATATCGGCGAAACCGCGCTGCTGAATGGCAGATTCTAACGTGTTGAGCAGGTAGCGCCCCAGCCCTTGCCCGCGCGTCTGAGGCAGCAGATACATCTTGCGCAGCTCCACTGCGCTATCCCCGCGCTGGGTAGGACGATAGCCAGCGGTACCGACCAGCACGCCGTCAAGCTCTACTACCCAAAATTCGCCGCCCGTCTTCCAATAGCACCCTTCTACTAGCACCCTTCTACCTCTAGGGCATCGCGATCGCTATCGGTCGGTTCACAAGTGAGGCGATATTCCTGCAGCACCTCGCCAATGATGGCAACGGCGGCGGCGCGATCGCTCGGCTGCCAGCTGCGAATTAAATAAGGACCAAAGGTGCTGCGGTGGTCTAGCGGCATCGAACTTCTCTAGCTATGAATGCGGGGCTGGGGGTGAAGGCGAGCTAAAATCTCGCTTTCGGCAGCGGCTAATTCAGATAGCCGCCCTTCTACCTCGGCACGGGGGAAGCGGCCAGTAGCCAGTACCCAATAGACCCCGTAATGGCGAGCTTCTGAAGCCATGAGACTGCGATAAAACTGGGCGAGTTCAGGGTCGGGGCAATACTGGCCCAACAACCCTAACCGCTCGTGGCTGCGAGCTTCGATTAAAGCCGACACCAGTAGCACATCAAGCTGACGATGGGGTTCGTCGCCTCGCACCTGCTGACGCAGAGCGGCTCCATAGGGAGGTGGCGGCAAGGGGCCAAAGGGAATGTTGCGACGCTCTAGCCACTGGTTGACCTGGGCAAAGTGGGCCAGTTCTTCCTGGGCGATCGCGGTTAGCGCCTTTACTAACTCAGCATCCGATGGATAGCGGTTGATCAGGCTCATGGCCACCCCCGCCGCCTTGCGCTCGCACTGGGCGTGATCAAGCAATATCATGTCCAGGTTAGCCAGAGCTTGCTCAACCCACGCTTGGGAGGTTGGCGTCTCTAAAAATTTAATCGTGGCGGTGGCCATACAACTTTGGGGAGAGCTGAGCGCAAATCCCAGTCTAAACCACTAGGAATCTGCGGGCACTTAATGTCGGTCGTTGAGGTGTGTCACCAACGCGTGCAGTCCTAGGCGGTAGCTATCGGCCCCAAAGCCGCAGATTTGACCCACGGCCACCGCAGCGATATACGAGTGATGACGAAAAGCTTCGCGCTTGTGAATATTGCTGAGATGCACCTCGACGGTGGGAAGGCCAACGGCTGCGATCGCATCTCGAAGGGCCACACTGGTGTGGGTATAGGCCCCAGGATTAATTAAAATGCCGTCTTTTTGCCCGAAGGCCGCCTGGATGCAGTCTACAAGCGCCCCTTCACTGTTGGATTGAAAGTAATCCAATGAAACGCCTAGGGCGATCGCTTCAGTCTCTAAGGACGCTTCGATGGTAGCCAGGGTTTGCCGACCATAGATATCGGGTTCGCGCAAGCCCAGCATGTTGAGATTTGGGCCATGAACAACTTGAACCCTTAGCAATGATCGTTGCCCTTTGTATTAGTATCTACGCTAGTCAGCTCACTTGCTTGCTCATTCTCTACACAAGCACAGCAGTCTAAGTATCAAGTGCTGCACTCAAGAACAATATCAAGCGACAGCATCGCTAGACTCTAGTTAAAATCTTTCAAGAGCACCCCTAACGGCGGGGTTCTTCTACCGGAATAGGAATCAAGTCAGGTTCTGCCTGATGCTCAGGGCCAAATAGAGCTTCAATGACTCTATCAACCCAGTCGCTCAGTTTTTCGAGAGCCTTTTCGATGTAATCCATTAGGGCAAACTCCTTACTGGCACATGCCACCCTGGTTGCTCTTACCTAAAACCAGCTCTAGGCCAGATGGGGGCTGCATTCATCCATAATTACATAATAGCCATTTGAAGCAAATGATCAACCTACGTTACAGCAGGTTGCGCCGTAGAGCATCCAAGGCAGAGAGGGCGCTGAGCTGGCGCACCCAGTCGCGCCCCCGGTAGCCAGAAAACTCGTGTTTATACGTCAACACATTGCCCTCGGGAGTAGCCAGGCCAATATAAACCAAGCCTACAGGTTTAGTCTCGCTGCCCCCGTCTGGACCGGCAATGCCAGTGATGCTCAAGGCCCAATCGGTTTGCAGCAGGGCCTTTGCGCCTAGAGCCATCTGCTCGGCTACGATCGCACTCACCGCTCCCTGATCCTCTAAAACAGCGGCATCCACCTTGAGAAGATTGACTTTAACCTGGTTGTCGTAGGCAATCACGCCGCCATGGAAGTAGGCAGAGCTGCCGGCAATGTCGGTCAAGAGCTGCCCCAAGCCACCGCCCGTACAAGATTCGGCCACGGCTACAGTTTGATGTCGAGCTAGCAGCAGTTTGCCAACCACCGAGGCTAGAGTATCGTCATCGGCACCGTAGCAGTCGGCGCCGACTAGCGCCCGAATGCCAGCTTCGACCGGCTCAATTTTGGCCAAGGCCGCAGCGGTGGAGTTGGCCCGCGCGCTAATGCGCAGCTTGGCTTCGCCTTTGCTGGCATAGGGGGCGACCGTCGGGTTGCCCTGGCTGAGGTAAGCCGCGACCTGCTCCGCCAGAGCCGATTCACTAATGCCCCAAAACCGCAGCATGCGGCTGACAATGGTGGTCGTCACCCAGCCCTGGGCGCGCAGATAGGGTACGGCGGTCTCTTTCCACATGGCCTGCATTTCTCGCGGCACGCCGGGAAAGGTCATTAGGGTGAGGCCAGGTCGGGGTGACCAGATGATACCCGGGGCAGTGCCCTGGGGATTGGGGAGCACCATCGCCCCCTCAGGCAGCAGCGCCTGTTTGCGGTTGCTGGGGGGCATAGCTCGGCCTCGAGCGGTAAATTTAGCCTCAATATCGGCCAGCAGGTCAGGGTGCTCAATCATGGGGGCACCAAACAGGTCAGCCAGCGTCTCTATGGTGAGGTCATCAGGGGTGGGACCCAGACCACCGGTGAAGAGCAGAAGCTGCGCTTCCGTACCGGAAGGCTTCGCAAACCGCTCGGCCGCAGTAGACACTGCTTGCTGAATGCGAGCCGGGTTGTCGCCTACGACGGTTTGGTAGTAGTGGGCAATGCCTAGAGTGGCCAGCTCTTTAGCCAAAAACTGGGCGTTGCCATTGAGAATATCCCCCAGCAGTAGCTCAGTACCCACGCAGATAATCTCGGCACTTCTGGTGCCAGAGGGCAAATTGTCTGTCTCGGAGGGCTGAAACGCTGGGCTTGGGGTCATAGAACGTCCTAAGGTCTAAATGGGCCGATGGGATGGCCGAGGCGCAATAGTGTCATTATGGCCATTGCAGGGAAGCCAGGAAAAGCCTTTTGGGGCCGATTGGCAAAGTCCCTAAATTATGTCGCGCATTGGTTGTTTAGGGGAGGCTACCCGATGGCAGGTTGGAGCGAGGGGAATGAACCGGCCCTAGGGGGCGATGGTCAAAGACCCGCCCTAGGAGGCGATCGCAAACCAGGTTGGGCTACCGGGCTGCTAGCCCTGGTGTTAGGGGGCCTGCTCTACCGCGCGATCGTTGCGCTCTGGCTATTTCCAGGGTTTGACGAAGCCTACTACTATCTCTACAGCCGCTACTTGAGCCTGAGCTATTTCGACCATCCCCCCATGGTGGCCATCACAACCGGGATAGGCTGGTGGCTCACGGGAATCATTTCACCTTTCACCATTCGCCTAGGGGCGCTGCTGCTCTACTGTCTCAGCTTAGGGCTGCTGTACCTGGCGGCAACGCGGCTGTTTTCAGCGGCGGTGGGGCAGATGACCGTGGCCATTGTCACGTTGATACCGCTGTTTAACATTGGCTTTGGTATTCTCACCTCCCCCGACAACGGGCTGATTTTGTTTTGGAGCGCCACGTTACTGGTCGCCGCTTGGGAGTTTTTTCCCCATAGCGGCCGGATTGAGGACCCTATGGCAAAAGCTTACGTACCCACCTGGCGCATTGTGTTGTTGGGGCTGACGGTAGCCCTGGCAGGGTTGAGTAAGTATCACGGCTTTGTGCTGGGCATGAGCCTGGTGGGGTTTTGTGCCGCCTATCGGCCCTATCGCGCGGCGCTGCGATCGCCCTGGACACTGCTTGCCCTGGGGGTTTTCATTCTCACCCTTTTCCCCCTGTGGTACTGGAATAGCCAGAACGACTGGATTTCCTTTCGCTTTCAGCTAGGCATGCGATTTGACGGGGGCACTGAGAGCAGTGGGTTTAGCCTGGGACAAATGGTGGGCTACTGGCTGCTGTCAAATGTGTATCTGTTTCCCCTAATTGGCTTTCCGCTGTGGTGGGTGGCGGCAAGACAGAGCGCTAAGCAGGCGATGTTCTGGCGTTCCCCCAGCCTGGGCGACCATGAAGTCCAGGAGCACTACAAACAGGGTTTCGTCCTGTGGCTATCGCTGCCGATTATGCTGCTGTTTACCCTGCTGGGGGGCAAGCAGCAGATTTTGCCCGCCTGGCCTGCCCCTGGCTACTGGGGTATCGCCATTTTGCTGGCCGCTCAGGTGCTGGTTTGGCGGCGCGATCGTCCCCGCCTTATTCGCCGCTGGCTGTGGGGTTCGGGGCTGTTTTTAGGCTCGCTTTCCATGGTGGCGCTGCTGCACCTAAAGCTCGGCGTTTTACAAAAACCGAGCACCTACGCCCTGTTTGGTGGACTAGTGCCCGTCGAGCAGGATGGCTCTACAGAACTGATCGACACTAGCCAGCTCAAGCGGCGGTTTGCCGATATCCCCGAAATTCGAGCGGCCCTAGATGAGGTGGGGTTTGTCTTTACCAATGAATACTACCTGGGGGGCTACTTTGCCATGGCTATTCACCCCCTAGTCGATTTGCCGGTGACGGCCTTTAGCCAGGACGCGCGCGGATTCGCCTACTGGTTTAACCCCCAGGACTGGGTTGGTCAAGATGGACTCTATATGACGTTGAATCGCTTTGCCCAAGACGACGAGATTGTAGTGGGCTATCGGCCCCTCTTCGACAGTATTGAGCCGCTAGGCACGGTGCCGCTCATGCGCGGCGGCGAAGTGACCGAAACTATTCACGTCTATCGCGCCAGCAATTTGCGGCAGGCCTACCAATACCCCTACGGCCCCTCAGCGAGTGCGCTGCCGCAGCCGCCAACCGGTGTAGCTGAGTAGCGCTGTGGCGGCTAGGGCATAGACCAAACCGCTGGGCATGCCCGCAAACGCAAGGGCTAGACTGCCCGCCCACAGCGTCAGCACGTAGATGAAGAGCACCGTCACCCGATGAGACAGCCCCGCCTGAAGCAGCCGGTGGTGTAGATGGCGCTTGTCGGCCACGAAGGGGGATTTGCCCGCTCGCAGACGATCGAGGATCACGGCCGACATATCGAGAATCGGCACTGCCAGAATCAGGTACGGCAGCAGTACAGCAGCGGTAGTGACCGTTTTGACCAAGCCGATAACGCCAACTCCGGCCAGGGTAAAGCCCATAAAGTAGGCGCCCCCATCTCCCATGAAAATTTTGGCTGGGTTGAAGTTGTAGCGCAAAAAGCCTAGGGCTCCGCCGGCTAGAGCAGCAGCAATCAGCGCCGCCGCTGGCTGATTCATGTAGAGACTTACCACCAGCATGACGACTGCAGCGATGCCAGATACCCCTGCTGCCAGGCCATCAAGGCCGTCGATCCAGTTAATGGCATTGGCCATGCCCACCAACCACAGAATGGTGACTGGCAGGCTGATGAAGTCGGGCAGCTGGGTGAGCCCGTAGAAGGGAATAGTGAGAAAGTCAATGCTCACGCCCACGTACCAAGCCATAGTGGCGACCACCGCCTGCATAAACAGGCGACTGAGGGGCGATAGGCCAAACAGGTCGTCGGTGAGACCAATCAGAAAAAAGGCCAGCCCGCCAAGGGTAACCCCCCAGATCTGGAACTCTTGAGGTGGAGCTAAATGGGCTCCGGCAGCATCAATAAAGCCGCCCATGGACCATACGACCAACAGGGCTAGCAGCGTACCAATAAAAATTGACACCCCACCCAACCGCACCATGGGCTTGTCGTGTACCTTGCGTTCGCCGGGCTGATCGACTCGCCCACTTTTAAGGCCGATGCGGCGCACGATTGGTGTCGTGCCCAGCACCACCGCGGCGGAGATACCAAAGGCCAACACGTGATACAGATAAAACGGCATCTCACTCCCCTCTATGGTTGGAGAAACTCTCTCCTGGCTAGCCACCTCCCTAGCCCAGGCCTAACCCCAGCAAACTAGTTCTTTGGCCATCGCTAATCACCTCGGGTAGCCCTAGGGACTGCCCTGACCAAGGCCGACCAGGCCAAAGGGTATTTTGGCCCGAAACAGTCCATAGGATAGGCCGAGTCTTGTCAAATAAGCAAAAACTCCATGCAATTATGACAGATCATTAAGGGGTAACCCTAACTTTCTGCGGTTTTGCATGGAGTTAACGCCTAACCCACGGGGTTCAAAGGCTTGCCCGAAAAGGTATTACACCCTTACACCAGGGCCGGAACTAGCCCGCCCAAGTGGGCATAGAGGGGGAAGCGATCGCACAAGGCCGCCACCCGACGCTTGCAGTGCTCAGCGATCGCCGCATCCTCGGGGCTGAGCAGGCGATCGGCGATGATGTTGGCGATCTCGGCGAACTCAGTCTCGCCCATACCACGGGTGGTCATGGCCGGAGAACCCAGGCGCAGGCCGCTGGTGACAAAGGGCGACTCGGGGTCGTAGGGCACGGTGTTTTTATTGGCCGTGATGTTGACCTCGCTGACTAGCTGGTCAGCCCGCTTGCCGGTCATGCCGATGGAGCGCAGATCGACTAGCACCAGGTGGTTGTCGGTACCGTCAGACACCACCTTGATGCCTCGCTGCTGGAGCTGGGCAGCCATACGCTGGGCATTGGCAATCACCTGAGCCGCATAGGCGCGAAACTCAGGCTTGAGGGCTTCGCCAAAGGCCACGGCCTTGGCCGCAATCACGTGCTCCAGGGGGCCGCCCTGGCTACCGGGGAACACCGCCTTGTCAAACTTTTTACCTAGTTCGCCGTCGCGGGTCAGAATCAGGCCGCCGCGAGGGCCGCGCAGGGTTTTGTGGGTGGTAGTGGTCACCACGTCACAGTGGGGCAAGGGGTTGGGGTGATAACCGGCGGCCACCAATCCGGCGATGTGGGCAATGTCAGCCATCAGGTAGGCGCCAACTTCGTCTGCGATCGCGCGAAACCTCTCAAAATCGATGACGCGGGGGTACGCCGAATAGCCACAGATGATCAGCTTGGGCCGGTGCTCCAACGCCAGCTCACGAATTTGGTCAAAATCAAGCTGTTCACTGTCGCGGCTAACGCCATACTGCACGACCTTAAACCACTTGCCCGACACGTTCACGGGCGAGCCGTGGGTCAGGTGCCCGCCGTGGGAAAGATCCATGCCCAAAATGGTGTCGCCGGGCTGAAGCAGGGCCAGAAACACAGCAAAGTTGGCCTGCGCTCCAGAGTGGGGCTGCACGTTGGCATGGGCGGCACCGAAGAGTTCCTTGGCGCGATCGATCGCCAGCTGCTCAGCCTCATCGACAAAGGCACAGCCGCCGTAGTAGCGCTTGCCGGGCAGCCCCTCGGCATACTTGTTGGTCAATACCGACCCCTGGGCCGCTAGCACCGCAGACGAGGTAAAGTTCTCGCTGGCGATTAGCTCCAGGTGGTCGCGCTGGCGCTGCAGCTCGCGTTGAATAATGCTGGCCAGCAGCGGATCAGACTCTTGCAGAAAATCAAAGTTAGTTTGAGGCACGGGCAAGGCTCCCAACAATCGACAGAACTAGACAGACAAAGGGGACCGTTAACGGGTAGCCGATAGAGCGCCTTCCCCCACGGTGCTGCTTGCTGCCCTGCAATTCCCTCAGAAATCGCTTCGCGAGGCGCAGCCCATGGTGGAGCGAAGAGAACCCACGGGGGCTTGGCATCGAGCAGCTTAATACGCAGTCTATTATCTTATCTGGATGGCCTTCAAATGGGTAGTCAGCCCTGAAGATGCTGGGAACAGAGAGCACGCATTTGGAATTTGCGGGCAAATGTTACGGATTGCAACATATAATCTTTAGGAACGGCAGAGGCAGAGTTGCTTCGGAGAATGGGCCGATTTCAACTGTTTTGCCAAAGTTGGGTGCAGTTGTGAGAGGCTAGGTTAAGCAGAATTGCCTGTAGTCGGTTTGAGATTTATATTCTCCAGGTTTGGGTCATTAATGCTGCAACTGACGGACTCTCCCCCCATCCAATCGCTATCCTCCGTTGAGGATGCCTACGAGGTGTGCCGACGCGTCACGGCGAAGTATTCCAAGACGTTTTACACCGGCACCATGCTGATGGCTCCCGCCAAGCGGCGCGCCATCTGGGCTATTTACGTCTGGTGCCGCCGCACCGATGAACTTGTGGATGGGCCGCAGGCGCAGTTCACCAGCGAGAAGACGTTGGATCGGTGGGAGTCGCAGCTAGAGTCAATTTTTGCCGGTTGCCCAGTGGATGACGAAGATGTCGCCCTGGTGGATACCCTGGAGCAGTTTCCCCTCGATATTCAGCCGTTTCGCGACATGATCGCGGGCCAGCGGATGGATTTACACCGCAATCGCTACGACACCTTTGAAGACCTAGAGCTGTACTGCTACCGCGTAGCCGGCACCGTAGGGTTGATGTCGACCACAGTGATGGGCGTTGACACTCAACTGCAAACCGCCCCCTGGAGCCAGCAACAGCAGCTCGACCCCACTCCCCAGGCGATCGCCCTGGGCATTGCCAATCAGCTCACCAACATTCTGCGCGACGTGGGCGAAGATGCCCGCCGAGGCCGCATTTACCTACCTCTAAAAGATTTAGCTGCCTTTGACTACACCGAGGCTGACTTGGTCGCTGGTGTTGTGGACGATCGCTGGCGGGCCCTAATGGCCTTTCAGATCGATCGCGCCCGTCGGTTTTATGCCGAAGCAGAGAGCGGCATTGGGCTGCTAAGTGAAGACGCCCGCTGGCCTGTATGGTGTGCCCTGGCCCTCTACCGCCAGATTTTGGACGTAATTGAAAAAAATGGCTACGACGTGTTTAGCCAGCGAGCCTACGTGCCCTCTCTGCGCAAGCTACTCACCTTGCCCAGCACCCTGGTAAAAGCTCGAGTGCTTTAGATTAGGGGCGTTTAGCCGGTCAACAAGCACCAAATTCGATGGCCTTTGCAGCAGACCAATGTTGAGGTTGTTAAGATATGTGTAGGGACAATCTCCCTCTCTTCACTATCTTGGCCCCAAATTTCTATGACGACTGCTGCATCTTCTGCCCAAGCACCCCGCGCGATCGCTTGGAGAATCAAGCTGCTCTATGATGGCGATTGTCCCCTATGTTTGCGGGAAGTCAATTTTCTGCGCAAACAGGACAACGGGCGTGGCCTGATCGCCTTTACCGACATTGCGGCTGATGACTATAGCCCCGAGGACAACGGCGGCGTCGATTTTGCCACGGCCATGGGTCGCATCCACGCCGTGAAGGCCGACGGCACGGTGATCCAAAACGTGGACGTGTTTCGCCAAGTGTATGACGTTCTAGGCATTGGCTGGATCTACGCGCCGACCCGCTGGCCCTTGCTTGGCCCACTGGTCGATTGGGTCTACGGTCTATGGGCTAACTGGCGTCTAGCGGTTACCGGAAGGCCGAGTTTGAAGACGATTCTGGCCGAGCGTGAAGCCCGACTGGGCAAGGGTTGCGGCAACCCAGCGATTGGCTCTGATTCCGAGGCGGTTGACGAATCCGTTGCCAATCGCTGCCGCATTTAGGACGGGAGCTATCCCCAGATTTCTAGGCACATATTAAATTAAAAAGGCTGAGTTCCGTCTTGAGAGAACTCAGCCTTTTTGTTTAAGAATGTTGATTAACGAGTAACGTTAGCGCTCGGACTCAGAACCGCTGTCTTCTGGCTCATCGAGGGCGCTGCCGGTGCCGTTGTAGAGGGCGTCAAGCTGTTCGCGAGCGTCTTTTACCGAAATGGATCGCATCACCAGCAGCGGTTCGCGGATCACCTGTCCGTCTTGGTCAAGCAGTTCAGGATGGGGCATGGGGCGATCGCTCGAAGCGTTCTGCTGACCGCTATAACTTCTAGACGATTGAGGATTGCGGGCGTTACCGCCGAGCAAAATCAAGTTTCTGACCAGGTTGGCGATCGCCATAATCGCCAGAACCGCAAACGCAATAATGTAAACCACGTGCCACATAGCTGCTGTCCTCTGGCGAACCTTTGCCTGTACTGACTTTAACGCGTTTCAGGTCTGCGTGCTTCGCCAGATCGAAAACTCAAATGTCAGTACCTTTTAACCTTTAGTTTAACCAAAATAAGTCTTCCTCAACCGGGGGAGCGACCGGGTTGAGGGGTTGCCACCCCGGCTGCCAGAGCGCGCGATTTTTGAGCTGCTTGGCATTCACCCACAGCCTCACCGTGGGGTCACAGGAAGCCACCAGCTCCGCAAATACCCACGGGCCATCCTGCTTGCGGTTGACCACCTGAAAATGTCGCCAGCCCTCGGTCTTTTGGCAGGCGGTCCATTTTGAGCCGAGTAGGTGGGGGTACTTTTGCTTGCGGGGCATTGGGGGGGGTGAGGGGGTGGGGGAGTTTTGAATTTTGAATTTTGAATTTTAAGTTTTGAATTCTTCTGATACGACTCAAACGCAAAATTCAAAACTAAGCACTCAAAACTTTGATCGCTTTTTTATCGTATGCCGCTGGCTTCGAGGCGTTTTTTAATGCCGCTCATGTGGATGACCCGACTGCTGATTTGGGCCTGTTTTTCACCCAGCAGCACGTAGACGCGACCGGAGAGAAGCTGGCGCACAAAGGGACGGCGATAGACTAGAACACCATCCAAGCTGGGTTCACCATCTTCGGTATAGCCCATTTCAGCTAAGGCCGCATCTAGCTCGCGCTTAAAGGTTTTGCGGCTATTGACCGGCAGAGTCAGCGTGGTGCTGCGGTTGACGAAAGCCCCCATGAAGCCGCCCACGGTGCCAAATAGAGCACCATAGAGGTTCGGTAAGCCAGTGTCTAGGCCCAAGCCGAGAGACTTGACCGCCAGCAGGGCTGTGACTAGAGCAGTGCCAGAAAAGTAATACAGAAATGTGAGGCCGAAGCCGGGGCCGGAGGGCAAGGTGGGTTCGTCAGACATAGTAGAAAATCTCTTGAATCCGGGCACTGGTGTCTATCTTTTCATCAATCTTGGCCCTTGGGAATGGGGGAAGATTGATAGGCTGATAGAGATTTTCTCAACCTTGGCTATGCTCGACCTGCTTCAGCTCACTGGCAAACAGCGGCAGTTTATTGAACTGTTGCAGCGGCAGCACGTGGTGGAGAGTCTGCGATCGCTCTGTGTCCAGGCCGGGTTCGACTTCAACTTTATCAACGGTTTTTTGCTCAGCGGGGCGCTAAATAGTTATGTGCAGTGGCAGGAGCATACTCAGCGAACCTGGGCGCTGACGGCTAAAGGGGAGGATTTGACCGGCGTGCTGCCGGGGTCTCTGCTAGCAGATAAGCTGTTGCAGGGTCAGCGCGATGGCGGAGCCTCCCCTGGGGGAAATCGCGCCTTGCTTCAGGCTGAACTCGGCGCTGCCTTTAGCCTCCACTACGGTGCCCTGCGGCGCGAGCAGGCCGTCGATTTGATCGATGGCGACGGGGAAGGCACTGTGGCCGTGCTGAAATCATCGGTGCTAGGTGCTTTCCAGCAGCGGCAGGGGGTATTTGAGGCGATCGCGGCGGGCAAGAGTTTAGATGCCAGCGCGTCGTCCTCTCTGGAGTGGCTCCAGCAGCAGGGCTACATTGTCAGTCGGGTCGAAACCGACTACAGCCTCACCGTGCTTCCGGCCCTGCAAACCCTGGACTTGGGGGATGTGGTGACGACCCTGACCAGCGAGCTGATTTTGTCGGGTCAGTGGCGGCAGGCTGACCTCAAGCCCTACGACATCCAGGCCGAGGTGCCCGATGTTGCCTACGGACGACCCACCATTCTCACTCAGTGCATTCAGCGCATCCGCGACATCTTTTTGAATATGGGCTTCGACGAGATGTCGGGATATATGGTGGAGTCGGCCTTTTGGAACTTTGACGCCCTGTTTACCCCCCAAGACCACCCAGCCCGCGAGGTGCAGGACACGTTTTATCTGGCCAATCCCCAGACCCTGCCCCTGCCCGACGACCCAGTCCTGGTGCAGCGCGTCAAACAGGTGCACGAAGCCAACTACGGCGGACAGTGGACTGAGGCCGAAGCCAGCCGCGCCATTTTGCGGGCCCACACCACCACTTCTACGGCCCGCCGCCTGCACCAACTCCAGGGCAAAGACGGCAAATATTTCTCCATCGATCGCGTCTTTCGCAACGAAACCGTCGATCGCACCCACCTGGCCGAGTTCCACCAGATCGAAGGCGTGGTGGTGGGCGAATTGCTCAGCGTGCGCACCTTGATGGGCTACCTGACCTATTTCTACGAGCGCTTGGGCTTTAAGGATCTCAAGTTTAAACCCACCTATAACCCCTATACGGAGCCGTCGCTGGAGGTATTTGCCTACCATCCGCCGAGCGATCGCTACATCGAAGTCGGCAACTCAGGCCTGTTTCGCCAAGAAATGCTTGCCCCTCTGGGCTGCGGCGAAAAAGCTACCGTCGCCTGGGGTCTCGGTTTAGAGCGCATCGCCATGCTGCTCTACGGGGTTGAAAAACTCTCTGACCTGATCGGCCCCGATATTCAACTTTGAAAAGCTAGTTTTGAGCGCTTGCCCTAGGCCGCAGACTCTTGGGGCAGGTCATCACCGGGCATGTTGTCGCCGGGCAAGTTATGGACAGTTTCCACCAAAACCTCTAGCTCTAAGGTGAGCTGCTCATCAGGTTCAGGCTCGGCCTCGGTATCTAGCGGCGCTGCGGCTTCATCGGCCACTTCACCGTCGCGCTCTAGCCAAGGGGAATCAAAGTGGTGCCAGGGCAGCACCGGCTCGTTGGGCAAACTCTCGGTGAGCACGGTAATGTTGCTCACATCGGGCTCGGGCAACGCTACGCGCCGCTCTAGAGTCGTTTCTTGCTGTCCATCACTCATACTGGTTTCCCGCTAAATGCGGTCAAAAACGTTAGAGCCAGAGCTTCTAGCTAGAGTCTCTAGACTGGCGCTAGATTACCCAGAAGATGACCCGGTAGCCACGTAAATTACCAGGATATGTACCAGCATGATAACAGTTGTGCTCCAGATGGTGTAGGCCGCATATTTAAGGCTTTGCGAAGTGTCTTCTAGCCGCTGCTTGTTGGCGTTGTAGGTTTCAGACAGGTTGACCAGCATTTGTAGCTGGTAGTCTTGCTCAGGCAAGGCCAGATAGGTTTCTAAAAATTTACGATCTTCTAGGTTGGGGGTGACGGCCACCTGGCGGGGCAAAAACGCCCCCATCAGCAGCGAGAAGCTGGCCAAAAACCCAATGATTTCGGCGATGCTAAACACGCTGCCGCTCACCAGCAGCCGCGAAATGCTGAGGCTAGTCAGCAGCGCCCCGTTGGCCACGAATAAGATATTGAGCTTGGTGGTCAATATTTGGCTTTGCTCATTTTGCTCGCGCAGCACCATACGCACGTCCTGGGCCGCCAGCGCTAGCGTCGCCGGGGGAACGGTCAGCGGCTCTGGAGCTGGCTCTTCGACGGGCAAACTGAGCTGCACCTCATCGAGTGGGTCATCGACTAGAGGCAGCGTATCAACAGCGGGAGGGGCAGGGGTAGAAACAGCATTGACCATGGCAGTAGCCACTCAGACGACCCTTTTGAGGTGAACAGATGGATGGGAACCCGGCTAGGTTCCAGAAACTCGATTTTACAAAACTTGACCGGCTGCCGTGCTCTATTCTGCGGCGGCTGCCCTGCAT
The DNA here is from genome assembly GCF_014696675.1 of Phormidium tenue FACHB-1052. GTDB lineage: Bacteria > Cyanobacteriota > Cyanobacteriia > Phormidesmidales > Phormidesmidaceae > Nodosilinea > Nodosilinea tenuis_A. Next base: position 58,576 of record NZ_JACJQN010000007.1, read on the forward strand.
CTATGGTAGTCAGAATTCTCTCTGCTGAGCGGGGTTTGAGCGCTAAATCTGCCGCTAAATCAAGGTTTGGTAATGGGCTACGTGCAGGCTGGCCGATTTGCCCCAGGTGTAGTTGGGCAGCACCGCCTGGCTATGTTGAACGAGCTGATCAGCCACTTCAAGATCCAGTGCTGCCGCCATGCTGGCAGCGATCGCATCTGCCGACTCAGGGTTGACCAATAAGGCCTGTTTTGAGCTAAGAAATTCGGTGAAGGGCGGCTGGTTAGCGGTGATAACGGGGAGTCCTGAGGCGATCGCCTCTAGCACCACCAATCCCCAGCCTTCTTTAGTTGAGGGAAAGCAAAACACATTGGCGGTGCGATACAGAGCAGGCAGTTCATCATCAGCAATTACTCCCGGCAAAATTACTGACTTACCGATCAGTGGCCCGTGCTGCTGCGCTAGGTTTTTGGCTAGCGCGAGAAATTCTTGCCGGTAGGGTTCGTAGTCAAACAGGGTGGCCCCTCCGGCAATGACTAGCTGAGCCTGGGGGTGGGTAGTTAGCACTTGGGCAAAAGCCTCTAACAAGCGCAGGGAATTTTTGCGCGGCTCAATGCCACCCACCGTAAGGTAGATAGGGGAACCTGTCAGGCTGTAGCGAGCCTTGAGGACATTTTCCTGACCTGAAAGGGTTGAGGAAAATCGGCGTAGGTCTACGCCGTTGAGCACTCTGGGGGCGGTGATGCCGTACTGATTGTAGAGAGCTTGGTGCCAGCGATCGCTCACACACAAACACAAATTCGGGTCGCGAATCGACTTATCTTGGCACTGCTGAAGATAAATACTGGGGTAGTCTTCGATATGGTGAACGGTACGCACCACGTTGGGCACTCGGTCCTGCTGCCGCAGCTGCACCAGAGCGTTGGCCCCGATACAGTCCTGGGCGTGGTAGATGTCGTGACAGTCTTCGGGATGGGCCAAGAAGTAATCGACAAATTCTTGAATGCGCTGGTGAATGAGCGCGTCGATGGCCTGGTCAGGAGGCAGACCAGCCGGGGGCGGCTTAGCAGGTACTAACTGAACGTTAGATGGGATGGCCCGCTCAAAACCTTGACCGTCTTTATCGAGGGCATAAACGCAAACTTGATGACCTAAATCGCTGAGCGCTGTTGCCAGCTCTAGGGTATGCACAACACTACCTCTGAGCTTGGTGGAGTAGGTGAGCAACGCAATCTTGAGAGGTTGAACCATATTTAGACCCCATCGACCTGGCCACTAAATCCGGTGAGGGCTGCAGTGGCAAAGTCCCAAAAGCAAAGAGATGCCTCCCCCAGTTTCAAGGTAAGCGTTTGTCCCTCAGTAATTCTGCCTACGGGTTCACACACTAACCCTCGATCGTGGAACTGGGGCTGTATTTGTTCCACAGCTTTGGGGCGCACGCTGAGCAGATAGCCGTAGCTGGGGAAGCTGAGCAGCCACGGTAGCAAATCTACTTGAGGGGGCGGGGCGATCGCCCCTAAATCCACCACTGCCCCACAATTCGATGTTTCTAGCAGCATCAGTGTGGTGCCGACAATGCCGCCCATGCTGATGTCTTTGCCGGTGTCGCAGAGGCCCGATTCGGCCAGGGTAGGCAGCAAATTTAGGTTGGCTTGCAGGCGATCGCGACTTGCCTGCGTCGCCGCATTCCAAAAGGGATACCGGGGATGCATTTTGCCCTGCCTATCCACTACATGTAGCAGCACATCCCCCGGCTGAGCGCTGAAGCTGGTGATTAGGCGTTGGGCGCGACCTAGGATGGCGACCGATAGAGCAGCGTAAGGGCTATGGCAGCTGGTATGCCCCCCGACAATAGGGACGTTGAAGGCCTGGGAGGCGGCGACCATGCCTTGCCAGAGTGGATCCACTGCCTTGGGGGACTGGCTCCAGATCGTATCAACTACAGCGATCGGGTGGCCCCCCATCGCGTAGATGTCGCTGACGTTGACCATCACGGCGCACCATCCGGCAAACCACGGGTCGGTCTCTACCAGGGTAGGCAACATGCCCTCTGCGGCTAGCAGCAGATAGCCCTCGCCGTCAGGAATGGCGGCGCAGTCATCCCCCAGCAAAATCGGCTCTTGGTGGGTTGAGTGGACGTGCTTCCCCAGCTGAGCTGCCGCTGTCTGGATGTCGCGCTTATGGAGAATGCCGAGCGATCGCCGCAGTTCAGCGGCCAGTTCCAAGAGCTGTAACTCGTCTGACATAAAAGCCTAAGACACCTGCTGAGTCGGCCAGGACAGCGCTGGGCGCGCCTCAGTGCCAGGGGGATAGTGGGCCAGATCGGCTTCCATCAGGTGGTGATTGCGATCGCACAGCACCATCTCCTCTAGCGAGTCCCAGTGGAGACGCTGAAAGAACCGGACGTTTTGCTCTTGCACGGTGGCAAGGAAGCGATCGCAGCCCCAGGCATTCGCCGTCGTCACTGCTTTGTGAATCAGTCCTTTGCCGATGCGACCCACCCGGCGATAGTTAGGATGCACCCCCAACCGTCCGCCATACCAAAGTCGAGGTGACTTTTCGTAAATGCGCACCACACCCACCACGCGATTTTCTAGGGATGCCTCGTGGTCAATGGCAACGATGGGATAGGCGACGCCATCCAAGTTGTCGGCGTCATCGTGGTCAAACAGCCCCTGTTCTTCGCAGAAAATGGCCTGACGAAGGGCGAAATAGCCTTCTAGATCATGGAAAGTCGTAGCCAGTTCAAAGCTATAGCGATGGAGAGCCATAATCGTTAACCCTCAAAGGTAGACAACGCCGAACAAGCGCCACACTTGGCGCAGCCTGCCTTCATATCTGCCGAAGCCATGCCCGACTGCTTTAGCAGTGCCCCCACCCGCTGATAAAGCGTGAACATAAACTCGCTGCTGGGGGAAGGATAGTGAGCTAGCGGCGTTTCACCGATAGGGACAAAGGGCACCACGAAGGGGTACACGCCCATTTGAATGAGGCGATCGCTGGCTTCCACCAGGGTTTCTAAACTGTCGCCCAGGCCCGCCAGCAGGTAGGTGCTCACCTGACCCCAGCCAAACACGTTTACTGCGGCCTCAAAGGCTTGGTAATAGACCGTTAGGGGAACTTCGGCCTTGCCCGGCATGATTCTGGCTCGCACTTCGGGATCCACTGCTTCCAGGTGCATGCCCAAACTGTCGATGCCCGCTGCCTTCATGCGCTCAAACCAGACGAAATCGTCGGGCGGTTCGCACTGAGCCTGAATGGGCAGGTTTGGCACCCGCTGGCGAATGGCAGCGGCGCATTCAGTTAGGTAGGCAGCGCCGCGATCGCTCGTATTCGGCGTCCCCGTCGTCATGATTAGGTTGGTTACCCCGTCGAGCCGCACGGCAGCTTCGGCTACCTCCGCTAGTTGTTGCGGCGTTTTGCGGGCAATGGTGCGCCCCGCGTCTAGGGATTTTTCAATAGCGCAGAATTGACAAGCCGTAGCTGGGTCACGGTAGCGCATACAGGTCTGCTGCACGGTGGTGGCCAGCACATCGCGCCCGTGGAGCAGGGCAATCTTCGAGTAAGGAATACCATCGGCGGTGGTCAGACCGTAGAATTTGGGGGCATTGGGCACGTCGATGGGGGTGATGGCTTCTCCCGAGGCCTCTATGTGCAAGGGGCTGGCGGCGGTAGCCCTGAGGGTGTAGGGAGAGTGGGCGGCGCTATCGGTGTAAACGGGCACCATGACAGTTGTGCCGTCGATGGTGATAGCGCGGTGGTCAGAGGGGCCTGCTCCACCTCGCCGCCCCGCTGCCCCAGGGGTAGATTCCACCAGCCGCAGCCCGTGGGTTTGTAACTCTGTAATCAACCGCTGCTTGTTCATGGCCTGATGTTCAATACCCAATAAAAATCTGCGTCGATCAGTGCCGCTAAAGACTGGTTAGCGAGCACATTCAAACCTATTGAGCTGCGAAAGTTTTGACCTATGAGGCTGGCAGACCAAGGCTGTTGGGGGGTAGGCCAACGGCTGCTTCGTCTACCAATACTGGGGCAGTCTGAGAAGCTCCGTTCATGCCGGAGGAAACCTGGGCCGCCGCCTGAGCAGGCGTTTCTACCACCGACCAGGGTTCAGCATTCAACCGCAGGCGCAGCAGGTCGGGGCGGGCGTAATGGCCCACCGAGTCCATCATGCGCTTGCGCTTGGTAATTAGGGAGAAGTCGAGATCGGCGATCGCCAACCCCTCCCCCTCACTAATCGGCTCCGTCAAGGGCACTCCCTCAGGGCTAATAATGGCGGTGTAGCAGCCCCCCGACAGCACCCGCTGCATCCCCTCATCAGCAGTAATCTGCTGCTTTTGCTCTGGCGTGAGCCAGCCGGTGGCGTTAACCACAAAGCAGCCCGACTCTAGAGCATGGTGGCGCATGGTGACCTCCATCTGGTCGCCAAAAATTTGGCCCACCATCGACCCCGGAAACTGACCGCAGTGAATTTGCTCGTTCTGGGTCATCAGCGCGTAGCGAGCGAGGGGATTGTAGTGCTCCCAGCAGGCCAGCGCCCCGACGCGCCCCACCACCGTTTCTACCACCCGCAGCCCAGCCCCATCTCCCTGCCCCCACACCATGCGTTCATGGTAAGTGGGGGTAATTTTGCGCCGCTTCAGCACCAAGGTACCGTCAGCATCAAAGATTAGCTGGGTGTTATAAATCGAGCCGGCCTCCCGCTCGTTTACCCCCAGCACCACCACCATGCCGTAAGATCGGGCCGCTCGACCCACCGCATCGGTCACCGGCCCCGGCACTACCACGGCCTCTTCGTACAGCCGCATGTGCTCTTTACCCATCAGCACCGGCGGCTGCACAAATGAGAAATAGGGATAGTAAGGGATAAAGGTTTCTGGAAAGACGATGAGCTTCACCCCGGCCTGGGCGGCCTGGGCGATCGTCTCCAGCACCTTTTCGGTGGTACCGTCGCAGCTAAACAGCACAGGGCTGATCTGCGCAGCAGCGGCTCGAATGGTTTTGGTGTAATCCATAGGATTCGGTGGTGGGAGGAGGAGTGGGAGGCAGTGCCTACCCGAAGCAGGCTAACGAGTCTCTACATAGTCCAGGTGTCGAGAATGAAGGCCCCTTCTTTGCGGTGCATGAGCACGAGGTCGAGCACGTCGAGGGGATTGATGGGGCGAATGCCGGGGATAAGAGAGGGCTCGCCGTGGCCGTAGAGGGCTTGAAGGGCAAAGCGGCAGGCGTAGACCTTCCCGCCCAGTTCCATTACCTTGACGATCTGGTTGTTCATCGCCATGTGGCCAGGGAAAGCTTCATCGCCTAGCTTGGGGAAGCCACGCTGCACGCCCAGGGTGACGCCAGGGCCGTAGAGCAGTACCGAGGTGTCAAATCCCTTGCGAATCAGGCGAGTGGCCTGAAGCAAGTTCACCAGGCCAATGGATCCTTCAAAGGCCACCGTGTGGAAGGTGATCAGGGCTTTTTCGCCGGGATCGGCCTGCACATCGGGAAATACTTTCTCTTCGTAATCAACCAAAAAATCCCCAGCCTGGTGGGCTGGCAAAGTTACTTCAGGCATAGATTCAGTTCCTTGCAAAGTGGCTGGCAGCGCGGCATGTCTGGCTGCATGTCTCAGCACCTTACGGGCGATCGCAAGCGCCTCCCGTATCAGCAACTACAAACTTTGGCGGTCTGACCTAATCAACAGGGGCGCAGGTACAAATCGTTAGTTCGGGGTTCCAGTCACAGGGATACCCCTATCACTTTCGATAGGTAGGCTGGTCAAATTTACGCTGGACGAGGGTAGGACAGAGCGATCGCCCCTACCCTCCCTGCCACTAGCGCTAGATCAAGACTTTCGGTAGCCGGGGTTACAAGCATCCCCTGAGCAACGGCCTAGGGTACGAAAAAGAACCTCGCTCATCCCACACTTTTCAGGACGTACGGTATGACCATGCACTACGGCGTAATTGTGATCGGCGGCGGCCAGGCAGGGCTGTCAATGAGCTACTGCCTCAGTCGCCTGGGCATTGACCACATCATTTTTGAGCAACACCAGGTCGCCCACTCCTGGCGCACCAAACGGTGGGATTCGTTCTGCCTAGTCACTCCCAATTGGCAGTGCCAGCTACCCGGCTTTCCCTACCCCGGCGAAGACCCTGAGGGTTTTATGGGGCGCGATGCGATCGTGGAGTATATCGAGCGCTACGCCAACCACTTTGACCTACCGCTCAAAACCGGAGTCAAGGTAGAACGGGTGCGCCAGCCCAAGGGCGGAGGTTTTGAGGTGATCACTAATCAGGGCATCTTCACCGCTGATCAGGTCGTGGTGGCCACGGGCGGCTACCACACCCCCAAAATTCCCCGGTTGGCCGAGCGTCTGGCCCCCGACCTTGTGCAACTGCACTCGGCAGAATATCGCAACCCTGAGTCGTTGCCCGAGGGAGCGGTACTGGTAGTGGGCACCGGGCAGTCGGGCTGTCAGATTGCCGAAGACTTGCATCTGGCGGGTCGGAAGGTGCATCTATGCGTGGGGGGTGCGCCGCGATCGCCCCGCCGCTACCGAGGCAAAGACGTAGTGGAATGGCTCGACCAGATGGGCTACTACGACCTGGCGATCGACGACCACCCCCAAAAAGACACCGTGCGCCACAAGACTAACCATTACGTCACTGGGCGCGGCGGCGGGCGCGAAATCGACCTGCGCCACTTTGCCTTACAGGGCATGGGGCTGCATGGGCGACTCACAGATATTCAGGGCACCCAGCTCACCTTCAGCGACGACCTGAAGGCAAATCTCGACCAAGCTGACGCCGTTGCCGAAAGCATCAAGCGCACCATCGACACCTACCTTGAGAAAAATGGCATTGACGCGCCCATCGACCCGCCCTACCAGCCCGTGTGGGAGCCGGAGATCGTGGATACTGGCATCGACTATCGCGCCGCCAATATCACCTCGGTGATTTGGTGCATCGGCTACGGTCTCGACTTTCGCTGGGTCGAGCTACCCGTGTTTGACGGTCAGGGCTATCCCGGCCACCGCCGAGGAGTTACTACCGTGCCGGGGCTATATTTCCTTGGCCTGCCGTGGCTCTACACCTGGGGCTCTGCTCGGTTCTCCGGCATTGCCCGCGACGCTGAGTATTTGGCAGAGCAGGTTGCTGCTCGATCTGGAGTCAGCTCTCTCCGATCGCTACAGACCGTCAACGAAGTAGCAATGGGTTCATAGACAATCTCTGAGATATTGCATGGCTGAGCGTTTAGCGTTCGTGGCAAGAATACTCCTCTTTCAGCCACACTTCAGCACTAGGCGTGCTGCGAGCTTCGTGCTTGAGGATTTCGGTTTTCGAGCCACCGTTGCAGCGAGGTTTGACTTTCTCCCGAAGGTTGCCCCAACAAAATATTCTTCAAGCTAATGTCTTCATCAAGTTCTGGCCAGTGGATGCCTGCTTGACTGCCGGTTAATTGCCAGTTGTCACGTTCTGCCGAGGTGCCATGGAGCAGTCGAGGATACCAGGCCAGCGGTACAGCGATAACGCGCCCATCCGATAGATCAACTGTGAGCAGGTCGGCAGAGATAGAAACCTGCTGAATTTCAGGAATGTTGAGGATTTCAACCATTGAAGAAGTCATGCCAAGCTTCCAATAACTGCTGCTGATTGTCCTCGGTCAACGCTTGAAGGCGGTTTATCTCGTTAGACGAAAACCCCTTATTGAACTGAAGCCTTACTGGAGTCAGCCAAAACTTGGCCTCACTACTGTCGCGCTCGATATGAACGTGGGCTGGCTCATCGCGATCGCCCGCATAACAGAAGAAGCGGTAGGGGCCAACGCGAAGTAACGTGGGCATCGTGGCTATATACACTCCCAAACACTTCAATTGTATGCTTGCATCGCCTGAAGCTTGATCAAGACTGCCCTAGTTCCTTAGACCGCAGGTAGGCCGATCGCACCGCTTCGATCAGGGCCGATCGCAGCCCGCCCGCCTCTAGGGCCGCAATGCCCGCAATGGTGGTACCGCCGGGGCTGGTAACGCGGTCTTTGAGCACGGCGGGGTGAAGATCGCCCTGGTGCAGCAACTCACCGGTGCCGCGTACGGTGGCGATCGCCAGCTCTAGCGCGATCGCTCTCGGCAGCCCCACCGCCACACCACCATCGGCCAGGGCCTCCACCACTAAGGCGATATAGCCTGGCCCAGAACCTGAAAGCGCCGTGACCGCATCCATCTGCGATTCGGGCACCTCGACTACGGTACCGACGCTGGCAAAGATGGCGCAAGCCTGTTCTCGCTGGGCAGTGCTCACCGCCTCTCCTGCCGCCAGGGCCGTCACCCCAGCCCCTACCGTAGCGGGCGTATTGGGCATGGCTCGCACCACTGCCCAGCCCAAGAATTCCTGTTCTAGCCGGGCCAGCGTCACGCCGGCCAAAATCGACAGCAGCAGCGGTGGCTTCTCTCGCTCTGGGAACCTGAGATTTTCGGCTACAGCCTCCAGCATTTGGGGCTTAATCGCCAGCAAGACTGTCTCAGCGGCATCGATTACAGCTTGATTCTCTGCGGTAGTCTGCACGCCGTAGGTATGGTGCAAAATCTCTCGCCGCGCTGCCTGGGGGTCACTCACGATCACCGCTTCAGGAACAAAAACCCCTTGATCAAGAAGGCGGGTGATGAGAGCTTCTCCCATCATCCCGCCGCCGATAACCCCAAATGTTGCCTCAGGCATAACCATCCTCACCGACGACTCGATCAGTTGCGATCGCTAGTGAAGACAATAACCTAAGGTAGCCCCCGGTACTAGACCGGGAGCGGTGATAGTCACGTGTTGATCAAGCGTGGATAACGCTAGGCCATGCGAGCAATAGACTCGGAACCCCAAGCGGGAGCGGGGGGCATTTGGCCGGGCATGGGCATACCCTGGGGCTGACCCATGAAGACTTCTTCTTCGTACTCGGTGGGAGTGCTCACCTGTACGCAGTTGGGCGTAAACAGGAAGATGCTTTCGCCGATGCGCTCTTGGTGCCCGTCAATGGCGTAGGTGCCGCCCGCCACAAAGTCAACAGCACGCTGAGCCTGGTCGGGATCCATAATGGTGAGGTTCAGGACGACCGACTTGCGCTCGCGCAGCGCCTGAATGGCCTGGGGCATTTCTTCAAAGGAGCGGGGTTCCATCACCACCACTTCGGAGGTGCCGTTCATGGCACCGGGCATACCAATTACGTTGCTGGCCATCGGGGTCATTCCTGCATCAGTGGGCATCATTCGTTCGCGACGGGGGCGGCTCCGGCGAATTTCTTCGGGCTGGGGCGGCTGCACTATCGGCTGGGTGTTTTCTTCTTGGTAGAGGTTCTGGTACTCCTCTCCATCCATTTCTTCGTATTCGTAGTCGTAATCTGCTGGGTCGTTAAGGCCAACGAAGTCCCGCAGTTTAGAAAACATATTGCTCACAACTTACACTCCACGATGACTATCACTCTGGTAGACCAACCCCGTGGCCGTTGACCAATAGGGGGCATCATGCTCCGGTTATCCGAGGGCCATGATAGCGCCAATTTTCCATTTGCAACGGCTGTTGTGAAAATTAATGGGGCTAGCCTGGGGTTTTTGGGGTAGTCAGCCCCTCTAGGAGGGCTGCTGACCGACTAAACCTAGTCTCAAAAACTCAGTGGATAGAACAACACCGTGGGGTGACGCTTCTCTCTGAGCTAGGCAGGCTTAGGGTTTGAGTTAATATCCTGTACTCAGAATATTGAGTCAACAGTATACACGAAACCCAAAAAAGGAAGAGTCAATTCACAATTAGTTAAAGTTTTTCTAATCGTGTTTTGGTTTTGCGTCAGAACGTGATTTTCTGACTGGAAGAATAACAGGCGCTCAAGGCGGTCAGCGATCGCCCCAACCCATTGCCCCACCGCTATCTCTGCCGCTGATTCGAGTTGACAACCGAGGGCAAAAATGACTGCATCCCTCCCTAACGGAGTCAGGTAGACGACGGTCGAGCGCCAAACAGAATGGTACCGAGGCGCACCATGGTAGCTCCACAGGCGATCGCCGCGCCATAGTCCCCTGACATGCCCATAGAAAGCTGGTCAATGTGCAATCGCTTAAAGCTGGTTTTGTTGATGGTATCAGCCAGGGATTTGGCCCCCGCAAACACCTCGCGCACCGTATCTGGGCTAGACCCTTGAGGAGGAATGGTCATTAGGCCGCAAATTTGAAGGTGCGCTAGCTGGTCGAACTGGGGCAACAGATCAGGCAATTCAGCCGCTTCAAGGCCAGCCTTGGGCGGGTCGGGTACCAGTTTAACCTGGAGACAACAGTGGGGCACTTTCCCGAGTTCTTGAGCCGCTTGGTCGAGGCGTTCGGCCAGCTTTAAGCTGTCCACCGAGTGAATCCAGTCGAAGTGCTCGACGGCTTTGCGGGCTTTGTTGGTTTGCAGGTGGCCGATCAGGTGCCAGGTGATGTCGGGCAGGTCGCTGAGGTCGGCTTGTTTAGCGATCGCCTCCTGCACCCGGCTTTCGCCAAAATGGCGGATCCCTTTGTCGTAGGCAGAGCGGATGGTTGCTACCGGCAAAAACTTGGTCACCGCAATCAGGGTTACCGTGGGGGGAATGCTTTGGCGAATCCGCTCAAATTGCTCAGGCAGGGCACCGGGGGCAGCGGTCATTGAAAGGTTTGCTTATAGGTGTGCTGGAGGCGATCGAAGTCGGCCTGCTGGCCTGCCCGCCGCAAAATCCGTAGGCGACTTTCGAGCATCATGCGAGCGTTGCTCCGGCCCAGGGGTTGAAACACTAGCCCCTCTGTGGGGGAATTGGTGACCAAAAAAAACAGCCGCTGGGCATATAGCGTGGCATACAGCTCTTGACCGTCGTCTACTATACACACTCTAAAGAGCAGGCCAAAATTGGGGTGATTTAGATAGGTTTCTGTGCTCATTCAGGTATGAGAGAAGCTCTTCCTTACGGCAGGATGATGGTCATGTCTGTTCAATTCGCCACATGCATTCTAGAACCTGGCGTGCTGTCTGCATGCATTCTCAAACAGATCGCCCTGAGTTGCGGGGAATAGCGGAATTAACCCAACCCCAGCGCCAGCAGTTGTGCCCTGGCTTTTTGCAGGGATTCTTGCCACTCTTTAGCCGGATCGCTGTCGGCTACAATGCCAGCCCCGACCTGACCCCACACGGTAGATGCGGTCATTAAGCTATCAGTATGCCCAACCAACAGCGTGCGAATCAGAATGTTGAGATCGAGGTGGCCACGGCGATCGAGATAGCCACAGGATCCGTAGAACAAGCTGCGGCGCACGGGTTCTAGATCTTCGATAATTTCCATGCAGCGCACCTTCGGGCAGCCGGTGATGGTACCACCAGGAAAAGTAGCCTGGATCAGGTCAATAGCAGTGTATTGATGCCCTCCCCCAAAACGGCGATCGCGCCCCAGCTCACCCACTACATTACTGACTAGGTGCATCACATGGCTGTAGTACTCCACGGTCAGCAGCTCATTGACCTGCACGGTGCCCCACCGACACACCCGGCCCAGATCGTTGCGTTCCAGATCGACCAGCATGATGTGCTCAGCCCGCTCTTTGGGGTTGCTGAGCAAGGTTTTGGCCAGCTCTGCATCCTGTTCTGGCGTTGATCCCCGAGGACGGGTACCGGCAATGGGTCGAGTCTGGGCAATGCCATCCTGTAATTTCACCAGTCGTTCTGGTGAACAGCTAATGACATCGCCCCAGGGAGTGCGCCAGTAGCAGGCAAAGGGCGACGGGTTGATCTGGTGCAGCTGGCGGTACAGCGCCCAGCTATGGGTTGTAGTAACCGTCGAGAAGCGCAGAGAAAGATTGACCTGAAATACATCCCCCGCCTGAATATGCTGTTTGGCTTGCACAACGGCCCGCTGGTACTCTGCCGCCGTCATGCTTAGCGTTACAGCGCGGGGATCGCCCGTCACTAGGGCGATTGGGGCCTCTTGCTCCGCCGGTAGACTGAGCTGTTTCCCCAGATCATCCAGCGCGTCTTGGGAAGGTGCAAACAGCCACAGCCGCTGCGCCTGATGGTCGAGGACAGCGAAGGTTGCAGGCTTGTACCAGAGCGCCACGGGAAAGGGTAAGGGATCGGTATTTGATGTGGGCAGCCGCTCGATTTCCCACGCCAGATCGTAGCCCAACCAACCCAACCAGCCCCCGGTAAATGGCAGCGTTTGCTCAGCGATCGCGGCTTCGTCGCCAACTAGCTGGAGCTGTCCTCCCTCAGCTAACCGTTCGCTCAGCGTAGATAAAACACTTCCCACCGCTGGAGTCCACACCTGGGAAAGCGATCCGATGGGGCTAGGTGGCCCAGCACAGATGGAGTAGCGACTGTGCTGAGCGTGGGGCTGGGCAGCAACCGGTAAAGGATAGGGGCTCTCTAACAGAGCCACCAGGGTTGAGGGGCTGGGGGGCTGCCGCAACAGATCGCCGTAGAGGGCCTCGAAGATGTCGCTGCCGGTGCGGTGATTGAGGGGCTGCGATCGCACCCACCAGTTCAAATCTCGCCTCCCCAAACCCACCGCGCCCACCAAAACACGATTAATAGCCCCAGAGCAAACCAGTCCCACGACCGCAGCACCATCTGATACCAGCGCACCCGGTGCTCATTGGGGCCGGTGAAACCGCGCACCTCCATGGCTGCCGCGATCTGCTCGGCCCGCAGCAGCAGATTTTGCAGCAGGCGCTCCATCACCGATAGCCACACTTGGGCTGAGCCGCGAAAGCCCAGTTTCTTCCAGTTGATGGCGCGGGTCTGCACCGATCGCACCAAATTCTGCACCTCCTCCAGCACCAGGGGAATAAACCGCAGGGAGAGCGTCACCGTCAGGGCAATCTCGGTCACCGGCAAGCGAAACCACCGCAGCGGAGCCATTAGTGCCTCTAGGGCCACGGTAATTTCTTCGGGCGCGGTGGTGAGCAGGTACAGATTGGTGCCGTAGATCAGCGTGAACAGCAGGGTGCCAATGCGAATGCCCAGATCGAGCGATCGCCGCGTTACCTTAACTGGCCCCCAGTCAAACACCACATAGCGATACGCTGTGGGCTGCGGCAGCTCCGGCAGTACCTCCGGCGGATTCTCTAGGGTAATCATATCGGCTGGGGTGGGCAGCCGGGGCGTCTGCGCCACTTGCAGCCCATCGGGCATAACAAAAGTCAGCAGCATCACAAAGCCGCTCAGCACCACCAGCCAGCCCATCTGCTGTCGCCACACCCGCAGCGGAATCAGCGCCACTAGAGTCAGCAGCACCAGCAGCGCCACCAGCCCAAACCGCCAGTAGGCATTCGCCAAAATGGGCGTCACCAAAATGCTCATCAGCCAGGCCATCTTGACCCTGGGATCAAGCCGGTGCAGCCAGGTTACTGGCTGCTCTAGATAAAGGCCAATGGGAAGAGAGCGAAGTAGATCCATGGAGTTGTGGGTTGGTTGCTGACTACCTTGACCGATTTCGGCTTTTGGATTTGCGATTTTGAGCTATAGCTATCTCGACAGAGAAAGCTTGCAGACTCAAGTCGCAAGGATTTTAACCAACACGCCTAACTAATCCTAAATCCAAAATTTCACTTCACCTTTGTCGCTCGGTTGGGGTTGTTGCGCTCCAGGTCGCGCATGGCCTTGCCTCGCCAGAAGATGCGAATCGGTGTGCCCTCAAAGCCCAGATTTTCGCGGAACTGCCGCTCCACATAGCGACGGTAGTTGTCCTTCAGCAGGTGGGGATCATTGACAAACAGCGTGAAGGACGGTGGCCGCACGGTGACTTGAGTGCCGTAGTAGATGCGGCCTTGGCGACCCTGGCGGGTGGTGGGTGGCGTGTGCCACTTGACTGCATCTTCCAGCACTTCGTTGACGACTGAGGTGCTGACCCGACGACGGTGCTGCTCGACCGCCTGATCGACCAGCTCTAGAATTTTGGGCACCCGCTGGCCGGTTTTAGCGCTAACAAAAATGCGCTTGGCCCAATCGAGAAAGTTGAGTCGAGCAGAAATTTGGTGGTCGAAGTCGTAGATGGTGTGGCTGTCTTTTTCCACCGCATCCCACTTGTTGACGACGATGATGCAGGCGCGGCCATCTTCTTCGATGCGGCCCGCCAGCTTTTGGTCTTGCTCGGTCACACCGTCGAGGGCATCGATCACCAGCAGCACCACATCGGCACGGCGAATGGCTTTAAAGGCGCGGTTGATGCCAAAGAATTCTGGCCCGTACTCCACGCTTTTTTTCTTGCGAATGCCAGCGGTGTCAATCAGGCGATAGATCTTGTCGCCGTGCTGCACCTGCATGTCGATCGCATCCCGAGTCGTCCCAGAAATCGGACTGACTATGGCGCGGGTTTCGCCCACAAAGGCATTCAGCAGGCTCGATTTACCCACGTTGGGCCGCCCGACAATGGCGACTTTGACTTCTTCTTCGGCGGCTTCTTCAACGGTTTCGGGCAGGAACTCTACTAAAGCATCGAGCAGTTCCCCCGTGCCGTTGCCGTGGATGCCGGAGACGGCGTAGGGCTCACCCAACCCCAGCTCCCAAAACTCAGCCGCCTGCACTAGCCCGTAATCCAGCGATTCGCACTTGTTGACTGCTAGCAGCACCGGCACCGACTGCTGCCTGAGCCAGGAGGCGATTTCACGGTCTGACTCGGTGGGGCCAATTTTGCCATCAACCACAAATACCGCCGCGCTGGCTTCAGTAAGAGCTAGCTGGGCCTGTTCGCGAATGTAGGGCAAAAATTCGGTGTCGTCGTCAAAGACTAGGCCGCCGGTATCGACGACTAGGTAGTCGCGATCGCGCCAAAAGGCGGGCTGGTAGGTGCGATCGCGTGTCACCCCCGGCTGGTCGTAGACAATGGCGTCTTGAGCCCCGGCCAGGCGGTTCACCAAAGTAGATTTGCCCACATTTGGGCGTCCGATAACCGCAACAACAGGCAGTGGCATAGCTTGGGCCTTTTAGGCAGATGAATGGTTCAGCAGACCTGGAAGCCACACATTGCTAGACGCCCAGATCATCAATGGGAAAATCTTCCCAATCTTTCCATTGTAGTCAAGAGATCACGGTCTGGGAAAGTTAGGTGATTAAAGGATGACCTATAGAAGGCAACTGAGACTAAGGCTGTAATGCGATCGCGGCGATTGTCAGCTGACGGTCGTAGCACGTGAGATAGCTATCCCGCGATTAGCGCTAGACCAAAAGGTAGGCAATGCTCACCCTAGAGCAAGCTCTTTTACCAGAAAGCTGTCAGTTGTTTTCTCGGTTTGAGGGTGGGCAATGCCCACCCTACCTGGAGGTTTTTTAGGCCGCTAAAATTTTGTCATCAAGGGCAAAATCGATCGCGGCTTTGTCGGCGCCAGAAGCAAGATAGTCGTTCTGGAACGAATCTTTTAGGCCCGCAACCAAGTCGTAAGTGGGTGCCCAGCCCAGTTCTGCCTGGGCCTTGTCGATCGCGGTAAAGAAGTGCTGCACCCGCATCGGGAAAGCCTTCGCCTTGCCAAAATCAAAAGCCTTGGGGTCGTAGTGAACAATCTTGAGGCTATCAGGATCCTTACCAGCTGCTGTTGCGCAGGCGCGAGCTAGGCCGTCGAAGGTGACGGCTTTTTCGCCGGAGATATTGTAGATTTGGCCGATCGCCGTCTCGTTCCCCAGCACCGCTGCCATAGCGGCCGCCAGGTCTTGCACATGGCCCAGCTGGGTGAGGTGCATGCCGTTGCCGGGGATGGGAATGGGGCGATCGCGCACCACCCGATCAAAGAACCAGGCTTCTAGCGGGTTGTAGTTCTGCGGGCCATAAATGTAGACCGGGCGCACCGAGGTAAACGGCACCCCCTGGGCTTGCAGGTAGGCTTCGGTTTCAAACTTGCCCTTGTGGCGGCTCTTCGGATCCACTGCATCGCCTTCGATGTGGGGCATTTGGTCAGATTTAAGATATACCCCGGCGGAGCTGACGTAGACAAAGTGTTGGAGCTTGTCGCCAAACAGCTCAACCAGCGGCTGGGTATCGCTCAGCTCGCGCCCGTTGTTGTCGAAAATGGCGTCGAAGGTTTCGCCCGCGAGCTGGTTGAGGCTGTTGGGGTCGGTGCGATCGCCCACAATGGTCGGCACCCCCTCTACGGGCGCGGGATGGTTGCCTCGGTTAAACAGCACCACCTCGTGGCCCTGCTCAATCAATAGTTTGGTTAGATACACCCCAATAAACCGGGTGCCACCGATGACCAGTACACGCATTGCCCTCTCCTTCCTGCTAACCAGCCGCCTAGAACATGCTGAAAGCAACATGCTGGAAGACGCACTGAACTTAATGTATGTATATTAAGCTGCGCCGATCCCCCAAATTCTGTCGAAGAATCAAGGGATTTAGGTTCAAAGCCGTTAAGCAAACCAGTAGATAACGGCCTAGATCTTACGCTAGGGGGGGAACCCGCCTAAAATGTTATGAGTTGAGCACCGGCCTTGACACCCTAAGCGCGAGATTGTCTCTACATGCGAGAGCTGGACAACGCCTATAGAATTTTGGAGCTAGAGCCCGGTGCCTCGATCGAGGATGTCAACCAGGCGTATAAAGATCTAGTGTTCGTCTGGCACCCCGATCGCATTCCCCAAGACAACGAGCGCCTCTATCAAAAAGCCCAAGACAAGATCAAAGCGCTGAACCACGCCCGAGATTTGCTGCGATCGCACAACCGCAATAGTCGCAGCAGCTCCAGCTCGGCCAGCAGTCGCTACGGTACCGCCAGCAGCAGCTATCGTCCCTCGACAGCCAGCAACTACGGCACCAGCGACTATCGCTCTGCTTACAGCAATGGCTACAATAACAACGGCTACGGTAGCGCCAAGTCTCAAGATGCCGACAGCGAAGAACAGCGATCGAGCTCCCACAATCGTTACTATCGCTACCAGCGCAACACCTACGGCGGCAGTTACTACGGGGCCAGCCAGAGCGACGGCAACCCATCCTCAGGCTCTAGCACGTCCAGCAGCGGTTCCTCTTCCTCAAGCTCTAGCACCAGCCAGTCGCAAACCTACCGTGAGCGGCGCGATGCCGCAGCAGGGGTAGGGGGCGATAAGGCTGCCAGCGCCAAGGGCAGTTCGAGTAGCCAGAGTCAGGCCAGTACCAACGGCAAAACACCTAGCTCCCCCCCCAGCAGCCAGGCCAGCTCCAAACCTCCTAGCGATTCTTACAACAGCTACAACGCCCACACTCGTAGCGGAGCCGCGCGATCGCGCCAGAGCCCCGACCTCAGCGGCACCGACATGAGCGGAGCCAACCTACGCGAAAAAGACTTCGGGGGACGGAACCTCAGCGAGGCCAACCTCAGTGGGGCCGACCTCAGCGACGCCTTTTTGCACAAGGTTAATCTCAACCGCGCCAACCTCAGCAAGGCCAAACTGTTTCGCGCCAACCTGCTCCAGGCCGACCTCAGCCACGCCAACCTGCGCGAAGCCGACCTGATCGGGGCCGACTTCAGCGGGGCTGACCTCAGCGGGGCTGACCTCAGCGGCGCAAAGGTAGCCGTGGGGGGCCGCACCATGGTGAAGCTCACCGGGGCCATTCTCACTGGGGCAATTATGCCCGATGGATCCATTCACGATTAATTTGTGATGGGTTGAAATAACGGTTCAAGGTTCGAGACGCTGCCTAAAACCTTGAACCCTACACCTGATAACCCTTCTCTCCAGTCACCCTCCCAAGTAATCGGTCACGCTTTGATTAAACGCCTCTGGCTCTACCAGGTGGGGCCAGTGGTTGCCGGGGATGGCCTGTATTTGCAGGTTGGGCAGGTGGGTACGGTAGGGTTTGAGCTGCCAAGCCGTGCGATTGAGCCCGGCTTGGGGCAGCAGCAGTAGGGTCGGCACCGTCAGATTTGTGGTTAGGCCAGCCCGATGGAGCGTGTCGTGAAACACGCCGTTGCGGGCGGCGATCGCAAACTTGCTCCCCCAGCGGCCATCGGGCTTCTGCTCCATACCAGCTTGAAATACGGCGGCTTGCAGCGGACTCCAGCCCCGGTACTGCTTCAGGGTGCGGGCAACAGATTCTGCCGCCCCATAGCTCTCAAACGGCCCCATCACCTTCAAAAAGGGCAGGGTGCGATAGAACAGCGGCAACGTAGGTTGCAACCAGCTCGGCAACTGATTCACAAAAAACGGATCCACCAATACCAAACGGCGAACGCGCTGGGGTTGCCGCTTGGCCCACAGCAAGGCCAGTTTGGCGGCCCACGAATGGGCCACAACGGTGATTCGATCAGCGTGACAGGCGATCGCCAGCGCTTCTAAATCGTCAACCAGTTCAAGCGCATCATAAGCGGCGACATCGTCAGGCTTGCCGCTGTCGCCATGACCGCGCAGGTCAGGGGCCAGACAGCGATAGCGCGGCCCCAAGCTTTCGGCCAGGCTCTGCCACACCAACCCGTGGTCGGCTAGCCCGTGGAACAGCATCAGTGGTTCTCCGTCTCCCCACTGTTGGTAGGCTAGAGGCACGGACGCGCTAGATAATGTGTGGCGAGAAAACGACATCGTTTGATCAGCTTTTGCCAAAGAACAGGCAGGGTTGACACCCAAGTAGAGTACCGGAGCGCGATCGCCCGACCACCAGCCTCATCAATCCCCTACCGCTCAATGTTTTCACCTTGGACGGCCTCAGGCAAAATTAGCATGGCGTCGCCAAAGGAATAGAAGCGGTAGTCGTGCTGAATAGCGGTTTCATACAGCCCCAGCAATCGCTCTCGGCCAATCAACGCGCTCACCAGCATCAGCAGACTAGAGCCCGGCAGGTGAAAGTTGGTGATCAACCCATCGATCGCTCGGTACTCGTAGCCGGGGTAAATAAACAGGTTGACCTTGCCCTGGTAGGGTTGTAGCTCGCCGCCCTGGGCAGCCCCTTCTAGAGCCCGCACCACCGTTGTACCGACAGCAATCACCCGTCTTCCGCGAGCCCTGGTGGCGTTGATCTGCGCCACGGTTTCCGCCGAGACATCGATCCACTCACCGTGCATTTTGTGGTCGAGAATGTTTTCGGCCTCCACCGGGCGAAAGGTGCCCACACCGACGTGGAGGGTGATGTGCGATCGCCCTATCCCCTTCTCTTCTAACCGCTCAAACAGCTCAGGCGTAAAGTGCAGTCCCGCCGTCGGAGCCGCCACCGCCCCAGGAGTCTCAGCATAGACCGTCTGGTATTGCTCAGCAGAAGCCGCCGTGTCGGTAATGTAGGGCGGCAGGGGGACTTCCCCCAGGCGCTCAAACAGGGCCAAGAGGGACTCACTGCCCTGGGGCGCAAACTTCAGCAGGCGACCGTTGGTCTCAGGGTCGGTGGCGAGCACCTGGGCCACCAGGTCAGGCTGGTTGGGATTGGGGCCAAAATGCACCGTCGCCCCTGGCTTGAGGCGGCGACCCGGACGCACCAGAGCCAGCCACTGATTGTCCCCCCGATCCTCCAGCAAAAACACTTCGACCTGAGCACCACTGGGTTTATACCCAGGTAGCCGGGCCGGGATCACCCGGGTGTCGTTGAGAACGAGCAAGTCACCCGGGTGCAGCAGGGCAGGCAGGTCGCGGAAGTGATAGTGGCCGTGAGTAGTGGGGCCATCGACCACCAGCAAACGCGATGAATCCCTTGGCGTGACTGGGGTTTGGGCAATTTTTTCTGACGGAAGAGAATATTGGTAGGCTGCCAGGGAATACTCATCGGAAGGGAGCTGAGCCCTTGAATCCGTCTCTGGGGCAAGTTGTGAACTATCGCGCATCGTCTAGCAGGTTGGGTGGATACACCCAGGTGGAGTAGGGGGACTTAACCCTAACAACCTCAGGGCTGATCCCAGACAATAAGGACATAAGAACTCTAGCACCTGCCTAAAGGTCAATGATGGAATACACCTACTATCTCGCCAATGCCAGTTTGACCCTCCGTGTGGTCGAACACCTGCTGGGCACCCCGAGATTGCCCCTAGAATTTATGACGGTGATTCATCAGATCGACGGATGGGTCATTCGGGTCAAAATGAACGACAACATTGGCGTTCCCGATGCCGAAGATTTTCGCGCTTACATGAACGAGCTGGGCGTAGCCTACGACCCCGGCATTCGCGTACGCATGGCGCTGTGGGGCCTGGAAACCGGGCAATCGCCCATCGATGTGATGCGCCGCTACCAGGTGGCGATCGTCTCCCACGGCAAGCCCGATCGCGAAGAGATTGAAGCCTTCCGCCGTCAGTTTGTGATGGGCCTGGGCTACTGCCCCGAAACCCTAGCCTGAGCGGCTTTGCGGGGCATCCTTACCGATGGCTCTGCTGATATCAAGACATGTCCCTATGGGGTGGGGTAACCTGCCCCAATTTTTTTGCCCTTCTTATTTTTTGACCCATAGGGCCAGCCCACCGCTGCGCCCCCGAGCAGCCACATAGCCTTCCTCAGTCAAAAAGAACGAGAAAAACGGCAGCTTAGCCACCGAAGTAGCCGCAAAATCGCCTGCTTTAGCGGCTTTGCTGCGTAGAGGTAGATTAACCAGCGTCAAATCACCCACCAGCACCTGAAGACGCACAAAATCGAAGGCCAGCAGGTTTTTCTTCGGCAAAAACTTGGCTGGCCCCGTGAACCGCAGTTTAGCTGGTCCCACCTGGAGCTGGTTTTGAATGGTTAGCTGGTCATGGTCGTCTCGGTTGAAGCGAATGGTCGCGATCGCAATCCCCGGCATGTAAAACCCACTGCCCTGGGGTTTCCCAGCTTTGTAGGCGGGCTTTTTAGGGGCCGTGAACCGCAGCCGCCAGGTACCCAACAGCGCCTCTGGGGTAAACTGCCGCCGTTCGGCCTTGGTTTGCCGCTCGGCCTCTAGCAGGGCCGCTGTCACCTGCGGAGCACTGGGGTTTGCCCCGGAGGCAGCGGCCTCTAAAACCTGGGGCGTAGGTAGAGCGGTGGCGCTATTGGTGACGGTCATGGGGGCTCCAGAAAACAGGTAGGGCGATGCAGGATGAACGGGTCTTGCCATGCTGAGCAAGATTTGACCCGGCGATCGGTTGCAGTCTGACTCAATTCATTATGACAACGCCTGCGGGTGGACTGGGCGATGGCAGAGCCTCCCCTGGGGGAATCGCCCCCAGTCCCGGTCTTTGGCCCTGGCTCTGGCATAATAAGAGCCTATTCACTACTGCCCGGTGCGCTGCTATGGCTACCACTCCGCGATTGCCCCTGCTGCGCAACCCAGCCGCCAAACCAGCGGCCAATGTGTCGATGGTGCTGATGGGGGTAGGCTTGGCCATCACCCTGGCGTTTATTTTGATTGCCCTGCTAGCGCCGCTGATGCAGAGCTGGGGCTGGCTGCTTGACCCCACCACCGCCCTGCAAAATCCTACCCATGAGCCTCCCGGCAGCAACCACTGGTTTGGCACCACGCGGCAGGGCTACGACGTGTTTTCGCGCACGCTGTTTGGCACTCGCGCCGCCTGGCAGGTGGTGCTGCTGGCCACGCTGCTCAGCGTAGCGATCGGGGTGCCCCTGGGTATGCTCAGCGGCTACCTGGGTGGCTGGCTCGATCGCGCCCTGCTGTTCTTTATGGATACGATCTACACCCTGCCGGGGCTGCTGCTCTCGGTCACCCTGGCTTTTGTGGTGGGTCGGGGGGTGGTCAATGCGGCGATCGCCCTCAGTATTGCCTACATTCCCCAGTATTACCGGGTGGTGCGCAACCACACCGTCAGCGTCAAGACCGAGCTGTTTATCGAAGCCGCTCAGGCGATGGGGGCCTCGACCTGGACGGTGCTGACCCGCTACCTGTTTCTCAACGTGATTCAAAGCGTGCCGGTGCTGTTTACCCTCAACGCCGCCGACGCCATTTTGGTGCTGGGTGGCCTGGGCTTTTTAGGGCTGGGTCTGCCCGAACAGATACCCGAGTGGGGGGCCGACATTCGCCAGGCCCTCGATGCGCTGCCCACGGGCATCTGGTGGACGGCGCTATTTCCGGGGCTGGCCCTGACCCTGATGGTGACGGGGCTGTCTCTCGTAGGTGAGGGGCTGAACGAATTTATGAACCCCCTGCTGCGCCGCGAAAACTGGCGGTAGGGCAGCCCGATTACGTCCTAGCCCAGCAGGCCCAGCAGGATGTTTTTTGAGTCGGGATACTTTTGACTGGCAAAACCTATAGTGAGGAGATGGTATGGCAGTAAGCATGAACCCCTTGAGACCGCTGGCGATTGGGCTGGCAACAACGGCGGCGATCGCCTATGGCTTCACCCCAACAGCCCTAGCCCAGGGGTCTAGAATCGTCGTTCAAGACCTGCAAGAAAACCAGAGTCTCATTCGCCAGTGCCGACGGCTCAACCAAACCGTCGAGGTTTTTGACAACACCAGGCTGGGGCCGATCGCCAACCGCCTGGGTACTCTGCCAGCCGGTACTCAGGTACTTTTAACTGGGGTTGTAGCCGAAGGCCGGGCTCAAATCTTTTTAGGGAATAACTTCAACGGTTTGTCGTCTGTACAGCCTATGGGCTGGATCAGCGCCTCGGTTTTATCGCCCTGCAGCGACAGGCCACCATCGACGGCACGGGCCTGTTTTCGGGCCAATGTGCGGCTTTCGGTAAGGGCTACGCCTGCCACAAACGCCAGTATTATTGCTGACTACAATGCCGGAGATACCATTTACGCCTCTCGCAATCCACCCTGGCGGCAGAACTCCGGCGATGGCCGCGCTTGGCTAGAAGTCACCATCTTTGATGGCAGCACTGGCTGGGTGACCGAAACCAGCTCCTACGGACAAGTTATAGACATCAGCGCAGTTCCCTGCCCCTAGCCCGCAGCGCCGTGACGGAATACAGCAGCAGAGCTGTCCAAATACAGGCAAAGGTGACCACGTGAACTGGGGTGAAGGGCTCGCCATACACAAACACCCCCAGCAGCAGCGATAGCGACGGAGCGAGATACTGAAAGAAGCCGAGGGTTGCTAAGGTCAGCCGTTTGGCCGCTTTGTTGAACCACAGCAGCGGCATCGACGTCGCCACCCCAGCCCCAATAAATAGCAGAGTGATTGGCAGGCTTTCCCCAAAGTGCCCCTGCCCGTTGGCCGCGAGCCAGCTTACAAACAGCAGCACTAAAGGGGTAATCAGTAGGGTTTCGACCGCCAGGCCCACTAGCGGCCCCACTGCCACCACTTTGCGCAACAGGCCGTAAAACGCGAAGGAAATTGCCAGGGCCAAAGCAATCCACGGCACGGTGCCCAATTGCCAGATGAAGTAGCCCACCCCCACTACCGCCAGCGCTACGGCTACCTGCTGCCCCCGATACAGGCGCTCTTTGAGAAAGATAAATCCCAGCAGCACGGTCACCAGCGGGTTGATGTAGTAGCCCAGGCTGGCTTCGACGACGCGATCGCTGTTCACTCCATAGATATACAGCCCCCAGTTAAAGGTCAGCAGACTGGCGGTGAGCAGCAGCACCAGCACTTTGCGGGGCGATCGCAGTAGCGTTTGCAAATCTCCCAGCCGCCGCTGCACCAGCAAGATACCGACTAAAAACACCGCCGACCAGATCATGCGGTGGCTGAGCACCTCCACGGCAGAAGCGACGCCCAATAGCTTCCAATAGATAGGCAGCAGCCCCCAGGTGCTGTAGGCCAGCAGGGCATAAACCGCCCCAGCCCTGGCATCGGAGCGATCGCCGGGGGCCGCCGATGCAGATTTAGGTAAGGTCAAAGAACAAATCGCCGCTCAAACCACACATTCTAACGGTCAGGGCCGCCGGTGGTGAATGGGTAGCCGCACCACCATCGTCGTCCCTTCGCCAGGCTGGCTGCGAGCTACTACAGTGCCGCCGCAGTACAACAACAGCTGCCGCACAATCGACAGCCCTAGACCTGCCCCCTCGGTTTCGGCAGGTGGCAAGTTGCGGCCCCGATAGAATTGCTCAAAAATGTGGGGCAAATCGCTAGCCGAAATGCCGGTGCCGGTATCGCGCACTTCGATCTCGGCGTAGTCTGCGGTGCTCGTCGCCGTCACCCAGACCTGGCCGCCGCTGGGGGTATATTTCAGACTGTTGTTTAGCAGGTGAATCATCACCTGTCGCAGCCAGCTGTCGGGGCAGAGCACCGGCGGCAACTGGCTGGGGATGGTGTAGGCCAGCATAACGCCCTTTTCTGCGGCCAGGGGCTGGTAGGTGCTGACCACCGGAGGCACGGTTTCTGACAAATTTAGCGGGTCGAGCTGAGCCTGGCTAACGCTGGTCTCCATCTGCAGCAGGTTGAGTACGCCGCTAATCAGCGCACTCTGGCGATCGCACTCATGGCTGATCATCTCCATATACCGCTGCCGCTGGGGGGGCTTGAGGTGGGGCGAATCAAGCAGAGTCAGAGCAGTTTTGATGGTGGTGAGGGGAGTGCGCAGCTCCTGGCCCACCGTATTGAGAAAGTCATCCTTAAGGCGCAGCGTGTTGATCAACACCTCATTTTGGGATGACAGACTCGACATGTTTAGCGCCTGACGGCGGTAGGTCGAGGCCGACTGGCGCAGGTGTTCCTGGCGCGTGAGCTGCCAGTTGAGCCAGCGATCGACCAGAGTCAGGTAAGCCGGGGTGAGTGACGGAGTGGGCCTTAGCTGGGGCCACTGCTGAATCAGGGTAGCCAGATCGAGCCCGACAGCGGCGGTGCCCAGGCCTTGATCAATCTGGCGGCGAATGGCGCTGACCACTGTCGCCACCAGGTCGGGGTTGATGGAACAGCACACCGATAGATACGATGATCGCGCCGCTGTTGCTTCTTCTAGGGGCGGTGAGGCCTCGTCGTCATCCTCGGGGTCGCGTCGGCCCTCGGGGGTTCGCTGACTCTGCCCTGGGGGAGTAGCCGACAGGGGCTGCAGCCGATGGGCAATCAGCATGGCCGCAAAGGACTCAGATTGCACCACCACAAAGTAGTCGCCGCGCCAGGTGTGGCTATCGGGCAAGGGCACCACCACCTCGTTGCCCAGGTTGGGCGACTCTGCGTCAGGGCGAGCAAACCGCAGCACCCGATGGGGCAGCAGCAGCCCTTGACTGTAGCGCAGCACATCCTCATTCCAGGGGTCGCCCACCGGCAGCTTGACTAGCAGGTGGGCCTGAATGTCGTGGGCTTCAAGGAACTCTACCGTTGACTGTAGAATCGCCTTAAACCCCTTGGGTTTTACCTGGACATAGTCTGGGGCTGCCGCACTGAGCTGTAGAAGCCGGTGCAGCGACACCTCTTGTTCTTGGTAAGACTGCATAGTGCTCCAACGGGCCGGGGCCAGGCTAGCGCCTACCCAAAACAAGATCAGCACTAACACCTATTAGGGTATCTTTAACCACTGAAAATGGCCGCGAGAATGTTGCGTGTATTCACATAACGCCGCCATTTCAGGGCAAAAATGTTAGCTCATATACCGTTTTTCGAGAAAATAGCGCGCCTGTTCGCGGTCGTCAAAGTGAATTTTTTCGGTGCCAAGAATCTGGTAGTCTTCGTGGCCCTTGCCCGCGATGAGAATGCCATCCCCCGGCTGGGCCAGGTTAATGGCGGACTGAATGGCGGTGGCGCGATCGCCCACCACCTGATCACTCCCTAGCTCTGCCGGAATGCCCGCCACCACATCCCGCAAAATCTGCTCAGGGTCTTCGGTGCGGGGGTTGTCGGAGGTGACGACCACCACATCGGCCAGCTCGTAGGCAATACGGCCCATCTGGGGGCGCTTGGTGCGATCGCGATCGCCGCCGCAGCCAAACACGCAGATCAACCGCCCCGGCACAAAAGGCCGCGCCGCCTGAAGGGAATTCTTTAGGCTATCTGGCGTGTGGGCGTAGTCCACAATCACGCTGATGTCTTGGGCCTCAGAAATCTTCACCTGCTCCATGCGCCCCGGCACGCCGCCAAAGCCCGGCAGGGCCGCTGCGATCGTGTCTAGAGCCACGCCTAGGTGCAGGGCTGCCCCCACCGCCGCCAGCAAATTCTCCAGGTTAAACTGCCCTACCAGCGGTGAGCTAAAGGGCACGGTGCCCACTGGGGTCTTCAGGGTTCCGGTGACGCCGTTTGCCTGGTAGGTGAGATCTCCGGTGTACAAGTCGGCGGCGGGATTTTGGGTGCTGTAGGTCCAAACGCGATCGCAGGGCAACTGGGAGACGAGGCGATCGCCGTAGGGTGTATCGATATTCACCACCGCACGACCCGCCAAATACCCCTCGCTAAACAGCAGCGCCTTGGCCTGGAAGTAGTCCTCCATATCGCGGTGGTAGTCGAGATGATCCTGGGTCAGGTTAGTGAACACTGCCACCTCAAAGGGGCAGCCCCAAACTCGCTTTTGAGCCAGGGCGTGGGAGCTGACCTCCAGCACGGCGTAGCGACAGCCTGCATCCCTTGCCGTGGCCAACTCAGCCTGAAGCTCGACCGCAAAGGGTGTGGTGTAGAGAGCGGTTTTCTGATGCCCGGGCCAGCGGGTGTAGAGCGT
The DNA here is from genome assembly GCF_014696675.1 of Phormidium tenue FACHB-1052. Classification (GTDB taxonomy): domain Bacteria; phylum Cyanobacteriota; class Cyanobacteriia; order Phormidesmidales; family Phormidesmidaceae; genus Nodosilinea; species Nodosilinea tenuis_A. The sequence continues at coordinate 84,971 of NZ_JACJQN010000007.1, forward strand.
TCCCAGCAGCGCGGTGGGCTGCTCCGCCGCATTCAACAAATGCTCGATCAGGTGGGTGGTTGTCGTTTTGCCGTTGGTGCCCGTGACCCCTACCAGCCCCATCTGTCGGGCCGGGTAGTTGTAGAACCGCGCGGCCACTTCGGCACAGGCCACTGACATATCGGTCATGGGCACTACGCAAGCATCGTCCTCTGCGGGACGAGTCTGCAAAGCCTGGGCAGACACCAGCGCCGCCGCTGCGCCAGATTCCATAGCATTGGGCCAAAATTCACCGCCATCGACCCGCGTGCCCGGCATGCCAATGAACACATCCCCCGGCTGGCAGGCGTGGGAATTGGTGCACAGACCCTTGATGTCAGGATCGTTCCCTTCCGCCAGTGTGAATTCGGCGTCGATCAATCCAGCGGGCAGGCCCTCAAGCAGTTGGCGCAGCTTCATGTCAGCAACTCCTCACATCATTGAAGTTGCCCTATTCTGCCTTACTCTGGCCCATATAAGTCTGTATCAATTGCTCCACCTTGGCCTGGGGTGCCCGAGGCGACAGGCGCGGCAAAGGAATTTCTTGGCTACCCGATTCTCCCTGGATCACCTGGCACAGCACCGGAATCTCGTACTGGTAGCGCTGAAACCAGTCGTCGCGAGTGGTGATGTCGCGCACCTCTAGCTCAAAGGCTAGGTGGGCGGCGGCCACGAGTTTTTCTTCGAGCCCTTCGCACAGGTGGCAACCGGGCTTGCTGTAGAGCACAAATTTGGTCACGGGGTCAGTCACGGGAAGGACGCTCACTGCACGATCGCTCGGTAGGTGCTGGGGGTGGTGCCGGTGGTCTGGCGAAACTGTTTGCTCAGGTGGCTATGGCTGTTAAACCCGCACAGCAGGGCGATTTCTACAATAGAGTGGTTGGTTTGTTTCAACAACTGCTTGGCCCGCTCGACCCGCTGTTGCAGCACGTATTGGTGGGGGGCCACCCCCATCGCCTGTTTAAACTGATGACTGAAATGGAAGGGGCTGACACCGGCGATCGCCGCCAAATCCGCCAATTTCAGGTCAGCATCCAGGGCGTTGTGAATGTGGTCTAACACGGGCAAAAGCTGACGTTGGGGGAGTCCCCCAGGGTGAATTTGTAATTGCGGCCTGGTCACGGCGTACTGCCGCAGCAGATGCACCGCCAGCAGGTTGGTCAACGACTCGACGTAGAGCCTGCCGCCGGGGTTGGCCTGGTTAAGTTCGTCGAGCAGCATCAGGGCGATCGCCTCTAGCCGTCCATCCCGCAGGCGAAACTCGGGAATGAGTTCGATGCGATCGGGGTTCAGCCCCAGAGCTTCTTGCGCGACGGTGGCCACAAAGCCAGAGTCAACCCGCAGCTCGACGTAGTGGTCGTCGTCATCCCAGCGGGCAAAAAACGCGGTCTGGGCCGGAGTAATGGAAATATCGCCTTTGCCGTAGAGACTGCTGTGGGTTTTGCCGTCTTTAATCTGCAAAAACCGCACCGGACGCGCCGCCAGCGAGAGGCAAATTGTATGTTCCGATTTTGAGGCAATTCGGCACTCCCCCGGCGGATGCTGAAATTGCCCCACCTGAAGATGCTCCCAGGCCAAGTCTTGACTCGACAGAGTGGGTAGGCAGGTAAACTCAGCGCTATCCATCCCTAGGCGGTTTTGCAAACCCTTGGCATGCCTGGTTTTAGCTGCATTCATAGCTAAATTCTCCATCGGAGATAGCTTACGCCAGGCCCGGCTGCCCAGCCCCTCAAGTCTATCTGGCAGAATGGAACAATAGGCGAGTTTTCACTCTCAATAGCGGCAGAGAAAAGCGATGACCCCCCACGTTGCGATCGCAAAATGGACCCTTGAGGACTACCACCAAATGATTGCGGCGGGCATTCTCAGCGATCGCCGGGTGGAGCTTTTGAACGGAGAGATCATTGAAATGCCCCCCGAAGGAGAACCCCACGCCTACTACAGCCGCACCAGCGCGAAATATCTAGAGCAATTGCTGGGCGATCGGGCTGAGGTGCTGCAAGGCAAACCAATTACGATCCCAACCACCCAGTCAGAACCTGAGCCTGACATCGCTGTGGTACAGCCCTTGGGTCGGGAGTACCTCAGACACCATCCCTACCCAGAAAACGTCTTTTGGCTAATTGAGTTTTCTAACACCAGTTTGAGAAAAGATTCAGACCCCAAGGCCAATGCCTACGCTGCCGCAGGGATTCTTGAATATTGGATCGTCAACCTCCAGACAATGGGGTTAATTGTCATGCGTGACCCGGTTGAGGGCACCTATCGATCGCAAGCCACGCTAACGGAAGGCACTATTTCTCCCCCCACATTTCCTGATATCTCCCTATCTGTGAAGCGATTGCTGGACTAGCGGCTAGCTCACCGCAAGATTTTGACAGCCCCCCAAGAATCAAATAGCGCCCAACCAGTAAGGTTTCCTAGGCTAAACGGGTACTGACCTGGAGGCCCTATGGCACACCTTTTACATATTGACTCAAGCCCGCGAGGGGAAAGATCGCACTCCCGTCGCATGACCCGCGAATTTGTCGAAGCCTGGAAACAGACCCATCCCGCCGACACCGTCACTTACCGCGATGTTGGTCGCCAGCCCGTGCCCCATGTGGATGAGCCCTGGATTGTTGCCGCCTATACCCCGGAGGAGCAGCGCACGCCGGAACTGCAAGAGGCTCTGAAGGTGAGCGATCGCCTGATCGACGAACTGATCGCCGCCGATGTTGTAGTCGTGGGGTGCCCCATGTACAACTTCAGTGTCCCCAGCACCTTCAAAGCCTACATTGATCAAATTGTGCGCACTGGCCGCACCTTCGCCATTGATCCCGAAGATACCGAAGACCCCTACAAACCACTGCTCCACAGCAAAAAAATGTTCGTCATCACCGCCCGAGGCGCGTCAGGCTTTGGCCCCGGCGATCGATACGGCCACATGAACCACCAAGACCCTTACTTGCGGGTAGCCTTCGGCTTCATCGGCATCACCGATATCACTTTCGTGCATGTAGAAAACGACGAGCACAGCAGCGAAAGCCTGGCTACCTCCATTGCCGCAGCCCGCAAGCAGATTATGGATCTAGCAGCAGCATAGGCAAGAAAATTTTGAGTGTTTAGTTTTGAATTTTGAATTGAGATCCCCAACTCAGCACTTAAAACGCTCCCCTCTCTCCCCCTCCCCATGACTCCCGACTCCTGGCTCTTTCCCCTCAAACTCTGCACCGCCCTTGGCTGCGGATTGGTTGCAGGCGTCTTCTTCGCCTTTTCTACCTTTGTGATGCAAGCCTTGGGCCAGCAACCGCCCGCCCAGGGCATTGCCACTATGCAGTCGATCAACATCACCGTGATCAATCCCTGGTTTATGGGCGTGCTGTTTGGCACAGCGGCAGGCTGTCTCGCCCTCGTCGTTGCTTCGCTCATCAAGGGGCTACCCAGCGCTAAGTATCTGCTCATTGGCAGCCTGCTCTACCTGCTCGGCACTATTCTTGTCACCATCGCCTTTAATGTGCCGCTCAACGATGCGCTGGCGACGGTAAATCCAGACAGTGCCGAGGGCGCGACCCTCTGGGCCAAATACCTGACTAACTGGACGCTGTGGAACCACGTTCGCACCGCAGCCGCTCTCGGGGCCGCTGCCTGCCTAACTCTGTCGCTCTAGCGAATTGCCAGCGCCCATAACACTCGATCATGGCCATAGCTCTGGTCTCAGCAATGGCCAGCGGTGATCAATCACGACCTTGGCATTCAATTCATAGGTCTTATAGCACTGACAGCCCTAGCCGTCTTCAACCCTGCGTGAGCTAGACAAGTACCCAGGTACTATGTACAGTTGACTCCGTCCATCAATTTTGCCCTAATCAGGAGATCAATCTTGTGGATCGTGCCTATCCGTGGTTCTTGGGGTTAGCCGTCAGCAGCTTGGTGGCTCTCTCGACATCGCCTGCCGTTGCTCAACCCAGCGCAGCGCCGATCGCACCGCCAGTCGCCCAGCAATCTACCGATGTAGAAGCCCAATTTGCCCAGCACTTTCAAGCCCTAGGGGTAGAAGGGTCGATCATCATTCACGATGTGAATCAGAACGTGACCTATGAGCACAATCGCGATCGCAACCGCCAAGCCTTTCTGCCCGCCTCCACCTTCAAAATTCTCAACTCGCTAATTGCGCTTGAAACTGGAGTAATCGCCAACGATCTGGCTATCTTGACCTGGGATGGCGTTGAGCGCATGGTGCCCGCCTGGAATCGAGATCAAAACATGCGAACAGCGTTTAACCTATCCGCCGTCTGGTTTTACCAGGTGCTATCGCGGCGGGTGGGGCACGATCGCATGCAGCAGTGGGTCAGCGAGGCAGGCTACGGCAACCAAACCATTGGTGGCCCTGATGCGATCGACAGTTTCTGGCTAGAGGGCGATCTGCGGATTACGCCCCAGCAGCAAATCGAGTTCTTGCAGCGTCTGCACCGCAACGAACTGCCATTTTCTGAGCAGACCATAGCTACGGTCAAAGACATTATGATCACCGAGCGCACCCCTGACTACACGCTGCGGGCCAAGACCGGCTGGGCTGGCTTGGGCGAGGCCGATCAACCCCAAATTGGCTGGTATGTCGGCTATCTAGAGCAGGGGGAAAACGTCTACTTGTTTGCCACCAACATCGACATGCGCAGTGATGCCGATGCCCCAGTCCGCCTTGAGCTAACGCGTCGCTGCTTTGAGACCCTAAATCTTTTGTAGCCGTCCCTAAATCCTGACTCAACACCATGAGGGAGCACAATCTACCATGGCCACCATTTATTACACAGCGACTAGCTTAGATGGCTTTATCGCCGACCCAAACAATTCTCTCGACTGGTTGTTTCAGTTTGGCGAATTAGAGCCGAATACGTTTGATGCCTTTTTGGAGGGAGTAGGGGCGATCGCCATGGGCTCCACCACTTACCAGTGGATCTACGACCACGATTTTTCTGCTGAGGCTGACAACCCCCAGCCCTGGCCCTACAAAGTACCAGCCTGGGTCTTCACCTCGCGCCAGCTGCCGACGATTGAGCATGCCGATGTTCGCTTTGTCAGTGGCGACGTCCAGCCCTTTCACCAGGAGATGGCGATCGCGGCTGGCGACAAAAACGTGTGGATCGTCGGTGGCGGCGATCTGGCCGGTCAGTTCTACGACGCTGGGCTGCTGAATGAAATTGTGGTGCAAATTGCCTCGGTCACCCTCGGCGGCGGTGCTCCCCTGTTTCCGCTGCGGGTCGATCCGCCCTTGAAGCTGCTGTCAGCCAAAACCTACGGCCAAAACTTTGTGGAATTGCACTACCAGGTTCCAGCTCAAAAAAGACCAGGTAATTTCACGGTTGCCTAACTTGACACCGTTGCAGATTTCTATCGTGTCTTGGCAAAAGAGTACGCAAAACCTATAGTGGTCAGGCGGCTAGCCAACATTGAATCAGCAGGTGACAACCATGCCTGAGTCAAGCACCATTACCCTGCGGCCCGCTACCTTGAGCGACCTAGGCCTACTGCGCCACTGGGATGAACAACCTCAGGTGATCGCCGCCGACCCCAACGACGACTGGGGCTGGGAGGTAGAGCTAGCCCGCACCCCCACCTGGCGCGAGCAGCTCATGGCTGAACTCAACGGTCGCCCCATCGGCTTCATTCAAATTATTGATCCTGCCCAGGAAGACAGCCACTACTGGGGCGACGTACCGGCCAATTTGCGGGCGATCGACATTTGGATTGGCGAACCCACCGAGTTAGGCAAAGGCTATGGCACCACCATGATGCGGCTGGCCCTGGCTCGCTGTTTTGAGAATCCATTGGTGACAGCGGTGCTGATTGACCCGCTGACTAGCAACACCCGCGCCCACCGATTCTATGAGCGCCTCGGGTTCAAATTTGTAGAGCACCGCCGCTTTGGCGACGATGACTGCTCGGTCTATCGCCTAGACCGGGCTGATTGGGCCGACGCAACACCAAATCTGGACATAGCCATTGCCGATGGTTAAGCAACGCGTCATCCCAGCTATAGCTCGCGGTGGGATTGCTCTTAACTCTCTAAAAGCCCTCCCTAGAGAGTCTCTGAAGTTCACAGCGGTCACCATGAGCGGCTTACAGCGTTTTAGTCTCTAGGGGTAAAAATACCGTCAGCACTTCGCCAGCCTGGGGACGATGCCGCACGATCAGCTTGCCGCCTAAGGCTTGAAACAGATTCTTGGTGGCGTTGAGGTTAAGGCTGAGGCCCCCGGTTTCGGGCTGAAACATAAGCAACTGCCCCAGAGCCTTGAAGGGCGACGAGAAGGGATCAGGCTTGGGCTGGTCATCACAGCCCGTGGGGGGCAGCGACTGAAACTGAAGCTTAAGCTGGTGCCCAGCCAGGGTGACCGCTAGCTCGATGTGGCTGTAAGGAGGCAAGCTGTGGGTAAAGCGGTCGATCAGCCCGGTCAGCACCTGGGTCAGCATAGCTGGGTCACTATTTACCATGGGCAGACAGGGGGGTACGTTCACCGTCAGGCTGAGGTTGCGGCGACTGGCCTGCTGCTGCCAGCGAGGAATGGCATCGTCAAATAGCTGGTTGAGGGAGATCGCCGACAGGGGCGATCGCGGTCTGGCCGTCCGATCGGTCTCTAGCTCTACAGCTCGAAAAATCAGGCTAAAGCGATCGATCTGCTGGGTGCATTCGCGATCGATCAGCCGCAGCCGCTTACCCACTTCATCGCTGATATCTTTGCGCTTGAGCAGCGATCGCGTCAGCGTGCGAATTGTCGTCAAGGGCGTACGAATTTCGTGGGCCATTGCCTTGAGCAGCTCAGTATCGGGGCTGCCCTCCTCGGCGGGTTCAGGGGTTGCCTCAGCAGCACTGCCGAATACAGATTGAAAGTGAGGGGGCGAGTCAGTCTGAAAGGCCGCCACACTAGGGCGAGCGGGCAGGGCTAAGGTCGGCATAGCCACAGCCGATCCATGCCCCTCAGCCTCGACTGACCCAGGGGGCAGATGGCGCAGTTGGGCCATGAGCAAATGGCTGTAGCGAGTCACCAGGCGATAGTCGGGCTCAACGGGAGGAAACTGATCGATCAGGCGATCGAGGGCCTGCACCAGGGGGGGACGGGTAGCCACAACGCGATCGCGCAAACGCTGCCAGCCCTGCTGCACCACCTCAGGAGCAAAGGAAAACTGAAACTGGGGTAGTCCCTGAGCATCATAGCCCAGCACCAACAGCAGGCTGATGCGCCGGGTCAGCAGCAGACAAAACCGTTCTCCCACTAGTGGGTCACTGCTGGTTAGAGGCACCATCTGCAAATCACAGGCGGGAGCTGTGGCCGATCCTTTCCCCTGACCTGGCAGCAGAGGGCGGGTTACGGCCAGAATCTGCTCTAGCTGTTCGGGCACCAAAAGCCAGTGAGCCAACCGCCGCCCCATAAGGCGATCGGGCAACACTGGAAATGGCCCCGACAACACCCCGCCCATCAGCGGCAGCGGCCCATCCGCCTCCGCTAGGACAGAGTCTGGAGGAAGTTCGAGTAGTAGCCTAATCAGGGCTGTAAGACCACTTAACCACTCTTGCTCAGCCTGAATGTGAGCCTGGGGCGTACTAGCACCAGGCCGCCAATGAACTTCCTCTAGCCGGGGGCCAGACGAAACCTGCTGCTCACTGAGCAATGGACTAAGGGGTAGAAACTGCTGCACCAAGGCGTCACCTGTCTCTGCGATCGGCCAACTACGGCACTTAAGCCGCAGTCAGCAGGTTGCCCACTCCAGACAACCCACCGTCTATTACGAGACTACGCCCTTAATCACAATTGAGGTATGGGTAGAACCGAACGGAAACCCGGCCAATCTATCCGAACCAGCTCGACGGAATGGGATCAGCCTCAACCCGCTCGGTGCTAGGGCGACGCTGGGAAACTTCGGGCCGTCCCAGCAAAGCCTCAATTCCTTGGTGAATCAGCTGATTGATCTGATTGTGCTGCTCAGAGGAGTAGCAATGCCCCGTCGGTGCCATATCACAGGCCGTACTGCTGTCCATCGCGACATACACCACCGGCAGCCGAGCGAGAACGTAGGCCGTCAGTTTCTGCCGCAGTTCAGGCACTGCAAAAACCTGGCGGTATTCGTAGAGCGGATAGGCCGCCAGAATAGCGTCAATCTTATCCGTTACGATCGGTAAAGTTAGGTTGACAATGGTTTGAGGCATTTGAATTAAACTCCAGGGGTATTAGGCGGCAAGATTAGGGGTTAGGTACTTCACTCACAGACTGGGGATCAGTCTAAACAAGCTAAAAAGAGCCTGGGAGCAAGATTAAAGGTTGAAAACTAGTTCACCGGATAGACCAGCTCAGCCTAGAAATTAACTTGAAGCGACGGCTAGAGCCGGTTAATAGAAATGTTCTAAAGCTTTGAAGTGAAGCACCTCCTAACTGACCTTAGATATTCCCTATATATGTGTGCCGATGGCGATCCCCTTACCTAAGTTTTAGAAAAAAATCATTTTTCTCTTTCGAACGATTATAAAAACTACGTAAACTGACTCGTTTCTCAATCGTTGTTGTTTTTAGCAGGAGTGTTATTCTCCTAGCTATTACAATGCGTGTCTATTGATCAAATCTCGACCCAATCAACAAAGAATGTGGTAGACAGTGGCACTGCGGCAAATTGTTTTACTGATCTGTGGCGGCATACACCCGCCTAGCTTCACGGGGCAGATTTTGGCTACGATCGCCAGAGAAAAGGCCCTAAGCCAACACAGCCAGATTGTCTATGCGCCCCGCGCCCCGCTGGGCGTGCTTTCACCGTTTGCCCTGCGCCAAGCTCTTGAGGCCAGGGCTGAGTTGAGCGAAGAGCTAACAAGAGCGTCACGCTTTGCAACTCCTGAAGGAAATGACCTAGACCACACTGGCTCTACAGGTGCACCGCCAGCACTTGTGATTTGGGCCTTTAGCGCAGGCTGTGTCGGGGCCGCTGCCCTGGCTACTCACTGGCACCGTTACCAAGGGCCAGTACTGGCCCTCTTGATGGTGGATGGCTGGGGAGTTCCCCGCGACCCCGAGGTGCCAACCTATCGGCTCAGCCACGATCGCACCACCCACCACACCTCTCGCTGTTTGGGATCGGGAGATATCGATTTTTACGCAGACCCAGCCGTGCCCCATCTCCACCTGTGGCAACAGCCTCAGTCGGTAGAGGGTTGGGCCACAGCACCAGGGAAAGCTAGGGAACGCCTGACTGCCACCGATTTTCTTTGCCTGCGATCGCGCCAGGCCATCGACCGCTACACCGCCGGTTCACGGTTGAATATCAACGCCCCATAACCAGGCGGCCCAAAGTATGCCCTGTGGCAACAATGACCCTAGCCTCTGCTGCTAATATGAGAGGAAATGTTCTTCATTTAACAGCATTTAGCACCACGATTCCTGTAAAGCAGCGGCGGTGAGCCTGTTCACTGCCCGTGTGGCCTGAGGGAGAAAATGTTCTGACTTTATTTTCTTCTTAACTAATGCAATCTAGCCCTAGCCCAACTCAAGCACCCGCCGCTATGACAACTCCCATTGCCGCTCCTAACAGTGTTCTTGTGCGCCGCGCCTCTGGCGCTTTTGCCCTGATCGATAGTCTCAGACGGCACGGGGTAGAACATATTTTTGGCTATCCGGGTGGGGCTATTTTGCCAATCTATGACGAGCTATACCGCGCCGAAGCCGCCGGGGGGATCAGTCATATCTTAGTGCGCCATGAGCAGGGCGGAGCCCATGCCGCTGATGGCTATGCCCGCGCCACGGGGAAAGTGGGCGTTTGCTTTGGCACCTCTGGCCCTGGAGCCACCAACCTGGTGACCGGCATTGCCACCGCCCAAATGGACTCCATTCCCATGGTGGTGATTACGGGTCAGGTGCCCAGCCATGCGATCGGCAGCGACGCCTTCCAAGAGACCGACATCTTCGGTATCACGCTGCCCTTGGTCAAGCATTCCTACGTCGCTCGTACCCCTGAGCAGATTCCGCGCATGGTGGCGGAGGCTTTTTACATTGCTCAGACCGGTCGCCCTGGCCCGGTGCTGATCGACATTCCCAAAGATATCGGTCTAGCAGAATTCGACTACGTGCCTGTGGAGCCCGGCAAGGTGAGTCTGCCCGGTTACAAACCTACCGTCAAGGGCAACCCCCGCCAGGTCAATCCGGCTCTGCGCCTGCTGCGCCAGAGTGAGCGCCCCCTGCTCTATGTGGGTGGCGGTGCCATTACCGCTGGTGCCCATGCCGAAATTCGCCGACTGGCAGAATATTTTCAAATTCCCGTGACCACCACGCTGATGGGTAAAGGGTCTTTTGATGAGCATCACCCCCTAGCTCTCGGCATGCTCGGCATGCATGGCACTGCCTACGCCAACTTTGCCGTCAGCGAATGTGATCTGCTGATTGCCGTTGGCGCTCGCTTTGACGATCGCGTTACCGGCAAGCTAGACGAGTTTGCCTCTCGCGCCCAGGTCATCCATATCGATATTGACCCAGCTGAGGTGGGCAAAAATCGCGCTCCCCAGGTGCCCATCGTGGGCGATGTGAAGCACGTACTGACCACTATGCTCAGCCGCCTAGAGGAAGAGAATCAGCTGCCGCCCCCCAACCAAACGGCGGCCTGGCGCGATCGCATCGATCGCTGGAAGCGCGATTATCCCCTGGTGGTGCCCACCTATCCCGACGAGCTGTCGCCCCAGGAAGTGATCCACGAGCTGGCCATTCAGGCTCCCCACGCCTACTTCACCACCGATGTGGGTCAGCACCAGATGTGGTCAGCTCAGTTCCTCAAGAATGGCCCCCGCCAGTGGGTATCCAGCGCAGGGCTAGGCACCATGGGTTTCGGCATGCCCGCAGCCCTAGGGGTGCAGGTGGCGCTGCCCAACGAAACGGTGATCTGCATCAGCGGCGACGCCAGCTTTCAGATGAACCTGCAAGAGCTAGGCACCCTGGCTCAGTACAACATTCCCGTCAAGACGGTGATTGTGAACAACGGCTGGCAGGGCATGGTGCGTCAGTGGCAGCAAGCCTTCCACGGCGAGCGTTACTCCTCTTCTAATATGGAAGTGGGGATGCCCAACTTTGAGGTGCTGGCTCAGGCCTATGGCATCAAGGGCATGGTGGTGCGCGATCGCGACCAGCTCACCCCAACCGTGGCGGCAATGCTGGCCCACGACGGCCCCGTCCTGCTCGACGTGCGCGTGCGCCGCAACGAAAATTGCTACCCCATGGTGGCCCCTGGTAAAGGCAATCACCAAATGATCGGTCTGCCCGAGGTGCATGGCACTGGCAGCAGTACAGGTCTGACCCCCTGCGTGAGCTGTGGGCACCAAAATATCTCAACCAGCAATTTCTGCTCAGAGTGCGGTACAAAGCTGTAGACGCATAAAAACGTCATTTATTGCTGTAGAACGGTTCAAGATTTAAGGAATTGATCCTACTTTTTGGCCCTTAAACTTCAGACTTTAAATGCCGCGTTCATTTTGCCGGTTGATAGCTCAATTTTTTCAGAATGCAGTATCCTGACTTCAGTTTCATTACTGGTGTGGGTCATCTATGTCTGCTGCGCTGAAATCCTATGTGCCCCGTCCGGTGCCGTCTCGGTCTACGGCAGCGACAGCACATGCCCAAGGCTACGCCACGCAACCAGCAGAAACCAGGCCAGAAATTTCTGCGCCAGTGGTGCTGCCCCAGGCTCCAGGCTTAGACTCTTCTAGCCCCGTGGTGCGGCGACTGGCCCAGCTACACCTGGTGTCGTCAGCGCTGGCCACATCGCTGGTAGCGCTGACCTTGTTGAGCTATGGCACGTCGGTTTATATCAATCGCCAGCTCAACCAGGCCAGTCAGCAGCTCAATCGCTTGCAGCGCAACGAGCAGCAGCTCACCACCGCCAATGAGGTGCTTAAAAACCATCTAGCCCAGCAGGTAGAAGGGAGTGAAATGGGGTTTCAGCCACCTCAGCCAGGCAGCGTCATCTTTCTCAAGCCAGCGCAGCAGGCTGCGGTGGCAATGCCGGTTCCCGCATCAACATCGCTCTTGGGACGATTAGCACTACCCAAGGTAGATGTCCCTTTAGGTTATTAGACCCTAGCCTCACCGTTTACCTGCGTTGCACCCATGGCTAGCTCTACCTACTCTACCCGTCGCCGCCGTCGCCGCAAACAGCCTCGCCTACCGGCAGTGGTTCCCTTCAACCCATCAGCCAACCGGGTCAGAATACTTCTGGTGTGGGGTTTGCTGGTGCTGTCGCTGGTCGCGATCGCGGGGCGGTTAGCCTGGCTACAGCTAGCCCAGGGCGACAGCCTATCGAGTTTGGCACAGCAGCAGCGGCTCACCTCGCCCGTGCAGCGGCAGGTGCGGCACTCCATTGTCGATCGCCAGGGCAACGTGATTGCCGTCGATCGCGTGGTCTATACGCTCTATGCCCATCCTCAGCTCTTTGATCTATCAATTCCAGAGATGGCAGCGACCCTCAGCCCGCTGCTAGAAAGCCCAAAATCTAGTCTAATTGGCCAGTTTAGCCAGCAGCCGACCGGCATTCGGCTAGCCGACGGGCTACCCGAAGCGACGGTCGATCGCCTGCGTGCCCTACGTCTCAACGGTCTCGAACTACATCCCCAGCAGCAGCGCTTTTATCCTCAGCAGCAGCTATTTGCCCCCATTGTCGGCTTTGTCAATTTTGACGGGCAGCCCCAGGCAGGCTTAGAAATTGCCTATCAAGACCAGCTGGCGCTCACCCCAGTCGAAGCGGTCTCTCCCGCTGAGACAGAAACTCCTTTAGACACCTATGGGCCACCAGCGCCTGGTGCCAGCGCAGAGACTGCTACTCGCCCCGATCAGCTTGATGCTGATATAGCTACTGAAAGTGACGCCGCTGGATTGGAGCCACCAGACAGCACCGCCAGCCTGCGCCTCACCCTCGACAGTCGACTGCAACGGACTGCCCAGCAGGAGCTACAGGCGGTGGTCGATCGCCACAACGCCAAACGCGGCACCGTTATGGTGATGGAGGCCCAAACTGGTGAAATGCTGGCTCTGGCCAGTGTGCCTACCTACGACCCCAACCAGTATTTCAAAACCGACCCCGAAGCCCTCAAGACTTGGGCTGTAAGCGATCTCTACGAACCCGGCTCCACCTTTAAACCAATTAACATTGCGATCGCCCTAGAAGCTGGACTCATCAGACCCGACGAAGTCGTCAACGACAGCGGCCAAATGCAGTTTGGCGAATGGAAGATCAGAAACCACGACTACGCCACCGCTGGCGGTCGGGGGCCGATCTCCATCACCGACGTGCTGAAGTATTCCAGCAACGTAGGCATGGTACGCATCATGCAGAAAATGCCCGCCGCCGACTACTTTAGCTGGCTTCAGCGCCTCAGCCTCGATCGCCCCACCGGCATCGATTTACCCGCAGAAGCCACCGCTCAGCTAAAAGACCGTGAGCAATTTGTTCGCAGCCGAGTCGAGTCCGCTACTACGGCCTTTGGCCAGGGCTTTTCGCTGTCACCGATTAAGATGGTGCAACTGCTGGGCACCTTGGCCAATGGTGGCAAGCTGGTCACTCCCCACGTGGTCAGCGGGATGGTTGCCGCCGATGGCAACGAGGTGTGGGCTCCAGACCGTGCCCAGCCTAAGACGGTCTTTTCGCCCCAGACTACCCAGCAGGTGCTCACCATGATGGAGGCCGTCGTCAGCGAGGGCACTGGCGATGCGGCTAAGCTGTCCGGCTACCGCATTGGGGGCAAAACCGGGACAGCCCAAAAGGCCACCGCGTCGGGAGGCTATGGCCGAGGCCGAATCACCAGCTTTGTGGGCATTCTACCCATTGATGCACCCAAATATGTAGTGCTAGCTGTGATCGACGAACCCCAAGGAGATGACGCCTACGGCTCAACGGTCGCCGCTCCCCTGGTAAAAAAGGTGATCGAAGCCCTGGTAGTGCTTGAAGGGTTACCCCCGAGTGCCGCCGCTACCCCTTAGCGGGCGATCGCTAAAAGGGAGCCTCTGACACTGTGCCGCCGAGGTTTTCAACAATCAATCGCGTATTAGCGGCCATCATCTTGAGATAGCTATCCCCATCACTGCCAAGAGCACCAATCGAGTCAGAGTAGAGGGCTTGGGGTGCCAGAGCCACCCCAGATTCGTTAGCCACGGTCGTAATCAGCTGGGGATTAATAGTGGTTTCGGCAAAAATGGCGGGTACTCCCAACCCCTGAATGGAGGCGACTAGCTGCTGCACGGTGCGGGCACTGGGTTGCTCCTCAGTGCTTAGACCAATTAGGGTGCCCACCACGGTGAGTCCGTAGGCGCTGGCATAGTACTGAAAAGCATCGTGGGTGGTGACCAACTGCCGCTGCGTTGGGGGAATGGTAGCCGTTTGGATCTCAATCCAACCGTGAAGCTGCTCCAGTTCGGCAATGTAGGCCGCGGCGTTAGCGGTAAACAAGTCGGCCTGGTCGGGGGCTAGCTCAATCAGCTGATCTCGAATCGTTTCGACCATGGGCACCGCATTGCTCACATCACCCCACACATGGGGATCGGGTACAGTGGTTGTGCCTTTTTGCAGATCTAGGGGCGGCACCACCTCACCGACAGCTACCCGCTGGGCGTCTACTCCCGCCGCATTGAGCAGCCGCACCAGATTGGGTTCTAGGTTGTAGCCGTTGTAGAAAATTAGGTCGGCGTCTTCAAAGGCAATGGTGTCAGCGGGCACAGGCTCATAGACATGGGGGTCGGTGCCGGGCTGCAAAATGCTGGTCAGCGCAACATGATCGCCACCTACTTCCGCTACCCAGTCGGCAATGACAGTACTGGTAGCCACCACGGCAGGACGTGAGTCATCGGCCTCACCGGGCACAAGTTCTGACTGTTGAGCAGAGTCACAGCCTACTAATCCCAGTCCTAGGAGTAATACCGCTGCGGCGGTTTTTCCATACCGTGGATATAGATTCATGCACTGCATAGACCGCTTTTCATAATCATTTCATTTTTACGATACAATACATTTCATAATCATTTCATTTTTCAATTTTACCTTCTCCTCCCCGCGCTAGAGAGACTTGTATGGCTCCTGCTCCTCACATCACTATCGACCACCTGAGCGTCAATTACCGTGACGTGCAGGCCCTGCGCAATATCAACCTCACCCTGCGCCCCGGCAAGCTAGTGGGGGTTTTTGGCCCCAACGGTGCGGGCAAAAGTACGCTGATTAAAGCCATGTTAGGCCTGATGCCCTTGGTCACCGGACGCGTCACCTACGGCGACGATGCCCTGGCTCACCAGCTAGCTCGGGTGGCCTACGTGCCCCAGCGATCGCAGATTGACTGGACTTTTCCTGCCACGGTTTGGGATGTGGTGATGATGGGCCGGGTGCAAAAAACCGGTTGGTTTAACCGGTTTTCGACCGCTAGCCGCCAAATCGCCAAAGAGGCCCTAGAACGGGTGGGCATGGCTGACTTTCGCGATCGCCCCATTGGTGCTCTCTCTGGCGGGCAGCAGCAGCGGGTGTTTTTAGCTCGCGCCCTGGCCCAGGAAGCCGACATTTTTTGCTTTGACGAGCCCTTTGTCGGGGTCGATCAAAAAACTGAGGATGTGATCTACACAATTTTCCGCGAGCTGGCCGCAGCGGGCAAAATCGTTCTGGTGGTCAACCACGACCTGGGCGAGTCGATTATGAACTTTGACCAGCTCATCCTCCTCAATAAAGAATTGATTGCCACTGGCCCCCGCGACTGGGTGCTCACCCGCGAAAACATGACCCGCGCCTATGGCGGCCACGTAGGCTTCTTTGGCCATGTCGCCTGATCTGGCACTGCTGAACGGGCTGACTGAGCCATTGCAGTACGCCTTTATGCAGCGATCCCTAGCGGTGGCGATCATGGTGGGGATCATTTGCTCGGTGGTGGGTAGCTACCTGATGGTGCAGCGCTTGGCACTGCTGGGCGATGCCATTAGCCACTCAGTGCTGCCGGGGCTGGCGATCGCATTCCTGCTGGGCGTCAACATTTTTATCGGTGCCTTCATTGCGGGAGTGCTCAGCACCGTGATCATTGGCTGGATTCACACGCGATCGCCCATTAAAGAAGATGCCGCCATGGGCATTGTCTTCTCGGCCTTTTTTGCCCTGGGCATCACGCTAATCACTGTTATCCAAAAAGACAACAAGATCGACCTCAACCATTTTCTCTTTGGCAACATTCTGGGCGTCACGGCTGGAGAAGTGCGCGATACGGCGATTATTGCTGCCTTAGTACTCCTGATCGTGGTTGCGCTCTACAAAGAGCTGCTGTTCTATAGCTTTGACCCCCTTGGCGCTAAGGCCGGTGGTCTACCCACGGGGCTGCTCCACGCCGGGCTGATGGTGTTGATTGCCCTCACCGTAGTGGCCAGCATGAAGGTGGTGGGAGTGATTCTGGTGCTGTCGCTGCTGATTGCGCCTGGGGCCACGGCCTACCTGCTGGTTCCTCGTCTGCACCAGGTTATGCTGCTGGGCGCGGGGGTAGGGGTGTTTGCGAGCGTCAGCGGCATGTACTTGAGCTATTACCTCAACCTGCCCTCCGGCCCGGCCATTGTAATGGTGGTATCGACCCTGTTTGCCCTGGCGTTTTTGTTTAGCCCCCGCTATGGAGTACTGATGAGTCGTGGACGATGGCCTTTTAGGGCCAGTCGCCAACCATCACAGTCACGGGAAAAGCTATAGCTACCCCTCTGACTGGGTACGCAACTCCTGGGCCCGTAGGTAAAGCTGCACCCACTGAGCTTGAATTTGCCTGCTCTTTAGCCCTAGACGGCGGGCTAAGTCGTCGGAGGAATGTTCTGCCTTGTAGGCTGTCAAGATCGCCTGTTCTTCCGGTGAGAGATCTTGCCAGAAGCCCTCCCACTGCGCCGGGGTGAGACCAAAGTTATGCTCTTGCAGTGAGGTTTTTAGCCAGCCCAGCACCATGGCTGGCTGTTCTCTCAGGGCAAAAATTCGAATTGCGTGGTAACTAATTTTTTCGCGCAGGCGATAGACCTGCTGCACGGGCATGCCCAGCACCTGGGCAATTTGATCTTGGGAAAGACCGTTGAGGTGCAGCTCTAGCCATCGAGCCGCCGTGTCGTCAAGGTTGCGGCTGAGGTAGTTAACAAAGGAGTTTTTGACCTGCTGGCGCATACTCTGCTGCTCCAGTTCGGTTTGCTCGTCCTGGTACTGGTTCCAGGCTTCTACGTCGAGCAGGCTGAGCGAGTCTTCGCTGTCGTTGGGGGCAATTTCGTCAGAGACCAGGCGAATTAGTTCTCCCGTGGGCACCTGGGTCATGCCGCCTTTTTGGCTGCGGCGCAGATAGTTGACGAAGCGATAGATGATTAAGGGCTGGTTGCGAATGGGGCGCAAGCAATATTCTTCGAGGCTGGCCAGCATCAGCAGATTGCGCAGTCGTGAGTTTTGGGTGCAGGTCGAGATCCACTTGAGCTGCTGGGCTAGGTGGCGATCGCTGCGCATCATCTCTTGAATCACTTCCTGGATCACATCGACCACGGTGCGGCGGCGATCGCGGCTGAGGGAAATCCAGGTCTTAATCTTGTTGCGAATCAACAACAGACTGCTGAGCCGCTTGATTAGCCGCTGATAGCCTTGCTCTGGGCTCACGTCCCAATAGCGCTGCTGCAAAATGCGGTAACGATACTCAATGGCTCGACGGGCGATCGCGAGATCAGCCTCAGCCAGAGTCGCCAACCGCTCTGGCGATTCTCCTAGCAGCCAGCTAACAACGCTTTGGCAAACCGACTGGGGCTGATTGGGAAAGTCCTCCCGCAAACGGGATAACCAAACCTCGGCTATATTGTCTGCCGCGACCATGCAATCAATCCTTTTCGGGTGTGCCCAAGCTGGCTGTAGGCTTTATCTTAATATCTGTTCTCTTCAGACTCACGATTTAGAACGTGTTTTTTAGCCTGCGCAGACTGCGCTCGCTATCACCGAGTCAAAAGCTTTACACAAAATTTATGTTTGGTGCCGCTCTGGCAAGATCTTGCGAAGGGTATTCTCTACCGTCAGATTTGCCTTGCCCAAATTGATAGTGTGCACGTGGGCCTATATGTACTTACACGGTAACTGTCCTGTGACAAAGGTCACATTAATTACCCCATAGTTCCATTACGATTGCGGTTAAGGCAGTATTCACGTCAAAAAAAGCACAATCTTAGCTAGCTTTTAAGTGTATCTGCGTACAGGCTGGTATAAATTATTTAAGCTTCTCAACACACGCATACCGTCAACAGGGTCTACCATGCTATCCCTCCATTCAGATAGCTCTGGAAGTGTTTCTCCAGAGACTTCTATATCTATTATTCACCCATCCGCCCGGTGCCTAATCAAGCGTTCCATCGACATTTTGGGTGCCCTGGTAGGACTGGCCATACTGGTTTTAGTAGCGCTGCCAGTGGCCCTAGCCATCAGGCTAGACAGCCCTGGCCCGATTTTTTATGCTCAAACCCGTTACGGCCTCAAGGGCAAACCTTTCACCATCTGGAAGTTTCGTTCCATGGTGGCCAATGCTGATGCCCTCAAGCAAACCGTATCAAACCAAGCCCAGGGGCTGATCTTCAAAAACGAAAACGACCCTCGCATTACCCGAATCGGACGTGTTTTGCGAAAAACGAGCCTGGACGAGTTTCCACAGTTTTGGAACGTGCTCAAAGGCGATATGAGCCTGGTGGGCACTCGCCCCCCCACTGCAGATGAGGTCTCTCGCTACAGCCCTCACCACTGGCGGCGACTCGACGTTAAGCCGGGCATCACCGGACAGTGGCAAGTCAGCGGCCGCTCAGCCATCAAAGACTTTGAAGAAATTGTGCACCTAGATTTGCAGTACCAGGCGATCTGGTCGCCCTGGTACGATCTTCAAGTCATTTTCAAGACCGTCACCGTGCTACTCGATCGCAGAGGTGCCTACTAAAATCACTAGCCCTACAGATCACTGCCGTCCTCGGCCTCAGCATCGGTGGCGATCACCAGGTTATCGCGATGGATCACCGTATCGGCTCCAGCGTAACCCAGGATAGCTGGAATATCTTCTGACCGCCGACCCAGAATTTGGCTCAGGTCTGGGGCGCTATAGTTAATGATGCCTCTAGCAATATCTTCGCCGCTGGCAGCACAGACCAAGACGGCATCCTGGGCTTCAAAGTCTCCCTCTAAACGGGTGATGCCGGCAGCTAAGAGCGACTTTCCCCCCTGCAAAATCGCCTGGGTTGCCCCCTGATCTAAGTAAAGGCGGCCTGCGGGCGCAAGACCAGCGGCAATCCAGCGCTTGCGAGCACGGCTGGGGCGGGGTGACGGAGCAAATTGTGTGCCTATCGGCTCTCCCGCGATCGCCTTAATCACATTCTGGGGCTGACGACCATCGGTAATGACGGTGCGCACCCCTGCCGTAGTCGCGATTTGGGCAGCTTCTAGCTTAGTTAGCATACCGCCTGTGCCCCAGGCCGATCCCTGGCCTCCCGCTACTGCTTTGAGCGCCTGAATGTCTGCCAACCGATCGATCGCAATAATCGGTTGCGCCTCAGGGTTAGAGCGGGGATCCGCAGAATATAGGCGATCGACATCGGTGAGTAGAAACAGCCATTGAGCACCAATTAAGCTGGCGACCAAAGCCGAGAGAGTGTCATTGTCGCCAAACTTGAGTTCTTCCACGGCAACGGTGTCGTTCTCGTTGACGATGGGAATTATGCCCATCGCCAACAGTTGACGAAAGGTGCGGTAGCTGTTGACATAGCGCGATCGCTGGGCCAGATCGCTGCGGGTCAGCAATACCTGAGCAATAGGCTGATTTAGAGCCGAAAACAGGTCATCGTAGATGCGCATCAGACGTCCTTGCCCCACTGCGGCTACGGCCTGCTTCATCGCCAGAGTTTTGGGGCGCTCAGCGAGGTTGAGGCGACGGCAGCCAATGCCCACGGCCCCTGAGGATACTAAAACAACCTGGTGCCCCTGCTGACGCAAAGTGCAGAGGGTTTCGACCAGGCCAGCCAGGGTAGAGAGGGCAAACTGACCCGGGCTCGTGCCAGTCAGGCTGGAGGTACCGATTTTGACCACTAGGGTTTGAACTGAGCTCACGGGCGGGCAGTGTCAGTAGAGATAGCCCTGGCAGTATAACAATCGACCTAGACGTAGAGCATAGTAGTGTTGGCCAAAGAGTGGCCTGGATGGACATTGGAGCCCGCCAAAAACTTTGGGTGCCAACCCGAAAGCCGACACCCAAAAATGGCTTATTAAATTTAAGAGCCTATATAAAACCGGCCCCTGTTTATGTAGTACTACTATGGCAGCCGCCCTAAAGTTTCAACTTAACTCTAATGTTTTCTTTATATTTAGCCCTGCAAAGTTTCTCGCCTAAAAGATTGCGCTGCGTAAACGTTTTCCACCGATGTAAACCAGTGTTTGAGCCACTAGTCTTAAAACGTAACTCCAAAATACTGGGAGATCATCACCTCAAGCGTCCGTAGGGGTGAGGTGCGTGCCACCTGGTTAAGCCCTGGCATAGGGTTGACCAAAATGGTAAACAAACCCACTCGGTTACCCGCTAAAACATCGGTGAACAGGCGATCGCCAACCATTGCCACCTGATCCACGGGAAGATCCATAGCCGCCAAGGCCAGCTTTAGCTTGCGTCCTGAGGGCTTGCCGGCACTAGTTAGGTAAGGCACATCAAACAGCGCGGCAATACGACTGATGCGGTGGGCGTTGACGTTATTGCTCACAAGCCACACCGTTGCAATGGCCTTCATCTGATGCATCCAGTGGGCTAGGTCAGGGTTAGTTTCCGCCTGACGCAGAGGCACTAGAGTATCGTCCACATCCAGAATTAGCCCCTTCAGGTTGTGCTGAGCTAGCAGCTCAGGGGAAATTGCTAAGACGTTGCCATCCAGCACTAAATCGGGTTGCAGTAGGCGAGAAAACGACATAAAAAAACCATAGTCCCAAACGTAGCATAGTCTAGATCGACAGCCTAAAGCTGCCTAAAAAGACAGCCGCAACTTCGTGCCAGCGGTTGAAGCACGGCGATCGCCCAGAGGACTCTGACACAAACGAACTGGGGCTAGTTGTCGATGGTGGCGCGAATTGCGTCGCGGGCAGCTTCGTGCTCGGCTAACGTGCGGCTAAACACATGGGTACCGTCGTAGCGAGCCACAAAAAATAGATAAGCGGTAGACTCGGGGGCTAGGGTCGCTTCTAAGCTGGCTTTGCCTGCACTGGCGATCGGTGTCGGTGGTAATCCTGGGTTGATGTAGGTGTTGTAGGGGGACGGGGTGCCCACTTGAGTCCAGGTGAGGGGCTGCTCGGGTGTCTGCACAATGCCCAACCCATACTCGACCGTGGGATCGGCCCCTAGAGGCATGTTCTGCTTGAGCCGGTTGGTAAAGACTCCAGCAATGGTGCCGCGCTCATCGGCAATCACGGCTTCTTTCTCAACGATGCTGGCTAGGGTTGCCCACTCCAAAAGCGTGAGGTCGGTCGTTGCCTGTTGGTAGACTGGTAGCGCTGCCGTCTCAAAACGACTCAGCATCGCCTTGACCACCGCCTCTGGGGTAACCCCTTCAGCCGGAAGCTGATAGGTATCAGGGAATAAAAAGCCCTCGACGTGGGGAAGGCCATCGGGCAACCAAGGGTACGCATCTTTCGACACTTGCTCAGTAGCCGCTAAAAAGGCATCAGCAGAAAAGAACCCCTCTTCCTGAAAGTAGGTTGCCATTTGGCGGCGGTTCCAGCCCTCAGGAACCGTAAACGAGGTTTGCACTACTTGACCATTGCGAATCACCTCAGCGATCGCAGTCATCGAGTCAGTTGGGTTTAGAGCGTAGGTGCCCGCCTGAAACCCGCCCGCGGCGTTTTGCCAGGTTTGCCAGCGTGACCACAGCTTCCAGGCCAAGGCTGAGCGAATCAGACCAGCCGCTTCTAGATCTTGGCCGATCTGCTGACCTGGAGTGCCCGGCGGAATTTGAATTTGCACCGTTTGAGGCGCAGTTTCGGCAGCGGTTTCGCTGACCGGTTGATTAGCCCAGCTCCACCAGGCCCAGCCCTGCCAAGCTGCCACCCCCGCAGCCACAGGCACCAACAGCCCTAAAAAACTCCACCGAACCCAGCGTGAACCTTTAGCCATGATTGCACTATCGATAATCGCCGTTACGGACGTCTCTAATCTAATAGATCAAACAGTTTTTCCTCTAGACCACCGCGAATGGTTTGAAATTCTTCTGGGGTCACTACTTCTAGCGAGCCATCGCTGGTGCGGTGAGCAAAAATCAGCAGTGGGTCGAGGGGCGTACACAGCGTATATTCTTCATCGTCGTAGAAGCAGGTTGCCAAAATCTGAAATTCTTCAGTGACGGGGTTACCGGCGTCATCAAGGTCGTCTAGCTCCAGGGTCAGGCAGTTGTCTTCCTCAGCCTCAGGAACCTCTCCCGAGGCCGTCAGGGTAATGGCCGT
Organism: Phormidium tenue FACHB-1052; assembly: GCF_014696675.1. Classification (GTDB taxonomy): domain Bacteria; phylum Cyanobacteriota; class Cyanobacteriia; order Phormidesmidales; family Phormidesmidaceae; genus Nodosilinea; species Nodosilinea tenuis_A. Next base: position 107,447 of record NZ_JACJQN010000007.1, read on the forward strand.
ACGCTGAAGGGTCAAATTTTGTTCGGCCAGCACGGCCTTGGCGGTAAGAAAGACTTGATCGATTTCCTCTTCTTCCACATCCATTAAGACGTCGTCGTCGTTATCGTCTTGCTGCCAAACAAAAATTTCGATGGGGGCATCGATGGGCAGCAGCAGCAGGTATTCGCGATCGTTGAGCTGAAAGCTCTGCTCTACCTGACAGGGCAAAAACCGCCCGGCATCGTCGGTGAGAACTACGGCTGACTCGTCAATGGGTTGGGTGTTATCCGCCATGGAGGCTACTCTTCTCTCGGTAACCGGGCGCAGTGGGTCAACACCGCAGCCCAGTATGAACACTGAACAGTGTTATCAGAATATCCCATTCGGTCACGTCTGATTATGATGAGCGCCGTTCATCTAGCCAGCGCTGCAAGATGATGGCAGCCGCTTTACGGTCAATTAGGGCTTTTTCCTGAGCTACAGAATGACCGGCGGCACGCATTAGATGTTCAGCCTCTACAGAACTCAGACGCTCGTCGACATAGACCACGGGCAGCGCCAGGGCCTGACTGAGGCCCTCGGCCACCTTCCGCACTTGACGAGCCTGAAAACCCTCTTCCCCATCCATAGTGAGGGGCAAACCCACCACCAACACCTGGGCCTGTCGAGCGGTGACAAAGTGCTGCAAATCGGCCACTAGGTCTTGAAACGATCGCCGCTGTAGCGTCGTCAGACCCGTGGCAATCAGACCCGTGCCATCGCAGCCCGCGACCCCAATGCGCCGCCGACCAATATCTAATCCCAGGGCTGAAACCAGCACCATAGCCTTGCAGAACCTCAGCGATCGCCTTCAGCAGGCCCATCGGCATCAGCATCAGGCTTTTGCCCTAGCACCGCCTGCCAACGTTCTGCCGACCAGGTCATGCGCCCCGGCACCGGCTTGCCCACAGGCTGTAGCCCCGTTAACACGTCCGATAGCTGTAGCCCCTCTAGGGAAAGATGGCGAGCTTCACGCACTTTGTGCCACACCGATCGCGACATCAACAGCGCGTGGGACTCAGGCGTTGCTTGAATTTGGGTAAAGCACTCCTCCCGCTCGGGTTGGTAGTCGAGGGAGGTCAGCCGTAGGGACTGAGCTGGGAAGGGCTGCAAAATTTTGGCCATCTGTGTCATCAGCTCGGGGTAGAGCCAGGTGTAGGCCGGGTGCACCGTTAAACCCGCCTCGTGGGGCTGCTGCCCATCGCGGGAAATAGCCAGCTTAAATTGGCCGATCGCCGCTTTGCGCTGCTGCTCAAATACGTAGGCGCTGACGGTTTCTACCTGGTTGACCAGGCGATCGGCGGTGGCAGAAACACTGCCCAACAGCCCGGTCTTAAAGTCTTGGATTTGGTGATCAAACACCTGACGCACCAGCGGCGGCATCGAAGCTGTGTCTAGCTGGTACAAAAGCTGCGAGTCGGCGTTGCTAATCGGCAGCAGATTCGGTAAGTCGGCCTCACGCTGAGCCAGGGCTTCGATCTGCTCAGCCGCCATTTTCCAATAGGTCATCTGGGCGAGCGGCTGAAACCCGTTGAAGCGATAGAGCGCCAGGGCTGAGGTGTGGTTGACATCCACTTCGAGCATCCAGGTTCTAGCTTCCCAAAGCACCTCAAAGCAGTGGCGCAGTAGCCTTGAACCAACATCCATATAACCCGAGGCCGCCACATACCCAGAGGTTGCCGTATCGGCTAAAGCGCGACGGTTGATGACCACCTGCTCCACTCGCCACGTGCTGCGAGTTTGATTGAACGGCGACACCTGAATAAACCCCACCAGACATTTTTGGCGCTCGGCTACGAAGGTGGTCTGATTTTGCTGCTGCACAGAGCGAGGCAGCCAGCTTAATACTTTAAGGGGGCCATACCAGCGGCGCTGGTAATCGAGCCATGTCACGATGGCTTCAGCAGCGTCAAGATCACCGCCAGCTTCCAGATCCTCTGGCTGCCACTGCTTTAGGTCGTCCAAATCGCGATATTGCAGCGGCCTTACTGTTAGGGTAGGGCCAGGGGTCGTCATAGGTGCCATAGGATCTCAAAGATCTGACCTGTATGCCGTCATCCTAGCCGATTTTCCTGATTTCCACACCGCCCCTGGGCAAGGCGAGAGCCGCGTTGGCAAACTGTTAAGCAGGTATAGCTTCTGTTGTAGACAAACGAATTCAGCGTGGGCGAGGCTGAAAAATTCACCATTTACAAAACTTATGATTTAAGCGACGATTGCAACTATGGCTGTTGCTCAGCCCTCATTTATGAAGAACGGTTAGAGGTCGAGCTACACAGCCCGACCAGCGGTATCTAGGAATTACCATGAGAAATCTTTTAGCCATCGAGCGGTTTTGCCTATACGGTCACATTGTTGCCATGGCCTTTGGCTTGGCCGGGCTGCTGTGGGTGGTGCCTCACCCTGGCATCCTAGAATACTTGCCGGCAGGGCCCACCCTCTTCCGGTGGAGCATGGCTGGCGGCGGCGTTAGCTACATTTTGCTGGGAACGGTGGCAGTGGCCCTGTACGCCTATCGCACTCTAGGACTGGGGAGCTTGATTACGTTTGCGATCGCAGCCGTCGGCGTTTCGCTCACAAGTGAGCTGCTAGGCACTAGCACTGGTTTTCCCTTCGGCCACTACAGCTATCTCAACGGGCTAGGCTACAAAGTAGCTGGTCTCGTGCCTTTTACCATTCCGCTGTCGTGGTTTTATTTGGGACTGGCGTCGTTTTTGCTAGCTCGCAGCGGTTTGGCCGCTGGGGGCGGTGCTGGCCGCTACAACTGGGCGCGATCGCTGGCTGCCATATTTCTAGGATCTGTTCTTCTCACCTCCTGGGATTTTGTGCTCGATCCAGCCATGAGCCAGACCGCTTTACCCTTCTGGTACTGGCACGAACCCGGCGCATTCTTTGGTATGCCCTACCAAAACTTTGCAGGTTGGCTCGGTACTGGAGTCGTCTTTATCGGCTTAGCCCTGGGTCTCTGGAAAACCTTCAAATTCTCGCCTGAGCTAGACCAGGGGCAGCTCACCCTACCCCTAGTTGTGTATCTGTCCAACTTTGGCTTCGCCCTGGTGATGAGCTTGGCCGCTGGCTTCTACGTCCCCATTGCTTTGGGAATTTTGACCGGAGCCCTGCCTGCGGTGCTCTGTTGGCGAGCCACTGCCCAAGAAGATTTGTCACAGGTCTTCGTTGAACCCACCCCGGTCATTGAAGCTCCGATAGCAGCGACTAAGAGTTCTTGAGTAGCGCATTCTAATCTCTGCCTAGTTTTTGGAGATTAGCCCCTTGGCCTCGGATAGTATCCACTATCCGAGGCCAAATATTCTGAAATTGAGCTGTGTAAATCTACAGTCAGCAGGCTCAATCGTTTTAACGTCCGTTTTTGAGGTACTCCCTTGCTCACTGATGCGGCCACCCTATTTCCCTGGCCAAGTTTTGTAGCGGTCGTGCTGCTGGCAATGCAGTTGCCGATGGTGGCGGTGCTGCTGTCGCGGTTGATGCAGGGTCCCTTTCGCAAGCCGCCCCTGGCCCCAGCAGCCCCCAACCTCGACCTGCTGGGTACGGTTTCGGTGGTGGTGCCGACGCTCAACGAAGCGGATCGCATCCGCCCCTGCCTGGAGGGTCTGACTCGTCAGGGCTACGAAGTGCGGGAAATTTTAGTCGTCGATAGCCGGTCTACCGACGGCACCCAGTCGGTAGTCAGTGCTTACCAGGCTCACGACCCACGGTTGCGCCTGCTAGAGGATGACCCCTTGCCCCAGGGCTGGGTGGGGCGTCCCTGGGCACTAGACTACGGCTTTCGCCAGACCTCAACCGCTAGCACATGGGTGTTGGGCATCGATGCCGATACCCAGCCTCAGCCTGGCCTAGTGGCGGCTTTAGCTAAAGCCATGAATAGCGAGGGCTATGACCTGGTGTCCCTTGCGCCTCGGTTCATTCTCAAGCACCCCGGCGAATTTTGGCTACAGCCCGCTTTGCTGATGACGCTGGTGTACCGGTTTGGCCCGGCGGGCAGCCCCAGTGGCTCGTCGCAGCGGGTGATGGCCAACGGCCAGTGCTTTATGGTGCGGCGATCGCTGCTCGAAAAACTCGACGGCTACCAGGCCGCCGCCACCTCTTTTTGTGACGATGTCACTCTGGCTCGCCACGCCGCCACCCAGGGGGCCAAGGTGGGCTTCTGGGATGGCACTCGCCTGCTGAAAGTGCGCATGTACGAGGGCATGGCCGAAACCTGGCGCGAGTGGGGCCGCTCCCTCGACCTCAAAGATGCCGCTCCAGCCGCGCAGATCTGGTGGGATTGGGCATTTCTTGCCCTGGTGCAGGGGTTGCCCTGGGTGCTCGTACCGGGGCTAGGGGCGCTTCAGCACTTTGCGCCCACCTGGTGGTCGCTGGCGCTCAAGATCTTGCTTGGCGTGAATACGGGCTTGCTATTGATGCGATTGGGTATGCAGGCGGCGGTGGCAACAGCCTACGACCTCAAAGGGGCACCAGGAGCCTGGGCTTTCTGGCTGTCGCCCCTGGCCGACTTGACAGCAGTAGCGCGCATCGGTCTCTCTTCTCTGCGGCGGCCTACCCAATGGCGGGGGCGGCAGTATCCACCTAGCGAATCCTAAACATTCCAGCTCCTAAAGGGATAGCGGGCTAGGTTGGAGTTGTGATAACGAGGGTCATAACTCACCTCTGCCCCGACCCAGGCGGGCAGGCTGATGACTTGGTCGGCACTGGTAAGCTCGACCTCTGCCACAATTAATCCCTGGTTTTCGCCTAAAAACTCGTCTATTTCCCACACCACCTCCCCTAGCGGAAGGCGATAGCGCGTTTTTTCGATTAAGGGAGGCTGACAGAGGGTTGCCAATATGGTCTGAGCATCGGCAACGGGAATGGGATACTCAAATTCAGGGCGCACTAGGCCCACCGCTGGGCCTTTGAGGGTGAGGTAGGCGCGATCGCCCACTCGCCGCACCCGCACAGTCCGCGCGTCCTGGGTGGGAATGTAGCCCTGGCAGATCAATTCGCCCTGGGCAGCCTGACGCCAGTCGTCGCCCACCACCAAAAATTTGCGCTCAATTTCCTGTCCCATTGGCTTACGCTATGGAGCTACCTTCGCAGCCTAGCCTAACCTGCTCTGGCCGCAGAAATTTGGTTACAGCCGTGCATAGGTGCTCCACACCCCTAAGAAATTCGCCGCAGCACGTAGCTAGTCAGGTCTTGGAGAGCCTGGCGAGCAGCGGAAGGGGGCAGATGCTCCAGACAAGCTGCCGCTAGGCGGGCATGGGTGGCGGCGAGTTCGCGCGATCGCACAATACCGCTGCTCTGATGCACTAAGTTAATCGCCTGGTCAAAGTCATCGGTCTCAGAAAACTCCCGCTCAATCAGAGTCGTGAGAAAGGGATGCTCAGCCATGGCGTAGAGCACAGGAGCTGTCAAATTGCCGCTCCTGAGGTCAGAGCAGGCAGGCTTACCCAACACCTCATCAGAACTGGTGAAGTCGAGAATGTCGTCAACGATCTGAAAAGCCAGACCCAAATGCCGACCGTAGTCGTAGAGCTGCTCGATCACGGTTTCCGACATGTTGCTCAGCACCCCTGCCGCCTTGGCGCTGTTGGCCATCAGCGATGCAGTTTTGAAATAGCTCTTGTCTAGATAGGCATCAATCGAGAAGCTGGTATCAAAGCGGTTCAAACCCTGCTGGATCTCGCCCTCGGCCAGATCCATAATTACCTGGGAGAGCAGCTTGACCACCCGCAGGTTGTCGAGATTAGCCAGATACCATGACGCCTGGGCAAACAAAAAATCACCGGCCAGCACCGCAATGCGGTTGCCAAAGCTGCTGTGCACGGTGGGCACTCCACGCCGCACGCTGGCTTCATCGACCACATCGTCATGCACTAGGCTAGCCGTGTGGATCATTTCGGTGATCTCGGCCAGGCGGCGGTGCTTGGGAGTGATCTCTTGCCCTGGCAGGGTGGCCTTAGACAGCAGCAGCACGATGGCTGGACGCACCCGCTTGCCCCCAGCGCCAAACAGGTGTTCGGCCGCCGCCGACAAAATGGGATGCCGTGACCCAACTAACCCCTTGAGATTTTGGGTCATCAGGTCAAGGTCGGACTCAACCGGCGCGAAAAGAGAAGTTACTGAAGTCATAGACCCCGGCAAGAGCGCTAAAGTTACGAATTTTTACATATTCTATCGTCATTCTAAGACAACCCCAGGAGGAGTATTGGTAAAAGCTCAGCCTTTTTTGTTGTCTACCAGACTATGACCGCAGCTTAGTGAGCTGTTGACACTAGTGCTAAACCCGCCGACAGACCTGGGTTACACCCTTAAAGCCGGTACCGCAGCGATGGCTAAATGGCCCAAACCAATTGGCAAAATCAGCCCAAAATTTAAGCGATTTTACACCTCATATTTCTCACCCGACCGCAAAATACCGTGATAGGATTAATTTAAGAATTTCTCAAGAAACAAGCAAAGCCCGCAAGCTTTTTGTCTGACTTTGTCTTGTTCACTTAATTGAGTCGATCGCGGTGCTAAGTGGGTTTCTCACTGGTTTCCTAGGCGCTCGGTCGTTTTTACTAGCTTCTACGGGCGTGCCAGCGCCCAAAATTGTTGGCGAGCAAAGTTCCTTCTGCGCAGAAGGATCTGGTTTTTGGTAGCACCTGCTGCTGCCTTTGGCCATATCTATGCTCGTCAGACATTGATGGTCTTCTTCTATCTGCTGCTGCCGACTATGACCTATTCTGCCTCTCTAATCGTTATTCCTCTGCTAGCGATCGCCTATCTACTCCTGATCTACGCCATGCTCGTGCTCGCCCAGCGCTTGAGCATCCGGCGTCGCTCCCAGGGTTAGCCCTTGGGGTTAGCCACCAGTTCTGGCAGACGAACCTGGCGCACGGTGGGCTGGTGGCCCAACCATTGCACCGCCAAGCGCTTAAACTCAGGAGCCGAGCCACTCACGTAAAACTCTGTCGACCAAGCAGGGGTACTGCTGCGCAACCCTAGGGCATCAAGCTCTTTGGCAGCCGCTGCCACCATAGAAATCGCTGGATCAACGTACTGCATGGTGGCAGGCAAAATTGGCTTCAACACTGGAGCCAGGTGAGGATAGTGAGTACAGCCGTACACCAGGGTATCAATGTTGGCGGCAATTAGCGGTTGCAGATAGGTAGCGGCAACCCGCTGAGCCTGGACATCTTTAATTTGATTTTGCTCGACAATGGGCACAAAGTTGGGACAGCCGACCTCCCACACCTGACAGGTCGGGTTGATCTCTTGAATGGCATGGGTATAAGCGCGGCTGGTGACCGTAGCCTGGGTAGCAATCACACCGATGCGACGCCCCTGCAAAGCTGCCGCTTGAGCCCCTGGCCGAATTAGCCCCAGCACCGGAAAGGGAAACTCACCCTGCACCGGATCAAGGGCCAAGGCTGAGCTAGTGTTACAGGCCATGATTACCATCTTCACCCCCTGCTCAGCCATCCAGGTCAAGATTTGGCGCACAAAGTAGAGAATTTCTTCGGGCGATCGCGAGCCGTAGGGCAGTCGCGCCGTATCGCCAAAATACAGGACTGACTCGTTGGGCAACTGGCGATAGATTTCTCTTAGCACGGTGAGGCCACCTACACCGCTGTCGAAGATGCCAATAGGAGCCGGGCGCGTAGCCAGCAGGCGATGGTCTAACCCGTTGTTCATGGGTGCTTATGCTTAGGGATGAAAAATAATCTCACTGAGTCTACCGGTTTTTGAGCAGTCGCTAACAGGTTGTGTGCCAGTGCCGGGAGATCAGGTTGAGGGAGTTGCCAGGTTGTAGTATGCTGCCAGACCTGCCATAGAGTTGCCATACCGCCGACACACCCTTGCTACACAGTTTCAGTAACCTGGGGCTTGAAAAGTTGCGATCTACTCCTACAGCTAGTTACTTCAGCAGGTTCGGTTTTCTCAGGAGGGAAACCCCCATGCCTCAAGGCCTCGATCGTTGAAAATGAAGATGTTCTTAAAAGCATCAACCTCAAGCCCAGTTCGGAACTGAAACATCTGATGCAGACCGCTCTGCCGCAGTTGGCTAACCTAACTCCTTCGGGAAACAAAGTGACCCCTACCCCCGTCAAACGCATAACTACACCTGTAGCACTTTACGCAACCAGAAAGTTGTTATATTCTGGAGGAGTAAACTCGTAATGGCTTCGAGTTTTGTTGAGAACTCTAGCCATCTGTGTCAGCCTTAGGCTTTGCAACGTTGATCAACCGCAGCTTCAGCAGATACAAGTCTGGACAGCCGTTAGATTGGTGACTCTGTATTGCAAGTGATTAACTTAGTCCTGATCTTTAAGGATCAAGGATGAAAATTGCAGAACCGCATCTTGTTAGAGCAGCAAGGATGCGTGTCGAGGCAGAACTCGAGTTTGATTGCTCTCAGTTCAGTATTGGAGCCGATATAAGGCCGAGAAGCTCGCTATCTCTCCGTGATTCGGCCTAGGCATTTTTGAAAGGTGATCGTTTTTTTATCAGTTTTTGGGTTTCAGCATTCAGCGTTTGCCGCATCGTCAGTGGAGGACAAAGGTTAATTCATGGCTAAAACAAAGACCCGTACGTTAAAAAGCAAGCCCCTCTACAGTGCTGACGCTGTACGAACCTACCTCCATGAGATTGGCCGAGTACCGCTGCTCACCCACGAAGAGGAGATTATCTTCGGTAAGCAGGTGCAGGCCTATATGGCGCTGCTCGAGCAAAAAGAAGGTCTGACTGAGACATTGGGCCATGAACCCAGTTCAAACGAGTGGGCCGAAGCCGCTGGTTTAGACGAAGCTCAGCTTAACCATACGGTGCGTCAAGGCGAGCGAGCCAAGCGCAAAATGATTGAGGCGAATCTGCGTCTGGTGGTGGCGATCGCCAAGAAATACCAGAAGCGCAACCTAGAATTTCTAGACCTCATTCAAGAGGGCACCCTGGGCCTGGAGCGCGGTGTTGAGAAGTTTGACCCCACTAAGGGCTACAAATTCTCAACCTATGCCTACTGGTGGATCCGCCAAGCTATTACCCGGGCGATCGCGCAGCAGGCGCGCACCATTCGCCTGCCCATTCACATCACCGAGAAACTCAACAAGATCAAGCGAGTGCAGCGCGAGCTGTCTCAGCAGCTAGGCCGCAGCCCCAACGCCAACGAAATTGGTGAGGCGCTAGAGCTAGAGCCCAAGCAAATTCGTGAGTTTTTGGTGCTGGCGCGGCAGCCCATTTCGTTGGATGTGCGCATTGGCGACAACCAGGATACGGAGCTGCAAGAGCTGCTGGAAGACGACGGCATTTCGCCTGAAACCTTCACTGCTCAGGAGTCGCTGAAGCAGGACATTCGCAATCTACTGTCTGAGCTCACCCCTCAACAGAAAGAGGTGATCACTCTGCGCTACGGTCTTGAGGATGGCAACGAGCTGTCGCTGGCCAAGGTTGGCAACCGTATGAACATCAGCCGCGAGCGGGTGCGTCAGCTAGAGCAACAGGCTCTCAAACACCTGCGCCGCCGCAAATCCACCATGCACGGTTACATTGCCAGCTAGGTGATTGCGCCGACTGCTTACCGCCCCTTGCTCAGGACAGGCTGTCCTAGCAAGGGGCGGTTTTTGCTCTATACAATTTGGCTGCTCACTGTAGAACCAAGCTACGCCATAGGTAGCGCTATTGGGGTACGAGCGCTTAATTTCGCCACCTCTAAAGGGATTAGGCGGACTAAAACTCGCCAGTGACGCGCTTCTCAAACTCTTGCCGCACGTCCTCAGCAATTTCGAGCGCTTTGGGATAAACGTCAGCATGAGATTCCTTGAGCCAGGCGAGCAGGCGACTGAACTGGGCGTTGCGCAATTCTAAATCGGCCTGAAAAATAGAAGCAGTAGCCATGTGCTGGGCATAGCTAGGGGGATGGCCCTGCTTAACAAACTGGGCTGTCAAGGCCACAAGGGCTTCTTTGCGAACATCGGGCTGGCTAGAGGCCATCGGAAAGTCCATGTGCAATCTCTCCTTGGGTACAAAAGCCCGCAGCCGTCAGTCAAGTCTGTGACTCGAGCAATAGGCTTAGGGTGCCCATCCTTCAGCCACTACCCTGATATGCAAGAAAATGTAACTCGGCAATCCAGCACTTAACGACAGCGGCTATGCCCTTTTGCTAGCGGCGTTTGAAAAGGATTGAGTTTTAAAACGCTACAGCTAACTATCAATTGTCTCCAGTTTGGCAGGATCTGCGTTAGACCCTAGGGGTGGTTATTTTTTTGGGAAGTCCTGATTTCTTGACGACTTTAGAAGTTACGTAACTTTACAAAGATGACGCGGTTCGTTGACAGAGTTGAAGCAAATCAGAAGTTTCTTAAGCCAGACTGGATCTGACCTTTAGCATGCAAAGAGACATGGCTGATGGTTTTTTAGCCCTGGTAGTTAATTCGCACGTTCCAGGTGCATATCCTCACGAGGCTGAGGTTTGCATCTTTCGCAACATCTCCCTAGGAGAGTAGCCATGAAACAAATTCCCGCCCCCTTTTGGACGCTGGTTCTCGGTATCGTTGTCACCCTGGTCAGTCTTTGGGTGGGGCAAAACCACAATCTACTGCCGGTGCAGGCGTCTGAGCAGGCCCCATTGGTGGATGACCTGTTCAACGTCATGATGACTATCGGCACAGCCCTGTTCATTGTGGTGCAGGGAGCGATCGTCTATTCACTAATTCGCTTTCGCCAGCCCAAGGGCGATGATACCGACGGCCTGCCCATTGAGGGTAACCTGCCCCTAGAGGCATTTTGGACCGCCATTCCCGCTGTGATTGTGGTGGGCTTGGGCCTGTACAGCGTTGTGGTCTTTCAGGAAATGGGCGGCTTTTCGCCCGGTGGCCACCACGGTCACGGGGCTATGGTAGCTATGGCACCACAGCAATCGGTGATTGATGTAGCGCCCCTGCTACTAGCCCAGGGCGTTGACGATGACACCGTCTTTGGCAAAACCCAGGTCTATGGCTTTGGGGCCAGCCCCTTGGGAGCCATGAACTCGCCAGACGTGACGGTAAACGTTACCGGCATGCAGTATGCCTGGATCTTTACCTACCCTGGCACAGGCATTGTTGATGGTGAATTGCACATACCCGTGGGTCAGGATGTGCAGCTATTGATCGAAGCTAAGGACGTGATTCACTCCTTTTGGGTACCGCAATTTCGCCTGAAGCAAGATGCTCTGCCTGGCGAACCGGCTGAGCTACGCTTTGTGGCCACCCGCGAGGGCACCTATCCCGTGGTCTGTGCCGAACTTTGCGGCGCGTATCACGGCGGCATGCGCACCCAGGTTATCGTGCAGTCTGCAGAAGATTACGCCGACTGGGTAGCCAGCCGGGTAGCTGAAGCGACGCCTACCACCACTGTGGCTCAACCCAGCGAGAATGCCACTGATGCCGAGTACTTGGCGGGAATTGCCCCCGATCTCGCGAGATCTCCGGTTCAAATTGCTCAAACCGGTTTAACGAATCATTAACGCTAATCTCGTCGGGTTCATGCAAAACGGTCTAGGACTGGGTCAGGGTTAATTTGTAAGTTGACAGCCACCTTAGCCGCCGTGCCCCGCAGTTTTTATAGCCTTCATTAGCAAACGATCTATGGCTCAAGCAGATATTTCGATCAAACCCACGGAGCTCCAGGGTGGCCACGGCCATCCGGACAAGTGGAAGTGGTACGACTACTTCACCTTTAACGTTGATCACAAGGTGATTGGCATTCAGTACCTGGTGACATCGTTTTTGTTTTACCTGGTGGGCGGCTTTATGGCAGTGCTGATGCGCACTGAGCTAGCCACCCCCAACTCTGACTTTCTGAGCCCCGAACTCTACAACGCCTTTTTGACTAACCACGGCACCATCATGATCTTTTTGTGGATCGTGCCGGCGGCGATCGGGGGGTTTGGCAACTTCCTGATTCCGCTGATGATTGGGGCGCGGGACATGGCGTTCCCTAAGCTCAATGCCCTGGCTTTTTGGCTTAACCCACCTGCGGGTGCGGTACTGGCCGCCAGCTTTTTCTTGGGCGGTGGTGCCCAGTCGGGGTGGACTTCGTATCCGCCTCTGAGCGAGATTACCGCCAACCTGCCCCAGACTCTGTGGTGCGTGGCCTTGATTATGGTGGGTACCTCATCCATTTTGGGGTCGGTGAACTTTCTGGTTACGATCTGGAAGATGCGGGTGCCCAGTATGGCCTGGGATCAGATGCCGCTGTTTTGCTGGGCCATGGTGGCCACATCTGTTTTGGCGCTGTTTGCAACGCCGGTACTAGCGGCAGCCATGGTGCTGCTGCTGTTTGACATCAACTTTGGCACCTCGTTCTTTAAGCCCGATGCGGGCGGCAACGTGGTGGTGTATCAGCACCTGTTCTGGTTTTACTCGCACCCGGCGGTGTATCTGATGATTTTGCCGATTTTCGGCATTATGTCGGAGGTGATTCCGGTGCATGCTCGCAAGCCGATTTTTGGCTATAAGGCGATCGCCTACTCGTCGCTCACCATTTGCCTGGTGGGGCTGTTTGTGTGGGTACACCACATGTTCACCAGCGGCACCGCCCCCTGGATGCGGATTTTCTTCACTATCTCAACGCTGATTGTGGCGGTGCCGACGGGGATCAAAATCTTTAGCTGGGTGGCGACGCTGTGGGGCGGCAAGATTCGCTATACGACCGCCATGCTGTTTGCGGTGGGCCTGCTGTCGATGTTTGTGTTTGGCGGCCTCAGCGGCGTCACTCTGGGTGCAGCGCCCTTTGACATTCACGTGCACGATACTTACTACGTGGTGGGCCACTTTCACTACGTGCTGTACGGCGGCTCGGTGTTTGGCATCTACTCGGGGATCTACCACTGGTTCCCTAAAATTACCGGGCGCATGCTGAATGAGCCCCTGGGCAAGGTGCACTTTGTGCTGACGTTCATCGGCACCATTCTCACCTTTACCCCCATGCACAACCTGGGTATGCAGGGCATGCCTCGGCGGGTGGCGATGTATGACCCGCAGTTTGCTGGCCTGAACCAGCTGGTGACGGTAGGAGCCTACATTCTGGCGGTGTCGGTGATTCCTTTCTACTTCAATGTGATTTGGAGCTGGATGAAGGGTAAGGAGGCTGGCCCTAACCCCTGGAATGCGATGACGATGGAGTGGACTACCGACTCGCCGCCGATTATCGAAAACTGGGAGGTGCTGCCGGTGCTTACCCACGGGCCCTACGCCTACGGTATGGAGCAAGCCGACAAGGTTGGCCCAGCGGGTGAGCCTTTGCCAACACCGCGATCGTAGCGATCGCATCCCCCCATCTACTCCCTGCCCTTTACCCCGGATAACCTTATGCAAGGCGCAATTGATTCTACCCCCGTGGTCACTGGCCACGAGGTGGCGGCCCACGAAGAGCACCAGGATTTGCGGGTGCTGGGCCTGATTACCTTCTTGGCCTCAGAATTTTTGATGTTTGCGGGCTTTTTCGCCGTCTTTCTCGTCTTTCGCGGCAGCCATGTGCAGTGGCCACCGGAGGAAACCGAGGTTGAGCTACTGCTACCGGCGGTGAACACCCTCATTCTGGTGTCGAGCAGCTGGGTGATTAACCTGGGTACCAAGGCGATCAAGAAGAACGACCTGGCGGGCATGCGCAAGTGGTTTGGCATTACCGCTGCCATGGGCGCAGTATTTTTGGTTGGCCAGGTGTATGAGTATATGAACCTGGGCTACGGTCTCAAAACCAACCTGTTTAGCAACTGCTTTTATCTGACAACGGGCTTTCACGGAGCCCACGTGTTTATTGGGCTGGTGCTGATTTTGGGGGTGCTGTGGCGATCGCGCCGCGCCAACCACTACACCGACATCACCCATACTGGCCCTGAGATGGCCGAAATCTACTGGCACTTTGTGGACGTCGTGTGGATTGTGCTGTTTAGCTTGATCTACCTGCTGACGCTGATTTAGGCTCATTGGCTCACAACAAAGAACCCCGTTTTCTTGAGAAACCGGGGTTCTTTTTGCGCTATGCCCTACCGTTTGGGTTGCTTAGGCGATCGCTACTTCTCTAGCGCGGTGAAGCGGTCTTTGGGAATCACGCCGTGGATGCCTTTGACGATATCCACCACCTGAGACACCTCAAAGTCAATATCGGCACTGGCGTAGAGCAGCGCGTCAGCTTTGGTGAGACCATACTTCTCGTTCACAATGCGCAGGTATTCGCGCACCGACTTCTTCATGGCTTCGTTGAGGTCAACGTCGAGGCCTACAGCAATCCAAGAATCTGCGGTTTCGCCCATGGGAGCGGGCAGCTCCATATCTTTGTGCAGTACCAGCTCAAAGGTCGGCAACAGAGAACATTCGATCGCCGTCAACGCCACTTCGCCATTGCCCTGGGCACAGTGCGGGTCGCCCGAGTAAAACAGCGCTCCCGGCACCTGCACCGGCAGGTAGAGGCTGCTGCCTCGACCCAGGTGCTTGATATCGACGTTGCCACCGTAGAGGCCAGGGGGTACGGAGTTAGCCGCGTCTTCTACCGCCGCCGGTACTACACCCATCAGACCCATGAACGGTTTGAGGGGAATTTCGAGATCGGGTAGCCCGTTAGAAGGTTTAAAGATACCAATTTCTCGCTCAGCGTCGATGGGAATGATTTTGGTGTAGATCGGCGCTTCGTTCTCGGGATATTCGCCGGGCAAAGCGCCCTTGCCGTGGCGGTTTGAGATCACGCCGTAGGGTGCCCGATACTCAATATCGACGGTTCTGATTTCCAACACGTCGCCAGGTTCTGCCCCTTCGACGTAGATCGGCCCAGTAATCACGTGGGGGCCTGGCCCAGATTTGGGCACGGCACCCTTAATGGTGATCTGATCGGGCAAAATGTCTTCTTCTTTGATGCCACCGCCGGTGAGAAACGCAACGGTATCCCCCTGGTCGGGGACGATGCCCTCGTGGGAGACGGTTTCCATACGGATGCGATCGCCCGATTTGACCGTGAGAATCGGCTCGCTGTCGGGCTTGAACAGTTCGCCCCAGATCACATTGCCGGGGACTGACTTGACCTCATAGGTTTCATACTGGGCGGCGGCGGGCGAGAACCACGACGACCAAACCGTCGCCACTAGCAGACAAACCCCTACTCCACTCACAACCTGTAACAGCCGTTTAGACGCTTTCAGGAGCGGCTGGCGCTTAATTCGCTTCAACAATTTCATTGCGTAACTGACCATAAATGCCTAATTGACCAGATCCAGTGAACAGGCTTCTAGGCACCGCCGTTGTAATCTTTACTACCTAAACTGCAGCAAAAAGCACCTTTAACCCCACCTTTGCAGTCAAGACAGGAAAAACAGCCGTTTTTGCGGAGTGCACTTCTACAAACGCTCAGCACTCAATCAGAACGCTGGGGCTGAGAGGCGATCGCTTTGACCGTGAACATTAACCAGCACAAGCTTTAGGGCCTCCTCTGCCCCCTGTACCTGAAACCCTAGCTACGGCGAAGTGTCTGGAGCACTAAATTCCCAGCCGACCCTTCAGTACCTCGTAGAGCACGCGAGACAGTTCGCGGCGCTGGAGATTCTGGCGATCGATGGGGGTGCGGCCAAAGGCCTTGTCGTAGACCTCGGGCATGGCTCGCTTGACCAAAAACGAGAGCTGTTCGCGGGTGATGGGAGCATCGGGGGCAAAGCGGTCTTTGCCGACTCCGGCGATCATGCCATGGGCGTAGAGGGTTTCGATGGGCATGTAGGCCCAGTGTTTACCGGGAAGCACGTCCTTAAACGTCGGCCCCGAGGTGGACGGGTCAGGCAGGGTTGTAGGCAGCTTGAGCACGTTGACCAGAGCTGTGGCTACCACCGCTCGGTTAACCGGGGCATGGGGTCTGAAGCGGAGATGCCTGGGGTCTTCGCTGCGGATAATGCCTGCCGCCGCCAGCACCTGAATGGCCTCAAAGTCGGCGTCATCGTGGCTGATGTCGTTGAACCAAAAGATAGGAATGCCGCTGCGAGCCATGAAGCCCTGGATCTTGCGAATGTGTCGTTCTTCGGTGGCTAACACTCTGGGATCCAGCCCTGTCCACACAGCAAATACTGCTAGGAAGCCGCTGGCTTCGCCGATCGCCCACTCCATCGGGTGCATGCGGTAGGCAGCGTTGGTAATGTGGGTGGTGCCCAGGCTCTTGGCCGACAGCACCAGGCCATCGGTATCCCGAGGCACTAGAGAGCCTAGGGGCAGGCTAAAGGGCAAGGCCACCACATCTTTGCCCCGAGGGCTGACGTGGCCCTTGGCGTCGTTGCCGTGCAGATCCATGTAGTGGTATTGGCCAATGCCTACCGAATCGTCGAAGCACCGCGCCCGCGCCTGGTCAGGGAAAAAGGTTTCAGCTACATCCTCATGGCGAACGGTGGTGAGGGCAATGCCGCGTCGGGCTTCGCGAATGTAGGGTTCGAGGGCAATGCCGTCGTTGGTCCAGGTGAGGTCGCCCCGGGGTTTGAGGTCGGCAGCGCCGTGGGTTTGCAGGTAGTGAACGTAGGCCCGCGCCCGCTGCCGCGCCCGCTGGATATGCAGCTGCCGCTCTTCGCGACTCACGCCCACCAGCCGCCCAGGACGGTAGTCGTTGCCGCAGCAAAAAGCGCGATCGGGCTCGCTAGAGGTGCCCCAGTTGAGTACGGCAACATCGCCGGGGACGACCTTTTTCTCATTGGTTTGCGACCTGAGCAGCCTGCGATAGCGAAAGATGCCAAAGTCGCTAAAGAAGCCCCACTTTTGCCACTGATCGGGCTTAGCTTTAGTCCAAAAGTTGCTGGTAAATTCTTTGAGGCCAATCCAGCCCTCGGTTTCAAACCCGTCGGGCTTGCCGATGGGCACCCCCTTACCCCGCGCCGTGTGCTCGACCACCACATCGAAGGTGATCGACTGCTGGCATTGAGGCCGGGCATCTTCGGGCAAAATGGCCTCGCCGGTCTCATGGCGGGCCTCCTGACCCACGCGGGAGGGGATGTTGCCGACCTCCAGCAGATCCCCCAGGTCGGTGGCTTCGACGGTGACTTTGGCATTGACGGTGAAGGTGTGGCCCGCCTGGGTGTCGCGGCAGACAACGGCCTGCACGCGCGATCGCCCGTTCACCGTCTGCATCACCACCTGCACTGGCTCCGCAAACGGAATCAGGGTGAGGCGACCATCGCGCAGATAGGGCAGCAGCGCCTCGTTCATGGCTGTCGCGGCCACCACTGGAGTGGTTGCCAGCGGGCTCACCCAGCCGCCACCGGGGTTGGCTACCTTTTGACCACCCACCGGTTGCAGCTCACGCTGGCGATCGCGAAAGGCCCGCTGCGCTTTAGAAATCGCAAATTCTTCGCCATCGACCGTGTAGAGCGTCGCCTTGGCCTGGAGCAGGTCACCGTCGTCGGAGGCGGGCAGCGCCTGGGCGGTAAATTGTCCCCCCACCACTTTGTGGGGCTGCACCAGGCACACATCTAGATTGAGCCTTAAAGCGGTCAGCGTCGTGGTGTAGGCCGCCGTCGATCCACCGACCACGAGAATCGAGCAGGTCAGCGCTGCCCCGCTGGCTGGGCGAGTAAAAGCCCCCTCCGAAAAAACGCCATTTCGCTGGGTGATCGGGTTAGAGGCATTGGCCATAGTGAGGGTAAGACTTTAGATTGCAACGATTTTAGGCTAGGCGACCCGTGGTGCGCTAGAGCTGCCCACGGGCGACACGAAGATTTATGGCACGAATATTTTGTTGATAGAGCGTCAGTCAAAAGTAAGAGACAGGGTAGCTTCAATCTGTAACTAAATTGCTAAATCAGATCTACCCGCTGAGCGAGGTCTTGCTGCCCCTGCTGGCCCTATAACAAGACAAGCACCAACACTTTACTCTTTACTAATTACTGGTGAGTGTGACTTTTCTCAGGAGACTTTTCATGACTGTTAATGCGATCGCGTCAAAACTTCAGCGCCTTCTGTGCGTTGGCCTCGCTACGCTGGTAATTGGCTCTGGCCTGTTGTTTGGCTTTAGTACCCCCGCCACCGCCCTGGGTAACGAAGCTGGAGATATTGTGCAAGGGCGGGCTGAGCGTGAACTTGACCGCATTACTAAGGACGGCGACACCGTCAATCAGGTCAAGCTCCGACTTCAAGAGGGTCTGGGTGGTGTGCCCGCTGATGTAGACAAAGGCACCGATCGCGGCCTCAGCGATCGTGAGATCAACCGGGCCAAGCAGGGTCTTGATCGCAGCCAAAACGCTGTTGAAGATGCTGGCAACGCCGCTAAAGACTCCGCTGAGGGCGTTGTCGATTCTGTCAAAGGTTTCTTTAACCGGTAGGGCAGTTGCCTCGGCAAAATTGCTTTTAATTTTTCGTAATTGCTCAACTACCCCCTCCTCCCTGGAATCCCTTATTTGGTGTGCTTTTTAGATGATTGTCAATAAGCCATCTTATAGAGAATTTGAACGTAAAAATGCCTGAAACCCTCATTCTTTCGTTGAATCGCCTCTAACTAGGTGGATTTGCCCAGTCCCTGAATCCCTTGCCATTAATAGGTTTCAGATTTGTCTACCTAGTTGAGCAATTACAATTTTTCATTTTCGCTGATTTGCTTGTAGCAGCTTCAACTTTGAGGCTGCTTTTTTGTCGTTTTTTATCACTACCCTCAACTCAACAGTGCTGTGTAACTACTGCCGATTCGAGAGCTAGTAATTAGGCGTTGCTGAATTGAGGAATGAATCTGCAAAAGCAACATACTTTTGTAGCCCCCTAAATCCCCCAATTCTGGGGGACTTTGAGATTCCGGCTCCCCCCAAAATTGGGGGGCGGGGGGGCAAATCATACCTGCGTTAAGCAACGCAAGTAATTGCCAGGTTAGTTCGAACAGACTGGATTGCTGCGATCGGCGATCGTCTATGCGCTGGCGGCCCCAGGTTTGCCAGCGCCAGCCCCGTAGTTCAAGTGATTTAGTTTTAGACTGGAAACAGTATTCTCTGGCCTTTTGCGGCATTTTATGAGCCTGACTGAACAAATGCTCTCTGGCCTACCAGGCCATCCTTTAGCAGGGCTTCAGCGGGCTGACGACCTGTGGCTGCGCTATCGCACCGGCAACCTACCCGAGCAGCAAGTAATTCACCCAACTGAAACACTGCTGGAATCGGTTGAGTGGGATGTCGTGATTTGCGGCGGCACTCTGGGGGTGCTGGTGGGGGCGGGGCTGGCCCAGCGGGGTTGGCGAGTGGCGCTGCTCGAGCGCGGCCCGTTGCAGGGACGCGAGCAAGAGTGGAACATCTCTCGCCGCGAGTTGGCGGCCCTGACCGAATTGGGATTGCTGACCTTAGACGAACTAGATGCCGTCATCGCGTCGGAATACAACCCGGCCCGCATTCAGTTTGGCGATGGTGAACTGCTGTGGGTCGAGGACGTACTCAACGTCGGGGTTGATCCCAAAGGCTTGCTAGAGCGGCTCAAGGCCAAGTTTTTGGCCGCTGGGGGCAAGCTGTTTGAGCACACTGCCTTCGACTCTGCCCAGGTACACCCCAATGGCGTAGCGGTGACAGCCGGACAGCTATTCACCACTCGCCTGCTGATTGACGCGATGGGCCACTTTTCGCCCCTGGTGCAGCAGGCGCGGGGCAACGCCAAGCCCGATGCGGTGTGTCTGGTGGTGGGCACCTGCGCCCAGGGCTATGCCCAAAACGACACGGGGGATCTGATCGCGTCGTTTACGCCGCTGCGGCACCAGTGCCAATACTTTTGGGAGGCGTTCCCGGCTCGGGATGGCCGCACGACCTATATGTTTACCTACACGGATGCCGACCCGCGGCGGCTGAGCCTGACAGATTTTTTTGAAGAGTACTGGACGCTGCTGCCGGACTATCAGGGGGTGAGTCTGGCAGATCTACGGGTGCAGCGGGCGTTGTTTGGCTTCTTTCCCTGCTACCGCGATAGTCCGCTGCGATATCCGTGGGGGCGTACCCTGGCGGTGGGCGATAGCAGCGGCAGTCAGTCGCCCCTGAGCTTTGGCGGCTTTGGGGCGATGATTCGCCACTTGGAGCGGTTGGTGGCGGGCATTGATGAGGCCTTGGGGTGCGATCGCCTCGACTCCACCGCCCTAGGCGCGCTCCAGCCCTACCAGCCCAACCTGTCGGTCACCTGGCTCTTTCAAAAATCAATGAGCGTCGGGATGGATCAAACCCTCGCCGAGCAGCACATCAACCGCATGCTGACGGCGATCTTTGCCGCCATGGCTGGGCTGGGCGAGCCTACCCTCAAGCCCTTTTTGCAGGATGTAGTGCAGTTTCCGGCCTTGGCCAAGACTTTGGCAGTTACATCTCTCAAATATCCGGCGCTGGTGGCCAAGATTATTCCCCAGGTAGGTTTGGGGGCTTTGGTTAGCTGGCTGGGGCACTATAGCAATCTGGCTGGATACAGCGCGTTGGAACCCCTGGCCCGCGTCCTGAGTCCAGTAATTGAGTCACTGCCACCGGTGCCGCGATACTATAGCCATCGGTGGCGCGATCGCCTGCTCTATGGCAGCGGAAAGGATTACGACGTTTAAATGACCTATTCTGCATTGCCCCGCGAGCGCCTCTATCAAGAACTGCAACGGCCCACAGCTCAGGTGAGCCTGGCCCGAGCGGCGCTATACATTGCCCAAGAAGAGTATCCCCGTCTGGTGGTGAACGACTACCTGGCGATGCTCGATCGCATGGCTGAAACTCTGCAACAGCGATTGCCGGAGGATCGCTACCCCCTCAAAGTGATTCAGGCGATCAACGACTATCTGTTTGGCGATCTCAACTTCAGCGGCAACAGCGTTGACTACTACGACCCACGCAACAGCTTTTTCAATGACGTGCTTGAGCGCCGGGTAGGCATCCCGATCACGCTGTCGCTGGTGTATTTGGAACTCGCCGATCGCATTGGTTTCCCCATGGCGGGGGTCAGCATGCCGGGGCATTTCTTGATTCGCCCCACAGTCCAAGAAATGGACATTTTTGTGGACCCGTTCAATCGGGGCGAAATTATGTTTGAGCAAGACTGCCGCGAGCGGCTCAAGCAGATGTTTGGCGACCCCGCCCAGCTAGAGCCCCAGCAACTGCTCCCGATTACCCCGGCCACCTTTTTGGTGCGCATGCTGACTAACCTGAAACTGATCTATCTGCAAAATAGAGATGTGCCCAAGGTGCTAGATGCCATCAACCGGATTTTGCTAATTGCCCCTGAGGCCGTGGGTGAATGGCGCGATCGCGGCCTGATCCACTATCAGCAGGGGATGCTCGATCAGGCTCGGCTCGACCTAGAGCGCTACCTCCACCAGCACCCCAAC
Organism: Phormidium tenue FACHB-1052; assembly: GCF_014696675.1. Taxonomy (GTDB): domain Bacteria; phylum Cyanobacteriota; class Cyanobacteriia; order Phormidesmidales; family Phormidesmidaceae; genus Nodosilinea; species Nodosilinea tenuis_A. The sequence goes on from NZ_JACJQN010000007.1 coordinate 128,753, forward strand.
GCTGGCGATGCCTTTGAGATTCGCCGGGTGATTGAGCAAATCGAGCGCGTGCAAGACGAACCATGACCAACACCCTCAAAGCCCCCCAACAAAAGCCTGAACGGCCTGCCACTGGGGCCTCGCCCCTGCTGAGGTTCTATCGCTCGTCAATCGGCAAAAAGCTGATCACTGGGTTCACCGGGCTGGCGCTAGTCACCTTTGTGCTGGTGCACATGGCCGGCAATCTGCTGCTGTTTGTCGGTCGCGATGCCTACAATGCCTACGCCCTGCTGGTGAGCAACTTTCATGTTGTCTACTACGCGTTTGAGCTGGCGCTGACGGCGATCGTGGTGCTCCACGCTTGGGTTGGCATCGAGATTTTTTGGCGGCGGCGGCAGGCGCGGCCCGAGGGCTACAGCACCTACCAGTCGGCGGGCGGCAATAGCTATCAAACGCTCAGCTCGCGCACCATGATTGTCACCGGCTCGGTGCTGGCGGTGTTTTGGGTCACCCACCTGATGACGTTTCGCTTTGGCACCCACTACACCACCGAGCTAGGCGGCGACACCGTGCGCGACCTGGCTCGGCTGGTGATTGAGAAGTTTCAGACGTTGCCCTATGTTTTGGGCTACACGGTCATTTTGGTGCTGCTGGCCTCGCACCTGCGCCACGGGTTTTGGAGCGCGCTGCAATCGATGGGGCTATTAGATCGAGGGATTCGGCCTTTGGCCTATGGAACGAGTGCGGTGGTTGGCGTTGGCATTGCAGCAGGGTTTTTGCTGCTGCCCTGGGCGATCTATTTGGGTTGGGTGAGCTAAGCCTGAACTATAGACTCGCTTCGCCAATGCGCAGCCTCTCCAGCAGAGAATCGCTCGTACTTGCTTCGCGCTAGCCTGTGCTTGCTTCGCGTTGACCCGTACTTGCTTCGCGTTGACCCGTACTTGCTTCGCACTGGACTGCACTTGCTTCGCACTAGCCTGTACTTGCTTTGCGCTGGTCTGTACTTGCTTCGCGTTGGCCCGTACTTGCTTCGCGCTGACCTGTACTTGCTTATCACCAAGCTGTGATTACTTGTTACCAAGCTGTGATTCCTGGTGCCCAGACTCTGCCTGAGCATCAATCTAGTGGGGTACGACCAGTAGGGTGGGCACCGCCCACCTTCCAACGCCCTCTCTCACCAGGGATTTTGGGCGTTGCTGAATCGAGGAATGAACCGGCAAAACCTTTAGACGCTGCATGCCCCCCTAAATCCCCCAATTTTGGGGGACTTTGAGACTCTGGCTCCCCCCAGAATTGGGGGGCTGGGGTGGCAAATCATACTTGCGTTAAGCAACGCCGGATCTTGATAGCAAGGGTTTGATAGTGAGTGAATGTGTTGGGTGGTGGGCATTGCCCACCCTAACCCACTGTGCCAGTTTGCGATTAGCAACCGGGTGTCTGCCGCTTGTAGCCAGACTGGGCAAAAACAGCAGACACCCGAGTTCGCCGACAGAAACTACTCAATCAGCAAAATCTTGGTCAGTATCACCATCCACTGGTTGGGTTGGTCGGTGGGCAGCGGGTCGCTCCAGTCGTTGGGGTCAGCGTAGCCGTAGGCGTGGAGGATTTTGATGGTGCGGTCTATGGCGGCCCGGCTGCCGTAGAGCATATGGCGCACCTTCTCAGGACGGGGATGTGATTTAGCAGGCTGGGCAGGCGGAAGATTTGACGCACCAGAGGCGTCAGGGTCGAGATATTCAAACATCGGTTCTGTCTCCAGTTTTGGTGTAGGAAGACAAAACGCGAAAACCCCAGCCACCCGCAGTTGAAGTGCAAACTGAGGGGGCTAGGGTACGATGAGCCTAGCCTCGCAATCTGCTGTCTAGATTTGCGGGGTTAGCTGTCTGTTGGTGGTTCCAGCACCAACCGGCAGCGCCAAGATTTTCGAGTTCTGTGTGGTCACCGTTCTGCGCAAACGGCTTAATGGATGAGTGTACTAGTGCGATCGCTCCCCGTCAACCGTATAGAAGCAGGGGAATATTGAAGACTCTTTCAAGGTATCTGCAACACCATAATTTGTGAGATAGCCCGAGGAAAATCTGCACAACATCCCAACTTAACTAGATAGACTAATACGTCTTCTGCATAGTTCCTCAATAGGAAGCGACAGTTGACTCGAGATCTGGCTAATCACTCTGACAAGAGGTGTTATGCAGCGTACAGAAAGAGAGCAGGCTAAACAATATTAATTTGATATAGTTAATTTAGCAGCAAAATTCCCTAAGCGCTAAACTAGTATGGTTCAAGGCTTAACCTAGCGGATTTACTAAAGGCATGGGTGGTGGTTTTCTCTATACAGCGAGAGATATTTCAGCAGTTGCGAAATCTGTGGCAAGTGTTTCAGACACTTTGCAGGCACTGGAGCCTGAACGTCGAGAAAGAGTTGCTGCATACCTTAGTGAGATAGGCACAACACTTACACAAGTTTCTAGTGCTTTGCGTAGAGGTGACACTCTCAATGAATTGCAAGGTGCAATGCAAATACACGTATTGATGTTCGCAGAGATTGTTGCTGGCATTGTTGAGCCAAGTTTAATTGAAAAGCTTCAATCAATACTTGGAGAAAGTTGGACATACGAAAGCTTAGAATTACAAATCTATGACAAAGACTATCCTTACCTTACAGGCAGTGAGCAAGATGATTTTCCAGAACATGACCATCTTATGCCTAAGGATGGACTAACTGAATATCGTTTAGGGAAGCTGGATGAAGCTGCTGGAATGTTCAAAGCCCTTGCAGCAGCGCTTCGAGCGCGAGGTTGACTTGAGATAACTGAAGAGAGAATACATGAATTCAAACTCTGCACTCAAAGACTATATTCCACTTTTTCAAACGCTTATCGGCGGTCTACTCACATTCATTGGTGGGTTACTTGGCAGTGTCCTTATTCAACAAAGACAAAGACATCTTGAAAGAAAAAGTTTAGCTTCTGCCTTCCACGGAGAAATACAGGCACTAATAGGAATAGTCCAGAAGCGGCAGTATATCCAGGGAATTAAGAATGCAATTAACGACCTGAAGTCAGGCAAAAGAATTACGTATCAAATGCGAGTAACACGAAAGTATTTCAATGTCTATGACGAGAACTTAGATAAGATTGGCATACTACCTTGCCCCTTGCCTGAAATGATTGTTGAGCTTTACACAATCATGACAGCAGTTCTAGAAGATTTAGACGTAATTAATGAATCAGAATTCTACGATGCAGACCCAGAAGTAGTTATCTCACATTTGTCAGAACTGAAGTCTTTATTTGAGTATGCTATCGAATCTGGGATGAAAATTAGTCAAAAAATAAAAAGCATGAAATTATTAGCATGAAAGAACTAAGAAAATTTCAATGTTTTAGTCAGCTAATAAAGTTTGTATCCTTCGTGAAAATTCGAGCTGACAACTATGTTAAGAGTAATCAATCCGCCGCCGCAGTGCGATCGCATTCTCTGCTGTAGGTGGGTTGAGAGCGCGTAGGCTTTGCCTTCTCGCAGAGTAACCCAACACATACTCACTCCGCACCAGCCTTTCCCGATCAACAAACCTCGCCATAAACCCACCAACTTCTTTTTCTTGAAGAGATGGTGGCACGGCAATATTGCATCAGCATGATCTATCAGTCCAGCCTGGGATAGGCATGTGGGAAACTGACTTAACGGTAGGTGTTGAGTTTCGCCAGCTCAACCCAACCTACAGGTTGTAAGCACTGCGTAGATGCAGACAAGTCTAAAATGAGGGCATACGCCGCGCCTCATCTTCCCCACATCCCCATGCTCGACCCTCACATTCCCGCTGGCCCGCTGAACCAAAAATGGAGCGACTTTAAAGATCACTGCCGACTGGTCAGCCCCAAAAATAAGGCCAAGCACACCATTTTGGTCGTCGGCACCGGGTTAGCGGGGGCTTCGGCAGCGGCCACCCTGGCCGAGCTGGGCTACAACGTCAAAAGCTTTTGCATTCAAGACTCGCCCCGGCGCGCCCACAGCATTGCCGCCCAGGGGGGCATCAACGCCACCAAAAACTATCCCAACGACGGCGACAGCGTGTGGCGGCTGTTTTACGACACCATCAAGGGCGGCGACTACCGCTCTCGCGAAGCCAATGTGCATCGCCTAGCCGAGATCAGCAGCGGCATTATCGATCAGTGCGTGGCCCAGGGTGTGCCCTTTGCGCGGGAATACGGAGGCCTGCTCGACAATCGATCGTTTGGCGGTGCCCAGGTGTCGCGCACCTTCTACGCTAAAGGGCAGACGGGGCAGCAATTACTCCTGGGGGCCTACAGCGCCATGATGCGCATGGTGCAGGCGGGGAAGATTGAGGTCTACGCCCGCCGCGAAATGCTGGAGCTGGTGGTCGCCGACGGTAAGGCGCGGGGCATTGTCGTGCGCAACCTGGTGACGGGGGAGTTGGAGCGCTACGCCGGGGATGCGGTGCTGCTGTGTACGGGGGGCTACGGCAATGTCTATTATCTCTCGACTAATGCCAAGAATTCCAACGTGACGGCGGCCTGGCGCTGCCATCGACGGGGGGCCTACTTTGCTAACCCCTGCTATACGCAGATTCACCCCACCTGCATTCCGGTGTCGGGCGATTATCAGTCGAAGCTGACGCTGATGAGCGAGGGGTTGCGCAACGACGGGCGGGTGTGGGTGCCGCTAAAGGCTGGGGATGCACGCCATCCCGAAGACATCCCCGACGCGGAGCGCGACTATTACTTAGAAACTCGCTACCCGGCCTTTGGCAACCTGGTGCCCCGCGATGTGGCCTCGCGCAATTCCAAAGCCATGACCGACGAGGGGCGCGGCGTGGGCGAGACGGGGCTGGCGGTGTATTTAGATTTTCGCGATGCGATCGCCTCCCAAGGCCGCGACACCATCGCCGCCCGCTACGGCAACCTGTTCGACATGTACCAGCGGATCTCGGGCGAGAACCCCTACGAGACACCGATGCGCATTTACCCCGCCGTGCACTACACCATGGGCGGTCTGTGGGTTGACTACCACCTGATGAGCACGATCCCTGGTTTGTTTGTGCTGGGCGAGGCGAATTTCTCAGACCACGGTGCGAATCGACTGGGGGCCAGTGCGCTGATGCAGGGGTTGGCGGATGGCTATTTTGTGATTCCCTACACGCTGGGTGACTACATTGCGGGGCAGTCATTGCCTACTGTGACCACCGACGACGATGCTTTTGGGGAAGCGGAAGCTAGCGCCAAGGCCCGCATTACCAAGCTGCTGAGCATTCAGGGCGAGAAAACGGTGATGGAGTTTCACCGCGAGCTGGGCCGCATTGTATGGGATAACGTGGGCATGGCGCGGAATCGTGAGGGGCTGGAGAGTGCGATCGCCCAGATTCAAGACCTGCGGGCCGAGTATTGGAAAAATCTCAAACTCCCCGGCGAGGCCAACACCCTCAACAAAAACCTGGAGTTTGCCGGACGCGTCGCCGACTTTATCGACCTAGCGGAGCTAATGGCCCGCGACGCTCTGCAACGGGAAGAATCGTGCGGCGGGCACTTTCGCGAGGAGTATCAAACCCCCGATGGGGAAGCGAAACGCGACGACGAGCATTTTGACTTCGTGGCGGCGTGGGAGTATGCGGGGGAGGGGCGATCGCCCCAGCTGCACCGCGAAACCCTCGACTTTGAAAATGTGCAACTCACCCAGCGCAGTTATAAGTGAGCCACACAAAAGATCTTGAAAGCAATACTTTTAGGGCCTTTGCATCATCAAGCGACAGGTGCATAGCAGCGGGTATAGATGGGTAGATGTTGAGACAATTAGAGATAGAATTCATATTTTAATTTCACTTATAGCCCCTCGCTATTTTCCCATTCAACAAAATTCAATATCTCCTTACTCTCCATTTTCAAGCATCGAATAACTTGCAAAAATATTAGACAGGAGAAGGAAGCAAAAAATACTGGAGAACAACTCAAAACACTATTCTGAATAGTCCCTAAGTTAAGATAGCCTGAGATCAGAGTAACGATGAGGAGAGTAATCAAAGCAAGGATTTTTATAACTATATCAACATAAATTTGAGAAGTTATTTGATTTATGCATATCAATCCAATTTCGGATACAGTTTCTTCAAGGAAGCCAAGATATCCTAATATTTTATTGTCAAGGTTTAAATCTTCCTCATAGTCCTCAGCCTCTGTCAAATAAGTTGTTAAATCCTTGATTGTGTCACCCCAATCAAATAAGGGAAATTCGCTGAGCTTTATAAATTTAAGTTGCCATGATAAAGCTTGAGCTTCACTCACTTTTCTCTCTGTAGCAGGATAGTCTTTCAGGAAACTGTCAAATTCAAAAAGCATGGATTTGAATCTATAAAATAAATCATGCTTTCGGTTATTAGCTTGGCTAATAGAGAAAACCATAAAAGAAAAAGAGATTGACGTTGCTAAAGCTAAAATCGAGCCGATTACTCCCAGAGTAAAGTTTGTAGACTTTATGTCAATACTGATGTCTGCTTGCTGGCTCCCGAAAAACTCATAGGCAAGTGCGGCTAAAAATAAGCTCAGAGAAATAAATAATTGCCATACCGTTCGCGATAAATAATTAAGACAAAAATTGATGCCCCTAGAAAACCAGTTGCTTTTATTCATTTGGAAGTTAATTTAGAGCATGTCAGCGTGTGGATTAGCTATTAAACAGCAAACGTCGAAAGTGTATGCAGATAAATTTGAATTCGGATTTCCATATCCAATTCCTTCCTCTAACGAGGAAATCAAATGCTTTCTTGGATAAAGCCAATGGGTCGCTTGGGTTGATCTGGCTCAAGTTTAGGCAAAGCAATAAGGAGAAAACTGATTTGAGAAACGTGTTGCATCAATTCAACTTGATTACCATCTTCAGTTAATCCAACAAATAAAATTAGGCTAGGGTTAAAATATCCAACATTAGAAACATGAAATGTAACTGACTGACCAAATGAAACAAGCTTTACACCAACCTCATGCTCACCATCTAAGCCAGAATCAAATCTGTTGATTCTTGACAGTAATTTCTCCGCGAACTCGCTCGCAAGATTAGAACGCTGAAACTCTGCCAAAAAATTCGTTGATTCAATAGCTTGATTTTCACGTTCTGTTTTTTCTGACATCTGGCGACTTACTGCATTAACTGCACTCATGTCAATATTAAATTGTGGCCTAGCAGGGACAAAGTTATTTTGGCTCAAATCGGGCTGGCTCATATTAATCTCGCATTAAGTTTCAGATATATCTTAGCTGCACCTTGAAGGTCGCAAACCTCACTCAACTTGATTTCACCAACGTTCTCTGCAAAAGTAAGTCTGTCGGCTGGCAATAGCCTCTGCCTTAAATCATCACAATCGACCCAACATCCTTAAATTTTTCAGATCTAGGTCAAAATCTTCAATATCATAGATATAAAGTGGGATGTTGCGTTGTTTGAGCAATTGCCGAAATTCGTTAAGTGGCACCTCGGCAAACTGGCTGGCATAACCTATTGTCAATCGCCCAGTTTGAAACAGGTGCAGAGCAATTTCTTGACGAAATTCGCTTGGAGTTAGTTGAAAAGCTTCTACCAACTCATCTGAAATAACAACGCTCATAGCAGAATGACCTTTCTAACGCATATTACAGGAATCAAAGAATCAAGTAGCGTAGGTTTACTACAACGTCTGGCAAGAGCAGTGGTGCAATCTGGTCGTTTTCAGTGAAGGTTTGCTCGGACTGATATAAACCGTTCTGGGAGTCTTGCAATACAACGACCTGGCGTTTCTTGATATCGACGATCCAATATTCACCAATACCAGCTTTTGCATAGATTTGGGCTTTGTGGGTGCGATCGCGCTTCAGCGTCGAGTCAGCCACCTCGATTAACAGCAGCACATCCTGGGGCTGGGGATGGCGATCGCGGTAGCGATTTTCGTCGATGCGAACAATGGCAAAATCAGGTTCTGGTTCAGACCCTGGGGCCAGGGTAATAGGCAGTTGCACCCGCACCTTCGCTCGGTTAGCAAAAAGCGCTTTGAGATAGTCGCCCCCGTCATCAATACGAGAGGCGTGAGGCGGGTCTTGTGGTGCCATTTCAACAATTTGACCATCCAGAAGCTCCACCCGATCCTCTGGGGTCAAAATCCCAGCAGAAATCATGCGGTGGTAATCATCAACCGTCCATCGCTTCAGAAATAGATCAGCGCTAGTTAGAGAAGACGCCTGCGCCATGCTGACTTAATTGCCCTCAGGGATGGCTAGATACATTTTAGACCACCACACCACAGCGCTTCTGAAGCCGCTTTAACTGGCTTTCAATCTACTGCCCCCTTACCCATCGCCCACCTGCACCGCTGGGCGAATGCTACGGTAGCGATCCTGACGAATCCAATCCAGCACTGACTGAATTTCGACCGACTTTTCGCCCAGGGTGTTGAGCAGGTGCGAGCCCAGCTCTAGGGCTGCCTCAAACTCGGGCTGCACCACTTCCCTGGCCCCGAGCTGGGTGAGCACATCGATCTCTTCGTTGTTGTGCGATCGCGCAATAATATCTAGCTCAGGGGCTCTCAGCAGCGCCCGTTGCAGCACCAGGCGGGTGGTCGTGGGGTCGGGCAGGGTAATGGCCAGAGCCTTGGCGGTTTCTAGCGAGGTTTTCTCTAGCACCAGTTCGCTGTCGGCATCGCCGTAGACAAACGGAATTTGCACTAGGGGCGCGTGGCGGTTGCGCAGGCGCTGAATCGCGGTTTCGCTGTTTTCGACCACCAGCACCGAGTAGCCTCGGCTGAGCAGCACATTGACCAGCACCTCGCCCACCCGGCCATAGCCCGCCACAATTACATGGTCGTGAATATCGCCAGGTACCGACAACAGTTTGGGTTCTTCAGCCTGGTTGAGAAAGTCTTTCACCACCGGCAGGTTGTGCAACCAGTCAGATACCTTGGGGGCCAGGTTAATCCACAGCGGGGTGAGCATGAGCGAAATAGCGATCGTGCCCAGCAGCAGGGAGTAGCGCTCCTCGTTGATCAGCCCCAGCTCTAGCCCCATCAGCGCCAGCACAAAGGAAAATTCGCCGATTTGGTTGAGGCCAAAGCTCGCCCTCACCGCCGTTTTGAGCGAATAGCCAAACCCCAGCACAATCGGCAAAATAATCAGCGCCTTGCCCACCATAATCAGCGCCACCAGCTCCAAAATTCGTCCCAGATCGTTGAAGATTAAGTGGGGGTCGATCAGCATGCCGATGGAGGCAAAAAACAGGCAGGCAAAGGTGTCGCGCAGAGGCAAAATCTTGCCCAGGGCCTGGTCGGCGTAGTCAATTTCAGAAATCATCAGGCCCGCGACAAAGGCTCCCATGGCGATCGACAGGCCCAGGAAAGAGGTGATCCAGGCAATGCTCAGGCAGAGGGCAACCACGGTGAGCAAAAACAACTCGCTGCTCTCAGTGGCGGCAATGTGCTGAATGAGCTGGGGCACGACCCAGCGGCCCAGGGCGATCGCCCCGGCTAAAAACAGCCCGAACTTGAGCGCAGCGATCGCCAGCGCTGGCCCCAAAGCATCGGGCTGGTTGAGCACCGGCAGCACCGCCAGCATCAGCCCCAGAGCGATGTCTTGGGAAATCAGCAGACCCAGCATCACCTGGCCGTGGACAGTGGCGGTTTCGCCGCGATCGGTGAGGGTTTTGAGCACCACCGCCGTAGACGACAGCGACAGCACCAGCCCCAAAAAAATGCCCTGGAGCAGAGAATTGGCTGTGCCCGACAGCAGCGACACTGAGCACACTAGCAGTGTGGTCAGTCCTATCTGCAAAAAGCTGCCCTTGAGGGCGATATCTTTGACTCGCTTGAGTTCTGTCAGCGAAAACTCGACCCCCAGGGCAAACAGCAAAAAGGCAATGCCTACCTCCGCCAAGGCCTGAATTTGCTCTACATCGGTCTGTAGCCCAAGACCAAAGGGGCCAATGATCAGCCCCGTAACCAGGTAGCCCAGCAGCGCCGGCTGCTTGAGACGATGGGCAATGTAGCCGCCGATGGCAGAGCACCCCAGAGCCAGGGTGAGATCAAGAACAAAGTTGGGTTCAGCGGTCATACACGAGCACAGTAGGGCAATGAGAGGACAGGGTCTACAAAGCCCCCTGCACCAGTAGACGCAGGGGGCTAACAGCAAAAACAGCAGCCTGGGTTAACGAGAGCCGGATGTTGCCCTGAATAACCATCAGCCAATCGAAAGGAGCGAGATCCCCGCCTTCTATTGTCACTAATAAGTGGTGCGCGCGCTATGAACTGGTTTGAGTTAACTTACCTCCGGTTAGCGCCTCCAGGGTTGCGATCGCGCCATTAAACCACCGTGCCTAGGTTCAACCCCGCCGATTAGAGCCTCAGTCTGCTCTCGCCCAGGCGATGCTCCAGCTCTTGACGCTGCTGTGCCGCACGGTTAGTATGCGGGTGTTGTGCAATGTTGCGCCGTAGCTCGTCGATGTCTTCTTTGCAGCTATCCCTCGCCCCTCTCTTCAGCCTGCTCCTAGGGCTGGGGTTGCTGCTGCGCCTTGGGCGCAACTAATTTTTAAAACAAAGGCGAATGCCCTGAATAGCTCGACTCCCCAGGTCACAGGTTTTCCCTAGACCTAGCTACTGCTAGGGAATTTAGCTGCTTGCTGCACGAGCAATTTACCATTCCGGTGGCAACTGGGTACAGGATATGGGGTTTACGGTCTGCATCTGACCCTATACCTTGCACCTTCAAACCTCCCTTGCACCTAAACCCCTTCTCAACCTTGTCATAGTCAATGACTGGGCAACTTTTTTACTGCTGAAATTTTAGAGACAAAACCCATGTTGACCAATCCTGCCGAAAAGTATCGCCCCTTTGCACCGATCGCATTGCCCAATCGCACTTGGCCTAGCCAGGTGATCGCCAAACCTCCAATCTGGCTGAGCACCGACCTGCGCGATGGCAACCAGGCGCTGATCGAGCCCATGTCTGTCGAGCAAAAGCTGCGCATGTTTGAGCTGCTGGTGGCGATCGGCTTTAAGGAAATCGAGGTGGCGTTTCCCTCCGCCTCAGAAACCGACTTTAACTTTGTGCGCCGCCTGATCGAAGAAAACCGCGTGCCTGACGATGTGGAAATTCAGGTGCTCACCCAGGCGAGGGAAGACTTGATTCGCCGCACTTTTGATGCCCTTGAGGGAGCCAAGCGGGCGATCGTCCATGTCTACAACGCTACGGCTCCGGTATTTCGGCGGGTGGTGTTTCGCAATGACTCAACCGCAACGATCGCATTGGCGGTAAACGCCGCTACGCTGATCCGTGACTTGGCGGCAGAGCGACCGGCAACTCAGTGGCGCTTTGAATATTCGCCGGAGGTATTTTCGCAAACCGAGCTGGAGTTTGCGCGGGATATCTGCAATGCGGTGTTGGAAGTCTGGCAGCCGACCCCCGATCGCAAAGCCATCATCAACCTGCCCGCCACGGTCGAAAGCGCTACCCCTAACGTCTTCGCTGACCAGGTGGAATGGATGCACCGCCATCTAACCTACCGCGACAGTGTGGATCTCAGCGTGCACAACCACAACGATCGTGGCTGTGCGATCGCCGCCGCCGAGCTGGGCCAAATGGCCGGGGCCGACCGGGTCGAGGGCTGTCTGTTTGGCAACGGCGAGCGCACCGGCAATGTCGATATTGTCACCCTGGCGCTCAATCTCTACACCCAGGGCATTCACCCCGGTCTAGATTTTTCGCGCATCAACGAGGTGGCTCGCATTGTCGAAGCCTGCACCCAGTTGCCCATTCATCCCCGTCATCCCTACGTGGGTGACCTGGTATTTACCGCCTTTTCAGGCTCCCACCAAGATGCGATTCGCAAAGGCTTTGCCGCCCGCAACCCAGAAGATCTTTGGGATATGCCCTACCTGCCCCTCGACCCTGCGGATCTGGGCCGATCCTACGAATCGGTGGTGCGGGTGAATAGCCAGTCGGGCAAGGGAGGCATTGCCTTTTTGCTAGAGCGTGACTACAACCTCAGTCTGCCCCGCCGCTTGCAGATTGAGTTTAGCCAGATCGTGCAGCGGGCCATGGATGCCACCGGCAAAGAGATGACCGCACCGATGCTGTGGGATCTCTTTGAACAGGAGTATCTGCGGGCCAACCTGCCGTTTAAGTATGTCAGTCACCACTGGCAGGACGATGAAATCCCGTCGGCCATTTCCACAACTCTGGAATGCAACGACGTCAGGCTCACCCGCGCTGGCCAGGGGAACGGCCCCATTGATGCCTTTGTCGATGCGCTGAATCTAGGCATTCGGATCCATAGCTACGAGGAAAAGGCGATTGGCCATGGCAGTGACGCCGATGCGATCGCCCTGATCGAGGTCGCCGCCAACTGGTTAGAGGGCACCATCCACGGGGTGGGCATTCACAGCAGCATTGTCACAGCCTCGCTGCTGGCGGTGTTGAGTGCGGCTAACCGAGGGCTGGCGACCCTAACCCCTAGTCAACGACAGGCGGTTTTGTCCTTGCCGCAGACCGTTTTCTAGACAGCGCTTTTACGGGTGAATGCTGGCTGCCAACGGTCGAGCTGTATTCACCCGTAGATTTCTGCTACCTATTTGCTGCCAACTCTGGCTCAGACCTCACATAGTTGATGGCAAAGGGCGTGAGCTGGGTGACGACCTGCTCAATGAGTTGGCGATCGCTATGGCTCCACACACGGGGTTCTTCAAAGACACAGGCCTGCAAAATGCCCCACAGGGTTTGCTCCGAGCACAGATGAGCATGAATCAAGGCGCGATGCCCAAAGGTTTGGTGCTCAAACTCGCGGTTTAACACCTCTGGCCCAGCAGTTTCCACATCCTCTACAAAAACACTGGGCTGAGCCTTAAGAGCCGCCGCAAACATGGGGTCATCCTTCGCCAAAGCGGGATCTTCCGGTTTCCACGCCGGGTCATAGATGGTTGGTACCGATGGCCGCTCTATCCAGCAAAAGGGCACTCGCCCAACCTGAGTATCGGGAGAACGCAGGTATAAAAAGACGCGATCGCACTGCAACTGCTCTCCTAACCTAGCCAAAATACTGTCCACTAACTGGGTTGAATGCTGGCTATGGAGCGGTGCTTCAAACAATTGATGGATAAGTCTTTCGACCCTATCGTTGTGGGTCACATCAGGAATGAAGTTGTTTAGCTTGGGCATAGCTCTCTCTAAGGATTACATCAGTACCTTAGAACCGACTCCTGCTGCTTTTCCCCTGTCATGATGAGGTTTTAGTCTCGTTCTTTCGAGAGAGATACTTTAGTTGAGGCATATGAGCATCTAGAACATTCAGCGATTTTTTACACCTGTGAAGATATACCTTTTGAGCGATAAGCTTCTTAAGCGAGTTACCTAACGTGTCACTAGAGGTTCAGCAAGCAGTTCGCTTACTGGCATGTCGTATTGAATGGATATTAGGTAACTTGTGATGAAAAATATTTTTGGTGCTTTAAAGGAAATGCTGAGCCGCGTTTACTGGAAGCAGTTTGCGGTAGTTTGCTCTGCTGTGGTTATTCTGCTAACTGCTAATGGCGTCAAAGCTGAGCAAAATACTGGCAATCGCGCTTATTCTAATGAACTACCACCTACGCAAGAGGTTGGTCGCCCCCGCACTATGGGTCAGTGGGAAGCTGAAAACGAAGCTTTGGAAGGTCAACCTGGCAAGAAGCTGAAGCGCATTGCTGAAGAGTCAGCAGATGCGGTCAAGAACATGGCCGGAATCTATCCCCAAAACGCTCGGACTCTGACACCTGGAGTAGACAATGGCGAACTGCCTAACGACGACTAATCATTAGCCGTATTAGTCACTTAGGCTTTAGATAAATCATCGTGCTCCGTTGAGGTTTCTTAGCGGAGCACGATGAATTTTTAAGGGAAGACCTGATACACTTCAAGGCTCCAAAACTGAAGCAGTTTTTGTTCTTCAGATTCATTTAACATCGTGGGTCAAGAATTTGGGAAGCTTGAGAACTCCTTATTTTGCGATTGTGTAAGAGAGTCTGTAAGTTTGCTGCTAGGTGCGATCGCCAACTTTTCAAAACTATCGTAATTCTTCTACAACACTGGCATTTTCTTGGTAGCAGCGACAGAAAAGATTATTGAAAAATGCTGTAGACAGGGAATTAACTCCCACCAGAAAATTCACTCTACCCAATGACCTATCGACAACTATTTCTCTTTAGAGAGGCTCAAACCCACCAAAATTCCTAAAGTTTAGTTAATTGTTGCGGGTTCACTCCTAGCTAGGTGGTGACAGGCTTTGCCAAACTGCTGCAAGCTTACCCAAAACCGCTATCTGACGTTTACCTTAGAGTTACCATGAAAGCTGCACAAAGATTTGCATTGATTATCGGCATAGTTTACCTCGCCATAGGTATTTTGGGCTTCATCCCTGCCCTAGTTTCTCAGGCTGGCGGCATGCCCCCTTCGATTGAGAAGCTGGGCGTTGTTTCTGGATTTGGCTATTTGATGGGCCTATTTCCAGTTAATACACCTCACAATATTATTCACCTCGTTACAGGTTTGTTGGGAATCGTTGCTTCTATCGCGTTAGACAGCTCTCGTTTATTCTCTGGACAGTTAGGTATTTACTACACGACCCTGGCTGTCCTAGGTTTAGTGCCGGTTGCCAACACTTTCTTCGGGCTTTTTCCGCTCTATGGAGCCGATGTTTTTCTGCACGGTCTGACGGGTGCACTGGGTATTTATTTCGGCTTCTTTGCTACCCCTTCCTTGCTGAGTCTGTTTAAGAAAGAGCTGAAGGAAGACGCCACTTCTGGCGAAATTCTATAGCCAATGCTTGATTAGTAGATGAACCAGCCTGCCTTAGACCTAGGTCGTTGGAAGATGATTCGACCTCCACCGCGTTTAGCTTAAGCAGACTAAGCTCCATCTAGTACTTTCTAGTACTTTAAAACCAATTCAGCTCAGGCTGGTCTACTGTCATCACACTGGCAGTATTCACTAATCGTTGAATAATAGATGAGTTCAGGTGATCGTCATGGAACAAGGTTTCAAAAAAGGGGACAAAGTTTCTTGGAGTACAGCCCAGGGAAAAACCGTGGGTACGATAGTCGAAAAGCTAACGTCTCGTACTGAAATCAAAGGTCACACCGTTGCTGCATCTAAGGAAAGTCCTCAGTACCTAGTGGAAAGTGAAAAAACTGGTAGCCATGCGGCTCATAAGCCAGAGGCTTTGACAAAAGAAGACTAATTGTCTTTGCCAGAGCTACAAAGCACAAAACTAAGCCCGCTAGAGAAAGTAAATTTCTCTAGCGGGCTTAGTTTTGTGAGTAATTTTTGGGTGATTTGATGATCTACGACATCATCTACAGCCAGCCAAAAGTAGCTCTAGCGACCGGTAGAGCCTGGCAGAATGGGTTGCTCGACAGCCTGGCGGAAGATTTCGGTCTCTTCGTTGAATTCGATTGGCAACACGGCCACCACGTTTTCGTGGGGACGGGGGATGATTACCCAGGTTTCGAGGATGCCACCGGGGGTTTTTTCGGCGGCTTCTACCCCAGCGGCCATGGCGGCTTTGACTTCGGAGACGTCGCCACGAATGTTGATAGCGAAGCGAGCACTACCGGCGCGAATGTAGCCGATTAGCGTAACGCGCCCGGCTTTTACCATCGCATCGGCGGCGGCAAGCACCGGGGGAAACCCTCTGGTTTCGAGCGACCCGACAGCCTGTGGCATGGTTGTACTCCTGAGAAAGTTTTTGTGGGTAAAAAATTCAACCTTCATTGTACGGGGCGGTGGTAGCGATCGCGCCGTGTCGATTTATTAAAGACTGTGGGGGGGTTGTAATAGTAGCGCTTATACCCGGAAGGGTTCTGAGGCTGAAGTAAAGCCAATGGGCAGAATTGCGTCGATGTTGTCGGTGGGGTTAGGAATGATCACATGGGAGGTGACTTCGGCCAAGTTGGGGCAGGCCTTGGCTGCGACCAGCCCGGCTTCCATGGCGCGCTTGACCTCGGCCACCAGGCCACGGATGACCACAAACTGCCGCCCACTCTCGGAGCGATCTTGCACGGAGACAGTGACGTTGGCCGCTTTGACCATGGCATCGGCGGCGGCCAGCACTGCGGGAAAGGTTTGGGTTTCGATGACGCCGACGGCAATGGCCATGGGGGTGCTCCTAGGGAAAAGCTGCGTTATTCAACTCCCAATCATACCTTGATGCCGCTGGGTTCTCCGGCGGTGGCAATGATGCGATCGCACCCTGATTCCGGCTTGGCCCAGTCGCAGTGGCAGTCCTTGGGGTCGCCCCAGCACAGGCTGAGGTACAGCTCATCTCGCGTGGCGGATAGCTCGGCCCATTCGCTGGCGGCAATACGTTTTTCTACGGCGGCTAGGGTGGTGGGTTGGGGGTCGTGGCCCGCGATCCACAGGCGCAAGCCAGCGATGGATTTTCGCCAAAACTCGACGATGGCAGGCTTGGCCCCCACCAGGGCCAGTTTGTCGGCGGGGATAGCGATTAGCTGGGGATGCAGCTCGGGTACGCGCAGGCTGCGGCCCTGAAACCGGCAGGTGTGCCACATCAAACCCGACACCCCGTGCTCGTGCTGGTAGTCATGAATTTGGGCGCGAAAGTCTTGAATGGCGAACACTTTGCTGAGCTTGTCGGCCCCGATCGCCTTCGAGAGCACCGGATTATCGATGCGATCGGCGGAGGACAGCACCACCCGCTCGCCCTTCCAGGTGGCGCGAAGTTCCTGATCGAGAAAGTCCAGGAGTTGCTCGGTGGTGTAAGCCATAGGGCTATCTTATCAAGCGTGCTGGGGGAAGTTTTGTGCCCAACTATAGTTTCCCAAGCCGTTCTATCAAAAGTGCATAGATACCGTCGGCATCGGCGGTTTCAATGACGGTAGCGTTGGCGGGGTCGGTGGGAGTTGGGTGGTCGTTGGCCACGGTGCGCCCCAGGCAGAGGGTGCCCTCGGTTTCAATTGCCAGGTACATGGGCCGACCGGCAAACAGGTCGGGGCGCAGCAGATAGGCGATCACACAGGGGTCGTGGAGGGGTGGTGCGGTGAGGCCGTGGCGCTCCACATCAAGCTGGCCGTAGTAGCACAGCATGCCCGCAGCGGCTTTGCCCACGGGGGTACCCAAAGCCTCAAGCGCTGCCAGGCGATCGGGAGTGGTGACAACCTGGTGGGTGACATCCAGGCCAATCATGGTCAGAGGCAAGCCCGCATCGACGACCACCTTGGCAGCATGGGGATCCACATAAATATTGAACTCGGCGGCAGGGGTGATATTGCCAGCCCCTAGGGAACCGCCCATCATCACCACCTGGCCAATGCCCTGGGCGATCGCGGGGCACTGAATCAGGGCTACAGCCAAATTGGTCAGCGGGCCGAGGGTAGCTAGGGTAATCGGAACCGAGGTCGTGGTGAGCTGTTCAATCAAAAACGCGACGGCATGCTGTGATTGCAGTGGCAGGGTGGGTTCGGGCAGATCAGTCCCCTGCAAGCCGGTTGCGCCGTGGATATCTTCGGCGGTGGTCAGCGATCGCAGCAGCGGCCTAGGGCACCCCGCATATACCGGCACATCGGTGCGCTGGGCCAAGTGGCAGATGCGGCGAGCATTGGCCTGGGTGAGCGCCAGCGGCACGTTGCCCGCCACGGTGGTGATACCCAGCAGGTCGAACTCGGCGGGGGAGGCGAAAGCGAGGAGGAGAGCGATCGCATCGTCAACCCCAGGGTCACAGTCAATAATCAGCGGTCGGGGCAGCATAGACAGGTTCCCAACGGGGTTCTCAGGGGGTGGCACAGCGTAGCCAGCAGAGGCCACGGGCGCTGTCTTAAAATACGCTGTGTAGGTACTGCATCGATTTTTCCCCGCTAAGGAGGTTGCCCCTTGTCTGCTGCACTGCGTCTCACGGTCATGGTATCTGGGCTGAGTCTGCTGCTGGTCGCCGGTTGTGCGGGCAGTTCCCTAGAGCAGTCCCTAGAGGCCGATCCGCAACTGCAAGATCGGCCTATATTCACTGGTGAAGAGCCTGAAACCCCGGCGGCAGAGGCCGAACCCGCCCCGGCTGACCCAGCCGCCGAGATCCCTGACGCCGCCGAGGCCGAACCCCCAGAGCCAGAATCCTCACCCGAGGACAGCGCCACAACCCTGGCCGAAGTGCCCGAAGACCTGCGCCCCTATGTACAAAACTGGCTAGCCCTTGGGATTGTCGAGTCAGCGCGTCCAACAGCCGCTGGCACCGCAGTAGAGCCCGAGTTCGCCCCTAACCAAGCCATTACGCGGGGTGAGTTTGCCCACTGGCTGCTCACTGCCAACAACCGGTTCTATCAAGACGTACCGGCCAAGCGCCTACGCCCCGCCGCCGCTGGCACCACCCCTGCTTTTCAGGATGTGCCCGCTTCGCACCCCTACTTTGCCGCCATTCAGGGGTTAGCCGAAGCGGGAATTATTCCCAGTGCCAAGACTGGCAATGCCACCGCCGTCACCTTTCGGCCCGATGCACCCCTCACCCGCGAAACCCTAGTACTGTGGAAGGTGCCCCTCGATTCACGCGCGCCGCTGCCGACTGCTGCTGCCGACGCGGTAGCCACCACCTGGGGCTTTCAAGATGCCGCTAAGATTGAGCCGTTGGCGATGCGGGCGGTGCTAGCCGATCACCAAAACGGCGATTTTGCCAATATTCGCCGTGCCTTTGGCTATACCACCCTGTTTCAGCCCCAGAAAGGCGTTACCCAGGCTGAGGCCGCCGCCGCTCTGTGGCGATTTGGCAACCAAACCGAAGGGGTTTCTGCTGAGGACTTGCTGAGACGACCGACCGACCCGTCAGGTTCCCAAAATTCGCCTAACTCTACAAACTCTCTTTAAATTCCGCGAAATTACTGACAGGTTGGGTAACAGATATCCAGGACACAAGCCCGGCCCTCCGATCGCCTAGATAACGCCAAACAGCGATAGCCCCATACCCACGAATGCCAGCACCCCCGCCACAATCATGATGGCGGCGGGCATGGCTTTGCGGGTCTGCATCCAGCGGCGAACGAAAATAAACACTAGGGACGCTGTAACGCCCATCGCCATGCCCGCTCCGCCAGCCGAGCCAGCCTGCCACAGCCAGGAGCCAGTCAGCAGTAGGACAGCGCTCACCAACCCAGTGAATAATGACGCCTGGCTGCGGGCTTGGGCATACCCCATCAGGCCGCCGATCGCAGAGAGGGCAGCATAGGCGATCGCACAGAGGACTCCAGTGGGCATAGCGGTCTGCACAGTCAGAACAGTCTCAGGCTAACGAGGTTTTTGCCATCGCACAACCCTAGCGAGCAGACTAATTTGAGTGCGATCGCAACAGTTACAGCCAGATCTCACAAAACCAATCATGTATTAAGGAACACGTATTTTTTGTATTTCTTAATACTTCAAGCTTCACTCAGGAACAATCTTAGTGCATTTTAGTCTCAGTCTTGACACCCATCTGAAGATAGAGATTTAGATAATCTCCTGCAAAAAAATAATTATAAAGGAAGTGTAAAGATGAGAATTTTTTCATGATTCTTGTAAAATGACCGTGATAACTTTTCTGTCAAGAGCGCTTTGAACCATCTCCAAGCCTTAAAAAAAGCCAGACATAATAAGCTTTTCTGAAGTTGTTTAATAAATCAATAAAGGCACTAGATCTTGCTAATGAATGCTCCCTATTTCGAGAATAGTTAGCGAATTAGTCCCCTGCATAATCACATTTTTTGTAGGGTGAAGCACTTGCTCTTAGGAATAATTGGTTCATGAATTTCAGCCCAGGCCATGCATCAAGATTCAACATTTCTGTCATTATTCCTGTGCATAACGGCGGCGAAAACTTCCGCTGCTGCCTTGAGAGCCTGAAACAATCCAGCCGACAGCCTGATGAGGTGATCGTGGTTGCCGATGGCGACACCGACGGTTCATGGGAAGTGGCAAAAGAGTTTGGCGCTAAGGTGTTTCGCTACGACTCTGCGGGTGGGCCAGCCCGCGCCCGCAACCGAGGGGCGTCTATGGTCCAGGGAGACATTCTGTTCTTTGTTGATGCCGATGTCACCATTGCTCAAGACACTATCCTCGATATCGAAACGGCCTTTCAAAAAGATGTCAATCTAGCAGCGCTGATTGGCTCCTACGACGACGAACCGGGTGCCGCTAATTTTCTCTCGCAGTACAAAAATCTGTTTCACCACTACACCCACCAGGTGGCATCCGAAAAGGCTTCGACCTTTTGGGGAGCCTGCGGGGCCATTCGCACTGAGGCGTTTAATGCCGTGGGCGGCTTTGACGAGCGCTATCTCAAGCCCTGCGTCGAAGACATTGAGCTGGGCTACCGGCTGCGGCGGGCAGGCTACACCATTCGCCTGTGCAAGCACATTCAAGTCAAGCACCTGAAATGCTGGGAGCCGGTCTCGCTGCTGCGGGCCGAGATTTTTTATCGCGCCCTGCCCTGGGCAGAACTCATTCTCAGCCAGGGGCAACCAATGAACGACCTCAACCTCGATCGCACCAACCGCCTCAGCGTAGTGCTCACCTTTGCGGCCCTGGGCTGCCTAGTGGGGGGCTGGGTTGAACCCTTTTTGTGGATTGTTGCCGTTGCCATTATGGTCGGGCTGCTGATCATCAACCAGCGGGTTTATCGCTTCTTTTGGTACAAGCGCGGGCCGCTGTTTGCCCTACGGGTGATTCCCTGGCACTGGCTTTATTTTCTCTATGGCGGTGCCGCCTTTGCCTACGGTTTTGTGACCTATCGGTTTCGGCAATTTTCGACCCTTGCCGACTGATTGGCCAGCTTTTTTCAATTTTTAGTCAGTGCAGTTACCCCATTTTTTGGAGTTAAACCAATGCAGTCTTTACCTGTAGTGATCATTGGTGGCGGGCCAGCGGGTCTGACCGCAGGCTACGAACTCATGAAGCACGGACAAAAGTCGGTGGTGCTGGAAAAAGCCGACAAGGTGGGGGGCATTTCTCGCACTGAAACCTATAAAGGCTACCGCTTTGACATCGGCGGCCACCGCTTTTTCACCAAAGTTACCGAAGTACAGGCGGTGTGGAAAGAGATTTTGGGCGACGACTTTATCCAGACGCCGCGACTGTCGCGGATTTATTATGACAACAAGTTTTACGACTATCCGCTGTCGCTGATGAAGACGCTCAAAAATCTCGGCCCCGTCACCAGTGCCTTGATTCTCTTTAGCTATCTCAAGGCCAAAGGGCAAAAATATATGAACCCAGACTTTGAGGCCGAAACCTTTGAAGAATGGGTAATCGACTGCTTTGGCGAACGGCTCTATCGGATTTTCTTTAAGACCTATACCGAAAAGGTTTGGGGCATTCCGTGCAGCCAGATTCGCGCCGACTGGGCGGCCCAGCGCATTCAAAACATGTCGCTCAAGCAGGCAGTGATTAACGCCATTTTTGGCAGCCAAAATGCCAAGAGCCTGATCAAAAAGTTTGACTATCCCCGGCTTGGCCCCGGCATGATGTGGGAGCGCTGTCAGGATCTGCTCGATATGCACGGTTCGCCCGTCCACCTCAACACAGAGGTAGTGCGGGTCGAGCGGCAGGGCAAGCGCATTACCAAAGTGGTGGCGAAACAGGGCGATCAAACCTTTGACCTGGTGGGCGAATATTTCATCAACTCCATGCCCATTTCTCTGCTGCTGAATCGCCTCGATCCGCTGCCCCCCGAAGAGGTGCTGGCGGCGGCGCGGGGGCTCAAATATCGCGACTTTTTAATTGTGTCGCTGATTATCGACAACCCCGATCTCTTCCCCGACAACTGGCTCTACATTCACAGCCCTGAGTTTAAGGTGGGGCGCATTCAAAACTTTAAGAATTGGAGCCCCGAAATGGTGCCCGACCCCAGCAAAACCTGCCTGGGCATGGAGTATTTTTGCAGCGAAGGCGATGACCTGTGGGAAATGCCCGACCAGCAGTTGATTGAGCTGGCGTCGGCAGAAATTGCTCGCCTGGGGCTGGGGGTCAAGCGCGAGGATGTGGAAGACGGCTGCGTGATTCGCCAATTTAAGGCCTACCCAGTGTACGACGGTGAGTACCGGCAGCATCTTCAGGTGCTAGAAGACTACATTCGCGGCTTTGAGAATCTACAAACCGTGGGCCGCAACGGCATGCACCGCTATAACAATCAGGATCACTCAATGCTGTCGGCGCTGCTGGCCGCCAAAAACATCGTGGGCGAAAACCACGACATCTGGAACATCAATGTCGAGCGATCGTACCACGAGAACTTTACCGACCAGGAGTGGTCAAAGCTGCGTGGGGGCAAACTGGTGCCCGATGGTCAATCAGTGCCCCAGGCCGTCTAGCTGACGAACCGCAGGGACAAACGGCGGCTTTTCCTGTAAAAGAAGCGGCGTTATCGATACCTTTCGGTCTCTATAACTCTCCCCCAAAAGACTCTCAATGCGGAAGGATGGTTGATCTATGACAGTGCCAAACGTAACCCTGGTGGTCTCGCCCCGGGAGCGCTTTAGCTATACGCAAACCTCTTTAGAGAGCATCTATAAGCACACTCAGATGCCCTTTAAGCTGGTGTACGTAGATGGCAACTCGCCCAAACCTGTGGCCGAGTATCTGGCAGCCCAGGCCATCGAAAAAGGATTTGAGCGGGTGCGGGTGAATCACTTTCTTACCCCCAACCAGGCCAGAAATATTGGCTTGGCCCGAGTTGATACGCCCTACGTTGTCTTTGTAGACAATGATGTAGTGGTATCACCGGGCTGGCTTGAGGCGCTAGTGCAGTGCGCCGATGAAACGGGGGCTGCCATTGTGGGGCCGCTCACCTGCCAGGATGAGCCGGTGCATGAGACCATTCACTTTGCCAACGGTGAGGCCCGCATCATTGTCGATGTGAAGGGGCGGCGGCGACTGCGGGAAAAAATGTGTCGCCAGGGGCAGCGGGTCGCCCAGGTGGCCCACAAACTAGAGCGCACTCCGGCGGAACTGGTGGAGTTTCACTGCATGCTGGTGCGCACTAGCGTGTTTGAGCAGCTGGGGCCGCTCGATGAAGGCTTTCTCAACACCAAGGAGCATGTGGATCTGTGCCTGGGGGTGGCCCAGGCGGGGGGGACAATTTATTTTGAACCCACGTCGGTGATTACCTACGTGCCGGGCATTGCCTGGAGCTGGGCCGATCTGCACCTCTACATGCTGCGCTGGAGCGACGCTTGGGAGCAGGAGAGTTTGGTGCACCTGCGTCAGAAGTGGAATTTGCCTGAGGATGTCTACTTTAGCCAGAAGCTCAAAGCCCTGGGCTGGCGGCGGCGCAGAATGATTCTTTCGCCGCTGCTGCACCGGATGACCTTTGGGCTGGTGAAAAATCGGCTGGTAGAAAAGGTGCTGATGTACGGGGCGCTGGCACCGGTCGATCGGGTGCTCAACCGCTATTTGACGAGTCGCCACGCTCGTCTGTGGCTACAGCCGCAGCGAGCCAGTGCCGTGGAGCCACCTCGCCTGGTGGCTGAACTACCGGCGCGATCGCCCCAGGAGACGGTGCATGAAAATTCTTCTGCTGCATGATTACGGCACCGCCAGCGGCGGGGCTGAGCTGCAAATGCTGTCGCTGCGCCAGGGGTTGAGCGATCGCGGCCACCAGGTGCGGCTGTTTGCTAGCAGTGCCATGCCCGTAGCAGGACACGATCAGCTGGCGGATGACACCTGCTTTGGCACCACCTCGCGGTTGCAAGTGCTGACTCAAACCGCCAACCCCTCGGCCTACTGGCGGCTACGACGGGTGCTGCGGGAGTTTCAGCCCGACGTGGTGCACATTCGCATGTTTATGTGGCAGCTATCGCCGCTGATTTTGCCGCTGCTGCGGCAGGTGCCCTGCATCTACCAGACGGCGGTGTACAAGGCCATTTGTCCGGCGGGCACCAAAGTGCTGCCCGATGGCAGTCCGTGCCAGGTGAACCCTGGGCGGGTGTGCCTAACCACCGGCTGTCTTACCCCCCAAACCTGGACGGCGCTGATGGTGCAGCACCAGCTCTGGCAGCGCTGGCGCGGAGCCATTGACCGAGTCGTGGCCCTCAGCCAGGGGATGAAAGCCCAGCTAGAGCAGGCGGGGCTGAGCCCGGTGGAGGTGATTTACAACGGCGTGCCGGTGCGCGACCCGCGCCCCGCTCTCAGCGACCCGCCCACGGTCGTTTTTGCCGGGCGGTTGGTACCCGAGAAGGGGGTGGATGTACTGCTGAAGGCGTTTGCTGTGGCGCGTTCCCACATCCCTACCGCCCAATTGCTGATCGCGGGTCAGGGGCCAGAGGCAGAATCTCTCAAGGCCTTGGCCCAGCAGCTTGGCCTGGGAGGGAGCGTTACCTGGCTGGGGCATGTGTCGCGACCTGAGCTCGAAGCCCACTTTGACCACGCCTGGGTGCAGGCGGTGCCCTCCCAGTGGGAGGAGCCCTTTGGCAATGTCACCACCGAGGCGATGATGCGGGGGACGACGGTGGTGGCCAGCGCCGTGGGAGCCCAGCCCGAGATCATCCACGCCGATCGCACCGGATTTTTGGTGCATCCCAGCGATGCCGAGGGCTGGGGCGATCGCCTCACCCGGCTGCTGCAAGACCGAGAGCTGGCGGAGGCGATGGGCAGGGCAGGGCGCGATCGCGCCCTAGCGCAGTTTAGCGAAGCCAGCCGCACCGACCAGTTTTTAGCTCTTTATCGGCAAATTCAGGCCCAATATGCCAAAAATCTGGTTCCCGTTGTCCATCCAAATCTCAGCTCGCTATGACTAGCCCACAGCTCAGTATCATCATTCCCACCCACAACCGGCCTGAGCTGCTGCGCCGCGCCGTGGCCAGCGCCCTGGGTCAAACTGTGACCGACCTGGAGGTGATCGTAGTCGATGACGGCTCTACTCCGGCAGTGAGCCTTCCCCCCCAGGAGCGGCTGCGGGTGATTCGCCTAGAGCCGAATCAGGGCGGGGCCATGGCCCGCAACCAGGGTGCCCTGGCCGCCAGCGCCCGGTGGATCACCTACCTCGACGACGACGATGTCTTGCAGCCCGATATGGCCGAAAAAGCCCTGGGAGCAATTCAGCGTATTCCCTCAGACCTCCCCACTCCGGTGGGGCTGCTGTTTGGCCTCAGCATTGTCAACAGCCGAGGACGAATTCTCGAAACCCATCTGCCCCCCACCTTGCCGAAAGGATCGCACTTCTGCTTGGAGAAAATTCCCCCCGGTACGTCCTTTTTTACTAAGCAAAGTTTGGTGGTGGAGCGCGAGGTGCTGCTGGGCATGGGCGGCTTTGACCCCAGCTTTAGCTCACGGGTGCACACCGAACTCTTTTTGCGGCTCAACCCGGTGTGCTCGCTGTGGGGCATTCCCGAGGTGACCTACCACCTGTCGACCCACGAGGGCAATCGGGTGTCGTCAAACCCCCAGCGGCGGCAGCAGAGTTTTGAACAGCTTTTGGCCAAGCACTGCGAGGTGTTTGCTCACCAGCCCCGCCAGACCGTGGCCGATTTTGTCTTTAACCACGCCGTCATGCTTCAGCGCAGCGGCCAGGGGTGGGCAGCCACTCAAGCCTGGGGCCAGGCGTTTGCCATTCACCCGGTGCAGGCGATCGCCCGGCTGGGCTCTCCTTACAAGCGGCGGGTGCTCAAAACCCTGGCTACCCTCAGGGCCAGCCTTCCCCAGCTCGCATCGAACGCGCGTTGAGCAGGACGTTGACATTGCCGTTTTCACCATCAGCGGAGGTTACATGATTACCGACATGTTGGCCATGGGGGAGCAGACCCAGCGGCAAGCGCAGGTGGTGGTGATCGCCTCCATCGCTGGAGTGGAGGTGAACGTGGCGTTTGCCCTTTTGGCCCAGCGGCTGGGCGAGCAGCGGCCAGCCGTTGCTACCTCCCTCGATCGTGGCGTTTAGTCAGGCAAAATCCACCCAGGACACCTAACGCTATGACTAAATCTGAACACCACTTTGAAACCACGGCACTCCAGGCCAACTTGACTAGGCGATCGGTGCAGTCGGGCATGGTCGCCATAGCGGCCCAGCCGATTAAGCTGGTAATTGGCATTGTAGGCACGGCAGTGCTGGCCCGTCTGCTGGTGCCTGCCGATTTTGGCCTGCTGGCCATGGCGCAACCCCTGCTCACCATGGTCGATAGCCTCAGTAATCTAGGCCTAGAAACGGCCACCGTGCAGCGACAAGACCTCAACCAGGAGCAGGCCAGCGCCATGTTCTGGCTGTCGCTGAAGATCAACGCCCTGGTAATTGGCGGCATGGTGCTGTGCGGCCCGCTGCTGTCGCGGTTCTATGGCCAGCCAGAGCTGACGGCCATGGTGCTCTGTCTAGCGATTGGAGCCAGCAGTCTGTGCCTGTCGTTTCAGCACCTGTCGCTGCTGAAGCGGCAGATGAAATTTGAGCTGCTGACTACCGTGGAAGTGGTGGCGATGGGGCTGAGTACGGTGGTGGCGATCGCCGCTGCCTGGTACGGCTTAGGCTACTGGGCCTTGGTGTTGCAGCTCACCGTGCTTCAGGTGGTGAAAGGTGTTGCCTACTGGCTGGTCTGCGACTGGCGGCCCCAGCGCCTGACGGGGGAGTCTTCGTTTAAAACCGATCTGCGATCGACCCTCTCCTACGGGGCTCATCTAACCGGCTTTCGGGTGATCAGTCGCCTGGGTATGAAAATGGATCAGGTGTTGCTGGGCTACTCGGGTGGAGCCAGCGCCCTGGGGATTTATTCAATGGCCTATCAGTGGGCCTATTTTCCCTTTTGGCAGATCTACTACCCACTGTTTGACGTGGCGGTGTCGAGCCTGAGCCGCAGCCTGGCTGAGCCTGAGCGCTACCGCCTCTACTGTCGGCGGGGGCTGATGCTAATTTTTGCAGTGTGTATGCCAGCGCTGGCCTACCTATTTGTCACGGCGGATGCGGTGACGCGGCTGATGCTGGGCGACCAATGGCTGGAGATGATCCCCATGTTTCGGGTGTTGCTGGTGGCCGTGTTTGTAGGGGCCATGTACCGCGTCACCAAATGGATCTATGTCTCCAGTGGCGAAACCAAGCGGCAGTTTCACTGGAGCCTGATTCACACCCCGGTGATGATTGTCGCCACGGTGATTGGCCTGCGCTGGGGGGCCTTTGGGGTAGCGGTGGGCTACACCGTCAGCATGGGCCTGCTGAGCTACCCGGCGGTGGTGCACTGCGTGCATAAGTCGCCCATTACCCTAGGGGATTTTTTGGGATCGCTGGTTCGACCGGCGATCGCATCCCTGGCGTCAGCGGTGCTGCTGTACCTGGCGACCTGGGCGCTGCCCCCAAGTTCGGTCTTGGTGGTGGGTCTGCTGATTCAAGGATTGATCTATAGCTTTGCCTACATCAGTATTTGGCTGCTTTTGCCGGGCGGCTACCGCGAAGCCAAGGGCATGATTCAGCTTTTGCTCAAGGCCAAATCAAAGCCCGCTCGATAACGTTTTGGGGTTTCTCAGCCCAGGGCTAACAGCCCACCCGTTCTGCCTGTCTGTTCCTCGTAGATTTATTGAAATTCAGCAATGACACCCTACATCTTTTCCATTGTGATTCCGACCTACAATCGGCCTGAGCGGCTGACTAGCTGCTTGCAAAGCCTCACCCGGCTTGACTACCCGCGCGATCGCTTTGAGGTGATTGTGGTCGATGACGGCAACGCCCAGCCCCTGGCCCCCACGGTCAAACCCTTTGAGGCGCACCTCAACCTGACGCTGCTGCGGCAGGTCAACAGCGGCCCGGCCCAGGCCCGCAACGCCGGGGCCGCCCGCGCCCAGGGCCAGTACCTGGTGTTTACCGACGACGACTGCCAGCCCCACCCTGGCTGGCTCAATGCCATGGCCGCCCAGCTAAAGCATCAGCCTCGGGCCTTGGTGGGCGGCCACACCATCAATGCCTTACCCGACAACCTCTTCTCTACGGCTAGCCAGCTGCTGATCGACTACCTCTACGACTATTACAACAGCCGACAGGCACCCAGTTTCTTTGCCTCTAACAACTTTGCCATGGCCACCGAGCAGTTTCGGCAGGTGGGGGGGTTTGACACGTCCTTTCCGCTGGCGGCGGGGGAAGACCGGGAGTTTTGCGATCGCTGGCTCCAGCAGGGGCTACCGATGGCCTACGCCCCCGAGGCACGGGTTGACCATAGCCACTACCTATCGCTGCGGCGGTTTTGGCGGCAGCACTTTAACTACGGGCGGGGGGCCTACTGCTTTCACCAGGTGCGGGCTCGTCGGGCCGCTGCCCAGGTCAAGGTTGAGCCCCTGGAGTTTTACTGGCGGCTGCTGACCTATCCCCTCGCAGGGCAGCCCCAGATTCAGGGCATGCTGCTGTCGGGGCTGCTGTTTTTATCCCAGGTGGCCAACGTGGTGGGCTTTTTTTGGGAGCGCACCCAGCAAAAACTGCCCCCCGCATCGGCCCCCGCTGCCTCTTGCTGAGTTTTTCTGATCCGCCTGCATCGCCAGCCTGCTTTACCTAGGGGTTCTCCCATGAAACTGCAATCCTTTAGCCATTCCCAACAAAAAGTCTTCTTTCTCTGCGCCATTACAGCCATTTATCTAGCGATCGTGGCCTGGCTCGATTTTTTGCAGGGCCCTGCCTGGTGGGATGAAGCCGATTTTTGGAAGTCGAGCCTGACCTTTAGCGATAGCTTGCTGCCATCGCTCGCTGACCTGCGGGAGTACTACAGCCTCAACACCCCGCTGCCCTTCATGGTGTTTGGGTTTTTAGAATACCTGTTTAAACAGGGTATGGTGGCCGGTCGCCTGCTAAATTTAGTGCTGTCTTTGGGGATTGTGGCCACCATCGGCTGGCCCAGCAAAGACCGGGGCGGGCGAGCGCTGCTGTGCCTGCTGGGCCTGTTTTTGTGCCCCTACTTTCTCTTTCTCAGCGGGCGGCTCTATACCGAGATGATTGCCTGCACCTGGGTGCTGCTGGGGTTGGTCGCCTACGTCCGCGATCGCCACTGGGTGAGCTGCCTGGCCTTTGTGCTGGCGATCGCCTCGCGGCAGTACATGCTGGCCTTTCCAGCGGCGATCGCCACCTACGAATTTTTGGCGATTGCCAACCAGTACCGCAAGGGGCAGCCCGTCAGCCTGCGCCAGCACCAGTGCTGGCTGGCCCCGGCGGTCGCCAGCCTGTCGTTTTTGGGCTGGGTGGCCCTGTTTGGCGGGCTGGCCCCCGCTGATGCGATCGCCGACAAATCGCCCGATGTGCAAAAGAGCACCCTGGCCCTCACCCCCGGCGGGGCGATCAACTTTCTGGCCTTTGTCGGAGCCTACATTGTAATTCCAGAATTTTTGCTGTTTCGCCCCGCCGCCCCCCGGCAAGCCCTGCGCCACCACTGGAAAAAATGGCTGCTGATTGCGGCGGGCCTGCTCGTGGCTTGCCTGGTGTTTCCGCCCCTAGACACCCCCTACGGCAACATGGGCAAGGTGGCCGACCTGCTGCCGTTTTACGGGCTGGTGATGGCGATGTACTACGGTCTGGCCCTGATCACCTGCCTGCGCTTTGCCAAGCCAGATCTGCTGTTCTGGATCCTGGCCTTCAATGCCCTGATCATGATGAAAGCCATCCCCTGGGATCGCTACGTGCTGCCCCTAGTCGTGGCCTTTTGGTATCTCAAATCCATCCGCTATCCTGGCACCGACGCCCAGCCCACAGGTGACAACGGCCCCCAGCCCGCGCTAGAGCAGACGCTAGCAGAGCCATAGAGGCAGCGATCGCTCAATTAACCTCTAATCAGCGCAGCGCTTGGCCTAGCACCAAAACAAATCCCCAGGAGGTTGTTCACCTTTCCTGGGGATGAAAAAGCTAGCTCAAGCCAGATTAGAGAACACCCAGATTCGCCAGGCCCAAAATTACCCCAGTCCCAATTAGGTGGCCAAAGCTAGTGGTAGCCAGCACGGCGGGTAGGCCAAAGTTCCCAAAGAGGGATGGCGAGGGCATTGCGGGCGGTGCACTCGGGTACTTGATGGTGAACTTGCCGATGGCGATGGCCAAGATATTGCAGAGAATCATCACGACGGCCACTTTAGGGCTCCATTCGAGCGTATTTGGAACCGCAGCTAAAATCGGTAGGAATGCCAATGTACCAGCCTCCATAAATGCAGTGGAACGGCAAATCAATTGCCTAGGCCCACTTTTTCATGGAGCCAGGAAATTCTGTCGGCAGCTGTTGCAAGACTTTACAATTTATAGGACAGATGCTCACGGCTGAGCCAGGAGAATTGAGCGAATAGACGCCTAGGATCGCTGCTCTAACTCCTGAATTATTGGGCGATCGCGACCAACCAAGGCCGCCCCTAAACCTGTTCAGCCGACGGCTCACCCGCGAGGTAAACACAATTTTATGGAACGAGGACTTCTGTGGCTGCCCCTGCTGGCGGTGTTTATTGGCTTGGCCTGGGCTGGGTGGCACGAGTTTCAAAAGGTGCAGGCCTACGAAGCGTGGGCCACCGAGTTCGATCGCAGCAAGTATGACATTCGCTCAATGCTAGGGCAGCGGGGTGATGAACTCACCTGGGGCCGTCCCACTCGCCAGGGGCCTATCGACCTCACTACGCTGTCGCTACAGCAGGTGACCACTCTCCAGCTCGAAATTGACGGCAAGGCCGTGCCCGCCGACCAGACTAACCCCACGGGCAAATCGGTCGAGCTAGCTTTGGCCACCACTGGCGGCGAAACCTACCGGATTCCCTTTACCGACGGCGATTTAGCCCGCCGTTGGGAAAAAGCGTTGCATCAATCTCTTCAGGCGCTAAAATCGGCATCAGCTTAACGGCAGCTTGGTATTAGCAAGAGTTTTCAGCCCTTTCTAACCCTTGAGTCGTTAGCGGCAGATCCGATCGCCGGGCTCCTTAGCCCCTCAACCCCAATGCCATGACCCGTGTTTCTTCCCTGTCTCGCGATCAACTCAAGACCCGGCGAAAAAGCCTCCGCCGCCAGCGACGCGTTTCGATTAGCCAGGCGCTCTGGCGATTTTGGGCGCTTTCGGGGCTGACAGCCGCCATTTTTTGGGGGGCCACCCGGCCAGCATGGCTGATTAACAGTTCCGCGCAAA
The DNA here is from genome assembly GCF_014696675.1 of Phormidium tenue FACHB-1052. Lineage (GTDB taxonomy): Bacteria > Cyanobacteriota > Cyanobacteriia > Phormidesmidales > Phormidesmidaceae > Nodosilinea > Nodosilinea tenuis_A. The sequence continues at coordinate 159,792 of NZ_JACJQN010000007.1, forward strand.
TCAACGTAACGGGCAACGAACTGCTTAGCGACGAAATGGTGCAAAGCCTGGTACCGCTGACCTACCCTCAGCCTTTGATGAAGGTGGAGCCGGAGGTGCTGGCCCAACAGCTGCGCGATCGCGCCCCCATTACCGCCGCAGAAGTCACCCGGCAACTGCTGCCGCCGCGCCTCAACGTCAAGGTGCAGGAGCGGGTGCCCGTAGCGGTGGTGCAACCCGTAGGCAAGACCGACGGCAGCGACACTCAATATCTCCAGGCCGGGTTTCTCGACGCCCACGGAGCCTGGATGCCCCTAGCCAGCTTTGGTTTGGGCAGCGCCTCACCGCAGCTACCCACGCTCCAGCTGCGAGGCATTCAGCCCCACTACCAACGCTATTGGCCGCAGATCTATGAAACCATCGTCGGCAGCCCGGTGGCCATTACCGAAATTGACTGGCACGACCCCAACAACCTGGTGTTTGAGACGGCCCTAGGCACGGTCTACCTGGGTCCCTACAGCCCAGAACTAGAGCAGCAGCTAGCCACCCTCGACAAGATGCGCAACCTGCCCAGTCAGCTCACCGAGTCTGAGGTAGCCCGCATTGACCTCAGCAATCCCGACGCGCCCTCGATCGCCGTAGTCGACACCGTCGACCCGACGGCAAGCCCTGCGCAGACCGATGCCAACGCTAGCCCATAAACCGCTGAGCACACCCTGGTTTCCTAGAGCGCTCCTGCATTTGATATAGATAGGCATGCTGCATCTAAATAGATATGCGTCCTACACCTAAATAGAGATATATAAAGGATGACGCTATCAACGCAAAGGGGCTCGTTTTTCTTATTTCAATGGTTAAATCAAGTAGTTTAAGACTTGCCAAGGCAGTTTGGTTTTTTCCAATGAAGTACTCTATAGTTGTCTAGCATCAGCCAGGGTTTAGACTTTTAGGGCTTAGGTGTTATCTTCGGTTATCTAGTACGGGTAATTACTATATTTCTAGGGCCTTCAACTCTATGACCCCCGACAACCCCCACGGCAATGGTGCTGGCCACAGCAACGCTGACTACGAGTCTTACTCGACTCATCAGGCCGAGACTGCAACCTCTGACCTGATTCCAGCGGCTGATGCTGTGACCGCCTTCGCTGGCCCGTCTAACCCGTTTAGCCACGGCGAGCTTAACTCCAGTCAACCCCACAATGCCAGAGCTATGCCCGGAGAAACGTACACCAAAAACACGGCTTTGCCCAGCAGCGTCGCCCGCATTAAGGTAATTGGGGTCGGCGGCGGTGGCTGTAATGCCGTCAACCGCATGATTAGCAGTGGCCTGTCGGGGATTGAGTTTTGGTCGATCAACACCGATGCCCAAGCCCTCGACAACACTACCCAGACCAACAGCCTGCACATCGGTCAAAAGCTGACCCGCGGGCTGGGCGCTGGGGGCAACCCCGCCATTGGCCAAAAGGCAGCCGAAGAGTCGCGCGAAGAAATTGCCGCCGCCTTAGAAGAGTCTGACCTGGTGTTTATCACCGCTGGCATGGGGGGCGGCACAGGCACGGGGGCAGCGCCCATTGTGGCCGAGGTAGCGAAAGAAGCCGGAGCGCTGACCGTTGGCGTAGTCACTCGCCCTTTCACCTTTGAGGGCCGCCGCCGCATGAACCAGGCCGACGAGGGCATTGCTGCCCTTCAGGGTCGGGTCGATACGCTGATTATTATTCCTAACGACAAGTTGCTATCGGTGATCTCTGAGCAGACCCCAGTGCAGGAGGCCTTTCGCACGGCTGACGACATTCTGCGCCAGGGGGTGCAGGGCATTTCCGACATTATTACGATCCCCGGTCTAGTCAACGTTGACTTTGCCGATGTGCGAGCGATTATGGCCGACGCAGGCACGGCCCTGATGGGCATTGGCATGGGGTCAGGCAAGTCACGGGCGAGAGAAGCCGCGATCGCCGCCATTTCCTCCCCATTACTCGAGTCTTCCATCGATGGTGCCTCCGGAGCCGTATTTAACATCACCGGCGGGTCAGATCTCACCCTCCACGAAGTCAACGCCGCCGCCGAGATTATCTATGAGGGGGTCGATCCCAACGCCAACATCATCTTTGGTGCAGTGATTGACGAGCGCATGCAGGGCGAAGTCTGCATCACGGTGATTGCTACCGGGTTTAACACCCGCGCCGGGGCTCAGCCCGAGATTGAGGTAGCCCGTGTTACACCCTTTAAGCGCACCCTGGCTACGCCGCCGCCCGCCAACCCTCCCGCCAGCAGTGGAGGCGGTTTGGGGGCCGGTCTAGATATCCCCGAGTTTCTGCAGCGGCGGCGGCCTAACGGCAACCGCTAGCCATGACGATGACGCCTACCTGGCCTGCGGCTATGACCATTGCTGGTTCTGACAGTGGTGGTGGGGCCGGCATTCAGGCCGACCTGCGCACCTTTGCCTTTCACCTGATCCACGGCACCAGTGCTCTGACCTGCGTAACTGCCCAAAACACCGTGGGGGTAATGCGGGTTGACGCCTTGCCGCCCGACGCTGTGGTAGCTCAAATTGAAGCGGTGACCAGCGACATTGCTGTGCAGGCAGTCAAAACCGGCATGCTGCTCAACCAGGAAATTATTCAGGCAGTTGCGCTGGCGTTGAAAGGGTTGCCCGACACGACTCCGGTAGTTGTGGATCCGGTGATGGTGTCACGCACGGGTGCGCAGCTCATTGACGACGATGCGATCGCCACTCTGACCCGCCACCTCATCCCCCAAGCCCGCATTCTCACCCCCAACCGCTATGAGGCCCAGCTGCTCAGCGGTTTAAAGATCGCTACCCTAGCCGATATGGAAGCGGCGGCCCGCCAGATCCACCAGCTTGGCCCCCAGGCTGTTCTAGTGAAAGGGGGCGGTATGGCGGATGCTCTGCGCAGTACCGATGTCTGGTTTGACGGCAGCGAGATGACGGTTTTAGAGGCTGAGGTCGTAGAAACAAAACATACCCACGGCACCGGCTGCACGCTATCGGCGGCGATCGCCGCCAACCTGGCCCTGGGCAAAGCCCCCCTAACCGCTGTTAAAGACGCCAAAAACTACGTCACCAACGCCCTCAAGCACGCCCTCGCGATCGGCAAAGGGCAAGGGCCTGTCGGTCACTTCTTCCCTCTGATAGCTCAATAGACTACTAGGCCTTGTCGGCGTTGCTGATCAACGGTATGATTTGCCCCCCTAGCCCCCCAATTCTGGGGGGAACCAGACGACTTAAAAGCCCCCCAAATTTGGGGGGGGTGGGGGGCGATGCAGCAACTGTTGCTTTTGCAGATTCATTCCTCAATTCAGCAACGCCGGCCTTGTCTACGGAGCCAAAGGCGGTAGATTGACGAGATTTAAGGTTCATGGTCTTCGGTTGAAGGCAGATCATGAACCTTACCTAGAGCCTATTCACACCTAACTTAGTCGGATCCTAGCCTGAACCCCGCTTACTGATCTTTCGGTTCCGGCCAAACGGATTCCCAGTCGGGGCATTGACGTTCTTCTTCAGGGCCATAGGGGTGCATAGCGCACACCAGCGTATTACCACCGTAGGACTGGCCGCAGAAATTACGACAGCCCACACAGGCCGGATAGTTTTGCAGCAGAGGTTCTACAGTGCTGTTGAAGGGGCCTGAGACCTCTTCAAACCACTGGTCAATGCCCGATAGGCCTGCCAACAGCGGCCCTAGGATTTCGCTGAGCTCGTCAGCCACATAATCAATTTCAGCATTGACCGTAACCCGAAGCGGCTCGACTACATGGTTGAACTCGACTGCAATGCGATCGATTTCGGGGTCAATGGCTTCTTGCACCTGCTCAGCCCACTGATCCGTCGTCTGCACCAAAGCGTCAGAAGCACTAGCTATCTGTTCAACCAGGTTATCGAGCCAACGCTCTGCATCCTCAGAAACCTGCTGAGTAAAATCCTGCACGGCGTTGCCAAAGGCATCAAACAATTGCTTAGACCAGTCATCCATAGGGCTAGTTGCTCGACTTTTGTTTCAGGGTTTCTAGTTCTTCGCGCAGGGCAGCCACCTGCTCACGCAGGGAAGCCGTTTGGGCCTCAGTGGGGTTGGCCACAGGGGCATCGTCATCCAAAATTTCGATGGGTCGGGGCTGCGGTAGATTTTCAGTGGGGGGAGTCGCCGCATCCTGGGCGCGGTTGACCATCTCATTCACCAATCGCTGAGCTTCCTCAGCCGTGATCTCGCCCCGCGCCACCAGTTCATTGACGATGCCCTGGGTCTGCTCACGCAAATCTTTGAGGGTGTCGCCCGCTTTCTCACCCGCGTAGGAAGCAACCCCGACCCCTAGATAAAACGCTTTTTTAACCAAATCTCCAAAACCGGCCATGGCTGGCAGCCTCCCCATTGCTCTGTGTACCCTGCCAGCTTAGAAAAGATGCTGGCCCAATGACCAGGGGCAATGGCACGCCGTCTCAGGCGGAAAACCCCACCCCCCTAGCCCCAGGCTAAGCAAAACTAGCAACAATGAGGATAGTCAGAAATCTTACGTTACTCTAGCGGCTTGAGCGGTGTAGCGAATTGCCCGTTAAGCGCACAAACTAAAAGACCCGGAGTCCACGCCTGCCACAAGCATCCCGTAATGCTGCTACCTTCCGGTCCTGACATGATTTGGGCGTTGCGACCGCATGGGTCCGAGTCTTCTCCATTATAACACTTGCCTCTATGACCAACCAACGACTCCAGCAACAAATCGCCTTCGTGGTCGAAATCGACCGGCTCAAGCAGGTTTTGCGCCAAACCCAGCTAATGGATGCCTCCCGCCGCGAGAACAGCGCCGAGCATTCCTGGCACCTGGCGATGATGGCCCTAGTGCTGGCAGAATACGCCCCCGCCGAGGTGGATATCCAGCGGGCGATTCACCAGGTGCTCATTCACGACCTGGTAGAAATCGATGCGGGCGACACCTTCTGCTATGACGCGGCAGGGCATGACGGCAAGGCCGATCGCGAGCAGAAAGCGGCTGAGCGCATCTTTGGTCTGCTCCCAGGGGCGATCGCCCAAGACCTCCGCCAGTTGTGGGACGAGTTTGAGGCCCAAGCTACCCCCACCGCTCGCTTCGCCGCCTCGCTGGATCGCATTCAACCGCTGCTGCACAACTGGCAAACCCAGGGCGGCACCTGGAAGCAGCATGGCATCAGCCGCACCCAGGTGATGCAGCGCATGGCTCCGGTAGAAAAAGGTGCTCCAGAGCTGTGGCCCTTTGTGCTGGAAGTCATCGAAGAATGTGCAGCAGCGGGCTACTTATCGTAGATCTAGTCAAACCAAGGGTAAGGCCAAACGAACCGCAGCTCCCCATCTATCGACGACTAGAATATAAGCCTAGGTCTAAGAGGCATTGCCATGGTTCAGCAGCTACAGCCCGACGCCTTAGCCAAAACTGATTACCCCGACAGCGATGGGCAGCCTATGGCCGATAACACCAAGCAGTTCCGCTGGATCGTGGTGATTAAAGAAAACCTGGAGCTGCTGTTTGTAGATGATCCCCAGGTGTTTATCGCAGGCGATCTGCTGTGGTATCCGGTCGAGGGCGACAACACGATTCGCCAGGCCCCCGATGCCATGGTGGTAGTAGGGCGGCCTAAGGGAGACAGAAGCTCTTATCGCCAGTGGGAAGAAGACGGCATCGCTCCCCAGGTCGTGTTTGAAATTTTGTCACCGGGCAACCGCTTTGGCGAAATGCTGCGCAAGTTGGGCTTTTATGACCGCCACGGGGTCGAAGAATACTATATCTACGACCCCGACAAGCTAGAGCTAACCGGCCTTCAGCGTGGTGAAGCGGGGCTAGAAGTGATTGAGACTATGGATGGCTGGGTGAGCCCCAGGCTGCAAATCCGCTTTCAGATGGCAGACGCAGGGCTGGAGATCTATCGACCCGACGGCCAGCGGTTCCTCACCTACACCGAGTTGGGGCAGTTGCTAGCGAGCGAACGGGAACGGGCCGATCGCCTCGCGGCCCAGCTCCGAGCAGCAGGGTTAGAACCCGAAGCGTAGCACGGTGGGCTTCACTGCATGCGATCGATGGTGCGGTACTGGATGGCTTCAGCGATATGGTGGGTTTGCAGATCTTCAGCGCCATCCAGGTCAGCGATGGTGCGACCGACTTTGAGAATGCGATCCATGGCGCGGGCTGACAGCCCCAGCTTGCGCACGGCCCCCTCCAGCAAAGTCTTGCTGGTGTCATCCAGCGGGCACCAATGTTTGAGGTGGCGGCTCTGCATGTCGGCATTGCATTGCAAGCCGGGTTCGGTTTTGAAGCGATCATGGGCTCGTTGGCGGGCAGCTTGGACGCGATCGCGCACCGGCTCCGACGCTTCCCCAGTCTGGTGCTGGGTCATCTCTTCGGGCTTAATGCGGCTGACCACCACCTGCAAATCGATCCGATCCATCAGGGGGCCGGAGAGGCGTGACCAGTAGTTTTCGCGGCTGCGGGGGCTACAGGTGCAGGGCTGCACCGAGTCACCGTAAAAGCCGCAGGGGCAGGGGTTGGTGCTGGCGATCAGCGTGAACTGGGCAGGGAAAACCACGGACTGGCGGGTGCGGGTGATCGTGACGTAGCCGTCTTCGAGGGGCTGGCGCAGATATTCCAACACGTCGCGTTTAAATTCCGTCAGCTCATCAAGGAACAGAATTCCTCGGTGGGCCAGAGAGATTTCCCCTGGCTTGGGGTAGCTGCCGCCGCCAACCAAGGAGGGGCCAGAAGCCGAGTGATGGGGACTGCGAAAAGGGCGCATATTGACCAAAGTGCCTTTCTCCTTGAGCAGACCCGCCACAGAGTGAATCTGCGTTACATCCAGGGCTTCTTCAAATTGCAGCGGCGGCAGAATGGAGGGTAGACGACGGGCCAGCATGGTTTTACCGCTGCCTGGTGGGCCAACAAAAATCAAATTATGTCCCCCCGCAGCGGCAATCTCCAGGGCGCGGCGGGCCTGGGCCTGACCCTTCACATCCCGCAAATCCAGAGTGTTTGCAACGGAATTCATTGCTAGTTTGGTGTCAACCACCACGGGGTTGTGCCCTGAAGGGTTGTTGAGAAAATCCGCGACTTCCGATAAGTGGTTAAAGCTGTAGACCGTCAGCCCAGGCACCACAGCGGCCTCGCGACCGTTGTCGGTGGGCACCACTAGACCGCGAATGCCGAGTTTTTGCGCGGCGGCTGCGATCGGCAGCACCCCAGCCACCGCCCGCAGGCTGCCGTCGAGGGAGACTTCTCCCAAAAACAGTAGGTCGTTGAGGGCGTCAGTGTTCACCTGTTCTGAGGCGGCGAGAATGCCAACGCTGATGGGCAGGTCAAAAATTGGGCCTTCTTTGCGCAGGTCGGCGGGGGTGAGGTTGATCACCACCTTGCGCATGGGGAAGGGGAAGCCAGCATTTTTGAGCGCGGCTTTGACCCGCTCACGCGACTCTTGCACGGCGGTGTCAGGCAGGCCCACGACAACCACGCCGGGTAGGCCACCAGAAATATCGACTTCGACCCCAACTTTGAGGGCATCGATGCCCACGAGTGCCGCGCTCCAAACCCTTGCCAGCATGTTGTGTTTCCCCTGATTCTGAGGTTTAGGGTGCCCAAGGGTAGGGGTGCGATTGGTAATCAAAAGCTGTCATCTGCGATTTGGCTGATTGCGCTACCGTGCGGATGTTGTAGCCCAAGATCTTGCAGATTTGATACTTAATACATAGCTATGCCCCTTCCCTGAGTTCAGTGCATGAATGAGATGCCAAAGTACACGCTCCTCGAAATCGAGCGTCGCTGGCTCGTTGATCTATCTGCTTTAGATCTCGCGCCGCTGCCTTACCGTGAGATTGAGGATCTCTATATTTCCGACTCGCGGCTGCGATTGCGGCGAATTGCCGGGCCACGGGAGGTCGTTTTCAAGCTCGGCAAGAAATACGGCAAATGCACGCCGCTTGGCGAACCGATAACCAATATCTACCTGACAGAGAGCGAGTACTCACAATTCGCTGACCTTGCGGGTCACCGTGCCCGCAAGCGTAGATATACGTTGTGTGGCGGTTCTTTGGACATTTACCTAGAACCACAGAATGAGCTGGCAATATTTGAAGCAGAGTTCTCAGACGAACGAGCAGCGAGGGGCTTCGTGCCGCCTTTCTTCGCTACACGCGAGATCACAAACGACGCGGCTTTTAGTGGTGCTACGATTGCGGCACGTATCGCAAGGGCATGACATCCCGTTGCAGAGGACGGCTATGGATAAACTGCCACAGCACATGCGGTATCATGCCGCCTCTGAACCAGAGCTTTAACTGACGGCATCAAAAAATCTCAAGGTTTGGGAACTTGTTCTGTGGGCAATCTAGCGTTGAGATACTATCCGCGCGATCGCATTCCCCATGGCCCCTACCGCAGACATCATTATCATTGGCGCTGGCATCTCTGGGCTAGCCGCCGGGTGCTACGCCCAAATGAATGGCTACCGCAGCGTCATTTTTGAGGCCCACGACCAGCCGGGGGGACTCTGTACGGCATGGACGCGCCAGGGCTATACCTTTGATGCTGGCATTCACTACATCTTTGGCACAGGGGAGGGGCAACCCTTCTACGAGCTGTGGCGCGAGTTGGGAGCCTTTGAGGGCGTCGAGTTTACCAACCAGACCGAGTTCATGCAGATCCACGGTGGCCAGGGGGAGGTGCTGCGAGTACACAGCCAGCCCGATAAGCTAGAGGCGCATCTGCGAGAGCTGGCTCCAGAGGATGCCAAGCTGATTGCAGGCTTCTGCAACGGCGTGCGCAAGTTCAAAGAGTTTGACCTGTCGATGCTGCAACAAAAGCCCAAGTCGCTGATGACGGCGGCAGACTGGGCGCGGATGGGCAAGCAGGTGCTGCCATTTATGGGGGTGCTGGGCAAGTGGAGCCAGCTCTCGCTAAGCGACCTGGCAGGGCAGGCAAAGAACCCCTTTCTGCGGAGGGCGATGCCCCACATGTTCGCCTGGCCCGATGTGCCGGTGATGGTGGGCATGTCGCTACTGGCTTATTTGGATAACGGCAATGCGGGCTCGCCGGTAGGGGGGGCGATCGCCTTTGCCCGCGCCATTGAGCAGCGCTATCTGGAGCTGGGCGGCGAAATCCACTATGCAGCGCCTGTGGATCGGGTGCTGGTGGAGAATGGGCAGGCTGTGGGGGTGCGCCTGGTCAACAGCGACGAGCACCGGGCAGATCGGGTGATCTCTGCCTGCGATGGTCGCCGCACCATCTTTGACTTGCTCAAGGGTGAGTATATCAACCGCAGAATTGAGAAGCTCTACGACGGGCACCTGCCCATGCACTCGCAGTTTCAGGTGTCGCTGGGGGTAAATATGGATTTTTCCCATCGGCCCCACTGGGTGACGCATTTGTTGGAGGAGTCGATCGCGATCGCCAACCAGCCCCACGCCGAAATTGGCGTCAAACACTATGGCTTTGATCCATCCTTGGCTCCTGCCGGCAAGTCAGTCGTGAGCTTTATGGTGACCACCCACTACAGCGATTGGCAAGGGAGCCATGCGGCCCATCCAAACCAAGCGGCGGAAATGCTAATTGGGCGCATGGAAGAGTTTTACACAGGTTTGGGGGCAGCTGTGGAAAACATGGAGGTAACCACCCCTCTCAGCTACGAAAAACTCACCGGCAACTGGCAGGGTGCTAGCTGCGGCTGGCTGCTGACCAAAGATACCCTGCCGCTGATGATCAAAGGCGTGCCCAAGCGCCTCCCCGGCCTAGACAGCTTCTACATGGTCAGCCAGTGGACTGAGCCCGGTGGCAGCCTGCCCATCGTGGCGCTGTCGGGCCGCAACATGATCTTTGAAATCTGCCGCGAAGATGGACGTGCCTTTGAAACCACCATGCCCAGCTAAGCCTGCGTGAGTGTTGAGATCCGAGTCATCAATAGCCCATTACACTCCCCCATCCTCTTCATCTCCCAACGCCCCGACGCTCGCCAGACTTCTCTCTGGCAGAAGGTAATGAAATGCGATCGCACATCAAGCTTCATTTCAGTCCTTCGCCCATCCTAAAACCCCGCAGGACAATGGAATTAAGGGAACCGGTTGCCAAGAACCATCCCTAAAGGTGCCACGCATCGGGGGGATCGGCCCATGCTATTCCTAGCTCTGAACTACCACGACACGTTATATCTCGCAACCGAACTCGGTGCCCTGGTGCTAGTGCTCTTTTTCTGCTGGCTAACACCCCACCTAGAGCACCATCGACCGCCGCCCTAGGTCACCTTGACCCACACCTAATCTGCTTCAGCGATCGGGAGGACACCCCATGTACAGCAAAATTTTAGTTGCCCTAGACAACAGCCCTACCAGCAACGCCTTATTTGACCAAGCCCTTGAGCTAGCCCAGGCCACTGATGGCGCACTCCTGCTGGTGCACAGCCTGTCAAATCAAGACGAAAGCAGCCCCCTGCCCATGTCGGCCCAGCTCGACAATATCTACTGGGCTCCTGGCACCGAGCTTGACCTAGAGGCCTGGCGACTAGCCTGGACACGCTACGAAAATGAGAGCCTCGATCGCCTGCGTCACTATGCCGCCACCGCCAATACGGCGGGAGTCCCCACCGAGTTTCGGCAGTTGATTGGCAACCCTGCCACTGTGATCTGCAAAGCCGCCCAAGAATGGGGAGCAGACTTGATTCTAATCGGCAACCGAGGCCGCACTGGCCTATCAGAACTGGTGCTCGGCAGCGTCAGCAACCACGTCATGCACCGCGCCACCTGCTCTGTACTGGTGATGAAAGCCAAAACCCCCAGCCCCACCAATACACCTATCACCGCAGGCGTCGCCTAACTCAAATTCCCTCGTAGTAGGAAGGTATCCTACACAGACATCGTGAGTTCCATGGACATACATCCGGGTGCCTCTACCAGGAAAGACTCCTACCTCCATGCAAGGTGCTTACGAAAAACTGTTCTGGCAGGTGTTTGGGATCCCATTTAGCTAAGAAATCTCTTCCCATCTCTAGCGAAAAGTGTAGGATTGCCTTACGGCAGCTATTTGGGATCCCATTTAGTCAATAGGAACTTCCATTCCTCAATAAAAGGTGTAGGATTATCTTAAAGAAGACGTTTGGGATCCCAATTGGCCCAAAAACCTCTTTCCATATTTAGACAAAAGGTGTAGGATTGCCTTACAGCAACCAAATGGGATCCCATTAGCCCATAAAAGTGTCCCATCCCCCAATAAAAGGTGTAGGATTATCTTAAAGCAGACGTTTGGGATCCCATTTGGCTAAGAAATCTCTTCCCATCTCTAGCCAAAAGGTGTAAGCTAGCCTCAAGCAGATATTTGGGATCCCAAGAGAGGCACAGTCTGAAGAAAATGTAACAATTTGTGATCATTTTCTTCAATATCCTTGGGGAAAACAGTGCAGAAACTGTGGAAAACCCTGTCTTTAAAGGGGATAACCTCTCGCTCTTGGTGGATATTGATGCAGTGGCTTCCAAGGGTGTGGAAACCTTAGATCTTTTTCCAGGCTTTTTCCCCAGCGAAGTTAGCAATGCAACCCATAGTTGCCAGACTTTTCAAAGGTTATCCACAGTTTTCACAGGCTCTACTACTACTACTACTATCTTTTAAATTTTCTTCTTCCGGAAGGCAGACCTTACTTAACAGGGGCCACACTGAGGGGAACAAAAAAGGGTGGTAGGATGAACGCCCAATCAAAAAGTATCTGCTTTCAAAAACGCTATAAAGCTTTTAGGCAAAGGGATCCAGCCCTTCAAAATTTTGTAAAAAGAACGGTTTAACCGGGAATCTATTGCAAAGGTGAGATACTGCTAGTACGGAATCAGTCCACCCTCGCAGATGAATCTTCTCGGGTGGCATTCCGCTCCAGTTGCGTTTCTTTTTTCCGTTGCCATGAAGTTTATCTGCCCCCAGAACGAGCTGAGTGCCCAGCTGTCGTCGGTGAGCCGTGCGGTGTCATCTCGCCCTAGTCGCCCTGTGCTAGCCAATATTTTGGTCAAGGCCGATATTGAGAGTCAGTCGGTTACCCTGGTGGGCTTTGACGAGGTGCTGGGCATTGAAAGCCGCTTTAGCGCCCAAGTCGAAGAACCCGGCACACTCACTCTGCCCTCTAAACTCTGGGGCGATATTGTTTCTCGCCTGGCCAATGAAGACATCACTCTAGAATCTGAGGGCGATAGCACTACCGTGACGCTTACCTCATCCTCGGGCCGTTATGAGGTGCGAGGCCTGAGTGCTGAAGACTACCCCTCGCTGCCCACGGTGGAAGAGGGCGAAGCGATTTCGCTTTCGGCTGATGCGCTGCTCAGTGGCCTACGCGGCTCGCTTTTTGCCACTAGCGGCGACGAAACCAAACAGGTGCTCACCGGCGTGCACCTGCTCTCTGAAACCGATGCCCTAGAGTTTGCCGCCACCGATGGCCACCGTCTGGCCGTGGTGCAAACCACCGACGAATCGGCTACCGATACGCCAGTGATGGATGTCACTGTGCCTGCTAAGGCGCTGCGCGAGCTAGAGCGCATGATTCAGGGCTATACCTCTAATGAGCCGGTGGCCCTACGGCTCGATGAAACTCAGGTGTTGTTTGACCTGGGGGCACAGCGTCTCACTACCCGTCTGCTCGAAGGGCAGTACCCCAACTACCGCCAGCTGCTGCCGAAGCAGTTTGCCCGTCAGGTGACAGTCGATCGCAAAGGGTTGATGTCGAGTCTGGAGCGTATTGCCGTGCTGGCCAGCCAGAAAAATGACATCATTAAAATCACCCTCAACCCTGGTGATCAGAGCATTGCTCTCTCGGTCGAAGCGCAGGAAGTCGGCAGCGGGCGCGAAGAATTGCCCGCCCAGGTGAGCGGTGACGAGCTGGATATCGCCTTTAATGTGCGCTATCTGCTGGATGGTTTGAAGGCGTTTGACACTACTGAGGTGCAAATGCAGTGCAATGCGGCGACTAGCCCGGCGGTGTTTGTGCCCCTGGGGGAAACTAAGATTACCTACCTGGTCATGCCCGTGCAAATTCGGGGGTAGTGGTTCATCCCTGAACCCCTTAGTGCAATGGTGGTAATGAGTGCCAGAATGGAACTATTTCGGTTGCATTCCAACTTTTCTATGCCTACCAACCTGACTTTAAAGAACATTCCTGATGGAGTGTATGAACGCTTAAAGGCCTCTGCTGAACGGCATCGCCGCAGCTTAAACAGTGAGGCCATTGTTTGCCTAGAGTCTGTGCTGTTGCCGAGCAAAATTTCGACCAGTGAACGGTTAGCCCGTGCCCGTGCGCTACGTAACGCATTACCGCAAAGTGAGTTTCGTGCCGAAGATATTGATGCAGCCAAGCGGCTTGACCGACCATGATCGTTGTTGATTCAAATGTGCTTGCTTACTTGTACTTGCCCTGCGAATATACGGCAGCAGCCGAGCAACTGCTGGAACGTGACTCTGAGTGGGCAGCGCCCATCCTTTGGCGCAGCGAGTTCCGCAATATCTTGGCTGGTTACTTGAGGCGAAAGATTATTACCTTTGAGCAGGCGAATGACTTGCAGGCTGAGGCTGAGTCACTGATGCAGGGTGCCGAATTTGAAGTAGATTCGCGATCGGTGCTGGAGCTCGTGCGTGATAGTGATTGCTCTGCCTACGACTGTGAGTTTATTGCGCTAGCCATACAGCTTGATACCAAGGTAGTGTCGATGGACAAGAAGCTAGTGAGAGCGTTTCCGAGCCGTGCAGTGGCTTTGTCTGGGGCATAACGTGCGGGCTATGCCTCAGGTGTTTACTCTCATTCGCTGCTGTGCTTAGCAATTAGGTGGTTGAGGTCGTGCTGCATTTTGTGGTGAACCTGCCAGTAACAGGTATCGACGTAGGTGCGATCGCGCGCCGCCTCTGCCCCATAACGCTCAAAATAGATCGGTGCGCCGACATAGGTGTCAATGGGGCGGGGCCAGGGAATATTGGGCAGCGGCCCAAAGGCAATGCCCCAAGGCAGCCCTAGGTAGATGGGGAACACCTCCGGATCGATGCCCAGTAGCCAGGGCATGCCCAACTCGTGGAGGCGTTCGACGAGGGGATAGATGTCGGCTAGCACCAGCAGCGTTTCGTGGGCACCCCAGGAGACCACCGGCACGATGGGAATCTGGCGCTGAATGGCGATTTTGACAAACCCCTTGCGATCGCCCAACTGAACTTGATCGCGCTGATAAAACGGACGAAACACATCCTGCGCCCCGCCGGGATATACCAAAATGCTGGCACCGCGATCGAGGGCGGCTAGGGCAGTTTTGGGGTGGGCGGCGATCGCCCCCGCCCGTTCTGCCAGCCAGGCCGCAGGGGGAGACGCCTGCCACACCTTAGGGTGCATCAGACCGTAGACCAGGCGATCGGTGCCAAAGCGCCGCACCCAGTCGTAGACCATCATAAACATGTCAGGTGCCGACAACCCGCCATTGTGAGAGCCCACCAGCATCACCTGACCCTCAGGAATCTGCTCCCACCCCGCGGTCTGAACGTGAAAGTAATGCTCGTATAGCCAGGCCCAAAGCGGCTGAAAGGCTTCAATAAATCGAGGATCGCGACGATCGAGTGACCAGCCTGGTTTCTGCATCGTCTTAGGGCCGTAATTCCTCATTTAATCGGTGTTTCCTGACCGGATCTAGGCGAATGCATTGTATTACTAAACGCTAGTCCAGAACTAGTACGGAGCCTCAATCGCTTCAAACATCATGTCATTGAAATCAAATAACATGGTTTCCTTTGTTAAGCCGTGTTTGCAGACTTGGGCCGCGTGAAGCTGGCCTGCGCTGGCCCAGACCAGCCGTTTATTGTCTAACTCGGCCCACTCCCAGTCTGGACAGGCTATGGCTATGGCTGAGCCAGGGCCAATCAGCTCATGCTCATCCCAATAGCAGCCTTTACCCACCGGAGCACCAACTTCGGCGTGGGCAATCTTGCGCAGTGTCCAGCCTTGACCAATGGGTTTCTCAAAGATATCTTTGTCTTGCCACTGTCTAACCTTGATGCGATCGACCCAAGTCCAACCGTCACGCAGTAGGCGAGGGTAATAGACGCTCAAGCATTCGCCGCCGCAGCCGCCCTTGGGCTGATACTGGGTGTCTCGCTGCAAAGACGATGGGTTAGATAATCCTGTATGGCCATAGCCGTCATTTAGCCAATATTTCGTCTTTCCCGTCCACAGGCCGCCACCGTGCCAGCAGTCGCCCTTCGGGAGAAATGCGATCGCCTTCAGATACGGCACCTGCGAAATCGCCGTCCACGCTCCCCGCGACTCCGACTGCCATTGGCCGTTCATCGCGAAATAGATGACATGCTTGCCATCGGGCGAGATGTCACTGCGACGCTCATAGATGCGGCCTTTCATCCATTGGCCAAGGTGAAAGGTGTCGCGATCGCGATTCCAGAGCATCGTCGCAACGCGCTTCGATGGCCCCCTGCGAATCACCAATCCAACGGGTGCCTGACTGGCCAACAGAACGTGAATACGAGGCGGGAACTGTGACACTGGGAACCACCGCAATTACTCTGGGTTGCTTCTTTTATGATGAGCTATAGATCGGCTTGCAAAATAGGCATACGCTATGGCCAGCCTTTATGAAACAGATTTCTATGCCTGGACTCAGCAGCAAACCCAACTGCTAGAGCAAAACCTGTGGGATAAGCTCGATTTGCCCCACCTTGTAGAGGAACTCGAAGACTTGGGACGGCGGGAACGGCAAGAATTGAGAAATCGGCTGAGTGTGCTGCTGGGGCATCTGCTGAAGTGGCACTATCAACCGGAGCGTCGGGGAAATAGCTGGCGGGCCCACCATTCGGGAACAGCGTACCCAAGTGCAGCTAGGGTTGAGTGACAACCCTAGTCTGAAGCCGTATTTGGCGGAGGCGCTGGCGTTGGCGAAGCCTCTCCCTTGGAGAATCGCCTATCAACTCGGCCAAGATTTAGCCGTGCAAGACACCGGCCTTGACTACAGCACTTTTCCGACTGACTGCCCCTACACCCTGGCTCAAATTCTCGACCCAACTTTCTTTCTCAATTTCTAGTTGAACACATGAAGATACCATCTGCCATAAGCTACAGTTCTGCCGCTAGCTTTGCCTTAGGTGAACTAACTCAGACCCAGGGTCAAACCCATCAGCGAGTAACCCCGCCTCGATCAATCTTCGAAGAGTCTGGTTTTTTGACTCCCCAGACTTGCTTACTGTCTCGATTCGGCGAACCGTATCAGCGTCAAATCGAAAGCAAAGGTGACTGCCCCGTGTCCCTGCCATTCCATAGGATTGACGGGCAGAGATTTTCGATAGATTGGGATAATTGAGGCCAAGCTCAATCAGTTGGTTAACGACTTTAAGATTGTAACGGTTGTTAGGGCCATCTTTAGGAAAGTACCACCGTTCGCCGTCACTACCGTTGGCAGTAGCCCACCGATCAATAGCAGTGTCTAGGGCGGCTGTAGTCTTGCACTGCCACTGCTTCCCGCTCGGGGGAGTGGCAATAGGATAGATACTCCAATGGCTAACAAAGGTACCTCTCTTAGCTAGCAGCTCAGAGATTTCCGCCGCCTCCTTGCCCTGCTCACGCCAAGCTATAATTTCCTGACGAGTAGCAGAGTCAAGTCCCTCTCGGCCCCCAGTATTGACAGTTAGCAGCGCCTCAATACCATGTTCCTCATAGTCGTTCAGCCACTTACTGGCACTTGACCAGGAAATGTCTACCATCTTTTGAGCAGCACTGGCACTCTTGGCAGCCCCAGTCTTTAGCAGTAGCAGAAGATTAAGACGCTTTTCGATTAAACGATTGGGCACGTCATCGCCATGCTTGTTTATAAGCTCTCGCAACTCATCAGGGGTTTCTTTTATATCGTCAGCCTTCCAGCGCCGACCCGGCGTTTTTTTAATGCCACTTTCATTTGCTGAAGTCATAAAGGAATGTGCTACAGAAAATATCATTCGACTCTGTAACCCAGAATTCCCACGCACCAGTTGACAAACACAGCAGTTCAATCTGCAACAAAAAACGCCCCAAAATTCTGGGGCGTTTCATACCTTCATTCGACCTGTTCACAGGATGGGCGAGGCGCTAACCCCGCCCCAGTTTCATAACCTAGCCGTTGATTACAGGAGCCTGTAGTGCAACGGGGGTGGCCTCACCGGCAGAAGCTAGGTCGAGGGGGAAGTTGTGAGCATTGCGCTCGTGCATCACTTCCATACCCAGGTTCGCCCGGTTGATCACGTCAGCCCAGGTGCCAATCACACGACCCTGTGAGTCAAGGATGGACTGGTTGAAGTTGAACCCGTTCAGGTTGAACGCCATGGTGCTGATGCCCAAGGAGGTGAACCAGATGCCAATCACTGGCCACGCACCCAGGAAGAAGTGCAGTGAGCGAGAGTTGTTGAAGCTGGCGTATTGGAAGATGAGACGACCGAAGTAGCCGTGGGCCGCAACGATGTTGTAGGTCTCTTCTTCTTGACCAAACTTGTAGCCGTAGTTCTGCGACTCGGTCTCGGTGGTCTCACGCACCAGTGACGAGGTCACCAGCGAACCGTGCATGGCGGAGAACAGGGAGCCACCGAACACACCCGCCACACCCAACATGTGGAAGGGGTGCATCAGAATGTTGTGCTCAGCCTGGAACACCAGCATGAAGTTGAAGGTACCGGAGATACCCAGAGGCATGCCGTCGGAGAAGGAGCCTTGACCCAGGGGGTAAATCAGGAACACGGCGGTCGCAGCAGACACAGGAGCGCTGTAAGCGACGCAGATCCAGGGGCGCATGCCCAGGCGGTAGGAGAGTTCCCACTGACGACCCATGTAGCAGAAGACGCCGATGAGGAAGTGGAAAATCACCAACTGGTAAGGGCCACCGTTGTACAGCCACTCATCGAGGGAAGCGGCTTCCCAGATGGGGTAGAAGTGCAGGCCAATGGCGTTAGACGAGGGCACAACCGCACCAGAGATGATGTTGTTGCCGTACATCAAAGAGCCAGCTACAGGCTCACGGATGCCGTCAATATCGACCGCTGGGGCCGCGATAAAGGCAATGACGAAGCAGATGGTTGCAGTAAGCAGCGTGGGGATCATCAGTACGCCGAACCAGCCCACATACAGGCGGTTCTCGGTGCTGGTAATCCACTGACAAAACTGCTCCCAAGCTCCCGCACTATCGCGGGCGCGAAGAGAAGTAGTCATAGTAAGAGTCCAATAAATAACAACGAAAAATGGATGATGGATGCGCCGCTAGAGGCCAAGTCCAGAAGTAAAAGATATCTGCGGGAAACTAAAGTCCCGAACTGGACTTGGTTAGAGTGACTCACCCATATGCAGTGTAAAGTTTCTCTTTTCTACAGAAAATGCTGAGAAAAGAAAGTTTATTTCGTTGCACAAAAGTAAATAACCTAGCCCGGCGGCCAATCTAGGCTACGTCCGCCAAGCAGGTGCAAGTGTAGGTGAAAAACGGTTTGCCCACCGTCGCTGCCGGTGTTGATCACTACTCGGTAGCCGTTCTCGGTTAAACCAGCTTGATCGGCCACCTGCTTAACAGTTAGCAATAGATGGCCCAACAGTTCTTTATCTTCAGCGCTTGCATCCGATAGCTTGGGAATGGGCTTTTTGGGGATGACCAGAATGTGGGTAGGCGCTTGGGGCGTGATGTCAGTAAAGGCGAGGCAGAGATCATCTTCGTAGACAATATTGGCTGGAATCTCTTTACGGATGATTTTGCCAAAGATAGTGTCGCCACTCATAGGAAAAGCTGGGCTAAAAGATGCCGCTATTGTCGCACGGGCCTGGGTGGGCTGGGGCGTCGTCTCAGCAGGGTTGTAGGGGCAATGGGCCGATTAGTTACAGGCTTTCTGCGCTAGTGGTTTGACGGTGGGGCTATGGAGAATCTGGCCGTCGCAGCTAAAGCGGGAGCCGTGGCAGGGGCAATCCCAGCTTTTCTCAGCCTGGTTCCAGGCAACGATGCAGCCTAGGTGGGGGCACACAGCAGAAACGGTGTGCAGCTGACCGTTGTCGTCGCGGTAGGCGGCGACTTTGGCCCCTTTGTGGGTGACGAGTTTGCCTTCTCCAGAGGTGACGCTATCGGTGGAATCAAACAGGCCTTTGAAGCGATCGCCCACCCAGTGCGACCCGACATCCAGATTTTGCTGAACTGAGGTCTTGGTGACTAAGGGCGTTGGGCGGGTGGCGTCGTAGAGGTCTGCCCAGGGATGCTTCTGACCCAAAATGGCGTCAGAGAGTACCATGCCTGCAATGACTGACTTGGTCATGCCCCAGAGGCTAAAGCCAGTGGCGACGTAGGTGTGCTGGTGGGCTAGGGTGAGCTTGCCAATGTAGGGCAGCTGGTCGAAGGATTTATAGTCTTGGCTTGACCAGCGATAGGCGGGTTCGACCCCAAAGTGGTGGCGCAAAAAGTCTTCTAAACGCTGGTAGCGTTCGTCGGTGGCATTGTCTTGGCCAACTTTGTGGCCCTCACCGCCGACTAGCAGCAGCAGCCTGCCGTCGTCGGTAGGGGCAGTGCGAATGGAGCGGTAGCCCTCGCCTACGCCAATGTACATGCCCTGGGGTGCGCGGTTAGCGTCGATGTGCCCCCCAACTAGGTAAGACCGCTGGGGATAGCTCTTGGCAAAGAAAAGCCCAATATCCAGGATGGACGGGTTGGTGGCAACTACCACGTCTTGAGCGATCACCGTAGGCCCGTTTTGGGTGATTACACGGCAGGGGTCTTCGTCTTTAACGGTATTTACTCGGGTTTGCTCAAAGACATAGCTGCCGTTACCGGGTAGGGTGGCTGCGATCGCCAGCATGAACTTGTGCGGGTGAAACTGCGCCTGATCAGGCAGCATGACGGCCCCAGTCACCGACAGGGGCAGGTCTACGCTCTCAACAAAGGTAACGGGAAGACCTAAACTCTGGGCCGCTTCTAGTTCATCTTTGATCTGTTCGAGCCCCGCTTGATCGGTGGCGAAGGTGTAATTGGCTTTACGTTCAAAGTCGCAGTCGATGTTTTCAGCGGCGATTAACTCGGCTAGGCGGGCGATCGCGGCCTGGTTTGATGCTCCATAGAGCCGTGCTTTCTCGGTGCCGTGCTGGGCAACCAGATCGGCATAGATTAGCTGTTGCAGGGCAGATACTTTGGCGGTGGTGTGGCCCGATGTGCCTTGGCCGATGCGATCGGCTTCAATCAGTGCCACAGTCTTTCCAGCCTGCTTGAGCAGCTTAGCGGTGATTACCCCCGCTAGTCCAGCGCCCACAATGGCTACATCCACCGTCACATCCTGGTTCAGAGCCGGGTAAGTAGAAGGCAATGTCGAATCAATCCAGTAAGAAACATGCCTTCCGGGGCGAGTCATAACAGAAAACCAGGATTGGGGAGATCACTGATCTTCTTAGACTTCGGTGTTATGCCCCTCATTCCCAGGGGGTAGATCAGACTGCGCCTGTTAACAGATGACTCCATCCTTTGACCGAGGCGATTAGAAGCGTATGACGAATCAGCAACCCACCGCTAAAACGCCTGTCGCAACTGTCCTAGCAGCACCCGTAACTGCTCCAGATTGTCCGCATCTAAATGCTCAAAACGCGCTTTCAGGTGAGCAACATGGGCTGGAAACACATTTTCAAAGACCCGGTTTCCCTCAGGCGTTAGCTGCACAATGACGCTGCGCCGATTGTCTGCGGGGGTCGATCGCTGCACTAGCTGCTTCTGCACTAAGCGATCGACCACCCCGGTCAGAGTACCCTTCGTGATCAGCGTTTTTTCGCCAATGTCGCCCATGGTCATGCCCTGGGTGTTACCCAGGGTAGCAATGACATCAAACTGGGCAGGAGTCAGGTCAAACTGCCGCACATGGGCGTTAGAGTAGGCCGAAAACGCCTGGTAGGACCGCGCCAGCTCCCGGATCACCGCAATAAAAGGCTCCTGAGCGGCTTGAGCAGGGGAAGCAGAGGCCATCGGCAGTAACCCATACAGTTCTAATTAGGTTAATTCTAACCTTGAGCTTCCTCTGAACTGTGGTCTGGGCCAAAGTAGTGGGGCACAAAGTTGCCGTGCAGACCGTAGGGGACGTGGTGGGGCAGCTTGAGCCGGGCCATAGGGCCAGCGGCAATGTCGCGCCCCTCTAAAATCACCAGGTCAGAGCAGCCGCGCTCGGCGTTATACATCAGCACCAGCACCCAGCCGTCATCGTCCCCCCGGCCCTGGGGGCGGGGCACAAACAGCGGCTCACCCATAAACCCGCGCGGGGCAGCGCTCCATAGCTGGGTTTCACCTGTGTGGGTATCGAGCTTGAGCAGGGCTTGCAGCGGTGCGTTGCCCTTAGACCCATGGGCTGTCCCTATAAATAGATGTCGGTAGGGCTGCCCCACAGCGTCGGGGTGCAGGGTGGGAAATTCCACACAGCGGGAAACCAGTGTGTCGACCTGGGTAGTACCTGCCGCCACATCCACTGTAAAGCGCCAGAGCTGCCCAGCCGGCACATGGTCAAAGTCAACCTCAAGAAAGTCGCTGCCGTCTAGAGAGGGGAAATTTTCGTAGCAGACGGAGTCGATCACCACCTGACCGTTTTGTTCAAAGGCATTGGCATGGTGAAACACAAAGCAAGGATCGGTCTCTATCACCTGCATAGGGTCGCCATTGCGGGGCACCAGCAGAATTTTGGTGGGCTGCTTGGGGTTGAAGCTAATGCATTCTGCCGCCCCTTTGAACCCGAGCAAGAAGGGCACTGGCCCAAAGCTCACCGGGTTTTGGAAGAAGATGGCGTAGTTGGGGGTCAGAGCAAAGTCGTGGATGAACGCGAAGCCAGGAATGCTGTGGCTGTGCTGACTGAGGGCATTGCCCTGGGCGTCGAGTTCGTAGAGGGTAATGGTGCTAGAAAGGCCGGTTTTAACCGAGAAACCCACCAGCCTCTGGTCGCCGTGGTGGCCAGGGTCAAGTTTAGGGTGGGCCGTGAAGGAGCCACCGGGGGCAATCAGGCCGTTCAGGTAGTCCAGCCCCAGGGTGTCGAGGGTAGCGGGATCTAGCCGATGGGGTTCGGCGGCTTCCCACAGGGCCAGCAGCTTGTCGGCCCAGTAGACAATGTTAGTGTTGGCGATGTTCTTCAGCTTCAGGTCAAAGGCGTTGGCCAAGGGGCCACCGGGCTTTTGGGTGCCAAAAACGCCTCTGTAAAGCGGTTTTTGGGCCTGCTGCTCGGCTACGTAGCCCGCCGTGCGCACAAAGCGGTTGCGAAAGTAGGCCCGTCCATTCTGAATGGCGATGCTGCTGATCATGCCGTCGCCATCGAAGGGGTGCTTGACGGGGTGGCCGTGGACATCGAGCAGGCCAGGGCCATTGCGAAATAAAGTGCCCTCTAGATCGGCGGGAATGGTGCCCTCGATGTCGTCGATCCAGTAGCTGTACTCGTGGGGTTGGGAGCGGTAGCCGCTGCCCCAGTCTTCGACAGAAAAGGTGGCGGCGGTGGGACGGGGTTGGGTCGCGGTCATGGTGGGGTAGTTAGGAAAGTAAAGGAGACGGAGAAAATAAGGCGGTAAAGGAGCTGGGGAAAAAACTGTGGAAAACTTTAGGGTTCATTCGCGCAGCGATGCAACATGTCTATCGATCACTCTTGTTTCGCGTAACGTTCTGATCCAGAATCGCCCACGGTTACTGGGTGCTCGGTTACATGGGTTGAGAATAAACTGGTTGAACCCACGGGGGGTTCTGCCGGGGGAAGGGTTTCGGCGTGTTCTTCGTTGCGATCGCCCACTCCCTGGGATGAGGTATTGGGCAGCAAAAACAGCAGGGGCAAGGGCAGCAGCGTGGTGAGATTGGTGATCAGTACCAGTTCCCACAGGTTGTCGAAGTTGGTTTCGGTGACGCTAAGCCAGTGGGTCAGCACCGCTCCCAGTTCGTGGGAGAGCAGCCCGGCTAAATTCACCACCGACATCAGCAGCGCAAATAGGGTGGCCTCTACGCCGGGGGGGCAGAGCCGCGCCGAGAGCACCAGCACCGGCATGAAGGCAATTTCGCCCATCACGGTGAGCACTAAACTGTCGCCGAGGCTAAACCACTCGTCGCCAATGCCCAGGTTGCGGTTGGCGTGGGTAACCAGCAGCAGCATGCTCATGCCGAGCACGCTGGAAAGCACCGTAGACCAAGCAAAAATGGTGCGAAAGGGCACTGTGCGCAAAAACCGCTGAAAGACCCAGATACCCAGGAGGGCGGCCAGACTAGTGACTAATCGCACCCGCCCCAAAAACTCGGGCTGAAAGCCTAAATCGTTGGTCGTGAAGAAAAAGAAGGCGGCATCAGCGGTGGGAGTAGCCTGCCAGAGAAATAAGAATAGAGCAGGCATCCAGATCGCCCGCTGGCGAACGGCCTGCCAGAGCTGTTTGACCTGGTTACCCACCACCGCCCAGCTAGGAGAATCGACTGGGTCTTCGATGATCAGCACCGCGACTAGCGACACAATCAGCGGAAAAGTGGCGGTGATGCCAAATACGGCGCGGGTGCTGATGTGCTGAAGCAGCGCGCCGCCTAAATAAGCGGTGAGAACTCCCCCTACCGCCGAGGTACCCCAGGCGAGGGATTGCAGCGTGCCAGCGTTGCCGAGGGATTCGCCCCTCGCCCGCTCTACCACAAGAGAATCCACAATTACGTCGCTAACGGCAACGGAGAGGGAACTGAGGGTGATGGCTGCGATCGCCGCCCATCCCGTCTGCACCACCGTAGCTAGCGCTAGCCACGCTCCCGCACCCAACAGTCCAGAAAGGATCAGGTAGGGCCGCCGTCGATAGCCGAAGATCGGCAGTCCATCCGACAGCAGGCCAAACACGGGCTTAATCGTCCAGGGCAGAGTGGCGATACCGCTGAGGGCAGCTACCTCGGCAGGGGTTAGGCCTAGGTCATCTTTGAGAAAAAAGCTCACCGCTAGCCGCGCCAGGCCCAAGATGCCCTGTACGAAGTACACCAGCAAAATGGCAGCCAGTTCTGAGGTTAGAGGCTGGCCCAGCAGAAGGCGCTGCTCCACAAAACCCTTGATGCCGCTAGAAGTGGGGGAAGAAGCCGTCATGAATAAATCAGTCTTGCTAAATAATCGTGCTGAAATTTGTTAAGAAATGTCAATGGTTTTCCCCATGATAACCCGCTGGTTGCGGGTGGGTAGGGTGGTAGGCGTTCCTAGCAGGTTGAGCAATGGGGCGAAAACCCGGTGCAGCAGCAACCTGAATGGAGCCACGATGTGCCTTGGCGCAGCCTTCGGCAGGAACCTTTTGGTTAGGAAATAAACGGCACAGATGAGACAACAGAGAAAACTTTGTCGAATGATTTTTAGGGAAATTGCCAGACATAGGCTGTGAGGTCTGAGTTAGCCCATGCTGTCGGTTGGTTTGCAGCGTCTAGCGTCACACGGCTATTTCGAGCTGTTAAAGTAGCTGACTTTTCGCCATATTTGGGGATTTGGAGCCAATATTTGCCTTTAGCTGTCGCTGGCCCTCGACCATTGACTCCCCTGACGAATGCTGCAATAGTTGAGCGTAATTCTCGGGTACGCACCAAATCTGGGTCAATCAACGGGTTTTGCGAGACAGCATTCGCCTGTTGTGCCTATGGACTTGGTACATTTGCCTAGCCTCCCGTTCTTTGCCTCCCCCGCCAAGCGATGCAGTATTCAGTCAAGCTTCTCGTTGCCGCACTGTTTGCCCTAAGCCCAGCCGTCCATCCAGAGCTGAGGAATTTTGCCCTCGCCCAGGTGGCCCAGAGCCCGGTCTTTTCGCTGCCTGAAACTGTGCCCTCAGGAACTACCCTCTCGATTCAGAGTTCCCCAAACTTGGGCTTTGCAGCCGATGCCCTCAAGCAGGAGTTTGAAGCGGCCTACGACGGCACTGAAGTGGACGTGGAGGTGACCAACAGCGATGGGGCGATCGCGGCGCTAATCGACGGTGACACTGACCTGGCGGCGATCGGGCGTCCCCTGACGGAGGAAGAGCAGGCGCAGGACTTAACCACGGTTGCCCTAGACCGGGCCAAAATTGCCATTATTGTTGGCCCCGACAATCCCTTCAACGGCAGCCTGACCTTTGCGCAGTTTGCCGCTATGTTTCGCGGCGAAATCACCGACTGGGCTGAAGTCGGTGGAGAACCTGGCCCCATTCGCTTTGTCGATCGCCCCGAAGACAGCGACACTCGCCGTTCGCTGAGCCAGTACGAGGTTTTTCGCGGCGCTGCGTTTGAGGCTGGCCCTAGCACCGACACGGTGGCTGAAGATGACACGGCAGCGGTGATTCAGGCGTTGAACGATGACGGCATTAGCTATGCGATCGCGCCCCATGTCACCGATCAGCCGGCGGTCAAAATTGTGCCCATGCACCAGACCCTGCCCGATGATCCCCGCTACCCCTACTCGCAGCCCCGCTATTTTGTCTATAAAGGTGAACCCAGCCCCGCAATAGCCGCCTTCTTGGGCTATGCCACCTCATCCACTGGGCAATCGGCCCTATCCGCAGCTCAGGTGGCCGAAGTGGGAGCGGTGGCAGCAGGGGTAACCGCCCCAGGCACTCCCGCTGCCGAAGACATTCCAGCGGCGGCTCCTGCCCCTGGTGAGACAGACCCCGCTGCCGAAGCCCCCGCCGAAGCCCCCGCCGAAGCGGCCCCGGTAGCCGACAGCAACGCTGGATTTCCCTGGTGGTGGCTGCTGCTGCCCTTAGCGGCTCTGGGTGGCTTAGCCTGGGCGCTCGGTCGCAGCAGACGCGGTTTGGCCCCAGGCCCTGACACCTCTGTGGTTGCTCCTCCCTCCGCCGAGCCCCCTCTCCCAACGCCAGTTGCGCCTTCTGCAATGGAGCCTCCTGTTGCTCCTGCCCCGGTTGAGCCGATTGTGGTGCCGCCCGTAGTAGATGAGCCCGTAGCCGCTGCTGTGCCAGAAGCGTCCGCGCCGGTTGTCGATCTTCTCGAACCTGCTCCGGTCGTGCCGCCTGAAGCTGAGGTCACTGTGGATGAAGTGCCCGCTGCCCCCGAACCGACAGTAGCCCCCGCGGAGCCAGAACCATCCGTGCCCGCTGCTGTCCCCGTGACGCTCGGGATCGCAGGCTTGGCTGCTGGGGCCGCTGTGTCAGAAGCAACCGCGCCGGTTGACGATTTTCCTGAATCTGCTGCGATCGCGCCACCCGAACCTGAAATTGTCACTGTAGATGAAGTACCCCTGGCCCCCGAACCCGTAATAGTTCCTCAAGAGCCTGAACCGGTTGCTGTAGATGAAGTGCCCGCTGCCCCTGAGCCGACAGTAGCCCCCGCGGAGCCAGAACCATCCGTGCCCGCTGCTGTCCCCGTGACGCTCGGGATCGTAGGCTTGGCCGCTGGGGCCGCAGCATCTTTGGCCAGCACCGAAGATCAGTCTGCCGTTGAGGCCAGTAAATTTAACGTGATTGGTCGCCCCACCGAAGGCGAGCTAGATCTATCTACTATTGATGACGGGTTGCCGCCCCTGCCCGACGGCTATGGCGAAAGCCGCATTGTGCTGATGCCCCGCGACCCCCAGTGGGCCTACGCCTACTGGGATACGCCCCACACCCACAAAGAAGAGTTGCGTCGCCAGGGCGGTGAACACTTAGCCCTGCGCCTCTACGATGTCACCGGCATTAACCTAGATGACCAGGCCCCCCACAGCCTGCAACAGGTTAGCTGCGACGAGATGGCACGGGAATGGTATATGCAGATTCCGGTGAGCGATCGCGACTACCAGGTCGAGATTGGCTACCTGACAGGCGATGGTCGCTGGCTGGTGCTGGCCCGCTCCAACACCATTCGTATTCCCCCTGTCTATCCCTCCGACTGGACAGAAGAACATTTCCTCACCGTCACCTGGGACGAAAACCTGCGCGGCAAGACCATCATGACCCTGGTTGACCCTCGCGTTAGGGGAGCCGATGCCGGTGGCCAACTGCACGAGCAGCTCTATGCCTTGGCCCAAGGGGGCGAAGCCCTGCGCGTTGATGGTTCGCTATTTGGCTCAATGCAGCATGTAGCGGGGTCAATGGCACCGCCAATTAGCTCCTTTATCTTTCCCTCGGGGGCTGGGCTGGGTGCGGCAGCGATGGTGCCGGGTCTGCCGACCATGTCCGGCATTTCAGGGATGACGATGTCTGGCATCTCAGGCCTAACCCAGTCGGGAGCGGGCCTAGCGGGGCTGACAACTTCCGGAATTGGGGCGTTTACGATGTCAGGATTCTCTGGGCTGACCATGTCTGGGGTTGGTTTCGGTGCTCTAGCGCCTCGCAATTTTTGGCTAGTGGCCGATGCCGAGCTGATTGTGTATGGGGCCACCGAGCCCGATGCCACGGTGACCGTAGCTGGCGTCCCCATTGAGCTTTCTGAAGATGGCACTTTCCGGTTCCACCAGTCATTCCAGGATGGCGTCGTTGACTACCCGATCATGGCCGTAGCGGCAGACGGTGAGCAGAGCCGCAACGTGCATCTAACCTTTGAGCGGCGCACCCCCGATCGCAACACCAACACCAAAGACGAAGCCCAAGATGAATGGCCGAATTCTTAGTTTTGGGTTGGATCTAGGCCTGGCTGATGGGCAAGGATGTAAGGCTTAGAGCCTAGGGTTTGTGTTTGCTCCCAAAACCTTGCACCCTATTAAAGCACTCGCCCAGAGGCGCTGCGGGGAAGGTATTCACCCATGCCCGATCGCCCCAGCCACTCATCCCCATCGACAATACACTGGCCCCGCAAAAAGACCTTTTTGACCTTGCCCGTCACCTCGCGCCCCTCAAACAGCGAGTAATCCACCAGAGAGTGGTGGGTGCTGGCGCTGAGGGTGTGGGTTTCATTGGGGTCAAACAGCACCAGGTCGGCGTCGCTGCCGACGGCGATCGTGCCCTTGCGGGGAAACAGGCCAAACATTTTGGCCGGGGCGGTGGCGGTGAGCTGCACAAAGCGGTTGAGGTTGATGCGCCCCGCCCTCACGCCGCCGTCGTAGAGTAGGGTGAGCCGCAGTTCTACCCCAGGGGCACCGTTGGGGATGCGGTTAAAGTTATCCCGACCGAATTGCTTTGACTTAAGAATCCCTAGCGGGTTTTCATTCATGCAGAAGGGGCAGTGGTCGGTGGCCACTAGCTGCAAGTCATCGAATTGCAGGCCTCGCCACAGGGCGTGCTGGCAGTCATGGTTCCTCAAGGGCGGCGTCATCACGTACTTAGCGGCTTCAAAGCCGGGGGCGTCGTACTCCGACTCATCGAGAAATAGGTAGTGGGGGCAGGTTTCGGCAAAGGCGTGGATGCCGCGATCGCGCGCCTCCACCACTGCCTCCAAAGCCTCCTTTGCCGACAGGTGAACGATGTACACCGGCACCTCCGCCAGCTCCGCAATGCGAATTACTCGGTGGGCGGCTTCCCCTTCCATCAGGCTGGGGCGAGTGAGCTGGTGGTATTTAGGCGAAGTGTTGCCCTGCTCCAGCGCTTCTTCGATCAGCGCTTGAATCACCACCCCATTCTCAGCATGGAGGTTGACCATGCCGCCGTGGTCACCCGTGCGGCGCATCGTTCTAAAAATGTCGGCGTCGTCAACCATCAACACGCCGGGGTAGGCCATGTAGAGCTTAAAGCTAGACACCCCATCCTGGTTGATCAGGTCGGGTAGCTCGGCCAAAGAGCTGGGGTTGATGTCGGTGAGAATAACGTGAAAGGCGTAGTCAACGCAGCACTGGGGCTCAGCCGCCGCCAAGCGTCTATCCAACGCGGCCTTAGGGCTGTCGTTGTGGAACTGCTGGGCAAAGTCGATAATCGTGGTGGTGCCGCCGAAGGCTGCTGACTTGGTGCCCGTTTCAAAGGTGTCGCAGGTGTAGACATCGTTGCCCATTGGGGTTTCCATGTGTACGTGCGCGTCAATGCCGCCCGGCAGCACGAGCAACCCAGCGGCATCGTGGCATTCAGCGTTCTCTACCGAGAGCTGGCGACCAATGGCCTCAATGCGGCCATCTTGAATGAGAATGTCACCCTGATAGTCGTCTACCGCCGTGACAATGCGCCCACCTTGAATCAATACCGATGTCATAGCAAGCCTTTGCAGCGAAACGGCTGGCCAAATTGGCCGACTGCCCACCCCGCCGAGGGGAGCGCAGCGTTGCTATGACTATAGTGAGTGACCTAAAATTCGCCCATTAAATAAATGTGCAGTTGTCGGGGTGGGAAAAAGTTCAGGGTTCAGATGCAAAGAGCCGCTGTGAACCCTGTGCCTTAACCCCCAGTGCCCTAGTTGCGGTAGTGTAGCTCTTCGAGCCAGGTGCGTAGCTCGTCGGCAGAGGCGTGATCGATCGCCATCTGAGTCATGGGGTCGTAGGCATTCCACAGGGTTTGGCCAGAGGTATCACTAGCTTTCCACACACGGGGTTCACTGGTGGCTTCGAGGTGGGCCAGCAGGTTTTGCCAGAGGGCACCGAGCTGGGCAACCAGGCCAGTAGGGTTGCCATGGTTAATCGGCCAATAGCTGCTATTCATAGGTAGATCTCCTTTAGTAATGCGACAGGGTTTTCACCCACAACCTAAGAATAGATTTCTGTATCTAAAATTACAAAAGCTTTCTGTCATGGTAGGCATGAATAACTTTCATGGGCGATTCGCGGAGCGTTCTGGAACCGACTCGAAACGAGTATCTGTTCCAGAATCGCTGGCCAGAGCCGCGCATATGCTCTCTATGTAGAATTGTCAAAAGCTGATATTTCCAAAAAACAGTAGCGTATTATACAAATATCAAGATAAATCGTTCATCTCCTCTGATATTGACCGGGTGCATTCCCCCTCAGGCACCCCAGTTAGGAGACGGAAGTAGGGACACTCCCGAAGGAACGCGCCTCACTACGCATCGCTTCTAGGAGGCGGCATTATGAAACTCACCTATCGCGGCAACAGCTACGACGCTCTATCTCAGCCTGCGCCCAAAATGGGCGAAACCATTGACACCGGCAACTATCGAGGTGCGCCAATTACCTTTGAGGCGTTGGCCGAACTGCCCGCTCAGCCTGCTGCCGATTTGACCTGGCGCGGTGTGCCCCATCGCACGGGTATTGCTGCTCCGGTGGCGGCAATCGCCCCGGTGGTCATCGCCGCAGAGTTGCCCGCTGTGGCCGCAAGCCTCGTTGCCCCTGCGGTCGAATCTGAACCTGCGCCCGTCAACCTTTCTGACTTGGCGCGCAATCTGTTTATTCGCCGTCACCAGCGTAGCCGTCGCCGAGAACAGGGCATGATGGTTCGCCTAGCGGCTGAAGTCGGTATCTCTGTAGAAGACGCGGCCCACTACGAAAGCCACATTCAAGGCAAAATGCCCCACGATTTCTCTGGCTACGATCGCGGCTCAGCCGCCATGAGCTAGCTCTGAGACGATACGGCAGATGGCCCGGTGCTCTGGCACTCCGGGCCATTTTTTTTGGCCAGGGCGGCGATCGCTACCCATTCGCGCTCGGCTAGGGGTTGGGCAATGAGCTGGCAATCAAAACAGTTCTCTGCTGCCTGGGTTAGCGATTCAATTATTTTGGAGATGGTCAACCCCTGTCGTACGGCCAACTGAGCTTGATTCGCTGGTGGTGCTGGCGTTTGAAACACCTGCTGCCACAGCTCATCATCGGTCATCAGCCCCATCGATCCGTGCTGAAGCAGGCAAGAACCGCGCCGCAGTTGGGCGCTGCCGATCGCCTTATATCCTTGGGCATCGACTAAATCGGCACTGGTAGCTAGGGCAAAGCAGTTGTGCGAACGTCCGTAGTCTCGGCTAGGCTGTCCAAACGCGAGGGCCACACCCAGCTTTGCCCAGCCCGTAATTAAAAATTGGCACAAAAATCGATAGGCCTGGTCGCGGCTGCCATCAATATTTGAAGTCACTAAGCCATAGGTCAAATCGCCCTGGTGCAGCACCCCGCGCCCGCCGGTTGGTCGCTGCACCAGCTCCACCGGCTGCCCCTGCCAAACCAGATCTTGCCAGTGGTCGGGCATCTGCCGCCGCTGGCTTGCCCCCAGGGAAATTGCCGCCGGATTCCACGCATAGAACCGCAGGGTGGGCGGATGGCCATGGTGCAGATGCTGATCGAGCAGCCAGGTATCGATCGCCATCTGCACCGCACCAGGGGCCTCCAGCCGTGGAATTAGCCGCCAGATTGCCTGACTCAAGGCGCTTCCCCAGCGTGGTAAGAACTGCGTACTAATGGCCCAGAGCGCACGTGCTCGAAGCCAAGTTCATGGGCGATGTCTCCTAACCGGGTGAACTCTTCAGGAGTCCAGTAGCGATCGACCGGACGGTGATCGAGCGAAGGGCGCATGTATTGGCCGATGGTGAGGCGATCGCACCCCACCCCGCGCAAATCCTGCATCGCCTCAATCAGTTCTGCCTCAGTTTCGCCATGGCCCACCATCAGCCCCGATTTCGTCAGCATGGTGGGGTCAAATTCCTTCACCAGTGATAGAACGCGGAGGGAGCGATCGTACTTAGCCCCACGCCGCACCGGGTCTTGCAGCCGCTGCACGGTTTCAAGGTTGTGGTTATAGCAGGCGGGCTTTGCCGCTACTACGGTTTGAACGCGATCGGCCTGCCCCGCATCCCGCGCGGTGCCCCCCCAAAAGTCTGGAGTCAACACTTCAATTGCCGTCCCCGGATTCTCGTGACGAATCGCCTTCATCACAGTGACGAACCAGCTCGCCCCGTGGTCGGGCAAATCATCCCGCGCCACTGAGGTTAGCACCACGTAGCGTAGGCCCAGCAGACGCACGGATTCTGCGACTTTGTCGGGTTCGTGGGGGTCGAGGGTCATGGGTGCATGGCCCTTTTCTACCTGGCAAAATGAGCAGGCGCGGGTGCACACCGACCCCATCAGCAAAAAGGTGGCGGTGCGGTTGGCGTAGCATTCGCCCCGGTTGGGGCAGCGGCCCTCTTCGCAAATGGTGTGGATCTGCCGCTCTTTGACAATGCGCTGCACCGCCGAAATCTCGCTGGCGTTGCCGATGGGGCGACGCAGCCAGTCGGGCATGCGCTCCAGCTCAGCCCTGATCTGCTGCCGAGAATTAGAAGAAGAAGTCATGATCCACCCTAGGTGGGCAGTGCCCACCAAATACTTTGTTGTCAGCAGGATGAACCACCCTACAGCCCAGGAAAACAACCGTTCGTCCCTACTGGATTCTATCGCGGGTAATTTCTACCGCCACCTGGCCGGTGTAGTCGGGGATGGGCGGTGTGAGCTTGGTGACTTTGACCGTCACCCGTTGCAGACGTGGATCGGACTCTAGGGCAGAGGCGGCGATCGCCCCCGCCAGCCGCTCAATCAGCGCAAACTTGGCTTCACGAATGATTTGCTGGGTGCCCGCAATTACGGTGCGGTAGTCGTGGGTGTCGGCGAGGCGATCGCTCTGGGTAGCCTCAGCCAAATCCAAATACAGGGTGAGGTCGGCCTGAAACCACTGGCCCAGCACGTTTTCTTCGGGCAGCGCCCCCGTGTAGCCATAGGCGCGAATATTGCTTAAGTGAATAGCATCCATAAAGTACGAGATTTTTGATTGAGAAATGAACGTCGCTACAGATCTGCTCCCCTAGATATTTCGTGCAGACATATCAACTAAAACCCCCCTTATTTAAGAAGGGCAGGGGGGATCTCTGGAGAGACCTTTAACCGCTGCCATCCTAAACGCGGGGGGCGGGAGATTTGGAGATGTGTCCTACCGAACGGTGTTGAGCTACTTGAGCCAACCTTTGAGACGAGCGGCCACCTGGGGCCGCCGCAGCTTTCGCATCGCTTTGGTTTGAATCTGGCGCACCCGCTCTCGCGAGAGGTTAAAAATGCCGCCCACCTCTTCTAGGGTGTGAGTTTCGCCAGTAGCCAGCCCGTAGCGCAGCGTAATGATATCTTTTTCGCGTTCGGTCAGCACCTCGCCCAGCACGCTGGTGATTTCCTGGCGCATCATGTTTTCGCTAATTTTAGACTCCGGCGTCTGGGTGCTGCTGTCTTCGAGCAGTTCCATCAGTTCGGTGTCTTCGCCTTTGCCAACGCGGTGGTTTAAGGAAAGCGATCGCCGCCGCACCTGCTGCAAACTTCTCAGTTGCTCAACCGTTACGTCTAACGCGTCGGCCAGTTCTTGCTCGCTGGGATTGCGCTGCAAATCGCGCCGCAAATCACGGTGCGCTTTCTTAAGCTTGTTTAACTTTTCCACGATGTGGATCGGCAGGCGAATCGTGCGGGCATCGTTGGCGATGGTGCGGGTAATGCCCTGGCGAATCCACCAGTAGGCGTAGGTTGAAAATTTGTAGCCCTTATCGGGATCAAATTTTTCAGTGGCGCGGTTTAATCCCAGCGCTCCTTCCTGAATTAAATCGAGAAAAGGCACTCCTCGATTCAAATAGCGCTTGGCGATCGACACCACCAGTCGTAGATTAGAGCGAATCATTCTCCGCTTGGCGGTTCTGCCTTCGTGGAGCTTTTGGGTAAACTCTGTTTCGCTGATCTTTAGTTTCTCAACTAGTTCTTGTCGGTTGGGTTTACGACCCAGCTCTTTTTGCAGTTTTTCACTAGCGGCTTCGACCTTAGATAAGAAACGTACCTGTCGAGCAAGCTCAATTTCTTCGCTCGGCTTCAGCAGTGGGTAGCGCGCCATCTCCTTAAAGAAAGCCCCAACGGCATCGTCGGTGAGAGTCTTGCTGTAGCCCGACATCCCCATCTCTGACATGGCTTCTGACTGAGAAAACTTTGCCAGAACCTCCCGATCTTCGTCCCAGGCGGTGAGGTCTGGGGTGAGTTGGCTATCGGCAGCAGATACCTTTTCTGCCACTCGATTTAAGTCGGTGTCAAACCCATCCATGGGTTCGTCGGCCCACGCAATAGAACTGTCTCTGTCGGAGTTATATGTAGTAGCCATGGGGTAAATAAAACTGTATACCTACGGGTCGAAGCATGCAGATTGAAGGCATGTATATTCGGAGTGCCCTGCCGGTGGCAATCCCTGACAAAACGCTTGATCCCGGGACTGGATCTTTAGGCTTATTTTGTGAGTCCACAATACGGATTTTTATGTGAATTCCCAGGCAATGTAACATTTCTTTGGCAACTTGCGTAGTGTAACAGCCAATCCAAAAAATGAACCGAAAATTTAAGGGTAACCTCAAGTATTTTTTGCTATCCTCAGACACTTTGCCTTGATATTGATTGCCGTCTAGGGATGGAGACGGGTATCTAGGGTCGAGGTCGGTTGCTGTTGCCCTGGGGTTAGAGATCTGGATTTTTTTCTCTTATATAGTTTGTCTCTGTTCTCCACAGAAGTTGCCTCTCTTTTCCACAGAATTTGGCCTTGTTTTCCACAGGAAGGGGAGAGTTTTCCACAGAATTATGTTTTGTGGAAAACCAAAGGGCTGAGGATGCAAACTCAGCCCAACCCAAGTCTGGCGGAGGAGAGTGATCGATTGGGACGGGGGAGCATCCCGATCGGGTTGGGGATAGACGGCGTTGGGGCGGCTAACGCTGTTAATAATTCTCAAATGGTGGATGGTGTCTGCCAGTGCTGTTGGCTAGAGTCGCGCAATCATGCTCTAAAGCGAGATGCCCGGGGCGGGTGGAATGATGTCGTATCAGTCTTCAGTCAGCCGGTCAGACAACCTCTTACACTGGCAGAGGTAACGTAGGTGGTGTAAAACACGTGGGTGGCGAGAGTAAACCCCAGCCTCAGTGGGTCAACGTTTTGGTGGACTATGGCGGCCAGCCCGCAGAATATACCTATACAGTGCCTGCTTCGTTAGAGGTGCAGGTGGGTGACATCTTAACGGTGCCCTTTCGTCACCAGAGTATTGGCGCGATCGCCCTTTCCCTTTCTCTAACTCCTCCAGCCAACTTGGTGGCTCACCAAATCCGCGCGGTCGAGGGCGTGGTTGAACAGCGGTTTTTTGCCCCGCCCTATTGGGTGCTGTTGCAGCGGGTGGCTCACTACTACCAGGTGCCGCTGATGCAGGTACTGAAGACGGCGCTGCCGCCGGGGTTGCTGGCTAAATCCCAGCGACGGCTGCGGCTGCGGCGCGATCGCCTGCCCCAGATCTCCCTAGCACCAGGGCTGAAGGAGCTAGTAGAGGATCTTCAGCGATCGCCCACGGGAGACTACACCTGGCCCTATCTACAAAAACGCGGCCACAGCTATCGCACTCTGCAACAGCTCATCCAGTTAGGCTGGGCCGAGTCTTACCTATCGCCGCCCCAGCCACCCCAGGCCAAGCGCCGTCAGGCAGTTACCCTGGTCTGCGGCAACATTGTACCCCCTGAATTGACGGCCCGTCAGCAAGACATTATGGCTACCTTGCGCCGTCAGGGCGGCGATCTGTGGCTGAGCGACGCTCTGCAACTGTGCCAAACCACCAGTCCTACCCTAAAGCGATTGGCGCAGTTGGGCTGCTTGGTGATCGAGCCGCGCGAGCAGCTGCGGACCGAAACTGGGCCAGCGCTGCTGCCCGACCGGCCCAAGCCCCTCACCCACTTCCAGGCTCAGGTGCTTGCTCCTATTAATAAGAGTCAGCAGGGGAGTCAATTTTTGCTGCACGGGGTTACGGGGTCAGGGAAGACTGAGGTGTATTTGCAGGCGATCGCCCCTCGCCTGGCCGCTGGACAGTCGGCCCTAGTGCTGGTGCCCGAGATTGGCCTCACCCCCCAGCTCACCGATCGCTTTCGCCGTCGCTTTGGCGATCAGGTGTGGGTCTACCACAGCAATCTGGCCGATGGCGAACGCTACGACACCTGGCGACAGAGTCTCAAACCGTCTAAACCCCTGGTAATTGTGGGCACTCGTTCGGCCATCTTTATGCCCCTGCCCAACCTAGGCCTGATCATTCTCGACGAAGAACACGACAGCAGCTATAAGCAAGACGTGCCCCCCTGCTACCACGCCCGCACCGTCGCCCGCTGGCGAGCAGAGTTGGAAAATTGCCCCCTGGTGCTCGGTTCCGCTACGCCCTCCCTCGATACCTGGGTGCAGTGTCAGGGCCTTGGAGATGCCTCCCTTCCAAACGATGGAGACGTAGGGTGGGCACTGCCCACTATCCACTTAGACCGTGCTGCCCAATCCCTTGCCAAGCTCCTGCCAAGCTCTCCAAATTCCCCAATGCTAGAGGTTTTAGAACTTCCCTCATCCCCCCATCACCCCACCCCCTCACCCCCCACTCTCCTACCCTGGACTTATCTTTCGCTGCCAGAGCGAGTGCAGGCCCAGCCGCTGCCCACCGTGAACGTTGTGGATATGCGCGACGAGCTGCAAGACGGCAACCGCAGCATTCTCAGCCGATCGCTGCAAACCGCTTTGGCTACCATGAAAGCCGAGGGCAACCAGGGATTGTTATTCATCCATCGGCGGGGGCACAGCAGTTTTGTGTCGTGCCGCAGCTGTGGCCATGTGATGATGTGCCCCCACTGCGATGTGTCGCTGTCGTACCACCAGCCGGGGGCAAATAGCGCTATGACCCTGCGCTGCCACTACTGCAACTATAGTCAGAGCCACCCCAAACACTGCCCGGCTTGCAGCTCACCCTACCTCAAGCACTTTGGCAGCGGCACCCAGCGGGTAGTTAGTGCCTTGGCCGAAACCTTTCCAGAGCTGAGCTGCATTCGCTTCGACAGCGACACCACCCGCACCAAAGGCGCTCACCGCGCCCTGCTCACCCGCTTTGCTGAAGGTGAAGCCGACCTGCTAGTGGGCACCCAAATGCTGACCAAGGGCATCGATCTGCCCCAGGTCACCCTGGT
This sequence comes from Phormidium tenue FACHB-1052, assembly GCF_014696675.1. GTDB lineage: Bacteria > Cyanobacteriota > Cyanobacteriia > Phormidesmidales > Phormidesmidaceae > Nodosilinea > Nodosilinea tenuis_A. The sequence goes on from NZ_JACJQN010000007.1 coordinate 196,500, forward strand.
GGGCATCATTGCCGCCGACGGACTTCTATATATGAATGATTATTGGGCCAGCGAGCGAGCGCTGCAAATGCTGATTCAGGTGGCGGGGCGGGCGGGGCGCGGCACCCAGCCAGGGCAGGTCTTTTTGCAGACCTATACCCCCGACCATCCGGTGGTGGAAGCAGTCACTCACCATGCCTACGAGGGGTTTATCGCCGCTGAGTGGGCGCAGCGACAGCTGTTGCAGTACCCCCCCGCCGGGCAGATGGTGCTGCTGCGGCTCAGCAGTACCGATCCTAACGCAGTGCAGCAAACGGCTGAAATCTTCGCTCAGCATGTGACTCAGCTGTTAGCAGGATCGTCTTATCAACTGCTGGGGCCAGCGCCAGCGCCAATTCCGCGTGTGGCCCGCCGCTACCGTTGGCACCTGGTCGTTAAAGGCCCCCTAGATGAGCCTTTGCCTAACCTGCAAGATCTGAGACAGCACTGCCCGGCTCAGGTGAGCCTCACTATTGATGTCGATCCGCTAAATTTGGCTTGAATTCAATCTTTTAAGGATCCAAAGAACTATTTTTTGCTAGAGATATTGTTAGTATTGCTAACCCCTGTAACGACCAGTAACGATCTATCAAACGCCTTTGCAGACCCCTTGGGCTGTGATAGTTTAGATATATCGAAAACAACTGAATACCCCGCAAGCCTAACTCGGTTAACAGTCTTTACGAGCTGGTGCTTTAGTTAGTAACAAACTAAAATTCGCTTCAAAACAATCCTTTTAGAGGTGGTCATTCTTGACCTTAACCTACCCTAACTGCCGGTCAGGCAATGGATTGTGAAAAGCAACTGTAGTTTAGCGAGATTGCCCATTCTGTTGATTTTTTTTCCGTTCTTGAGGTGTTTAACTCAGTTAAGCAGCTTATTCCAGCCACGGCAGCCCCTAAGCATGTCTGGCCAACATAACGTAAAAGACTTAACGGAGAGTGGCCAAGATGGTCACTCTTCAGTTTTTTTAAAGGGTATTGCTGCGATCGCCCTACTCCTAAAACCTTCCAGCAATCAAAAGAACAGCGTCAGATACAGTTTTTGTCGCAAAATTTTCCTGTCTCGCCATCATCAATGGGTTTATGGGAACAGGTCACCAGGTTTGGTTAGCTTTAATAATTGGCAATAGCCGCTGGCATTGGGGTGCCTTTGAAAGCAAGGCTGACCCCCAGGGCGAGGGTCAATCAGCTTCGAGCGATCGCTGGCTGGGTTCGTGGCACACCGTTCACCTGTCAGAATCTCAGGTAGATGAACTGCATCGAGGCCACTTTGCGCTCTCGGCCTGGCAGCAGTTGGGGATTGAGACCGCCCTTCCCTCCGACGCAAACGACGGGAGCAGAGAGCTGGGAGAGCACCCCGAAATTTGGCTGGCGTCCGTCGTCGATGCCCCCCTCACCTGGCTGGCAGATTATTCCAACGTTCACTCCATCAAAACTGAACAGGTGCCGCTGCAAAACACCTACACCACCCTGGGGGTCGATCGCGCCCTAGCTCTGGTGGGGGCAGGGGATGTCTGGGGCTGGCCAGTCCTGGTGATCGACTGCGGCACTGCCCTGACGTTCACCGCTGGCGTCAATCAAGGTCTGATAGGTGGAGCGATTTTGCCGGGGCTGCGATCGCAGTTTCGCGCCCTCCACAGCCACACCGATCGGCTGCCAGCACTAGAGTTCAACTCAGAGATTTGGCCCCAGCGCTGGGCGACCAATACGGCTGAGGCGATCGCCAGCGGCATTTTGCACACCCAGCTAGCGGGAATTCGCGATTTTATTCAGGCTTGGCAGACTGACTGGCCCCAGGGGGCGATCGTGCTGACGGGAGGAGATAGCGCGGCTGTCTATCACGCCATAAAAAAGCAGACCCCGCCCCTGACCCAGCAAGTCAGGGTAGACCCAGACCTGGGATTTTGGGGGCTGAGGGTCTGCCGTCAGCAGCTCCAGCATTTGGAGACGCTATAGACCGCGAATGCGATTGCGGTAGGCGTTGGCATCGGTGCCCACCCCGTTGTTGGGATAGGTGCCAGCGCTGTTCATACTTTGCAGGTTGCTGACTCGGTTACCAGGGTTGGGGTGGGAACTCAAAAACTCAGCCGAAGACCCACCCTCTAGCTTCTGCATGAAGGTGATAAAACCCCTAGTGTCGTAGCCCGCCCGGCCCAGGTTGTTAAACCCACGGCGATCGGCGTCGTACTCAGCCTCGCGGCTGTTGGGCAGTTGTAGGGCAAGCTGTACCCCAATATTGACCAGGGCGTCTTGGCGCACCTCTAGGGCACCGGCCACACCACTGGCCAGCGCCTGCTGCCGCATCTGGTTAATAGCGTGGCGACCCGTAATATGGCCAATTTCGTGGGCCATTACCCCGGCTAACTCGGCTTCGTTAGCCGCTGCCTTGATCAGTCCGGTTTGAATGTAGACAAAGCCGCCTGCTGTGGCAAAGGCGTTGACGCTGTCGTCGTTGACCACCTGAAACGTGTAGGGGATGCCAGGGCGATCGCTATTTGTTGCCAGACGCTGGCCAATTTCATTGATATAAGCACTGACGCCTGAGTCGCGGTTATAAACTCGCACGCCCTGAGCCTTGAGCTGGCGATCAATCTGAGTGCCTAAGTTGACCTCATCTCGATCGGACAAATTGCCCAGCTGCACATAGCGAATGCCTTGAAAAATTAGGTCAAAAATGCTGGCCTGGGACGCCGTGGGAGTTGATAGGCCAATGGCGATCGCCATAACGGCGGCGAGTAAGCCATATAGCCCACGGCGCAAAAAAGAATTTTTGGTCAGTTGCGTGAGAGGAGAAAGCATAGGAGTGCCCCAAGTACCGCTAGGTACAGAACTATATCCATCTTGCCCCGCTAGAAGTTCGATGGCCACAGTCAGTGGTCAGTAATAAATTTGGCCTCGCTATCCTACGGGTACTAGGTGCAGGTGCGATTCGCAGAGCGTAAAGCCTATGGCATCCAGAAACGGGAACCGGCTCGGAGCGAGTATCCGTTCCGGAATCGCGCGAGGGGCCAGCTCACGACCCAAACGAGCCACCCTGTGGTTCAATGGGATCGACATTCTCCTCTATTAAAACCACTCACCTTTTCCCTCTGCGAGGGCACCCCAGCCATGACCCTACTTGACGCTAAAGGCCGCCTGTTCGGCAAAGTCAGCATTTTAGATGTTGCGGCGGCGCTGATTATATTGATGGTGCTGTTCGGTATTTTTCTGTATCCGGGCACCTCAGGGTCGGTGGCGCAGGTCGGGTCGACCACCAAGCCAGTGGAAGTAGATGTCATGGTGCGCGGTCTCACCTCCTCCGACCCCAAGCGGCTGTTCGAAGCCATTAAAAATTCTGAGACCACGAACATCATTATTCGCAACCAACCCTACGGCCAGGTCAAAATTAAGAACGCGGTGCTGCTACCCCGCAGTACCGTTGTGCCTCAGCCCGATGGCACGGTTATAGCACTGCCCGACCCTCGCCCCGAGCTGAACTACACCGTTGACATGCTCATCACCCTCGAAGACGAGGCCCAAATTACTGACACCGGGCCGGTGTTTGGCAACAGCAAGGTCAAGGTGGGTACTCAAATTGAGCTAGACGGCGATCTCTACAATTTCAACACCAGCACCGTAGACGTGCGGGTTTTAGAAGACAGCTAGGTAGCCTCTGCTCTGAATTCTGAGCCCCCTCAGTTGCCTAGACAAGAGCAACTGAGGGGGCTCAGATGAGACGCGTTGCCTGGCACAAGTCTTACTAAGATTCTTCGCCTGCTGAGTCTTGGAGCAACAGCTGCCCCTGGCCCCAGAAAGCTATAGCGACTTAATCTGAGACAATAGAAGCCTCATTCTCCCAAACCACTCACCTCATCGCTATGACTGCCACTTCTACTGTGACTTCCCGCGTCAATTGGCAAACTCTGGCAGACCAGGCTTTGGCTGGTGAGGTGCTGAGTCGAGAGCAGGCCCTTGCTGTCCTTACTGCTCCTGACGCGGAGCTGCTCGATCAGCTAGCGGCGGCCTATCGAGTGCGGCGACATTACTGGGGCAACCGGGTGCGGCTGCACTTTTTGCTCAATGCCCAGAGCGGCCTGTGCCCCGAAGACTGCCACTACTGCTCGCAGTCAAAAATCTCTGCTGCCGAAATTGAAAAGTACCCCTTCATGGCTCAGGAGAAAATTCTGGCGGCGGCTGAGCGGGCTAATACATTGAAAGCCGGTACGTTTTGTATGGTGATTTCGGGGCGATCGCCCTCCGATCGCGTCTTTGGCGAAGTGCTCGATGCCGTGCGCCAGGTCAAAGAACGCTACCCGATGAAAATCTGTGCCTGCCTCGGCCTGCTCGATGAAACCCAGACCCAGCAGCTAGCGGCGGCGGGAGTAGATCGGGTCAACCACAACCTCAACACCAGCGAAGCAAACTACAGCGAGATCTGCACCACCCACACCTTTGACGACCGGGTGAATACCATTCAGGCGGTGCAGTCGGCGGGCATGACCACCTGCTCTGGGGGCATATTCGGCCTGGGTGAATCGAACGACGACATTATCGACATGGCCCTTGCCCTGCGGCGTCTGGAGGTGACCAGCGTGCCGCTGAATTTTCTAATCCCCATTGAAGGCACTCCCTTTGAGGGACGCCACGAGCTGAACCCGCGCCAGTGTTTGCGGATTTTGTGTCTCTACCGACTGCTGCTGCCCTCCCAAGAAATTCGCATTGCCGGTGGCCGCGAAGTTCAGCTACGGCAGCTTCAGCCCTTAGGGCTTTATGCCGCCAACTCCATTTTTGTGGGTGATTACCTGACGACCCCTGGGCAAGCCGCCCAGACTGACTATGCCATGATTCGCGATGCTGGATTTATGCTGGAAGGCCCTGACGGTGAGGCAATCGAGCCGCCAGAAGCAATCTCCAAAGCTCTGTAGGATGGGCACTGCCCACCAAACTTGAGTTGCGTGAACCGACGAATTCTACTCAATTTAGCCGGGGCTCAACCGGGGTTGAGTAGATCAGCGCGACACCCCATTGGGAACAGTGAGGTTGAGAAATCTCAGGCAGCCTGCGATCGCGTCACCAGACTCACCAAACTATCCACCAAGCGCTTGGGCTCCATGGGCATGATGTGCTCGCCGTGCATCACGCTCTGGGTCATGATAAAAAATATCGTCGCGCCCAGCACCACCCGCGCTGTTGCCTCGGGGTCGGGCAAATCGAGTTCTGGGCAGCTCTTGAGGTAGTCGGTGAGCTGATCGGCGGCGGGTTTGGTGAGGTATTCCACAAAGGCCTGGGCCAGCTGTGGAAAACGACCCGACTCACCTGCCACCAGGCGCACAAAATTTTGATAATCGAGGTCGTGGAGCTCGCTCTCAATGGCGTTGGTAATCAAGCGCCGAATTACCACTTCGGGACGGCCCTCTAGGTTGCCGTCGCCCATCACCTGCGCACACCGGGCCTGGGCCACATACTGAATCAGCGCCCGAAACAGCCCCTCTTTGTCTTTGAAATAGTTGTAGACCGTTGGTTTAGAAACTCCGGCGGTGGCGGCTACTTTGTCCATGCTGGTGCCAGCGTAGCCATTTTGCAGAAACTCTTGCATTGCTCCCTGCAAAATTTGCACGGCTTTGTCATTTAGCACTGCCGGACTTTGAACCACGCGTTGCCACCTCTCTAACCCAATTGATTTATGTATAGCACCCGATCGCTGGACGACATAGCAACTCAGCCCCTGCGATCGCATTGAGCTAAGTCGCTGCTTACCCCAGAGCATCCCCTAGGAAGCAAAGCAATAGAGTATCGCTCTATACACCCATTTTAGCGAGTATTGACTAAATTTTACCAAACCGTTTAGTTTAATTTTATTCCCCTAGCAGCTTTGCCGCATCAACCTATGTCAACAACAGAATCTAGCCAGGACTTGGTGCTCCGCTTTTACAAAGCCTTCGATGATCGCGCCATCGATCGTGCCCTGGATTTGCTCGCTCCTAACTTTGTCGCCCACCAAGCAGGAATGCCTGAGCCCCTTGACGGAGAGGGCTTTAAGCGGTTTGGGCTGTCGTTTTATACGGCCTTTAGCCAGGGTCAGCACAGGTTTGATGAAATCGTTGCCGCTGGCGATCGCGTCATCACCTGCGGCATGTTTACGGCTACCCACCTTGGCTCCTTTCAGGGTTTGCCGCCCACCGGCAGGCAAATCAGCCTTGCGGTTATGCACATTGACCGAGTAGAGAACGGCAAGATTGTTGAACACTGGGGCCAAGGCGATGCCCTAGGGCTGATGCAGCAGCTTGGCGTTGTCTTTTTGCCCGGGCCTAAGCTGTTGCCCCACCTGCTACGCAGTGCTGTGACTCGATGGTTTTAGTGGGTGCGCCAGTTCTCAGATGAACAATAACAGGTTGGCAGCAGGCTCGCCGTGGCTAAGATTCCGTAAACAGGTTCCCCGACAGGGCAGCTGAGTGATTAAGCTAGGGTTGCCCTCGCTGCGCCCCCCCATGACCTCGTCTTCCAAAGCTAAGACTGCTGCCCTCGCCACTGGCTCTCAGATTACGGGCTGGGTGCAGCGACAGATCAAGCGAGATTGGGTAAAACTTTCGCTGGCTGGGTTGTGGCTGAGTTTCGTTGCGGCCCACGTGGCTACCGACTCGGCACCGGTTCAGCTAGTAGAACGGCGGCTGCAAACGGTCTTTTTTGAGATTCGTGGCCCTGTAGCGCCTCCCGATGACATTGTCATTTTGGCGATGGATGATGAATCCTTTGGGCAAGCTGAATATTACCGCGCCAACCCTGAGCAGTACAGCTATTTCGCTCCGATTTCGGGCAGCCCGTGGCAGCGATCGGCCCATGCGATCGCGATCGAACGCCTGCTAGAGGCCGGAGCCAAGGCGGTAGCGGTGGATATTTTGATGTTCTCGGATAGCAGCTACGGCCCCGCCGACGACCAGGCCCTAGCCGATGTGCTGGCTCGCTATGGCGATCGCGTCGTGCTGGCTACCCGCGTCGACGATGCCCAGCTGCGCCAGGGAGCCTTAATTAGCCCTACCCAGCCGCTGCCCAAACTGCTCGATACGCCCGTTCATACCGGCAACATCAACTTTTTCATCGAGCCCGATGGCCGTATTCACCGCCATGGGCGTGCCTACCTAGATGGACTGATCAAGAGCCAGGCGGATCTTGACCCTGGCGAGATCGGCAATGAGGCCGAGACTACCCAGTCCTTCGCTGAGGCCACCCTCAATGCCGCTGGGGTTGACCATCCCCGTTATCAGGGCGACTTCCTAGATTTCTACGGGCCTACTCGCAGTTTTAACCACATACCCTTTTGGCAGGTTCTTGACCCCGACCCTTGGGCTAATTACCTCGATAACGGGCGCTATTTTCAAGACAAAATTGTGCTGATTGGGGGCACTGCCAAGTTTCTGCAAGACTTTCACCAAGCCCCCTTCTCAGAAACCTTGCTGCACCCCGAGACCATGGCCGGGGTCGAAATTTTGGCTACCGATATCGCCAACCTGCGCGATGGTCAAGCCCTGCGCATAGGCATTCCTAACCCCTGGCTGCGGGGGCTGTTGGTGTTGGGTGGCGGGGCCGGGTTTATGCTGCTGCTGCGGCGGTTTAATCGCCCCATCGCTCGCCTGGGCTGGACGGCGGCCAGCCTAGGTAGCTGGTTTTGGGTGAGCTACGTCGCCTTTGTGGGGGCAGGCCTGTTGCTACCCACAGGCGCTCCTATTGTGGGGTTGATGGTGCTGGGCAGTACCTACATCGTGGCCGATATTGTGACTGAGCAACTGCGCAAACAGCGCCTGCGTCAAACCCTAGAGCAGTACGTCACCTCCCCCATCGTGCAGGAAATCATCAGCCAGCAAGACGATCTGCAAGACCTGCTCAAGCTGCGGGAGGCGGAGGTGATCGGCCTGTTGCTAGCCAACCGCTACCGCATTGTGCGGCTGCTGGGCTCAGGGGGCTTTGGCGAAACCTACGTGGCTGAAGACACCCAGCGCCCCGGTTCGCCCATCTGCGTCGTGAAGCAGCTGCGGATTATCAGCAATGATCCAAGGGCACACCGCTTGGGCCGACGCTTCTTTGAGGGCGAGGCCGAAACCCTCGAAAAACTAGGTCACCACCCGCAAATTCCCCGGCTTCTAGCCTATTTTGAAGTCCAAAATTCCTTTTACTTGGTGGAGGAAATGATCGAGGGTCGTCTGCTCAAGGATGAGTTCGCTTCTCGCCGACCCATGCCCCAGGCCTACGTGCTAGATCTGCTGCTAGGGCTGTTGCCGGTGGTGGCCTTTGTCCACGACCAGGGGGTGATTCACCGCGACATCAAGCCGTCGAATATCATTCGCCGCGAGGCGGATGGGCAGCTAGTGCTGATCGACTTTGGCGCTGTCAAGCTCATTTCTAACAAGCTGGCGGATACGGGGGTAAATCTCACTTCCACCTCTACCATTGGGGTAGGCACCCAGGGCTATATGCCCAGTGAGCAGTCGGCGGGGTTGCCCAAGTTTGGCAGTGACCTCTACGCCCTGGGCATTACTGCCATCGAGGCTCTGACTGGCATTCCGGCCTACGCCCTGCGCCGCGACGTGAATGGGGAACTGCTTTGGCGACATGAGGCTCCTAACCTCGATCCTAGATTTGGCGACATCGTCACTCGGCTGGTGCTTTACGACTTCACCGATCGCTACCAGCGGGCCGAGGAAGTGCTGGCTGACCTCAGCAGTGTTGAAGTGGTGGTGCGATCGCAGCCCCAGCCTGAGGGCCAGCCAGCCACCGGGGAAGACACCGCTGCTGGCCTGATTCCCTACGGTGTGCGCATCGACAGCGTGGCCACCGACAACATGGACGACCCCGAGGCCGCTGAGGACGACACCCGCATGCTGCCCGGCGACTGGTTTGCCACCGCTGAGGACGATGCCTCCAGTGCGGCTGGCAGTACTGAGGCTAGCACCTGAGCCAGTGCCCCTAGGTCTGGGGTGGGGGAATGGTGATATCGATCGGAGTAATCACCGTATTTGGGGCCAGGGCGTCGAGACCCGGCTGAATTTCTGCCGGATTGCCCACCACTAAAATCACCAGCTGGTCTGGGTTGAGCCGGGCCTGGGCCGCCGCTTGCACCTGGGCGATCGTTGCTTCACGCACCTGGTCTTGAAACTGAAACACAAAGTCTTGGGGATAGCCGTAGTACTCGTAGCGAATTAGCCGAGCCAGGGTTTGACCAGGGCTTTGGAAGTTAAACACGAAGCTGTTGAGCACGGCATCCTTGGCCTGCGCTAGCTCTGCATCGGTGATCGACGTGGTGCGGATGCGGTTGATTTCGGCCAGCGTGGACTGAATAAAGGGCACCGTAGCCTCAGAGCGGGTTTGACCCCCGCCAATAAACAGTCCGGGGTGGTCATAGCGAGGAGCCCAGAAGGCATAGACCGAGTAGGCCAAGCCCTGGCGCGATCGCACCTCGTTAAACAACCTGCCGCTAAAGCCGTTCATCACCTCATTCATCACCGCTAGAGCAGCATGGTCAGGGTAGTTAAGCTGCCCACCCAGGTGACCTAGCTCAACGTAGCTCTGGGTTAGCTGGGGTTGCGACACCATAAACACGCCAGCCTTGGCCTGCTCTACCGCTGGCAACGTATCCTCTAACGCCTCTCCAACACCCTGCCACTCGCCAAAATAATCAGCAATCCACTGCTTCATCTGAGCGCTGTCAAAGTCACCCACAATGCCCAAAATGGTGTGCTCGGGGCGAATAGAAGCCTGATAAAACCGCTCAATATCCTCTTTGCCGATCGCTGCCAGCGTTGCGTACTCAATGGTGCGAGCGTAGGGGCTATCGGCCCCATACACCAGCTTGCGAAACTCGCGGCTCGTAATGCCGTCGGGGTCGTCGTTACGGCGAGCAATGCCGCCACCATACTGGCGCTTGAGCAAATCGATCTTGTCGTCGGCAAAAGCGGGCCGCTGCACCACATCGGCAAACAGCGCAAATACCGCTGCGGTGTCTTCACTGAGGGCACTAAAACTAGCGCTGCCTTCACTCAGGTCAATGCCGGTTTCAATCGATGCCGCCCGCTGCTCTAGCTGCTGGTTGAGCGAGTCAGCATCTAAGCGGGTCGTGCCCCCCAGCCGCATTGCTTCACCCGTCAGATTGGCCAACCCGACCTTGTCCGCCGGCTCAAACCGCGCTCCGGTGCGAAAGGTAGCGCTGCCGCTCACCAGGGGCAGCTCATGGTCTTCCAGCAGATACACCACCATGCCATTGGGCAACTCGTAGCGCTCATAGGCCGGAATCTCAATACCCCGCAGGGCTGGAAACTCTAGCTCGTCGTAATGGCGCGGGGCCAGGGCGCTAGCCGAGGGCTGCCAGGCCAGCAGCAACACCCCCAACAGTCCGGCCAGGGCCAGCAGCGGCACCATGCCCCGCCGTAGGGTGCGACGGGTACCCATCAACCAGCTATTCGCGTTCATCACTGTGCGTCCCAATACCGTAGGTCTCAACTATGACTGTCTTGAAAGCGGCCCTGGGCCACTCGTCCGTTCTGGCGGCTGACTCAAATCGATCAGCTCCTCAGCTACTCGGCGGCTGCGGCCTGCACCAGCTTTCCTACGGTGCGGCTTTCAGGCCGAAATAGAGTCTGCGCGACTCGCTGAATATCTGCCGCCGACACCGCCTCAATGGCTTTGAGGTTGTTGAAGATGTTGCGCCAATCGCCGGTTTTAGCCTGGTACTCAGCCAGTAGCGAGGCCATGCCGCCATTGGAGGCCAAACTTTGCAGCAGCCCCGCCCGAGCCTGGGTTTTGACTCGATCGAGCTCCTCGGGGCTAACGGGTTCCTGCTTCAGCCGCTCTAGTTCCTGGGCAAACAGGGCGCCAATTTCCTCGGGGGTGTGGCCCGGGGCCGTGAGGCCATAGATTAAAAAGATATTGTCGTAGCGATCGCCCGGAAACCCGTTCAAACTGCCAATATCCAAAGCGATACGGGCCTCGTCTACCACGGTTTTGTAGATTCTAGACGTCCGCCCACCCACCAGCAGACTCTCAATCATGCCGTAAATCACATGATCCGGGTGGCGCAGGCTAGGCCGATGGTACCCCTCTAGATACCAGGGCTCCGAGGGCAGTGCCAGCGAAAATTCCTTGGGCGCAGTTTGGGCTGGTTCGTCAATGGCAGGCTCGGGTGGCACCGCCCGAGGGGTATAGCGGCTAAAGTAAACCTCGGCTAGACGCTTCACCTCCGCCGGGTCAACATCGCCCACCACTACAGCGGTTAGGTTAGCAGGGCCATAATAGGTGTCGTAGAACGTTTGCACATCCTCACGGGTGGCTACAAAGAGGTCGTCCTGATAGCCAATCACCGGGCGACGGTAGGGGTGGCTAACAAACACCTCCTCCAAAAATCGCTCGATCATGGTGCCAATTGGGGAGTTATCCACCCGCATACGCCGCTCTTCGAGAATGACGTCCTTTTCCTCGTAAAATTCGCGAAACACGGGGTCAAGAAACCGCTCCGACTCCAGCGACATCCACAGTTCCAGCTTGTTGGCGGGCAGGCTGTAAAAATAGCGCGTCTCATCGGCAGACGTAGTAGCGTTGAGGCCGACCCCTCCCGCCTGCTGAATGATTTGGCTGTACTGATTTTGTTCTACGAAGCTAGCTGCCTGCTTCTGCAACGCCACCAACTCCTCCTGTAGCGCAGCCGCTTTGGCCGTATCACCAGCAGTTTGAGCCGCTAACAGGTCGCTAAATACCGCATCGAGCTGGGCCATCACCTGCTGCTCGGCGGCAAAGTCTTTGGTGCCAATGCGGCTAGTCCCCTTAAATGCCAGGTGCTCTAAGTAGTGGGCTACACCGGTCTTGCCGTCGGTTTCATCCACCGCGCCGACGTTGGCGTGAATCATAAACGACACCACTGGAGCCTGGTGCCGCTCTAGCACAATAAACTTCATCCCGTTGGCGAGGGTAAACTCGGTCACGGCATCCGCTACCCGATCTAGGTAGGGCTGAATGGCCTGGGCCGCCTGCACGGGCTCCCGCGCCGCTGCTGGAGCAATGGGCCACCACAGCCAGAGGCTAACTAGCGCTACTAAACCCACTAAAGCTGGGCGAAGGCGGTGTCTTGACCTGGCCCAAAATTTTGGGGCGATCGCCAGTGTTCCATTCATAAGCAGCACTCAAACGGGATGGGCTCGACTCCGTTCTTTAGGATAGTGGAGTCTCCTAGGCAATGACCACACTCCGCCCTCTAGGGCGATGGTTTCTTTGGCTAGACCTTCAGGCAGTTGTCAAAGCCTCAAATCCTCAGTAAAGTTCCCATAGACCCACGGTTGAGTGGGCCTTAAACCCCTCTAGGATGAGTCTTAAGTTAGCTCGCTCTTCAATGGGCGCGATAATTAGGCGCGATCGATACAAGCCTCTTTAGGGTCAGCCTTTCCCAGGCTCCCGGTGAACTCAACTTTCCGATCACTTACGTTCCAATAAAGGGGTCAGGCCTTGACACAGGCGGCAAACAGCTCAAACCTGAAGCAGTGGGCTCAACGGGCTCTAGCAGCGACCTTTTTAGCAGGCCAGGTCGTTATTCACTTGATTTCTCGTCCGGTGCATCGGCGTAACACCCTAGATCAGATGGCTGCTGTGGGCCCTGAGTCGCTGCTGATTGCTTTAATCACCGCTGCCTTTGTGGGCATGGTGTTTACTATTCAGGTAACGCGAGAATTTTTAAGCTTTGGGGCTGGAGCAGCCGTGGGTGGCGTGCTGGCCCTCACCCTGGCCCGCGAGCTGGGCCCGGTGCTGACGGCGGTGATCATCGCGGGTCGGGTCGGGTCAGCTTTTGCAGCTGAAATTGGCACCATGCGTGTCACTGAGCAAATTGACGCCCTGCAAATCCTCAAAACTGACCCCATCGACTATCTAGTGATTCCTCGGGTGATTGCCTGCGCCCTGATGCTGCCGCTGTTGAATGTGCTGTCGTTCATTACCGGCATGACCGGCGGGCTGTTGATTGCCACCAGTCAGTACGGCATCACCTATTCAGTCTTTTTAGATTCAGCCAAAAACTTTTTGACAATTTGGGATTTGGTGAGCTCGCTGATCAAGGCGTTTTTCTTTGGCATTTTGATTGCCGTCATTGGCACGAGCTGGGGCCTGACCACAACCGGCGGTGCTAAAGGCGTTGGGCAATCGACCACCACTGCCGTCGTGACAGCGTTGCTGGCTATTTTTATCAGCAACTTTTTCCTCTCGTGGATCATGTTCCAGGGCACTGGCAGCGCTGTGATGAATAACTTTTAGGGGCGGCTGATTCAGCGATTGCCCCCCAGCCCGAGGAGTAGATGCTCCTATACTTTACATAGCCCTCATCTTTGCGAACCGTGACTTCTACCCCTACAGCGACCCATACCGACCTACCTCCCAGCTACCGCATCCCCCTAACCGTGATCGGTCTTGGAATATTGCTAGCGCTGGGGAAAATTTGGTTAGGAGCATTGGTGGGTAGCTTTGGCCTGTTCTTGCTGGTGCAGGCCGTGACGCTGACGCTGCGGTTTACCGACAGCGCGCTAGATATTTACCGACGCAATACGCTGATTCGTCACTTTCTCTATGAGGAGTGGCAGCATTGGGAGATTTTTTGGAAACCGGTGCCAGTGCTGTTCTACTTTCGTGAGATCAACAGCATTCACTTTTTGCCGATCATATTTAGCCCCAACGAACTGCGCACCTGTCTCGAAACCCACTGCGCGGCTGCCCAAGCAGAGTGACGGGTTAGCAGGGGGCGAACCAAGCCCTCATCTGATAGGCTGACAACAGGGCTAGGGGAACCGCTATGACCGCAGAGGAGCTATCACCATCGAGTCTGGGGCCGGATGGCACCAGCGGCTACGGCAGCCCTGAGGCTAGCTCCGCTTTGGGTGCTGATTCAACCGGTCTCAAGTCAGACTGGAGCAATCGCATTGATGCTCTACGCCATCAAGAGACTGACCTCAAGCGCAGCATTGCTGACCTGCAAGCCACCTATAACCGCTTGACCCAAGACCAGTTCCAAAAAATCCAGGCTGACATTGGTCGCATGGTGCAGCAGGGCACGGCAGACCTAGAGCAGCGCAAGCGCAATCTGCAAAAAGAAATTGAAACGCTGGAGCGTCGCCAGGAGCGGATTCAGGCCGAAATGCGCACTACCTTTGCCGGGGCATCCCAAGATTTAGCGGTGCGGGTGCAGGGCTTTAAAGACTATCTGGTGGGTAGTCTACAAGATCTGGCGGTGGCGGCAGAGCAGCTTGATATCACTCCGGCAGCTCGCTCCACCCCAGCGTCGGGGATAGACGCTAGGGGCGATTCTGCAAGGGATGCTCGTTTCGAGTCGGGTGCCGAACGCTCCGCCCCTCGCACGTCTCCTCGCCGAGCTGCTGCCGAGTCGGCGGCTCAGCCAGCCTTTGCCTCAAATGCCTTTCAAGATCAAACGGAGCGTATTCGCAGCCTGCTTGACCAGTACCGCATGCGCCCCGATTACTACGGCCCTCTTTGGCAACTGCGCCGTACCTTTGAACCTATTCACGCCGAGCGGGTATCTAACTGGTTCTTTGCCCAGGGCGGTCGGGGAGCGGTTAAGAGCATGGGCAGCCGCCTGCAAAACGTGCTGGTGGCCTCGTCTGCGCTGTCAATTTTGTATGCCCTTTACGGCAATCGCCTGCGTACTCTAGTGCTCTCCAACAGCCCCGAGCGATTGGGAGAATGGCGGCGAGGCTTGCAAGACTGTCTGGGTATTTCCCGCGCCGATTTTGGTACGGGTCAGGGAGTCATGCTGTTCGATGCCCCAGAGCCGTTGGCTCAACGGGCCGATCGCATCACCGCCGACAACGGTCTACCCTTTATCGTGGTGGACGAAGCCGAGTCGGTGATCAGTCTGGCGCTGCTGCAATTTCCGCTTTGGCTGGCCTTTGCCCCCGACCCCATGAACCCGGTAGCTGAGTACGACTATTAGCCTCTTTCCTCGCGCTGGAGAAGTGAGGATCGCAGCTGTTGAGTGTCTTGGGTTTAAAGGTTCTGTAGCCTAGGAACTGAATACCTGCGTCAAGGTTTCGACTACCCGATCAAGGGCGACCGATCGCGAGGCCTTGAGCAAGACGCGATCGCCCGGTTGCAGCATCCCTTGCAAATGCTGGGCTAGAGACTGGTGATCGGCAAAGCTCGCGGTCTTAACGCCCGCTGCTCCCTCCGCTAATGCTAAGGATTCATCAGGATCGGCCAGGGTTAGTAAGGCGTCCAGTCCCAGATTGTCCACAACCTGCCCGACTTGGCGGTGCAAATCGAACGATCGCTCCCCTAGCTCCTTCATCGTGCCCAGCACAGCAATCCGGCGTTGACCAGGGGTTTCAGCCAGCAGGTGAAGGGCCGCCGTCATCGACTCCACCCCAGCGTTGTAGGTTTCATCGAGCAGCACGATGTCATTGGGGAGAGAAATTTGTCGGGCACGACCGCTGGGCAGATCCACTGAAATGCCCTGGCTGAGCACCCGCCAGTCGAGGTCAAGGGCCTGCATAACGGCGATCGCTGCCAACAGGTTCAAAGCATTGTGGCGACCCGGTAGCGGCAGCGGTAGACGTACGCCTTGCACGTCCAAGGTTTCAGGATTTACTAGCTGACCCTGGATGTCGCCGCCCTCCAGGCCAAAGGTGATGGTGCGCCCAGCCCACACCGTGCGGGCGGTGGCTATCAGCCTAGCGTTGTCATGGTTGAGCACGGCAATAGCCTGGGGCGACTCGGCCAGCAGTTCGCACTTAGCGTTAGCAATGGCTTGCTCTGACCCTAGACGGCCAATGTGGGCCGTACCCACGTTGGTAATGACCGCCACGTCGGGAACGGCAATGCGGGCCAGCCGGGCAATTTCCCCTGGCCCCCGCATGCCCATTTCGATCACTCCAAAAGCGTGCTCGGGCTGGAGCTGAAGCAGCGTTTTGGGCACCCCAATGTCGTTGTTGTAGTTGGCCTGGGTTTTGTGCACCGCCCCCTGGGTGCCCAAGGCCGCCGCAATCAGTTCCTTGGTGGTGGTTTTGCCCACCGACCCAGTAATCGCCACGATGCTGGCCTGCTGCTGAGTACGCCACCAGTGCCCCAGAGCCTGGTAAGCCACCAGGGTATCGGCCACCGGCAGGCAAGGCAAGTGGGGGATGAGCTTATCCTGTTCAACTACCGCAGCGAGGGCACCTTGGGCGATCGCCGCTTCAACAAAGCCATGGCCATCAAAGCGATCGCCCGTTAGCGCGATGAAGAGGGCATTTTCCCGGACATCGCGACTATCAGTGGTAATATTTGCTACAAAGCTTTCTTGGTGAGTAGGCGGCACATAATCTAGAGGTGCCTGCATAGCTGCGGCCAGGGTAGCTAGTGTTGAAAAGCCCATAGAGTCGATAATAGTAAGCTGTAGCGATGCCAGGGTGTGCCGGGTTCTGGCCCGCTCCCGTCGCAAAGTGTTCTGATTGTAAAGGAATTCTGTCCCGGGCCGTCAGGCAGCTTCTTCAGTGCAGGGGCAGACTTTGGCTGTAGACTAGCAAGCTGCCTGCGTTTAAGTGGTTTAGTTTAGGCTCAACGCTTGAACCCAATATTTTGCGGTGAATGACACTAGGGGATGGGTATTCTAGTCATAACAGGGTTTACTACTAGCTCATGATTGAGTAAAGAACTTTACCAGAGCTTCGTTAACGCTCCCGACATAATCCCAGAAACTAGAAAATTCACGCAGTAACCTTAAGGTACGCAAACGACAGCCTAGTGTAAAAACTGACGCGACCGGGTCTGTCTATCGTCTTTAATGAGCCTAAGGACTGTTGCTGCCATCAAAACCGTGCATCTTTTGAATTCGTACTTTAGTCAGTAAATTTAGCATCGAAAGTTCTTCTCATCGCAGTCCGTATGGGCTTAGTTTGCTAAGTGCATCTGTTGGTGGGGCAAGGGCGGTAAAGCCGTGAAGACAAAAGCGACCCATAACAATCGAATTACCACCGCTGACGAGCAGCGTCTCTATAGTCATCTGCTGGCCTGCGTGAGCGTTGAGTCTCCCGATGCCATGATCGATCGATTTCAGGCGCTCTTCCTTGACGGATTTGGCTACCCCGATCGCGATGTCGTGGCGGCCCTCGATCGCTTGCTCGCCTGCCAGGAGATCGAAGAATATTTTCGGTTCATTCTCAACCGTTGCTGCCACATTCTCATCAACCGCTGGCAAACTAATACTCAGCTGCAGCCGGCTATTCCTGTCTTGATTGAGCTGCTGGAGTCTGTGCCTGCCGATCGGGTGCCGGAGTTGTCGCGATCGCGGCCCATTCGTCGCTTGCGTCAAGTCACTCACGACTTTCGAGACACGGAGCAATATTTTGCCCTCAAGCGGCTGGCGCGGGTTATTGAAGCTCGCCATTCTGCTTTACCCCGCAATCGACAGGCCGAAGCGGTTCCGCTTGGGTCGCTGATCAACCGCTATCCCTATCTTTACGAGCACTGCCTGGTGACTGAAGACAGTGACCTCCAGCATCAGCAGTATGTGCGCCACATGCAGGTCGAGGCCCAGCATAAATTTGAGGTTGACCTCAGCCACTACGTCACCTACCGCGTGCGGCGGGGGCGACTGCATCGTCAGGGGCAGACAGACTTTGCCGATCGGCTACGGATGGTGCCCAATCCCACGTTGTTAAACGACAAAGAGCTGGTCTTGTCGCTCAAGCACTTTGCTCGCCGCCGTGATCATGGCCAAAGCTATCGCGACGGAGCCCAGCGGTTTTTGCTTCACCACAACCATGGGGGCTCGTTTCGCCAGTTCAAAGAAGACCTGCTTGACTACATCGTTGCCGATGTCAATGCTGACTACAGTCAGCGACAGTTCAGAGCCATGCTGCAAGACCACCTGCTGTCTACCTTTACCGACAGCGACAGCAACCCAATGGATGACTTTCTCAAGGTGCGCACCTGTAGCAACCTGTTCAACTTTTTGGTGGTTGACCCCAGCGCTGGTCGGCAACACTACGTCTTTCTTGACTTAATCAACAACCTAGGGCCAGTGCACACCACGGGGCTGCTGCTCAGAATTTTGTTGATTTGTCAAAAAGTCAGGCCTTTCTTAGAGCGGCGGTTTTCGCTGTTGTTTAACCACTACGAGACCGCCTCCAGTGAAACGGTGGCCTGGTTGATTAATATGTTTGAAAACATCAATATTGCTCTCAGCCTCAACTTCGGCAGCGTTGATCTGTCCCATGCTGGTGCCCGATAAGGTGCGGTGGTTGTGTCAGCCGCTGCGATCGCCCTTTAGCTGACAGCCTACTCGAGTCTAGCCCGAGTGCAAATGCTAGAGTCGTACCACGCGCAGATCTCCATTGCCTACCTATGTACGACCTTGTTTCTGCTGCCCTTGGGGCTCAGCAGCTGACCCAGGCAGCCCAATTGATTAAGCAGTGGCAGCAAAAAACGCCTCAAGATCCCTGGCTTAAACTGGCCATGGGACAGTACTGGGAAGCTAAAACCGAACTAGAGAAAGCCCAGATCACCTATACTCGGCTGCTGCAAAGTACCGCCAACACTAAGGTGCTGAGCCAGGCGCGGGAAGGGGTGCAACGGGTGCGCGACCAAATGGCCCAGCGTCGAGAGCACGATCTGCTTGCGGCCAAGCAGCAGCCAGGCGCGGCGGCGACGGCTATGCTGGTGCTAGAGCCGGTAACGGGCGATCGCCGAGAACCGGCGGCCCAGGGCCTAGCCCGAGTGATGCGAATTGATGCTTATACGGCTAGAACTCGGCTACCCAGTAAGCACTGGCGACTGCTGCGGGTTGGGCCAGCAGGAGAAACTCAGTATTTTTGTGAACAGTTGCGGTCTGAGGGCACTCCCGCCCGCTGGGCTACGGTGGATCAGGTTAAGGGAGTGGATACCTTTCGGGTGCAGTCGATTCGCGCTGTGGAGCCAGAGTTGACGGTGGTTTGCCTCAACAGTGCAGGCCAGCAGGGCACCATTCAGCTCACCTGGGGGGATATTACCCAATGGGTCGTGGGGCAGCTGCCTATTTATGAATCGGTGGTGGATTTAGACGTGCGTGGCAAGCTCAAGCGCAAAGATGCCACCCAAGACTACGGTGAAGTAATTGACTGGCACCTGCACGGGCGCGGCTGTGTGCTGCGGCTGTGCGATCGCACCTATAAGTTTCGTGAGGCAGTGCCGATGCCCCCGGTGGCAGCATGGCCGTCGCCCTTGATTGCTGCCACTGCCTGGAAGGCTATGAAAAGCTACTTTTCGGCCCAGATCGCTTCAGCCCCGCTTACCGATTTCAGCGGCTTTGGAGAGAGCGCTCTAGATTTAATCGAACTGCTGCCGTCCTTTGAGCACCAGGTGGAGATGGGGCGATCGCTGCCCTCGCCTTGGGATGCCGCCTTTCACCTCTATAGCGGTCTCCGGTTTGTGGTAGAGGGAGGAGCGGGAAATTCAAAAAAATAAAGTTCAGGGTTAAGGCTAACAACGAGCCATCAACCCCGAACTTCCGGATCATCCCTAGTGCACGCGTAGAGCGTTGGTCTAGCGGGTCTTGACCTGCTTAGCCATATTTAGAAAAGGAGACAGGCTAGGGCCGGGACGACGACGACGGGGTAGAGAAGTACCCACGGTGGTGAGGTAGGTAGAGGCAAAGGCGGTAGGTGCTGGCTCAGCAGGTGCCGTTGCTACAGGAGCAGGAGCCGGGGCAACTTTTGCTGGAGCTTTGGGCGCTGCTTTGGCTGAGGCCTTGGCCGGAGCTTTAGCTGCGGCTGGGGTCACCGCTTTTGCTGGAGCAGTAGACTTAGCCTCGGCAGGGGCCGTGAGAGCGGCTGCCGGTTGGGCGCTGTTGTCAGACTCATCGAGTTCCATGAAAAACTCAGACTTTTTGCCCAGACCTACCAGGCCGCTAACGGTTTTGAAGATGCCGCCAAGCAGCCCAAAGATGGCCCCAAAAATAGACTTAATTAAACCCATGGGTGTGTCCTTGATTTATCTGCGTTTCTAAATTAATTATCAAGTTCCATTACGCCCTCTCACAAGGTGCAGCGACAACTAGATAAAAAAGTTAACACGGCCCCTCAGAATCCCCCATAGGTCACAGCTCTATCATGCAGGCTCCGTGCCCCAAGACGAATACCAACTGCCGCAGCACCGCTTAGCTACCAGCCCACGAGGGTTAGAGCGTGCGATCGCCCCCAACAAAACTTCCCTGGGGCTCCGAGGCGCTAAATAGCTCGGATTTTGGCGCGACGTTTTGAAATGGTCAAGCAACCGGTTGATTTAATTGCTGCGCCTGAGCTGGAGCAGCATTTTTTAGTGAAAAAAGCAAATTGGGACAGGCGAACCCTTTACTTCCCTTGAAACTTCGTTACGATAATTAATAACGATGTTAAGTTTTCTAAATCCTATGATTGCTCAGCAACGCGTTCTAGCCTTGGGAAGTCTTGCGCTTCAGCCCAATCAGTCAACCAATACCGCTTTTCAGATTTCTTGGACAATTCTGAGAATCGTCGCTGGCGTTGTCATGGTTCACAACGGTCTTGACAAGTTAGCCAACATCGAGAGTTTTGCCAATGCCTACGTAGCCTACCTAGGGCTGCCCTTCCCCATCACCCTGAGCTACATGGCAGCGTTCACTGAGCTGATCGGTGCTCCTCTTGTGGCTCTAGGCTTGTTCACTCGCCCTGCTGCTATGGGGCTGGTTTTCACCATGCTGGTGGCGATGTATCACCACATCAAGGTAGCGGGTTTTAGCATTCCTTACCTGGAACTGTCTGCCCTCTACGCTGCCACTTTTCTGTTTTTTGTCATCAACGGCGGCGGTCAATTTTCGCTGGATGCGCTGCTAGCTAACGTGTTTAACAGGATGCGCACTAACCAAACCGATGGCAAGCGCGCGTCCTTAGAAGATGTGTTTCAGCGATCGGATGAGGTTAAGCCTGGCACCAAGTCGGCTTTGTAATCGGTCATGGTAGTTTCTTAAAGCCTCCTGACACTGTGCCAGGGGGCTTTTCATTGGGCGCTAGGTGTGAGGCTCCCCAAACAGCACGAGGGAACAGGTGGCTTCGTCGTCACCAGCAGCAGCACCGTGAAGGCCACGATGGGGCTATCGGGCAAAAAGCTGAGCAGCCCTGCTGCGCTATCTCCGGTTGTCAATGCAGCCATGGGTGCTCCTGAAATGAGAGAGGGCGCATTGACCTGGCCTCTCCTAGGCAGGTGAGGCCAGGTCAACGCGCATTAATTAGCGCAAACTCTCGCCAAAAAGTCTTAGGTTGTCTGACCCGTCAGTTATGGGCCGAGCGTTTTGGCTCAGATCCCTAGACGTTGGTAAACCTGGTCGAGGTTGCGCAGGTGGCGATCGGGGCTAAAGCAGAGGTCAATTTCTGCCTGAGAGAGGTGGGCCGTCACCTGCTCATCGGCCTCAATCAGCCCGCGAAAGTTGCCGTCGTCGGTGTTCCAGGCCTGGTGGGCGCAAGACTGCACGATCGCATAGGCCTCTTCCCGCGCTAGCCCCTTATCCACGAGGGCCAGCAGTACGCCCTGGCTAAAGACGACGCCGCCGTAAACATTCATATTGCGGGCCATATTTTCGGGGTAGACCAGCAGATTTTTGATCAGCTCAGTGGTTTCTACCAGCATGAAGTGGGTGAGAATGCAGCTGTCAGGAAAAGCCACCCGCTCCACTGAGCTGTGGGAAATATCGCGCTCGTGCCACAGGGCCACATTCTCTAGGGCCGCCATGGCGTTGCCCCGCAGCAGTCTCGCCATCCCCGTCAGCCGCTCTGAGCGAATGGGGTTGCGCTTGTGGGGCATGGCCGATGAGCCCTTCTGCTTTTTAGAGAAAAATTCCTCTACTTCCAGTACGTCGGTACGCTGCAAGTTGCGAATTTCGACTGCAAACCGCTCGATCGATGCCCCTAGTAGAGCTAGAGCGTTCATAAAGTCGGCGTGGATATCGCGGGAGAGCACCTGGGTGGAAGCGGTGTCGGGGCGCAGGCCCAGGTTTTGGCAAGCTAGGGCCTCAATTTTGGGATCGATGTTGGCGTAGGTGCCCACGGCACCAGAGATTTTGCCAACGGCGATCGCATCCTGTAAATGAGTCAGCCGCTCCCGGTGGCGCAGCATCTCAGCCAGCCAGCCAGCCAGCTTAAAACCAAAGGTAATCGGCTCCGCGTGGATGCCGTGGGAGCGACCAATCATCACCGTATCGCGGTGCTCCTGAGCCCGGTAGCGAATCGCCTGAATCAGGCTCTCCACATGGGTCATGATCACCTGTAGGCTATCCACCAGCTGCAGCGACAGGGCCGTGTCAAGCATGTCGGAGCTGGTCATGCCCAGGTGAATATAGCGGCCCGCGTCACCCACATATTCGTTGACGTTGGTGAGAAAGGCGATCACATCGTGACGCACCTCTGCCTCAATCTCAAGAATGCGCTTGGGGTCAAACTTGGCCTTAGCCTTGATTTCTTCGACCGCTTCCTCGGGAATGTAGCCCAGCTCGGCCTGGGCTTCGCACACCGCGATTTCGACCCGCAGCCAGGTTTTAAATTTGTAGTCGTCGGTCCAGAGATCGCCCATTTCGGGCAGGGTGTAGCGTTCAATCAAGGCTTTGGTCAGAATACAACCGTCCCATTCTACCCGGCGGCCCCAGCCTGTGGAAAATCAGCAGCACTATACTTCATGACCGAGGCATCAGATAGCGCTTTCCCAAGGGCATATTGGCTAAAAGTACGGGCTGGTTAACTAGCTGACTGGCAAGCGTCTGCATAACCGCTGTGGTGGCTAGGCAGTTTGGCCTCTCGCTATAAACTCGGGTTTTCTAGACCAGTTAGGCACTTTAGGATTCGCCATGGGTTGCGATCGCAACCCATGGCGAATCCTATCAGGCGGGTTGACTACGACTACTGAGCGTTTTGCCGGGCATAGTTAAGGTTGGGCTGATAGTCAACCGCCTTTTGCTGGGCCGTGGCGTAGTTGGGGTCAGAGGCGGGCACTCGCTGCATCAGAGCGATCGCTTGGGCCCAAGCGTCGGCTACCTCCTGCCATTGGGCCGGGGTAGTAGCAGTTTGAGCCTGGTTGGCGGCGGTTTGAGCCGCATTGACCGCTTGCCTAAACAGATCCTCTTCGGGTACAGCCGCTGGGTCAACCGGAGGTGGCGCAGCAGGTTCGGTGATGACGGGATCTCCCCCTGGGGTAGGCTGCTGCAAGCGACTGCGGATGAACAGCAGGCCAACTAGAGCTAGAGCTAGAACCCCCAGGCCCACCAAAATCAAGCGCATAGGCAAGCCAGACCCTCCACCTGACCGGCGGACACTGCCGTCGTCATTAAACTGGTCTGGAGTGAGGGCTACGTGGGTAGAGGGGTCGGAACCAAACTCCTGAATGAAGTCGTCGGTAGCGTCGGGTTCATCATCTGTTAAGACCACCCCATTGCGGTCTTGGATAAAGCCGTTACTATCTAGGGCACTCTCGCTAAAGGCTTCATCATCAAAGCCTTCATCATCAAAGCTTGCATTCCCAAAGCCTTCATCAGCAAAACCCTCATCGGCAAAACCCTCGGTGCCGAAATCGGTCTCAAAGCCTGTGTCGCTTAACCCTGCGGCCTCAAAACTGGGGGACTCAAACTCGTCGTGGCCAAACTCGACGGGCTCAAAGGCTGGATCCCCTACGATGTCATTGCTGCTGAGGCCAGCAGCCGGCATGGCCTCAGCAGAATAATCCTCGGGCTGCTCTAAAAAGGCTGCGTCAACGTTGCTCAGATCGTCAGACATGGCGAAGTCAGCCATAACGTCGCCCTCAACAGTTTGGTCTAACTCCATGGTTGAGAAAGGCAGATCGGCATCGGCCCCAAAGCCTGCCTCGTAGGAGTCGGCTGCAAAGGGATTTGGCGTGGCGTAGGGATCCTCAGCTTGAGAATCGAAGGTTAGGTCAGGATCGAAGGCACTCTCCGGTTCAGCCCCGAAGTCAGCCGGGGAGTCTAGCACTAAGTTAGGGTCGAAGCTATTGTCTTCCGCTGCCCACGGCAGAGTATTGGCCTGGGAGACGCTCAAGTCGCCCTCTTCGGGGGGGAAAGCATCCATGTCGAAGGGTTCTAGAACTGGATCTTCGGCCCCGGCTTCTAAATCAAAATCGCTGGAGAAGGGGGTGCCGATCGCTACATCATTCAGATCGCCCTCGGCTAGGTCAGCAGTGCCCAGATCGTCGTAGGTACCTAGGTCGTTGTAAGTGCCTAGATCGCTGTAGGTGCCCAGGTCAGCGTCAGCATCGACAGTGAGATCAGGCTCCTCTGCAGTCCAGTCGCTGCCTGCAAAGGCAGCGGGTTCCGTCAGGTCTAGATCAGCAGCTGCGCCTAAATCCTCAAACACCAACTCTTCTGGGGTCAGCAGGTCGGAGGGTAGAGGCTCTAAACCCGCTTCTAGGCTTGAATCGGCGCTGTCGCTGCCTAGATCGAGGTCAGGAAAGGCATAGGCATCGGGTGTGCTTTCCTCAGCTATCGGTGCTTCTAAATCAAATCCTGCATCCAGTTCTAAATCTAAGCCAGCATCGAACTCAGTAGCCGCTAGAGGGTCTGGTTCTATCTCAGAAAAATCTAGATCGCTGGGAATGTCCTCTAAGTTGGTGAGATCGTCGGCGAGAACGGCTTCGCCGCTCAAACTTTCGTCACTCAAGTCGTCGTCAAAGTTGCCTAAGTCATCCATGCCAGACAAATCGTCGGCCCAAGGGGCGGCGGTACTGTCTGCCGAACCTGCGGCGGAAGCGATGCCCAGATCTGGGCTGGCGTCGCCACTGCTCCAAAGGTCGTCTAGATCGATGTCGGGGGCAGTGGGGGAAGACGCAGGGGCGTTGAGATCGAAGTCGAGGTCATCGGCTGCGATCGCAGCCTGATCCCCAACTGTCTCACTCAGGTCTGGGCTGCTCTCAAAGTCGAGATCAAAGTCTGCAATCTCATCAGGGCCACTGTCGGCGGCCCACTGCTGGGCTTCTAAATCCAAAGCAGCCTGATCGGCAGCGGCAAAATCTAGATCTAGGTCGCTGGCGTCCGTGCTCAAGTCAAAGTCGAACCCATCGCCTGCTCCGGTAGGCACATCATTGGGGCCAAGATCTAAATCTAATGCATCAGTAGTGAGGGCGTCTTCGCCGTCTATGTCAAAATCTAGACCGGTGTCAGCCCCGACAGTGGGTGATGGGTCTGGGCCTAGATTTAGGTCTAAATCATCGTCATTGAGGCCAAGATCCAAATCCAACGCATCAGTAGTGATAGGGGCTTCGTCGTCTAGATCAAAATCTAAATCGGTGTCAGCCCCAACAGTGGGTAATGGGTCTGGGCCTAGATTCAGGTCTAAATCATCATCTGAGGCCTCGGCAACTTCGCCACCCATAGCGGGGTCGTCCATGCCTAAATCGAGGTCAAAATCGCTTGCTGGAGCACTTTCCTCAGGCGCATCCATGAAGTCTAAGTCAAGGCCTAGGTTGTCTGCGGTACCGGCGGGTGCCTCTTCAAGGTCTAGGTCAAAGTCCAGCTCAGTATCGTTGGGTGCGGCGCTCGCCGAGTCTTCGGTAAGGCTCAGGTCAGTCGCGGGGGCATCGGCCAGGGCCAGGTCGAGATCAAAATCAGCGGCAGACTCAGTAGCGGTAGGCTCTGAGAACTCTAGGTCAAAGTCTAGATCGGTGGCCTCAGCCTCGCTCGGCTCTTCACTAAGACCTAGATCAAAATCGAGATCGCTGGCGTCGGCAGTGTCGGTGAACTCTAAGCCAAAATCATCGGTGGCCCCCAAGTCAGTACCGCTTTCGGAGAGGCTGGTGTCGGTCAGATCGAGGCCAAAGTCGCTGGCGCTATCGTCGGTAAAGCTCAGGTCAAAGTCGGACGGGGCATTGAGGTCGAGATCGCTAGGGCTATCGGTAAACCCTAAATCGAGGTCGGCACCGCCAAAGTCATTGCCTAGGGATGCGTCAAAGTCGCCTAGCTGATCGAGGTCAAGGTCAGCACTGCTAGGGCTGTCGAGGTCAAACCCGAGATCGAGGTCATCGCTGGCGGGGGTGGGCGCTAGACCTAGGTCAAAGTCGAGATCGCCAACCGGGGAGTCTTGCAGCACCAGGTTTTCACTCCAGGCGCTGGTGTCAGCCCCCAGTTGTTTACCGCTAACGGTCAGTTGTTGAACGGTGGCTAGCTCCAGTCCGGCAACGCCTTTTTTAACATAGGCGACCAGATCGGCCTGGTTAGGGATTTGGGCAGCCTCTAGGTTTACCTGAAGGGTGCTGTCGTGTTGCACCACGTGGGCAGTGATACCCTGGGCCTCTAGGTGGCGATTCATCAGAGCCGCGATCGCCTCTGGGTCACCCTGACGGGCCAGTTGCAGAACAGTGGGGGGCGTATTAGACATAGGGGTCTATTGAATTCGATGAATTCAGCGCACAGGCCGGAGAATTCCCTATAGTATGCCCGTGGTGGCTGATATTGACACAATCATTGGCTCACAGGGCGTAAACCTGAGGTAATGTCGTCCCAAATGTTACGGATTTTGTTGATTTAGCTCCTGTAAAGCACGCTCTAGCTGCTGCTGGGCTTCGCCGTAGCGCTGCCAGTCGCCCTGTTGAAGAGCCTGTTGGCCACTCTGGTACGATTCCAGCGCCGACTGCACCAGATCGGATACTGTGCTAGGCGGTGCCGGTTCGGTACCGGGAACAGCGGGGGTGGGCGGTGGGGCAACTGCATCACCAAAAATAGCGTCTAGGCTTTGGGTCAAGGTTTCTCGCATGACCACGCGATCGCTGTAGGCCACAATCACCCGTTGCAGCGCGGGCAGCTCGCCCTGATCGGCCCGCAGGTAAATGGGCTGCACATAGAGCAGTGATTGCTCGACGGGGATCACCAGCAGGGTGCCGCGAATGACCCCTGACCCCTGCTGGCTCCAGAGGGTGAGCTGCTCAGAAATTTCGGGAGTTTGGCTGATGCGGGCCTCGATCTGGGTGGGGCCAAACACCAGCTCTTGCTTCGGAAATTCGTAGAGCAGCAGCTTGCCATAGTTGTCGCCGTCGGAGCCACCTGCCATCCAGGCGATCATGTTGTCGCGGTTGGCGGGGGTAAAGGGGAGAATTTGCATAAACTCCTCTCCCTCTAGCTGGGGCAGCTTCATAATCACGTAGTAGGGCTCCATAGGCTCTGCTGCGCCCTCTTCCCCATGCTCTGGAAAGCGCCAGAGGTCTTCACGGTTGTAGAAGACTTCTGGGTTCTCCATGTGGTAGGCGCGGTACATCTGGGCCTGCACGGTGAAAATGTCTAGGGGGTAGCGCAGGTGCTCGCGGTAGTTGGCGGGCAGCTCTTCGATGGGCTTAAACAGGTTGGGGAAAATTTGGCTGTAGGTGGCCAGCAGCGGGTCGTCGCGATCGCGCGCATAAAACTCCAGGCTGCCGTCGTAGGCATCGACAAACACCTTAACCGCATCGCGAATGTAGTTGACGCCGTTGCGCATCAGGGGGTTGGTGTTCTCCACCAGCGAGACCATGTCGGTGCGGCGGTTGAGGGGCTCGGAGTAGGGGTAGCGATCGCTGCTCGTATAGCCATCCAAAATCCACTTGATACGCCCATCGATTACCGCCGGGTAGGGGTCGCTGTCGTAGGTGAGAAAGGGGGCCACCTGTCGCACCCGCTCAGTGATCAGCCGGTGGTAGTGAATGCGGGTTGTGGGGCTGAAATAGTTGGAGATCAGCACTCGCACGTTGCCCAGATCAAAGGCATAGGCCAGCCGTCGCAGCCACGAGTTGAGCGGCACGCCGCCTGCCCCGGTGTAACGGTAAGCCGCGTTGGTGTCGCCTTGGGGATAATCAAACTCGTCGGTATTGGCCCCGGTAAAAATGTAGTTGTCGGTGCTTTCACCATAGTAGAGGCGGGGCTGGTCGAGGGGCAAATCGACGGTGGAAACCGGGGGCACGTTGCGAATAAAGAAATCGGGCAGCCCGTTGGGGGTGACCTGGTTGACCGGGCTCATCACGATGCCAAAGCCGTGGGTAAATTTGAGCTGACGGTTGATCCAGTTTTGGGCCTCAGGGGGCAATTGCTCGACCGGCAGCTCGCGGGCCGAGAGGGTGACCTGGCGGTAGTCGCCGTTGAGGGTGTAGCGGTCAACATCCACATCCTCAAAGTTGTAGTAGAGGCGAATCTCTTGCAGCTGCTTGTAGGTGCTGAGCAGGGGGGCGTAGTCCCACAGGCGAATGTTGCCGATGGTAGGCTCATTGGCGTCGATCACCGCGCGATCGAGGCTATTGTTGGCGGGGAATGGCTCTGACACCACGCTGGTGAGGTTGTAGGCCTCGCGCGTGAAGGCAATGTTGTGCTCGATGTAGGGGCGCTCCATGGTGAGTTCGTTGGGCTCAACCACAAAGTTTTGCTGAACCCAGGGGTACATGCCATTGACCAGCACCAGCACGCCCAGGTAGATGACAATGCCAAAGATGGGCAGCGAAAAGCCGCTGCGCCCTAGGGCAATCAAAAACAGCGCCGCCACCGCCAGGGTGACAAACCCCATTAACCAAAACGACTGGAGCCGGGCGTGGACATCGGTATAGCCCGCCCCAAAAATGACGCCGCTGTCGGAGTAGAGCAGCGAAAAGCGATCGAGCCAAAAGCCTACCGCCAGCAGGGCCGCGATCGCCGCCAGCAGCAGACACAGGTGAGCTTTAGCTTCCCCGGTGAGAAAGTATTTCCAGCCGCGCTCAGGGCGCACCTCACCTTTGAGGGCATACACGGCACTGGCCAGCAGCAGCGACCACACCAGCAGGCCCAGCAAATTGTCTTGTAACCCCTGCCACAGGGGCAGCTTAAACATGTAAAAGCCGATGTCGCGCTGAAAGATGGGGTCAGGGGTGCCAAACTCAGTGGGGTTGAGAAATTGCAGCACCGTTTGCCAAGCCGACGATGCCCGCAGCGCCACCCCCAGCGAGAGCAGAAACACCAGCCCTGCCACTCCCAGATGGGTAAAGCGTTCGATCTGCTGGCGCTGGGCTGGGTCACTGTAGCGACTCAAAAAGCGGTAGACGCGATCGCGGGTGATCTGCCGCGCGATCTGATAGTTGGCCCACAGCACTCCGCCGTAGACGACAAACGACCCCACCCCCAGGGCGAGCTGCCACTTGATGCGTACCCAAAACACCGACGCGTAGCCCACCGACTCAAACCACCACGACTCGGTGAGCAGATGCACTAGGCTGCCCGAAAACACTAGCAGCAGCGTGATTGCCACCACCCAGGGCAGCAGCCGACGGGCCTTGAAGGATTTAGCAGGGGAATAGGTCACAGGTATGGCGGGTAGGGGCAGAGTGTGGCCAGGCAAAACCTCTAAACATAGCGCCTGAAGTGCCGTTGCTTCTCAAGTCTAGCGATCACACTGCTGAGACAAGCCGCCTAGACCCTCAGGCTTAACCTTTTTTTAGGGCGCGATCGCCCCAATGGCCCCCATCCACTAGCCGACCAACCCACCTGCCGATAGATGGTTGTACCGCTGGGCCTGGGGTACCCTGCGATCGCAACCAGGCCTCCCCAGCTAATCGTCAACTTTTGATAAGCTCTTGCGGAATGCCCGTAATCTTACGGAAGTTACCTGGGAAACCTAACAGGCAGTAGCCCTCCCTCGGTGCCCCATCTTATGAGCGAATATACCGGCATGACCCCCACCGTCATCATTGGCGTGGGGGGCACTGGCAAAGAGATCCTGATCAAAATTCGCCGCATGATCGTGGAGCAGTACGGCTCCCTTGATGCCCTGCCGATCGTCTCGTTTTTGCACATCGACACCGAGCAAAACGCCAAGGTCTCCGAAGCTCAAACCGTCCTCAAGCAAGACATCTCCCTGCGCCCCATCGAGCAGGTGTGGGCCAAGGTCGAAGACGCCAAGGCCATTCTCAACAAGCTGTCAGCCTACCAATATTTAGACGAATGGTTCCCCAGCGAACTCAAGGGTACCGACTCGATCCTCTCTGGGGCAGGTCAAATTCGCGCCCTGGGCCGGTTTGCCTTCAGCCTCAACTACCCGCTGATTAAGGACTACTTCACCAAGGCCAAGGGGCGCATCGTCGGCCATGAGAAACTCATGCTCGATCGCTGGAAGGTGCAGCTCGACAAAGGCATCAACATCTTTGTGGTTTGCTCGCTCTCCGGCGGCACTGGTTCCGGCATGGTGATGGATCTAGCCTACAACCTGCGCGACTGGGTGCCGGTGTCAGAACTACCGCAGACCAGCGCCTTTCTCGTGCTGCCGGGGGCGTTCTCAGGATTGGGCGATCGCGTCATTGCCAACGCCTACGCTGCCCTGATGGAGCTCAACCACTACAGTCGGGGCGACACCCGCTTTGACGTGCAATACAGCGACAGCCAGAGCGATCGCATCACCGCCCAGAGCGGCCTCGATGTACCCTTCAACTTCACCTACCTGGTGGGCAACAGCAACGACAAAGTCACCTTTCCCACCCTGGGCGACGTGCTCGAAATGGTGGCGCAGAACGTGTTTCTCGACTTCAGCTCCGGCTTTAGCCAGTACAAAAAGCTGGTGCGCGACAACGTCCGCAAGCACTGGGCCAGCCCCGACGCCCTGGGCTACCCGCAAAATTTCATGAGCTTTGGCCTCTCCAGCATTCAGTTTCCGGTAGAACGGGTGCTAAACGCCTGCTCAGCACGGCTGGCGGCCAAGCTGGTGGACTGGTGGAGCAACCCCACCCCGGCCCCAGCGGCGATGTCCGACCTGATTCGCACCGAGATTCTCCCCGGTCTGTTCCTCGCCGAATCGGAGCACGACCACCAGATCGTCGACAGCATCAGCATGGGCGACAACAAAAAGCCCTACGCCAAAGAAGTTGCCGACTGGGTGGCGGGGGTGCGCAAGCGCCGCAACGACCTGAATATTCCCTTTGAAAATCTCCAGCGATTTATCTCCAACGAGCAGGAGAAATACGCCCCCCACTTCAACGACACCGGCACCGACCCCAAGCGCTGGAGCGACTACTTCCAAAAGATGTGGGACAACCTCACCTGGCTGATCCCTGAGAAGCGCAAGGAACTGCGGGCGGCGGTTTACCTAATGGTGGAAGACCGCTTCCGGGGGCCGAAGTTTACCCGGCAGTTCTTGGAAGTGCTAATCGAGGTGTTTGCCAACTTTCGCAGCAAATTTGACGAGGATCGGCAGAAATACTGGCTGCCCCGTGAGCGATCGGCCCAAAACGCCCTGCAAACCCTGCTAAAGCAGATCGACGATCATGCCAAGCAGATGATGATGCTCAATCGCAAGAAAGTCATCTTCGATGACTTTCAGGGCATCATGCAGGCGCTGGAGCAGGTCTATGTCTCCAAAGTTGAAGTCAAGGCCCGCACCCTGGGGGTGATGCTGCTCGATGGTCTGCGCGAAGAAATTGACCAGCTCTTGGTCGACCTCACCGCCTTTGAGACGGTGCTAGGCAACGTCCAGGTCGAACTGAAGGATAAAGAGCGTGTCTATACCCGGGAGACTGGCGGCCTGACGGTGAACGGCATTCTGCTCTACGACGAAAAAGAAATCGACGCCGCCTACCGCAAAACCGTCGCCGATCAGGAAGAAACCCTCTGCCAAACCCTTTCCCAACAGGTGCTCGAAGAACTGCGGGTGCGCCTATTTGACCTCTACCCCTACGACGCCCTTAAAACCAAAGACCTCTACGAGCGGCTGCTGGGTCAGGCCATGGATGTCTTCCGCCGCCGCAGCCAGCTCGACATCTCCACCGCCCGCAAATTCCTCGAACAATACCCAACTGTGGAAATGCAGGAGGCCCAGATTAAAACCACCTTCGAGAAATCGGAAGCCTTTTTGCGCCTCAGCCAGGAGCAAAAGAAGCTGGGCTGGGACGACAAGCTGGAGAAGTACCAAAAACTCGTTGGCATCCAGGGCGGCAGCAAACCCACCGACCCGGCAGTCTCGGCGCTGCTGCCGATGATCCGCAAAACCAGCACCGTCACCGACAAGGAAATTCGCCCCCTCAACGACCCCTACCACATCTACTTTGTGCAGGAAATTGGCGCTTTTCCGCTGCGGCTGATTGAGGGCATGGAGCGGATGCGATCGCTCTACCGCGCCGTCAGCCAAGCTGACCACAACCCCCTGCACACCCACCAAGACTATCGCCAGTTTGGCGATGTCATGCCCGAAACCAGCAATGAGCGCCAGGCCCGCTACAACCTGATGTTGGCCAACGCCCTGGGCCTGGTGCGCCGCGAAGACAACCGGGTGACGGGCTTTGCCGAGGTCAAATTTACCTACCGCGACAAGCTCACCGGCTTCGACAAAACCGAAGTCATGGGAGACTCCTGGGAAGAAGCCGAGGATTTCCTCCTCACCGACCAAAACCGCCGCCTAGCTGAAACCCTAGATAACAGCATTCGGGCGATCGGTGAACAGGCCGCCACCAAACCCCAAAAGCAGGCCCTCTACACCCAGGTAATGACCTACCTGCAACAGCAGGAGCAAACGATTCCGGGCGGCTCCGACAGCGACGACTACAAACGCATCCAGGCCGCTATCTCCAACTTCGTCACCACCCACCGCCTCTTCATCCCCTCGGATGCCCCCACCACCCCATCATCCGCTACCCCCATTACTTCCTCATCTTCCTCCCCCTCCCCATCTCCCCTATCCTCTCCCCCTCCCCCCTCCCTCGACTCCGAGAACCTCGTCAAATACGCCAAGCTAGTAGAAACCTGCTACCGGCGCGGCAATCCCTCGCCCACGGAGCTAGAGCTGCTGGAAAAATTCCGCGTGAAGTACGGGGTTTCGGTGGCGGATGCGAATGCGATCGCCGCCCAATACCAACCTCAAAATACCGTCGAGCAAGCCGCTGCTGAGTACGGGTTGATGTTCCGCGCCTTCCTCGACAACGACGGCGAAGTTGACTTAGAAGAGCAGGCCCAGCTTCTGGAACTTCAGGAAGAACTCGGCCTCACTAACGAGCAAGTTGCCACCATTGAAGAGAACGTCAGGGCCGAGATGAACAGACCCTAGGCATTTTAGATTTGTGATTTTGGATTTTGGACTGTGCCCTGAAAAGCCGAGAATCGGTAAACTGGCCTGGCTCTTCCCATCCAAGGTCCAAGATCTAAAACTCACCTAAACCCCCCAACACCCATCCACCCTTTTCCCTAAAACCATGACCGACAGCTTCAACCACGTCACCTGCCCTAAGTGCGGCTACGAAGAAAACACCACCACGGCCCAGAAATGTGAAATCTGCGGCCAACCGCTGAAAAAGAGCAAGTCTATCGCTCCGCTGATCGCGGGGGTTGGGGCACTGATCTTTCTCGCTGCGCTGGGCTTCACGGGCTACAACGCCTTTGTGCGTAAGGATGCGCCCCAGACTCCGACGGCGGTGCCGACGACCCCCACGGATGCCAATGCTGGTACCGGGACAACCCCCACTGCTGTTACGCCGACTACTACGCCAGGCCAGCCTGCTGATGTAGCCGGTGCTCTAAGCTGGGGCGATCGCGTCCTCTTTACTGATGCTCCCAACCCCGATATGCAAGCTGGGGCTGCCGCCTACGCCTCGGGCGACTATGCCACTGCCGCCGCGCGGTTTGAGGCGGCCCGCAACGCTGTTCGCAACGACCCAGAAGCGCTGATCTACCTCAACAATGCTCGAATTGGGGCTAATCCTGCTTTGGGCATTGCTGCGGTAGTGCCCATTGGCGACAGCCCCAACACCGCCCGCGAACTGCTGCGCGGCGTGGCCCAGGCCCAGGATGAGGCAATCAAGGCCGGCACCCCCGTGAAGGTGCTGATTGCTAACGATTACAACAATGCCGGTCAGGCTGCCGCGATCGCCAACGCTCTAGTCCAAGCCCCCGATGTCATCGGCGTCATCGGCCACGGCACTAGCACCACCACCCTGGCGGCTGCACCTGTTTACCAGCAGGGGCAACTGCCGATGATCTCCCCCACCAGCACCACCACAGAGCTGACCACGCTGCCCAGGGAGGGCGGCAACTTTGTTTTTCGGGTGATTCCCAGTGACCAGTTTACGGGCACCACCCTGGCCCGTCACATGCTCACCCTGGGCAAGAGCAAACCCATCGTCTACTACAACTCCCAAAGCTCCTACAGCAAGTCGCTGCAAGACGCGTTCTCCACCACCCTGGGCCTAGAAGGGGGACAGGTGGCCAAACTGGTCGATTTATCCCAGGGCAATCCAGCGGCGGAGTTGCAGGGCAGCGGGGCCGATGCTGTGGTGCTGCTGCCCGACTCGGCCACCTTTGATGCGGCGATCGCCGTCGCCCAGCTCAACAATGGTCAGCTGCCGGTATTGGCTGGCGATGCTTTCTACCGCATTGATGCTCTGGAAAAGGGCGGGGCCAGCCTGACAGGCGCTTTGGTCACCGTTCCCTGGCATCCACTTAAATCGACCCCGCCCTTCGCCCAGACCTCCTCCGGCCTCTGGGGCGGCGATGTCAACTGGCGCACCGCCCTTAGCTATGACGCATTTCAGGTGTTGAGCTCAGCCCGCACCGTAGGAAATGTCGCTCCCGGCAGCGGTACTTCAGGACGAGCTGCGATCGGTCAGGCGTTGACCACCCAGGGGTTCTCCGCCAATGGATCCACAGGGGCGATCAACTTCTTGCCGTCGGGCGATCGCAACACCACCGTGCTGCTGGTCGAGGTGAAACCGGGCACGCGATCGGGCACTGGGTATGACTTTGTGCCGCTGCCCTAATAAGGCGTGTAACGGATCAAAAGTTATAGATGTGTTGGTTAGGTAACCTCGCAGAAAGACATGTTTGGTAGAAATGATTACTAGAGTTGTTATTGGGCATACTTGGTACCTAGAAGAGATTCTTCTGAGTTTATGAATGATTTCCTTTAAAGGGATGCATTTTGCTTTCGCCGAATCCGAATCCCTTTAGATTTTAGTATGAATTTTGATTGCGACCAGGCATCGATAAAGGCCTTTAAACTTAGGTGAGGTTCAGATATGTTTGACTTCTTCAAAACTGGCAAAAAAAGACAGCCAGGCAATTCTATTAGTCAGTCGCAAACTGTAAATGGTCAGATCTCAGGGTTGTTGGGGCAGTCAGGTCGCGATCTGAAGCAATCAAACAACCTGTCTGAGAGTCAAGTCAAACAGGAGTTTTTGCCCTTAGAAATAATACCTTTGATTGAAGAGGTAATTTGTATTACTAAAAGCTCTAATCTTTCAGAGCAAGACCTAGAGAGAATTACTAGATTATTGGAATCTACAAAAAGCGAAGCTAAGGCTAGCAATCCAAACAAAGAAGAAATGGCTAAAAATCTAAAAGAGGTAACTGAGTTAACTAGATTGAGTTTTGAGTTGTTTGGGTCTGTAAGACCTTTGCTAGAAAAGATTTTTTCGCTTGTGTATGACGGGTTTTTAGGATTTCTTTAAACTATGAAGGAAGACTCAGATTGGATTAAAAATAAACAAGATCTGAAAGATTCTTGGATATCAGAAGGAGGCAAAGTAGGACAGGCAGGGCGCGATACATATCAACTCGATAACTCATCAATCATTTTTCAAACCCGAAATTTTTTTGTTAGTATTTTTCCTGGAATATTTTCAGGTGATGTTGAAATTCAAGATCGGATGCGCAAGTCATTTGCTATCAGATCAAAAAATTTTGTAAGGCAATATATTGAAGCGTCTTTGGAAAGTAGATCTAGAATTGAATTAGGATTGACAGAGCGGCTTGATCTGAATAAACGCCCTTGGGATTTTGAGTATCAATCATCTCTTTACCTCAAGAAAAAATTAACTTCTTCGGAGACAATTTCTCAGCTTTTTGAGCTTTATAATGAAGGAGAATCCTTGCTTGTTGTAGGAAAGCCTGGCTCAGGTAAAACTATTAGCCTTCTGGATTTAGCTCTTAATTTATTGGATAAGTTTGAATCCCAAGCGAGCCTAAAAATTCCGCTTTTCCTCAACTTATCTTTCTGGCCTAGTAAATCCATTAGCATTGAAAGATGGCTAATTTTAGAGCTTAATCGACAATATTTTATTCCAGAAAAGATCGCGAAGCGATGGATTATTGAAGAAAATCTTGTTATTATTCTCGACGGCTTGGATGAAGTCAAGAAAAATCATCAAAATGACTGTGCTTATGCAATTAATGCATTCATTAGATCATATCCATGCACTAGCTTAGTCATTTCATCTAGAATCGATGACTATACAGAGCTTGAAGAAAAGCTTTACGTTCAACATTCACTTTCAATTAGACCGATCCCATCTTGGAGAGTTTTTAGGTACCTTGAAGCTTGTGGCGAGCCGCTAAACGGAGTCTTGGAAGCGGTAAAAGAAGATGCAATTCTTAAAACTATGGCAAAGACGCCTTTGATACTGTCTATAATTATTTTGGCGTACAAGGACTTTGGTAAAGATGATCTGCTTTCGATTTCAGAGCTTTCAAAAAGAGAGCATCTTTTTGAAACATATATAGATAGAATGCTGTCTCGATCCAAGAGCGATCTGGCCAATTATGACAAAAAGTTAGCAACGAAATGGCTGTCTTTCTTGGCTCGCAAGCTACAAGATAAATCTCTGCCGATCTTTTATATAGAGAGTATTAATGCCTCTTGGTTAGATAACAAACGACAAAAGCTTAATTATCAAATCTATTTGCTCTTTGCATGCGTAGCTCCAATGATAATTGCAGGAGCTTATTTTGGAGTAGTGTATTTAAATGTTTATGCATTGTCAGCAGCATATGTTTACGATGAAGCTTCTGAACAACAAGTAATTAATATTTTACCTTATAATGCTGCAAAACAAAGTATTCTTACTATGCCCAGGTTGTCTACTCTGATTGGAGGGGCCATCGGACTTGTTTTTTGGAATTATGTTGGATTCACTATAGTTGGGAAAACTCCTTCATTCTCATCACTGTTTTTGATTTTTTTGTCATCTTTAACTATTGGAAGTGCCATTGTTTTATTTGTTCACACTTTGACTGTTATTTTCTCTAGATTTATAGGCTGGCTCTTTATTGCTCCCTCTAAAAAAGATATACCAAATCAGCTTACTTGGCTTGCACTAAAGAATTCTGTTTTTCTCTCAACTTTTGTCAGTTTTTCTGCTGGATTAGCATATTTCCTCCTCACTTTTCTTTTGACAGATTTGCCTTTCAGATTTCTAAATTTAGCTTTTTTAAGCCTTGGGTATTTGATTGGTATAGGATTTCTGTCTCCCTTCGGAGCCTTTTGCACAAGACATTGGGTTCTTAGAAAAGTCTTAAGTGAATTTGGCTCTATGCCTAAAAACTATAGTGGATTTCTTGACTGGTGCTGCAATCGTCTCTTGTTAGGAAGGGTAAATGGTGGCTATTTCTTTGTGCACAGAATGCTTATGGAACACATTGCTTTAAAATATACTACAAAATAAGTGTTTTCAAGAGAGTTTTGACTCAGCTAAGATTTAGTATTTAAGAAATCAAAGCTTTAGACTGCGAAGGGCTACTTGTTGAATTCGCGGAGTTATTAGAATAAACCTAAAAACCTCGAAACTCTTTCCCAAAAAGTATTTTAGCTATTGACCATACGACCCTTCAACGACTCCCTACATAAGGGATCTGGCAATTTTAATCACTATTTTTTAATAGGCTCAAAGCTTTAATCAGAAGAGTCTCTTGCTGGCACCTACCTGCTGCACGGTAACAGTTGAAATTGAACTATAGTGGGTCTTACTCGAATGAGGTGCAGGTCATTTGCCCAAGTCTATGAGTTCTGAGACTTCTCTTAGCTGAGGTGTACCTCATGTATTCAGGAACCTCTATAATTCTGCTCATGCGAAATGTGAGTTGCGTACCATCCCGCACAACATCAGCGCATTTACCCCTCAGGACTGCTGCGCCGCGCCCGCATCCGCTCTTTCATGCCCTCGACAAAGTCGCCGCTGATCATGCCCTGCTCAATTTCGAGCTTGGCCTCCTCTTCTTCGCGATCGAGTGCCTTTTGCAGGTTGGCTACGTAGAACTCCATCTTGTGGTCATCTACCGCGTCTGGGGTGCCCGAGGTGAAAATGGCGTGAATCATGCCAAACAGCCGGTCGGGGAAGCGCTGGAACATAAAGGACTGGCGGCGCAGGCTGCCAGAGTCGTTAAAGTAGCGAAACTGGCCCATGTGGCCGTACACCCGCGTCGGCACCCAGGGAATAATCTGCGGCGGAATCATCGGTACGATGTCATTGTTGTTGGCGTAGCGGACGATGCGATCGCCCATCCGCGCATTCATGTAGTTGACCAGCTTCCAGTCGGCTACTCGGGGCTGGCCAAAGGTATAGAGCCCGCTGACCTCGAACCCCTGGGCTTCTAAGGAAATCGTCGCTACTGCCGCCAGTGCGCCGCCGAGGCTGTGGCCGGTGATCCACAGCTTGGTGTTGGGAGTGCGCCACTTTTTCAGGTAGTAAACCACCTGCTTTTCTACACTTTGCCAGGCATCTAAAAAGCCGCGGTGGACTCGACCCGTCGGCGGTACGGCCTCTTGATCGGCCAGCACCGTAAATTCTTTCAGGCGAATCTTGAGGTTCGTTTTCCAGTCGCTGAGCTGCTGGGTGCCCTTAAACACCAAAATTAGGTTGTTGTCTCGCCGAAATATAAATGCCTGAGTGTCGGTGAGCCGCATGTCGAGGTACATAAAGTTGTCGCGAATATCGCGGATGCTGGCTTTTTCGCCCTCTTGTAGCCAGGTTTTAAGCACCGCGACCACATACTTGCTGGCGCTGAGCTGCTGCCAGCGGTTGTCGATGTCATCGCTGAGCCACAGCCGCGAAATATCGGTGACATAGTCGCGGTCTTCATAGACCAGATGGGCGGCTTTGGCCAGGCAGAGGGCCCGGTAGGTGTCGTACTTGCCCTCCTCTAGCTCAATGCCGCTAAAGTCGTGGGTGCTGTAAGGGGGCGGCAGAATCTTAAAGCCAAAGCGCTCAAACAGCTTTTGCACCCGTCCGTAGCCCGCCCAGTAGATGTAGTGAAACAGCTTGTCGTAGAACCCAGAACCACCCTTGCGCCGGTAGCGGCGATCGCCAATCAAGTTGATCCAATAGATGATGAAGGGCTTGATCTCCTCGGCTGTCACTAAGCCCGACTCGATCATGGTTTCGAAATACTCTAGACCGCTGAGAAATGACTCAAACCAGTCGCGCAGGGTGATCTCAATGAAGAACTCTTCGCTGTCGTACCGCTGCACCAGCTCCAAGGCCTTGGGGGAGAAGGTGTTTTTCTGCCTGGCTCGGTGCTTGAGCTCATCGAGGCCATTGCGCATCTTGACCATCTGGTCGTGCGATCGCAGCGCCCGCCGCAGGCGATGGTCAGTAGCTTCAAAGCTAATCAGCCTGCCATCTTCGGGGTGTTTGATATAAAACATGCGGTACTCTTCGTAGTCGAGAATATCCAGCACGTTTTTAACTGGCTCGCGCTCACGAAAGGCCTTCACTTCCTGGCGAGCCAACTCTACCCGCTGCCAGCGGCGCTGCTGTTGATAGACATGCAGCCAAGCCAGAGCAATAAACGCGCCGCCTGCCAGGCTCAAGCTAGCCAGCAAGAGGGCTGGGGAGATACTCGCCATCATTCTCAACGGCGATCGCAGCAAGCGCCTCGGTAGGCTCTGAGCAATGAGAACCTCTTTTTGAATGTCTAACCCTGTAGCCAGCGCTGGTGTTGCCGTCGGTACTGGTGCGATCGCCCCCAGAGGCTCACCGACTATTGCGCCCGCGCTCAAGCTCAGTGAAACCCCAAAAACCAGAAAAAACCGACGAATCGCCATAGTTACGAGCCACCCAGTCCCATTGCTGCCCCGATGCTACCGAAAAATTCTCTGAAAACTCTCTGGGTACCCGCCGTCTCTGACCTTCAGCGCCAAATTGGCTGCTCTGTCCCTAAAACTAGCCAACTGAGCAGGGCTGGGTCTCTCCAATACAGGTAAGCAATCCCTAAGAGCAGGAGTAGCGTTGCTCCCAAAATCCCTAGGGGCCAGCGGGGCTGAGCGTCGGGGGGTAGGCCCATGACAATCTCGATCGCGTTTTGCTAACTCTACCCTGGTCTAGAGCAGCCCCAAAGAAATTCTCTACACAACGGCTCGACGACGGCGCGAGCGCAGGTTGTTACAATTTTTAAGGGCTCTTTAAAGCAAATTTTGCCCTAACGCTGACGTTATGAGGCTAAAAAGACAATGGCAATTAATTGCGCAGTAGACTGTAAAGACGGCTGTGTGCTGGGGAACGACTGCCCCAACTTGAAGTACACCGACGAAGCGTCAAAATTTATTTCTGACACTCCCCTTGATAAGATGCTTGAAATGGCCGACGAGGCTGTGCGGCGCAGAATGATGGAGCGTGCCTCACGGCCGCCTAAATGGGTACTGCCGGAGGATTAGACGACTCTGGCAGACAGTTTGCGATCGCCCCATACTGGTCACAAGGTGGCCCTGTGCTATCGTGTGACAAGCAAGTTGTTAGTTGCATTACCGGCTTGGCTTAGTCCTTAGTTGAGTACATCTCCTTGATAACTTTCTACTCCTTCTCTCTTTATTTGGAGATGTATCCATGTCGATTTACGTAGGGAATTTGGCCTTTACCGCCACCCAAGACCAGATCACCGAGGTCTTTGCTGAATACGGTGCTGTTAGCCGGGTTAGCCTGCCCACCGATCGTGAAACCGGTCGTCCTCGTGGCTTTGCCTTTGTCGAAATGGAAAGCGAAGCCGACGAAGACAAAGCCATCGAAGCCCTCGACGGTGCTGAGTGGATGGGGCGCGACCTGAAGGTCAACAAAGCTCGCCCCCGGGAGTCACGCGGTGGCGGTGGCGGTGGCGGCGGCGGCTGGAACAACAGCCGTCGTTAGACAACTAGGTCTGGCCAAGACCCTTGGTCAGACCTCAGCCTTCGGGCTTTTGAAATGGGGTATCGCCCTCAGTGGTACCTAGTGGTTTTAGGCTGACGCTACTAGAGCGCTGCTTTACCCGCGTTAGCAATTTTTTAGGAGAACTAATGGCCCAGGTTGTATTGGGAGAAGACGAAAACATTGAATCGGCCCTACGACGCTTTAAGCGTAAGGTTGCTCGGGCCGGCATTTTTTCGGATATGCGAAAAAATCGCCACTTTGAAACCCCCATCGAAAAGAAGAAGCGCAAAACCATCGCTCGCCAGAAGCAGCGTCGTTGGGGTTCAAAGCGCTAATCGCTTAACCCTGACTCAGAGTCTGTAGTCCAGTGATTAGCTGAAGCAGATGAGCGGGCTTATGGGTAGCCATAACCGTAATGCGCAGACGGCTTGTGGGCACCGTGGGCGGGCGTACGGCTGCCACCCACAGCCCAGCTGACTGTAGATATTGGCTGGCTGTCAAGACAGATTCTGCTGAGGCACCCTCTAGGCAAATAATGGGCGAAGCCGAAGGCAAGCGCCGCAGCCGCAGAGGAACTGCTGCTGACTCTGTCAAAATTTGATCAATTTGTTGAATCAAGTGATTCACCTGGTGCCAGAGTCTGTCGCGGCGCCAGGTTTCTTGCTGGATAATCTGCACTGCTGCCAAAGCCGCCGCTGTATCCGCCGGCGATAGACCCGTGGTGTAAATCCAGCCAGGGGCGCGGTTACGGAGAAAGTCAATGAGTGCGGCAGACCCGGCTACGTAGCCCCCTAGGCTGCCCAGAGCCTTGCTTAGGGTGCCCACGGTGACCAAGAGGCGTCCGGTACAGCCCAGGTGCTCTACAGCCCCCGACCCGCGATCGCCGAATACTCCCGTGCTGTGGGCCTCATCCACCAGCACCATCGCGTTGTGGGCCTCTGCCAGGTCAAGAATGGCCGCCAGCGGGCACAGATCACCATCCATGCTGAAGACGCTGTCAGTGGCAATTAGGCAGCGGCGATGGCGATCGCGATGCAGCTTCAGCAATTCTTCCAGGTGGGCAACATCACCATGGCGATAATCTAGGGCAGTGGCCCCGCTAGCTTTGCCCCCCGCTTTGAGGCTGGAGTGGTTATACTCGTCGCCCAAAATCAGGTCTGGGCTGCCGACTAGGGCCGCGATCGCCCCCATATTGGCCAGATAGCCCGAGCTAAACACCAGGGCATCTTCGGTGCCCTTGAGGGCGGCGATCGCCCGCTCCAGCTTCCCATGCAGCTCTCGGTGGCCGCTGAGCAATCGAGAGCCAGTGCTGCCGGTGCCGTAGGTTTGAATGGCCGCGATCGCCGCCTCCGCCAGCCGTGGATCGCTAGCTAGCCCTAGGTAATCATTGCTAGCAAAGTTGATTAGAGTTTGCCCCTGCCGCTGCACCACGGCTCCGGTCATACCCTCGACAGCCGCTACGGTTCGATAGCGGTGGGCGCGGTGCAGGGCTGCTAAAGATTTATCCAGCCAGGCATAGGGATTAGTGCCCATAGTTCTGTTGGCGATCGAGTTAATCCTGAGTAGGGGCCTTGGGAGCGCTCAATCGGGCACTGTCCACTGCGGGTTCCAGACCACCTCCCAAAGGTGGCCGTCCGGGTCTTGAAAATAGCCTGTGTAACCACCCCAAAACGTCTCCTGGGGTGGCTTGACGATGGTTGCACCAGCAGTGATTGCCTGCGCCATAACAGCATCGACTTCTGCTCTAGAGGCCACGTTGTGCCCTAACGTGAGTTCTGTCGAACTGGACGAGCCCTGCATCAGCCCCGTATCATGGGCAATGCTCTCGCGGGGCCAGAGGGCAAGCCTTAGACCCGCCTGAAGATCGATGAAGACAACGGCTCCATGCTCAAACTCCTGGCCCACAATCACTGCTATGGAGAGGCCTAGGCCATCTCGGTAGAAACGCAGCGATCGCTCCAAATCATCTACACCAAGGGTGATGACCGTGACGCGTGGTTGCATAAGGGGCTGGGTTAACTAACCCTCGGTTTCGGCTATTGACCTGACAACGCTTTCTGGGTTTCTTCTGAAGTCAGCTTTAGCACAATCACTCCCAGCGGTGGCAGGGTCAGATCCAGTGAGTAAGGGCGGTTGTGGAAAGACCAATCCTCAGACCACTTGCCACCCAGGTTCCCCATATTGCTGCCGCCAAAGTCGCGGGCATCGCTATTAAACAGCTCTCTGTAGTAGCCCGACTCAGGCACACCCACCCGGTAGTGGCTGTGGGGCTGGGGCGTAAAGTTGCACACCACCACCACAAAATCGTCACTACCCTTGTCGCGGCGAATAAAGGCCACCACGCTGTGGCGAGTGTCGCTACAGTCAATCCACTCAAAGCCAGCCTGGTCAAAGTCTTGGGTAAACAGAGCCGGTTCACTGCGGTAAAACTCGTTGAGCTTACCCATGAAATGCTTAAGACTGGCGTGGGGCTGATGCTCAAGCAGGTGCCATTCCAGGTCGCCCCAGACGTTCCACTCGCTCCACTGGCCAAATTCCATGCTCATGAACAGGGTCTTCTTGCCTGGATGCATGAACATGTAGGTGTATAGGCAGCGCAGGTTGGCAAACTTTTGCCACTCATCCCCCGGCATTTTGCCCAGCATATTGCTCTTGCCGTGCACCACCTCGTCGTGGGACAGCGCCAGCATGAAGTTTTCGGTAAAGGCGTACCAAATGCTAAAGGTGACGTTGTTCTGGTGGAACTGGCGGAACCATGGATCCATGTTGAAGTAGTCCAACATGTCGTGCATCCAGCCCATGTTCCACTTCAGGTTGAAGCCCAAGCCGCCCACATAGGTTGGCCAAGAGACCATGGGCCAGGCGGTGGATTCCTCTGCGATCGAAAGCACGCCAGGAAAGTAGGTAAACAGCACGTGGTTTACCTGGCGGAGAAAGTCTGCCGCTTCAATATGCTCGCAGCCGCCGTAGTCGTTGGCCACCCACTCTCCGTCTTTGCGGAAGTAGTTGAGGTAGAGCATGGAAGCCACCGCATCCACCCGAATTCCGTCGATGTGGTACTTTTCAAACCAAAAGATGGCGTTGGCCACCAAGAAGTTGCGCACCTCGTTGCGGCCATAGTTAAACACCAGGGTGCCCCACTCCTTGTGCTCGCCCTTGCGGGGGTCAGCATGTTCGTATAGGTGGGTGCCGTCAAAGAAGGCCAGACCGTGACCATCCTTAGGAAAGTGGCCCGGTACCCAGTCGACAATGACGCCGATGCCGTTGGCGTGGCACTGATCGACGAAGTACATAAAGTCTTCG
Organism: Phormidium tenue FACHB-1052; assembly: GCF_014696675.1. GTDB lineage: Bacteria > Cyanobacteriota > Cyanobacteriia > Phormidesmidales > Phormidesmidaceae > Nodosilinea > Nodosilinea tenuis_A. The sequence goes on from NZ_JACJQN010000007.1 coordinate 240,644, forward strand.
GGCGTGCCGTAGCGGGAGGTGACGGCGTAGTAGCCGGTGACCTGGTAGCCCCAGGAGCCGTCAAAGGGGTGCTCAGCGACGGGCAATAGCTCAATGTGCGTGAACCCTAGCTCTTTGACGTAGGGAATCAGCCGATCTGCTAACTCTCGGTAGGTAAGAAAACGGGCTCCGGGCTTGAGCTCGGCCACTGTAACGACCGGTTCTAGACTGCCGTCGGGGCGCAGGGCAGGACTAGCCGATGACTCGTGCAGCCAGGAACCCACATGCAGCTCATAGATAGAGACCGGCTGGGTCAAAGGCTCGGTCTGGCGACGCTTTTCCATCCAGTCGGCGTCTTGCCAAGCGTAGCTGTCTAGATCGGTGACGATAGAGGCAGTTTTGGGTCGAATTTCTTGCTGAAAGCCGTAGGGGTCAGACTTTTCGTAGATGTGGCCGTCGTAGTTCTTAATTTCGTACTTATAGTGGGTGCCAATGTCTAACCCAGGAATAAATAAATCCCAAATGCCGTTAGAAAGGCGGCGCATCTGGTGTTTGCGGCCATCCCAGTAGTTAAAATCGCCCAGTACCGATGCGTTGCGAGCGTTAGGAGCCCACACGGCAAAGTATACGCCAGTGACACCTTCGACCTCGGTGAAGTGTGCACCTAGCTTTTCATAAATGCGGTGGTGGTTGCCTTCGCTAAAAAGGTGGATGTCGAAGTCGGTAATGGCGCGCGTCTTAAAGGCGTAGGGGTCATAGATGACGTGGATGTGGTCACCGATGACGTATTTAAGCTGGTAGTTAGCCAGATCTTGAACCTGCAGTACACATTCAAAGAAGTGGGGGTTATGGTTAGGCTCCATAGGCACTTCTTTGTGCTCTTCTGGCAGTACTACCCAGGCTTTCTCAGCCTGAGGTAAATAGGCCCTCACGGCCCAGACCGTTTGACCATCTTGCTGCACCATGTGCGGCCCTAAGATTTCAAAGGGGTCATGGTGCTGGTTCCAGACAATCCGGTCAATCTGCTCAGCGTCAACGGTTGCAGGCATGTTATTAAAGGTCCACAGGGGGATATAGACGGTCTATGTAAATTTACTATCTGCGGAATAGAGTAACAAAACTTAGCGATTCCCACAGGAAAATTTTCGCGGATCTTGGCTTATTTGACCCCTACCGTAAGAAAGGGAGAACGGGCCTAAGGAGACGTCTCAACCGTAAAAGTTGGATTAGGTCAGCGATGTCAGGGTTAACAACGGGCTCAGTGTTGGGGTCGCGCAACTGCTCTTGTAAAGCGGCGTAGTCTGCGGCGGAGAGCGGCTCTCCGTTAAGGGGCGATCGCGCCTCCGTAATTACCTCTGTGCGTAAAATTTCTTCGGGAATGTCATCGGGAGGCGGCAGTGCTAGGGCACAATCCCCTAGGACGGCGATCGTCCCTAGACAAGCTAATACGCGGTACAGACGGGGCATAGATAGGCTAAGTAGCATGGCTCCAGTATTACCATAGCCTGCTGAGTCACTTCTAATGGTTCCGTAGGCTAGGTCGGCCTTGTGTTAGGCTGCATGGCAGATTTGTGTGTTCGTTGTTTTCCCAAGGGAGGTTGCATGGGTTTTCTACGGTTGTTTCCTGTGGGAGTAGTAGCGCCTGTGGCCTTGGTAGGGCTGCTGGCTGGTCCGGCAACGCTGGTTGCTCGCGCCGATACCGTGCTAGAAGAGGCGGGCACCATTTATCCAGCAGAGTCTACCTATACCTTTGAGGGCACAGCCGGACAGGTGATGACGATCACCCTAGCCAGCGAAGACTTTGACCCAGTGTTGTCGTTAACAGGGCCTGACGAGGCGGAAATCGCGTCTAATGACGATTTTGGCGGCACTCTAAACTCAACCATCATCGTCGAGCTGCCTGAAGACGGTACTTACACTGTGGTGGCCCGGTCATTCTCAGGTCAGGGTGGCGACTATGACCTCGTTGTGCGCACCTCTACTGAATTTGAGGTGACTTATGCTGAGGCTGAGGCCCTGGTTCTGGCGGAAGACTACCCCGGCGCCATTGCTGCCTACACTGAAGCGATCGCAATTGACCCAGATCAGGCCTCGGCCTACCTAGGGCGGGCCCAGGCCACGCTAGGGCAGGTGTATGTGGATCAAGGCGATTCAGTAGAAGGGCCAGAAGACATTCCCTTAGAGGCGAGAGAGTCAGTAATTGCCGATTTTGAGCAGGCCGCTACTCTCTTTGAAGCCAACGGATCCGAAGACTGGGCCACTTCTCTGCGAGAGCAGGCCGAGGTGCTGCGCAATGCCGAAAGCCCACAACCACAATAGGTAAAACTCTTCAGCAACTTTTCCGGACGGAGTCTCGTCTTGGTGAAAAGGTGAATGGTAGATGCACCCTGAAAAGTCCCACTGGCAATAGCCAGGGGATTTTTTTTGCCCATGCACCTGCTTTGAAAAGGCTCCTGACCAACGGACCTATCAATCTGAGAAAAAAAAGGGATGCCAGCCGTAGCTCGCACCCCAATGGTGTTCTAGAAATATAGCCAGAAGGCTATTGCTGAACCTAGTTACGACGACACTTTGCGGTAGGGCACAGCAGTGGCGATGTTGATGTCGCTGGTGGATACGCGAGCGGGTGCCGCACCACTAGCCCCAATGCTGCGGGCCATACCTAGGAAACCCTGAGGATTGCCAGCGGTAACCTTCTTCTCTTGGGGAACGTAGCGCTTGACTTGAGACTGCCACACAATCTGAGGGAAGCCCAGTTGATTGCGGTGGTAGGTGTCGTAGCGGGGGTTCTTGATGTGGATGGGGCGCTCGCCTTCGGGACGACCGGGCAGTACTCGGCGCTTTTGGTAAGGCACGGTGTTGTAGCCAAAGCTGGTGAGGTACTCTTCGCTATCGAGTAACTCATCGACTAGGCCTTTGATACCCTTGTTAGCCACGACGATAGACCAGGCAATTTTTTCGCGATCGCTGTACACATCGCGGCCCAGAATTTTCTGGACGCAGTGCTCAACGAACTTGTAGTTGCTGTTCTTCTCGTAGAAGCTGCTGTAGAAGGTCGGCGACAGCGCCAAGCCACGAATAAAGTCGCGCACGGTAATTTGACCGTTGCGCAGCTGCGATTCCAGAAAGGTCTGGCGATCGCACTTAAAGGCGTGGAAGAACATCTGCCGATAGGCTGCCGTAATCAGCGCATCCATGTCGCTGGTATCGTACAGATCATCGGTGGAGAAAATTCTAGCCTGTTCGTCGCCGCCAATTTCGTAAGCCGCAACGCGCTGATTTTGACTGGACGGGGAATAGTTTAGTAACGGAAGAGACACGTTTGAATCTCCAGAATCTTAGGAAAATTTACAAACTTTAAGGATGATCATACGGGAATGGCTGCCGCGAACCTGAGCATCCTGAGCAAATCAACATAGTCCTTAACATTCCACAGGTGTGGACACTGTAGCGGTTGCTGTGGCTCAAGGATGGGTCATGCGGCGGGGGACAATTAGCTGATCAAACTCCGATTCTGAGACGTAGCCTAGGGCCAGGGCGGCCTGTCTCAGGGTGAGGTCGTGCTCAAAGGCGTGGTGGGCAATCTGGGAGGCTTTGTCGTAGCCAATGGCTGGGCTCAGGGCGGTAACCAGCATCAGCGACTGCTGCACGTACTGGTCGATCTTTTTGAGGTTAGGGGTCATGCCAGCGACCAAAAACTCAGTGAAGTTGTGGCAGCTGTCGGCCATTAACCGCACCGATTGCAGCAGATTAAAGATCATCATCGGCTTGTAGACGTTCATCTCTAGATAGCCGCTAGCTCCGGCAAAGGCCACCGCTGTGTCGTAGCCCATGACCTGCACTGCTACCATAGCCAAGGCCTCGCACTGGGTAGGGTTCACCTTGCCCGGCATGATCGATGACCCCGGCTCGTTTTCTGGTAGCTGCAACTCCGCAAACCCAGCTCTCGGACCACAGCTCAGCAGACGAATATCGTTGGCGATTTTGTAAAGCGATACCGCCAGGGTTTTGAGCACGCCGCTGGCCATCACCACGGCATCGTGGGCACCCATAACGGTGAACTTGTTGGGGGCGCTGACGAAGGGCAGTCCGGTGATAGCAGCAATGTGTTCGGCGGCAGATTCAGCAAAGCCTGGCCCAGCATTGATGCCGGTGCCGATCGCCGTGCCCCCCAAAGCCAGCTCGTACAGCCCTGGCAAGCATCCCTCTATGCGTTTTAGATTGTCGTTGAGCATGCCCACATAGCCAGAAAACTCCTGACCTAGGGTGAGTGGTACGGCATCCTGCATGTGGGTGCGACCAATTTTGACGATGTCGCTCCAGGCCTGGGCTTTTGCATCCAGGGCATCCCTCAACCGGGTGACGGCGGGGCTTAGGGTGTGAACGAGGGCCTGGGCGGCGGCGATGTGCATGGCTGTAGGAAACACATCGTTGGATGACTGAGACATATTGACGTGGTCGTTGGGGTGAATGGGGGTTTTGCTGCCCATCTCGCCGCCCGCCTGCTCGATCGCTCGATTAGCGATCACCTCATTGACGTTCATATTGCACTGGGTGCCGCTGCCGGTCATCCACACGTGCAGCGGAAAGTGATCGTCGAGGGTGCCATTGATCACTTCATCGGCGGCCTGCACAATCAAGTCAGCTTTTTCCCGAGGTAGTTTGCCTAGGTCAGCGTTGGCCAGGGCTGACGCTTTTTTGGCGATCGCGATCGCATGCACCACCTCCAACGGCATTCTGTCTTGGCCAATGGAAAAATAGCGAATCGATCGCTGGGTTTGAGCTCCCCAATAGCGATCGCTGGGCACGGCGATCGCCCCCATGCTGTCAGTTTCCTGGCGGGTATGTGGTGTTGGTTTGGCCATTGACGGTATTTCCCAGCGCGCTATTCTCCGATTCAACCATAGGGTAAAGCCCCTGAACGCCTTTCAACAGAAAAGCTCCGACGACATGGGTAAGTCGCCGGAGCATTGTGGGCAATTTTTAAGGCATTGAGACTAGCTGACCTAACCCTGCTTTTTGCGGACTAGCCCGGCGGCGCTGAGGCCGACCAGCACTAGGGCTGCGGTGGAGGCTGGTTCTGGCACAGTGGTGTTGGGTTCTTCGGGGGTGAGGCCTTTAGCGACGAAGAACGAAGCGTGGGACAGGTCTTTTTGATCAAAGGTGGCCCAGGTGCCGCTGTTGAAGCTAGTGCTGCTATCGAAGTAGTAGGCTGTGTAGGCGTTACCAGCCTTGAGACTAACCACAAAGGGACTGGTCACGGTTTCGGCTAGGCTCCAGGTGCCTTTGCCTTTGCCGGTTTGTACCCAGCTAAAGCCATAGTCGTTGGGGCCAGAGGAGTTTCTGCCGCCTTCGTATTTACCATCGAACACCCAGCCGTCCCCCAGGGTACTGTCAAGGAAGGCGGTGAGGTTAGCCGCGATGCCGCTGCTGACATCGTTGCCGGATGACGTCATGCACTGGCTATAGCTGAGAGAAGACCCTCCCGCCAGGGGGTTACTGGTGACTGAACCGCCAGAACAGGCAAAAGCAGAAGTCGGCTGGCTAGTCGTCGTTGCAGGGGGAGCCGTGGTAGTGGTCGTCGCAGGAGGAGTTGTGGTAGTGGTCGTCGCAGGAGGAGTTGTAGTAGCAGTGTTGCCATTGCCATTACCGTTTCCATTGCCTTTATCTTTGGCTGACGCTTCGGGAGCCATTGCTCCTAGCAGGCTCACTAGCGCTAGGGCAAGTCCTATGGTTTTAAACGTTCTCATGCAGGGCAAATCCTTCTTAAGTAGGCACTGTAGGCAGTAGCCATAGACGAAAGGGGGCGTTTGCGTCTGATGGTCTCTCCGAGACAGATATAGGTTTTGGGTGTACTTCTTTACTAAAACATTCTCCGTAATGGAGTGTGTAGGTCAAATTACGGAGCTTATGAGCGGTTCACCAAGACTTTATAGTGAGCCTAGCGGCGGCGCTGTTTGCTGACCATTTTGCGGGAGAGCCGCAGGTTGATAGCTTCGCGGTCGGCCCAATCTTGCAGCACGCGCAGAAAAATATGTTTGTCTTGGCCCTGCAGTACGGCGGTTTGGTCGGCGGTTTCAATGCTGTAGGGGTAGCCGCCGCCGATAATCACCTCGCCCCTCACCCAGTTGAGGTATTGAGTAATGTGGCCGCTTTCCCACATCCACCGGGGCATTTCGAGCCGCACGGGGTGACCGTCGCGGGTGGTTTTGAGATAGGTAAAGGCAATTTGATTGCCGTAGTCGTTGTACTGATCCAAAACGCCGCCGCGATCGCACTGAAACACGGCACTGCGATCGCCCCACTCCATCAGCCGCGCCAGCAGTTGGGCGTCGTGAATGCCCTCGGTGGCCTCTAGCCCATAGACGTGATGCAGCATTGTGGTCAGGTCGCGGGCGTAGGAAGTATCCACATAGCCCACCAGAGGGACGCGGCGGCGATCGCTGGCCTCTAACAGCGAGAGAATAGACTGCACGTAGGCAGTTTGGCTCTCCTGGTCAAAGGCTTCGGCAAAGGTGACCACCAGAGCCCCGTCGAAAAATACCAGCGTGCGCTCAGGGTCTTGGCAAGCGTTGATATATTCCACCAGCCGCGCCACTTCCATTTGAAAGCGGCGAATGTTGACGCGGCGCTCTACGGGCTGAGCCGGGTTTGGCCCCAGCTCAGCAGGGGTCATGAGGTCGACTCGCACATCTTTTTTGTAGGGACGGGTGGCGCTGTGGGGGTTCTCAAACCAGCCAATTTGCAGCAGTGCAATCGGGATAGAAATATCTTTGCCAGGAGAGATTTGGGAGCCATCCACCGCAAAGGTGGTGATGTCTTCTAGCACGGTCTGCACCCATTGAGCGCTCTGTTCGCGGTTCGTCCAGCGATCGCTCATCGGGCCAGATTCCGTGAAAAAGAACGGCAAGATGCCCTTTTCAGCGGCGATCGCCTCTAGGGGGCGGGCTCCCACTGGCCCGGATAGGCTGTCTAACTGAGCGAGCTGCCTGGTGTGGGGCAGGGCCGTAAACTCAATCCACGCCCGGTTGTAGGCGTGCATCAGCTCAAACTTAGCCCGACTGAAGGCGCTAAAGGCGTCTCGCTTTTGGTCGAGCAGGGCTTTAATTTGGCTGGAACTCACTGGCATAACCCATCCATCGCTGAGAACACCTGTATTAACGGCTGATTCTAGCGGGTTTGCTGTGGCTTTGTCACGAAGGGTTTTTGAGTAGTAGCGACCGCTGACTCCAACTGCCTACCTGCGATTGATGTTAGATTGCATTGAATCCGTCTGCCGCTTGGGGCGATCGGGCGCAGTGAAGGCAGAAATGCTGGCTTCAAAGTTCAGTATTCTTCGCCATGTCTGGAGTAAGAGTCCCTGGGCAGTCTAGAGATAGAGCAATCAACCTCAAAACACTATGGTCCTTAAGCTTTATCTGTTGGCATCGCTGATGGTTTTTCTTCTGGCCATTAGCTCATTCTTAAATGACCCGTCAAACCCCAAGAGCCGCCTGAGCAGCTGGGCGTTTTTAGGGTTGGCCGTGGTGCTTAGCCCGATTACTCTGCCCAACATGCTAATGAAGCGGATGGGCAAGTCTCACCCATCCGCCTCTATGCGCGTATCGTCATCTAGAGCCTGAAAGGGTGCTTTCGCTTCAGGCGCCAGAGATAAACCCGGTGCTAGTGGTGGTGATGACCGTGATCATGGCTGTGACCGTGATCGTGTCCGGGTAGATGGTGGTCGTGGCTGTGACCGTGGTGACTGTGCACCGCCGCCGCCTGAGATGCCGCCAGGGAAGGATTGATCGCTAGGGCATCTTCTTCCAGTAGATCGGCAATGTGCTTGTCGGCCCAGGTGGCCGCCATAGCTAGGAAGTCAGGGCGATCGTTGACGCAGGGCATCTGCACGTAGGTCACGTCGGGGCGCTTGCGGCGCAGCCCTTCGATAATGTGCTCGACGTCCAGCAGGGTCTCATGGTTTTCGGTGGCGAAGCCGATGGGCATAAAGACCAGAGCGGTGGCCCCTAGATCGATCAGGTTGCGGGCTGCCAGGTCAGCGTTGGGCTGAGTCCACTTGATTAGCGGGGTGTCGTGGTTGAGCCAGCCTACTGAAATCAAGGGGTACTTGTAGATCAGGCGATCGCGCACTTTGTCGTAGAGCTTTTGGCTCTCGTCAATGCCGGAGGTAAAGCCCTTGGCCTCGTGGGGGCAGCCGTGGTTCATCAGCACGATGCCAGTTTGAGAGGGCAGGTGGGCCACGGCCAGGTGGTCTTTGATTTTTTCTTCGACCATGGTCGCCAGCAGGTCGATATAGTCGGGGGCATCGAAGAATGAAGGGATGTAGCGCATGCCCTGCACCCAGTGCTCAGTGCCGTCGGAGAGCTTGACCAGCGCCTCGTTCACCTGCTCGATCGCAATGCCGCTGGTAAAGATGGAATCGACCACCAGCAGGGGATAGATAAGGAGTTTGTCGTAACCCAATGGTGACAACTTAAGCATAGGTTTCAGATGTCAAGGTAGTTGGTGCGGGGTCGAACGTAAGCCTAGGAGGCTTTTTACGCCGGGCTTTGACCGTACCGAGGTCAGCATTGGCTGGGTCAGTGAAGTAGGCAATGAGGTCATGGGCTTGACCCTGTGAGTGAGCGACGGAGAAGTGATAGAGGCCACGAAAG
>NZ_JACJQN010000008.1 GCF_014696675.1 Phormidium tenue FACHB-1052
CCAGGGGCAATCTGTGGCTGAGGTCCTGGAGGTGCTGATGCCTGCTTAGACTCGATAACTCTGCCCCGAAGTAGCCCTTCAGGCTAACCTTCCAAGTCGTGTGAAGGAAACATAGTTGTCACCCGGTCGGCGGACTACCCAAACCGTCAACGGGAATGGGTTTCTCCCTTCGACCACAACTATCTTCGGATCACTCGTATTTTGAAGTGTTTGATGGTGTTTGGATTAGAGGATGAAGCCCAAGCTGTTTACGAGTGTTTGAGGCAGATCTATCGAGAGAGTAGCAATGATATTGGAGCTGAAACATTTCAGCACTGGACGAATGCAGTCAAAGCTTCTGCATCAGGTTGAGTCGTGCGATCGCCTACTCTCCCGGTTCGCTGTTAGGCAGTTCTAGTGGTTGGAGAAGCTCATTGAGGGGGTTAATCAACTGCTGATCCACTTCTGCACCGGCATTCACCATAAATAGGCGAAAGGGTTCGCCCTGGCTGAGGTAGCTGTCGTAGCCCGATCGCAGATACAATCCATACTCCGGTCGGCGAGCCACGTAGCGGCCTACAAAGGCTAGGCCCAGGGCATTTAAGTAGCGATCGATCACCTCCGGCTCAGCTAGGGTGAGCCCTGGTAGGTTAGACAACAGTTGCGATAGACCCGCATCGAGGGTCGAGAAGTCAACGTGGGCCTGCCCTTCGATCAGCGCTAGGGAGCGATTCTCGGTGGTGTACCACGGGAAGGTGCGAAACTGCTCAAACACGGCGGGGGTGGCGGGGTCGTGGCTGCCCGCAATCACCATTACCGGCACCGTTACCGCCGCTAGACCCTCAGGGCCAAAGACGCTGCTGTTAACTGGGTTCACCAGCAGCACCGAGTTAACCCTGGGGTCGCGAAAGCGGTAGGTTTCCCGGGGCAGCTCTAGCGCCTGACACTGCAACAGCAGCGACGTATTCAGGTAAATGAAGTTGCTGTCGCACACCTCCTGGAGATGGTCAAAGTTAATCTCTGCTCCGGCTACCGCGAGGGCCGTGTAACCTCCTAACGAGTGCCCCCCCACCCCCACTTGATCAAGCTTGAGCCGCCCCTCAAACTCTGTGGGGTTGAGCCGCTCTAGCTCGTCGAGCACAAAGGTAATGTCGAGGGGGCGATCGATAAACTCCTGCACCTCAAACACATCACTGCTAAGACCCGCCTGAAAGTCAGCCACCTGCTGCCGATCGCTGCCGGGGTGCTGGGGCAGCACCACCACAATGCCGTGGGAAGCTAAGTGGGAGGCCCACTGGTGCCGTGCCTCGGGGCTAGAGGTCAACCCATGGGAAAACACCATTACCGGAGCCTGGCCGCGCCACGATCGGGGGCGCACAACATCTATATAGAGCTGGCGATGGCCCCCAGGGGCCGGTCCTTGACCATCGCGCTGGGTATCGGTCAACTCAAACCGCTGAATTTGCACCCTCGCCGGGCCAGGAACAGTCAAATCAGCCAGGTTGGCATAGTCAAGGGCAGACTGCTGGGCGGCCTGGCTCACCGTGATCTGCTCTAGCTGCACAATGGAGTCGGTGGTGGCATTGACGATGCGCTCGACGGCGCTGGCAACCGCCTGGGCGTCGTTGATATCAATCTGCATGTCGGTGGGCAGCGATCGCACCACATTGATGGCCGACAGCCCCTCCGGTGAGGTCGCCGCCTGAATCAGCGCCGCCCGCAGCGATAGCTTGCCGTTGTCGCCCGCCCGGGTTTTGAGGATTACCCCCACCTGCTCAAGCAGCTCTTCACCAACGCCAGTATAGAGAAAGCGCGATAGCAGTACCCCATCCACCTCTAGGGGGCGATCGAGGTTTTCACGCAGTTGGGCCACTTCGGCCTCGCTCAGCCCAACCAAATCGACGTAAAAGGCCAGGTCATCGGTCAATTCTCCTGACTCAATCAGGGTTTCGAGGGAGCTGGTGCTCACCGATCGTTCCACCGGGCCGTAGCTAAAGAAAATTTCTTCTGCCGCCAGGGCTGGCAGTCCGCTGAGCACGGTCAAGCCCAGGCTCAGTCCGCCTAAAGCCAAGCTTCGAGGCCGTAACCACCTCCCGCCCGATTGCCAGGTCATGCCGTCACTCCAAAAATGTTACTAAGAGCCGTCCCTGCTCGATTCTCACTCAAGTCTCTGCCCCTTTAACTCTGCTCAGAGGCAGAGGCGAAGCGGCTGACCCCACACCTCTCTGCCCCACTACTGCGTGCGCCAGTCTGCATCCACCGATGCCATGCGACAGGCGGCCTAGGGCCAACGCAGCCGCCGTAAAATCACCATATTTGGTCCTACCACCGGGTTGCGGGCTACCACCACGCCCTCGGGGTCGCGCAGTTGCAGGGTGCCAAATTTGAGCCCCCGGGCCTGGGCGTAGATGTCTTGGGCGATTTCATTTTGCTGGTCACCGAGCAGGCCATACCAGGCTTCGGCCACGTTTACGCCCAGGGTATTTCCTGGCAAGTTCACTTCCACCGACTGAATCAGCCCTGCCCCGTAGGAGCGGCTGATGCGGCTGACTCGGTTTTGAATATCGGTAATGAGACTTTGCTCGGGCGTAGGTTCAACCACGGGAGCAGGTGCTGGAGCGGGCTGCTCTGCGGTGGGGACGGGGGCCGCAAATCGGTCATCCACCTCAGGTTCTGCCGCCGTCATCTGGGGCATTGGCTCTGAGGCCACCAGCGGTTCACCCCGGTTTGCGCCCAGGGGGTTCCACAGGGCCAACAGCAGCATCAGCAGGCCCAGGGCAATGGCGGTGAGCATACCGTCGGAGAGCTGGCGCTGGAGATCGGGGGGGAGCTGCGATCGCACCCACCGCAGCCCTTTCTTCCACAGGGTTGCCCCCTCGGCCAGCAGCAGCAGCAGTTGGTCAACCACACCTAGCTCCTTCGGTTGGTAGGGAATGCCGGTATCGGCCCAGACATCCTCTGCCGGGGATATGGGTCGCACTCGTTTGGCGGCAGTGGTTCGCTCAGGCATCTGACGCCGGTCAATCTCGGTGGGCTGGGGTTCTGGGGTTGACACCGGTAGCGGGTCTTCGAGATTTTCTAAGTCGCTGTCAGTCCAGGGTGCCGGGTCGGGGGTGTAGGGGCGACCGTTATTGAGAACGCCAGGGTAAGGCGAGGCATCTGGGATTGGGCGGTTGGGGCGATCGGTAAAGTCTGGCTCTGCTGGGGCTTGATCTCTGCCTAGAGCCTGTCTACCCAAGTCTTCGACGTTACCGTCGGCAGCACTCAGGGGTACAGCATCTTCCCCTATAGCCTCGGCGCTGGGATCTAAGTCGGGCGGTACAGGTCTATCCCCTTGTTCTGCTTCATCAGTGTTGCGCGGGGGCGGAACAGGGGGAATTTCTTCGGGAAAGTTGGGATCTTGGGGTCTCATGGGTTAGCCCACCTCGCCACGGTTACCGGCATACGCTGAAGAATGGCCTCTAGGGGCACATCCCTCTCAATACTGCCACGTTTCCCCGAAATCTTAGGGCAGAAATCTCTGTGGTCAAACACTCAGCCCGGCTCCGCAAGGCCTTGATGCAAAATTAGCCGATTGCCGTCGGGGTCGTAGGCATAGACCTCGCGCCCGTGGGAAGCCGTCAGCACCGGGCCGGGGGGCGCATAGCCCAGGTGGGTGAGGTGGGCGATCGCCCCATCCAAATCCGTCACCTCTAAACACAGGCTCATTGCGCCGCTGCTGGGGGCAGCAAATTGACTTGCATGGTCAGTGTTGGGTTTAAAAATTGCTAGCCGCAGCTCTGGCAGATGAAACTCAGCGTAGCGATCGCGCTGGTAAGGCCGCGCCGACTGATCAAGCAGCTCGCCATAAAAGTCTACCAACCGCCCAAAATTCTCGCTGGCCAGGGCCACAAAAGCACTGGTGCAGCCTACAGATGCCTCAGCCAAAGCCTTCTCCACTAAGATTTTCTAAATAATTCGTGAGTCAGCGGTGGGCATTGCCCACCCTGCGCCCACCCTTACTTACCCATCCACCCCCTACCCATCTACCCCCTTACCCCTCCCTAATCCAACTCCCACTCCGCTGCATACTGCAACATCAGCGGCGGCAGGTGTAGATCCTTTGGCGTCTTGCAGCGGGCCTCGAACACACCCAAAATATCTTTTACGCTTGGTTTGCCCTTGCTGCTGCCGGTAATGCCGCTGGCGATGATCACCGCGCAGGCTCCGTTACAGTCCTTCTGCCAGGTATTCCAGCGTTCCAGCAGGTGGCGATCGGTGCTGCCGTTGGTTTCGTATTCGGCGAACAGGTGCAGTTCACCATCGCCGGTTTGCAACAGACCCAGCTCAAAGGCCTCGCCGCTAAAGGGGTCGCTGCCGGGGTTAAAGCACACCGCCTGCACGCCCTGGGCCTGCTGTAGCTGTTGAATTAAGGTCTTGGCCTTAGGCCGCGAGGTTTGAATCAGCACCACCGGCAGATCGGGAGAGTCAGCGGTGCCATTGTGGGGCCATTTGCCCTCTAGGTTCTGAAAGGCGATCGCCGGATCCTGGCGCAGGGCGTCTAGCACCTGCTGCTGAAACTGGGTGAGGATGATGATCGCCCCCTCGGGCACATAGTCGTCGCGCAGCACCGGAAAATTAACCAGGCCCTCGGGGCCGTCGTCGCCAAGGGCATCATCGGTGTCGGCAGCTAGCTCTGCGGTCACATCAGGCAGGGTTTTAACCGTCACCTTCAGCGGCGACGCGCCGGCGCTTTTTTCGGGGTTAGGAATTTTATAGCTACTCTTGAGCGCTTTGAGGGGAGGCTTTTCGAGCTGAGCCCGGTAGCGGGTGATAAAGCGCTGGAGCGCCTCCATCACTACTAAAAACGTAGCTCCTTCTTCGTCGGCGAGCTGGCTGCGCATCCCCTCCAGGGGGTGAATGCTGCCAAAGTCGGGCTGCACTGCCTCAGGGGCCGAGGCCAGCCAGCTCGCGGGCTGAGGCATGTTGGGAAACGGTTCGTCGTCAAACAGCTCAAAGTTGAGAAACAGGCAGTCTTGCTCTAAAAAGGCCTCCTGCATCTGCTTGGGTGACTGCTGCCCCATCAGCACCCGCTGGCGAAATTGCTTCAGCGAATCCAGCGATCGGTACATCAGCAGGCCATACTCCACGCCGCCCATGCCCAGCATCGACACGTAGAGGGTGTCAAGCTCCCAGTTGTTGAGCTCAACGGCCAGCACCTGCTGCTCGTTGAGGGTGTTCCAGGGGGCGAGTTCCCAGATCTCCATGGCCTTGTCGATCATGGCCTCGGCGTAGCGGGGGGGAAGCTCGGCCTCGGTCATCTCGGCTGACTGCTGGAGGGCGTTGAACAGCTCGTCGATCAGGGGCAGCTCGGGGGCGTAGTCAATGGCAATATCAAGCCCCTGGAGCGCCCCCCGCAGGTAAAACTGAATTTCGCGATCGCTGACCACAATCTTGTGCGGCCTGGCCGGGGCCAGGTTGCCCTGGGGTGACTCAATGGCCTGCAACAGCGTGCGCACCACCGGCTCGTAGCCGCAGGTGGTGGGCACGATGGTCAGCCCCCGCACCGCACCGTGGCTGCTGTCGACCCAGAGAATGCAGTCGCTGGTTTCGGTATGACGCTGGCGCAGGCCGCCGTCGTCATCCATCAAACCGCCCACCGAACGGCGATCGCCCTCCCACACGCTGGCTACACGGGGCAGCCGCTTCAGGCGATCGATGGTAATGCGGTTCAATCGAGTCATGGGCTAACGATAACGACAGATGGAACAAATGGTTAGGCGACCGCTGGCTTGGGCACAGCTTTGGTCAGCATAGCCAAGTTTAATCATCAACTGCCCACAGCAACTTAACCGCGTGCGCTTCAGTGCAGTCCCCTAAATTGAGATACTGCACTGAAGCCAGCATCCCTCCCAGGGCAGGGGACGCCCCAGCGGCTGCTATAAACTATAGAAATTCTTGGCAGCAACGGCTAAGCCTAGGCGACGAAAGTGTTAGATTTCAAAACAATTTAGGCTTCTCTGGCTGCGGTTGGGGTTACTCTGCTTATGATGATAGAAGCTGTACTTACATCGAAAGGTTGCAATGGCTCAAGCCACCGAACAAACCCGAGGCATTTTGATGTCTGAAACGGCCCTTCGGCACGTTAAGGCACTGCAAGAATCCCAGGGCAACAAAGAACTCTGCCTGCGAGTGGGGGTACGCCAGGGCGGCTGCTCGGGCATGTCCTACACCATGGATTTTGAAGACCCCGCCAACATCAACGAGCACGACGAAGTCTATGACTACGAAGGCTTCCGCGTGATCTGTGACAAAAAAAGCCTGCTCTATCTCTATGGCCTCATGCTCGACTACAGCGACGCGCTGATCGGCGGCGGCTTTCAGTTCACCAACCCCAACGCCGTCCAGACCTGCGGCTGCGGCAAGTCCTTCGGGGCGTAGGGACATCCTACGGGGCTACATTCTGTGCTTTGCTGGATATCGCGTTAGATAGTTCATAGACCATGACTCAAACCGTAGAAACCCTGTTCGATGAAGGCATCGAGCGCTACAAAAAGGGCGAAGATCCCGCTGAGCTAATTCCTGTATTTAAAGAGGTGTGCGATCGCGCCCCCAAAAGCGCTGCCGCCTGGGCCTGCCTAGCCTGGCTCTACCTGCTCACCGACAAGCCCAACGCTGGCCTCAAAGCCGCCCAAAAAGCCGTCAAGCTCAACCCCCAAGACCCCCAAGGGCGGGTGAACCTGGCGGTCGCCATGCTCGACGCAGGCAAACCCGGCGTGCGCGAGCATATCGAAATTGCTGGCCAAGTGATGACCGTCGCCGACGACCTGAAAAAGGAAGTGATGGATAGCATCAACGACGGCCTGGTTCGTAAACCTGACTGGAAGAGCCTGTCGCGCGTTAAGCAGTGGCTTGAGTAGTTAGGTCGATGCAGGGTGAGCCTTTGCCCTCAACTGTTAAGTAAGCGCTCCCCCCTATCGATGGGGGAGCGCTTTTAAATTATTGACCGTACCAATCCTGCCGCCACTGCTCCATCTGATCGATCTCAGCCTGCTGTGAGGTGATGATCTCGTCGGCTAGGGTGAGCAGTTCAGGGCGATCGCTCTTGCCCTTCAAATCTTCCGCCATCGCCACCGCCCCCTCGTGGTGCGGAATCATCGCATTGATGAAGCGCAGGTCAAACTCGTCGTCGGCTCCACCGAGATCCATATCCATCCGCATGGCTGAGATCATCTCTTCGCTCATGGCCATGTCGTGATTCATTTCAGCGTGGTACATCATCGGCTCGGCGGGCGCATCGGGGTACCAGGCCGCCCGCCAATCCCGCATTTGAGCAATTTCCACCTGCTGAGCGGCAATGATGTCTTCTGCCAGTTGCCGAATCTCGGGTCGCTGAGAATTCTCTAGGGCAGCTTCAGCCATCACTACGGCCCCCTCGTGGTGGGGAATCATGCCGTCGATAAAGCGCAGATCGTAGGTGGCGTCGGCAGGGCCTAAATCCATCCCGTGACCGCTGTGCATCATCTGCTCCCCAGCTATGCCTCCAGAGCCATGGCCTTCGTGCATGGCCTCCATGTTGCTAGTGCCGCAGGAGGCTAGTGGTACTAGGGTAGCCAGGGCTAGCATCGTCGTTAAAGGCTGTCTCAATCGCATGGTTCGTCTCCCAAATGCCTGATGATTTAAGCCTACACATTGCAGCCCGCTGTAGAGTCAAGGGCTGATTGGGCAAGATATATTTCCTTGGTCAGCGCTTAATTAATATTTTGTTACGAAAATGAGAGGAGTGATCCCGCCGTACTGTAAATTTTGTTAACAAAGCTCAAGCTGATTTATTTCAAATTGTGTCACCTAAACGCTCGAATCCTTATCTGGCAAGGTTTTCTGATACAAACATGAAAGGCATCATTGATTTTGCTTTCGTTACGAAATATTTCCTATACAATCCCCAGAGTCTGCCTGCGGTCTGCCCTGCTCACTGTTGCTGATGCTGCGCCCGCAGCCTTCTCACCCCCAGACTTAGCCGCGAAAGGAGTTTTACTGCATGTTCACCCACGTCAAGCCCACTGTTCGCCACATTGCCCCCGATGACCTCAACGGGCGGCGTCTGGTCAAGGTGGTCTATGTGGTTCTAGAGCCTCAATACCAGAGCTCTTTGTCCTCGGCCATCCGGTCGATCAACGCCAGCAACTCTCAAGTGGCCTTCGAAGTCAACGGCTACCTGATTGAAGAACTGCGCGACGCCAACAACTACGCGGCGTTTAAGCAGGATGTGGCCGAGGCTAACGTATTTATCGCCTCGCTGATCTTTATCGAAGACCTGGCCGACAAGGTCGTTGAAGCGGTTGCCCCCCTGCGCGATGGCCTCGATGTGGCTGTGTGCTTCCCCTCCATGCCCCAGGTGATGCGCCTCAACAAGATGGGCAGCTTCTCTATGGCCCAGCTCGGCCAGTCGAAGAGCATGATCGCCTCCTTTATGAAGAAGCGGAAGGAGAAGTCCGGGGCGGGTTTCCAAGATGCGATGCTGAAGCTGCTGCGCACTCTGCCCACGGTGCTCAAATACCTGCCGGTCGAAAAGGCCCAGGACGCCCGCAACTTCATGCTCAGCTTCCAGTACTGGCTGGGCGGTTCTCCCGAGAACCTGGAAAACTTCTTTCTGATGCTGGCCGATCGCTACGTGATCACCGACAGCCCAATCGAGGGTGCCCCCCAGCCCGAGAGCCTGGAGTACGAAGAGCCTGTCACCTACCCCGACATGGGCATCTGGCACCCCATGGCCCCCCACATGTTTGAGGACATTAAGGAGTACCTCAACTGGCATGCCTCCCGCCGCGACATCTCTGAGGATCTCAAAGATCCCCTCGCCCCCACCATTGGTCTGGTGCTCCAGCGCACCCACCTGGTCACGGGCGACGAGGCTCACTACGTCGCTATGGTGCAGGAATTTGAGTACCTAGGCGCGAAGGTAATCCCCGTGTTTGCGGGCGGGCTAGATTTCTCTAAGCCCGTAAATGCCTACTTCTTTGACCCGGTAGACAACACCAAAACCATTGTTGATGCTGTGGTTTCTCTCACCGGCTTTGCCCTGGTGGGCGGCCCGGCCCGGCAGGATCACCCCAAGGCGATCGAAACCCTCAAGCGCCTCAACCGCCCCTACATGGTGGCGCTGCCCCTAGTCTTTCAAACCACCGAGGAGTGGGAAGACAGCGACCTGGGCCTGCACCCCATTCAGGTGGCGCTGCAAATGGCGATTCCTGAGCTGGACGGGGCGATCGAACCGATCGTGCTCTCGGGCCGCGATGGGTTAACTGGCCGGGCGATCTCCCTGCAAGACCGGATCGAATCGATCACCCAGCGGGCGATGAAGTGGGCCAACCTGCGCCGCAAGCCCAAGCTCGACAAAAAGCTGGCCATCACCGTGTTCAGCTTCCCCCCCGACAAGGGCAATGTGGGTACCGCCGCCTACCTGGATGTCTTTGGCTCCATCTATAAAGTGCTGGAGGCAATGAAGCAGAACGGCTACGACGTGCAGGATCTGCCCGAGTCGCCCGAAGCCCTGCTGCAAGAAGTTATCCACGACGCCCAGGCCCAGTACAACAGCCCCGAGCTGAACATCGCCTACCGCATGCCGGTGCGTGAGTACCAGGCCCTCACTCCCTATGCTGAACGGCTCGAAGAAAACTGGGGGCCACCGCCGGGCAACCTCAACACCGACGGCGAGAACATGCTGGTCTATGGCAAAGCCTTCGGCAATGTGTTCATTGGCGTGCAGCCCACCTTTGGCTACGAGGGTGACCCCATGCGGCTGCTGTTCTCCCGCTCCGCCAGCCCCCACCACGGCTTTGCCGCCTACTACACCTATCTGAACAAAATTTGGGGCGCGGATGCGGTGCTGCACTTTGGCACCCACGGGTCGCTAGAGTTTATGCCCGGCAAGCAGATGGGCATGTCGGGCACCTGCTATCCCGACAACCTGATCGGCAGCATCCCCAACCTCTACTACTACGCGGCCAACAACCCCTCCGAGGCCACGATCGCCAAGCGTCGAGGTTACGCCGAAACCATCAGCTACCTCACCCCCCCCGCTGAGAATGCGGGCCTGTACAAGGGGCTGAAGGAGCTGAGCGAACTGATCGGCTCCTATCAGGGCAATAAAGAGAGCGGTCGGGCGGTGCAAATCGTTAACGCCATTATCGAAACCGCGCGGATTTGTAACCTCGATCGAGACGTGGCGCTGCCCGAAGGTGACACCGGGGAGCTGTCTAACGAGGAACGCGACAACCTGGTGGGCAAGATCTACATCAAGCTGATGGAGATCGAGTCGCGGCTGCTGCCCTGCGGTCTGCACGTGGTGGGCAAGCCGCCCACGGCTGAGGAGGCGATCGCCACCCTAGTCAACATCGGTAGCCTCGATCGCGAAGAAGACGGCATCAAGAGCCTCCAGCGGATCATCGCTGAGAGCATTGGCCGCGATATCGATGATATTTACGGGAACAGCGATCGCGGCCACCTCGCCGATGTCCAACTCCTCTACGACATCAACCAGGGGGTTCGGGGTGCCATCTCCGCCCTCGTCCACGAGCAAATCGACGCCGAAGGGCGTGTCTCCATGGTGTCGCGGCTCAACTTCCTCAACATTGGTCGCAAAGAACCCTGGATCAAAGCCCTCCATGAGGCGGGCTACACCAAGGTCGATGCCGATGCCATCAAGCCCCTGATGGAATACCTGGAGTTTTGCCTGGAGCAGGTCTGCGCCGACAACGAACTGGGTGCCTTGCTGCAAGCCCTGGAAGGCGAATACCTGCTCCCCGGCCCCGGCGGCGACCCGATCCGCAACCCCGATGTGCTGCCCACCGGCAAAAACATCCACGCCCTCGATCCCCAGTCCATCCCTACCACTGCCGCCGTCCAGTCGGCCAAAATTGTGGTGGACAGACTGCTGGAGCGGCAGCGGCAGGAAAACGGTGGGGCTTATCCCGAAACCATCGCCACCGTGCTCTGGGGTACTGACAACATCAAAACCTATGGCGAATCCCTCGCCCAGATGATGTGGTTTGTCGGCGTTAAGCCCGTGCCCGACTCCCTGGGCCGGGTGAATAAACTGGAGCTGCTGTCCCTCGAAGAGCTGGGTCGTCCCCGTGTTGACATCGTTGTTAACTGCTCTGGGGTGTTCCGCGATCTCTTCATCAACCAGATGGCGCTGCTCGATCGCGCCGTGAAAATGGCCGCCGAAGCCGATGAACCCCTGGAGATGAACTTTGTTCGCAAGCATGCCCTGGAGCAGGCGGCAGAAATGGGGATTGGCCTCCGGGAAGCCGCTACCCGCATTTTCTCCAATGCCTCCGGCTCCTACTCCTCCAACATCAACCTGGCGGTGGAGAATAGCACCTGGGAAAATGAGGCCGAACTCCAGGAGATGTACCTGAAGCGCAAGTCTTTTGCCTTCAACTCCGACAACCCTGGCGTTATGGACAGCAACCGAGGCTTGTTTGAGTCGGCCTTGAAGACGGCGGATGCCACCTTCCAAAACCTCGATTCTTCGGAGATTTCCCTCACCGACGTGTCGCACTACTTTGACTCTGACCCCACCAAGCTGGTGGCGTCTCTGCGCGAAGACGGCAAGGCTCCAGCGGCCTACATCGCTGACACCACCACCGCCAACGCCCAGGTGCGTACTCTGTCTGAAACAGTAAGACTAGATGCCCGCACCAAAATGCTCAACCCCAAGTGGTACGAGGGCATGCTCTCCCACGGCTACGAAGGGGTGCGGGAACTCTCCAAGCGCCTGGTCAACACCATGGGCTGGTCGGCCACCGCTGGCGCGGTCGATAACTGGGTCTACGAAGATGTCAACACCACCTTCATCCAAGACCCGGAGATGTGCAAGCGTTTGATGGATCTCAACCCCAACTCCTTCCGCCGCATGGTTTCGACCCTGCTGGAGGTGAACGGGCGCGGCTACTGGGAAACCAGCGACGAAAACTTGGAGAAGCTGCAAGAGCTCTACCAGGAAGTGGAAGACCGCATCGAAGGGGTGGAATAGACCCTATCGTTTAGCTGATATCCTTTTGCAAAGCCAGGACTACCTAAGAGTCCTGGCTTTTTTAAGATCACCGTTTTATCAGTTCCTGCGCAGGATGAACCAATGGCCACTGCCAATGGTTATGAGCCTACATATTGGACTATACAGGGGCAAAGTATGGGCGATACTGGACTCGAACCAGTGACATCCTGCTTGTAAGGCAGGCGCTCTACCAACTGAGCTAATCGCCCGTGCTGCATTTGCAGTTTTATATCTTAGCAGAAGATGAGGGGCGTTTTGCGCGATCGCCCCATAAATTTCCTCCAAACTCGCAGGCTTTCTCACCTACACAACCCTGTGCTGAAAGTGGCTGCTGCTTTGCAGGTCTCTAACGCTTACCTTCAAAGTACTGATACCAAACCCAGTTGCCCGTTACTGTCACCGCCAGAACGATGCCGCCGCCAACCCAGCCAAGCAAGGGATTGTAGCCGCTGCGGGCCAGATTGGTCATCCACAGGTGGGTGAGATCGCTGCCTACCAGCCCATCGGCGATCGCCGGAAAGAGATACATCAGAGCTGCTCCCACCAGCAGCCAACCGACCATAGAGACCAGGAGAAAGACCGTTTTTGCGGTTGATTGAGTGCCGATCATGGTTTAACTAATTCCTCAACGTTCCATATCCTCTAGGGCTTTGGGCACCGCAGCGGTCAGTACCTCGCAGCCGGTTTCGGTCACCAGCACGTCGTCTTCAATGCGAATGCCGATGCCCCGCCAGCGATCGTCGATCTGGGGCTGCCCCTCTACCGGCTCGTAGGTGGGGGAGATGTAGATCCCAGGCTCGACGGTGACGACGTTGCCGACTTCGAAGGGTTTCCAGGTTTTGTCGGCATTGCGTAAGATGCCCGCATCATGGACATCTAACCCGAGAAAGTGGCCGGTGCCGTGCATAAAGAAAGCCTTGTGCTTTTTCTCCTCGATCAGGGTGTCCACGCTGCCCGTCAGCAGGCCTAGCTCCACCAGCCCCTCGGTGATGGTGCGGGTGGCGGCATCGTGAAATTCGTTGAAGGGGGCACCGGGTTTGACGGCGGCGATCGCCCGCAGCTGCGCCTCCAGCACCAGCTCATACAAAATCCGCTGCTCATCGCTAAAACGCCCCCCCACGGGGAAAGTGCGGGTAATGTCGGCGTTGTAGTAGTCGTAGGCGCAGCCCGCATCGATCAGCAGCAGGTCGCCCTCCTGCATTTGGCAGTTGTTCTCGACGTAGTGAAGAATGCAGGCGTTGGCCCCCGAGGCCACAATCGAGGTGTAGGCTGGCCCCATCGCCCCTTCTAGGCGAAAGATGTGCTCCATCTCGGCCTGGATTTCGTACTCAAAGCGACCGGGGCGGGTGATGTCGCGGGCGTGGTTGTGGGCTTTGGCGGCGATCGCGATCGCCCTTCTCAACAAATCTAGCTCCTCTGCCGACTTCACCCGCCGTAGGGTCTGCATCATCAAGGTGGCGTCTTCGATCGCCACCGGGCCGGTGCCGCGCTTGTAGTAGGTGGCCAGCAGCCGCTGCCAGTGGCGCATCACTGTGTTGTTGAGGGCCTGGTCGTGGCCAAAGTGGTAGTAGAGGCGATCGGCCTTTTCTAAATATTTGGGCAGGTGCTCGTCGAGTTCGCCAATAGGGTAGACCTGATCGGCTCCAAAGCGCTCCTTAGCTAGCTCAACCCCGACCCGATAGCCCGACCAGGTTTCCTTTTCAGGATCCTTAGGGCGCACAAACAGTACAAACCTATGCTCATCATGGTGGGGAGCCAGCACGGCCACCGCGCCCGGCTCGTTGAACCCCGTCAGGTAGTAAAAATTGCTGTCTTGGCGAAAGGGGTAGTCTACGTCGTTGTGCATCACCGCCGGAGGGGCGCTGGCAAAGACGGCAGTGCCGCCACCAATGAGATCCATGGCACGCTGACGACGGTGGGCGTAGGAGGAGGTCATAGCGGAGGGTCGATGGGTAGAAAGGTCGATGGGTGAAAGGGTTTAGGTTACAAGGCTTAGGGGAAGACTCGCACCCTACACCTGATACCTTAACCCCCTACACCCCTAATAACAGCCTACGCTCTAGGGTACTGATAAACCTGAATCCGCATTCCCTGACTGGGCAGATCGCTGGGGCGCAGGCTCAAAGAACCGCTGGCGGCCCGGGTCACGGGAGTGCCCTGCATCAAGCTTAAAAACTCGTCCACGGGCGAAAGCTCGCAGCTTTCGCCAGCCACAGTCGTCAAATAGTGGGTTGGAATGGCAATTTTAGGCTTTAGCACCTGTACGGCTTGCACCGCCTCGGCAGCGGTGTAGGCCTTGGGGCCACCGCCTACGGGCACGAGCATGATGTCCGGACGGCCCAGCAAAATTTGCTCTTCCACACCTAGCGGTGCAGCAGCTCCGCCCATATGGACAATGGTGACGCCGCCCTGAGTCCATTTCCATACGGTGTTGTTGCCAAAGCGCCGCCCGCCCTGGCGATCGTGGGGGGTCAGAATGCCCTGCACTCTCAGGTTTTCAAAGTCATAGATGCCGGGGTCGGTGAGCACGCGAGGCTCATTGGGAAGGTCTTCCAGATAGCCTTCGTCAAACAGGCGGCTGCTGATCATGACCAGGTCGGCAGGCACGGCTGGGGAGGGAAAGCCAGCGGTGCAGCCGATGGGGCGAAAGGGGTTGACCAAAATGCGTCGTCCGCCGCCAGTGAAGAGGAAGGCCGTATGGCCTAGGCTGCGAATGGTGACGCCTGCGGTTTGAGCCTGTGCTGCGGAGCCGACTAGACTTAGCCCCAGGGTGGCCCCCAATCCTGCCCCTGCGTAACCCAGTAGTTGTCGCCGTTTCATTGCACTCTTACTCCCGCACATATAGCTTTGGCTAGCCTAGTGTAGACCGCAAACCGTCGGTTTATTGCCCCATTTTGAGCCAGCCATGGAACTGGACGTATCAATGTCGGATTTTGGATTTAGCAGTTTTAGGTTTGCCGATATCTAAGGGGTGAGTAGGGTGCATTCGCGGCCCTCAACTCTGCGCATTCCCCAGGCTAGTCCTGGGCCGCAATGCACCGCTTACAGTAGCGGGTATATTGAGCAAACCCGCAGCAGTAGCAGGTGGGCATTGCCCACCCTACATTGCCCTTGGTCTAGCGGATGCTTAGCTCAGGGCTGGCTTGGCCGCTGACGATCGCATCATCCACACCGTAATCCTCCGCCACCAGCCGCGCCGTCATTTTGGCCGACATCATGACGCTGGGGGTACCCGCGCCGGGCTGGGTACCGGCTCCGACCAAATACAGACCGTTGATGTCTTCACTGCGGTTGTGGGGGCGGAAAAAGGCCGACTGCACCAGCAAAGGCTCCAGGCCAAAGGCATTGCCCGCGTAGGCATCGAGGGTGCCCTCAAAATAGTCGGGGGTGATGTAGCTGTGGCACACCAGCCGCTCTCTCAGGTTGGGCAGGTAGCCGCGCTCATCGAGGAAGTCAAAGACGACGTCGCGCAGGCGATCGCCCATCTCGTTCCAATCAATTCCAGACTTGTTGTTGGGCATTGGCAGCAACGTATAAGCCGCGTGATGTCCGGGCGGAGCCAAGGAAGGGTCGGTCAGACTGGGTAGGTGGAGGTACTGGGAAAAATCTTTGGGGAAGATCTTGCGGCCAAAGATATCCTTCAGCAGCTCTTCGTAGCGGGGGCCGAGGATGATGGTGTGGTGGCGCAGCTTTTCGGTTTCGTTGCCGTCGGCCTTAAAGCCGAAGTAGATCACAAACACCGACATCGACTGCTGGCTCAGCTTTACCCGCAGATCGCTGTTCCAGAAGCGGTACTGGGGTTCGATCAGCTTGCCGTAGGTGGTGGCCCAGTCGGCGTTAGAAACCACTACGTCGGCGTTCATGACTAGGCCATCGCCCAGGGCAACTCCAGTCGCTATTTTCTTGCCGTCCTTGCGGGTGACGTTGATTTGGGTCACTGGTGCGTTGTACTTAATTTTGCCGCCTAGCTCCTCAAACTTTTTCACAAAGCCCTGCACCAGCGCCCCGGTGCCGCCCATGGCAAAGTGAATGCCCCAGGTTTTTTCGACAAAGTGAATCATGGCGTAGATGGCGGGCACCGACAGGGGGTTGCCGCCCACCAGCAGCGGCTCAAAGGTAAACACCTGGCGCAGCTTGTCGCTCTTGAAATAGCGGCTGCTAAAGCGGAACAGGTTGCGTACGGCGTCGAGCTTGAGCAGGTCGGGGGCGACCTTGAGCATGGTGCCGACATCGCCAAAGTGGGTGTAGCCCAGCTCTAAAAAGCCTCGCTCAAAAATCGCCCGCGACTGCTCATGGAAGCGTTCGTAGCCCTCCAGATCGCCCGGTTCGCCCAGCTCTAGAATTTGTCGCCGGGTGTTGGCTTCGTCGCCGTCGTAGTCAAAAAACGTGCCGTCGTCGAAGTAAATGCGGTAGAAGGGCAGAATGGGGACGATCTGCACGTAGCGGCTGGTGTTGGGGCCGCCAGAAATCCCTTCTTTAATGCGCTTGTTTTCATCGACGATGGTGGAGGGGAAGTCTTCGGCGGTGAGGTTGGCGCGATCGCGCTCCAGCGAAAATAGCTCTTCAATAAAGTGGGGCACCGTGATCACCGTCGGCCCCATATCGAAGGTAAAGCCCTGCTCGCGGCGCACGTAGGCCCGTCCACCAGGGGCATCCAGCGCCTCAACGATAGTGGTATCAAACCCCAAACTTTGCAGGCGAATGCCCATGGATAGCCCGCCTACCCCAGCTCCAATCACGATCGCCTGCTTCCGGCCCATGCTTGACTCCTGAGAGATTCTGTTACAAACGTTAATAACTTGTTCGTATTCTACTACTCTTAGTTCCTGTCGCACGGCCTCAAGCCGCTACATGCGCGAATATTCAGCTCTCCTAGCGCTGCCGCGACAACGCGATAATAGCGTCTACCGTGAACCCCTCCAGTGTCCCTAAAGTTGGTAGTGACTCGGTGCTAGCACAGATAATCGGTAGCTCTGCCCCTTGCCATACCCAAATTTGCTGACGCTGAATATCGATTAACCAGGCCAGTTGAGTCCCGTTGGCTAGGCAGTGCAGAATTTTGGCCTGCAATTCTAAGGTGCTCTGATTTGAGGAGCGGATTTCAATTAACCAATCCGGTGCCCCCTGCAAGGGGCCATCTGCTTCGGGTAGACGGTCACTGAGCACGACCACAATGTCGGGTACAGGCGATAGTGGTGGCACAATACAGCGCAGTTCTTGAATCGCCTCGTAGGCCGTGGTTTGGGCGTTAATGGCGTTGACTAAGTTGCGCTGTAGGCGAGAGTGATAAAGGGTGGGCATGGGTTTTTGCTGGGCCTGCCCATGGATAAACTCCCAAGCCGGGGAGCCGTCAATATTATCCTGACGCAGGAATTTCTCTAGGGAACTGGTCGTAATGGGCGATTGCGCCATAGATTAACCTCTCCTGTAGAGCTAGCGGTGCCCACCTACGCCGCCACGGGCACCGGCAGCGATACCAAAAAATTCCGCAGAATTTGCAGGCCCGACTCGGTGAGAATGCTTTCGGGGTGAAACTGCACCCCTTGCAGGTGGGGGTAGTCGCGGTGCTGCACGCCCATGATGGTGCCATCTTCAACCCAGGCGGTAATTTCGAGAGTCTCGGGGCACGTGGGGCGATCGATCACCAGGCTGTGGTAGCGGGTGGCCAAAAACGGATTTTCTAAACCGGCAAAGACGCCCTGGCCGGTGTGGAAGACGGGGGAGGTTTTGCCGTGCATGAGTTCGGCGGCGCGCACCACGTTGCCGCCAAACACCTGACCGATACTCTGGTGGCCTAGGCACACGCCGAGGATGGGCAGGGTGGGGCCAAGCTTTTCAATAATTTCTAGCGAAACCCCTGAGTCGTCGGGGGTGCCGGGCCCGGGGGAGATGACGATGCCGTCGGGCTTGAGTGCGGTAATCTCATCCACGGTGATTTCGTCGTTGCGAAACACGCGCAGGTCGCCCGCCACCGGTAGCTCGGCCCCCAGTTCGCCCAGGTATTGCACCAGGTTGTAGGTAAAGCTGTCGTAGTTGTCGATGACCAAAATCATGGGCGCAGGCAGAATGGGGTGGAGAAGGCTGAGGCTAAAAGAACTGGGGTTGCAGGATCTGCCACAGGGGCGGCAGCAGCAGGCAGGCGGCCACCGACACCGAAATTAGCGCCGAAATCAGTACGGCGGCAGCGGCGCAGTCTTTGGCGATCTTAGCGAGTTCGTGGTAGGTCTGCTCGACGGTCAGGTCAACCACCGACTCCAGAGCGGTGTTGATCAGCTCCATGGTGAGCACGATGCCGCAGGTGAGGATGATGACCGCCAGCTCTACTGGGGCGAGGCTGAGGGCGATCGCCAACCCGACCGCAAAGCTACCAACCACCACATGAATGCGAAAATTGCGCTGGGTGCGAAAGGCGTAGGCCACCCCCTGCCAGGCATATCTGAAGCTCACTAGCAGGTTGGTGGCTACCTTCCAGGAGAGCGATCGGTTGACCGGGCTGAGGTTAGCCTCCGGTACCGAAACCGCTGTCTCAGATTTTTCGCTATAGAGGGTCATAGATAACTACTGATAGAAGCCATTGGGCAATATGCCCCTATACCGTACCGTGGAGCGCGAATCAGGGCTAATTTAGCCTACTTTTTCAGACTTTAACCCGGCGGCAGCGAGCAATTCGCTTTGTTTGTCGAGCATTGCCACCAGGCTGGGGTCGTCGGGGTGATCCCAGCCCAGCAGGTGTAAAAATCCGTGGGCGGCTAGCCAGGCTGTCTCCCACCGCAGGGAGTGACCGGCTTCGGCGGCTTGGCGAGCGGCGGTGTCGAGGGAAATAATAATGTCGCCCAGATAGAGGGGTTCTGTAGTCAGCAGTTCGTCGATCTGAGGAAAATCGGTTTCGAGCGCTGCGAAGGAGAGCACGTCGGTGGGCTGGTCGAGCTGGCGAAACTGGTGGTTAAGGGCGGCGATCGCCCCATCGGTCGTTAGCTTGAGCGATAGCTCGTAGGCCCCGATAGGTGACCCTTCCAAGGCCATCTGCTGGCCCCACTGGGTAAACCAGGTCTCCCACTCGTCAGCCGTTATCACCTCAGCCTGGGGATGCTCTGGGTCTAGGGCCACCTCTAGGGTAGGCAGGGGGGAAAGAGTAGTAGCCATGGTTAACGGGTCAGGTAGGCTAGACCCACCAACAGGCTCAGCAGCGCGGTCACGGTCAGCGAGAAGTGAAACAGCGACTTGCCACCTTTTTTAACCATGTTGCGCATGGCCAGTTTGACAAAGCTGGGGGGCGCTTCGGCGGAGGTGGTCGGCGAGGGCTGAGGGATGACAGACGGGTCGAGGGTCGGCGGGTCTTGGCTCATAGAAAATGTCGCAGTGCAGATAGCTTTAATGTACCGGGTTTTTTGAGTGGGTAGCGGGGGAGCACTAGGGGAGGCGTTATCCGTTCAGATTACGCCCCACGCCCTAGACGGTCTGCTCTTGCAGCACCTTGTTTTCCTGGCGCAGGTAGGCCTGGATGAAGGCTTCGAGTTCCCCTGCCATCACATCTTCAATGGCAGTGGTCTCAACCCCGGTACGCAGGTCTTTGACCAACTGGTAGGGGTGAAACACGTAATTGCGAATCTGGGCACCCCAGCTAGCTTCAACCATATCGCCGCGAATTTCGGCGATCGCCTTGGCATGCTGTTCTTGGGCAATAATCAGCAGCTTGGCCTTGAGGATGATCATGGCTTTCTCGCGGTTTTGTAGCTGCGATCGCTCCTGGGTGCAGCGCACTGAAATGCCCGTAGGCAGGTGGGTAATGCGCACCGCTGTCTCCACCTTGTTGACGTTTTGGCCACCGGCCCCGCCCGATCGCGAGGTCTTGATTTCCAGGTCTTTTTCGGGGATATCCAACTCGATATTTTGATCGAGAATCGGCATAATCTCCACCCCGGCAAAACTGGTCTGACGCTTGCCGTTGGCGTTAAACGGTGAAATTCGCACCAGGCGGTGGGTACCTTTTTCAGACTTGAGGTAGCCGTAGGCGTAGCGTCCAGTAATTTCCAGGGTGGCCGACTTCAGCCCGGCCTCTTCGCCGTCAGATATTTCTACCAGGTGCACCTGGTAACCCTGACGCTCAGCCCAGCGGGTGTACATACGCAGCAGCATCTCGGCCCAGTCTTGAGCATCGGTGCCGCCTGCCCCAGCGTTGAGGGTCAGTACAGCCCCTTTTTTGTCGTAGGGGCCAGAAAGCAACTGCTGAAGCTCCCACTGATCCAGCTCCTGGCTGAGGCTGGTGACGGTGGCTTGAGCTTCTTGAAAAAGAGATTCGTCCTGATCTTCTTGCAGCAGCTCAAGAATGGCGACGGTGTCGTCGAGGCTGGTTTGCCAAGTGGTGAGCTGGCTGAGGTTAGCCTTGTAGTCGCTCAGCTCTTGCAGGGTGTCTTGGGCTTTGCTCTGGTCATCCCAAAACTCTGGCTGGGCAGCGACCTGCTCCAGGTCTTGAATGCGGGCTTCGAGGGCAGGAATGTCAAAGATACTCCTGGGTTTTACCCAGGCGATTGGTGAGTTCGTCAAGCTCGCGCTTGAGGTCGGTAGTGTCGATCATAGAAGTGAGGGTGTTTCTGGCTTGGGAAATCACTATAGCGAATCTTGGGGATTAGGGAGGTAGAGGATGAAGGGGTAAGGGGTGAAAAGGAATTTGAGATATTGTCTTTACGATTCTGTCCCCCACTACTTTCGATTCCCTAGGCTGCTTTGAAGAAACGAATGATTTCGCGCACGTGTTCTAGAAACTGGCCGTCGGCGCTGAGCTGGGCGATCGCCTGCTGCCCCTCCAAGGCCAACCGCTGGTGCTCCGCCTGGTTGGTCGTAGTCAGGGTGGTAACTTCGGTGGCGAGCACAGTGAGATCTTGCCGCAGGGCTTGGCGCTGGCGTTGCTCGGTAGCGGCCCAGGAGGCGGGGTCGTCGGTATTGAGCTGGGTGGTGAGTTCCTCTAGCTTGGTTTCGGCTTGGGTGAGGCGATCGCGCAGCCACACCACGTCTTCGCGGGGGTACTTAAACTGCTGCTGAATCGCGGCAATGCGGGCGGCAAAATATTGGTAGGTGCGAACGGCAGGGCGCAGCCCGCTAAGCAGTAGGGCAGCGGCTGATCCCCAGTAACCGAGCTGGCTAATTCCTGTACTGGCTAGAAAATACAGGCCCAGGGCGGTGAGCAGGTGTAGACCGAGGACGAGGCGCAGCGACCAGCGGGCCAGCGATCGCACATAGTCGATCTGGCGATCGTCCACCGTAATGCCGTTTTCTGCCGACAGGGTCGCTTCGCTCAACGCACCCTTGGCCTCAAAGTAGATATTCCAGGGCACAGTGGTAATCGTCAGCAGCCAGCCAAAGCTGGCTAATCCCACGACCCAGTCAACGAAGTTGCCCACGGGGATTTGCCACCACTGGGCCAGGCCAAAAATGCCCAGCAAAAGTATCACCAACACCAGGCTAAAAAAGCTCGCCACCATCCCTAGGCTCCAAACGCAATTAAGGGGCAGATAGATTGGGAAACATCCCCGTCTATCTGCCCCTATGCTGGCCGCTGTAGGTTGTCTAAGCGTGGCCGCTATACCGGTTTTTTAGCTGTTCCTGACTGGCCCTCAGCTAGGGTGATTGCCGACAGATTAGATCTCTGGGTTTTTGGAAAAACCCAGGGATCTTGAGTGGCTACACCGCTAAATGCTGGGTGACGGCCTGCACGATGTGCTGAGTCCAGCGATCGACTAGGCTCGCGTCGGCGGCTTCGACCATGACTCGAATCACCGGCTCGGTGCCGGAGGGGCGCACCAGCACTCGGCCCTCGTTGCCCATGGCCTGCTCGGCGTCAACTACGGCCTGGTGGACGGGGGCGCAGTCTTGCCAGTTGAGGCGGCGATCGCGGTCGACCACCATCACATTCTGAAGCTTCTGTGGATAAGTTTGGAAACTGTCATCCACCAGGGCGGCGAGGGAACCGCCCAGCGTTTGGACTAGAGTCGCCAAATGCAGAGCAGTGAGAATGCCGTCGCCAGTCAGGCTGTAGTGGTGGCAGAGAATGTGGCCTGACTGTTCGCCGCCGAGTTTTGCTCCCCGACTGACCATCTCGCTATAGACATGCTGATCGCCCACTTGGGTGCGCACCAGAGTGCCACCTAGCTTTTCCCAGGCGCGCTCAAAGCCCAGGTTGGCCATCACCGTCGAGATCAGGGTGTCGTTGGGCAGCCGACCCTGCTCTTGCAGCCGCTTGCCCCAGAGATAGAGAATGTAGTCGCCATCGACCACGCGACCCTGGGCATCCACCGCCATCACTCGGTCGGCATCGCCGTCGAAGGCAAACCCCAGGTCGGCCCCGTGGGCTGGAATAGCGGCCTTTAGGGGTTCTAAATGGGTCGAGCCACAGTTGACATTGATGCGATCGCCATCCGGAACCCCGTGCAGGGCAATCACCTCGGCCCCGGCCTCCACAAACACCTGTTCCGCCAGACGAGTGGCTGAGCCCCAGGCCATGTCGAGCACCACCTTCATCCCCGCCAGGTCGAGGCCGGGCAGCAGAGGCTCATGCAAGAAGCTGGCGTAGCGGTTGACGAGTTCTGGGCGGTAGTAGCACTGACCCCAGGTGGTTCCAGATGCGATCGCCGCCCCTTGACCCCGCAGGGCCGCTTCAATGGTGGCCTGCACACCGCTGGCCACCTTGGTGCCGTCTCCGCCAAAAAACTTAATGCCGTTGTCGGCTGGCGGGTTGTGGCTAGCCGAAATCATAATGCCGCCCAAGGCCTGGCACGACTCAGCCAGGTAGGCTACAGCGGGGGTTGGGCAGAGGCCAATGTGCCACACATCTAGCCCTGCTGAGGTCAGCCCAGCGGAGAGGGCGGTAGCTAACATGTGCCCAGAGGTGCGAGAGTCTTGGCCCAAAATAATCGGCCCGTCGGTCAAGCCTTGGGCCTGCATGATCTGCCCAGCCCAGTAGCCGATTTCCATAGCTAGGGGAGCGTTTAACAGATCTCCCGCTTTGCCGCGAATGCCATCGGTGCCAAACAGTGGCCCAGGGGGAAGTTGCAGGCCGCCCAAGCCCTGGGGCGATCGCTCAACAGCGGCCTCAGAATCAATGAGTTGCTGGCTGACAGGTACCGTGCCCGTCGGCCTTACTGGAGAACTGACCATGTTAATTTTCCTCACACCTCACACTCACAGTGGAGGATAACACCTCTGCCTTAGGATGGAACTATCCCTTTAGGCCAGTTCCCCCATCGCCATGGCCACTGATATCTCCGATGACAGTGTTGATTCCCGCCTTAGGGAAGGGATAGCCCTTTTTAATCAGGGGAATTACTACGCCTGCCACGATGTGCTCGAAGCCATTTGGATGGAGGCAAGCACCCTCGAAAAGCCGTTTTACCAAGGCATTTTGCAAATTGCGGTGGGGCTCTATCACCTGGGCAACCACAACTGGCAAGGGGCCAGCATTTTGCTGGGGGAAGGGGTAAACCGCCTGCGCCCTTTTGAACCCACCTACGGCGGCATCGATATAGAACGACTGGTTGACTGCGGTTGGGCCTGGTTGACTGCCCTGCACCAGAGCGGCCCTGAACGGGTGGCTGACGTAGCAGCGGCGGCGCTTCAGGCCCAGAAAGAGCCAGCGGCGGAAGTTGACTCAAAAGCCGTAGTGGCGATCGCTGGAGTCGAGCACCGCTTGCCAGCGCTACATATATCGGCATAGTCCCCGCCATTTCTAGGTGACACAATTAGCAGAACCATCCTGATGGATGTAATTGTGTGACGAAATTTACAATAATGTATTTTAGACAATACTGTTGGATCCCTTAGGGCGCTCTGTCTTGGCACACTGTCGCCACAGAGCCGCTATCAACTTCTGAGACCATGTCTGCCTCTATCGGTCACGTCTCTCTACTTATAGAAATTTTTCTGCGAAATCTCTTGCTTTTGGGAGGCAGAGTTATACACTATCGGGGCATTGCGAGTCGTCCGCTTCGGCAGTGGGCTTTGTATCCCTGATCGGGACTGAGCGAGACGACCTATGCATGTAATTACGGAGCACTGCGATCGCGGATTGTCTACCCCTTCTGAATTGTTACAATCTGAATCGTCACCATGAAAATTAGCGTTGTCATCCCCTGTCTCAATGCCGCATCGGTGATTGAGCAGCAGCTAGAGGCCCTGGCCAAGCAAACCGTTGCCCCCTACGAAGTGATCGTGGCCGACAACGGCTCTACCGACAGCAGCCGCGCTGTGGTCGAGCAATACAGCGATCGCCTGCCGGGGTTAAAGGTGGTTGATGCCGCCGGGATGCAGGGCGCATCCCACGCTCGCAATGTGGGGGCCAAGGCCGCCGCCAGCGACTACCTAGCCTTCTGCGATGCCGATGACATCGTCGGTGAGGGGTGGCTTGAGGCTTTGGGGAAGGCCTTTGCTGACCACAGCTTTTTAGCCTGCCGCCTCGACTACGAAAAACTCAACAACGACACCGCCAACACCGCCCAAACCGACGGCCTGCAAACCTTTAGAACGCCCTTTTATCCCTTCGCTGGGGGGTGCGGGCTGGCCGTTCGCAAAGACATTCACGAGGCGGTGGGCGGGTTCGACGAAACCATTCCCCACCTAGAAGACGCCGACTACTGCATCCGCGTGCAGATGGCTGGCCACCCTCTGGTGTTTGTGCCCGACGCGGTGGTGCACTATCGCTACGCTACCGACCCCAAACAGTCCTTTTTTGAGGCTCGCCGCGCGACTTACCGCAAAGCCTATAACTGGGGCTATGGCCTCGCCACCCTCTACCTGCGCTACCGCGATCAGGGTATGCAGCTGCACGGGCTGCCGCCGCGCCTGGTGTTGATTCCGCTGTGGGGGCTACGAGTGCTGGGGACTGGGTTTAAGTCCCACAACAGCGTGTGGCGGTTGGGCTGGCACATGGGCGTGGTCAATCGGCTGCTAGCTGGTTCGTAGTCCGGCGCTGCTAGATTTGTCAGCTCTCCTGGTCAAGAAACGGTTTATAAAGGGCAGGGTGCAGTGAATCAGACATTGCCCCTGCTTTTACCTTGAGAGTATTAGGAAGTTAATTCTGTATGTCGTAGCAGTGAACTTTGCAAAAAAATCACTTAAAGATCTTTTGCTTCATGCAAGCTTTACAAAAGAATACGTATATAAACGCTATTCTTTTTTACAAGTAATTGCAGTCATCTCCCGAAACTTAGTAGAGAAAACGCATGTCTCACACTTTGCCTGTCTCTAGCTTGATTAGTCCCCCATAGCGATTTTTGGTTCCCCCATCTTCACGGGCAACGACAAAGCTCTAGCAAGTTTAATGCTAGGTCTTGTTGTTGAGAAACTTAAGTCGGCTGAATTAGTAGGGCTATCCAGCATAAGGAGCAAGTACGTCGTGAACATCTCTACACTTTTAACTCAAGCCTTTTCGCTACTAAGTCCCCCTTAAGAAATACTAAGCACCTTATGCTTTGGGTTCAAGCTTGATCCTTTCAGGAAAACAAGTGATAACTCTTGCAATTTGTCAGATCTGATCGAAAGTCAGACAGCAGACAATTTATGCAAAAGCATTAGGCTTTAGAGCTTTAGAGTGATCTACTTACGTCATCTCTAAAAGCTAATCAGATATTTTCAGAAGATTACTAAATCATTTCTTCTCAAAAAGGCTTCTGCCTGAGATCACCTATCGATTGAAGCTTAGGTTGATCGATGAAGTTTCGATTTTACTAATCAGAAAGAAAAAGTGTCCAATGAACTCAGAGAAGTTCAGCTTGCGCAGTGTTTCAAAGTCTGCTGCGTAAGACGCCGGAACTCTCTCGAATCAACTTTTCTGGGGCTGTCATTTTTTCTAGGCATTGACTGCTTATAAGTGACGCCTCTCCTCCCTAAAGCTTAGAACTCTTGTCAATGATTGAAAGAGAAGACGATGATTTTCGATATTCTAGGTAAGACTTTTTTGTTGTCCAATAGCGTGTTCAACAGAATTCGCTCTACTACTTTGCTGACAAAATTTAAGTCGGTAGGAGAGGGCAGCCGGGTGGAGTGGCCCTCAAAAATTTCTGGAGGGCAATACATAACCTTAGGAAAGAATGTTTATATCGCCTGGAACGGTTGGCTGTTTGGCAATGATCACTACGGCGATCAACATTTTACGCCTGAGATCTTGATCGATGATGGTGCTTATATTGGTAATGCCTGCCATATTGTGGCCTGCAACCGCGTTACAGTGGGAAAAGGTGTATTGATTGCCGATCGGTGCTATCTGTCTGACAACTTGCATGATTATCGAGACGTTGACTGCTCAATTAGGGAAAACCAGCTATTAGTCCCTGGTGAAGTTAAGATTGGAGACAATAGTTGGATTGGCGAAAACGTTTGTATCTATGGCGCTGTCACGGTTGGTAAACACTGTGTTGTCGGTGCTAACAGTGTCTTGACAAAGAGTATTCCTGACTATTCTGTTGCGGTCGGAGTTCCCGCACGCGTAGTCAAACGTTATGACTTTGTGGGCCAGAGATGGTGTAAGACAGATGGGGATGGCACCTTTATTCAGGAACCTTTAACAGAGGAAAAATTATAGATCTTCAGGAAAGAGATCTGTGCCCGGAGACATTCTTGAGAGCAGTTAATGACTTCTCACTCTTTAGATCGGTTAGATAGGGCAGAAGAATAGGTGTCTCTTGTCTTAGATCAGGGGAATGCTTTGCTCCCGTCATCCATTCGAGAGTTTCTAAGGAACCCGGATTAGAATGAAATCCATCTTTTGGTTGATGTGATTTTTGGTGCATGATGACCACAATTCAATAATATAAAGATAATTCGGAACCGTAAGAAAATTTACCGCTAACTACCCTAGCCTGAGGTGTATAGAGCGACGAATTATACATGGGGAGCACCGCGATCGCAGGCTATTTGTCTATCTTGAGTTGTCATTATGAAAATAAGCGTTGTTATCCCCTGTCTTAACGCTGGAACGGTAATTGATCAGCAGCTTGAAGCTCTAACTAAGCAGACCGTTCCCCCCTACGAAGTGATCGTGGCCGATAACGGCTCCACCGACAACAGTGTTGCCGTGGTTGAGCAGTATCGCGATCGCCTACCCCGCTTAAAGGTGATCGATGCTTCTGGGGTGCGGGGCGCTTCCCACGCCCGCAATAGCGGTGCCAAGGCTGCCACCAGTGACTACCTGGCCTTTTGCGACGCCGACGATGTTGTTGACCAGGGCTGGCTAGGGGCGCTGGAGCAGGCCTTTGCCAGCCATAGTTTTCTAGCCTGTCGCCTGGACAATGAGATGCTCAATCCGGGCGCTGTCAATACCCCTCAAAATCAGGGCCTGCACAACTTCAGAACGCCTTTTTACCCCTTTGCCGGGGGCTGCGTATTGGCGATCCGCAAAGATATTCACGCAGCGGTGGGTGGGTTCGATGAAACGATTCCCCACTTAGAAGACGCCGATTACTGCATTCGCGTGCAGATGGCCGGTCACGCCCTGACCTATGTGCCTGAGGCGGTGGTGCACTATCGCCACGGCACGGGCACCAAGCAGTCGTTTGTGGAGGCCCGCCAGGCGACCTACAGCAAAGCCTACAACTGGGGGTATGGCCTCGCTACCCTCTACCTGCGCTACCGCGATCAAGGTATGCAGCTGCATGGACTGGCACCCCGGTTCGTGCTGATTCCCCTGTGGGGGCTGCGGGTGTTAGGCACTGGGTTTCGATCGCACAGCAGTCTCTGGCGGTTGGGCTGGCATATGGGCGTGGTTGACCGCTTACTCAGCACCGCTGAGGTTCCCAGTCCGCCTGTCGTTGCCCCCCTGGCGGCAGCCCTGGTGACCCGGTCCTAGGGCAATGGCACGGTTGGGAAAAAGCGAGCCGTAGCCGGTGTAGTTTTGTGCGCCCGTCAGGGATAGCGCTCCCTGCTAGGATGGACGTTGTGCCCCAGGGTGCGCTGTTCTCTTGTCGAGCCCGCTCATGCAGATTTATCTAGATTACAGCGCTACTACGCCCCCTCGGCAGGAGGCGATTGCGGCGATGCAGACTGCCATGGTTGAGCAGTGGGGCAATCCCTCTAGCCTGCACCACTGGGGTAGCCAAGCCGCCACGGTGCTAGAGCAGGCGCGTTCGCAGGTGGCCTCGCTGCTCAACGCCGACGACAACTCAGTGGTCTTTACGGCGGGGGGCACCGAGGCCGACAATCTGGCGCTGCTCGGGGTCGCTCGGCGCTACCGAGTGCCCCAGCACATCGTGATTTCGTCGGTAGAGCATTCTGCCATTGAGCAGCCCGCTCGGCACCTTGAGCAGATGGGCTGGCAGGTGACCCGGCTGCCGGTAGATGCCCAGGGGCGGATCAGCCCGACCGACCTGCGCCAGGCGCTGCGCGACAACACTGTGCTGGTATCTATTATTTACGGTCAGAGTGAGGTGGGCACCCTTCAGCCCATTGAGCTGCTGGGGCAGATAGCCCGTGACCACGGAGCGTTATTTCACACCGATGCGGTGCAGGTGGCGGGGCGGCTGCCCATTGACGTGCAAACCCTGCCGGTCGATCTGCTGTCGCTCTCCAGCCACAAGATCTATGGCCCCCAGGGGGCTGGGGCACTCTATGTGCGCCCCAGGGTTGAGCTAGAGCCGCTGCTAGAAGGCGGTGGCCAGGAGTTTGGGCTGCGATCGGGCACCCAGGCGGTGCCGGTGCTGGCCGGGTTTGGGGCGGCGGCGGCCCTGGCGGCAGCGGAAATGCCCAGTGAGACCCTGCGGCTGATTGGGCTACGCGATCGCCTCTTTGAGCAGCTAGCCGATGTGGCTGAGCTGGTGCCTACGGGCGATCGCCGCCACCGGCTGCCCCACCACGCCAGCTTTTGCATTGCCGCCGCCGATGGCGATCGCGTCAGTGGGCGTACTCTGGTGCGCGAGATGAATTTGGCGGGCATTGGCATTAGCGCTGGCTCAGCCTGCCACAGCGGCCAGGTCAGCCCCAGCCCGGTGCTGCTGGCCATGGGCTACGGCGATCGCGCGGCCCGCTGCGGCATTCGCCTCACTTTAGGGCGGCACACCACCGCCGCCGACATCGACTGGACAGCGATGGTGCTGCGCCAGGTGCTCCAGCGCACCCTCGTTCCCCTAACCTTATCTCCGGTGTAGAGCCTGCTATGGATGGTGCTATGGATTCTGTAACGACTACGGGTGTTCCAGCCAGTCTCGAAGATGCGATCGCCCAGGCTCGAGGAGCGACTCAGGCCGCTATCCAAGCGGGGGTGCCTCGGATGATGGTCGAACTAGTCTACTCCGAGCTGAAAGGCCTGCCCGTCGCCGAATTGTTTTACCCGGCCCTGCAAGAGCTGGGCCTGACCTTCAAAATATATTTTCCCGACGCGGGGGCGGCGGCCCTCGCTCGCCGCAACTGGGGCAACCCTGAGTTTGTGGTGCGGGGCATTGGCGAGCTGCACAGCGAGATGGAGCCGGGGGATCAGGCCTACCTGTTTGTGGAGCCCTCGTCGATCGAGGTCAATCAGGTCGAAGAGATGTGTGCCCAGGCGGGCGATGCCTTTGTGATTATGCTCAACCCCAAGCTCGAAGACGTAGCCACCATTGGCATTGGCTATGCCGGGCGGCAGCTGCGCGATCGCTTCCTCAGCACCCTGGAGCCGGTCTACTACCTGCGGCCCATGGAGGGGGCCGTGCTGCTGCGCTGCTACCCCGCTCCCTGGCAGGTGTGGCAAGAGACCGACAATGGCTATGAGCTGCTGGCCGAAATGCCCGAAAAGCCCTCCGGTGAAGCGATCGATCGCGTTTTGATGGGTGAATCCGCCACCCCCGACGAGCGGGCAACCGGTTCTACGAGCAAGCGCGGCGGTTTTCTCAGCGAGCTTCAAAGCTTTCTTCGCGCCCTCACCCAGTAGGCAGCAATCAAGTAAACTCGGCTCCAGCTTAACCAAATTAACCCTCAAAAGATACTATTTTGAGCCTTAGGCTAGGGTTATACTGCCTCCATCCCTCGGCTTTTCCCAAGTGATTTCGAAGCTTGGTCAAGGGTCTATGGGCATAGTTGTTTGGGGCGATTGTCTGGGTTTCCTGACAAACTCGGTCAACTGGGTTAAAACAGCCCGGAGTAGCTTCTAAACTGAACTATTTAACCTGGATGGTCGAGTTCCCAATTAAAAGATTTGCCCTATGCGATCACTCGCCGACGCTGGTTGGCACAACAAATCGAACCAAATCTTCGACAGTTGTCGATTTGACTTTTTACAAGTTATTTTTCTACAGATCCCAAGCTGACGTTGTTTTACGACCAGTGAGTCACCACCGCCCATGCGAATTCTTAAAACCCAGACTCTACGCGGGCCAAACTACTGGAGCATCCGGTATCCCAACCTGATTTTGATGCGGCTAGATCTAGAAGATCTGGCCGATCGCCCCTCTGACCAAATTCCTGGGTTTTACGAAGCGCTGGTAGAAACGCTCCCTAGCCTGATCGAGCACTTTTGTTCTCCGGGGCATCGGGGGGGCTTCTTGAGCCGGGTGCGCCAGGGCACCTACATGGGCCATATCGTTGAGCATGTCGCCCTTGAGCTGCAAACCATGGCCGGCATGCCCGTGGGTTTTGGTCGCACCCGCAGCGTGGTCGAAGCCGGAGTCTATCAGGTGGTGTTTGAGTATCAAAACGAGCAGGCTGGGCGCTATGCTGCCCGCGCCGCCGTCCGCCTGTGCAACAGCCTGGTCGAAACCGGTCACTACTCCAAGGAAGAGCTGGAGCAAGACCTGGCTGACCTCACCGAATTTCGCCTCGACGCCGCCCTGGGGCCGAGCACTGAAGCCATTGTGCGCGCCGCCGAAATTCAAGATATTCCCTGGATGCAGCTCTCTACCCGAGCTATGATTCAGCTCGGCTATGGCCGCTATCAGCAGCGGGTGCAGGCCACCCTGAGCAGCAAGACCAGCATTTTGGCGGTAGAGCTGGCCTCCGACAAAGAGGGCACCAAGCAGATTCTGCGCAACGCCGGTGTGCCCGTGCCTCGGGGCACCGTGATCAACTATCTTGATGAGCTGGAGAATGCGATCGAGGATGTGGGCGGCTACCCCATTGTGATTAAGCCCCTCGACGGCAACCACGGGCGCGGCATTACTATCGACATCGACACCTTCGAAGCCGCAGAGGAAGCCTATGAAGCGGCCAGAGAGGTTTCCAGTGGCGTGATTGTTGAACGCTTCTATTCGGGCCGCGACCACCGCGTGCTGGTGATCAACGGTCGGGTAATCGCTGTCGCTGAGCGGGTGCCCGCCCACGTGGTCGGCGACGGTAAGTTGACCATCGAGCAGTTAATCGACATCACGAACCAAGATCCCCGCCGTGGGGTAGGCCACGACAACCTGTTGACCCGCATTGAGGTCGATCGCACCACCTGGCAGCTGCTCGACCGCAAGGGCTACACCCTTGACACCGTGCTGCCCGCGGGCGAAATGTGCTATCTGCGGGCCACCGCCAACCTGAGCACGGGCGGCATCGCCATCGATCGCACCGACGACATTCACCCCGACAATATTTGGGTGGCCCAGCGCATTGCTAAAACCATCGGCCTCGACATCGCTGGCATTGATGTCGTCACCACTGACATCTCCAAGCCCCTACGCGAGGTGGATGGGGTGATCGTCGAAGTCAATGCCGCGCCCGGACTGCGCATGCACGTGTGCCCCAGTGTCGGCATCGCCCGCAACGTGGCCGAGCCGATTTTGGCCATGCTGTTCCCGCCGGGTCAGCCCGCCCGCATCCCGGTGGTAGCGATTACGGGTACCAACGG
This sequence comes from Phormidium tenue FACHB-1052, assembly GCF_014696675.1. Classification (GTDB taxonomy): domain Bacteria; phylum Cyanobacteriota; class Cyanobacteriia; order Phormidesmidales; family Phormidesmidaceae; genus Nodosilinea; species Nodosilinea tenuis_A. The sequence goes on from NZ_JACJQN010000008.1 coordinate 31,800, forward strand.
CAAAACCACCACTACTCGCCTCACCGCCCATATTTTTAAGCAAACCGGGCAGATGGTGGGCTTTACCACCACCGACGGCATCTACATCGGCGACAACATGGTGGAACCGGGCGATACCACCGGCCCCCAGAGCGCCCAGGTAATCTTGCAGGATCCGACTGTGGAGGTGGCGGTGCTGGAGACGGCGCGGGGCGGTATTCTGCGATCGGGCCTGGCCTTTAAAGACTGCGACATTGGCGTAGTGCTCAACGTGGCCGCCGACCACATGGGCCTGGGCGACATTGAAACCCTCGAAGACATGGCCCACCTCAAGAGCGTAGTGGCTGAAACCGTTCGCCCTAGCGGCTACGCAGTGCTCAATGCCGACGACCCCCTAGTGGCAGCCATGGCTCAAAAGGTAAAGAGCCAGGTGGCCTACTTCTCGATGGATCCCCACAACGAGCTAGTGCGTAAGCATTCTCAGCAGGGGGGATTGGCCGCCGTCTACGAGCAGGGCTATCTGTCTATTCTCAAGGGCGACTGGCTGCTACGCATTGAGCAGGCCGACAAGGTGCCCCTGACCATGGGCGGCAAGGCTCCCTTCCAGATTGCCAACGCTCTGGCGGCGAGTCTGGCCGCCTTTGCCCAAGGGGTTGACATTGACTATATTCGTCAAGCCCTGCACACCTTTGAGGCCTCCACTGACCAGACCCCAGGCCGCATGAACCTGTTTAACCTAGGCCGGTTCCACGCCTTAGTTGACTACGCCCACAACCCAGCCAGCTACGAAGCCCTGGGTGGCTTTGTGAAAAACTGGCCGGGCAAGCGCGTTGGCGTGGTCGGTGGGCCTGGCGATCGCCGCGACGATGACTTCATCACCCTCGGCAAGCTGGCGGCCCAAATGTTTGACGACATCGTAGTTAAAGAGGACGACGACACTCGGGGCCGGGGCCGGGGCGACGCCGCCAAGTGGATCATCCACGGCATCGAGGAGGGGGCTGGCCATGCCAGCTATCGGGTTATTCTCGACGAAACTGAGGCGATCAACACGGCGCTAGATGGCGCGGAAGATGACAGCTTGGTGGTGATTTTGCCCGAAACCGTGACCCGAGCGATCGCCCTGATTAAAGCCCGCAACCCACTGCCTCCCGCAAAACCAGGGTTAAATGGTGCCGCCGAGCTAGGCGCAGCACCCTTCGACCAGTACGCCCAGGTGCATCCCTAGGCGACGAGCGGCTCGCCCCTGCCACACAAAAGGGCTTCCCCGAAAATCTGGGGAAGCCCTTTCGAGTAACTGATGTAGCAGGAGGCTAAAACTCCAGTAGTCGGTTGATGAATTCGGCTTCTAGGGACTTTTGCTGGAGATCGCGGGCGATCTGTAAACCTAATGCAAAGGCTTGCTCAGCTCGGGTTTCGTCGCCCGTTAGCATGTAATAGTCGCCCAGGGCTCGATAGCTGAGGGCAGTTTGCAGATCGGGCGGCACAGTTGCCAAGGTGAGGGCGGCGCGCCGGTCGAGGTAAGTTTTGGCCTGCACCAGATCATCCCGCTCCAGGTAAATGCCGATCAGACCATCAAGGGCGCGAATTTGTAGGGTGCGATCGCCCGCATCGACCCCGGCCCGCAGCCCGACCCGATAGGCACCAATGGCGTTAGAGTCGCGCCCTAGGGCCACATAGACATCGCCCAGGCTGTTGGACGAGTGGGCCTCACCCAGGTAGTCGCTGGCCAAAATGCGGTAGTTGGTGGCAGCTTCGAGCAGTTGCACCGCCACATCGAGGTCGCCCCGCTGGGTCGCCACCTGCCCCAGGTTGCTGAGGGAGACGCCAATGGCCCGCGAATCTCCTGAGGTGCGAGCAATTTGCAGCGCCTCTTGAAAGTGAGCCTGCCCTTCGTTCAGCCGGCCCTGGTTGATGTAGAGATTGCCTAAGTTATTAAGGCCATAAACCTGCCCGAGCAGGTCGTCGTTGTCGCGGGCAGTCCCGATGCGCAGCACAAAGGCTCGCTCGGCTTCGGGGTAGCGGTCAAGGGTGGCAAAGGCAGCCCCCATAGAGCCGTAGGCCCGCCCCGCCGACTGACCGTCACCCAGCAGACGATAGATCTCGGCGGCCTCTGCCCAAGAGTCTACGGCCTGGGTGAGATTGCCCTCGGCCATCTGCTGGTTGCCCAATTGCATCCAGCCGTCGGCCACATCCCGCGACTCTCCCTGAGTCGCGCTATTGGGGCGCAGATCGAGCTGTTCTTCCAGGTTGGCGGCTGGGGCAGCCTGCCCAACCAGCAGCATTAAACCCAGCGCCAGACTCAGTTTACCGATGTGCTTCATTGCCATTGCCCCTCCCCAGGACTCCCGTTGCGGGTCAGAATTAGTTGGCCCATTCGTTGCCGAAGTCCCCACCAAAGTCTCCAGTGGTGCCCACCAGGTTGGCGTCTCCCACACTAATGCCTTCTAGATCGGGAACGGTCAGCAGGCCATCAAGGTCGTCGGGTAGGGGCTCGGGACGCAGCGACTGATCGCCTAGATAAATCTGGCGAATATCCTCGGGCAGGGCCGACTCTAAGTGCTGAAAGGCCGATCCCAGCTTCTGGCGCACGTCGGCTGCTGTCAAAGCCTCACCCTCGGCCTGAAGGTAGGCAGCAATGCGGTTCTCGCTCCAGCGAAAGGTCAGGGCCATGACCGCCACCAGCCGCTCTACCGCAGGCAGGCGATCGAGAGCCTGCTCGACATAGCACCACAGGGGCGGCGTAGCCTGATCGAGGGAATAGTGGATGGTCTCAACCTCGGGCACCACTGCCTGGTTGATGCACAGGGCGGTGATGTTGATCAGCCAGTTCTGTAGGGTAAACGCTCCCGGCCCTTCGCCCGCCACCGCCTCTGGGCATTCCACCCCGCCCAGCTCAAGGAGAATGTGACGCCAGGTGAGGGCAAACAGATACTCGGCCTGCACGGGCGATCGCGCCGAGTGGCGAATCAGGCTATAGACCATGGGGCTATAGCGACAAAAAATCGCTGTGAAGTAACGCCCCGCATCACCGTGGCGCTGAAATAGCTGCACCAGTTCGCGATCGCTCAAATGGTGCAGCGACTGCACCAGCCTGTGGTCGCACTCAGGAAAATTAGGAATAGGTGCTGGGCTAGACATAGGTTAAGCCGTGGAGAACGTTGACCAAAGCCACCCCCAGATCTGCGATCGCTACTGACCCAGGCTGCGGGTAAATCAGCCTTTAATATACCTACCATGGCGCTTTTGGCGACGTAATTTTTTTGAAATTCAGGGATTTTCCCCGACCTGGGTTCAAGATGCCGCCACGGCCCAGCAACTCCTTCACAAGTGGGGAGTTTATTGCAGAATTGATACACTGGTTACGAGACACTGAGTATTGGGGTGAGTGCTATCACCGCCCTTGTCGTTAATCCTGTGAGTGGGCCTATGCTGCTTGACTGCTCCCTAACCCTCCGTTTGGCTTCCCTGCTGGGGCTGCCCCTCGACAGCATCATGTCGACCCAGGGAATCATGGTCTTGCTGCTAGTGGCCTATGCCGGGGCCATGTGGATGTTTCTCAAGGGTGCCCCCAAGGTCTACACCGTGATGGTGTCTGATTTGGAGGTAGCCCGCCACTTCTACGAGGGCATGCTCAACCTGCCCGCCGCTGAGGTGCCCCTGCACTACTACTACAACTACGAGCAAACCCTAGGCACCGCTGGTCTCGACCCCATGTACCTGGGCGGTGCCACCAGCCTGGCCAACCAAAACGTGATGAATAGCCCCGAGGGGCTGTGGTATCAGCTGCGCAAAAACACCCAGCTTCACGTGGTGGGGGGTGCCAGCCTCGGCCACCGCAATCAGCAACGCCATGTCTGCTTTGACCACAACTGTTTGGAGTACATTTTGATGCGTGTGCAGCTAGGCGGCGTGCAGCACAAAATTCGCAACGAAAAGCCCCTCAACTTTTTGGTCAAAGACTACGACAACCAGGTGATCGAGCTAGCTGAAATTGACGACTAGCGGTTGACTATGCTAGGCGAAAACTATCTGCTCAGGCAAGCTCAGTCTCCCCAAGCTACGATAGAAGATACCTAACCGCACCCTGAATCGCCTTTAAATATGCCTGGTAAAACTTTGTTGGTAGGGCTGCGCGCTGACCAGTTTCGCCACCCTCTGGATCTAAAAGCCACCCGCGCCCTCAAGCAATTGCCGGGGCTCGATGTCATGGTGCGCATGGCCCTGGCTCCTCTGGCAGAGCGGTTCTTTCACCTCGACCATTTGGCTTCAAGCTTGCAGGTGAGCGATCGCCAGCTGCCCGATCTGCACCAGTCGCTAGTCGAAGCCTGCCGCATTCTCGATCTAGAGGTGCCCCAGCTCTACGTGCGCCAAAACCCGGTGCCCAACGCCTACACCTTTGCCATGCGCGGCGAGCAACCCTTCATCGTCATCCACACGGCGCTGATCGAACTGCTGACGCCGGCAGAAACTCAGGCGGTGATCGCTCATGAGTTGGGCCACCTGAAGTGTGAACACAGTGTTTATCTCACCCTGGCCAACCTGATCACGCTGGCCGCTAGCCAGCTCCCCCTGGGTGAAGTGCTGGCGCAGAGCCTTCAAAATCAGCTCATGGAGTGGGTGCGCTGTGCGGAGTTTACCTGCGATCGCGCCGCTCTGCTAGTCGCCCAAGACCCCCGCATCGTCGCCTCTTTGCTGATGAAACTCTGCGGCGGCTCACCTTCGTTGGTTGACCAGCTCAATGTCGATGCCTTTATCGCTCAGGCCCGCGCCTACGACAGTCTCAGCGATGACGCCATCGGCGAAGCCCTCAAGCAGGTTCGTACCCAGGGGCTGACCCACCCGGTGCCGGTGCTACGCGCCCGAGAAATCGATCGCTGGGCCAGCACTAATGATTACTATCAGTTGGTTAAACGCCCAACAGTTGAGTATAATGAGGACGCATCGAAGGGCGGATGGCGGAATTGGTAGACGCACCACACTCAAAATGTGGCGACTTCGGTTGTGCGAGTTCGAGTCTCGCTCCGCCCATTGTTAGTTTCAATATTGAGTAATCTTCCTGTTGGCGGATAACTTTTCTGTGTTCATCGGGCTTAGAAGCAATGACCACATCACTAACACTTGATCTTTCTACGTCGGCTTCGATATTAGGCACTCAACCGGACTTATTCTTAAGGTTTTTGAAAACCAAGAATATTCCTGGTGTCCTATTCTTTGCTGAAGAGCCTCAGGTATCTATCTTTACGCTGGCCCAGCTATTAAATACTCAACCCGAGATTTTGATGGACTGGCTAGAAGACGAAGCGCTAGGCCAGCTTATAGAAGAGGTTGACGATGATGAATGGCTTGAGGGAGAAGCAGGCCAAGCCTTTTATCAGTCAATTCTAGCCGGGGAGGGCTAATGAATTGGCAGGTTAGATATACGAAAACTTTTTACAAAGAGCTAGCGAAAATTCCAGAAAAAGTTAGACAGCAAATTGAAGAATTTGCCTTTGGCTATACAACCAAGGAAAATCCTTTTGGGGCTGGTAAAGTCGAAAAGCTAAAGGGATACGATGATTTCTACAAGGTTCGTTTTGGGTCATACCGTTTAGGCTTACGGATTGATCAAGAAAATCAGGTCATTGAGTTTCGCCGAGTACGACATCGGCAAGACATCTACCGCAAGTTTCCCTAATCCATTCCCTAACCGTAATTTGAACGGTTTGATTGGCGATCGCCTTGCTTTACTCAAGACCTCACCTTTTGTCGAGACACCGCTGAATCTGAAGGATTTGCTCTGCATCTATGGCTGTAGTGCTCTAACTATGTGGGTTACGAATCTCTGCGAGGGTGCACTGGGCTCAACCAAATCGGGAACTCCAGCTATGATAAGTTCACACAATTTAGTGCTTCTGTACTGTGACTGAGTCTGCTGCCGCCCCCTCGTCTACAACCGCTACGGCTGGCCTACCGCGCCAGCGGTGGCAGGTGGCCCCGGCAAATGCACCCCTGGCAACATCCTTAGCACAGGTTACGGGGCTGTCGCCGCTGCTGACTCAGGTGTTGATCAATCGGGGCATTGTGACTCCGGCGCAGGCCACTGATTTTCTCGACCCCGAACGGCAGCAGTTGCCGTCGCCCCTAGCGGAGTTTCCCGACCTAGCGTCGAGTCTAGAGCTGCTGGTAACGGCGATCGCCACACAGCAGGCGATCGCTATCTGCGGCGACTATGACGCTGATGGTATGACCAGCACCGCCCTGCTGCTGCGGGCCTTGCGGGCGCTGGGAGCGCAGGTGAGCTACACCATTCCCAGCCGCATGGCCGAGGGCTACGGCATCAACAGCCGCATTGTCGAAGACTGCTACGCCGAGGGTGTGAGCATCATTCTCACTGTAGATAACGGCATTGCGGCGGTGGCTCCGATCGCCCGCGCCCGTGAGCTGGGCCTGGCGGTAATTGTCACCGACCACCACGATATTCCGCCCGAGATTCCCCCAGCGAATGCGATTTTGAACCCCAAGCTGCTGCCCGAGACCTCGCCCTACCGGGGAGTGGCGGGGGTGGGGGTGGCCTACATTTTGGCGGTGTGCTTAGCCCAGGCGCTAGGGCGTACCCAGGATTTGACTGGGCCACTGCTGGAGCTGTTTACCCTAGGCACCATCGCTGACTTGGCTCCACTGACGGGGGTAAATCGGCGATGGGTGCGGCGGGGGCTGGGGCTATTGCCCCGATCGCGCCTTTTCGGCATTCAGGCTCTCATTCAGGTGGCGGGACTGGCTGACCAGAGCAAGCCGCTGAAGCCTGAGCACATTGGCTTTCGCCTTGGGCCGCGCATCAACGCCGTGGGCCGAATCAGCGAACCGCAGATTGTGATTGACCTGCTGACGACGGATGACGTAGGGGTGGCGCTAGAGCGGGCCATGCAGTGCGAGCAGATCAACGGCACCCGGCAAGATCTGTGCCAGAGCATTGAGCAGGAGGCGATCGCTTGGTGTGAGCAGCAGCGAGCCATGGGCACGGTGGATATTGAGCGCGATCGCGTCTTGGTCGTGGTGCAACCCAGTTGGCATCACGGCGTCATCGGCATTGTGGCCTCGCGGCTGGTGGAGCGCTATGGCGTGCCCGTCTTCATTGGCACCTACGAGGATGATGACCACCGAGTGATTCGCGGCTCGGCGCGGGGCATTCCTGAGTTTGACGTGTTTGCGGCCCTGCAAACCTGCCACGACCTGATGGAAAAATTTGGCGGCCACCGAGCGGCGGGGGGCTTCTCGTTTTTGGCCAATCGCCTGCGCCAGGTGTCCACCCGGCTGTCGCACTACGCCTGCCAAACCCTCTCGGTCGATCTGCTCAAGCCGCTGGTGAAAATTGACAGCCAGGCGAGGTTAAGCGACATTCACCAGGGCCTGTTTGATCAGATCGACCACCTGCACCCCTGCGGCATTGAGAACCCCGACCCGGTGTTCTGGACGCCGAATGTGCGGGTGCTAGAGCAGCAGACCGTGGGCCGCAACCGCGACCACCTTAAGCTGGTGCTGGCCGAAGCTGGAGGCGAGACGATCAAGGCGATCGCCTGGCGCTGGGGCGAGTATTACCCCCTGCCCGGCCACCTCGATGTGGCCTATAAACTCAAGCAAAACGAGTGGCAGGGCAACACCAGCGTGGAGCTAGAACTGGTTGGCGTGCGGCCAGCGGCAGGAGCCACACCAGTCAGCACCCAGGAAAAAGGCCAGTCCATCAGCCCAGGCGAAGGGCCTCTGCCGACCCGCCTGGTTGGGCCATCGCTGCCCAACGTCAGTGTCCCCCTAGCAGCTAAAGCCGGGGAACGGCTGATCCTCCGAGATGCTGAGATGCCCCTCGATGCTGCGAAACCTCTGACGGAGAAGGCGTTAGAGGCGATCGCCTCCCCCCCCCTTGACCCACCGACGCCTTCCCCGCTCCCCACCCCCACTTCAGCGCCATCCCTTCAGCCTCCAGCGGCCTTGGATGCCGCCGAGTTTACCTACAGCAACCGCCGCTACTCGGCTACGACCAAAACCACAGCAGGTATCACTACCCTGACAATCAGCAACCCCGAGGGGCAGCGGCTCGTGGTCAACCGGGGCGACCAGCAAGGCTGGCTCTACCTGCCGGGCGAATCGGCCAAACCCGTTGACCTCAGCGAACCCCACTACGGCAACCTAGTGCGAGCTGGGGCAGCAGCGGTAGAACTTCAGCAGATGGCGCAACAGCTAGCGGCAGCAACAGCCCAGCTCAGCGAGAAGGACGCCTTGCTGGCAGAACGGGATGCTTTACTAGCCGAACAGAACGTTCTGATGGTTCAAAAAGAGTCTCAATTGGCCACCTTGAAAGCTGAGAATGCGGCTTTACTAAAGGCCCAAATCCAGGCAAGTCAGCCCCAGCCTGCTCCACGACAGAACCATTCTGTTCAATCAGAAAAAGTGGGTTTTGCGACAACACAGACCCAATCCATGTCGGTTCAGTCTACTCGGGTCGCTCAGTCCTCAGTTCAGATAGACATGTCGTCTCAGGCAGCGAAAGTTCAGCCTGTATCGCCCGTGGCAGAACCGCCAGCCGCTACGAAAGCCGCAGCGTTGCCCCTAAAGCTCGATGACGCTAAGCAGCAGGTGCGCCAGAGTTTGAGCGATCGCGTCTGGTTTTGCCTCAGCCCCGACAGCCAGAGAGATTTGGCCATTGCGGTGGCCCACCTGACCACTGCCAGTGGCCCCATGGTCGACGCCACCGCCGTAGCCGGGCTGGCTACGGTGCTGGAGCGCGAGCTCTTGCAGCCCCTGCTGGACGACTTTGCCCGCTATGGCGAACAAACCGGCGATCGCGACCTGACTGCCCTCGCCAGCGATTTGGCCCAGGCCGCCAGTTTGGCGGCGCTGCCGCCGCTGCTGAGCGAAACCTGGCGATCGCTGAGCGCCAAAGCCCTAGCCGCCCCCAACAAACCCCGCAAAGCGCTCCACGAAACCACCCACGCCGACACCAGCGAAACCCCCTTCCCCATCGACGACAGCCACCGGGTCATGCTCGACGAATTTCTTCAGGGCTGGGATCATCCCATTGCGCGCTGGCTGACTGGGGCTGGGGCCGAAGCTGCCTCCGATCTGGCTCAGGTGGCGCAGCTCCAGCGTGCTAGCAATCCTCTGCCGCTGTGGCAAGGGCAAATGCTGCAACATTTGGTGCTAGGCCAGCGTCAAAAAAAGGGAACTTTACAGAAAATTTTTGGATAATCTCCCTGATCCTACGGTTGCTCAGGGTATGGTGTTTTGACAACTGTGCCCAACCCGAGCCCATGGTTTCTACCTCAAATGGCCAACGCGCTTTTTAAGCCTCAGTTTTTGATGGTTTGCGGCCTCTCGGCGGCGCTGGTGTCCTGCTCGGGCGGAGGGCAGGGCAGCAGTGGCCCGACGCGGTTCGTCAGCATTCAGCCCATTCAGGTGTGCGACGACCTTGGCATTTTTTGTGCCGACCTGGCTACCTTTGAAGAAGCTACCCGCAAAATCTGGGCTCAGGCGAACCTCGACGTCAGCTTTTTGGCCCCCAACCGGCTCAACGCCAGCCGCTTTCTCACCATTGACAACCAGGACGAGTTTGCCGAGCTATCCTTTGCGGGCGGGGCCGGGGCCTTTGGCCGCAACCCCCTCTCAACCCGCACCTCCGGCCCCATCAGTCTTTGGTTTGTGGAGAGCATCTTTCCCTTTGAAGGGTTTGACACCTTGGGTCTGGGCTGGATTGATCAAAACGGCGTCTTAATTGACGACGACATTCTCACCTTTAACAATGGCACTGGCCGCCTCGATACGGTGGCCCACGAAATTGGCCACAACCTGGGCCTAACCCACGAGGGCTTTGGGGCGGGCGGGGCCAACAACCTGATGACCGACGGCGGCTTTCGCAATTCGCCCAGCACCCTCGATGACATCACCCCCGATGGCGCGCGCCTAGACCAGCTCACCGATCGCCAAATCGACGAAGCCCGCAACAGCGGCTTTGCCCGCACTGCCCCCGACCCCTCTGCCGATAGCACCCCAAGAGAACTACCCACGACACTGCCTCCCCTGGCAGACGCAGCTCCTGATGCGTTGCCCTGGGTTGCCCCGTCCAAAGCAACCCCCGTGACCGACCTGGCCCTGCTGCCTGAGGCCGCCTTTGCCGCAACGACACAGGCTCCCCAACCGATTCCCAATGGCCCGGCGATGTCGCTGCTGACGGCAGGGCTGCTGGCGGGCTATCTGCGCTGGCAACCCCGAGGGCGATGATGGTGGTGCTGATAGGCTGGCTGCTGATGGCTCAGGCAGCAGTAGCCACAGTGAACGGGGCTATCCCCTTTAGCGGGGCAGCACGGGCCACCATCCCCCAGCCGTCTTCAGGCTTAGCATCTAGCGGGGCTACTCTGCCCGGTTTTGTTCTTCTATCGCAGTCGCTGCCCGTGCTTGGCCAGGATTCCATTCCTTACCCGCCGCTACTGCGCCATGAAACATCGCCCGCAGGTAACTACCACCTGATTTTGACGCTGGGAAAAGATGAGGCGGGTGCTCAGCGCACCACCGCTAACCTGTTTGAGACCCTGGGCGATCGCTGCCAGCAGGTCTGGTCGCACCCCCTGCCCCACAGCTACGGCCCCCGATTGGCTCTGGTGAACGACGCTGGCACCGTCGTACTACTCGACGAATGGATCAACGTAGCCAGCCCTCGCGCCATTGTGGTGATGGGTTTAGACGGCCAGGTCATGGCCCAGCACAGCTTTGACGATATTGTTGACGTGACTGGCCAGTCGCGAGCGGCAGTCGTTGACCAAGCGGCCCAGGGCTTTTGGCTAAGCGGCACCCCTGAGATGGATATTACGAGCGATCGCATGACAATCCCTGCCGCTGGAGGACAGCTCAGCTTAGATTTGGCAACGGGAGAAATGGGGTTTTAGCAGTGTGTATGCCCGCACTGCCCAGCCACAAACGAGGCTGTTATAACGAAGAAGAGCAATTTCGGCACGCCCTGTTCTAAACGAGACCGCAGCTATGGCCAAGGGTGATCAAATTTACGTCATGCGCGACCTGGCCGGGGTGCCCGGGCTGTATCAGCACCACGGCATTGACTGTGGCGATGGCACCGTTATCCACTACAGCAAAGCTCGAGACATCGCCGAGATCGCCCGCACCAGCTACGACGCCTTTTCCTGGAGCAACCCGGTCTATACCGTTCGCAAATCGCTGATCTATGACCCTGAGGTTGTCGTTGAGCGGGCCACTACCCGCCTGGGCGAGCGCCAGTACGACCTGTTGCTCAACAACTGCGAACATTTTGCCAACTGGTGTACCACGGGTCGCAGCGAAAGCCGCCAGTTGGCTAACTTTGGCCTGCGCACCGACCAGCTCAACCTACCCGAACTGCGGCGACTGGCCGAGGGCGATCGCTACACCACCCCCCCCGCCGAAGCCCGCGCCAACTTTCAAAAAGCCCTAGGCGACATTGCCACCGCCTACAACACCACCCTGGCCGACCAGCAGGCCGCCCAAAAGGACGTTCGCGACTGGCACCGAGTAGCCGAAAAAGCGCTCGAGAATCACCGAGAAGACCTGTCCAAAGCCGCCCTACACCGTAAGGTCGCGGCCAAGAAGCGGGTGGATATGCTCACTGCCCAGCTCAGCGAGCTGGTGGAGCTAGAGCTAAATCTTCAGCGCAACCGGGTATTTGTCGAGAGGCAGGTGGGCAGTGGGTGGGTGAATAGCTAAGGGATGGGAGCAGGCGATGAAGTGAGGCAGTTAACTGTAGGTACGCCCACCATTGAATAAAGCTTTTTTCACTTAACCCCCTCATTCAAGATTAGCGACCCACAAAATTGATTTCACCGGACGCTGCACGAGTTCGCCAGCGGCATTGAGACGACCGTAGTGGGTAGTGCCGTCATACATCAGGGTTGAGGAGCTGCCGCCGTCGAGGTTGAGGGCTTGGGTGACGCCGCGATCGCTCATAAAAGCCGCCACTTCCCCCATTGTCAGGCCTGAGGGCGATACCCCTGGCACCTGGGCCACCATCATCAGCACCACGCTGCCGTCAGCTTTGAGGCCCACTGCGGAGCGAGCATTGGGCGACTGGCTGCCTAGGGCATCGCGGCGGGTGGTGCGATCGATAAAGCCTTCCTCCACCGACGTATCCTGCGGTAGCAGCTGCGGGCCAGCACCAACCGCATCTACCAGGGCGCACCCTGCGGGCACAGGCTCCTGATGCAAGGTGATGTCGTAGCTTGGGGTGCCGCCGCAGTCGTAGCGGCGAAATTCTGAGCGATTCAAAATCCGATCCATATAGCTAGACAGGTCGGGATTGCCGACCAGCCGCTCGTTTTGGTTGGGATCGGCCACCAGGGCGCTATCTTCAATCACATGGGATGTTGTCAGCCCGTTGTTGGGATCAAAGAAACCGGCGTTGATCGCCGCTGCAACGCATCCCTCCCCTCGACATACCTGGGAAGCGATCTGATCCACCCGCGCTAGCTCATCCACCACCGCCACCTGCACCGGGTAGCGCACCGGGTCGGGAATAGTCACCACATACACCGTTGCAGCGGGCAGCCTCACAGTTTCATAGACTGGCGGCATCGCGGCTTCTGCCGGAACGACCTCCTCTAGAGCCGTATCAGCCGCATCGGGAACAGGGGCGCAGCTCGACAGGCCCAAGAAGACAGCTAGGCTAATGGTCAGACAGGGTTGAAGGATAGAACGCATAGAGCCAACAGCGGGTTGCGTTCAGCAGTATAGCGAGAAGTGCGATCGCCCTTGCCAATTGCTATCTCCTATCAATGACCGTCCCATAGCGGCCCCAGCTTCGGGACATCCCCTAAGCCGATGGGCATACTGGAACCAGTTTGCCCTCTGAATTGTGTGACAGACGATGGCGGTTCCCACTGTGACAACCGATGCGGCTCAGCCGATGGTCTATCCCTCGGTGTCGGTGATTGTGCCCATTTACAACGGTGAGGCCGATTTGCCTGGGCTGGTGGAACGGCTGGTAAGTCAGCAGTATCCAGCCGATCGCGTCGAGTTTTTGCTGGTGGATAATGGCAGCGGCGATCGCACCCCTGACCTGCTCCAAGCCGCCACCATTACCGCCGCATCCCAGGGAATCCGGCTCCACGCCCTCACCTACAGCGCTATCCAAAGTTCCTATGCCGCCCGCAACGCTGGCATCACCGCTGCCAAGGGTGACATTCTCGTTTTTACCGATGCCGATTGCCAGCCCGAGCCAAGCTGGCTCGCCGCCCTGGTGCAGCCCTTCATCGACCATTCTGTCGGACTAGTCGCTGGGGAAATCAAAGCTCTGCCCAGCCAAAACTGGCTAGAGCGCTACGCCGATCGCCAGGGCACCCTCTCCCAACACAACACCCTCAACCATGGCTTCTTGCCCTATGGCCAAACGGCGAACCTGGCGGTGCGGGCTGAGGTTTTGGGTACAGTTGGGCTCTTTCGTCCTCACTTGACCACGGGCGGGGACGCTGACCTGTGCTGGCGCATTCAGCAAGCCACCCCATGGCAACTCGTCCATGCTGCCAATGCCGTGGTCTACCATCGCCATCGAGATAGTTTGAAGGATCTGCGCAACCAGTGGCACCGCTACGGCTGCTCAAACCGCTATCTGCACGACCTGCACGGCGTCGATCTGATGCGCCCTCTCACCGCCAAAGAAATGCGCTATCGTCTGCTGCGCTGGGGTTTGAAAGAACTGCCCCAGGCCACCGCTAAGCTCCTAAACGGACGCGGCACCGCGTTAGAGCTAGCGATTACCCCGCTGGATTTGTGGTGCGCCCACGCCCGCACCCAGGGGCAAGCCCAAGCCAAACTGCCCGAGGCAGCCCACACCATTACTCGTTTGGGAGAACCCGTCTGATGCGAATTTTGATGATCTCCACTACGTTTCCCTACCCGCCGACGCTGGGAGGTACGCAAGTTCGCACGTTTTATCTGATTAAATACTTAGCCCAGCGGCACGAGGTCACGCTGGTCACGCAGCGTTCCGACGAAGTGACGGAGGAAGAGATCAATGCCCTGTCCACCCACGTGGATAAGCTAGTGTGCTTTCCTCGCCCCACTGCCGCCGACCTTCAGCCAGGAATAGGTGGAAAAATCAGCCGCTTTACCCATTTCCTCACTACGGGCACGCCCCCCAGCACCACCTACCTGTACACACCCGCCATGCAGCAGTGGATCGATGAGTGGGTAGAGGGTGGCCACTGCGACGCCATCACCTGTGAGCACAGCGTCAATGAAGTCTTTGTGCGCCCCAGCTATCGTCAACGCGTCAAGAAGGTGGTGGTCGATATCCATAGCTCGCTTTACGGCACTCTCGTCAATCAGCTAGAGACCGGAACAGCGGAGAAGCCGCTGCGCGATCGCCTCAACCTGCCCCTGCTCCGCCGCTACGAACGCCAGTACGCCCAAAAATTTACCGATCTGGTGCTCACCACTGAGGAAGACCGTCAATTCTTTGCCCCGATCGCAGGGGCTACTCCCCTGCATATTGTTCCTAACGGTGTGGATCTGGTGCAGTTTCCCTATCGCTGCACTGACCCCGGCGGTCGCAGCATGGTTTTTGTCGGCGCGATGGACTACATCGCCAATGTGGATACCGCCAAGTACTTGGCCCAAGCCATTCTGCCGCCCCTGCGCCAGCGCTATCCCGATGCCACTCTCTACCTGGTGGGCAATAAACCCACGTTAGAGGTGCAGGCGTTGGGAAATCTGCCGGGAGTCGTTGTGACTGGACGGGTGCCGTCGGTGGCGGAATATCTGCACCGGGCCACGGTGTGCGTGGTGCCCATGCGCATTGGCTTTGGCATTAAGAACAAAACCCTGGAGGCGATGGCGGCGGGGGTGCCGGTAGTGGCCAGCGACCGCGGCCTCGAAGGTCTCGCCGTAGACCAGCCCCAGCGAGCGCTGCGGGCGAATACTGTGGATGAGTATGTGGTGGCGATCGGCCAACTCTTCGACCAGCCCGACCTACGCGCCACCCTATCAGTTCGCGGTCGCGAGCTGATTGAAGACACCTTCACCTGGGAGAGGGCTGGGCAAGCCTACGAAGCCGTGCTGAATCTCCAAACTTAAATCTCACTTATATTTCTGAGACATGTTTGAAAGAATCTTTGGTCATATTCAGGGTTATCCAGTTGGTAGTTGGTTTGAGTCTAGAGCTGCACTATCAGAAGCAGGATTACATCGTCCTGGAGTGGCAGGAATTAGCGGGACAGAAGGCGAAGGAGCCGATTCAATAGCTGATGATCTATTCTTTAATAGGAATAGAAGATAGCTTAACCCTGGCGGAGGGTCATTCCATATATCCAGCAAATCTGCGTTATCACAGAGAGCATTATTTCTTAAAAAACTAGGTTTAACCCTATGAATCTCGATCGCATTACTAGCAATCCCTCTCGCATGAACGGCCAACCCTGTATTCGTAATCTTCGACTCACTGTGCGCCGGGTAATTGAGTTGTTGGCAACCTATCCCGACAGAAATGAACTACATCAGGAATTTCCGGAGCTGGAGGACGAAGACATTCAGCAGGCTTTGATCTTTGCTGCCTCCTACATAGACGATCGCATCATTGAAATTTCCAATCGCTATGAAACTGTTGCTTGATCAAGGATTCCCTCGTTCGGCAGCAGGACTATTGCGCGATGCTGGGGTGAATACCGTTCACGTAGGCGAAATTGGCATGGCTGAAGCAGATGACGTCGATATCATTCAGACGGCAAAGTTAGAAGACCGGGTGATAGCTACACTCGACGCGGATTTTCATGCCCTGCTAGCTTTGAGTGAAGCCCTATCTCCTTCAGTAATTCGCATTCGCATCGAAAGGCTCCGCGCCCAAGCCCTCACGGATTTATTGCTGATGACAATTGCTGAATGCAGCGGGGAGCTAGAACAGGGAGCAGCTATCACAGTTGAGCCAGGTCGAATTCGTACTCGCCGCCTACCCTTGGTACCTAAAATCTAGCCTGTCTGGTGGGGTGATAGCTTAATCTCTCAACAGACTTGTGCCTATTAGGATGATAGTGATCCTTGCCAAAGGATGAAAGCCAAACTTTGAACATACAACCTCGCTCACAGCCCATGGTGTCGCAAAAACTTGACCAGCTCAAAACCCTATTTGCTGCGATGGATCGGGCGCTGATTGCCTATTCGGGCGGCATCGACAGCACCCTGGTGGCTAAGGTCGCCTACGACGTGCTGGGCGATCGCGCCCTCGCCGTTACCGCTAACTCTCCCTCGCTCATGCCCGCCGATTTAGAAGAAGCCCAGGTGCAGGCGGCAGCGATCGGCATTGCCCATGAAATTGTCGCCACCCACGAGCTAGACAATCCCAATTACGCCGCCAACCCCGTCAACCGCTGCTACTTCTGCAAGAGCGAGCTGCACGACACCCTCAAGCCCCTGGCCCTGGGGCGGGGCTACCCCTACGTGGTAGATGGTGTCAACGCCGATGACCTGGGCGACTACCGCCCCGGCATTCAGGCGGCGCAGGAGCGCGGTGCCAGGTCACCCTTGGCCGAGGTCGGCATCACCAAGTTTGAGGTGCGCGAGATCTCGCGCCTGCTGGGTCTGCCCTGGTGGGATAAACCGGCGCAGCCCTGCCTCAGTTCGCGCTTCCCCTACGGAGAGGCCATCACCCTAGAGAAGCTGCGGCGGGTGGGCCAGACAGAGCTGTACCTGCGGCATTTGGGGCTGCGGCAGCTCAGGGTGCGATCGCAAGCCGATACTGCCCGCATTGAAATTCCTTGCGAAAATATTAAAGAATTTGTAGCGGCCACCGATCTTGAAGCCCTGGTAAAGGCGCTGCAAGACTACGGTTTCACCTACGTCACCCTCGATCTAGAGGGCTTTCGCAGCGGTAAGCTAAACCAGGATCTGCCCGCAACTGTCGTTAGCCCCTCAGAACGTTCCAGCCATGACCTATCTGCTTGCCGGTGATATTGGTGGCACCAAAACCATTTTGCGCCTGGTCGAAGCCAGCGAACCCAGCCCATCGACCCCGGTGATTCTCAAAAACGAGTTTGAGCGCACTTACTCGAGCCAGGTCTACCCCGACCTGGTGCCCATGGTGAAAGAATTTTTGCACCAGGCCGCCATCGACGCCGGATATACCTACGCGCCTGAGCGGGCCTGTTTTGCGATCGCCGGGCCAGTTGTAGACAATACCTCCAGCCTGACCAACCTGGCCTGGTCGCTGGAGGGCGATCGCCTCCAGATAGAACTCGACCTCGACCGGGTTGAGCTGATCAACGACTTTGAAGCGGTCGGCTACGGCGTCTTTGGCCTCGCTGCCGAAGACATCCACACCCTGCAAGCGGGCGACCCTGACCGCAACGCTCCAGTAGCCATTATCGGCGCGGGCACCGGCCTGGGGCAGGGGTTTGCCCTGGCCACCAGCGGTCGCCCTCTGGTGTTTCCGTCTGAAGGGGGGCACGCCGACTTCGCGCCCCGCTCAGAGCTAGAGTTTCAGCTAATGCGCTATCTGCTCGACAAGCACCAGATCTCCCGCGTGTCGGTGGAGCGGGTAGTGTCGGGCCAGGGCATTGTGGCGATCTACCAATTTTTGCGCGATCGCGAGTTTGCCACCGAAACACCAGAAATCGCTGAAGCCATCACCGCTTGGGAACGCCAAACCGGCCTCAGCACCAAAACTGTGGATCCCGGAGCCGTGATTGCCCAGGCCGCTGTGGGCTGCCGCGATCGCCTCTCCCACAAAGCCATGGAGATTTTTGTCTCCGCCTACGGGGCTGAGGCAGGCAACCTGGCCCTCAAGCTGCTGCCCTACGGCGGCCTCTATGTAGCTGGGGGCATCGCCGCCAAAAACCTGGATCTAATGATTGCGGGCACCTTTTTTGAAGCATTTAGCCACAAGGGCCGCGTCAGCCCCCTGCTCGATCGGGTGCCCGTGCATATCGTGCTCAACCCCCAGGTGGGGCTGATTGGGGCGGCGCTCAAGGCCGCTGCTTAGCCCTTGCCCGAGGGGCTAGGGTAGGGGTCACTTGGATTGACCTATTCAAAAGAGCAGCGCTAGCCGATCCCCAAGAGGATAAAATCGAAAACGCAGTGCATTTGTCTGTGAGGTATGGCAGGTCATAGCAAGTGGGCCAATATCAAGCGCCAAAAAGCGCGGGTTGATGCCGTCAGAGGCAAAGTCTTCGCCAAGATGTCGCGGGAAATCATTGTGGCGGCGCGTCAGGGGGGCGACCCGGCGGGCAACTTTCAGCTGCGCACAGCGATCGATAAAGCCAAGGCGGCGGGGGTGCCCAACGACAATATTGACCGGGCGATCGCAAAAGGCTCCGGCAACCTCAGTGCCGACAACAGTTTCGAAGCCATCCGCTACGAGGGCTATGGCCCTGGCGGCGTCGCCATCTTAATCGAAGCCCTCACCGACAACCGCAACCGCACCGCCGCCGACCTGCGCGCCGCCTTTAGCAAGAGCAACGGCAACCTGGGTGAAACTGGCTGCGTCGGCTGGATGTTTGAGCAAAAAGGTGTCGTCACCATCATTCATCCCGGCGACGAAGAAACCCTGCTCGAAGCCGCCATGGAAGCCGGGGCTGAAACCTACGAACTCACCACAGTGCTGGGCCGCCGCGACGAGGAAATTCCCGCCGCTGAGCTATTCTGCGCTCCCGCCGATCTAGAGACCTTCGACACCAGCCTCAAGGCTCAGGGATTAACCGTCCAACAGGCGGAGCTTCGCTGGTTGCCCAGCAATACGCTGGTTGTCGATGACCCCGACCAAGCCCGCCTGCTGGTCAAACTGATGGACGCCCTTGAAGATTTGGACGATGTGCAGTCGGTCACTGCCAACTTTGATATGGCGGAGGAGCTGATGGATGCGATCGCGGCTTAGGGGAGCGGATGAAGAAATCGATCGCCCAGCGCTTGAGACATTCGCCCCTACAACAGGAATGGTTTCCTCCCAAAAACCTTTAAGCGTAGAAAAAATCACGATTTCGGGGATCACACCCCAACATGCGATCGCTCTCGCCCTGCGGAAACCTCAAAAACCCTATAGATTATAGAAATAGGGAACCATACGGAAAAGGTGAGGACACCCACATGCGGGTATTGTTAATGACCGGTAAAGGCGGCGTCGGCAAAACCTCCGTCGCAGCCGCCACGGGCCTGCGCTGCGCAGAACTGGGCTACAAAACCCTAGTGCTGAGCACCGATCCCGCTCACTCCCTGGCCGACAGCTTTGACATTGAACTCGGCCACGAGCCTCGCCTGGTGCAGCCCAACCTGTGGGGTGCAGAACTTGACGCCCTGATGGAACTCGAAGGCAACTGGGGCGCGGTAAAGCGCTACATCACCGACGTGCTCCAGGCTCGTGGTTTAGAGGGCATTGAGGCCGAAGAGCTGGCCATTCTCCCCGGCATGGATGAAATCTTTAGCCTGGTGCGTATGAAGCGCCACCACGACGAAGGCGAGTACGACGTGCTGATTATCGACTCGGCCCCCACCGGCACCGCCCTGCGCCTGCTCAGCCTGCCTGAGGTGGCGGGCTGGTACATGCGCAAACTCTATAAACCCTTCCAAGCGGTCTCCGAAGCCCTGCGGCCCCTGGTGCAGCCCTTCTTTCGCCCAGTGGCAGGCTTTAACCTGCCGACCAAAGAAGTGATGGATGCGCCCTACGAATTTTACGAGCAGCTTATCGAGCTAGAAAAAGTGCTCACCGACGCGACCACCACCTCCGTGCGCCTGGTCACCAACCCCGAAAAAATGGTGATCAAAGAATCGCTCCGCGCCCACGCCTACCTCAGCCTCTATAACGTCGGTACCGATCTGGTGATCGCCAACCGCATTATTCCTGAGGAAGTGCAGGATCCGTTCTTTCAGCGGATGAAGGAAAAGCAGCAGCAGTACAAGCAGGAAATTCACGAGAACTTTCACCCACTGCCGGTGAAAGAGGTGCCCCTGTTTGCCGAAGAACTGTGCGGCCTAGAGTCGCTCCAGCGCCTCAAAGAAACCCTCTATACCGACGAAGACCCCACCCAGGTTTACTACAAAGAAACCACCCTGCGCGTGGTGCAGGAGGAAGGCTGCTATAGCTTGGAACTCTACCTGCCCGGCATTCCCAAAGACCAGATTGAGCTGAGCAAGTCGGCAGACGAGCTAAACGTGCGGATTGGTAACCACCGCCGCAACCTAGTGCTGCCCCAGGCCTTGGCGGCCCTACAACCCGCTGGTGCCAAGATGGAAGACGACTACCTGAAGATTCGCTTTGCCAGTGGTGGCTAGGGAGTGAATCGGACAAAGCTGCGATCGCCTGCGTTATAGCAGCGCAGGCTGGGGTCTGGCTAAATTCCACTGCCTCGTACCCCAGCCCAACCAGAAGTTGGCCATTGGGTGCGCCCCGCGATCGCAGCGCCGACGTCCTATAGCCTTCCTATCTCGTTAATTTATGGTGGTAGGCACTTTTTGTTGCTGGTTTGGTAATATCCCTGGCAGAGATAGCCTCTGAGCCATACCCTATATAAATAAAGTGAGCCAAACTATAGCGCTGGCTGAGCTGCGTTATGGTTTAGCTAACGTAGCGGTTGCTTTAGCACCAAGAACCGTTAATTGCAGGCAATAACATCCCCATGAGCCAAAGACCCAACGGACACGATGAGTTTGAACGCAGCCGAGAACTCATTCACAACCAGGAGGTTTATCGTCTCAGGCAGGAGCACGATCGGCTGCGGGCAGCTCAGCGGCGGGCTCGGTTAGCCTGGGTACGCAACTCTATTGTGCTGCTGGTCGGTGCGTTAGAGGTGCTGCTGGCGCTGCGATTGTTTC
The DNA here is from genome assembly GCF_014696675.1 of Phormidium tenue FACHB-1052. Taxonomy (GTDB): domain Bacteria; phylum Cyanobacteriota; class Cyanobacteriia; order Phormidesmidales; family Phormidesmidaceae; genus Nodosilinea; species Nodosilinea tenuis_A. The sequence continues at coordinate 52,578 of NZ_JACJQN010000008.1, forward strand.
TGCGGCTGACTAGCGCAAACCCCAATAATCCCTTTGCCCAAACTATTTACGCCCTGTCAGAGCCGTTTATGCGGCCCTTCTCGACCCTGTTTATTAGCCCCACCAGCGCTGACGCCACTCAAATTTTTGATCTCAACAACTTAATTGCCATGGCTATCTATGCCCTGCTGGGGGGCCTGGCGATCGCCCTAGTCAACTACCTTCAAGGCCCAGGCTTTCAGAGTCGCTAACTGCTGTCATCGCAATAGGTGCGGATGGCGGGCGCTAGGGCTCTAGCTTACCGCCTACAAATGGGGTGCTCCAGGTGGCCCAGTTTTCTTTGTTAAAGGGCGATCGCCAGCGGCGAATCAGCTCCAGTTCTAACGACTGGCGGGCCTTGCGATCGCAGTCGGCGTGGGGCCAAAAACCAATATTCACCGCCACGGGCAGCTGGTGAACCCGGTGGGCTTCCACATAGCTGAGAATGTAGCGCTTGCAGTCGTGTACTCCCTTCCAGCGCTGGTTTGACTTGACGGTTTCGCCCACGTAGAGCAGCACCGCCGCGTCGTGATCAACCACAAAGTACAGAGCGGGCACCCCCGATTCTTGAAACTGCCCCCGCCAAAACTCGGCGTTGCGAGGCGGTAGGGCAAAGGGATCAATCGTATCCGCAGGCGAAGCATCGACGACCTCAAACAACGTCCCCTGAACTGACGGGTTAGATTTGACGGTGGCCTGAAACTGAGCCACCCGCTGCTTCCAGCCCTGGAGTTCGTCGGCTAGCATGGCTGACCCCGCCGGTCGGTTGTAGGCCCACGACAGATCCGCTGCCCGCAGATCGGCGTCGGAGAGCAGGGAGGGCTGATAGTCAGGCATGGGGCTACTGGTGGCGGCTACGGCTTTTGATGATAGGGCATAACCCTATCGATAGCGTTGGGGGCACTGGCTACAGGCGCGATCGCAGCGCCTCTGGCCCGATATCCTCCAGGGTGTAGCCTTTGGGATAGCTGCGGATGGATTGATCGACAAAGAAATCGGGTTCGGTGCGCGGCGGCAGACGACGCAATAGGCGACTGCGGGCTTTAAGGGCGGTGTTGGCTAGCTGCTGCACTGCCACCGGCACCGGCTGCCATCCCAAGGCCGCTAACAAGGGTGGGTCGAGTAGGCAGGGCAGCCCCCAGTTCACCAGTGGCCGAGTGACGGCAGGGAACCACGACAGCAGCATGTGTCGGGTGGCATCGGCAACCCGCTGGTTGGTGGGGGCGTAGGCAAACTGCTCAGCCTCAAACTCGCGGTTGAACTGCTCAAACGCCGCGTAGGTTGGCGGAATGTCTTGAATATCCATGCGATCGCCGATCGCCCGCCAGAAGTAGTAGCAGGCCAGCCGCTCCTGCTGACAAAAAGGCCGCCAGCCAAAGCGATCGCACCACCGAATCGGCTCATACACAAATGTTGAGAGCACGTAGAGGAAGTCGCGATTGCCGATGGCGTAGTGGCGGTGAATGGCATTCATGCGCTGAATAAAGGCGTCGCCGCGGGGGCTGTCGTAGCCGTGCTTGAGCACCTCAGACACCACAATGCCGGTGTCGTCGTAGCGCTTTTGGGCGTGGTGGCGAAACTCCCCAGTTTTATCTAGCAGCGCCGACACGCTGGGGATGCAAAACGTCCGCAGCAGGGCAACCTCCAGAGCGCGAGTGACATCCCACGGAAACTCGTAGCCTGCCAGCAGGCAGCAAATTTCGGCGTGGTCGCGCTCGGGGTCGAGGCTCTGAATGCGTCGTAGGGTGGCGTAGCGATCCATGGAGAGTGGATGGGTAGGTGAGTGGATTTAGTATTCAATGCCGGGCTGGGCCTTAATTCCCTGTTCACGGAAGGGGTGCTTCACTAGGGTCATCTCCGTCACCAGGTCGGCCTGGTCGATTAGCGCTTGGGGTGCGCCTCGCCCGGTGAGAATGACGTGGGTCATTTCCGGCTTTTCGGCCAGCCCCGCCACCACCTGATCGACGCTTAGAAAACCGTGCTTGAGGGCAATGTTAATTTCGTCGAGCAGGATGGTTTTGTACAAGGGGTTACGGATGTAGGAAAGGGCTGTTTCCCAAGCGGTTTGGGCCGTTTGGGTGTCGCGATCGCGATCCTGCGTATCCCAGGTAAAGCCTTCGCCCATGGCCTGGAAGGTGAGCTGGTCGCCAAACCGCTCTAGCACCGCCTTTTCCGCCGGTTCCCACGCACCTTTGATAAACTGCACGATCGCAACCCTGTAGCTGTGGCCAAGGGATCGCATCACCATGCCCAGAGCGGCGGTGGTTTTGCCCTTACCGTTGCCGGTGTTGATAATTACCAGACCCTTTTCGACATTGCGCTCGGCGATGCGCTGCTGCTGCACCTCCTGACGGCGCTGCATTTTGCGGCGATACTGCTCTTCAGATAAACCCGCCCCCTCAGCCTCTTGGGTCAAGGCGGCAGCGGCAGCATCGAGGGAATTGGCGGTGTCAGTAGGTTGGGTCATGGGGTCTCAGATAGAGTGTGGGGCGGGCAAAACTCGTGGATCAGCCGTGTGGGCCGATACAGTATTTGCCATACTCGATTGTGGACTAAGGACGAGTCATTGTGACAACGCCCTTAGCAGATGCTAGAATGGTGCAGCCTAAGGGCATGTAGCTCAGTGGATAGAGCACTAGATTCCGGTTCTAGGGGTCGCAGGTTCGAATCCTGCCATGCTCGTTTCTTACACAGCCAGGGAGTCAGCTACTCCGCAAGGTTTTTGTAAGTTACGAAATTATCTGACACAGCTCTGGAATTAGTGTCGCTGTTCCGGCACCAGTGTCGCTTGTCAATCTTCCTGCCCAGTCAAACCCGGCAGGATTTGTCTCAAACCAAACTTTTGCGCCGTAGTGCGCTTGAGCGGCCACAAATCATGGCGCTTGCTAGTCCATCATCTTTTAGCTGACCAGTGCCGCCAGTACCAGTGGTCGCGTTTGCGCGATCGCCGTCGGCAGCACGAAAACGGATGTGCTGAGAGGGTCGTTTATGAGCCTAGGGACAGAAAAAGTCGTCCTAAAGGAACAGCTTGCATCTCATTAGTCTGGGTGACAAACCAATCCTAACAACCTGCTCAATTATTTCCCTAAGCTAATGGCGGAAATCACCCTATCAATCAACCTTTAGATCAAGACCACCGTAAGGTTGGCTATCTACAATAGATCCTGTATGCCTCTCCTACCTAAATTAAATTGCTATGGGTTTGCGCGATCGCTTCAATCAACTTAGTGGACAGACCCGCTTTGTCGTATGTCGCATTTTTGTGCATCTCTCAGGCCGAGAAGTAGCACCACTTCTGGGCGTGCTCAATCAAGCCGCACGGGAGGCAATTGATTCAGAAGGTGATATGCAAGTGTTGGGCAAGCAGCTTGTGCGGGTTTGTGAAAGCTTGCTGGAATATGAAACGTTTTGGCAATCGGCAGCCAACGAAGGAGATGTTCTTTGGGATGAGGGCGATGCCGGAGATTACGTGAATGAGCTATTCACCGACTCGGCTGCACGTTATGGTAGCGCGATCGGCTCTGACTCAAATGGACGTGAAGATTTCGCAATCCCCGTGACCCAAAACGTGGTCGTCATGCTCACAGTTGCTTTTGAAGGCGAAGTGCCCGAACTAGAAGGTAACCTAGCTGACATTACTGCCTTAAAAGCAGGTTTAAAAGCTTTAGTCGACCTGAACTATAGAGGAAATTTAAGAGCAATTCAGCTACATTTTTCTCCGGCTCAATTGGGAGACGAACTCACATCAGACCAATTGATCGAAAGTTTTCCTGAACTCATTCCGCTCTAGTTTTTCTAATTCACAGCGCCCCTCCTTAACCACAATGATACGTAAACTTTCTGCTTCTTTATTAGCGCTAACCCTAGTGTTGTCATCGGTGGCTTGCACTAGCCCAGAAGGCTATTCCACTTCGCAACCAGCGCCGCAACCTCCGCAGGAAACAACTGTTCCTGCTGCTGCTAGCTCAATTACAGACGGAGCTTACCCCGTGCAGCAAGCTACTTATGACGACAGCTCGGGTGAGTATAGCCTAATGTTGCTCAACACTGCGCCTGGGCAGTCGATGTTTCGCAGCGCCAATTTGCCGCTAGCACGTCTGACAGACGAAGAAGTCACGGGGGGCAAAATGAGTGAACTGCGCGTTGAAAACGGGCAACCGGCGCTGTATTTGGCACCCGATTTTCGCATTGAATATGTTCACAACGTGACTGAAACTCAAACCGATCCGCAGACTGGGCAGGAACAAGTCGTCATTGTTCGTCGAGAGCCAAGCTTTTGGACGCCATTTGCAGGAGCGCTAGCGGGGCAGGCGGTCGGCAGCTTACTCTTCCGTCCGCAGTATTATATGCCGCCAATTTATCAACCGGGTGTAGCCCTGGTTGGCCATGGTGGTTATGGACGAAGCTACAGCGAAGCGGTCTCACACTATCAGTCACGCCACCAAGCACCTCCGGCTGAATATCGGAACCGTCAATATCGGGCGAGTGGCAGGCTACGCTCACCCGGTACCACTGCCCCACGGGTTAATACCAATAGACCTTCAGGCAATGGTGTCGGCAACAGTAATCTGCGCCGGAATAACCGACGAAATGAGCGTGCTCGCCCTTCAAACGGTAGTTTTGGCAGTTCACGCCGCTCGGCTCCAAGCCGTAGATCCGGCAGACGGCGATAACGTCTGAGGGAAAGATCTTCTCTGCCGTTAGGCCAGGGCGTTCTCGACGTAGAGGAGTTAAGGCCGAGACGAGATTTTTCTAATGGCAGCGGCACTGGTACCTGCGATCGCCCCCCAAACCACGGTCGCCACCAGGCTAATGGCAACAGCCTGCTTGTCAGTTGAGTAGTCGGTAACGTCGCCGCCGCTTAGCCCAATCATGCGGTTGAGCGGCACCACGACCAGCGCCAGATAGATCAACCCCACCGTGCCGCCCCCCAGCGCCGCGCCCCTGCCTAAACGTCGCGTCATGCCGCCTAGGGCACCTCCCAGCGCTCCCAGCCCGGCGGATAGCCCAAAAAATATCCAGGCCGGGTAAGACGACACTAGGGCAAGCAAACTGACACCCACGTGATTTCGAAAAAACGGCCCGCCCCAGTTGAACACGTAGTAAAAAAAGAGCACCGCGATTAGATATTGGCCAATGCCACCTACTAAAGCCCCGACCACGCTGCCCAGCCAGGGGCGTTTGCGGCCTGCTGAAACCTGTTTGCCCATAACGGTTGGCTTAACTAAGTAAGTATTGCTGGCTAGAGGGGGCGCGATCGCTCTGACTTGCGGCTATCCCACGACAGCTCCAGGGCTTTGCGAAAGTCATCCATGGCCAGGGCGGCCCCATGGCCCAGACGAATATTGGTGTGACCGCGCCCGATGTAGGCTTCGGCTAGGGAAGGGCTGATCTCAATGGCGCAGTTGAAGTCGTCGAGGGCTAGCTCCCACTCGTCGAGAAAGTAGAGGGCGTAGCCGCGATCGCAGTAGGCCATGGCGTCGCTCTCGTTTAGCTCTAAGGCGCAGTCGAAGTCAGCGATCGCCGCCGGGTAGTCTTCTTGGCGGCTAAACACGCGGCCCCGGTTGGCCAAGATGCGACCGCTGTCGGGGTTAAAGCGCAGAGCCAGGGTGTAGTCGGCGATCGCCCCCTCCATGTCGCCCACCTGGGCTCGCAGCAGCCCCCGACTGTCGTAGAGGTCGGCCAGGCGAAAGCGCAGGTTCAGCGGGGTGTCTTCGCTCAGGGTGGCATCGGGGCTGTCGAGGGCCAGGCCCACCAGAGTTTGGTTGTAGGAACGGTCTTGCAGCTCAGGGTTGAGCTCTAGCACCGTGGTGTAGTCGTCGATCGCCCCCTGAAAATCGCCCAGCTCGTGGCGCAGCATGCCCCGGTTGATGTAGGCCTCGGCGTAGTCAACCTGGCAGTCGAGGGCGCGGTTGATGTCGAGGGTCGCCTGGTAGGTGTTGCGCAACTGAAAATGGGCTACCGCTCGGTAGTTGTAGGCTTCGGCGTGGTGGGGCTGGCTCTGCAACAACCGAGAAAAGTCAACAACAGCAAACTGATAGGCTTCGCGGCGGTGTTCGGCCAGGGCGGCGATCGCCCCCTGCTTAAGGTAGGCCAATCCTCGCCACAGCAGAACTTTAGCGAACTTAGGCTGTTCTGCCAACACCACCGAAAGGTCTGCGATCGCCCCGCCGTAATCTTCTAGATCAAGCTTGATGCGGCCTCGGTTAGCGTAAGCTTTCACCGACGCGGGTTGAAGCTCTATGGCCCGATCTAGATCGCCCAGAGCCTCGCCTAGCTGACCCAGCAGCCGATAGGCGCTGCCCCGGTTGATATAGGCATTGGTGAAGGTCGGCTCTAAGCGCAGGGCAGCCGAAAAGTCATCAATCGCGGCCCCGTGACGGCCCAGATCGCGGTGGGCACAGCCCCGATTGTAAAAGCCCTTGACACAGGTTTGTTCTAGGGCAACAGCTTGAGAGAACTGGGCGATCGCCGCCTCAAAATAGCCCAAGCGGGCTTGCTCAATACCGGCGTTGAGAAGGTCGCTTAGCTGACGCGCTTTGGTTGTCATAGGCCTGCCGGGGAATTCAACACTACACCGTGTAAATCGAATCTGGGCAATGCGCTTGCCGATGCCCCTGAGCCCCAAAGCTAATTTCCATTATGCCCCATGGCGTCAACCGTGGGGGTACTCAAACCGTCGCCTGACGCAGCGCCTGCACCGTGGTCACCACCCCAGCCGCCACCTGGTCGATCTCAGCGGCGGTGGTAAACCGCCCCAGGCCAAACCGCAGCGAGGCGTAGGCCAGCCCGTCCTCTCGCCCCAGGGCCTTGAGCACAGGAGAAGGGGCGGTGCTGGCGGTGCTACAGGCCGCCCCCGACGACAGCGCTACGATCCCCCGCAGCCCCAGCAGCAGCGCTTGACCATCAACTCCCGCAAAACTGACGTTGAGGTTACCGGGCAACCGCCGGGTTGGGTGGCCGTTGAGGTGCAATCCGCTCAGGGGTTGCAGGCTACTCCATAGCCGCTGGCGCAGCGCCATCAGCCGAGCCGCCTCTGTCTCCAGTTCAGCTAATCCCAGTTCCACCGCCCTGGCAAACCCCACGATCTGAGGCGGGTACAGGGTGCCCGACCTCAGCCCCCGCTCGTGGCCGCCGCCGTGGAGCTGAGGGGCCAGGGGCAGCCTTGGCCGCCGCCGCACGTAGAGGGCACCGATGCCCTTGGGGCCGTAGACCTTGTGGGCCGTTAGCGATAGCAGATCTAGGTGCATGGCCTCTACGTCGAGGGAAACTTTGGCGATCGCCTGGGCCCCGTCGCTGTGGAAGAAGACGTTGCGATCGCGGCACCGCGCTCCAATTTCCGCCAGGGGTTGCAGCACCCCGATCTCGTTGTTGGCCGCCATCACCGACACCAGCACCGTATCGTCGCGAAAAGCTTTCTCCAGGGCATCGAGATCCACCAGGCCGTCGGGCTGCACCGGCAGGTAGGTGACCTCAAAGCCTAACGATTCGAGATAGCGGCAGGGGTCGAGCACGGCGCTGTGCTCGGTCTGCACCGTGATGATGTGCCGCCCCCGGTTAAAGCAGGCCTCGGCAATGCCCTTGATCGCCAGGTTGTTGGCCTCGGTGGCCCCGCTAGTAAAAACAATTTCCTCCGGGCTAGCGTGGATAGCAGCGGCAATGGTTTCCCTGGCCTTTGTCACCGCCGCCTCGGCCTCCCAGCCGTAAGCGTGGGTGAGGCTAGCGGGGTTGCCAAAGTGCTCAGTAAAAAACGGCAGCATCGCCTCCACCACTCGCGGATCTACCGGGGTCGTCGCGTGGCAGTCGAGATAAATCGGTCGATGTACCATAGGCCCTATGCATACTCCCAGTCACCTGATTCTCAACCTGGCCCTGCTGCGTCGCCCGGTGGCCCCGGTCATGACCTGGCCGATCTTGATTGGCGGGCTGATTCCCGATGCGGCCATGTTTGTATTCTACGGCTGGGCTCGCTGGCAAGGTCTACCCGAGCAAACCATCTGGAGCGAGGCCTACTACAGTCAGCCCTGGCAGGCCATTTTTGCCCTAGGTAATTCTATCCCTCTAGGCCTGCTGGGGGTGGCGCTAGGCTATAGTCTCCGACACTCCTGGTTTGGCCCCTCGATCGGGTTTTTGGGAGCTAGCATGGTGCTGCACCACCTGGCCGATCTGCCCCTGCACCACGACGATGCCCACCAGCACTTTTGGCCCCTCAGCTCGGTGCGCTTCATTAGCCCGGTTTCTTATTGGGATGTAGACCACTTGGGTCGGCTGGGGGCCACGATAGAACTGGTGCTGGTGCTGACAGCCAGCGCCTACCTGCTACCCCGGCTCAGCTCTAGGTTTAGCCAAGGACTGCTAGGGGTGACGGCAGCGCTGACTGTTGTGGCCTATGCGGCACTGGTGCTCGTGCCCCCAACCTAGTACCGAGGTTCAAACACCTGGTACTGGTTGCGACCGGCGTCTTTGGCAGCGTAGAGAGCTTGGTCGGCAAGTTCTAGAATGGCCTCGGCTGGGCTGTCGGGGGTAGGGATTACGGTGGCAATGCCAAAGCTGAGGGTGATGGTGTCGCCGCTGGGGCTGGCCCCGTGGGGCAGATCGAGGGTTTGCAGGTGATGGCGCACTAGCTGCACTACACGAATGGCTCCGGCGGTATCGGTATCGGGCAGCACCAGGGCAAATTCTTCACCGCCGTAGCGGGCGGCTAGGTCAGCGGGCCGACGAACGCCAAAGCGAATGGCGCTGGCAATTTCTACCAAACACTGATCTCCCGCAGCGTGGCCGTAGGTGTCGTTGTAGGGTTTGAAATAATCGACATCGGCCAGCACCACGCTCAGCGGTTTGCGCTCTCGGGCCAGTCGCTGCCACTGCTGGCTGAGGTATTCGTCGAGCCAGCGGCGGTTGGCTAGCTGCGTCAGGCTGTCTACCTTGGCGATGCGATCGAGCTCTTGGTTAGCCGCTTGGAGCTGGCGGTATAGCTCGGCCTGGTGCAGCGCCGTATTGAGCTGATCGGCGAAGTGTTGCAGCATATTGGCCTCAAAGGGTTGCCACTGGCGGTGTTCGCCGCAGGCATGAACCACCAAAATGCCCCACAGGGGCTGGCAATCGCCCCCAAAGGGATGGGCAATGGGCGCAATCATCGCCGACTTGACCCCAATTGCTGAGAGAAACGTGGTCAGGTCTGAAGACCAGAACTCTGCCGCAACGTCGTTGATGATGTAGGGCTGCCACGTATACAACTTCTCTAGGTAAGCCGCAGGCAGCGGCCCAGTCGGAATCATGCTGTCGGCGATGGTGCCGTAGTCGGGGTTGCTTGTCTGTTGGGCAATGCGGCGATCGCCATTGGCCAAAATCTGAAAAATCACCGCTCGGTCAGCATCAAACACCGTTTTAATGCCGGCTACCGTAGCCCCCAAGATCGTCTCTAGGTCGAGGCTTTCGCGCATGCGCGCCGTCAGCATGCGCAGCAGTTGCTCTTGCGCCACGCGGCGGCTGAGGGCCGCCTCGGTAGCCCTCAGACTAGCCTGCAACTGTCGGCGCTCTGTGCAGTCTTCGGCCCAGCCCACCATATAGCGGGGTTGATTTTGGTCATCGTTGACCACTTGCACGTGGGCCTGCACCCAGCGCACGTCGCCGTTGGGGCGCACAATGCGGTACTCCCGCCGCACCGAATTGCCGTTAAACTGCCGCCCGACAGACGCCTGCACCCGAGGCAGATCATCGGGATGCACCTGCCGGAGCCACAGGCCGGGATCGCTGTAGAGCAACGCTGGAGAATGGCCCCAAATGCGTTCGTAGGCCGCGCTGACGTATAAAAACTGGCCAGACACCGCATCGCGAATAAACAAAACCTGCTCAACGTGATGGGTAAAGAGCTCAAATAGCTGCTCAGTTTGGCTACGGACAGAAAAGGCTTGGAGCTGCTGTCGCAGTCCGTGTTGGTAAACGCTCTGGCCCAGGTGGCGAGCCACATGCACCAACAGATCACGACTCGATAGGTTCCACGGGCGGGGGCTGCGGCAGTGGTGAGCAATGAGCAGGCCCCACAAGTGAGGCCCTGCGAATATTGGCACCGCTAAGCTGGCCCGCACCTGTAGGCGACTCAGCAAGTCGGCGTAGCAGGGATCAAGCGTGCTGTGCCGCGCGTCAACCACTAGGCTTAATTGGCGACGATCGCGCTCCTCCCAGCCGCGGGCAAAGCAGGATTCGCTGATTCGCTCGCCCCGCAGAGGCCGCCAAGCACCATCCACCGACTCGGCAATGACGAAGCCATCGTGGGGAGATAGCACCTGATAGACCACAACCCGATCGGTGTCAAGCAGCAGCCGCAGCCGTTCTACCCCTTGCTGAAGCACCACCTCTAGCTCACTGCCCGCTGCCGCCGCGTCGCAGATTGCAGTCACTGTGTCTAGAATCTGCGCTTGACTAATATCGGGCTGGGGGGGAGAGTGGCGCGTCATGCGTCAGACATAGTCCAAGAGCAAAGCAACTGTATTTGGCAAGCCATTACCCACCATTAACCTTAGCCGCTGCACGGTGGGGCTCACCCATTAGCTATACAAAAGTCCCCACCTCTATTCCCGACTGCCGCTCATTGGGAAAGCCCAGATTGAGCCGGAAAAACAATTTTTTCTACCCTAGCCTAGGAGTCAGGCTCTGACTGGATACCAGGCTTGCTTTGCACTGGGCCAACAGCTGAAACATGTCACCACTAAAAAAGCGCTTAATCGAGATAATCTGACTTCAAATTAAGGCACAGTGGCTAAAACAGCCAGGGTAAGTCTACCGAGATCTCAAAAATGGCGCATGTCTAGCGCATTCTACCCTTTCTTGAGGTTTTGGGCATCCCAGCTCAATCGCCCTAGGGGAGTATCACCGACGCAGTCCAGCCATTCTTTCAAAAAAATATTGCAGAATGTAAAGAGAAATGGTTTACCACCGGGACTAGCCCATGACATCCCTTGCGATCGCTCCCCAGTCTGCGGGTCTCACCGCCTCTCTACCCGCCGGTGGCCCTGATCCTGCCCGGTTTGATTGGGCCGAAGCCTGGTATCCCGTTGCCTATGTAGAAGACCTAGACCCGGTGCAGCCCACCCGCTTCACGCTGCTCGACCGGGGCATTGTCATCTGGTGGGACACTAAAGGCCAAGCCTGGCGCGTGTTCGAAGACAAATGCCCCCACCGCCTTGCGCCCCTATCTGAGGGCCGGGTGAATGAATCTGGCGAGCTGGAGTGCCCCTACCACGGTTGGACATTCTCTGGCGACGGTGCCTGCACCCACATTCCCCAACAGGCTGCTGACGGCCAAGGCAACCAGTCGGGTCGGGCCTGCGCCCTGGCTCTGCCGACGGCGATCGCCCAAGGGCTCCTATTTGTTTATCCTGGTCAGGCCAAAAATGCTCCCCAGGTGAAACTACCGATCATTGGCCCACTTGAGGAAGAACCCGACGGCTGGGTGGTGCTCAACACCTTTCGTGACCTACCCTACGACGCCCTCACCCTGCTTGAAAACGTGCTGGATGCCAGCCACATTCCCTACACCCATCACAAAACCGTGGGCAAGCGAGAAAACGCGGCCCCCATGGAAATGGAGGTGCTAAATGCCGGGAAACAGGGATTTCAGGGCCTCTGGCCCGAAGGCCCCCGCAAGGGCACGCTGGGGACTCAGCACACCACTTTCATCGCCCCAGCGCTGATGTACCACGACCTCACTTCAAAGCAGTTTGGCCGCACCTTGACCGTCGTTTACGCTACCCCGACGAGCAAGGGCCAGTGCCGGTTGTTTGCCCGCTTTCCCTTTAAGTTTTCGTCAAAACTGCCCGCTACGGTGATTGGCCTCACGCCTCGCTGGTATAGCCACATCGGCAACAATGGCGTCCTCGAAGATGACCAAATCTTTCTGCACCTGCAAGAGCGCGAACTGGAGAAAGCCATTGGCAAAGCCTCTCCAAAGGAGAATCGCACCTACGCCCAGGCCTGCTACCTGCCCACCCAGGCCGATCGCTACGTGCTGGCCTTTCGCAACTGGGTCAGCGACTTCCAGGCCGATCCCTTCCCTGGCCAATCCCTTGCACCGGCGCTGAGCCAAGCCGCGCTGCTCGATCGCTACCATTCCCACACCCAGCACTGCAAAAGCTGCCGCACAGCCCTAAACCGCATCCAAACTCTACGCTGGGTGCTGTTGGGGGTGAGCGCGGTAGTCTGGTCGCTGCTGCCGATCGCGATCGCCACGGGTAGCCTCACCAGTCTTACCGCCATCCTGCTAGGCCTTTTGCCTCTAGCCACCGCTGCGGCATGGGCGGGCTTGGGCATTCTAGAACGTCGATTTTACGAAGGCCGAGCGATTCCACCCCGCAACCTGCCTGAGAAAAAAGCCAAGGCCAAGGGCTGACAAGAATACAGAATAGTTTGGCAGTGGATGCGAGGCAGCCCACAAATGGGCTGCCTCGCCGCTAGTCAGTTGGAATTACCTGCACCATACCCACCAGGTCAATGCCTTCAGGGGTGACGGCTAGCTGGCGAATATCGACCTCTGATCCTAGGTCAAAGGCAATCTCGTCTAACACAATCGGCGACTGCGATTCTCCGGTCGTGGTCACCACCGTGGCCACCGGCTGCTCTAAACACAGCCACCGCCCATCCCGCATTGCCAACCCCAGAGTTAGCTCTAGGGCGTCGTTGCTAAGAGATGTTCCTGGCCAGCGCAGCGTCATGCGATCGCTCGCCAGCGCAATATCGACCTCTGAAGACTTATCCCCATCGTCCAGCCAGCGCGCCAGAGGTACCTGCTTTTCGGACACGGCTCCGGCCAGCAGCTGCCTCAGCACGTCACGCAATCCCTGGCCCAGCAGTGGGGAACCCAGAGAAGCGCGCAGATCCTCGGCTAGCACCGTCACCTGGCCATCTACTGGAAAGGGCTGCAACAGCCGCAGCGGTTTGCCCCGCAGCACCTGGGGCAGATTGACGCGAATATCCGTTGCCTTGACCTCGGCTTGACTGACGTGCAGCCCCTGGTACACCGCCTGGCGAGCCGCCAGAGTTACCCCCGGCAGGTAGCCGCCTAAAATCTGGCGGTCTTTGCCGTCGATGGCAAACTCTAGCCCTTCTAGGTGGTCGAGCTGGGTGTGCAGCCATAGGCGAATGGCCGGAGGCAGCAGCCGACTGATGATGCGGCTGCCCTTGGCAGCGTCGGCAGAATTAGCAGGGTCAGAAGTCATAGGCGGGCTACAGAAATAAATGGGCGTGGTTGTCGCCAGTTCTTTAGGGGAGGCGTCAATCACCTTCGCATCTCCAAACTCTAGCAGGGGATGTGAAATCGGAACGCAAGGCAAAGAACTGGGCGATCGCTCCTCCATTCCCCTTCCCCAGTTATCACTAAAGTCATGGTTTCCTGACGCAATAATACGCATGGGGATCAATTTGTCATGAAATTATGACAAATTGATCCCCGAACCCCTACTCCCTCGCTAGTAGAGCCAGAAAAGCCTTGCCAGAGGCTTGATCCCAGCGGTAGTTTTTGGCATGCTACAGGGCAACGGTTGATCCCCACCTGAACCTGAGGCTCGGCAACTAGGCATAAAGGTTCTAGTTGGAGTGGCCCCATCCCGATCGCGGGATCGGTAGCGCTCCTCCGCTGGCAGCTATCCCCTTCGGCCTGTCGTGATTGATCGTCTGTCGTCCTGGTCTCTATGAGGAGAGTGCTCTATGTCTTCCCCCCGCCCACCCTTAGAAGAAATGACCCTGCGGCAGCTCCGCAAAGTGGCCAGTGAGTATGAGGTGTCCCGCTACAGCCGCATGCGCAAAACCGAGCTGATTGAGGCCATTCAATCAATTGATGCCAAGCGCGGTTTGGGAGCAGCGCCAGTTTCTGCCCCAAAGGTGCCAGCGGTGGTACCCGCTATGGCCGGCGCTACCGCTGGGGCGACTCCCGCCTACACAGCTCCAGCTCCGCCCCCGGTGGAGGTCTTGGCCACTGTGGATGAAGGCCTGGCCGATTTGCCCAGCGGCTATGGCGAAAGCCGCATTGTGCTCATGCCCCGCGACCCTCAATGGGCCTACTGCTACTGGGATATTCCCCATACCCACAAGGACGAGCTGCGGCGGCAGGGGGGCTCACGACTGGCTCTGCGCTTCTACGATGTCACCGACATCAACTTTATGACGCAGACTCCCCACAGCCTGCAGCAGTACGAGTGTGACGAAATGGCGCGGGAGTGGTATCTGCCCATTCCGGTGAGCGATCGCGACTACGTGGCTGAGATCGGCTACCTCTGCAACGATGGTCGCTGGCTGGTGCTGGCCCGCTCCCTACCCGTCCACATTCCCCCCGTTTACCCCTCCGACTGGGTCGAAGACCACTTTGTCACTGTCGATTGGCAGGCCGACCTGCGCGGCAAGACGGTCGCGGCGCTCAAGCACCCCAGCCAGCGTGCCGCCGAAAGCACCAACGCCATCTACGACGAAGTCTATGCCATGACCCAAGCCACCGAGGCCCAGCGGGTCGCCGGGTCACTCTTCGGATCCATGCAGCACGTGCCGGGTTCCATGGCCCCCGAAAAGGCCGTCAGCTCCTACGTGTTCCCCTCTGGAGCTGGGTTGTGGGCCGTCCCCGGTGCCGCTGCGGCTGGAGTGCCTACCATGTCGGGCATTGGTGCTTTTAACGAACTCACCATGTCGGGAGCCGGGTTCACCGGGGCTGGGTTTACTATGTCGGGAGCAGGGCTGACCATGTCTGGGGCAGGCTTCTCGGCTTCCGCGCCGCCCATTCGCCCTCGCAAGTTCTGGCTGGTGGCCGACGCCGAGCTGATCGTCTATGGGGCCACCGAACCCGATGCCACTGTTACCATTGGCGGGCAGCCGATCAAGCTCAACTCCGACGGCACCTTCCGGTTCCAGATGTCGTTCCAGGACGGCAACATTGACTATCCAATCATGGCGGTAGCGGCGGATGGCGAGCAAACTCGCGCCATCCACATGACCTTCGATCGCGCTACCCCCTCGCGCCGCACCAACACCAAAGATGAAGCGGTGTTGGAGTGGCTGCCCTAGCCTGCCTCGCTTAACGGCAGAATCACAAGTTAAGGAGCGCCCCCAGGGGTGCTCCTTTTTTTGCGAAATGAGACAACTCCCCGCATAGAATGAGTTGTTACCCCCGCCTGGCGACCCCGATCGCGAGCATTAACCCCTAAGTAAACTCCTAAGCTGTGAAACTATTCCTATTCCATACTCCTGAAGAAGTGCCTGAGCAGGGCGTGCCCGACTGTGCGATCGCCATCGATGTGCTGCGGGCCACCACCACCATGGCGGCAGCTCTGGCGGCGGGGGCCGAGGCCATTCAAGTCTTTAGCGACATTGACACCCTGCTCACCACCAGCGAAACCTGGCCCGCCGAAAAACGGCTACGGGCGGGCGAACGGGGCGGCGGCCAGGTTGAGGGCTGCGACCTGGGCAACTCACCGCTTGACCACTCTCCCGAAAGGTCAGGCGGCAAGCGCCTGTTTATGAGCACCACCAACGGCACCCGCTGCCTCAAGCGCATTGAGCATGCCCCCACGGTGATCACCGCCGCCCTAACTACGCGCCAGGCCGTGGTCAATTTTGTGCTCAGTCAGCAGCCAGAAACGGTGTGGATCGTCGGCTCGGGCTGGGAGGGCACCTATTCCTTGGAAGACACGGTCTGTGCTGGAGCCATCATTCATGGGGTGATCGCCGCGACGGGGCAGACCTTTAAGGATTTGGCCGGGAATGACGCGGCGATCGCCGCCGTCAGCCTTTACCTACAGTGGCAAGACCAGCTGCTCGACCTAATGCACTACGCCAGTCACGGCCAGCGTCTGCTGCGCCTCAACAACGAAGCCGACCTGCAATACTGCGCCCAGCTCGACGTGCTCAACATCGTGCCCCGCCAGCATGAGCTAGGCGTGCTGGGGCTTTGAGCGGGGGTATGAGGTGTCAGGTGTCAGGTTAGTAGCTCAAAACCCGAAACCTGATACCCAACCTAAATTTCCATTTCGTGCGGTCTAAGCAGCCCTCAGAAATTTTGCCTATGCTCTAGGGAAAGGATTAAACGAATTCCCAGCTAGTACCTCAGGGCAAGGAGACTACCATGGCCGTTGACTACGATTTGGTGATTATTGGCGGCGGTTCTGCCGGGCTAGTCGCCGCCAGTGCCGCCGCCCAGCTCAAAGCCAAAGTCGCCCTAGTCGAGCGAGCAGGCAGCCTCGGCGGCGACTGCCTACACCACGGCTGCGTACCCAGCAAATCCCTCATCCACGCCTCGCGAGTGGCCCATGAAGTTGTGCGCGGCCCCGAGTTTGGTGTTCACGCCCAGCTCGAAAAAATTGACTTTCAGGCCGCCCTGGGCCACGTGCACCGGGTAATCGACACCATTCAGGTCCACGACTCCACCGAACGCTTTGAGTCGCTGGGGGTCGAGGTGATCTACGGCAAAGGCGAATTCACCGACTCCCGCACCTTCACCGTCAACGGTCGCGCCCTCAAGGCCCGCAGCTACATTATTGCTACTGGCTCTCGCCCAGCCAACCCCAATATTGAGGGGCTAGAAGAAGCGGGCTACATCACCAATCTGACGGTGTTTTCCCTGAAACACCAGCCGCAATCTCTAGCAGTGATTGGCTCCGGCCCCATTGGCTGCGAGCTGGGCCAGGCCTTCGCCCGGCTGAGTACTGAGGTTACCCTGATCGGTGGCCAAGACCACATTCTGCCGAAGGAAGACTCCGAAGCCGCTGCCGTGGTGCAGGCGCAAATGGAGAAGGATGGCGTGCGCATTCTCAACGGCACCCGCGCCCAGCGAGTCGAGGTCATCGACGGCAAAAAGCACGTCCACACCACCAACGGCACCGTGATAGTTGACGATATTTTGCTGGCGGCGGGCCGGGCACCCAACGTCGAGTCTCTCAACCTAGAGACCGCTGGGGTAGCCGTGGGTAAGGAGGGCATTACGGTGAACTCTAAGCTGCAAACCACCAATTCCCGCATCTATGCCGCTGGGGATGTGGTTGGCGGCTATCGGTTTACCCACGTGGCGGGCTACGAAGCAGCTGTGGCCATGCAAAACGCCCTGCTGTTTCCCACCAAGACCGCTGACTACCGGGTCATACCTTGGGCAACATTCACTGACCCTGAGCTGGCGCGGGTGGGCCTGACCGAAGTCGAGGCTCGCCAGCGTTACGACGATGTCTATATTCTCAAGCAGGATTTTGCCGGGGTCGATCGCGCCCTAGCCGAGGCTTCTGGCCAAGGGTTTGCGAAGATTATCACTCGCCGCAACGGCAAAATTCTCGGGGCGCACCTAGTTGGCCCCCACGCTGGGGAGCTGATTCACGAAGTTGTGTTGGCGATGAGCAACAATCTCAAGGTCGGCGCGCTGACCGGTATGATTCACATCTACCCCACTCTGGCAGAGGTGAATAGCAAGGCTGCCCTTCAGCTAACGAAGCAGAAGTATGCTGAAAATGAACGCCTTCAGGGGATATTGTCTAAGGTGTTTGGGGTGCTGCGCTCCTGGGGCTAGGTTGAAGCAGAAGGATGAAACGCCCACAGCTCAAGGGATAGCACCGACGCCTAGGTAAATACCGCAGAAAATTGGCAGAACTTCACATGGGGCTTATTTCTTCTTTACGTACATTCGCCTACATTAGTCATAGGCCGCTAAGGCTTCTATAGGGTACGTACTATACTGAAACATCTAATAAGAACCAGGGCCTCCAGCTTTCGAGCTGGGGGCCTTAGTTTTTGGGGTTCAAGGTATAAGGGTTAAGGCGGTGACAAGCAACAGGAGAAGCGGTGCAGCGATTAATGGTTGAGCCTGATCAGGTGGTTGCTGACCAGCTTTGTCTGAGCAGCAGCCAGCAGCACTATTTGTATCGAGTGCTGCGGTTGGGGGCTGGGCAGCAGTTTGTGGCCCTCGACGGCCAGGGGCAGCAGTGGATCGCTACTCTGACAGCACAGTCAGATGTGGCCGCGATCGCGCCCCTACCTCTTCCATCCTCGGCTACCCAGGCTCCGATTACCCTGGCGATCGCCCTACCCAAGGGCAGCGGCTTCGACGACGTGGTGCGCCAGACTACCGAGCTGGGGGTGAGCACGCTCCAGCCGGTGATTAGCGATCGCACCCTGCACCAACCCAACCCCAAAAAGCTCGATCGCTGGCAGCGCATCGCTGCCGAAGCCACTGAACAGTCAGAACGGCTGCTGCTGCCCCACATTCTGCCTCCTATGCCCTGGCGAGACTATCTCAAACAGGTGAGCGAGGGAAACCGCTGGATCTGCGTGGCACGGGGCGATGCTCCTCACCTGCTGGCGGCGGCTCAGGCTAGCGATCTCGCCCGCCCCACTGTGATTGCCACCGGGCCAGAGGGGGGCTGGACAGAGGCTGAGGTAGAGGGGGCGATCGCCATGGGCTTTCAGCCGGTTTCTCTAGGGCCTCACATTCTGCGGGCTGTCACGGCTCCGTTAGCGGCGCTCACTCTTGTCACCGCCGCTCGCACTCTGGGCGAATTTAAAGACATCTAAAGCAGTCTTCGGAGTCATTCTCAATAACGAAAAATTATTGCAAATACCTCAAAAAGTCCGCTAGTATTCTCATTAAGGATTAGTTATTGAAATCTAACGGGGAGAAACCAGGCCATGGCTGCTTACACTCCATCAGCCCTTAAAGCCGAACTCAACGAGCGCGGCTGGCGCATGACTCCCCAGCGAGAGACCATGCTCAAAACCTTTCAAAACTTGCCCGAGAGCACTCATCTCAGTGCCGAGGACTTGTGCGACCTGCTAGAAAAAGAAGGCGAACCCATCAGCCTCTCTACCATTTACCGCAACCTCAAGCTGATGGCGCGCATGGGCATCTTGCGCGAGCTAGAGCTGGCCGAGGGCCAAAAGCGCTACGAAATCAACCAGCCCGCCCCCCACCACCACCACCACCTGATTTGCGTGCGGTGCAACAAAACTATCGAGTTTAAGAACGATTCGGTGCTCAAGGTGGGAGCCAAAACCGCCGATCGCTCTGGCTACCACATTCTAGATTGCCAGCTGTTGATTCACGGCATCTGTCCGACCTGCCAGCGATCGATTTTGCCGATTTAAGAGCAACAACTTCAAAGAAACAACGCTGCTGAGGAAGCTCAGCAGCGTTGTTTCTTTATCAATCTCTACAGCACTTCGTGGGTGTACTTGTGCTGCTTGACGTTGTCGTTCTTTGAAATTTTGCGCTGGCTGTTGAGCACGCGCTTTCTCTCGGTGGAGTAGTTGAGATCGCGGCGCAGGGTGCCCACGGGTACTAGCTCTGCTGCTGCGGGTCGAGATTGGTAGGTGCGGGCGGCGGCGGTAATTCGCTCTTCGTAATCGGCACAGGGTTGAGCCGGAGCGGCGGCAATTTCAGGCAAATCCATCGCTAGGGCCTGGGCCATGGTGGTGCCACAGATGGCGCTGTAGGAGGTCGGCACCCCTTGAATCACCGATTCTAAATAGGACGATGGAATCGGCTCAAGCACCTGAATCTCGATAGTCTCGCCCTCTTGGCGCAGATAGCAGGTGGCCAGGCCCACTACCAAGTAGCTGTCGGCGGGGAGGGTGTCGGTGGATGGCTGAGGCGCAGTTTGAACCATAGTTTTTATCAAGATTACGGCGTGGCTCGTTGCGTTGAGACGAGCTTTGGTCAGAGTCGATTCCCCAGATTCTCGCTGTAGGAGGTTAATCCGCTCCCCCTTTTAAGGGGGCAGGGGGGATCTCTAAGGAATTTCGCCCTTGAATTCTAACTTTCTAGATTGGGCTGCCCGCGATCGCCCTCTCAAACCGTCACAAAACACAACTTCTGGCTACGGGTGAGCCTTGTGCCAATCCTGTGCCTGCTGGTGGATTGCCTCTAGCTCCTCGCTATCCATCCGGTCTAGGTTCTTGAGAATAAAGCTCATGCGGCCCTGGGCTTTTAGCTTGTCGCGGTGGCGATGCAGAAAATCCCAGTAAAAGTAGTTAAACGGGCAGGCGTCTTCCCCCGTACGCTGTTTGGGGTTGTAGCGGCAGCCTTTGCAATAGTCGCTCATCTTATTCACGTAGTTGGCCGATGAGGCGTAGGGCTTGGAGGCCAGCAGCCCGCCGTCGGCAAACAGGCCCATGCCAATCACGTTGGTCTGCATCACCCAGTCGTAGGCATCGATAAACACTGCGTGAAACCAGTCTTTGACCTCCTGGGGCACAAACCCAGCAATCAGCGAAAAGTTGCTGAGAATCATCAGCCGTTGAATGTGGTGGGCGTAGCCGGTGCGCTTGATCTGGTCGATCGCCTGGTGCAGGCAGTTCATCTCAGTCTCGCCAGTCCCAAAAAACTTGGGTAGCGGCTGGCGGTGGTCAAACCAGTTGCGATCGCCGTAGTCGGCATCAAAGTGCAGGTATAGACCGCGCATGTACTCTCGCCAGCCCATCACCTGGCGAATGAAGCCCTCCACGCTGTTGAGCGGCAGATCGTGCTCCGCCAACGCCGCCTCGGCCCGCTCTACCACTTCTAGCGGGTGCAGCAGGCCCAGGTTGAGGTAAGGCGAGAGCAGGGCGTGCCACATGGTATCCTCGCCAGTCACCATCGCATCTTGATAGGGGCCAAAGGTCTTGAGCCGCTCGGCAATGAACCCATCTAGCACTTGTAAGGCCTGCTCGCGGGTGACGGCCCAGCGAAAGGGGGTAGCCTCGCCAAAGGTCGAAATCTCTAGCTTTTCCACCCTGTCGATCACAGCCTGAGTGGTGGCGTCAGGCTCAAACCAGTGAGGGGTTGGAGTGTTGAGCTTGCCCTTGGGGGGCTTGCGGTTGTCTTTGTCAAAGTTCCACTGACCGCCCAGAGGCTGGTCGCCTGTCATTAGCAGGTCAAAGCGCTGGCGGCCCTCGCGGTAAAAGCTCTCCATCAGCAGGCTCTTGCGCTTGTCGGCCCAGGCGTTGAAGTCCTTAGCCAGCCAGAGAAAGAGGTTGTTGTCGAGAATCGTCAGCTTGCAGGGCAGATCTAGCCCCTGCAACCAGGCGGTAAACGAGTGGTCGGTGGCCTCCATCAGCCGCAGTTCGGTAATGCCCTCTGCCTTGACCCAATCGCGTAGGGCGGTTTCGGTGTCGGGGGCGATCGCATAGGTAACCGCCCACCCCGCAGTCTTCAATTCGTCGGCAAAGTGGCGCATGGCTGACCACACCAGCACCAGCTTCTGCTTGTGATAGGGGCGTTCCGCAGCAAAAGTTTGAGCTTCTATAAACAGAACCGAAGCGGCTTTACCCTCGCAACTGACTAGTGCAGCTTGATTGTGCCAGAGCTGATTGCCCAGTACCCAAACCCCAATGGTCATCGCGACGCATCCTCAAAAGTGCCTGCTCTATTGTTACGCAGGAGTGGGGGGTGATGGGGTAGGGGATGCAGCTAGTCTTGCAGGGTAGAGGGTCGCCCGGTCAGGCGCTGAAAGAGGAGCTGAATGCCCAGCAAAAATATCCCCAGGGCGGCTAGGCCGAAGATTCCGGCCCCCAGGGCAGCCATGCCGACGACTAGGGTGCGCACGGCGGATGAAATATTCGCCACTGCCGGGTTGTCAGTCAGCACGGGACGGGCGGCAAAGTTAGCGGCGATCGCAAGCATCATGCGGTAGGCCAGCATAGCGATGGTGCCTGCCACAAAAGAACCGCTGAAGCACTGGAGAATTTTACCGGTTGCAGGAGGATCCAGGGGGCTAGAGGTAGAGTCGTCGGCCATGGGAGTAAGTTACTCAAAAGGTTTGTATCTCAGTTTACCTAGGGGTGGCCGTGCCCTACCCCTGCCAAAAGAGATGCTGAAGATCCGTAGGGCAGGTAATGCCCACTATTCTTGAGACCAACCCAGTAGAACGCTTAGCCCTGGACGAATGGATGCTGAATCCTATTCAGCAGGTCGTAGAAGGGTTGCCAGTTGTCGTCAGTTGTGATGGGTTCCCAGATCGCCTCAATCTCGGGGCGCAGCAGCACGGTTTGGGGGTTGGTGCGTTGCAGCAATGAGGCAACGCCTGCCATTGTCTCTGTCTCAAGGCTTTGCAAACAGCGATGGTAGGTCTGCCGCCAGGCTTTGAGCGGGGCCACTGCTGCCGAGTCAGAGGCTTGCAGGGTAGTGCTAAAAATTTGGCTGGCATCGTCGTGCCAGGCAGCCGAAAACTGCTGGGTCAGGCCCAGGAAGAAATCGTGATAGCCCACCTCTACAGCGCTCAGCAATTCAATAGTTTGACTAACTAACTTGGCAGCCAGGTCATCCGCTAGGGATTGAAAGCCCAGTTTGCGGAGCATGCGCTGCTGGTAGTAGGCTTCGTAGCGATCTTTGAAGGGTTCTAAAGCCGCTTCGAGATCGGCCTCGGGCATGATCAGCTTGAGAGGCTTTTGCAGCGCCTTGAGGTTCATGTGGCAGATGATGGGCTGGTTGCCATAGCTGTAGCGCCCGGCGTAGTCGAAGTAGGCGGCGGTGAAGCGCGGGTCGTAGCCATCCATAAAGGCGTAGGGGCCATAGTCGAAGCTTTCGCCCGTGATCGACATGTTGTCGGTGTTGAGCACCGCATGGCAAAAGCCCACCGACATCCACTGGGCGGCGAGGCGGGCAACGCGATCGCACAATTCCCCATAAAAATGCCGATACCGCTCCTGGGCATCGGTAAACAGCCGCGCCTCAGGGTAATAAACATCGATCACATGCTCTAGCAGCTTGGCAATCAGGTCGGGGCGGTTGTGATATTCCAGTCGCTCAAAGGTGCCAAAGCGAATGTGCGACTGACTAAAGCGCACCAGCACCGACGATCGCGTGGGGGAAGGCTCATCGCCGCGCCACAGGGCTTGCCCCGTTTCGACCAGGCTAAAGGCTCGAGACGTGTTTACCCCCAGTGCATAGAGCGCCTCTGCCGCCAGTACCTCGCGCACACCGCCTTTGAGGGTGAGCATGCCGTCACCGCCGCGCGAATAGGGAGTCGTGCCAGAGCCCTTGGTGCCAAAATCGTAGAGATTGCCATCAGTGCCGCGCACCTGGCCGTAGAGAAAGCCGCGACCATCGCCCAAAAAGGGGTTGTATTCGCCAAACTGGTAGCCGTGGTAGCGCAGCGCCAAAAAGGGTTCGCGCCCCTGAAACTTGCCGAAGGCTTCGATAAAGTCATCGTCGCTGACGGTGGCTGGCTCAAGGCCAAGCTGCCGCACCACATCGTCGTTGCGAAACCGCAGGATGTGCTTAGGAAATTCGGCGGCGGCGACAAGGTCGTAGTAGTCATCCCCCAGAGACTCTAGGGCAGGCAGATAGTCGAGGGCGAGCAGGGGATTGGCGGCAGTCATAAATCCTGGATTTGAGCGAGGGACTTTAGCAACAAAGATATTACTAAAGTATTGCAAAAATCTGGTGGTTGATGTTCTGCGGAGCTTGTCAGGGAGTTGTGCTGATTCACGTCGGCAACGTTGACTTGACCCATTGACAAACACTAGGGGTTAAAAAGGAAGGATACTGACCCCTATGGCAGGTTCTCTCCCCCAGGCTTACCCTATGGCAAAACTGATTTTGATACGCCACGGGCAAAGCCTGTGGAATGCGGTCAACAAGTTCACCGGCTGGGTCGATATCCCCATGAGCGAGCGGGGGCGAGCGGAGGCGACGATCGCATCGTGCAAACTACGCGATGCTGGCTACACCGTCGATATCTGCTTCACCAGCATGCTGATTCGGGCGATCGAAACAGCGATCGTTTGCCTGACCGAGTGCGATGAGGTGTGCGGTGGCCGCCTACCCTACATCTGGCACGATCCAGCAGAACCCGACTGGCACGGCTGGGATCGCCACTTTGGCGAACCCGACAAAGAACTCAAAATTATTCGCTCCCCCGCGCTAGACGAGCGCTACTACGGCGATCTTCAAGGATTGAATAAAGCCGAAATGTCGCTGAAATTTGGGGCGCAACAGGTTCATCTCTGGCGGCGATCCTTCAATGTGCGACCGCCGGGAGGTGAGAGCTTGGAGGATACGGTGAAGCGCACGGTGCCGTTTTTTGAAGCGGCAATTTTGCCAGAGCTAAAGGCCGGGAAAAATGTGCTAGTGGCCGCCCACGGTAATTCGCTGCGATCGATTTTGATGGTGCTCGATCGCCTTAGCGAAGAGGCCGTGGCCAGCCTAGAACTGGCTACGGGTGTACCGATTATCTACGACGTAGACACCGAGGGCGCGTTTACCAACAAAGCTGTGCTGATATAGTCGTCACGGAGGTTAGATGGCGCGCCAGCGAAACCCAACAAATAGTCATTGTGGATTTTTCACCTAACTACCCTCTAGATGCAATTGGGCTAAGGTATTTCCACTTGATCATCACCCAAAGCTCCCCCAGAGAGGCATCGGGCTAATATCCTTTTACCCATCCCCAGCGGTATCATGCCCCTATTCTTAAGACGTTCTCAACGGAAAAATTGATGCGCCTGGCAGACTTCATTCTCGGGAACATCGAGCCTATTCTCGCGGAATGGGAAGCATTTGCGCGCAGCCTCGCGCCTGGGATGAAGATGACAAAGCTCGCCCTGCGTGACGACGCTGAGGGGATGTTGCGGGGGACTGCGCTGGACATGCAGACCGGCCAAAGCCTTGCCCAGCAGACGAGCAAGTCTAAAGGCCACGGCGGGGCTGGTGACGAGGAGAGCGACCCGCTCGACCACGCCTCGGCACTGCACGGCGCGGCCCGCGTGGGTTCGGGTTTTGACATCATGGAAGTTGTCTCTGAATACCGCGCCCTACGCGCCAGTGTGCTCCGCCTGTGGCGCATGAGCCGCCCGCAGATCGACATCAACGACCTCGACGACATCACCCGCTTCAACGAGTCGCTTGATCAATCGCTCACCGAGGCTATTGGCAGTTACACCAGTCGCGTCGAGCAGTCACGGCGCATGTTTCTGGCGATCCTCGGCCACGATCTGCGCAACCCGCTGAACTGCATCAGCATGGCTACACAACTTGTCGCGCGCACCGCAAATCAAGACCCAGGTTCTGCCAAAGCGCTGTCAATAATCGAGAAGAACACAGAGGTGGTTACGCGGTTGATTAGCGACCTGATTGACTTCGCCGCCACAGGGATAGGTAGCGCGATGCCGCTAACGCGCGATGCGGTCGATTTGGGAAAAATTTGTCGCAACGTCTTCGAGGGCTTCTGCCTTGCCTACCCGCAGCGCACGCTGCGCTTTCACCTAGCTGGTGACCTCACCGGCAACTGGGATGGAGCCCGACTCCGCCAGGTCGTCTCCAACCTGATGGGCAACGCGATTCAGCACGGGTCAACCGAGGAACCAGTGGAACTATCGATCGCTTCAGAAGGATTAACCGTGGTCTTGAGCGTGCACAACGAAGGGCCGCCGATCCCGCCAGAGATGCTGGACACAATCTTTGATCCGCTCATGCGCCACACCATGCCAGAAGCGACAGCGCGGCGAGTTCCGGGCAGCATCGGGCTGGGGTTG
This sequence comes from Phormidium tenue FACHB-1052, assembly GCF_014696675.1. GTDB lineage: Bacteria > Cyanobacteriota > Cyanobacteriia > Phormidesmidales > Phormidesmidaceae > Nodosilinea > Nodosilinea tenuis_A. The sequence continues at coordinate 78,063 of NZ_JACJQN010000008.1, forward strand.
TACATTGTGCACGAAATCGTCGTCGCCCACGGAGGCACGGTAGAGGTTGCTTCGACAACGCAAGAAGGTACAACATTCACCGTCCGCCTGCCGTCAGTCGCGCCCGGTTGAAGGCGATCGTCAGTAAGCTTAGGCTGCAGTTTTAACTATTCTCATTCCCCCTCTCTGACCACAGCACACCGTCTTACCCGTAAAACGTTGCTCATAATTGTTGGGCAGTAGCAATTATGAGCAGGTTGGGTGGCGCATTAGCAGAACCCAATGAGACCCAGTCTAGGATTCGGCTACGCTTAATTCCATCCAATTAACGCCTAAAAGTTTGTGAGTCTGTTATGAATATGCATTCACTTTGGTTACGACAAAGTCTGTAGCTCCTCCACAAGAAGAACTACAGACTTTAAGCAGAATTTAGTTTAGCCAATCACTTCAAATTCGATCGTATCAAAGGCACCGCCCCGCAGAACAGACTCCGTTTGCTTGCCTCGCAAACGCTTTCCTGTGACGCTCTCAACCACACCCTGAACGGCTCCTAGGGTAAACGTGAGCTTACGAGAAGACCCTTCAGGTTCACCAGCCGAACAAATCGTTTCTCGACAGTAAACTAAAATCTTGCCTTTGGTTTCAACAATCTTCTCAACAATACAGAGTCGAGTGCCATCCTTGCCGAGGGCGGCTTGAAGGACTTCAGCCACAGATTCAAGTGACTTACCTTGCCCTGCAAGCCCTAGTTGCTCTGCTACTTGCCGACCCCGCTGGCGGCCAGCGCCAATGAGTGCGATCGCCGCTGCCTTTTCCCCTAAGACTTCTTCGGTGCCAACAACTAATGCTCTAAAACAAACGATGCTACTAAAATCGCCAAGTTCAGGGCGCAACTGAGCTACGGGTGACATGACAGCAGTGGACATAATGGGTGCCTTAAAGTATGGATAAACAGATTAAGAAAGCAGCATTTTTGCTGCCTCAACAAATTTGATTGCCTAGTTTTTATGCAGATGAATGCATCTTTTTCAGACAGCATTGAAATGACCAAAATGAACGAAAGGTTTCCCTAAGGTTCAAAAATCTTCAACAACCTTCTCAGACTAATTTAAACTCGTGGTAGATTAACTTGAGAATCTCTTTCCTAGCCTTTCCCAGGTATCGATCTTCTTTATTATTGCCGTGACGGAGAGAATGTGCTTCCGTAATTTCCGTCAAATTACTAAAGACAATTATGACATTTTGCAACTTTTTATATTTTGGCAATTTCAATTAATTCTTATATATTTCTCATTTCTTGCTGTCGCAAATGTTTTAATTTAAATACTTTGATTCATTTGCAGAGACATTTCCATTCAAGGTGCGATTTAAACCTCAATTATTGAGTTAATACACGTTAACGGTTGGATTCTTCAAGCTTTAGTTGTACATAGCTCAATTTCGCGATGGGATTCAACCAAATATAGCGTGGCCACTGCGCTCAAGACATTAGCTACTGCTACTGCCAAAAATCGGACAGTTTATTCACCTATCATTAAAGCCGAGAATGATGAAATTCTCAGATCGACCATTTCTCTAGTTGCAACATTTGGTGCCCCTACAATTTTCCAAGGCGAAAATATATTGCGCTTGGGTCAACTTTGCCCAGACAGCGCTCAACTGGCCCTTGCTCGGTGGCTCCAATGTTTTTGTTAGCTGTTGGTTCAAAAAAGGCTTTGCTATTTTCGCAAAAGTGGATGATAAATCGTTATCCACACTCTTGACTGGCTTTGGTTATTACTTAAATTAGGAGGGCGATAGATCCACTGCCAAAGCTTCCCAAACCTAGTGCCAAACCAGATTAAAACAGAATGTCTGGAGCTAAGTCGGCTAGATCGACGGGGTAAATACGGCTGCCCGCAGCTTCGCTGACGCTCCACAGATATTGAATCGGGCCTGACGAATCAGCGCCAGTTTTGGAGTATCGGGGCACCATGGCCTGCGGTCGAGGCAGCCCAGCCGTACGGTTGATGATGCGGCCCTCATCGTTGATCAGCAAAAATTCTCCTTCTTGGCTGAGCACCCCGTAGCCTACAGCGGTCTCAAATAGCCAGTGCGGTGAAATATCAACCCGATAGCGCAGCATTCTAAAGGGCTTTAGGTCGACAATCAGCAGGGCATGGGGGCAGTTTTCTTCTAGGGCTAAGTAACGGTAGGGAATGCGGGTGGGCACTAAATTGTAAATGGGTACCGAGGCCGAAACTGCCCCAAGATAAGTACCCCGGCGGGTTACCCCATGAAACAGGGTACGGCTGCCCCGACGCACTACCAGCGCTGCGTGACGGTTATCTGGAGCGAGAAGGCCAACTTGTTTATCCCCATCAGCAGCGGCGATCGCCACCGTTAGGGGTGCCGATATTTTGACCCCTTGCTCCGGCGGCATGGTCAACTGACGCACGGCTACGCGAAATGAATCTTGGTCGGCCTGGGTAGTGGTAGCAAACCAGCGCCCATTGGGAGCAACCGCTACCCCATCGGGGCAAATGCCTTGGGCAACGCAGCCTAGCCCGTGGGTCATCGATAGCAGGTGCAGAGATTCTGTGGTGACTAACAAGCCCCCCTGGGGAGTTGGCAAAAACCGTCGCACTGGGGCGGGTAGGGTAAAACCCTGGCTGACCTGAGGGGCGGTCATTTCTGTGTGGGGCCAGTGATAAAACCATACCCGCTGCTGGCTACAGGTCACCAGCAGATGGCCTTGTTGGGGCAAGGGCACCAAGCCCATCACTGCCGTGGGGTGTGGCAGCGCCACAAAGGGCAAATCTGTGGCTAAATCTAGCTCTGGCAGCCCTTTGACGCAGGCGGGCTGACCCAACAGTCCCTGAGTTTGGTAAGTCTGATAGACCGCCATCAGGTCAGCGCGCATGGCTTGAGCGCTGAAGTAGCGCTTGGGCAACAGCTTTTGTAGTGCTTTGCGCAGCACTTGGCTAAAGGGCTCAGCCACCTGGGTCGGCAAGATGGGCGGACGGTTGAGGTGAGCCACCATCAGCTCCATAGGTGTGCCTGAAAAAGGCCGTTGACCCAGCAGTAGCTCATACAAAATGATGCCCACGGCGTAGAGGTCGGCAGCCGGAGGGTGTTGGTTATAAAACCGCTCTGGGGCCATGTAGGCGGGGGAGCCAGTATGGCCCATATCGGCTTGGTTAGCTTCCTGGCTGAGGCGGGCAATGCCCAGGTCAGAGACCCGCGCCACCCAGCCCCCCGGCGTCAGCTCCATAAGAATGTTTTCAGGTTTGATGTCGCAGTGCACAATGCCCTGGCGATGGGCGCACTCTAGGGCGGCGAGAATGTCTAGGGTAAACCCGAGTACCTCCTGGACGGTGAGAACCGTATCGCTTTCGAGCAGCGATCGCAGCGTTCCCCCCTCACAATAATCCAGCACCAGCTGGCGACCGCTAGTAGAATGCTCCAGCGCATGACAGGTGACAATGCTGGGGTGCTCTAGGCTGATTAAAAACCGCAGCTCCCGCAAAAACTTGTGGGTGGGGAAGCGGTCTTTGTGGAGGTCTTTAATCGCCACCAGCTCCCCTGTTTTGCGGTGGATGGCGCAGTAGACTCGGCCAAACTGCCCATGCCCCACCAGTCCCAGGGTGTAATACTGCGATCGCCGAATTTGCCGGGTGAGGGCCACCGTGTGTTTACCCCTGCTGCATAAGGGTTTGCATAATGGCCTGGTGCGCCTGACCATTGGCCACCAGCGCTTCTACGGGCTGTAGCCGCTTTTGAAGCCCTAGAACAAAGCGGTTGCAGTCGTCGCCCTTAGCTGTGCAGCTGGTCTGGGCACAGCGCAGCTCGCGCCCGGTGAGCTGGCTAAAAAAGATCTCAAGAATGCCGCGCTCTAGGTCGCCCGCCGGTTTTTGGCCCTGGGGGGCGGCGGCGGTGAAGGGAGAATGCCAAATTTCTACCCCTAAAAAGCCCCGATCGCGGTAGGTAATATCTAAATGAATCTGGCCCCAGCCGTGGGTTTTCCAACACTGCTGCAGCGACTGGAGAAATTCAGCCATCGAGAGGCTAGAGAGGGGCTGCTTGTAGTAGTCGGCCAGCTCTTCGCAGAAGCGGGCGTAGAAATTTTTGCCCCACCAGCGGCCACAGTTGTAGAGCACCAGCCCCGACGCCTGACCCGTTTCTTTTTCTAGCCCAGAATAAATTGCCTGAAGCAGCGATTCAGGGATGGCCAATAGGCGATCGCCGCGACGATTTTCTAGCAGCCCCAGCTCGGTAGACCCTCGCACATAGAGATCTTGGGCAAAGTAGTTGCCGGGTAACCGGCCATCGGTGAGCAAATCGGCAACAGAAACCATAGTTAACGTCCTTCCCAGGGTAGTGATGATGGTGGTCAGACCCACCGAATACGGGCGGGCAGGGGCAACCCCCAGCGGCTAGTTATGCCTAGAGCAACCCGGCTAGGGTGACGGTTTCGCGAGTGTTTAGCATCAGACTTTTAGCCTTTTCAATGCTGGGCTTGAGCAGATTGAGCTGAGCTGGCGAAAAGACCTTGGCCAACTGCTGCATCAGCAGCTGAAACAGCTGCTGATCGACCGCTTGGGTTTCGTAGGCTTTAACCATCTCGGGTAGCCAACCCTGCAAGCGCTCTTCCACAAAGCCATCATCGTCGAGCAGCATGGCCATGGCGGCGTAGCGCAGCACCATGAGTCCGTTGCGCACGCTGCGCTCGACCAAAGGCTCGGGGTGCCCGGCCTGCTGCTGCAAGGCATCGGCAATGGGCTGCATAAGGGCAATTTCCTGATCTCGTAGGGTGCGGTAGACCGCCATCCGCTCCGGAATTGAGCTGACGTACTGGCTCAGGGTACTGAGGTCGTTGGCATCGAGGTATTGCTTGTCAGGCGAGTCAAACAGAGTGTCGAGCTTAAAGGTCATGGCAAAATTCTCCGAAGAACTGGGGCGCAGGTGGTCGAGGGGGATAGCGCTTACCGTCAGTGAGCCGGTCTAGCAATGGCAGAGGCTAGCCAAATAGGTCAGAAAACCCGTCTAGGGTCAAATCGAGATTGGGGTCAGCGGCAGGCGTGGCCGTCGCCTCTAGGGGCGCAATAGGCAAACCAATGGCGGGCTGACCATCCCAGGCAATGTTTTGGAAGAAATCGCTGACGGTCATGGTCATGGTGGACTCTGCCCGGGCGGTGGCTCCCAGTCCTGGCACGGCGAGAACCGATCGCCCATCCCAGGCCACGGCTTCAAAGAAAGCCTGCACTGTTTCCCTCAGCCAGGGTTGCGAGGTCTGAGACGCTTCGGGAATCATGTTCATTGGCCACCTTCCCCAGCCCGCAGGCGCTTCTCAATGTCGCGGGCATTGGCCCCTTCATTCATCCAGAAGGAAGCGGCATCGATGCGCTCGCGCCCCCCCAGCAAAAATTTGCAGTAGGTCTCACCCATGGAATAGCACTGAATTTCAATGCAGCTCAGTTGCTTGCGCACCATTTCGGTAAAGAATCCAGCAAACAGACCGGCATAGAGGTGGCAGACGGGCTTGCCCACGTCGCCCAGGGTGCGGGCCACAGCGGAGTCAAACACGTTGATGAACATAAAGCCCTGTTTGCGATCGCTCATATCGACCTCCCACCGACCCCAGCCCTGGGAAATGAAGGGCCACCACCAGGTTTCGAGCAAGAACATCAGGTTGGCGCGGCGGGGGCTCATGGCAAACTCGCGCTCAAACCAGGCTTCAAATATCAGTGAGTCGTGTTTGCCCCACTCCAGTCCCACGGTGTACATAATGGCGGCTGAGGCATCGCCAACTTCTTCTTGCAGTCCTTCAAGCAGGCCAATAATGAAGTCTTCGCTGGTGAGCACATTGCGGGTGTCGTTCCAGTCGGTAATGGTGCCGTAGTCGCCATTAAATTGAAAGAAATCCCGCAGGGCATAGTGGTTATGCTTTTTGGGGAATTTTTGGTGCAGACGGTGGGCGGTCTCTGTGGACATAACCATAGATCGAACAGGCCTTGTAAGACTGTTTTCAGTGATAGCTGTAATGTGCCCAAGCCAACGCAGGATTAACAGTGATGGGGCGCGATCGCGCCGTTGCTACTCTGGCGACCTAAGGCTAAAACTGTTGGGGATAAAGCATTGTCGCTTACCTACGCTCTCCTGTCACGACACAAAACGTAGTAATTATTCCCCAAGCACGGAAACGCCCAGACCGCTGCGAATGGCGACCTGGGCGCTACTGTATGGGGCAATGAGGCCATCGGTTGAGGCCGGTGCTCTAGAATGCTGTCGGCTAGTCCCAGTTTCGGCTGGTCTCATCAGTTTCGGCTGGTCTAAATAGATCCGCCCAAAATTGTCCGACTCAGCTCCAGAAGGGGCAAAAACAGTCTCAGCTCTTCAGCATTGAGATGCTGGGTCATCACCTCTTGCATGACGGTGTAGGTGAGGTCGCAGCTTTCCTGGGCACCAAAGGCTCGCATGATCGTTTGAAACCACAGCAGCAGGGTGTCTTTAAACCGTTCTGAATCGTCAAGCAGCAGGGCCGTGGCGCTGTAGCGCAGCACTCGCACGGTGTCTCGCTGCCACTTGGCGGCTAAATCTTGACCACCTACTAGAAAGATGTCGGGCTTTCTAACCTTGAGCCGCGTCAGGACTTGGTTAATAATCTGCTGCTCGGCCCCCTGAATTTTTTGGTAGGCTCGCAGCCGGGTGCTAACGGAGCCCAGGTATTGCTGAAAAAACATTAGCTCTTGGTCGGAGGCGTAGCGACCATCGGTGGCTTGTACCAAAGCCTGGACGTTAGTGAGCATGCTGAGCAAATCTCCCGCAGGGTGATATCACTACTATGCCCTTATATTGCGAAATGTAAACTAAATTGTGGCTGGAAGATTAGGGCGATCGCTTCAGCACCTTTTTGTCCTTTCGGCAGTCTAAAGATTGCCTAGCCTGACTACGAACCGATTGTTTCACAATCTCTCTTGGTTTTTTGTGGATCCTATTTTTATGGCTGCAATAAAACTTAAACCCCTTGGTGCCATGAGGCTAAAAACTCGTAGTAATCTGGTGGACATGGAATAACCCCCTATCCAAGCTTAGCCACGGCTTTTTGCAATGAGTCTGGGCTGGGGTTTGGCCTGGGCAAGCTGCCATTAATATTGATTTTCAAGAGGGCATTGTTCATGGTTCAACGTGGTTCTAAAGTTCGCATTCTCCGCAAAGAGTCCTACTGGTTCCGGGAAGTCGGCACCGTTGCCACCATCGACCAAAGCGGCATCAAATACCCCGCGGTAGTACGTTTTGAGAAAGTTAACTACGCCGGCATCAACACCAACAACTTCGCGCTGGCTGAGCTGCAAGAGGTTGAGGCCCCCAAGGCTGCTAAAAAAGCTGCAAGCTAGATAACCAGCCCTCTAGCCCCTGCCGAAAGCTGCCGTCAGTGCTCTGGCAGAGGCTAGAGAAATTTGGCTAGTTCTTCAGACAGTAACTAAGGCCCGTGCTTCGGCAGGGGCCTTAGTTATTGGAGCGTATTTGGCTGCTCATCCCTTAGAACGATTGCTATAGTTCAGAAACACACCGTGAGGGGGCAGCAGCCCAAGGTTAAACTTTGCCAGAATTACCTGAAGTTGAAACCGTGCGGCGCGGTCTAGCGCGGGTAACGCCAGGGCATCGACTAGAAGGGGGGCAGGTATTGCTAGCCCGTGCGATCGCTCATCCCGCCCACAATGAAGCCGTGTTTTTATCGGGCATTACTGGCTCTAGCCTATCGGCCTGGCACCGCCGGGGTAAATACTTACTGGGGCAGCTCACCCGAGCCGACGGTAGCGCAGGCGGCTACCTGGGGGTACACCTGCGCATGACGGGGCAGCTGCTGTGGCTCGACCCCAAAACCCCCGTGCAGACCCATTGCCGGGTGCGCCTCTGGCTCAGCGACCACCACGAGCTGCGCTACGTCGATCAGCGCACCTTTGGCCGCCTCTGGTGGGTGCCCCCTGGGGCTGCCCCCGAAAGTATTATGACCGGCCTCCAGACCCTCGGGCCTGAACCCTTCGATGAAGGGTTCTCACCGGCTTACCTGGGCCAGCGCCTCAGCCGCAGTCGTCGCCCGATTAAAAACGCTCTGCTCGACCAGCGGCTGGTCGCAGGCCTTGGCAATATCTACGCCGATGAGGCGCTATTTTTAAGCGGGCTCAGGCCGCTCACCCTCAGCGATCGCGTTGGCCCTAAGCAGCTTCAGCGGCTGCACAGCGCCATTCGTGAGGTGCTCACCACCAGTATTGAGTCAGGGGGCACCACCTTTAGCGACTACCGCGACATCTACGGCATCAACGGCAACTACGGTGGCGTCGCCTGGGTCTACGATCGCGAAGGGCAACCCTGTCGTCGCTGCGCTACCCCCATCTGCCGACTCAAGCTAGCCGGGCGATCGGCCCACTACTGCCCCCAGTGTCAGTGCTAGGAGCATCCTAGGACGCTGTGCCCAATGGATTTCGTGTACAGTAAGGCTGAGGTTGATAGCAAATGGATCTATGGCAGCAACTTTAAAGCGTGGCGATCTGGTGCGTGCCCTGCGCGACAAACTAGAAAGTAGTCTAGAGGCTACCGCCAGCGATACGCGGTTTCCACCCTACCTGTTTGAAACCCGAGGAGAAATCTTAGAAACCAGCAATGACTATGCCCTGGTTAAGTTTGGCGAGGTGCCAACCCCTAACATCTGGCTACGCCTTGACCAGCTAGAAAAGTTTTAGGCCTACCCTGACCTTTTAGGGGCAGCCAAATAAACCCAGTTCAAAACAGGAAACGGGTGGAACCTCACAAGGGAGTTCCACCCGTTTCACTGTTTAACAAGGCGAACTAAACACTAGCTCAAGCCGCTACAGTTCAGAATCGATGGGAAGACCGCCAGCTTCCATCGGGCTACTTAACTCGGTAGACATAGCTGGCGATGTCTCAGGGATGGGGAAAGCTGGTCTATCAAGGGCAATTTTTAGGGACTCAGGTTGAGCATTTGTCGCCATGCGCCAGGACGAATTACCAGCCCCAGCCCCACCCGATAGAAGATTGATGACGCCAATGGCAGCCACTCCAAGGCTTGCCATTGTAACTAACCTAAGCCGGTGGTTGAGACCCTGAAAAACGCCTGCGATCGTTTCCTCTGGGTCACAGGAGGAAGATACGCTTTTGGTGCGTAGACCCTGCCGGAGGGCAAGTAGGCGATTGTATAGCGTACGGGCACCGTCGTCTTGCTGAAGCCAACACAGAACCTGCTGACGTTCATCGGGCGTAACCTCGCCATCGAGGTAGGCGCTTAGTAGCTCGAAGCGATCGCGCTTAGTAGCATCTAAATCGTGACAGCAGGACAATGTAGGCATCAAAGACTCATCTGGAGTAGCACCGCTGGAAGACGAACGCTGAACCTGGCTAGGCATATAGGGAAAAGTAGCCATACCAAAAACAACACCTGGAATAAGCAACTAAACAACGACCTGGCAGGCAACGGTCCAATCTAGCGATTCGCTACATTCGAGTTATTACTGCCGCTACTGATCATAATGCCAACCCCTTAAATTCGGTAACCTCCGAGAAGTAATTCTAACAAGCAAAACATATGTCTCTAGATAGAGACTTTAGCTTTTACTCGGCATGGTTATAGGGACGCGTCCCTGTTTCAGATCGGTTCCCAAGGCTTCGTTAATTGCACAAAATGTAAAGTTGGTTGGCAGAGCACCCTAGATGTACTGTCTCTAATTGCCTAGATAGGGCTGTAGATCCGTCTGCAACCGCTGCCGAGCACGGGCAATGCGAGACTTAACAGTACCCAGCGAGACCTCAGTCATCTCGGCAATTTCTTCATAGGACAGCCCCTGAATCTCACGCAGCACAATCGTAGTGCGAAAGACCTCAGGTAGATCGGCAATGGCGCGATGCAGCTGGTCATAGAATTCCTGGGTCATCATGGTGTCGACTGGGCCAGGAGCATTGGCGGGTACATCCCAGTCGATGCTGCCGTCCTCAAGGGCCAGGGGAGCGTCGAGGGAGAGAGTGGCGCGGTTGCGCTTACGCCGCCGCAGCTCGTCGTAAAACAAGTTGGTGGTGATGCGGCCCAGCCAGCCTTTGAACTTGGCGGGGTCATTCAGGCGGCGCATGTTGCGGTAGACCCGAATCCAGACTTCCTGGGCGAGATCGGCGCGATCGGGCCAATCGGGTGCTAGATGGTAGAGCAACTTATCCACATGGCCTTGGTAGCGGCGCAGAAGTTCGGCGAACATCATTCGCTCGGGCCGTAGCCGTTGCTGGCAAAAGGCTACCAGTTCCGTGCTAGTCAGCTGTTCGGGCTTAACAGCGGCTTTGGGGGCGCTGATGGAAGCAGGCCAGGTCGAGAACATGGATTGACTCATAGCGTTTAGTAGTAGGCCGACATTGCATGGCTACCGGCAAACCGTAATAGTTTGCATTGGGGTAGCCTGTGGCTCCAAAGATGATGTTATCAATGTGAGATATTTTGGCGAAGGCAGTAACGTTCTATGACTTCCCTTGTGCCTGTGAATTGTCTGTCACACCCTGAGCGGGCAGGAATTGTCCTCCCCCGTACGCACCTAGATTGGTCTTTAAGTCTGTCATTGGAGTGATATAACAGATGTTAGGGCTGCCTGCTTGGTAGTCATCCCCCCTTGGAGAGGTGGCAGAGTGGTCGAATGCGCCCGACTTGAAATCGGGTGTCCGCAAGGACCGAGGGTTCGAATCCCTCCCTCTCCGTACTGTGGCTTTAAGCCTTCAGCTCACCGTGTGGTCATTGGCTCAATGTCAATCACGGCAGTTTCTTACAGCAAAACTGCCGTGATTGACTAGGAAATTAGTTCAGAATTCGAGCGGGTTTTTGGCGTGGATCGCATCGATCAGGCGATTGAGCGGTTGGCCAAGGGTTCATTCCTCAATTTATTAGCAGTGCTCTTGCCGAAACACCTGTGACTACTGAACTTTGGATTGATACCCTGCCTGCTGCGATCGGCGACATTTTGCTGGTGTCCGATGGTGCGTCGCTCTGCGCCCTTGACTTTGCCAACTATGAAAATCGCCTGCTGACCTTGCTCAACAAGCGGTTTGCTGCAGTCACCCTTACTCCCTGCGCCAACCCCCAAGGCTTTAGCGATCGCCTCAGAGACTACCTCGCGGGCGATCTGCACAGTTTTGACTCAGTCCCCGTCAACCCAGGGGGCACAGCGTTTCAGGGCGTTGCTGAATAGCTGTATGATTCTGCAAAAAAATGGACGAGATTCCAGTACCTACAGAGATCGGTTCATACCTAGAATCAGCAACGCCCGTTTCAGCAGCAGGTGTGGCTAGCGCTGCGCCAGATTCCCGCTGGCACCGTGGCCACCTACGGCGAACTGGCGGCAAAACTGGGCAAACCCACAGCCTACCGCGCAGTGGGCATGGCCAACTCCCTCAACCCCGTGGCGATCGCCCTGCCCTGCCACCGCGTCGTCGGCACCAACGGCCAGCTCACCGGCTACGCGGGCGGCCTAGAGCGCAAACAATGGCTGCTGCACCACGAAGGCGTGGATTTAGCCACCCGAGGCGCGATTCAGCAGGAACTAGCGCTGGGGCTTTAGCTCATATCGGGGCGACCCAGCCTGGAATAATGGGAGATGGCCGTTTCCTTTGGCATACCCCATGACTATGTCTGCACCGGATCTGCGATCGCCCCTCACCCTGCCCGAGATGGGCTGCGGCACCTGGGCCTGGGGCAACCGGCTGCTGTGGGGCTACGACCCCGCCATGGATGGCGAGCTGCAACAGGTGTTTGACCACTGCCTCAGCCACGGCGTTACCCTGTTCGACAGCGGCGACTCCTACGGCACCGGGCGGCTCAACGGTCGCAGCGAAGTGTTGCTAGGGCAGTTTGCCCAGAGCTACACAGGGCCAAACCGAGATTCCCTGTGCCTGGCGACGAAGCTGGCCGCCTACCCCTGGCGACTTACCGCTGGGTCGGTGGTGAAAGCCGGAGCCGCCTCCGTCGAGCGGCTGGGTCGCCCCATTGACCTGGCCCAGATGCACTGGTCTACCGCCAACTACGCCCCCTGGCAGGAAGGGCCGTTTCTCAACGGGCTGATGGAGCTGTGCGCTCAGGGAAAGGCGCAGGCAATTGGCCTATCGAACTTTGGTCCCAAGCGGCTCAAGCTGGCCCACCAGCGATTTCAGGAGCGGGGGCTGGCGATCGCCACGCTGCAAGTACAGTATTCGCTGCTGTCTACCTACCCAGTCACCGAGCTGGGCCTGAAAGATCTCTGCGACGAGCTAGGCATTCGCCTGATCGCCTACAGCCCCCTGGCGTTGGGATTGTTGACGGGCAAATATTCAGCTCAGGGGCCGTTTCCCTCCGGCCTACGGGGCCTGTTGTTTCGCCGTCTGCTGCCCAAAATTCAGCCGCTGCTGGATGTGCTGGGGGCGATCGCCACTCACCGCCAAAAAACTTCCGCCCAGGTGGCCCTCAACTGGTGCATTTGCAAAGGCACCATGCCGATTCCAGGGGCCAAAACCCTGGCTCAAGCGCAGCAAAACACCGATGCCCTGGGCTGGCGACTAGACAGTGGAGAAATTGAGGCGCTAGATCGAGCGGCCAGCCGTAGCGAGGGTCGCATGGTGCAAAACAATTTTCAATCTCGCTAGCCTTTCGGCATTGCTGAACGGCGGCAAGAATTTAGCTAAGGGCAAATGGCTGTTTGACCCTACCAGGGACGTTAAGTTTTGGATTTAGACCAAATCTGAATCACATAACCCTGATGCACAGGCCAAACTGTAGAGGCAAACGGCGATCGCCCTGTTCAATCGGAGGTCAGCCAGAAGGATTTGGTGCTATATCTACACCCAGCAGCTCTGTCTCTCCATCGGGATAGATATCGGTCTTTCTTACCTACGCCACTAACTAGAGATCAAGAGTAACCGTAAGGGAGATGCGCAGCATTTCAGCGATCTCGATAATAGTCGCATCAGTCGAGACAATTGAGTTCCTGTCCCAGTTTTGGAGAACACCCATGCTGCGTTACGCGTTGATTTTCCTGGTCGTAGCCTTGATTGCCGCGTTCTTTGGGTTTAGTGGCGTAGCGGGCACCGCCGCAGGCATAGCCCAAATTTTGTTCTACATTTTCCTGGCGGTTTTTGTCATTTCTTTGATTATGAATCTCCTCAAGCGTGCATAGGCTCCTGAGTCCACGCCTACCCAGAAACAACCTTAGTCTTGCATTGGAAAATCCCCTTTTCTTCAGTTGAGAAAAGGGGATTTTTTTGTATAGCCCTATCTCACTGCGATTCAGTCTGCTTTCCTATCGCGTCAAGAACAACAGACCAGTCATCGCGATGCAGTTCATGCCCTGTTCCAACTAACGGTAGTAATACAGCCCCCTGGATCTCTGCTTGCAACGCCAAGCCGTGGGCATAGGGTAAAACACAATCTTCTGTGCCATGAATAATCAGAGTCGGTACAGCGATTTCGTGAAGGCGGTTAAACCATTGTTCTCCACCTTGAAGCAAGGCATGGTTAAAGGTTGTCATGAGATTGGGGGTGCGATCGAAGTCAGCCACAGCTAACTCACGGATGGCTGACTCATCAAAGGGATGGGCTGAACCAGAAAGCAGTCGCCACGCACCAATTTGATAGTCAATCACGGCCTCGCGGTCTGCCCAATCCAGTTCACTGGCTTTTGTATGGTATTCAAGGACAGATGGAGCAATTCCTGGCATTGTTGGATCGGTGTCAGCCAAGCGTTCCGAGGCAACTAACGTCAAACTTTTGACGCGTTGGGGATGCTTGAGCGCCATGAGTTGAGCCAAGAAGCCTCCCAACGACATCCCTACTAAATGAGCGCTCTGAAGTCCATAGCCATCGAGAACACAAAAAGCATCGTCTGCTAGATCTTCTACAGCATAGTGAATGTGCCCTGGCTCGTAACTGGTCGAGCGCCCAGTGTCTCGATGATCGTAGCGAATCACATAGCGTCCTAAAGCAGCCAACTGAGAGCAAAAATCGGCGTTGCTGAATTGAGGTATGAATCTGCAAAAGCAACAGTTGCTGCGTCGGCCCCCCAACCCCCAAGTTTGGGGGACTTTGAAGTCGTCCGGTTCCCCCCAGAATTGGGGGGCTAGGGGGGCAAATCATACTGCTGATCAGCAACGCCCAAAAATCCTCTGGCCACCACACGGCTGAGGCCATCGCTCCCATGATCAATAGGATGGGTGGATCGTCTGGAGTACCGAAAGACTCGGAGAAAAGGCGAACTCCGTTGCGGCTAATCCATTTGCTTTCCATATCTGTTTACAGCTCGGCTTTCTCCCAGTTTAGGCAGCCTCGATGCCAGCATTGCTCCACTGTAAAGATCTAGTTATTGGGTCTTCTACAACTGCCATCGTTCGCGGCCTCGCAAGGGGCTTAAGCCCCTTGTGGCAGCTTCACTACTTCGCCCCTCGCAGGGCCACCATCCACCGGTTGGGCTTGCTCTTGGTGCGGGCAGTGACCCGCCAAACCCGGCTACCGCTGAGGTGGTTAACCACCGCCACCATGCCAATCAGCGCCTTAAGCCAAAAGTAAACCGGCGACAGCAGGCAGTAGAGCACACCGTGGCGACGGGTATAGGCCGACTCCTTGGGGCGCAGCAGCATCGCGACCGCCACTTGCAGCACCACGCTCAAAGTCAGCAACCCCATCAGCACCAGATTGAGGTTTTCAAAATCGAGGTCGCGATCGCGGCCGCTAAGGTGAATGCTGAGCAGCATCGGCACCACCTGCCACACCAGCGGGTAAAAAAACTGACTAAAGAGCAGCATCAGCACCCAGTAGGGCTTTTGCACGGCGTCTAACCGGGGCGATCGCGCCACCCGACCCAGGTGCAGCCCCGCCACTTCCAGCCAGCCCTGGCTCCACCGCTGGCGCTGAAACCACAGTCCCCGCAGGTTGTCGGGGGCCAGCTCGGTAGTGACGATCGCCGGGTCATGCACCAGGCGACAGCCCCCCAACAGGCCCCGCACCGTCACGTCGATGTCCTCGGTCAGGCGGGTGTGGTGAAAGCCCAGGTGGCGCAGGGCCGAGGTGCGCCAGTAGCCGTTAGAGCCGCCAAATAGGGCTGTGTCAGCCAGCAGCGATCGCCCGTAGTGGCTGATGCCGTAGATGCACTCAAACTCCACCGCAATCAGCTGGGTCAGCCAGCTATCTTGGGCGTTGCGAATAATGTTGCGTCCCTGCACCACGTCGTAACGGCCCTGGTACAGCCAGGCCCAGGCCCGGCTGAGACAGTCGGCCGCCGGATGGTGGTCGGCGTCAAAGATGCCCGTCATCTCCCCCGCCGCCACCTGGAGGGCGGCGTTGAGGTTTTCGGCCTTGGAGTGGCTGTGGGGGACGGGCAGCAGCACCAGGGCCGGGTAGCGCCGCGCTAGCACCTGCAAGCGGTCTTCTACCGGCAGCCGCGTCGGGGTGTTGTAGGCCAAAATAATTTCCCATCCCTGGGCCGGCGGCGTCACTTGAGTCAACCAGTGCAGCAGGGTGTCTTCAATGATGTCTTGCTCGTTGGGCAGGTAGGCCGCCACAATCACCGAGACAAAGGGCACCGAGACAAAGGGCGTTGAAACCAGGGGCACCGAAACCACGGGCAGGGCGCCCTGGGGCGGTAGCGACTCCGGCACCACAGACGACAGCCGTTGCTGCCGCACCCGGCACCAGCGCTGCAGCAATCCTCGATCAAACCAGGGGTTAGACCGACGGCTGCTGTAGATCACAACGGCGGTTTCGGCGTTGATGATCACCAGACCAATCAGTGAAACGGCCAGTAGAGCCCATTGCAATATCCCCAGGCTATGACCGTAGTCAAGAGCAGCAATGTATACCGCCATCGGTATGCACAGCAGCCAGAGGCTTAACCACAGCAGCCGTCTGGCGTTAGCCAGAACAGGCTCAGCAAACAGCGCCAAGCTCGACTTCATAGGCGGGGATTAACTCCTTTGATTAGGTGGAAAAGCCAGCAAACCGACGACATATCTTTGCCGCTAACAACCATGAAACACTGTACCAGCCCAGCCAGGGTGAGCTGATATAGGTGCCATAGATACCTGTAAATCCCTCGTAAGCAGCTTGCACCTGCTGATTGTCCCAAAAAAAAGTAAATTTTGGATGACCCGTTGGAGCGATTGCTAGCACTGGCACCCTCGGTGGCTGGAACAAAGTTGAGGTACTAGGAGTCACAGCTTAGTCTCGCAGGTTGCTTTCTTGGGCATCGCGGCGGTAGCGAGGGTCGCGCCAGGCACCGCCGACCCCGCGCAAAATGCCCCGCCCAATCAGCCCAATGCCCCGGCCAATCACGTCGGTCAGCACATATACGATACCGCTGCCTACCAGCGAAACTGCGGAGCGAAATCGAGGGGCGATCGCATCGCGAGCCTCCACCGCCAGGGTCACTGCCCGCTGTAGGCCCGAAAGCTGCTCTAGCTCCTCCCGGCGGGGCGCATAGATCGTCTGGTGCTGAATGCCCCGCTCAGTAAAGCCAAACAGCCGATGCTGGCTCTCAAAAATCGCTCGGGGTTCATTGATCAGTCCGTCCCAACGGTAGCGCCAGGACAGATCGTTGCGAAAGCGCTCGATGTCGCGGCTGGTGATCAGGCGGCGGTGGTAGAGGTTTTTCTTCATCAGTTCCACGTCGGCGAAATGGTTGAGCAGCGGCTGCACCACGGCGTTGGCCAGCTGAATCACCAGGTGCTCTAGCAGCTCCTGGCTGCGGGCCATCGCCTCGGGGGCTGCGGCCTGGTAGAGGCTGCTGTCCACCGCCATCGACTCGTTAAACAGCAGATGCCCCAGCAGCATCGGCACCAGGGGCAGCCGGTCTAAAATTGCCGCCTGCACCACCGGGGCCTCGGTGAGCAGGGTCGGCACCACGGGCTGCTCCAGGGTATCGACCTGGAGGGTGTAGTAGCGACCAAAGAAATCGGTGACAGTGGCCTGCCACAGGTCGTGCAGCACGAGGGAGCTTTTTTCGGTTAGCTGCCCCGGCAGTACCTGCGCCTCACGGAGATCGGCGAGGGCATCTTCAACCTTGCGTAGCACCAGATAGAGCAGCTCTCGCTTTTTGTCGTCGCGCAGAATATCAGACTCCAGCGGCACATCGCTGGTGTTGTCTAGCAGCCCCTGCAGCTTGCGAAACACGCGCTCAAACACCAGGGTGGCCAGGTCGCCCTGGTTCAGGGCTAGGCGATCGCTGCTAGCGATTCGCGAGGTGATCCGTTCCGGAATGGCCAATCCATCCCCCGGCTGCTGCACGGGTCTAACCCTAGTAGACGGTGACAACGGCGGCCTCTCGCTCCGGCGGGGAGGAGTCAGCTCTCCCGACCCCGATCGAGAGCGAACAACGGAGCGATCGATCGGTTGCCACTGGTCAGAAAAGTTAGGAGTAGCCAGCAGCCGACGCACGAGCCAGCGGGCCGCTCGCAGTTCACGGTAGCGCCCGGCCAGCACCGCCTCCGATAGCAGTGACCCGCGCCCGCGCCGCTGTTCGGCCTCGATCTGGGCCATCACTGCTTCAATCTGCTGCACCGACGACAGCCGCATACGGATGCGCAGCGCGGCCAGGGCATTGGGGCGCGGTGCAGGTGAACCCGGTCTGTCCTCCCGCAAGATAACCGGGGGAGGGCGCTGACCGCCTGCGATCGGGCGCAGGCCCCTAGCTGGCTGCGGCCCAGGCGCGACCAGTTGCTCAATTAGCCGACCCAGATCGGCCACGGCCATACTGCGGGCACCAAACCCATCGGCCCCCATCTGCCGGGCAGCGGCGGCCAGCACCGGTTCGGTCTGGGCGCTGAGCACCAGCACTGGCAGAGTCGGGTAGCGCGCTTTGATGTCGGCACAGAGGCGCAGCCCCGGTAGCTGGTCGGGACGCCCCGCCCCCAAACCCAGATCGAGAATCACCAAGTCGATGTCGGGGTGACGGCTAGGGTCTTGGGTGGCCCAATCGTCGGCCCAGTCAGGGGCAGGTTGCGGAGCCCAGTCGGGGGAGACGTCCGATCGCGTCTCCAGGCTAGCTCGACTGGCCAAGATCGCCAGGGCATCGTCGGCCTGAGCGGCTTCGGCCACCACGGCGTAGCCAGCGGTTTGCTCCAGCCAGATACGTAGGCCCAGGCGAAACACCGGGTCTTCGTCTACCAGCATGAGTCGCAGGGGGGCCGTCGTCATTGGGGCTCGGTGGAAGGACTGTCGTCTGAGTCGCTACCGCCGCCGGGCACAGGGCGACCCTCAGCTTCCCAGATCGACCAGATGTATGCCCGCTCGGCTGTCCAGAGGGCGATCGCCGCCCTGGCCTCATCGTAGAGCGCTCGCCCTGGCCCAATCTGACTAGCCAGGTTGATCGCTGCCGACAGGCTGCCGCCGTAGGCCAGATCCTTGGCTTCATCCAAAATCGGCTTGTCCTCAGCAATTTGAATGGTGGACGTCCACTCCTGGATCAGCCCCTGGGCACGGCTGTAAAGGGCGCGGTCGGGCTTAATTTTATTCGCCTCGGCGATCGCCTCGGGCAGCTTGTCCTGATTGGCTAGGGCTACCGCCGCATCGAGCAGGGGCCGGTCTTCGATCACCTGAATTTCTTGCTGCCACTCGGCGACCAGAGATTGAGCCTCCACCCGCAGGGCTCGCCCTAGCTCAATCTCACTGGCCTTGGCAATGGCGGTTTGCAGCGCCCCAATGGTTCCCGGTCGGGCCAGGCTGCGGGCCTCGAGCAAGATGGGGCGGTCTTCAATGCGCTGTAGATTAAACTGCCATTGAGCAATCAGCGTCTGCCCTTGAATGCGTCGGGGTCGCCCCGTCTCTACCCGCTGGGCTTGGCGGATGGCCCATTCGTAGGTGGTGCGCTGCCCTAGCCTGGCTACCATATCGCTAAATTTTAGCTGTCTCAGGTCGGTGAGCTGTTCGCCCCACTGCTCCTCTGAGGATAGGGCAGCCTCTGAGTAGGAACTGTCTGCTGGGAGCTGATTGACGGCACTGATAGCTTCCAACAGCCCAAATAAGTGGCTGTAGCGTGGGGTTAGGCCTTGACCCACGGGCTCAGCCTGGCTAGCGAGCGTTTGGGCATGGCTGAGGGATAGCAGTGCCTGGGCGTCGGGGGCCAGATCAGGGGTGGGGGGTACCACGCTGGCCAGCTCTAGGGCACCGGCGCGATTGCCCACGTCCCAGCGCTGGAGCGCCACATCTAGCACGGTCTTACTCCAGCGATCGACATCGCTTTCTGCCGCCTGCCACACCTGGGCGCGCAGATCGATGGCGCGGGCCAGCACTACCGCCTGGCGCAGATTCTCAATCTGGTTGGTTTTCGCCAGCTCGCGAGCCTGCAAAAGCTGATTCCACCCCTGCTGCTCCACCTGAAACTGCCGCTGCCAGAACACATACCGCGTCGTCAGCCAGTAGTCGGTCTTGAGGGCTTTGAACTCTTGCAGGTGAGTCTTGGCCAGCTCCCAATCGCTGGCAGCGAGGGCGGGCCTCAGCTTAGCCTCAATGGCTCGGCCCTGCTCCCAGTCTTGCCGCCACTCAAAGATCACCGACTGGGCTGGCTTACGCAGCGGTGTATTTAGAGGAATTTGATCGGCCAGGGCCACCGCATCATCGAGCTTGCCCGCCTGCACCCAGCGGTTGGCCAGCACCAAAATCTGCTCCGAGGCATCCTTCAAAATTTCTTGGGAGTCGTCGTAGTTGGCCTGGGTTTTGGGCCAGTTGGCGGTCAGCAACACCGACTGCACTAGATTGTTGGGTTCCCCCGTGCGGGCCTGGGCCTTAGCGCAATAGAGCAGATCGCTAGCCGAGTGAAAGGGCGTAATCTGCTCACAGTCGGGCAGCGGCGGAATCCGCGTCAGCCAGAGTAGCGCCCAGCCGCAAAATATTCCCGACCCGGTGAGCAAGAGCACCCAGGTCGTTAGCCAAAACCATTCCCAAGGTTTCACCTGGCTAGGCCCAGGGCGCTGCCGGTGACGAGATCTCAGGGGCGATGAAGCCGGTGTCGATGCCATGACGTCAAACTAACCGAGAGCGAGCAGCAGCATCTCGACTGCCTGGGCGTTAATAACTAGCATGCTCACTGGCTTTGGGAACCAGGGAAGCCAGAAGATGCTGACACATTGTAGAGGCAATCTATAAACTTGATCGTAGATCTTTTAAGCCAAACCTATTGGAATTGCACGCCATGGCACACCGCACAGACCTATGCCGAATCCTCCGGCCCACGGGGGTAGCCGCAGCGGTTGGCCTCGCCCTGGCGATGGCTGCACCCGGTGTCGCCAATGACCCCCTGCGGCAATTGCTGATTAGCCGTATTTGCATTGCCTGCGACCTCAGCGGTGTCGTGCTGACTCGCGCCAATCTCGAAGATGCCGACTTGACCAACGCCAACCTATCGGGGGCCAACCTGCGCCAGGCCCGCTTGCCCCGCGCCCAGCTCACCCAGGCTGACCTGAGCCAGACCAACCTGCAACAGGCGGTGCTTAGCGCCGCTGACCTGACTGGAGCCAACCTGGCCGGAGCCAATCTCAGCCAGGCTACCCTCACCGGCAGTGAACTCCAGGATGTAAACGCTGCTAACGTCAATTTAGAGCGTGCCGAAGCTCGCAACAGCAACTGGTACGGCAGCGACCTCAGCAACAGCCGCCTAGATAGAGCCGTGTTCAACCACGCCAGTCTGTCGGCAACCGATTTGACCAACGCGACCTTTACCCACAGCCAGCTTTTTCGGGCCAACTTTATTGGTGCTCAGCTAGCGGGGGCCGACTTCACCGGGGCCGACCTGCGTCAGGCTTTGATGCGCGATGCCCAGATGGCGGGGGCCATCTTCACCGACGCCGACCTGCGAGACGCTAATCTCAATCGCACCGATCTCAGCACTGCTCGGTTTTGCAACACTCGCATGGCCAACGGCGACATCAGCAACGAGCACTGCGCGGAGCTAGGGCTGAGCCCCGATCGCTCTACTCCCTAGAGCGGAGCGGAGGCACTGTCAGGTTAGTCTTGCCGCAGTCTAGGCCTATGCAGTTCGGCGGTAACTTGGCTTGGTCCAGAGCCGCCGCTTTCAGAGAGGCTTCGAACTCGGCCACGTCGAGCTGGTAGGGGTTGGTGGGTAGCCACTGTAACGTTTTGGTTTGAATGCTGAGATATTGCTCTGCCTCAGGTAGGGTGTGCTTGAGGCGGTGAAGCTCTCGCCGTAGTCTAGTCTTGCCCTGGGTTTCAGGTAGTCGGGTCAGAGCGCAGCGGCAATGGGCTGGCGCAGCTGAGGGGTGTGGTGGAGTAGCAGGTAGGCCAGATCGCTCTGCGCCCAAGGCAAGCTCCCCGGCTTGGAAGTCAACCAGGCGAACGTCCCAAATAGCTCAATGCAAAGCATTCAAAACAGGCAGAAGCGTGCCACTTTATCCCAAGTATCTGTTATCTAAATATTGATGGCATAGGGACAAGGTATCTAACGATAGTAGCGCTGCTCTAACCACTGTCGCAGCTCATCTTCGCCGGTAAAGTAGGTCGTCTGCCTAGAGACCGGGTCGTAGGCTCGCCAGCTCAAAGGCTTATCCCGCAGCAGCCGAATTTGAGGGGCTGTGCTGCCCGCTATGGCCGCAAACAGGGTTTTCAAGCGCTGCCATAACCACTCTCTTGCCCAGGTGGGCTGGGGTGTTTGCTGGCTAACTGGATTTAATGGTGAATACGGGGGTTGGGGCAGGGAGGTGGATGCTTTCATCGCAGTTTCCTCAACGGCAATCAATAACGGAGGAGACGCAATCGTGCGAGCGCGCAGCCCGCACGACTACTTCGGGCAGACCGACCTGAGCCAGGTTTAAGCTTCGACCTGGAGGGATGGCACGATCTTGACCGGGTTGGCCAGGTTCCAGAAGTTGGGTGAGGAGGCGATCGTCGCCTCGTACATCTGCTGGAATTTCTCAGGGGTAGCGTCGCCTTTCACGGTCAGCGTCCAGCGCATATCCTGGTACCCGGCCTGAATGGATTCATCCAGCTTGAGCATGCCGCGCACATCGAGGGTGCCGGTGCTGTGGATTTCCACTTTCTCTAGCCGAATGCCTTCTACAGAACAAAATTCTACAAAGGTAGCCATAATGCAGGAGTTTACGCCCGCCAGCAGCACTTCCTGAGGGTTCGGTCCCATATTGGTGCCGCCCAGTTCCTCGGGTTCGTCGATGGTGAGCGAGAAGTTGCGGGCGTAGGGCTGCCCAGCCCAGTCGAAGGAGGTCATGCGGGTGAGCGATCGCGTGCCGTCTACCCACGTCGTAGCGGCATGAAAGGCCATCTGCGCCTGGGCAGCATCCTGCTGAATGGCGGCAACTAGCTCAGTGACGCCGCTGGGGGCAAAGCCATTGATGGTGTAAACCTGCTCGGTCGTAGTCATAATTAAACTCCTTAATTTTGGAAATAAAAAACAGTCAAAGCCGTGAAATGACCGCAGCCATTTCGTTGTGTTATGGGTCGTCGTCCGAAAAAAACTCGTGGGCCAGGGCCGCAATTTGGGCAGATCCTGCCGCGCTCAAGGCCCGCACGCTCTGCTCAAAGTTGGGATGGGTCATGCCCGCGATCAAAAATGCGTTCTGGTATGACCGCTCTTGAATGCGCTGCATCTCATCCCGTTCGGGGGCAGAAAAAGTGCGCGCAGTGACCCGCACCAGGCTGGCGATGTCGAGCTGCACCTGGGCTTTAAAGCCCTGATCGAGGTAGCGAATGATGGCGATGTAGTCGTCAATGGCGGTAGCGATGCCGCTGTCATCCATGGTTTGGGCCATCGACTCAACCATCAGAGCATCTAGTCGGGCATGCTGGGCCTCCTCCTGCCAGTGGTGCTTCAGCAGGCTGCAAAACTGCGGGTCGAGGGCATCCTGCTGGTGACGAACGCTTTCTAAAAAGTGCCGCTGGCTCATCCACTCAATGTGCAGGGTCACTAGAGCCACACCTAGGGGGCTGTGGCTGAGCACGAAATCGGCGATCGCCTGGGGTGGCCCAATTACCTCGCAGCGATGGCCAAATCCGGCCTCAAAGGCCGCCGCAAACTGACGAAATAGGCGAATGTGCTTGCTTTCTTCGGCGGCAAAGCCCAGGTAAGCCTGGGTGGCCACGATGTCATAGCAGCCCAAAGCTTTGGCATGGTCAACCACCAGGGGCAGAATGAACTCTTCCACCAGCCCAAACAGGTGCAGATAGCTGTTGCTGCGAATGTGGTTGAGCGCTAGGGCCGCCTTGGCATCGAGGCCCGAAATTGCCTTGGCCTGCACCAGCGCTTCGGGCAAAAAGGGTCGGGTAAAGTCGAGGGGGCGATCGGGGCCAATTAGGTCTTCCACTTGCCAAGCTACCCGCGCGGCATCTTTGAGAATTGCTTGGTAGCTATATTTCGGAACGGTTGCTGCGGTCATTCAGATCTCCTGAGATAAATGGGGGCTGCCATGGCTGGTTGGGTCGGTGCCCTCGAGCCGTTGGTTTAACTTGTTCTCAGATTAGAAAAGGGGCCGTCGCCAGACCGTCGCAAAATCGTCCCGGCAGCGTCAAACGCAGACAGGCCAAGCTCTCACCGATAAGAACAACCGGCCCCCTTAGGGTTTAATTGCCGCTGAAATCAAAGCGCTAGTGGTGATAGCTGAAGATTCTTGTGCCCTATGGGGTGAGGCAAGTTGAATGTGAGCGTGGGCGATCGCCTAGCATCTTTCCCTGTTGCCCCCTCACCGCAGACTTCCTAACCGACACTCTCGCTGCATTTAAAAACGGCTTTGTAAGGACGAGAAGGCCTCAAAACCCCACTTAGCTGGCCCACTACCGCAACTATGGAGTTGCGGTTTGCTCCCAGTGCTTAAACCTCAAACCAGCTAGGAGGAAACGGCATGACTGCTACACAACACCTAGCCACCGGCTGGACTGGCAAAGGCAATCCCGAGCTAAGCGACCTAATCTGCTAGTATCTTGCTCTGATGTCATCCCCAGCCAACATCCGGTCTGCAAAATCGTGAAAGCTACTCAGTCCCTAGTTCGGGTTTTTCAAAGCCGCAAGATGGCGGCCATTCTGCTGCTGGGCATTGCCTCGGGGTTGCCCTACGCCCTGATGGACGACGCCTTTCGGGGCTGGATGACAAAGGCTCAGCTCGATCTGCGCATTATCGGCTGGTTTAGCTTGATCAGCCTGCCCTACTCGCTCAAATTTTTGTGGTCACCCTTTCTCGATCGCTTCGTCCCCCCCCGCCTGGGCCGACGGCGGGGCTGGATGGTGATCGGGCAACTGGGACTGGTGGTGGGGATTGCAATTCTCGCCCTGCAAATGGCCGCGATCGCCACTGGCCCCTCGCCCACCCCAGCCTCGGTGCTGCAACTTGTCGCCCTAATCGCCCTGGGGATTACCTTCCTCAGCGCCACCCAAGATATCGCCATCGATGCCTACCGCACCGATGTGCTAGAGGAGCGCGAAATGGGGGCCGGGGCTGCCACCTATGTTTTGGGCTACCGGATTGCCATTTTGCTGACTGGGGCGATGGCCTTTATTTTGGCCGATCGCATTACCTGGCCCTGGGTCTACGGCGTGATGGCCGGGCTGATGGGGCTGGGGGTGCTGGTCTCGCTGTGGGCACCGGAGCCAGTACGCACCGTGCACCCGCCCGACTCGCTAAAGCAGGCGGTAGTGCAGCCCTTTGGCGAGTTTTTTAGCCGTCTGGGGGTACAGCGGACGATCGCCGTGGTGCTGTTCATTCTGCTCTACAAGCTGGGCGACAACCTGACGGCGAAAATGGCCATTCCCTTTCTGGGCGACCAGGGATTGGGTTTTTCGGATACTGACATTGGCACCATTCGTCAGGGGCTGGGGCTGGTGGCCACCATTGTCGGCACCCTGGCAGGCGGGGCGGCCCTCAGTCAGCTAGGCATCAACCGCTCTCTGTGGATTTTTGGCGGACTTCAGGCCTTGAGCAATCTGGGCTATTTAATTCTGGCGATCGTCGGCAAAAATTACCTGGTCATGGTGTTGGCCATCAACGTCGAAAACTTTTGCGCCGGTCTGGGGACGGCGGGCTTTGTGGGCTTTCTGATGAGCCTGTGCAACGCCCGGTTTTCGGCCACCCAGTTTGCCCTGCTCTCTAGCCTGATGGCGGTCGGGCGCGATCTGATCGCTGGCCCCGCCAGTGGCGAAATTGCCCAGCGCTTACAGCAGTTTGTGCAGAGCAACCCCAACATTGCTGCCATACCCGCTTTGGCAGGGGCCACTCAGCAGGGCTGGCCTCTATTCTTTGGCATTACCCTGCTCGCCGCTCTGCCAGGGTTAATGCTGCTGCCTGTGTTTGCCCCCTGGCACGATCGCGAGGAAGCCGACTAAGGCAGTACGCTTGAAGCAAGACGTTGCTGAAGTGCGAATATGCTCTTTTTGATCGTGGCGATCGCCCCCTGGGTGCTCTTGCTCTACGCCGTGCTGGCGATAGCTGGCGGGGTGATGGGCTATGTAAAAGCCCGCAGTAAACCCTCCCTCATTTCGGGGCTGATCAGCGGTGCGGCTTTGCTGATCGCCTGGTGGATCGCCTTGAGCAACAGCTACAGCGCTGGGATAGGATTGGCCGTCTGCCTGGCGATCGCGCTTCTCATCATCTTTGGCCTGCGCTTCCGCAAAACCAACAAATTCATGCCCGCTGGACTGATGGCGATCGTGAGTCTTTTTTGTGCGGTTCTGTTTGGCATTGCGCTGGCCGTATAGCCCTGAACTTGCGATTGGCTTAAGAGACCAGTTCCTTGGGGGATAGCCGATGAGCTTGGCATCGCACAGAAGGAACCTGGTCTCTCACCGAGATCACGCGCTAATCAGCGGCGTCGCTTTGGCCTTAAAGTCAGCCTTCACCAGCGCATTCACTGCAGCCTCAGGGTCTTTGACACGAAACTGTGCCCCCAGCCGCACAAACTGCCGCTGCTGATTGCCGCCAATCACCGCAATCACCGGCACCCGCGCATACTTGGGGTCGTCGCCCTGGTTGTTGCGAATCACGTTGCGCAGGCGGTGCTGCTGCTCAATGTCGCCCGCCAGGCGTGGGTCTAGCTCCACCATCACCATGCGCACGTCTTCGATCGACTCGGCATCGTCAATGATGAACTGCACGCGATCGTCGCGGCGATCGACCTTGCCCCAGATCATCAGCCGCTTGTCGGCAACAATGTGCTGCCCAATGCGCTCAAAAGATTTGGGAAAGACGACGGCCTCCGACTGCCCGGTGAGATCTTCGAGCTGGACGATCGCCATTCTGTCTCCTTTCTTCGTCACCACCGGCTTGACGCTGGCGAGAATCACGATCGCACTCAACGTCACGTTATCCGGCTGCTCGTGCAGCTCCGCCAGGTTAATCGGGGCCAGCACCCGCGCCGATCGCTGCACCGACTTGAGCGGGTGGTCAGAAATGTAGAAGCCCAGCAGCTCTTTCTCCTGCCGCAGCTTTTCTTGCGCTTCAAAGTCGGCCACCAGGGGCGCTTTAGGGGCAGTTTCGTAGCCGTTGGTTGGGGCTGCGGCCTGGGTATCACCACCGCCCATCATCATGTCGAACAGGTTGCCCTGGCCAATCTCGCGATCCTTGGCGCGGCCTTGCGCCCAGTCGATCACCAGTTCCAGATCCTGCATCAGCTGGTTGCGGTTGGCGTCCAGCTTATCCAGCGCCCCCGCTAAAATCAGCGATTCTAGGGCGCGGCGGTTGACGGAGTGCAGATCGACGCGATCGCACAGTTCCGCCAGCGACCCAAACGGCCCGTCTGCCTCACGGTGCTTGAGAATGCACTCGATCGCCCCCAGCCCCACGTTGCGCACCGCCGAGAGGCCAAACAAAATGCTCTTGCCCTCGGGGGTGAAGTCAACCAGCGATCGGTTGATATCCGGCGGCAGCACCTCAATGCCCATGGCGATGCAGTTGCCGATGTGCATCTGCACCTTGTCCTGGTCGCCGCTGTTGGAGGTCAGCAGCGCCGCCATGTACTCCACGGGGTAGTTGGCTTTCAGGTAGGCGGTCTGAAAGGTGACAAACCCGTAGGCCGTAGAGTGCGACTTGTTAAAGCAGTATTCGGCAAACTTCACCATCTGGTCCCAGAGTTCTGTCGCCACCTTCTTGGCGACGCCTTTCTGCATCGCGCCGTTGACGAAGTTCTCCTGGTGCTTGAGCATTTCCGACATTTTCTTTTTACCCATGGCCCGCCGCAGCAGGTCAGCCTGGCCGAGGGAGTAGCCGCCCATATCCTGGGCAATTTTCATGATCTGCTCCTGGTAGACCATGATGCCGTAGGTCTCGCTCAAAATCGGCTTGAGAATTTCGTCGGCAAAGTCGATTTTCTCCCGCCCGTGCTTGCGGTTGATGAATTTGGGAATCAGCCCCGCATCCAACGGCCCCGGTCGGTAGAGGGCCAGGACCGAAGAAATATCCTCCAAACCGGAGGGCTTGAGATCCTTCACGATCTGGCGCATGCCGGAAGACTCAAGCTGAAAGACGCCGCCCAGATCGCCGCGCTCCAGCAGTTTGTAGGTAGCCGGGTCATCCATGGGCAGATCGTCGGGGTCGATCTTGGTGCCGTGGGTGGCCTCGATCAGCTCCAGGGTTTTTTGGATCATAGTCAGGTTTCTCAGACCCAAAAAGTCCATTTTTAGGAGGCCCAGGGCTTCCACATCTTCCATGTAGTACTGGGTGATCACCTGGCCGTCGTTGTTGCGCTGTAGAGGCACGATCTCGTCGAGGGGATCTTTGGAAATCACCACCCCGGCGGCGTGCATGCCGAAGGTTTTGTTGGTGCCCTCGATGCGCAGGGCCATGTCGATCCAGCGGCGGGTTTGGGGGTCGTTGTCGTACTTTTCCTTGAACTCTGGGGCCGGGGTGTCGTCGGAGATCATCACCTTCAGCTTGGTGGGCTTGCCCCGCGCCACCGGAATTAGCTTCGCCATCCGATCCGACTCGGCGTAGGGAATATCCAGCACTCGCGCCACATCCTTGAGCACCGCCTTGGAGGTCATGCGGTTGAAGGTGATGATCTGCGCCACTCGCTCTTCGCCGTAGCGGCGGGTGACGTATTTGATCACCTCGTCGCGGCGATCGATGCAGAAGTCGGTGTCAATATCCGGCATCGACTTGCGCTCGGGGTTCAAGAAGCGCTCGAACAGCAGGCCGTGGTGGATGGGGTCGATGTTGGTGATTTCCATGGCGTAGGCCACCAAGGAGCCTGCCGCTGAGCCCCGCCCTGGGCCGACCGGAATGTTGTTATCGCGGGCGAAGCGAATGTAGTCCCACACTACGAGGAAGTAGGTGGGGAAGCCCATCTGGATCATCATCTCGATTTCGTATTCGAGGCGATCGCAATACTCCTGCTCAATCTCCCCATAGCTGGCCGCTTTCATACGCTTGACCAGCCCCTCCCGCGCCACGTGGCCCATGTAGGCCCCAGCATCTTCATTGAACTCAGGGGGGATGGGGAAATCGGGAATGCGCGACTGGCCAAGGATGCCGGTGTAGTCTTCGATTTTGTCGGCGACTTCCAAAGTGTTAGCGATTGATTCTTCGATCACCTCCGGCTCAATGTGATCGCGGAACAGCAGGCGCATCTCGTCGGCAGACTTCAGGTATTCTGTGCCGCTGTAGCGCAGGCGCTTGTCTTCGGTTAGCAGCTTGCCAGTCTGAATGCACAACAGCGCGTCGTGGGCCTCCACATCGTTGCAGGAGATGTAGTGGGAGTCGTTGGTGCAGATGACTTTTATGTCCATCTCGCGAGCGATCTTCAGCAGCTCCACGTTTACCACCCGGTCCTCGGGAGAGCCGTGATCCTGAATTTCGAGGTAGTAGTCTTCGCCAAACAGGTCTTTGTACCACTGGGCCACCTTGCGGGCCACATCGGGCCGCTTCTGCAAAATTGCCTGGGGCACTTCGCCACCGAGGCAGGCGCTGGTGACGATCAGCCCTTCGTGGTACTGCTCTAGTAAATCTTTGTTGATGCAGGGGCGCGAAAAAATGCCCTTGCCCTGGACACCCTGGAGGTGAGAGATGGTGGTGAGCTTAACCAGGTTTTTGTAGCCCTGGGTATTTTTGGCCAAAACGACTTGATGATAGCGGGGGCGGCGCTGCTGCTGAGAAATATCCCCATTGATCAGGTACATCTCGTTGCCGATGATCGGCTTGATACCGGCGGCTTTGCAGACTTTGATCAGCTCGATCGCGCCGTACATCACCCCGTGGTCGGTGAGGGCGATCGCGGGCATGTCCAGTTCCTTGGCCCGCGCCACCAGCTGGGGCAGCTGACTGGCCCCGTCGAGCAGGCTGTAGGCACTGTGGATGTGGAGACCAACAAAGGACATGGCGCAATGGCTCAGTTAGTACAATTTTACTGCTTAAGCATCCTTCGCGCTGGGTAGATTTCACCCTAGAACGCCTGAGCTGCTCCTTAGGTTAGCGGATCTGCCGGCCTACATCTAGCGATCTGGGAGAAAGATAGAAATCGACACCCCTACATGTGGGGGCAGCATACTTTGCTTCAAAACCAAGGCAACGGTATTGTATGCTTCCGCGCAACGCTGTAGTTTGCGTAGTCTAGAAGCACTCTCCAGGGGCACTCTCATGATTCAGGGGCTCTTTTGTCCTGCTCAAAGCCCGATCTTCTTGGGGGCGAGACGCTAGCTGTCTGTTAGGAAAGATTGTCAAATTGCCATCGTTAGAAAGAAATCATTTGCCATGCCAGGATTGTGCGGATGGGATAAACGATATTGGCTCGCGTTCCTGCTGTTGATGGTCGCGGGTTTGCTGATGCATATTAGCGTTTGGTTTACACCCGCCAGTGATTTGATGGGTCAAGACATCTACTACATTTGGCTAGAAGGCAAAAGAATTATTGTTGGAGAAAACCCTTACTCCAGGGTTTTGGCCAGTGACATGCGGGCCAACGATAAGTATGCAACTTACTTTCCGCTAGTCTATCTTTGCTCTGCTCTGCTTCAAAAACTTGGCTTTCCAGAATTCCTAGACTGGCTCTACCTATGGCGTCCCCTGTCGTTCTTATGTCACATGGGGATAGTTGCCCTGGTGCTGAGATTTTTCTACGTTCGAGGCCTGTGGCTTTTTGGCTTTGCCGTCGCTGCCATTCTTTTATTGGGTCGTTGGAGCATCTATATTACGCGGGTTCATCACCTTGAGTTTGCCGCCATTTTCTTCCTTTTGCTTTCCCTGCTGCTGCTAAAAGACCGAACCAGATGGGCATTGCTTGCCTTTAGCCTATCTCTGGGAATCAAGCAGATTGCCATCTTTTTGCTGCCGCTTTATCTCGTCTATCTTTGGAAGACAGCGTCTAAAACCAAGCGGATAATTGAGGTCGGTCTGGGCCTTTTAATTATTCTGAGCATTCCAGTTGTAACGTCGCTGCCTTTTTTGGCTTGGAATGCGGAAGGCTTTGTCAAATCTATTCTTTTTTCAGCGACTCGGGCAGGCAGTTCCCATGTCGAAGGTGCCCCTTCCCTGGATGTGATATTTTCGCAGAATTTGCCCTGGCTGGTGGGACTCAAAGCCAAGCTACCTATGCTGATGCTGATGGGGCTGATCTACCTGAGCTTTTTGACGGAAAAGGTCAGCATTTTGGCTTGCTCTGCCCTGGTGATGATGGTGTTTCTCTATTTCAACTCGGTGCTGTTTTTGCAGTATTTTTTGTGGCCTTTGAGCCTGACACTCTTAGCGCTGGTTGAATCAGTGCCGCCAATGCCGCACCGTCAGCCCATTGACCCATTGCAGCCATAGCCTTGGGCCTACTCCACCTCTGAGGCGGCGGGGCTGTAGCTAGCCCAGGTTTGGCGCAACCAGGGGTGAATTTCTCGTGGGTAGAGTAGCCAGGTGCGTTCATAGGGTTGGCTAAGGGCTTGCACCAGGGGCGAGAGATCTTTGATGTCGGTAAAGGCGTTGTCGCTATATAAGCAAATGCCTTCGTTATAGGTGGTGTAACCTCGGCTCCAACTGCGGCGCAGGCCGCTATAGTTTTCGCCGCTATAGCCCTGCTGATCTAGATAGGTACGCACGGCCTGGAGAAAGTCATTCTGCTGCTCTAGCGAGAGTCGAGTGACTTCTAATGTCTTGAGCAGGTCGCGATCGAGGTAGCGGCGGCACAAGTCAGCTAGCAGTGGGTCAGGGCTGTGCCGCCACCGCTGGAGGTGGTAGGTGAAGACAATGTCGTCCCCAGCCAGGTAGGTGTCTAGGGAAAGGGGGCGATCGGGAGTGAGTAGCCAGGCGGTCACCGTCGGATCGGCCTCTAGCTTGCCAACGAGCAAATCGGCTCTGGCCCGCTCAAAGGCCCGCTCTAGCAGCCAGGTGACGGAGATATTTTTGGGGTGGTTGTATACCTGCACATACATAAAGTGGCGCACCACCAGGTAGTGCTCGATCGCAGACAAGCCCTTGTGGGCCACCACTAGACGACCGCTCTGGGGCTCAAACCGCAGGGCCATGAGAATGCGATCGAGATCGAGCTGGCCGTAGCTGGCTCCGGTGAAGTAGCTGTCGCGCAGCAGGTAGTCGAGGCGATCGCAATCCAACTGACTCGACACTAGCTGCCATACCAGCGCGATCGGGTGCTCGTGGGTGTAAACCTGATCCACTGCCGCTGCCAGTCCCTCTGAATGCGCCTCTAAAGCATCGTGAATCTCCGGCAGCTCGCCAATCATGCGCCGGGTCCAGTGCTCGTGCTGAAGGCCAAACACCTCTTCGGCGGTGTGGCTGAAGGGGCCATGGCCAATGTCGTGGAGCAGGGCCGCCACCAGCACCGTGGCCCGGTAGGGAGCCAACTCAGGGTAGCGGCGCTGGATCTGGTCAAAGGCGCGACGGGCGATCGCCATCACCCCCAAGGAATGGGTAAAGCGCGAGCTTTCGGCCCCGTGGAAGGTGAGGCTGGCCGGGCCAAGCTGGCGAATTCGCCGCAGCCGTTGAAACGCGGGAGTGTCTATAAGCTGAGTCAGCAGCGCCTCGTCGAGGTCGCTAGCATGCAGCGTAATCGCGCCGTGGAGCGGGTCGTGGTACGAGCGGCTAGCCTTAAGTGGCCCTTCCTGGGGTAAGGATTCAGGACGCACTGGCTAGGACCGTGGCTTGACTTAGCATTTCTAGCGCGGCCTGGTACTGGGGATCGGCGTCAGTAGCTACGGTGTCGCGGCTGAGGGGCACGCTGGCGACGATGCGATCGGGCTGAATACCCAATTTGTTGATGTCGTGGTGGTCTGGGGTTTCGTACTTGGCCACCGTCACTGCTAGCCCCGCCCCGTCTGACAGGTCAAACAGCGACTGAATCAGCCCCTTGCCAAAGGTGGTGCTGCCCACCAGAGTCGCCCGGCCATTGTCCTGCAACGCCCCGGCCAAAATTTCGCTGGCGCTGGCGGTGCCCTCGTTGACCAACACCACCAGGGGCGCGTCAGTAATTGCTTGGCCAAAGGCCTCAAAGCTGTCTAAGATGCCTTGACGGTTAACCGTGTAGACAATCGTGCCCTGGGGCAGCCACAGCCTTGCAATTTCAATGCCTGATTGCAATAACCCGCCGGGGTTGTTGCGCAAATCGAGTAGATAACCCTCTGCCCCTTGGTCGGCCAATGTGCGAATGGCAGCGGCCACCTTTTCAGACGCATTGCCGTTGAACTGGCTCAGCCGCAGGTAGCCCACCTGCTGCCCTGCAGGCGTTGTCTTCAGCGCTGCTACCACAGGGTTGAGGGTAATCACATCGCGGGTCAGAGAAACCTGACGGACCTGGGTCTCATCGGGGCGACGCAGTTGCAGGGTAACGGTAGTACCGCGCTGACCCCGCATTCGGGCGGCAGCTTCATCCAGCGTCAGCTCTGTCGTGGCCACACCATCAATCTCCAGCACCACATCCTGGGGTTGAATGCCCGCCTGCTCCGCCGGAGACCCTTCAATCGGGGCAATCACTCGCAGCCAGCCAGGTTGCTCATCCTTAGAAATTTGCAGCCCTACTCCAGTCAACGCGCCAGCGGTGCTGGTTTGCAGACTGCGGTACTGCTCAGGGGGCAGCAGCCGAGTATAGGGGTCTTCTAGCCCAGCCAGCATATCTTGAATGGCTTGGTAGGTGTCGTTTCGATTGGCTAGGGCGCGATCGAGGGCTCGCTGGCGAGTAAACCACCAGTTTTGATGGTTGAAGGTGTCGTCTACGTAGGCTCGGTTCACAATGCGCCACACCTCTGCCACCAGATTTTGCTCCTCAGTCAGGGCAAAGGCAGGGCCTGCTGACACCCCACCGACCACTAGCCCCATCAGGCAAAGGCTAAGAATAGAGAGACGCAACAGGGGTTTAATCATAAACGCAGGGCAGAGGCAGGCAATAGATTGCAGATGAACGAACTGTGGTGTTGACCGGCGTTTCTAGTTCATAGAGAGCCTGGGTTAAGGATCGACGATCTCCCTAGCCATTCAGTCAGCGCTTCACATTAGTTTATTCTGATCATTTTTTTAACTAATTGCGCCCAACTGGCAGAGATAGCGTTTCCCTACCGGGTTGTCGAGCCTCGTAGTGGCCAGTTGCTCAGTTGGCTCTACGTCACTATCAAGGCAATGTAACGGAATGTTGCGAAATTATGGCAGGGGTCTAATTTATCTTCCAAAGCTGGCGTGGGCCTGGGGTGAGCCTTTCGCCCGAGTTGCCTATTCCGGGGATGGCAGGAAGCGCCCTAGGCCTTAGAATTTAAGGCAGAGAATTTAGCGTTGCCATTACGGCTATGTTACATTTTTCATTGACGGCAATTATTGAATATATAGAGTTACCCGCTTCATGTTTACTAAGCAAGTTACCGACTCTAAGGCCTTCCAATGGTTTAACGAGCGGCTAGAGATTCAGGCCCTGGCCGATGACATCTCTAGCAAGTATGTGCCGCCCCACGTCAATATTTTCTATTGCCTGGGTGGCATTACCCTGACCTGCTTCCTGATCCAGTTTGCCACTGGGTTTGCGATGACCTTTTACTACAAACCCACGGTCACTGAAGCATTCAGTTCTGTGCAGTACCTGATGACCGACGTCAACTTCGGTTGGCTGATTCGGTCCATCCACCGCTGGTCCGCCAGCATGATGGTGCTGATGATGATTCTCCACGTGTTTCGGGTGTACCTCACCGGCGGCTTCAAGAAGCCCCGTGAGCTGACCTGGGTAACTGGCGTGGTGCTGGCCGTCATCACTGTGACCTTTGGCGTTACTGGCTATTCCCTGCCCTGGGATCAGGTGGGCTACTGGGCGGTGAAGATTGTGTCTGGGGTGCCCGGTGCCATTCCTGTGGTGGGCTCTACGGTGGTTGAGCTGATGCGCGGCGGCGAGGCCGTTGGTCAATCGACGCTGACCCGCTTCTACAGCCTGCACACCTTCGTTCTGCCCTGGGCGATCGCGGTGTTCATGCTGCTGCACTTCCTGATGATTCGCAAGCAGGGTATTTCTGGCCCTCTCTAGGGTCTGAGAGACGGGTGGAGCCGTTGCTAAGGCAGGCTCCTGGGCAAATGTTTTGAGGGGATGACGTTTGGTTTCGGCTATACCGATTGCCCTGGCTGAATGGTTTAGACTTTGGGCCTGGCCCAACTGGCTGTAACAGGAGAAGTTTTTTCAATGGCGACCATTAAAAAACCGGATCTAAGCGATCCTAAGTTAAGAGACTTGCTCAAGCAGGGCATGGGTCACAACTACTATGGCGAACCCGCCTGGCCCAACGACCTGCTGTACATTTTCCCCGTGGTGATTTTGGGCACCATTGCCTGCTGTGTTGGGCTGGCTGTGCTAGACCCTGCCCTAGTAGGTGAGCCCGCTGACCCCTTCGCTACTCCCCTAGAAATTCTGCCTGAGTGGTATCTGTACCCCACCTTCCAGATTCTGCGGATTGTGCCTAGCAAGCTGCTGGGTATTGGCGCGATGACCGCCATTCCCCTGGGGCTGATGCTGATCCCCTTTATCGAGAGCGTCAACAAGTTCCAAAACCCCTTCCGTCGTCCGCTAGCTACCACGCTATTTATGCTTGGCACAGCGGTAACCCTATGGTTGGGCATTGGGGCCACCTTCCCCATTCAGGAATCGCTGACTTTAGGCCTGTTCTAGACGGCTAACTCTAGCCACCATGCAAGACCTGCGTAGAACTGTATCGTTTTACGCAGGTCTTTTTGCTGGGGGTGTACTCTTTCGCTAAGCTACGTTTAGGGAACTCTGGTAGGCGTTGATACAGGAGTGGCTATGGCACGGGTGGGCACCAGACAAGAACCCAGACAAGAACATTTGCAGGTGGCTAGCAAGCTGGATGTAGTGGCCCAGGTGCAGCGTTGGTTTCACGATACCTGTCGATCGCTAGAGGGGGAGTCAGCTTGGGTGAGCAACCACTGCGATCGCCTCGCCCTAGCCCTCACCGAAGGCTTTACCAATGCGGTGCGCCATGCCCACGCCCATTTGCCCGCCGACACCGACATTGACATCGACCTCTCCCTAGCCGCCGACTGCGTTGAAATTCGCATTTGGGATCACGGCGACCCTTTCAACCCAGAGCTACTACCCGAACCCCAGCCCGGCGAACTGCTAGAAAGCGGCTACGGCTGGTTTTTGCTGCGCCGCCTGGCTGACAAGGTGACTTACCATCGCTCTAAGGATGGGCGCAACTGCCTATCTATCGTCAAGTACGGCACTTTTCCGACCTACTAGGCTGCCTTGGACATTGTTTGCCGCTGCCAAGGGCAGCGTTTTGGGTAGCCTAGGGAGACTTGGCTGTTGTTGTGCTGTCTGCTATGGGTTCTTCCGCTACTGATCAGCCCATTGTTCAGGGGGCCACTGAAGGTAGACTTACTGACATCTCTATGGTTTCTAACTCAGGAAAACAGGGATCGCTGGTCTTTGTCTTTCTCGAAGTTTTTTCCTGGGAGGGCGGTATTCAGTCCTACGTTAAGGATGTGTTGGCGGCTTACCTAGAGCAGCCTAGTCCTGCCCCCGCCGATATTTTTTTGCTGCGGGATGGGCCAGATTGCCACAACCCCTGCGATCGCTCCCCCCTACGATTTCACTACCTGGCATCGGCATCGTCAGCGCTAGGGCGTGTCCGGCTAGTGGCTGCACTGCTACAGCATTTGATAGTCCAGCGACCGCGCCAGGTGGTCTGTGGCCACGTGCTGCTGCTGCCTCTGGTCTCGACCCTCTGCCGCTTGCTCAGACTGCCCTACACCGTCATGATCTACGGCAAGGAGGTGTGGGAGCCACTGCCTCAGCGAGAGCAGAAGGCGCTGCGTCAGGCCGACTGGATTTGGGCCAACAGCCGCTACAGTCGCGATCGCGCCTGCATGGCCAATGGTTTAGACCCGGCCAGGGCATTTATGGTTCCCTGCGCGGTCGATGGCGATCGCTTTAGCCCTGGTCCTGCTGATCCGGCCCTGGTGTCGGCCTACAACTTGGCCAACTGCCGAGTGCTGATGACCGTGGCTCGCCTGTGGTCAGGGGATATTTACAAGGGCGTGGATGTCACAATTCGGGCGCTGCCCACCATCGCTGCTGCCGTGCCCACAGTGAAATATCTGGTGATTGGCCGGGGCGATGACCAGCCCCGACTGGCGGCTTTGGCTGAAGAGTTGGGGGTGAGCGATCGCGTCGTGTTTGCCGGGTTTGTGCCCACAGAGGCCCTGGTTGCCCATTACCGGCTGGCCGACGCCTACGTGATGCCTTCCCAGGAAGGCTTTGGCATTGTCTACCTAGAGGCGATGGCCTGCGGTTTGCCGGTGCTCTCCGGCGATCAGGATGGCTCCGCCGACCCCCTGCAAGACGGGCGGCTCGGCTGGCGAGTGCCCTACCGCAGCCCCGACGCAGTTGCTGCCGCCTGTATCGAGATGCTGGCTGGCCACGACCTGCGCTGTCAGGGGGCATGGCTCCGGCAGGAGGCGTTGGCGGCCTTTGGCACCCCAGCCCTGGCCGGACACCTGGAAAGTGCGATCGCCCGCTATTGAGTAGCGTAGTAGCCGCAGCGCTAGAATACAGAGTCAAGGCTAGGGTCTGGTCAATATGGTTTAAGCCCCTGCCTGTGCCGTGCGGAGAATGCCCCTGTGAACCCAAATAGCTCTAAACAAGTTCAAGTTAACTTTTCAGGTCTGGGCTGCTGGCTCACCCTGATTGGGGTGATCTGGCTGCTGGGGGCCGTCGGTCTGGGCTGGCTGGTGAAGTCGCTGGCGGTGCTGGTGGTGCTGCTGTTGGTGGCCCCAGTGCTGGGGTTCATTGGGCTGCGGTTTTGGCTGCGGCGCAACCTGGTGCAGGCTGCCTGTCCGGTCTGTGCCACCCCCCTGACCGGCATCAAGGGGGCCGAGACCCGCTGCCTCAACTGCGGCACCCCGCTGCACACCGAGCTGGGTGGGTTCTCGCGGGTGGCCGAGGAAGGCACCATTGACATCACGGCGGTGGATGTCACCGTCGAGGCCAAACCCATCCTGCCCGAGGGAGACTAGCTCGACTGCGGTTAACCGCTATGTCGAAGTGAGTCTGTGTTGTTAGGATAGATACCATAACGCTATAACCCTGGACCTCCTCCCTATGCCCGCCGCCATTCAAGTCGAAAAAACCAAGCTCAAGCAGCCGCCTTTGGAAATTCACACCCTGGGCGATCGCGTGCTGCGCCAGCCCGCCAAGCGGGTGGCCAAGGTCGATGACGAAATTCGTGCCCTGGTGAAGGAAATGCTGCAAACCATGTACAGTGCCGATGGCATTGGTTTGGCGGCTCCCCAGGTGGCGGTCAACAAGCAACTGCTAGTGGTTGATATCGACCCTGAAAATGCCGCTAACCAGCCCCTAGTGCTGATTAATCCCCAAATCGTCAAAGTTTCTAAAGACATCGCTACCGGTCAAGAGGGCTGCCTCAGCATTCCCGGTGTCTACCTTGACGTGGTTCGCCCTGCGGCGCTTGAAGTTTCTTACAAAGATGAGAACGGTCGCCCCAAAAAGCTCCAGGCTAACGAGCTGCTGGCCCGCTGCATTCTCCACGAGATGGATCACCTGGCTGGGGTGCTATTTGTGGATCGGGTAGACAACGCCCTGGCCCTCAACCAAGAGCTGAAGAAGAACGGCTTTTATGCCAAAGACGTGCAGCCGATCGCAGCCCATTAGTTGCGTTAGGGCGCGCTAGGGCCGTGGTATGCTGCCCCGTTAGGGCCAAAAAAATGGCCCCCTTAGCCGTTTAGGAGAAACCCTGTGACCCCCAAGAGTGGACTGTTGCTGGCTGGTTCCTGCATCGCTGCGATCGCCGCAGTGGGATCTATCTTTGAGCTGTCTTCCGGTAGCCCCGACTGGGGCACGGTGCCGACCACGGTTATCCTCGGTCTTTGTGTGCCGCTAGTTGGGGTGTTCTTCTATGCGGCTGTCAAAGACGCTAAGGCCAACGAAGAATAGGCCGATGGTGACCGCCATCGCTAAGGATGATCCGATGGTTTGGGATCTTCCGCTTTAAGGCAGCGTCTACTATAGGAACCATTGATAGAGGACGGAGCTATGGAGCCGAACCGAGACCCCCGTTTGCTGACCCGGCGATCGCTGTTGGCCGCTACCGCCGCAGGCTCCATGGCCGTGCTGCTGAGTCGCCCGGCCCAGGCCTACGAGGTGGTGCTCAATCCTACGGCCCCAGAGCTGGGCGACACCATCTCCGTGATTGTCACCCCCCGAGATCCGGCGGCCACGACTCCCCCCAAGGTAACGGTCAACGACAGCCTTGAATATCCCACCTTCCCCATCGACGGCAATCGGTTTCGGGCGCTAGTGCCCACCAGCCCGCTGAACCCTCCCGGTCGCATGGTGATTCGGGTAATCGGCACAGAAGAAACCCGCAACCTAGCAGTGGGGCTCAAAAACCGCAACTTTCCTACCCAGCGCATTACCCTGTCGCCTAGCCAGAGCGACCTGGGCACCCAGCACGAGTTCGACCGGGTCGCCGCTTTCAAAAACATCGTCAGCCCTGAGCGCTACTGGAATGGGCCGCTGGTACGCCCCAACCAGGGCCGTACCAGCACTCAGTACGGCGTGCGCCGCTACTATAACGGTGTATTTGCCCAAGACTACTACCACCGAGGCCTTGACTACGCCTCGCCCACCGGCTCGCCCGTGATGGCTCCCGCTGCCGGGCGGGTTGCCCTGGTGGGGCGCGTGGCCGACGGCTTTGAGCTGCACGGCAACACCGTTGGCATTGACCACGGTCAGGGGGTGCTCAGCATTATGATTCACCTCAGCCGCATTGACGTTAGCGAAGGGGCCATGGTGCAGCCGGGGCAGGTGGTTGGGGCCGTGGGCAGCACTGGCGCGGCCACCGGGCCGCACCTGCACTGGGGGCTGTATGTCCACGGGGTGTGTGTAGACCCAACCCCCTGGCGCGATCGCGGCTTTGAGTAGGGCAGGTGGGTGGATGGGTAAAGGGTGATAGCGTGCGCACTGTCCCACGATCCGAAACAGCATTTTCAAACCATCGCCCCATGCATAATTCCAGTAGCAGCTACGAAATTTTGGCCCTAACTCAGCGGCAGCGGGTGAGCGATGGACAAACAGTGCCTCTGCTGAAGGGTTGTGAGGGAGCCGCCCAAATTTTAATGCTGGTGTGGCCTCAACTGGGCGACTTCGACAGCTTGGAGTATGCCTGGTGGTTGCAGCGCGAGGCTGACACAGGGTGTCAGCGGGGAATTGCCGTACGAGCGGTGGGCATTGGCGATCGCGCCTCCGGCCAAAAATTCTGCGATTACACCGGCTTCCCCGCCGCATCGCTGTTTGTCGATCAAACCGCCGCCCTGCACCGCGAGCTGGGGCTGTACCAGGGGCTGACCCTCAAGCCACCGGGCCTGAAACCAGGACAAGCCGCATGGCTCAACCTGATGCTGATGTGTGCGGGTATTGCTAGCCCAGGCACGTTGCGGGAAGTGCTGCGGGGCTATACGGGCGATCGCCGTGCCCCCCAGCTGATCGGTGACGAGGAAGTAGTCAAAGCTGGCCCCCTACCGCCGCTGACCGGCAAAGCCTTTAACCTTGTCGGCGGCAGCGGCTTTCAGCGACCCATCGAACTGGCTACCCTGCGCCTGCGCAACATGACTGAGGTGCTGAGTCACTGGAGCACCTACGTGCCCGATGCTGCCTACCTGACCCAGCGCGGCGGCACCTTTTTGTTTGATCGCCAGGGAACTTTGCTGTACGAACATCGCGATCGCGGCATTCTTGGCTTTGCTGAGACCATGGCCAACCCCCTCGCATTTCTAGACGATCGCGTGCCCGCTAACCAGGTTTGAGGGCGGCTATGGCATGGCTTGAACCTCTAGAGGCGCTGCTCGAAGACATTGTCTTAGTCGTTGCCTTTTGCCTAGAGGCCATCTCGGTGCTGTGCGTGGTAGCAGGGTTATGCCAAACCGCGCGCTTGGCCTTGAGACTCAATCGCCATCGTCGGGGAAAAGAGTTTCCGTTTAACCAGGTGCGGCTGCGGTTTGGCACTTGGCTGGCTTTAGCCCTAGAGTTTCAGCTAGGGGCCGATATTTTATCGACCACCGTGGCACCCACCACCCAAGATTTGATCAAACTGGGGGTGATTGCCGTAATTCGCACATTTCTCAACTATTTTTTAGATCGAGAAATGGCCTCTGAACTGGCCCTGGTGAAAGAGCAAAAGACGTTGGACAAAGACGCCATCAAAGGTCGCTAAATCGAGCCTTAGAGGCGCGTGCATCGCCCGCTAGCTTATCTCGCCACGTCCTCATCGTCCCGAGAGAACGACGTCAACTCCGATCGCGACGGCAAATTTTGCAGCAGCACCTTGTCCACGCGGCGGCCATCCATATCGACGACCTCAAACCGCAGCCCTTCCCATTCAAAAAAGTCACCCGCATTGGGAATGCGGCCCATCTGGCGAATGATGAAGCCCGCCAGGGTGTGGTAGTTGTCTTCGTCTTCGGTCAGCTCTTCGCGGTGGAGCAGGTCTTTGAGGTCTTCCACCGGCAGCAGCCCGTCGAGCAGCCAAGAGCCATCGTCCCGCTGGGTCATCATCGGGTCGTCGGCGTCTTCTAGGGAGGGCAGATCGCCTACGATCGCCTCGACCACGTCGTTAAGGGTGACTAGTCCCTCCACGCCGCCATACTCGTCGAGCACCATGGCAAAGTGGGTGCCCGAGGCCTTAAACAGCTCTAGCACCTTGAGCACGTAGGTGCTCTCAGCCACAAACAGGGGCGGTTGCACCAGGCTGAGCAGGGTTGTTGGCTCGGTGTTTTGGCTGAGGTAGTTGGGCAGCAGCGCCTTGAGCGACACTACCCCCACGCAGTCGTCGATGCTGTCGTTGCACACCGGAAAGTGGGAGTGGGCGCTCTGCATCACCAGCTCGCTGTGCTCAGCAAAGGAGGCATCGACATCTAGCCATTCAATATCGGTGCGGGGGGTCATGATCGCGCGAATGGGGCGATCGCCCAGTTGCAGTACCCGGCCCATCATTTCCTGCTCGGCCACCTCAAAGGTGCCAGCCTCGGTGCCCTGATCGATCAGCAGCCGCAGTTCGTCTTCGGTAATGGCGGCTTCAGGGCGTTCTTTGAGGCCCAAAAGGTTGACTAAAAAGCTGGTAGACATGCCCAGCAGCACCACCAAAGGGGTGGCCAATCGAGACAGCCCCTTCATGGGGCCAGCCACCTGGCAGGCAATGGCCTCGGGGTAGCTGAGGGCAATGCGCTTGGGCACCAGTTCGCCCACCACCAGCGATAGGTAGGTAATTAGCCCCACCACAATCGCCAAACCGAGCACATCGCTGTAGGGGGCCAGGGCAGGAACTTGGTTTAGCGTCTGGCTCAGGCTGGTGGCTACGGTGGCTCCCCCCAGGGCACCGCTGAGAATGCCAATCAGCGTAATGCCAATCTGTGCCGTCGAGAGAAAGTCGTTGGGGTTGTTAGCTAGCTTGAGGGCGAGCCGCGCCTTAGCGTTACCGCGCCGGGCCTGGTGTTCTAGGCGAGCCTTGCGAGCTGACACCAGGGCAATTTCTGACCCTGAAAATACCCCATTGGCCACGATCAGCAGAAAAATAAGCACACTTTTGAGGGCAATATCGGACATAGGGGGAGGTTGAACGATGAGAAAAGAAGACAACAGCGAGCTAGCCTAAACCACAAAACCGTATGACATCTATAGCAGGTTTATCACTCTGTATTGAACGACATATCCGCCTGCTGTGGTAAAACGATTTAGTGGCTGGCCCCCTATCCTATCGCTGAGCTGTTTTGCTGACTGTCAATCGTATCTTGCCCCCCGATGGGGTCGCCCCTGTGGTCGCCACCCTGTCGCTGACGGCGGGCGATCGCGCCAAATCGCGCCACCGCTTCACCGCAGACGATGGCACCGCTGTCTATCTCAACCTGCCGCGCGGCACCGTGCTGCTGGGGGGCGATCTGCTGGGGGGCGATGATGAAACCGTCATTCGCATTGTGGCTAAGCCAGAGCCGGTGGTGGTGGTCACGGCCCAATCTAGCTTTGACCTGATGCGGGCCGCCTACCACCTGGGCAACCGCCACGTCTCGCTAGAGCTGGCCCCAGACCGCCTCACCCTAGAGCCCGACCCCGTGCTCGAAGCCATGCTGCACCAGCTAGGCAACTTAGAACTCGCCGCCGCCACCCTGCCCTTTGAACCTGAATCTGGGGCCTATCGCCCTGCCGCCCACAGCCAGTATGGCCACAGCCATGATCACAACTAAGGCCCAAGCCCTGCTGCGGCTGCTACAGCTCACCAGCCCAGCCCTGCCGGTGGGAGCCTACAGCTATTCTGAAGGGCTAGAAACCTTAGTCGAGCAGGGGGTGATTGCGACCTCCGCAGATATGCTCCATTGGCTCACTCAAGAATTAACCTACGGACTGGTCGTGCTCGATGGTGCTGTCGTGGGGCTAGTGCATAGCGCTGCCACCCAGGCTGGTTTGGTGGCTCAACCGGAGTTCTCTATGGCTGAGGCGATCGCCCGCCTCAACCAAGACCTCTCGGCCCTGCGCGACAGCGAAGAAACTCGCCAGCAGAGCTGGGATATGGGCCGCGCCCTGGTGCGCATGGGCACCCACCTACACCCCGATCTCAAGCCCTGGTTTAGCGCGGCGGGCAGCCCCTGCAACTTTGCTGTGGCCTTTGCCCTGGTAGCGGCCCGGTGGGAGATTGATGCCCCATCGGCGGTGCTGGGCTACCTGCACAGCTGGGCCGCTAACTTAATTACTAGCGCTGTCAAGCTGATTCCTTTGGGGCAGACGGTGGGGCAGGAGATGCTGCTGGAGCTGTATCCGGTGCTAGAGGAGGCGGGCGATCGCGCTCTGGCCATCCAAGATTTGGCTGACCTCTCCCTCAGCAGCTGGGGCACATCGCTGGCTACCATGCAGCACGAAGCTCTCTACACGCGACTGTTTCGGAGTTAGGAGTATTCGGGGGCAGAGGCCAAGGCTCAAGGTCTCACCTGAACTCCTGAACCTTAAACCCTAAACTTTGACGTCCGGCTCCACCCATCGGCCATCGGCCTTAATCAGGTTAATCAGCTCCGCCACCCCCTGCTCCTCTGGCACCTTCTTGATCTCATCGCGACCTCGGTATAGCGAAATGTAGCCGGGGGTTTTGCCCACGTAGCCGTAGTCAGCATCGGCCATCTCGCCCGGCCCGTTGACAATGCAGCCCATCACCGCAATATCGAGCCCGGTGAGGTGCTTGGTGGCCTCGCGCACCTCGTGGAGCACGTCTTCGAGGTTAAACAGGGTGCGACCACAGGAGGGGCAGGCCACATACTCCACCATGGTTTTGCGCAGGCCCAGCGCCTGCAAAATGCTGTAGCAGACCGGAATTTCTTTTTCCGGCGCTTCCGTCAGCGAGACGCGAATGGTGTCGCCAATGCCCTGGGCCAGCAGGGTACCGATACCAGCGGTCGATTTGATCCGGCCATACTCGCCGTCGCCCGCTTCGGTGACGCCCAGGTGTAGGGGGTAGTCCATGCCCAGCTCGTCCATGCGATGGCACATCAGCCGGTAGGCCGCCACCATCACCGGCACCCGCGACGCCTTGAGCGAAATTACCAGGTTACGGAAGTCTAACGATTCGCAGATGCGGATAAACTCCAGGGCGCTCTCCACCATGCCCTCGGGGGTGTCGCCGTAGGTAAACAGCATGCGCTCGGCCAGCGACCCGTGGTTGACGCCAATGCGCATCGATTTACCCTGGTCGCGCAGTGAAACCACCAGTGGCTCTAGGGTTTCGCGAATCTTGGTGCCAATGTCTTCAAACTCAGTCTGGGTGTAGCCGGTGCGGCCCGCCTGGGGTTTTTCAAACACGTAGAGGCCGGGGTTAATCCGCACCTTATCGACATGCTTGGCCACCTCCAGGGCAATCTTCATGCCGTTGTGGTGCACGTCAGCCACCAGGGGCACGGGCTGGTAGGTGTCTTCTAAAATTTTGCGAATGTCGGCCAGAGCCTTGGCGTGGGCCATGCTGGGCACGGTGACGCGCACAATTTCGCAGCCGATCTCGTGCAGGCGGCGAATGGCAGCGGCAGAGCCCTGGATATCCAGGGTGTCTTCGTTAATCATTGACTGCACCACCACCGGATGACCACCGCCGATGGTGATACTGCCCACGGGCACCGGGCGAGTCTGGCGGCGGTGAATGGTGGTGTCGAAGGGGTCAAAAACGTTAGCAGAAGCCTGGGAAACGGGATTGGGAAGCGTTTGCATGGCCTGGGCTCAATGGTTGCCGGTGCTGAGACTTAAGGGGGGGTGGGGCGATCGCAGGGGCCGGTGCTGGCC
Source organism: Phormidium tenue FACHB-1052 (assembly GCF_014696675.1). GTDB lineage: Bacteria > Cyanobacteriota > Cyanobacteriia > Phormidesmidales > Phormidesmidaceae > Nodosilinea > Nodosilinea tenuis_A. The sequence goes on from NZ_JACJQN010000008.1 coordinate 122,776, forward strand.
CTCGCACATCCACCTCCCAGAGTGCCACAGAATGGCCGCCAAGAGACGCTAGAACCGCAAAAACTGCCGCAAAATCGCGGCGGCATGGGCGGCTCGATACCTCGATCTCAAAGCAGCGGTTGCACCCCGCGATAGGTCTCGATATCGATTGCCTGAAGCCGTTCGTAGGCGCGATCGATGGTGCGCTGCCCCCGCAAAAAGCCCGTGCTTGCCCCCGGACAGATGTGGGCCAGAGTTTCCTTCGAAAAGCGGGTTTTTATCGCCTCTACCTGCTGGAGCTGGCGGGGCCAGTGAAAGGTTTTAGACAGGCGCAGCGGCTCTGGCTCACCCAAGCGGCTGGGCAGCAGGTGTCGCCCGGTAAACAGCACGCCACCGTGGGCGCGGTAGTAGAGGCAGGCCGACCCTGGCGAGTGGCCCGGCGTCCAAAAAGCTTCTAGCTCGGGGCTAAAGGTAACGCTGTGGTGAAACGTAGTGGTGGGGGTATCGGGCAGCAGGTAGGCCTCCTGCTCTTGAATCACCACCTCGCAGCCCAGAGCTTTTTGAATCGCGGCGGCCCGACCCAGGCTGCCCCGGTGGGTAATGAACAGCCGTTGCACCCCACCCTGAGCCGCCAGCCAGGCCCGATTTTCCTCATCCCAGGCCGGGGCATCAATGAGTAGATTGGCGGGCAGCCCCTGGGCGGTGTTGTTTACAATAAAGTAAGCCGTAGCTCCCTGGGTGTCGCGGTTGGGGGCAAAGGCATAGACGGTGTCAAACACCGGGCGCGGAGCCTTGGGGCTGGAGGATGAAACCGGCACTGAAGCTGCTGTCATGGAGACGGAGAAGGGGTGAGAAAAACCGTTGAGACGCCTATACTAGCTGAATCGCGCCCCCCTCGCCTGGGCTAATTTTGTTGGGTCAGCCGCCTAAAAACGGTGATTCTGGTTTTGATCGTTGCACTCCACTGGCTACTCGATGGTGTTTTTCTGGCTTATAGTTCTTGGTCTGGTGACCTATATGCTGCTTCAGCGCAGCGTTAGCCGCATCACCCGTACCCCCGTGGGGCTGCTGTGGCTGGTGATGATGATGCCAGCGTTTGTTTTGACTGCCTGGGTAATGGTGCATGGCAATGAAGAGCCTGCCCCCACCGCCCTGCTGCTGGGTCTATTTATTGCTTGCCCGCTGCTCTACTGGGCGTTAATTCAAAAGGGACGCATTGAGCCCCAGACAGCTAAGTCCAAGGCCGAGTCAGGCGACGCTTCCCCCCCGCTGCCGCCTCTGTCTAAACCTACCCTACGCCCCATCGACAAAGACGAAGAGGCGATGCTTCAGGGCTGCTTCCCTTGGTCGGTGTATTATCTGCAAAACATTGAGTACCGCCCCCAGGCGATGATCTGCCGAGGGCAGCTACGCTCGACACCCACCGTGGCCTACGACACGGTAAAAGAGAATATTCGCCGCCACTTTGGCGATCGCTTCCTCGTCCTTTTTCAGGAAGGTCTTCAGGGCAAGCCGGTGTTTGCGCTGGTGCCCAACCCTCAGGTGGAGAAGGGCGATCGCAGCGCTCAAACCCTGACCCGCCCAGGGCTGGCCCTGGGTCTGCTGCTCGTTACCCTGTTTACCACCACCGCCGTGGGCACCTACCTGGCGGGCGTCACCGAAGAACAGCTTCAGGCCACGCCCGCGCTGATTTTGCAGGGCTTGCCCTACGCCCTGGGGCTGCTGATCATTCTTGGCTGCCACGAGATGGGCCACTACCTGGCCGCTCGTCGCTACAAGATGCGGGTTACGCTGCCCTACTTCATTCCGGTGCCGTTTTTCTTAGGCACCCTGGGGGCGTTCATTCAGATGAAATCCCCCGTGCCCAACCGCCGCGCCCTGTTTGACGTTGGCATTGCCGGGCCGCTGGCGGGTCTGGTGGTGGCGGTGCCGCTGCTGTTGTGGGGGCTGAGCCAGTCCACCATCGTGCCGATTCCCGAAACCGGCGCTAGCCTGCTCAATTTTGAGGCCCTAGACCCTAAGGCCTCCGTGATGCTGACCCTGCTGTCGAAGCTGGTGCTGGGATCGGCGGTGGGGGCCGATGAGGCGATTCACCTGCACCCGATCGCGATCGCGGGCTGCCTGGGCCTAGTCGTCACCGCCCTCAACCTGATGCCCGTGGGCCAGCTCGATGGCGGCCACATCGTCCACGCCATGTACGGTCAGCGGATTGGCGGCATTGTGGGCCAGGTGGCTCGGCTGTTGGTGTTTGGTCTCGCCCTGGTGCATCCCGAGCTGATGATTTGGGCAATTTTGCTGTTCTTTATTCCAGCGGCAGATCAGCCCGCCCTCAACGATGTCAGTGAGCTAGACGATCGCCGCGACCTGCTGGGGCTGGTGGCCTTGACACTGTTGGTTATGATTGTGCTGCCAGCGCCGGGCATTCTTACCCGGCTGCTGTATTAGCCCCAGGGCTGCCCCTTAGTTCTGGCCCTTGTTTTGGATAACCGCCATGTCCCAAGACCTGACCCAGTGGATTGCGGAGGTGCGCACCCTCCAGCGGCAGTTGGCCGACACCCAAAAAGAGCGCGACCAGGCCTACAACAGCGCTGCCAACTGGCGTCGCCTCTACGAAACCGAAGCCCGTCAGCGGCGCGAAGACTCGATCGCCTTTCAGGCCCAGATCGACGCGCTTCAGCAGCGCCTCGACGCCGACCCCGGTGCTGTGTTCGAGAAAGATTTGTCTACCGTCAACTCCCTCCAGGGTTTGCAGGAGCGCCTCGACGGGTTGGTGCAGCAGTGCCAAGACCTCACCCAGCAGTTGCAGGCTGAGCAGGCGGCCCATGCCCAGACCCGCCAAACCCTCACCGCTGCCCTGGGCGACACCTTCGACGCGCTGAAGTAATGGACTGCTCAACCCCCTTTTTTCAAGAGGGCAGGGGCTCGGCAGGAGAATAATGCTGCACCCAATCGCTCTTCAACGACCGTCTTAAGATTTACCCCTAGCCGCCCGCGACGAAGATATAGCGCAGCAAGAAAATAGCGGCCAAAATCCACATGCCAATGGTGGTCTGCGAGGTTTTGCCCTGGAAGGCTTTGACCAACGGGTAGGCAATTAGTCCCATGGCTAAACCTTCGGCAATGGAGAAGGCCAGGGGCATCATGATGATGGTCAGAAAAGCGGCGATCGCATCGGCAGGCTCATCCCAGTCGATGTTCTTAGTCGCCGACATCATCAGCACCCCCACGATGATCAGCGCCGGGGCGGTGGCAAAGGCCGGAATGCCCTGCAATAGCGGGATAAACAGCACCGACACCAAAAACAGCGCCGCGACCACCAGGGCCGTAAAGCCGCTGCGCCCCCCTTCAGAAATGCCCGAGGCCGACTCAATGTAGGTCGTCACTGTCGAGGTGCCCAGCACCGCCCCGGCGGTGGTGCCTACGGCATCGGCCATAAACGCCTTTTCGACCCCAGGGAAATGGCCATCACTGTCGATATAGCCAGCCTTAGAGCCCAGCCCGGTCAGGGTGCCAATGGTGTCAAACAAATCCACAAACAGGAACACAAAGACAATGCTCACCATTTGCCAAAAGTTGATGCGAAACAGTTCTCCCAACCCGACAAAGGCCTGACCAAATAGATCGACCGGGGCCGGAGGCACTGCCATTAGCCCCGTCGGCCAGGGCGACACCCCTAATAACCACGCCAGCACTGAGGTACCCAAAATGCCCCACAGCAGTGCCCCCGTCACCCGCCGAGCGAACAGCGCTGCGGTGATGCCCAGACCGAGCAGGGCCATGGCCGTTTGGGGCGATCGCAGGTTGCCCAGCGCCGTCAACGTGGCCTCCGACGGCACAATAATGCCTGCCCCCTTCAACGCGATATAGGCAATAAACAGACCAATTCCCGCCGTGGTGGCGTGCTTCACCGCATCGGGAATAGCCTCTACAATCTGGCCGCGCACATTGGAGATGGTCATGAGGATGAAGATCACCCCCTCAACCAGCACCGCCGCCAGCGCTACTCTCCAGTCAATTCCCAGGCCTAGCACCACCGTAAAAGCAAAATAAGCGTTGATGCCCATGCCAGGGGCTAGGGCAAAGGGCAGCTTGGCGTAGAGCGCCATCACCAGCGTAGCCAGGGCCGCCGACAGGCCCGTGGCCATCACCAATTCTCCGAACAGATCGCCCGACTCGCTGAGAAAGATCGCATTCGACAAAATGGCCGGGTTCACAATCAAGATGTAGGCCATCGTGACAAAGGTGGTCAGCCCCGCCAGCGACTCGGTGCGAAAGTTGGTGCCATGGGCAGCAAACTCAAAAAACTCAGCGATTTTGTTCCCTGGCCCCGCCTTGGGCGGCGCTTGGGGCAGTTGTTCAGTGGGTTGGGTCACGGTTAGACCTCCTTATAAGTGGATCGGCAATTGGCCCCTATAGACCCCCAAGGCCAATAGACTCAGCCCTAGTCCACGACATCTACCCCATTGGATCTGCTATCAGAGCTACAATCTCTGGTCTTTCATGCCGCTACATCCCCAAGCGCTATGTTCAAAGCCAGACGCAGGGCGGCTTCGCCTGAGGCCATTACTTTCGCCAGGGCCAGCGGGTGCCCATTTCTGTTGCCGCTGACCAACCCAGGTACAGCACCAGCAGGGCAACACCCAAAAGAAAAGGGCCTATATCATCGGGCATAGACAGAGGTGCTCTAGGGTGAACAAAGCTGCCCCTTAGACTCTAAGCGATGGGGCGATCGCTGCCAACGGCCCGATCAAAAGTGCTGCTAGCCCGTGGGGGTTTTGTTTTGGGCACCCTAGGCCGGTTACCTTTGGATTAAAGCATGGACGCCTTCGACCTTTGGGCCATGGCCCCTGACTACTACGGTCAGTGGGACAATATTGCAGCAGCCCTAGTGCTTTCCCTGGTGCTGGGTTGGGTACTGGCCGGTTTTCCAGGTATCCCCCGCACCTGGCTCAACGATGACTGGCGACAGTAGGCAACAACAGCCCTCAGCACTGGGGTGAGAGGTCAGATGCAGCCGTGCATTGAGAACTGCTAATGGGCAACGATACCCAAATGCAGGCCTGTGCCGAGATGTGTCGCCGCTGGGCAGAAACCTCTCGCCGCCTGGGCATGGCGATTGGCTGAGCCATTGCTGGCTGAGCGCCTTGGCAAGAGCGCCCCGGTACGGGCTGATAAAACCTAATGGCTAAGGCAATGGGGGGCATAAAGACTATGTCCCCCATTGTTTTTTTCGACTGATAGGCAGAATACCTAAACAGCAGAACAGATCACTTTACAAATTGTTTGGTTTGCCCCCTTGACTCTCCAGCGCACTGGAGGCTTCAAGATGAATCCATACAAAGTTTAGAGGTTTGCCATGGCGCTTAAATTTACCGTTCCCGATCTAGCCTGCTCTGCCTGTGTAGGCACCGTGACTCAAGCCATCCAGGCGATCGATACCACCGCCCAGGTCAAAGCTGACCCCACCACAAAGCAGGTTGAGGTTGCCACTGTCGCCGCCGAGGCGGCCATCAAGCAGGCCATTGTCGAGGCCGGCTACACCGTTGCCTGACTCCGCAGCGATTCACCCTCGAGGACAACACCCATGGAAAATCAACTGCTAAAGCTGCAGGGCATGAGCTGTGCCGCCTGCGCCAGCAATATCGAAGCGGCCATTCGCGCAGTGCCTGGCGTGGAGGTGTGCAGCGTTAACTTTGGCGCTGAGCAAGCCGCCGTCACCTACGACCCCCACCAAACCAACCTCACCCACATTCAGGCGGCGGTGGATGAAGCCGGGTACGGGGCGCAGCCCCTCAGCGACGACCCGCTGACTGCTGAGGACGATGCCGAGCGCAGAGAGCGAGAGGCCGAGCACCGCCAGCTCACCCGCAAGGCTGTATTTAGCTTAGTCATTGGCGGCATTTTGGTGATTGGCTCGCTGCCGGTGATGACTGGCCTGCCGATTCCCTTGATTCCGATGTGGTTGCACCATCCCTGGTTACAGCTAGTGTTGACTACGCCCGTGCTGTTCTGGGCCGGGAATTCCTTTTTTATCAACGCCTGGAAAGCCCTCAAGCGCCACTCTGCCAGCATGGATACGCTGGTGGCGGTGGGCACGGGCACCGCGTTTCTCTACTCGCTGTTGCCCACGTTTCATCCCCAGTGGTTCATTGACCAGGGGCTCAATCCCGATGTGTACTTTGAAGCCGCCGCCGTCATCATTGCCCTAATTTTGCTGGGGAGACTGCTGGAAAATCGGGCCAAGGGCCAGACCTCCGAGGCGATTCGCAAGCTGATGGGGTTGCAGGCTAAAACCGCGCGGGTCATCCGCGCGGGCCGCGAGTATGACATTCCCATTGCGGAGGTGGTGCTGGGCGACGTGGTGCTGGTGCGGCCTGGGGAGAAAATTCCGGTCGATGGCCAAATTGTCGATGGCGCTTCTACCCTCGATGAAGCGATGGTGACCGGCGAAAGCGTGCCTGTGCAGAAAACCGTGGGCGATGAGGTAATTGGGGCAACGCTGAACAAAACCGGCAGCTTCAAGTTTCGCGCCACTCGCGTCGGCAAAGACACCTTTTTGGCCCAGATCGTCAAGCTGGTGCAGCAGGCCCAGGGGTCGAAGGCTCCGATTCAAAAGCTGGCGGATCAGGTGACGGCCTGGTTTGTGCCCGCCGTAATGGCGATCGCGATTCTCACCTTCATCGTCTGGTACAACGTCATGGGCAACGTGACGATGGCGCTGATTACCACCGTGGGCGTGCTGATTATTGCCTGCCCCTGTGCGCTGGGCCTAGCCACGCCGACCTCAATCATGGTGGGCACGGGCAAAGGGGCTGAGAACGGCATTTTGATCAAAGGGGCCGACAGTCTGGAGCTGGCCCACAACATTCAGGCGATCGTGCTCGATAAGACGGGGACGATTACCCAGGGCAAGCCCACGGTGACCAATTACCTAACCGTGAACGGCACTGCCACCGAACTGCATTTGCTAAAACTGGCCGGAACGCTGGAACGCAACTCTGAGCATCCCCTGGCTGAAGCGGTGGTCAACTACGCCCAAGCCCAAGGGGTGGCCTTGGAAGATCCCCAAGGCTTTGAGGCCGTGGCGGGCAGCGGGGTTCAAGGGTCTGTTGCCGGGCAGCGGGTGCAGATTGGCACCCACCGCTGGATGAACGAACTCGGCATCGTCACCGATCGCCTGCAAACTCAATGGGAGCAGCTAGAGTCTCAGGGTCGAACGGTGGTGTGGCTGGCGGTAGATGGCACAGTAGAGGCGATTCTGGCGATCGCCGATGCAGTCAAACCCTCCTCTGCCGCCGCTATTGCCACTCTGCAACGCATGGGCCTAGAGGTGGTGATGCTGACCGGCGATAACCGCCGCACCGCCGAGGCGATCGCCCGTGAAGTCGGCATTAGCCGCGTCTTTGCCGAGGTGCGTCCCGACCAAAAAGCTGCTCAGGTCGAACGCCTGCAACGGGAAGGCAAGGTCGTGGCGATGGTGGGCGATGGCATCAACGATGCGCCTGCCCTGGCCCAAGCGGATGTCGGCATGGCGATCGGCACCGGCACCGATGTGGCGATCGCCGCCAGCGACATCACCCTGATCTCCGGCGACCTGCACGGCATTGTCACCGCCATTCAGCTCTCCCGCGCCACCATGGCCAACATTCGCCAAAACCTGTTCTTTGCCTTCATCTACAACGTCGCGGGCATCCCGATCGCGGCGGGCATTCTCTACCCCATCTTCGGCTGGCTGCTCAGCCCCATCGTCGCCGGAGCCGCCATGGCCTTTAGCTCAGTGTCGGTGGTGACAAATGCCCTGAGATTGCGGAACTTTAAGCCCAGGCTGCAAGGGTGATGGGGTAGGTGGAATTCAAAGTTCAAAATTCAAAATTTTGCCTTCTTAATTTTGAACTTTGAATTCACCATCTCCCCTCACTCCCCACATTCCCCAAGAGATTCCCCATGAAAACCAAACACCTTCCCCTCACCACGCTTGCCAGCCTCACCCTTGCCCTCACCCTCGCCAGCGGCACCCCGGCCCAAATGAGCCACGATGACTTGACCCCTACCTCGACCGGCCAGTTCCAGCGCATTGAACAACCGCTGTGGTCGAGAGTCGCCGTTACTGGGGCAGGGTTGGGGCTGATTGGCCTCGAACTCTGGTGGTTCTTAATCAGTAAGCCCAAGTCTCGCAAGGCCACCACCACGGGCGGTAAGCAAGAAATTACCGTCACCGTTGATGGCGGCTACGAGCCTAGCCACATCGTGGTGCAGGCTGGACAGCCGGTGCGGCTCAACTTCTATCGCAAGGACCCCAGCAGTTGTTTAGAAGAGGTGCGCTTCCCGGACTTTCGCATTGCCCAGGCGCTGCCGGTGAACCAGACCACGGCGATCGCGTTCACCCCCACCCAGCCTGGTCGCTACGAGTTTACCTGCGGCATGAATATGTTTCGTGGCACTGTCGAGGTGGTGGCCGAGGACGGAGGCGTAGTTCTCCCTAGAGCGACAGCCACAGCCGGATCTGCCGATCATCACAACAATATGGGCGACGGCACCAGTGGGCAACACCAGTTCTTGCTGGCCAGACTTTAAGGCTAGACAGGTCTACCAACTGACTTTGTCGAGCTGCCTGTTTTGCACCGCTGGCAGGAGCTATAGCGATCGCGCCAGCAGGGGAAGCGTGCAGTTTTGTGCGTTACTTTGCATCGCCAGTTCGATGATGCGGATGGTGTCCCGCGCCTCTTCGGGCTTAACCTCTAGCTCGGCGCGTCCGGCGATCGCCTCGGCAATGTTTTGATAATAGGCCTGATAGCTACCTGCCAGCGTCTCTACCTGCCCTTCGACGTGCAGCCCGTTAATTTGCGTGTTGAGCGTGCCCCAGCGCTCCCTAGGTTCTTCGCCCCAGCCGGGATCTGTTGGGGTGAGGCCGAGCTTTAGCGCCTCCTCCTGCGGGTCCATGCCGTATTTAATGAAGGAGCCTGCGGTGCCGTGCAAAATGAAGTGGGGTTCCGGCCCGCGCACCAGCATTCCTCCTTTGAGAATCACTTTTAGCCCGTCGTAGTGCAGGGTCAGATCGAAATTGTCGACGGCCTGGGCAAAATCTCGCTGGGTTCTGAGGTCAGCCGTCACCCGTTGCGGCAGGCCAAATAAGACCTGCGCCTGATCGATCAGGTGAGAGCCCAGATCGAAGAGGATGCCGCTGCCCTCGCCTGCTGCTTCTCGCCAGGCGTTGGGTCGAGGAAAATTTCTGAAGCGATCGTAATGGGCCTCGTATTCGACCAGGCGGCCCAGGAGATTGTTGCTCAATAGCTGCTTGACCGTTTGAAAGTCGCCGTCCCACCGACGGTTGTGGTGAACGCTGACCAGCCGGTTTTGCTGGCGCGCTAGCTCAATTAACTGCTGGGCCTGGGCTGACGACGTGGTGAATGGTTTCTCGACCACGACGTGCTTATTGGCGAGCAGAGCCTGGCTGGCCAAGTCGAAATGGGAGCGGTTGGGAGTCGCAATCACGACCAGATCAATCGATTCGTCCTGCAAGAGGGCGGCGGTGTCTGGCAAGACCTCGACTGACGGGTAGCGATCGAGTGAGGGGTCTCGGTGGCGCGCCACAACTTTCTTTAGGCTCAGCTGCGGCACCGACTGGATAACCGGCACATGGAAGGTACGAGCCGCCATGCCATAGCCAATCAACCCGACGCAGATTTCATTCATCATCTAGCCACCAGCAAGGTAGGTTGAGTGAACCGCAGTAGAATCCAACACCCCCAACCCAAACCTTCGTCCCTTACTCACGACCCATTTTTTGATCAAACTCAACTGCTTTTGCAGCGCCCCAAATCGGGCATGCATGGGTCAAGAAAGCTGTGCGATCGCAAGCATCCTGCTTCTGACTGTTTACCCTAAATATCGAGGTCTTCCAGCTTCATGCGGGGGCCGTAGGTCTCAATGAACTCGCGACGGGGAGCGACGCGATCGCCCATCAAAATCGTAAAGATGCGATCGGCCTCGGCGGCATCCTCGATCTCCACCCGCTTCATGGTGCGGGTAGTAGGATCCATGGTGGTTTCCCACAGCTGTTGGGGCATCATTTCCCCCAGACCCTTAAACCGCTGCACCGTGTAGTTGGCGTTGGCCGGAAACTCGTTGGTGATGAGGTTCTGCAGCTCGCGCTCGTTGTAGCAGTACCAGTGGTTGCGACCCCGTTCCACCTTGTAAAGGGGAGGGCAGGCGATGTAAATGTAACCCTGATCGACCAGGTCGCGCTGGTAGCGGTAAAAGAACGTCAGCAGCAGGGTGCGAATGTGGGCTCCATCCACATCGGCGTCGGTCATTAGACAAATGCGGTGGTAGCGCAGCTGCGATGGGTCAAACTCCTCGCCGCGAATGCCCATGCCCAGGGCGGTAATCAGCGCCTGGATTTCAGTGTTTTTGTAGATCTTAGAGTCTTCGGTTTTCTCAATGTTGAGAATTTTGCCCCGCAGTGGCAGAATGGCCTGGAAGCGGCGATCGCGCCCCTGCTTGGCACTGCCACCGGCTGAGTCGCCTTCCACAATAAAGATTTCCGACTCGCTGGGGTCACGGCTGCTGCAATCGGCCAGCTTGCCGGGCAGAGTAGACGACTCTAGCACTGACTTACGGCGCACCAGTTCTCGCGCTCGGCGGGCGGCCTCGGCGGCGTTAAAAGCCTGAATGGCCTTCTCTAAAATGGCGTCGGCCACGTTGGGGTGAAAGTCGAGATACTCAGTTAGGGCTTCACCTACCAGAGAATCAACAATGCCCCGCACCTCAGTGTTGCCCAGCTTAGTTTTGGTCTGACCCTCAAATTCGGGGTCGGGTACCTTTACCGAAATAATGGCCGTCAGCCCCTCACGGATGTTTTCCCCCGCCAGGTTTGAGTCGGCATCTTTGCGCTTGTTGCGCTTGCGGCTAAAGTTGTTGAGGGTGCGGGTCAGCACCGCTTTAAGCCCTTCCAAGTGAGTGCCGCCGTCGATGGTGCGAATGTTGTTGGCAAAGCCCAGCAGGTTGTCAGAATAGGCGTCGATACACCACTGGAGCGCTGCCTCGACCTGCACTCCGTCACGCTCGGAGGAGATGTGAATGATCTCGTCGTGGATGGGCTGCTTGTCGTTGTTGATGTACTTGACGTACTCGATGATGCCGCCCGCATAGTGGTAGGTCGAAACCTTGGGCTTGTCTGACTTGATCACATCCAGACGGTAGTCGGTGAAGATGACCTGAATGCCCGCATTCAGGTAGGCCAGCTCACGCAGTCGCCCGCACAGGGTGTCGTAGTCAAACTCAGTGCCGTTGTGAAAGATCTCGGTGTCGGGCAAGAAGGTAACCGAGGTGCCCTGGCGCTTTTCGGCAATTTTCTCCGCTTTCAGCTCGCCGATAGGCACACCGCGCTCAAAGCGCTGCTTGTGCACCTTACCCTCGCGCCACACGGTGACTTCTACCCACTCCGACAGGGCGTTGACTACGGAGATGCCCACCCCGTGGAGGCCCCCAGACACCTTGTAGCCGCCGCCGCCAAACTTGCCCCCAGCGTGGAGCACGGTCATCACGGTTTCGAGGGCCGACCTGCCGGTGCGGGGGTGAATGTCGGTGGGAATACCGCGCCCGTTGTCGGTGACAGAGACTGAGCCGTCGGCATTGAGGGAAATGTCGATGCGATCGCAATGACCTGCCAGCGCTTCGTCTACGGAGTTATCAACAACCTCGTACACTAGGTGGTGAAGTCCACGGGGGCCAGTGCTGCCGATATACATGCCCGGGCGTTTACGAACAGGCTCAAGCCCCTCTAGAACCTGAATCTGATCGGCACCGTAGTCGGTTGTCATACTGTACGCTCCAAAAATGGGCTCTAAGCCACCTGAATGCTCGCCAGGTCAAAACACCTAGAAATTATAGCACAAAGCAGCCACAGCGGGCTCTAAGGCAACGTCAGCTCAAGAATGAACCAGGGATGCAATCACCAAAATTTTCCCAGCTAGAATCACCGTTTCTAAGAACGGCAGGCAATAGTTCAAGTGTACCCTTTCTGTGGGTGATTGGTGGAGCCACGGCCACGGGCAAGTCGTCTCTGGCGATCGCCCTCGCCCAACGCCTTCAGGGGTGCATTCTCAGTGCCGATTCCCGTCAAGTATATCGAGAGTTTGATATTGGGACGGCAAAACCTTCGGCATTTGAGCGACAGCAAATTCCCCACTATTTAATAGATATCTGCGACCCCACTGAAACCCTTACCCTAGCCCAGTACCAGCGCCAAGCCCAGCATCTAATTCACACCGTTCACCAGACAAGTGCTGTGCCCATGCTGGTGGGTGGTACAGGGCTCTACATAGATGCGGTGGTGAAAGGATTACGGATTCCGCCCGTGGCTCCCCAGCCCTCCCTGCGCAGACAGTTGGAGGCTCTGGGGCAGCCCCACTGCTATGCTCTACTCAAAAGCCTGGATACGGCGGCGGCCCAACGCATTCACCCCAATGATCCGGTACGTACGGTGCGTGCCCTAGAGGTGTTCTACGTTACTGGCCAGCCCATGTCGGCTCTCCAGGGAGAAGCACCTCCGGCGTATCCGGTGCTCTACCTGGCCCTTGACTGTGATGCCCTCGCTTTAGAACGCCGCATTGCTCAGCGTACGCAAGCGATGATTGAGGCGGGATTTGTGGATGAGGTGACACATCTGCTGGAAAAATACGGCCCGGAGCTGCCCCTGCTGCAAACCCTGGGCTATGGCGAAATGCTGCGCTACGTGCAGGGGGATGTTTCTCTAGCGATCGCCCAGGCCGACATCGTGCAGCACACCCGCCAGTTCGCCAAACGGCAGCGCACCTGGTTTCGCAACCGCGCAGCAGCGCAGTGGTTTGATGCCGATGCCAAAGATCTAGTAGAGCAAGTTTGGGATTGGTTCAAAGAGCGTAGAGACGCAGCAAACGTCCATTGAGTGAGGACAGATTTGACGTAGGGACATTGCACTGCAAGGTTCCTACCAAAGGATTCCGTCTGTCGGAGGGTTCTGACTAAGTTAACTGCTGCAATATGCAAGCAGCACGACTGAAGTAAGCTAACTGCCACCGCTTAACCATAGGCATCGGCTTTCCTCAGATCTCTGCTCTGCCTAACTTTCTAAAGCTCTTCGTCGGCTAGCTCTTGCTCGTCTACAGTCAGTTCTAGGGCAATCGGGGTAGCCTCTTCCGCCGCCGCTTCGATCAGCACCGGCTCGGCTTCGGTCTCCTCTTGTTTGACTTCCAGGTTGAGGGGAATGCGCAGGGGTTCGGGCTGCTTCTGCTCCTGCTCCATTTCCATAACAGGCAGCGATTCAACCAGGTCATCGAGGGGGCGGGGAATGACCATGACCGCGTGGAGTTCACCGATGCGCTCGGCTTCATGCATGCCGGCTTCGATCGCGATCGCCACATTGGGCAGCGACCCCCGAATCAAAATGGTGCAAAGGCCTTCGCCAATCGTCTCGTGGGACATTAGCTGCACATCGGCTGACTTGGTCATCGCATCAGCGGCTCCCACCATGGCCGGGAAGCCACGGGTCTCCAGCAGGCCAATAGCCTGACTGCTCATTCTACCGCCGCTATCGCGCCGCAACTCGTCCCAGCGGGCGCAGATCGGTAGCACCGCTTCCAGGTTGGGCAACGGGCGTGGAATCAGCGTTGACGAGACAAACTGACCAAAATCTTGAGCGGTTTTAATCCCAGCCTCCACCGCCATGCGCACGTCGGAAATGCCCCCGCGCACGATCGCAGTGCAGTGCCCACCACCCGTTTTCTCGTAGCCCACCAGCAGCACGTCGGCGGCCTTCAGCATGGCATCAGCCGTACCCACCACCGCCGGAAAGCTCTCCGTCGACACCATACCCAAAGCAGCACCGCGATACTTGTCGCGCCGCTGGGCTTCTTTTTGACCGGGCGCAGGGGTGGCCAGGGTCAACCGCTTGGGCGTGCCAGACTTGAGGTCAAGGGGCGAGGCTAGTTTGCCGTCGGGTTGCATAGGATGCCTCTACACAGGGGTGTCTGCCTCTCCATTCTAGGGCCTGTCCTCTGAGCTAGCGCCATTGAGTGAATGACGCTGGGGAAATAGCGTGGCTAGTAAGCGGTTGACCTGGGTTTTGCCGTAGACGGAGGATCCGTTTTGCTCAGCAGCATTTTGCCCAGCAGTATTTTGCTCAATACCGTTTTGAGGATTACCGTTCTGGGCAAAACCGTTGGGGATGCTGCCATTTTGGGCCGCTCCAACAGCGGTGTGCCCCGATCCGTTGCCGGGATTTCCCGTAATTCCCAAGCTGTCGGTAGTCCCGTAAATGGGGTTACTGCTACTAGGAGTAGACCCATTAGATGCAGGCTCCTGGGCAGAAGATGGCTGCGTTGGATCGCCCAGCAAAGACCCCGGTGCGATCGCCTGGGAGGCTCCTAACTTGGGGTTAATAATGGTGCTGTTGGCACCAATACAAGTGTGCTGACCAATGGAACCATGGCCTACCACCAGCACCCCGCTGCCCAAGCTTGCCCCTAGCTCAATCACCAGGTCGCCGTGGCTGGCCTGCACTACTACATCAGCCCCCAAACAGACACCCGCAGAGATCACCAGACGGCAACCGGGGGCAGCTCCTAGCAACACCCCAGGTGCGATCGCCACTCCAGGTGCTAAATCTACATCTCCCTGGATGTAGCCATTGGTAGGCTGAGCGATCGCCTGGGCGGGTACTGCCACGGTCAAAGGTTGCGTGAGAGGTCTCTAGGGTCGCTGAATAGTGGCTTCATGCACTCGCTTTTTCACCTTTGGATCGATGCCCACCAGGCGCACATAGTGACCCGAGTGGTTTCGCAGCTGCGACTCTAGGGCGTTGAGGATATCCGAGGCCCGACTGCCCTCTAAAATACCAGCGTTTTGCCAGGCACCGCTGCGGTAGCGACGCACATCGGCATGCTCAAGGCTGAGGCGATAGCCCTGGTTGAATAGCTGCTGCACCTGCTGCACGACCTCCTGAGGAAGACCTCCCATGGGAGCCGCCCCATTGCTGGTCGGAGCGCTAGAGGGCGAGTAGGAGGGCGACGGGGCAACTGGTGCCGACTTAGAACCTGGGCGCTGCACGGTGACTGCCGCCGCTCGCCGCTTCGCTTTGGGGTCAATGCCAAATACCCGCACGTACTCGTTGGGGTGCTCATCTATACAAGCATTGATAGCGCCTAGGACGTCGCCCTCACGATTGCTGGTAATGGTTCGACAAGACTGCCACACGTTGCTGCTGTAGCGGCGCGCATCGGCATGCTCAGCCCCAACGTGGTACCCCTGGCTGAGCCACTGGCGCACCTGTTGAGCTACGTCACCGCCGACCTGAGACGAACCGCCGCTCGGGCTAGGGGCTGAGGTGTAGGAGCTGCTAGGAGAACCGCCCGATCGCGAACTAGTCGCCACAGATTTGCCGTCGGGGCGCTGAATGGTGATAGGAGCCACGCGGCACTTCGCTTTGGGGTCGATGCCAAACAGGCGCACGTATTCACCTGAGTGCTCGGCTAGGCAGCGCTCGAGGGCACCAAAGACCTCACCCTCGCGGGACGACTGAATGGGGGAGCAGGTCTGCCAGACGTTGCTGCTGTAACGGCGAGAATCAGCATGCTCGGTACCAATCCGGTAGCCCTGACTGAGGTACTGACGCACCTGTTGCACCACTTCTGGCGACAGGGGGCCGGTGGCCGTAGCTGGGGCCGGACGCTGGCCACCATTGCTAGAAGGGCTGGAATAACTAGCATGGGAAGTCGCTGAGCCGCTGTTGGCGACAGCTTTGCCGTCGGCTCTCTGAATAGTGATGGGGGCGACCCGCTGCTTTGCCCTCGGATCGATCCCGAACATGCGCACGTACTCACCCGAGTGCTGAGACAGACAGGCTTCGATCGCAGCTAGCACCTCAGGCTCCCGCTGGGACTGAACTGGGCTACAGGTCTGCCACACGCCACTGCGATAGCGGCGAGAGTCGGCGTGCTCGGTGCCAATGGTGAAGCCCTGGGCCAGGTACTGACGAACCTGCTGGACAACGTCGGGGGGTAGCAGTTGAGAATTCATAGTGCCTAATCCATCGCGTTCGTTTGAGTGTGCTGTGGTATCTAGAGACGCTGTGCTAGCTGACCCACCCAAGGGGGGCGCATGGCCGGGCGTTCCTGCAAGTTCCCTAATTAGGGCAATATCAATGGGGCCAACGTCACGGAGGGCATCGGCCTGATGCTGCTGGGTAATCACTGACCCCGAGGGAATCAGCTTGCCGGGCGGCACATCCACGTCCTGCACCAGGGCGTGCATCATCACGACGCACCCGGCTCCCAATCGAGCATTAAAAAGAGTTGAGCGAAAGCCAATAAAGCAGTCGGCACCAATATAGACCGGACTCTGCACCAGCACTTTGTGGGTGAGGATAGCGCGATCGCCCACCCAGACTGCCCAGGGGCTGCGATCGTCTCCCAGCACCTGGCCCTGGGCACGACCATATACCGTAGCTCCCTCCTGCAGGGTGCTAGCAGCACCGAGCCGCACGGCAGCTCCAGGCTCGGCCCGAACCACCGAGCCAGCAGCCAAAACTGCTCCAGGCTCGACTAGAACCTGACCCTGCACCTGGGCTAACCCATGCACCCGAGCCGACGACCCAGATGACTGCTGCAAACCCCATGCCTGAGTCGGAGATGCCGCTGGTGTGCGGATCGCCATTGCCGTACGTCCTCCCAAAAAACCCCGATTAACTAGCCGCTCAACCACAGACATGAGCTAATTATGGGGAGAGTGTAGTTTCTGCCTGCGCTAGCTGAACTGGATCGCCCAGCATAAAGAAACCCAGCTAGCTAAAATCATCGCGCTTGTTGTAGAGATTGCCGCTGTCGAGACTCACCGTATCGACAATGGCAACCACCGCCGCATCCACAGGACGATTTTCGTAGCCGCGCTGCTGGCGGGCCCCGCTGCCCTGGGTAATCAACACCCATTCACCGGGGCCAGCCCCTACCACATCGGCGGCCACCGTATAGTCAGGCAGCAAGTCGCCGGTTTCGCTAATGAGCTGCACCAGTAGAAACTTTGTGCCGCTCAAGCTAGGCTCCTTGCAGGTGCTAACTACCGTGCCACGAACCTTAGCCAAGAGCATAGTGACTTATCTGCCGTAGGGGCGGATGCCGCTGACGCTCTCTCTAAACTGCTCAACCGCTTCGGTGTAGCGAATGGGTAGAACAAACTCCAGGTTTTCGTGGGGACGAGCGATGATGTGGGTAGACAGCACCTGGCCGCCATTGACCCGCTTCACGTTCTCAATACCGGCTGCCACGGAAGCCTGAACTTCAGACACGTCGCCGCGAATGATCACGGTAACGCGACCGCTGCCGATCTTCTCATAGCCCACCAGGGTGACCCGGGCCGCTTTCACCATCGCGTCGGCAGCTTCCACCACAGCGGGGAAGCCCAACGTCTCGACCATACCAACTGCAATTGCCATGCTTTTATACGCCTTCTTTCAGAGAATACAGGAGCTCAAACGAGTGCTGAATTAGCCTTGCCCAGGCCAGGCCCACCAGCCCAGCAGACCCTTAAACCTTAGAACGAATAGGTCTCAAAAAACCGCACGTCTAAGACCTAGCTGCGAAACTGCTCTACCGCCTCGGTGTAGCGAATGGGCAGAACGAACTCCAGGTTTTCGTGGGGACGAGCAATGATGTGGGTTGACAGAACTTCGCCACCATTGACTCGCTTCACGTTTTCAACACCAGCTGCTACCGAGGCTTGCACCTCAGACACGTCGCCCCGCACAATTACGGTGACGCGGCCACTACCAATTTTTTCGTAGCCCACCAGGGTAACTCGGGCCGCTTTTACCATCGCGTCAGCGGCTTCCACCACAGCCGGAAAACCCAGCGTTTCAATCATTCCCACAGCAATCGGCATAGTCAAAATCTCCTTATAAATTTAGACAACCCTGGTTTACCTAGCACACTTTTCCGCTGTTCAGGCGCAAAAAAACGTCCCAAAAGATGACAAGCCGGGAATCACCGTTGGGGAAGCAAAAACTTCAGATTGCCCAAAAATTCTTGATGACAGATTAAGCATAGGTGTCCGTAGTCACTTTTGCAATATAAGCCCCAATGATTGTTGCTAATGTTGAATATTATTAAAGCTGATGACATAAAGGTTTTTTTCTCGCAACCAATCCACAGGTTGGCAATAGTGTCTGCTCACCTGTGGATTGGGCTTGAGACTCTGCCGAATCGGTGGGCGGTAGAAAGCGTAGTCGTTTTAGCGCTCGCCTAGCTGGGGCAGGCCGCCCAAATCTCCAAATTCATTGATCCTCAGTGCGAATGCCCTGGATTGGGTTGTGATTTCTAATCGATCGCTTCAGGAGTCTTTGATCGGTTAACCCTCTAAACTCGCGGCTCTTGAGCTGATCCCCCTCAGGGAATCAGGTAGAATAGCAAAACGCTTTGAGATAGAGGCAAAGAAGCCCAAAATTTTGCCCTGCCAGCTTTGGAAGGGGTCGTACTCAGCCCGGCGGATTCTCGGATGGGTTGGGGCGGATGGGTTGACTATCGGTTTTAGGTCTGATGCCGCAGGCTGCGCTTTGATTGGGGTTAGCTGTTGGCAGACTGCTGCGGTTAATAGGTCACTAACTAGCGACACGGGGGTGCGATCGCCTCGCCCACTCGTTCTGGGGCTGCTGAATCCAGGCAGCCTTGGCCTTTTATCTGTTGAACCATCGCCGTTGGAGATAAGCATTTAAGGTGTTGTCAGAGAACGTCGGGATGACCCAATTTTTTGTTGAGACCAGCTGGCTGCTGCCGATATATGGCCTGATTGGGGCGCTGCTGTCGTTGCCCTGGTCAACGGGGTTGATTCGCCGCACCGGCCCTCGACCATCGGCCTACCTCAACATTGTGATGACTTTGGTGTCCTTTGTTCACGGGCTCCTGGCGTTTCGCGGCATTTGGAATCAGGGTCCACAGGAACTGCTGTTTTCCTGGTTCGACTTTGCCGATCTACACCTCACGCTAGCCCTTGATATCTCGGTGCTCAACCTGGGTGCCCTGGAGCTGATTACAGGCCTCAGCCTGCTGGCCCAAGTCTTCGCCTTAGGCTACTTAGAGAAAGACTGGGCCCTAGCCCGCTTCTATTCCCTGATGGGAGTCTTTGAATCTGCCATGAGCGGACTGGTGTTGAGCGGCTCGTTGTTTGTCTCCTACTCGCTGCTGGAGATGCTGACGCTGTCGACCTACCTGCTGGTGGGTTTTTGGTATGCCCAGCCGCTAGTGGTGACCGCCGCCCGCGACGCCTTCTTGACTAAGCGCATTGGTGATGTGCTGCTGTTGATGGGAGTGGTTTCCCTCGCCTGTCTGGCGGGCAGCCTTGACTTCAACGATCTGTACGAGTGGGTCAAGGTAGAGAATCTATCCCCCGCTATGGCCACTCTCCTAGGGCTGGCACTGATCGCCGGGCCGATTGGTAAGTGCGCGCAGTTTCCGCTCCACCTGTGGCTCGATGAAGCGATGGAAGGGCCAAACCCCGCCTCGATTTTGCGGAACTCGGTTGTGGTGACCTGCGGTGCCTACATCTTGATTCGCCTACAGCCGATTGTGGTACTGTCGCCGGTAGCCCTGGGCACGCTGGTGGCGATCGGCACGGTGACGGCCCTGGGCGGGTCTCTAGTTGCCTTGGCCCAGGTCGACCTGAAGCGCACGTTCTCTTACTCTACGAGCGCCTACCTGGGGCTGGTGTTTATTGCCGTCGGCACGACTTGGCCGGGGGTGGCGCTGCTGCTGCTGCTGACCCACGCTGTAGCCAAGGCGCTGCTCTTTATGGCGGTGGGGTCAATTATTATGACCACCAACTGCCAAAACATGACTGAGCTGGGCGGTCTGGGGAAAAAAATGCCGGCGACTAGCCTGGCTTTTGTGACCGGCGCTCTGGGAATGGTTGGTGTGGTACCCCTGGGCTGCTTCTGGGGGCTGCGGATGGGAGCCGATTTTCTCAGCCGTGACTATCCGCTGCTGACGCTGGTGTTTCTGCTGGTCAACGGGCTCACGGCATTAAATCTGACGCGGGTGTTTCGTCTGGTGTTTTTGGGGACACCTCAGCCTAAAACCCGCCGCGCTCCAGAGGTGCCGTGGCAGATGGCGGTACCGATGGTTACCCTCTCGATTATTACGCTGCTGCTGCCGCTGATCATGGGCAAGCTGCTGGTGCTGCCCCCTTGGCAATACATCAACTTGCCGATCGCGGTACTGACCCTGGCATCGGGCTGGATAGGAGTAGCGGTAGGGGCGACGGTGCCGCTGTCGAAATCGCTGGCGCGATCGCTCAACCGATCCCTGCGTATTGCCCAAGATCTGCTAGCCTACGATTTTTACACCGAACGCCTCTACGAAAAAACCGTGGTGGCGGCGGTGTCTACCCTGGCCCGGTTTAGCAGCTGGTTTGACCAATATGTGGTGGACGGTCTGGTAAACGGGGTGGGTCTGGCCTCGCTGTTTGGCGGCGAGGGGCTTAAATACAGTGCCTCGGGCCAGTCGCAGCTCTATCTACTGACCATCTTTGCCGGGGTAGGGCTGATCGGAATTTTCATGACCTGGACGCTTTGGTAACGGTTGGCGATGCTGAGTGCACTGATTTTAATTCCGCTGGTGGCGGCCCTGGTGTTGATCCTGTGGCCCGGCAAACTAGAGGCGCAAACCGCTAAAGTCGTGAGCGGCATTGGTTTGGCCCTCACCCTGGCTTTGATCGGCTTTTTGGCCAGCCGCTTTGAGCTAGCAACTCCGGGATTTCAGTTTGAGGAACTGCTGCCCTGGGTCGAGCCCCTGGGGCTGAGCTATCGCCTTGGCCTCGATGGGCTGTCTCTACCGTTGCTGGCAGTAAATAGCCTGCTGAGCCTGGTGGCGATCTACATCAGCGAACCTACCCTGCATCGCACTCGGCTCTACTACGTGCTGCTGCTCGTAATTAACAGCGCTGTGGCGGGGGCGTTTTTGGCGGCTAACCTGCTGCTGTTTTTTATCTTTTACGAGTTAGAGCTAATTCCGCTGTACCTGCTGATTGCCATCTGGGGCGGATCGCGACGAGGCTACGCCGCCACTAAATTTTTGATCTATACCGCCCTATCGGGGGTGCTGATCTTGGGAGCCTTTTTGGGCCTAGTGTGGCTGTCGGGCAATACTAGCTTTGACTACGACAGCGGTCTGGCCACGGCCCTGCCCCTGGCCCAGCAGGTTTCTTTGCTGGTGGCGCTGTTGATCGGCTTTGGCATCAAGGTACCGCTGTTTCCGTTCCACACCTGGCTGCCCGATGCCCACGTGGAAGCGTCAACGCCGGTGTCGGTGCTGCTGGCTGGGGTGCTGCTGAAGCTGGGCACCTACGGCGTCGTGCGCTTTGGTATGGGCCTGCTGCCCGACGCCTGGATGGCTCTGGCCCCCTGGATGGCGACCTGGGCTGTGATCAGCGTGCTCTATGGATCGCTGGCGGCGATCGCTCAAACCGACATGAAAAAAATGGTGGCCTACAGCTCCATTGGCCACATGGGCTACGTGTTGTTGGCGGCAGCGGCTTCCACCCCGGTGAGCATTGTGGCGACGGTGTTTCAGATGATTAGCCACGGGCTGATCTCGGCGCTGCTGTTTTTGCTCGTGGGAGTGGTGTACAAGGCCACGGGCACCCGCGACATGACGGTGCTACGCGGTCTGCTCAACCCCGAGCGGGGTCTGCCCTTTGTTGGGTCGATGATGATCCTAGGGGTGATGGCCAGTGCCGGCATTCCCGGTATGGTGGGCTTTATTTCCGAGTTTCTGGTGTTTCGAGGCAGCTTTTTGATCTTTCCAGTGCAGACGCTGCTGTGCATGGTGGGTTCGGGCCTGACGGCGGTGTACTTTTTGCTGCTGGTGAACCGGGTTTTCTTTGGCCGACTGGCGATCGCGCCCCCCACCATTGCACCTCAGCTCGATATTGATCTGCCCTCGGTGACTTGGCGCGATCGCGCCCCAGCCCTGGGTTTAGCCATGCTGATTATCGCCTTTGGGCTTCAGCCCAACTGGCTGGCCCGCTGGAGCGAGCACACCACCCTGGTATTGCACCAGCCCTACCAAGGGTTTGTGCAGGCCAGAACTCGGTTTGCCCCCACAGCCCTACCCGCTGTAGCCGATACCCGGTTAGTTAACCCGACTCCAGCTTTGCCAATTTCCGCTTCTCCTGTCTTTGCCGACCCCAGTGCTGAGATCTCCCTGCCATGACCAAAACCCTGTCTCTGGCCAAATCTAATCTCCATCCCCTAGAGCCCTTTATCCAAAAGCTACTAGGGGCTGAGGCATTGCTGCCCGACTCCGAGAGCAACGTGATCGAAGTGGTGGGCATTCTCAAGAGCTATGGGGTGGTGCTCGATGCCTACTCCAAGAACCTGATCTATATTGCCGATCATCAGTTCTTGGTGTTGTTTCCGTTCTTCAAGTACTTCAACGGTAAGGTGACGCTGCCTCAGCTACTGCGCCACTGGTGGCACGATCGCATCAACTTTGAGTACGCCGAATACTGCATGAAAACCATGCTTTGGCACGGCGGCGGCAAAATGGACGAATACCTCGATAGCGACGACTTTTTGCAGCACTGTCAGGCCGCCGTTGCCGCCAAGACCAAAACCAACCTACCTATTCGGGCGTTAAATGGTCTATTTCCTGACTTTCTGCCTGAGCAAGTCCGTCAGCTCGCTTACTACAGCGCCCTAGGTCAGTTTTGGCGGGTGATGAGCGATCTGTTTATCGACCTGTCCGACGCCTACGATGCGGGCAAGGTGCAGACCATTCCTGAGGTGGTGGCTTTTGTCAAAGCGGGATTGGTGGCAGCGGCGGCGAATCCCATCTCCTATGCCGTCGAGATCAACGGAACTAGTTACGAGCTGCTGCCCAAGTCTGCTGGGCTAACGTTTTTGATGGATGTGGCGGTTCCCTACGTAGAGGCAGTGTTCTTTCGCGGCACGCCGTTTTTAGGTACAGTTTCCTACAACGCTCAAGCTAACCAAATTTCCGCCGATCAGGGTCGCTTTGAGTATGGTGCTCTCTATGCCGACCCCCTACCCATTGGCGGGGCGGGCATTCCCCCCACACTGCTCATGCAGGATATGCGCCACTACCTGCCTGACTATCTGACGGCGTTTTACCAGTCCAGTGGTCGTGGCCTCGACGATGTGCGAGTTAAGATTTGCCAGAGCTTTCAAAAGTCAATGTTTTGTGTGACCAGCGCCTCGCTGCAAGGGCTGCTTCCTCACCCCGCCGATACCCAAGATCCCCGCGAGCGAGCTGCCAACCACGCCTTCCTAGCCGGATGGATGGATCGTTTAGCCACTTCCCGGCTTGATGTTGTGCAGCTGTAAAAGATGCTAATCAAGTCTGTAGTAGTAGCTACAACCTGCAATCTGAGCCATTAGCTTAGTAGCGTTAGCTTAAGCCGTTCAACCATTTGAGTCGTGCGTATCATGCGGCTCCTGGTTGCGATCGCGCTCAGCCAGCTTTAGCAGCATTTCTTGGTGCATCTGGCGAGTAATAGGGTAAAAGCGGGTTAACAACATTGACATGGCCAACAGCACCATGGGTACTGGGCCAATAAAAATGCGAATGGCCAGTAAGGCCGAGTCAGACTGCTGAGCCGCCTCACTAACAAACCCCGAAGACTGTAGCGCCAGGCCCACCAAAAGCAGCCCCAGAGCCAGGCCCACTTTTTGTAGCAGCGTCATAAAGGCGTAGAAAATTCCTTCTCGCCGCTGGCCGGTTTTGATCTCATCTAGCTCAATCACATCGGGCAGCATGGCCCAGGGCACCACATAGGCAGTGGCTACTCCAAAGCTAATCACAATGCACAGCAGGTAGAGTGCCGCCACCTGCCCCGGCTGCACAAAGAACAGGGCAATCTGGGCAATAATCCAGGTGCCAATGCCGATATAAAACACCTCCTGCTTACCCAGGCGACGGCTGAGGTAGTTAACCACCCCCATCATCACGATGGCGGTGCCCTGCACCAGCAGCGCCGCCAAAAAGTAAGAGTCAAGCCCCATCCAAAAGGTGGCGTAAAAGGGAATGATGCTGGCGGTCATCTGTAGGGCTAGCCAGGCAAACAGGTAGATGCCCACCACAAACACAAAGGCCCGGTTGGAAAAGACCACCTTGATCTGCTGGAGAAAGGGCAGCGCCGCTTCGTCAGTTTCGGCGGGCTGGAGGGCGTTGCGCTGCACGGCGCAGGGGTAAGTGCCCCACACGCACCACAGCAGCGGCAGCACCGACAGCACTGCGCAGATGCCGCCCAGGACTAAATACTGCTGGCGCTGGTCAGCAATTACCTGGGTAATGACTAGACCAAGGCCGAGGGCGGCGATCGCCCCAAACAACGACGATCCCAACCGAAAGGCCGTCAGCTCAGTGCGTTCGTCGTAGTCCTTGGTGAGTTCGGCGGTGAGGGTGGTGTAGGGCAGGTTCACTACTGTATAGAACACCTGAAACAGCAGCGACATCACCACGTAGTACCAAAACCGAGCGGTGTCCCCCCAGTCCGGCACCACCCAGGTGAGAAAGAAGGTTACCCCAAAGGGAATCGCCCCCAGCACAATCCAGGGATAGCGGCGGCCCCAGCGGGTGCGGGTTTTGTCGCTCAGATAGCCAATAAACGGGTCGTTGAACGCATCCCAAATGCGCCCGATCGCCAGCACCGACCCCGCCGCCACTGGGCTCAGGCCCGCCGCCGTCGTCAAAAAGATCAAAAATGAAAACGACAGCAGATTGGCCGTCATCCCTGGCCCGATGTCTCCAGCCCCAAACGCCAGCTTGCCCCAAAGGGAAAACTTGGCAGGGGCAGCGGCGGGAAAAGGCGGGTTAGAAGCCATAGATTACCTGCTTAGTGAATCCACACTCGATCGATGACAAGGCAACCGCTCGGGAACGACAACTCAAACGGCGTCCTCAGTGTATTATTTCCCCATCGCACAATGCTTTACACCGAAGCCAGCTTAGGAACTGTAGCGCTTCCCTAGGCAAAACTCTACACTTGAGCTTAAATCTGGCTGAGCACAGCGACCTGCCGGGGGCGGCGTCAAAGGAGGACGGACATGGCTGATTTTTACGTAAGCTGGGACGACTACCACCGAGATATTGAAAAGCTTGCCATTCAAATCTACGAGTCGGGTTGGGAATTTAACCAAATTGTCTGCCTAGCGAAGGGGGGGCTGCGCATCGGCGATACCCTCTGTCGGTTATTCGATGTGCCCTTGGCAATTTTATCCACCGCTTCCTATGGTGGGGCTGATGGTCGCACCCGAGGGTCGATCACCTTCTCCCGCGATCTGAGCATGACCACCCCCAGCCTGGGTAGCCAGGTGCTGATCGTCGATGACCTGGTCGATTCGGGCTACAGCCTAAAGAAATCTATGGCCTGGCTGCACCACAAATATGGTTTTTACATTGAAGATGTGCGGACAGCGGTGCTCTGGTACAAAGCCGAATCGATCATCAAGCCTGACTATCACGTGGTCTACCTACCCGACAACCCCTGGATTCACCAACCCTTTGAGCGTTACGAAACCATGAGCCCAGCCGAGCTGGCAGCTAGTTTTCAGCCTCAGCCGGAATCGGTGGCTTAGCTAGCTCTGCGGGTGCTGCTGAGGCTTCGGGCGGGCCATGGAAGCGCTGGTAGCCCCAATATCCCCCTAGCATAGTCACCAGAGTAAGGGAAATAATGCCCCCGGCGCGGCACAGTCCCTGAATAGCCTTAGAGGCCCGCAGGGCGCTGAGGTAGTCGCCCTGCTGGTAGGCCTGGCGCAGGTTCATGGCATAGGCCAAGGCCGGAATCCCCAGGGGCGGAAAAATCACAAAGGCGGTCAGTAACACCTGACGCCACCGGGCTGGTGGGCAGGGTTGCCCTTGAAACACTTTGTAATGGCCGCGCCACTCGACCATCGACTGGTCTTGAACCTGGCCCGTGAGGTTAAAGCTGTAGATGTCATCCATTTGCCAGCTAATGAGCAGGGCGCGAATGTGATCGGGCAGGGTGAAATAGTTGAGCCCTACCCCCATCGGGCGGTACACCTGAATGCTCAGACAATCATCCTGATGCTCAGCCTCGATGACGATTTGCCTGAGCCCCAGCTCCGCCTGGAGGCGTTGGGAGAGGGCGCGATCGCGGTCAACCTGCTGCAAGCGGTGCAGCTTTAGCCGCGCCTGATCAAGGTTGAGATCGTTGCAGAGAGCCAGTTCCCAATCGTGGGCAGCGGCGATGGTTTGACCTAGCTGCTCGTGAACGTGGCCCCGGTGCAGATAAACCTCAGCCAGGTTGGGGTTGTCGTCTAGAGCGGCGTCAAAGTCAACCAAGGCAGCAGCATAGTCCTGCCGCCGGAAGTATAGTAGCCCCCGGTTGTAGTGAATTAGAGCGTGGCCGGGCTGGTGCTGAAGCGCCTGATGCCAGTCGGCCAGAGCTAAGTCGTCTCGCCCTTGCTGACAGTAGAGTAGCCCACGGTTGCCGAACGCGCGCACGCTTGTAGGGTCAAGGGCGATCGCCGCCGAAAAATGTTCTAGTGCCGCCGTCGTCTCTCCAATTTGCCAGTGGGCTTTACCCAGCTCAATGTGGATATTGGCTGGACAGGGCGAGTGATCTAGGGCATGGGGCAACACCGTTAGCGCCACCTCAACGTTGCCCTTTCGCATCTGGGTCAAGGCTTGCCGATGACGATAGCGAGCCTGCTGACGACGTAACCAGGGGGTGAGGTAGAGTCCCATGAACCTTGAGAATAGTGTGGTGGCGGAGAAGCAACCACCCCCATAATCTCTTCGGAAACTGGCCGTGTCAGTGAAGCGTTACGAGAATGTAACGGAGCATTAGGGCTTGGTAGTCGCTGTCATACAGGATCGCCAACTCATTGCCGCGATCGCCCCCCTCGCTAGAAGGATTTGTAGAAAGCGGGATTTGTAGCAACGTTACAGGGGCTCGTTGCCTTCGCCCTGGGCCACCTTGAGGGCCACCGAGGCCACGGTCAGGGTGAGCCGCGCTTGCTCTAAGCTCGATAGCGAGTCCCAGTCAGTTGCCGGAATGGCTCGCAGATTAAGCTCTAGAATTTCGCCTCGACCATCGCGTAGAGAGTAGGCCAGGGGGCGAGCCAGGACTGCCAAATCGTCAGCGTTCCAGCCGGGCAGAATGTCATCCACGCACTGTACCATCTGCTCAATCAGGGGTTGACCGCTGCGGGCTAGGGCGGTGGCAGAGATCGCCAGACGGTGCAGCAGCCCGCTGGGTACGCGACTTTGGAATTGTCGCAGTTGCTCAAGCACTGGATTCACCGCCGGCTGAGACTCGAAGTCGCCCATTTGGGTCGCCATCTGGGCCGCTAAGACTTGCCATCCCGCTGCGATCGCCGTATCCAGCTCTCCCCCGTCGAGGGCGTCAAACTCTGTCTCCAGGCTGGCCAGATAACTCTCGGCCTCGGGGGCCAGCGGTTGCCAGGGATACCCGGTTTCGGGGCTGAGAATACTGACAAGCAGATCGAGTTCAGGGGCCATGGCGGGCTCAGCGGCGGAGTTAGACGACAGGGAAGACTGATTCATAATCTACAGATGCACAAGAGGGTAACAAAGCCTGATGACTGTGGATACAACGCACGGCTAGAGGATTCCGTACGGAGCGAACAATTTCCGGGTTTTCCTAGCAGGGCGGGGATGATTTGGGGCTACCCTCAAGGGTAAATTCCATCAGTTCGCCCTCGGGGCTGCCAAACCGAATCGCCGTGCCCAGGGTCAGCGGCACCTCGGCCCGGTGAACGTGGTGCCAGCCGTGGTTGTCAAAGTAGTACGACCCATAGCGGGAGCGATCGCGCAAATAGTAGAAAGTCTCCTGCACGCCATTCTCAAACTGGGTGCGGCAGAAAATTTCGGCATGCTGCCCCGAGACCCAGGGTTCCAAAATTACCAAGTCGTTGTCGGGTAGTCGCCCCACCCGCAGATAGCCGTCGTAGAGCCGCCACAGCCGACTCGGGGTAGCAAGACAGCGCAGTACTACCGATTGGGTCATGCGCAGATCTTGCCCCGGCAGCTGGGTCACAGCTAAGGCCGCCTCACGCAGCAGATGCCCCTCAAACTGCGGGTGCTGATACAGCACCGGCAGCGTCCAGGCCGGGTGGTTAAAACGGTAGGCCGTCAGCAGGTGTTGGCGGGCCAAAGCCACCGCCTGGGCCACCGGCTGGCGCTCGGCCAGCCCCCGAGCCAGTACCTGAATGAAACTCAGAGCCTCCTCATCGGCAATGGAGTCGCGCATGGCCAACACCGCCGGCACCCCGTGGTGCAGCAGCACCTCCGCCAGACTGCTGCGGGGGATGACCTGCTGCTGTTGCAGGTCGGGCTGAGCTCCCCAGCATGTGTTGAACACCGCCAGCCGAATGCCGTTGTGGGCCAGCCCCTGGGCCAGCTCTGTGCCGCTGAGGCTGCCCCCCTGGCGCAAAAACAGCATGCCGCCATCGGGAGCGGGCACCCCATGCCCCGCGTAGAAAAACACGTTGAAATAGCCAGTTTCCAGAGCTGTGAGCAGGGTTTTGGCATCGGGTTCGAGCAGGGTTTGCACCTGGCAAACCACCGGGCTTGCCCCCCGGTAGCTCAGGCGAGAGGCGCTCAGCTCTAGCAGCTGCTTCAGGGCCTCGGCTTCCTGGGGCAGCTGTAAGACCGGCTCGGTACCGCCAGCGCTGATGCCAGGGTCGTCCTGGCCCAGCACCAGCAGAATACGCAGTGAGGTATCCAGCTCCGCCTCCGGCAGCGGCTCGACGGCACTGGCAGTGCGGCTAAACAACACCTGCGGCCCCAGCGACAGCGCCGGACAGCCGGGCTGGGGCTGCATAATTTCCCAGGGCAGGCTAATCAGCTCAGGCGGGCGCACCTCTAGCCGCAGTTTGAGCGGGCGATTTTGACCGATCGCCATGCCCAGACTGCGCTCCAGGGTCTGACGAATGGGGCCATCAAACAGCCACTCCCATAGGCTGACCCCCAGCCCCTGCATCAGCCGCCCGGTGTAGCCGCCAGCTTCCGCCGCCGGAGCCACCCGATCGAGCAGATCGTCGAGGTGAAACTGGGGCACGTAGGCCGAGGGCACGTGGGGCACCTGGGGCAGCCCCCGCAGCGAAAAGAACTGCTGCCAGCTCTCCCAGATTTGGGCCATTTGGCTATCCCAGAGGCGATCGTGGTGGGCATAGCCGCCCGGAAACGGACTCTCTAATACCCAGATGGCGTAGTGGGTAGAGTCGGCCTGGGTGAGGCGATCGATGGCAAGGCACAGGGTGAGGTCATCGAATGACGGCATAGGAAGGCCTAGGGCATTAGGGCCAAAAAATAATGAGGGGGAGGTTAGGGCGTGCAGCGACCCGCTTGGGCCGGGGTGACTAGCTTTAGCAACGTGCCTGCCCCATAGATCTGGCGAGTCTGCACCCAGCCCTCTTCCCCCGGAGCCAACAGGCGTTGGCCCAGCTTAGGGGCGGTAGGCAGGGCAGAAGGGGGTTGATTGGTTTCCTGAGGTTGTTGGTCAAGGGACTCGCCCGAGGGAATTGAGCAGACCCGCAGTCGCACCCAATCGACATTGTCCGCCGTGGTTTGGCGACTGACAACCCTAAGGACACTGCCTGTGGCTACGGCTCGAGTCTCTTCCGCCGCACTCAAGGCAGGCTGTTGGCCTAGCTGTAGCAGTTCACTGTTGCCGGTTGCACTCAAAGGCGGGGCAGATTGCCAAAAGGAGCCAACCGCGATCTCAACAATGGCGGCCAAGGCGGCCTCTGGCAGCGGTCGCCCCGTCAGGGCCGGTCCCAACCCTGAGGAGGCCATTGGCCGGAAAGCAACAGCCTCGGAGGAACTGCGGTTCAAGGCTAGGCCCACGCCTGCTAGCGCGGCGAGCACTATACCAACGCCCCCCAAAAAGGGCACCCAGGGAAAGCCTGACCGACTGGGGACTGGGGTTGGATCGGCTGGGGAGACTGGAGCCACCAGCCGGGTTGACGGCGTTACGGCTGCACCGTCGGCAACGGGAGCCCTGAGAACGCTGGGAATAGCATGGTCTGCCTGCCGTAGGGAGCCCCCCGGTAGGATCGGCAGCGGGCCGAGCTGGGGCATAAACCGCATTAGCCCAACGGTGACGTTATCGTGGCCATTGAGCCGATTCGCCTGCTGAATCAGGGCGGCTACCACCGGGCTGAGAGGGCTAGCGGCAGTTGTTAGAGGCGCTACCAGGTAGGGCGCGAGGATTTCGACGCGATCGTAGTCGCTGAGACCATCAGAGCAGAGCAGTAGCACCGTCGGGTCGTCGAGCAGCAGGTGCTGTACGGAGGGGTATAGCTGCCCCGAGTCGCTAATGCCCAACGCCTGAATAAGCGCCCCACCGCTGGGCAGCTGGACGGCCTCTGAGTAGAGGGCATAGCCCATTTGGGCTTCTCGGGAAGCAACGTCGTCGTCAACGGTGATTTGGTAGCAGGTGTAGGGGCTGATTCGGTAAGCGCGACTGTCGCCAATGTGGGCGATGGACACGTAGGGGAAATGTACTAGGGCCACTACTACTGTGGTGCCCATACGGGCGCGGGCTGAGCGATTCTCGTCGTTGTTGCGGGCAGAGATGGCATCGTTAGCCAAAATGAGCGCCTGTCTGAGACGCTGGGCGATCGCCCCCGGAGACGGGTAAGCCTGCTGAGTGAGGGGTTCTAACTCCTGCTGAAGCAGCTTAATGGCTGTTTGGGAGGCCACATTGCCCTGTTCATGGCCACCAATGCCGTCGCACACCAGCAGCAGCGGCAGGGTCTCAACGCTGTCCGCTGAGACCGGTAGGCGCTGCTGGTGGGGGTCTTTTTCGGGATAGCAGGCGTCTTCGTTGCGATCGCGGCTCGGCCCCTGGTCTGTATCTGCCGCCCAATCCACGGTCACTTGCAACCCCTGAGCCAGGGTATGAATGGCTCCCTCTAACTCAGCTACAAGCTCTTGATCGGAGGCTAATTTCCCCTCTTTGAGGGCCTTACACAGCCAGCTAAGGTAGGGGCGCACCTGGGGTTGAGCCGTAGCCACCAGCGACTGCCACCGCTGGCTTAGCTGGACCAGGGTAGGGCTAGGATCGTCGGCTACCAGCGTGGTGAGCCGCAGCAGCGCACCATCTATCCGCAGGTCGTCGAGTTCTAGAAGGGTGGTAGCTAGCTGCTCTTCTGCCAGAATCGGCCACAGAGCGGCTACCTGCCGTAGCCAGTTAAGCTGCTGCAACGGCGAACCCTCTGGCCACCGCTGAGCTAGGGAAGGTAGGATAGCGGCTTCGATTTTCCCTTGCCCAGGAAGGAAACTTTTCCCGTCAACGGCCTGGGAATGTAGCCGCATAGCGATGGGAGCGCTGTCCAAGAGCAGCACCGTGGCCGATAGCCCAGTTTGCTCTGACGTTAGGTAGGCATAGGGGCGAGGAACCTGCTGAGCCAGGTGAAACAGCTTTAGGTAAGCCATTACCGGGGCCGGAATTTTTTCTAGAGTAGGGGGAGGGGTGTCGGGCCGCGTGTCGAGCCAGATTTGATGTTTCCCCTGGGGCCGTTTTTGACCCTCGCCCCAGACCAAAAAGCGCCCGGCGATCAATGTGCCAGAGCGCCCCGTGAGCGGCCCATCGCCGACTGCCAGCAAAAAGCGATACAGCAGGGGAGTTTGGCAAACCTTGCAGTGGCTGGCAGGGGGGGGCGACACCGACCGACAGGATGGATTAGAGCACTGGATCACGATCCGTTTGAGGTAGGTAAACAGCTCTTAATCTCTCATGGTATCTAACCCCAGCCGATTCAATGCCAGAATCTTTAGCCCCAGCCTAGCTAACCTCGACAGCGACAGGTCTAGAGCAATACCTTACCTATATCTTCCACGGCGGTTATCGCCTAGGGGAGGGTGCCAGGGATAGCCCTAGCTAGCTGATTTATCGGCCTCAACCCGAGGCAGCCCCATGCTGTAATTGAGGGCGCGGCTTTTGAGGTTGTAGCTAATGGCTCCCTGCTGCAGGAGCTGCCGGATAAAATGCTCTAGATCGGAGCCGATGCGGCGCAGGTTATAGTCGGTCAAGTCTTCTCCAGCAGCGGCATCAACGAGGCGATCAAACTCGGCATAGACGGCCTTTATGGCATCGTCAGACCAGTTGAACTCGTTGTCGGGGTCAATGTCTAGGGTGAGCTTGTCGTCGCTGGGCACCAGCTCGTTGTTGGCAACAATGGCGGTGTAAATATGAACGTGCCGAGTGGTCGATTTAAGCATCATGGCCAGGTGTCGCCCTTCTAAATAGGTATGCTCTAGGGTGGCTTTACCCCAGAATGTGCTGTTGTGATTGTATAGCAACCGTTCCCTGGCCAAAGCCTAAAACAGGTCTTTTTTGCCTCTCAGCCGGGCAAAGGTCTGCACCATTGAGGTGCTGTTCATCGCCTGCTGTAGGCTGGCATCATCCCACCGCAGGAAGGGGTTGGTCTGTTTTTCGAACCCTAGCTCGGTGGGCACCGTGGGTTGGTCTTGGGCGCGGGTCGCCTGTACCTGTTGCAGCCGCTGTTGCAGGGCAGCATTGGTGCCATCCACGGTAACGGCAAATTTGAGGTTGTTTAGCGTGTACTCGTGGGCGCACCACACTCTGGTGGTGTCGGGCAGCTGACGCAGCTTGCCCAGCGACTCAAGCATCTGCTGGGGGGTGCCCTCAAATAGACGACCGCAGCCCCCAGCAAACAGGGTGTCGCCGCAGAAGAGTTCTCCCCAATCGTTGGGTGTGGCCGGAGCGATGTAGTAGGCGATGTGGGCGCGGGTGTGACCGGGTACAAACATAACCTCGGCTTGGCAGTCGCAAATCGCTACCCGATCGCCCTCCTGCAAAAAGTGGGTCTGCCCCGGAATGCGGCCCCGATCTTCGAGGCCACCGTAGACCTGGGCCTGGGGAAATCGCTCTAGCAACTGACGGTTGCCGCCGACATGGTCACTGTGGTGGTGGGTGTTAAAAATGGCCGTTAGCGTTGCGCCCAGCTCCTCTAGGGTATGGAGCACCGGCTCGGCATCGCCGGGGTCAACTACGGCGGCCTGGCCCTGCTCAGCATCGTGGAGCACAAAGATGTAATTGTCGCGGAAGGCCGCTACCCGGTGAATATCCATTGGGGACTCCTGGCTGTGAACTGGTTTTTCCGTAACTTTTCTGTGGAATCCCTGCCGTTGCCCAAGCTTTAATACAGGTTTACTGAATCTTCACTAGTCGCTCAACCGTAGTGTCTAGAGATTGGGCATGCTGAAGGAAGCATGAAATTGTAGCAAGGGCTACAGCGCAGCCTGCGGTATGACCCAGCTAGCTTCTACTATCGTCACTCCTGAATCGAGGATTTGCAATCATGGTGTCGTCTCTACCTGCCCCAGATATTCAGTCGCTTGTTAGCGTTGCCATAGAGCAAGGGACGTTGAGCCGCCGCGACCATCTGAGCCTATCGACGGCGATGTTGAGCAATCCGCTGCTGACTGCCCGCGATCGCCAGTACATCAACCAAGTGTTTGATAGTATTCGCTCTGGGCGAGTGCGCTTGGCCGACTAAGCTTTTTCCCAATTGAGCACCGCTGCGCCCTGGCTAGCCCCAGGGCGTTTTGCTTTTACAATCTAGGGTCGATAGAGCTGCGGTAAGCTACGGGGTGGCCGTGTTTTGGGGCCACGTTTAGATTTAGAGATTCAGCGGTTAACACCTGTGCGTCAAAACCGCCCTCGCTATGGCGAAACGACTGTTGAAGAAAGCTACCGGCGCACCCGGCAACACCTGACTCGCGGGGCGATCGCCCTGGGCTGTGTGATGGTGTCGGGGGTGTGCTGGTATCACTTTGTGGAGGGGTGGAGCTGGCTAGACTCGGTCTACATGGCGGTGATCACCCTCTCGACTGTTGGCTTTGGCGAAACCAACCCGCTGAGCCCCAGGGGCCGCCTGTTTACTATTCTGCTGATCATGACGGGGGTCGGCGTGATTGCCTATATCCTCAACAATCTTACCGAGGCGATCGTGCAGGGGCACTTTCAAGCCGGGTTTCGCTCACTTAAACGGCGCAGATTTATGGAATCTATGCAGGGTCACTACATTATCTGCGGTCTGGGCCGCACGGGTCGCCAGGTCGCCACCGAGTTTTTTGCAGAAAATATTCCGTTTGTGGTGGTTGACTCTGAAGATAGCGCAGTGCAGCGGGCCCAGCAGTTGGGATATATCACGCTTCAGGGTGACGCCACCCAAGATCAGGTGTTGCTCCAGGCTGGGGTAGAACGGGCCCGCTGTCTGGTGGCGGCCCTACCCTCTGATGCCGAAAACCTCTACATTGTGCTCTCAGCCAAAACCCTATCGCCCGATATTCGCACCATTGCCCGAGCCAGCAGCGAAGAGGCCATTCTCAAGCTTCAGCGGGGCGGGGCCGATGTGGTGGTGTCGCCCTACATTACCGGCGGCAAGCGGATGGCGGCGGCAGCCCTGCGGCCCCAGGTGGTCGATTTCTTAGACGGCATTCTCACCGGGGCCGAGCGCACGGTCTATGTCGAGGAATTTTTGCTGCTGCCCGAGAGCTGTCCGATTATTGGCAAAACCCTGGCTGAGGCGCAGCTGGGTCGTCAGTCTGGGGCACTGATTTTGGCTATTCGCCGGAACGGTGGGGTGCTGATTTTTGCCCCCAGTGCTGACACTCGCCTTTACCCCGGCGACATGGTGATTAGCATGGGCAACGTCGATCAGCTGCGGCTGCTAAGCCAAATCATCAGCCCTATTGTGCGGTAGACAAGCGCTCCGATCACTCACTGAAGCCCCTGGCGAAAGGCTCTGGCGGCAGCAAGGGGGTTAGGGTTTTGCAGGCAGTGGGTCAACAGGTCAATATCTAAATTGGGCAGCAGCTCGCTGCGGGTAATGGGTTCATAGCCAGCGGTAGCGGTGAACTGAGCTGGGGTGTCTGCTCGGCGGTGGTAGATGGCCAGCCGCTCATTTTGCCAAAACCAAACTTCACGCACGCCTAGGCGGCGATAGAGTTCTAAACGGTCAATGCTGCCGCTGGTGACAATCACTTCGATCGCCAGATCAGGGAAGTCCTTATCTGACCCAATGCAGTAGCTTTCGTCGGGTTCGCCCCCCGCCTGCCTCTCTGGCCGACGCAGGGTGGTCGACCCCATGGGGAAGTATTCGGTATTGGTTTCTAGAAAGTAGATCAACAGCAAATCCCCAATGCGGGTCTTGCCGCTCTCATGGCGACGGCTGGGAGCCACAATCTCCAAATCTCCCGCTAAGAAATGCACTCGATAGGGAGACTGTTCCCCCAAATCGGCTAGCAGTGCTTCGTACTGCTGCCAAGATATCTGGCTAAAGACCCGCCGTTCTTCTGAGTCCTTTAGGGCTAACCGATTCGAGACTTCATTGAGGAGGAACATCCCACCGATCTCTTTTAGAACGTACCAGCCAGAGCTTCAACGCAGCGATCGCAGATCGTCGGATCCTCACTGCTTTCACCAACATGGGTCGAGTAGTTCCAGCAGCGATCGCACTTCTCACCCTCGGCATCCACTACGCCAATCCCCAGGGCGTCGGACTCACTACTGCACTTAACGCCAGCAAGGGCGTCAGGAGAGTGCAACACCTCGACCTGAGAGACAAGGAAGAGATAGCGCAGTTCATCTACGTGGTTAGAGTCGGGGGCGATCGCATCGGTAGGATTCATCGCCGCCAGCTTCGCCCGCAGGTCGGGATCGGCCACGTACAGCAGCGCTTTAGCTTCCAGCGAAGAGCCAATATCCTTAGCGGTGCGGGCCTGCTCTAGTACCCGGTTCACCTCCTGGCGCACGGTGCGAATTTGGCTCCAGGTTTCAGCCAGCTCCGGCTGCTGCCACTGATCGTCCATCTGCACCCAAGCCGCTTGAAACACCGATTTATGGGCGGTGGGGTAGGGCAGGTTTTGCCAGATGTCTTCGGCCATGTGGGAGAGCACCGGGGCAATCGAGCGGGCTAGGTTTTCGATCGCAATCGCCAGCACCGTCTGACAGCTGCGGCGGCGGAAGGAATCTGCCGCGCTGATGTACAGCCGATCTTTAGCGGTGTCGAGGTAGAAGTTCGACAGATCGACGGCGCAGAAATTCTGCACGGTTTGGAAGAACCGGAAGAACTGGTAGGTTTCAAAGGCATCGGTGATGTCGGCAAACACCTCAGTCATGCGATGCAGCATGTAGCGATCGAGCTCGGGCAGCTGGTCGTAGGGCACCGCGTCTTTAGCGGGGTCGAAGTCGTGCAGGTTGCCCAGCAAAAACCGCGCCGTGTTGCGAATCTTGCGATACACATCCGACATCTGCTTGAGGATGTTGCCCCCCAGGGGCACGTCGGAGGAATAGTCCACCGACGACACCCAGAGCCGCAGCACGTCGGCTCCGTAGGGCGGCTCTTGCTTCTGGTTCTTGCCGCCGTTGATCACAATTGCCGGATCCACCACGTTGCCGATGGATTTGCTCATCTTGCGGCCCTGCTCGTCGAGGGCAAAGCCGTGGGTGAGCACGGTCTTGTAGGGGGCGCAGCCATTTACCGCCACACTGGTTAACAGACTCGACTGAAACCAGCCCCGGTGCTGGTCAGAGCCCTCCAGATACATATCCACCGGGTATTCCAGCTCGCCGCGCTGCTGGGCCACCGCTGCCCAGGACGAGCCGGAGTCGAACCAGACATCCATGGTGTCGGTGCCCTTGCGGTAGGTGTGCCCGTTGTTGCGGTACTGCTCTGGCAAGAGTTCCGCTTCGGACAGCTCCCACCAGGCGTCGGAGCCTTTTTCGGCAAAGATGGCCTTGATGTGGGCCAGAGTAACTTCGTTGAGCAGAGGCTCGCCCGTGGCCTCGTCGTAGAACACCGGAATCGGCATGCCCCAAGTGCGCTGGCGCGAGATGCACCAGTCGGAGCGATCGCCCACCATGGCCGTGATCCGGTTTTCGCCTGTGGCCGGAATCCACTGCACCGACTGAATCGCCTTCAGCGCCTCGTCGCGGAAGCCTTCGACAGAGGCAAACCACTGCTCGGTGGCGCGGTAGATGGTGGGCTGCTTGGTGCGCCAGTCGTAGGGATACTTGTGGACGTAGGGTTCCTGCTTGAGCAGAGAACCAGCCTTATCTAATGCTTCGATCACCGCTGGGTTGGCGTCCTTGAGGACGTTGAGCCCCTCGAAGGGGCCAGCCTCGGCGGTCATGTCGCCCTTTTCATCCACGGGGCAGAGCACGGGCAGGCCGTAGCGCTGACCCACCTTAAAGTCTTCGTCGCCGTGACCAGGAGCGGTGTGTACTAGGCCAGTACCGGATTCAGTGGTGACGTAGTCGCCGCCGATCAAGATGGGGCTGGTGCGATCGAACAGGGGATGGCGGTAGGTGGAGTGCTCCAGCGCCGCGCCTTTGATCTCCGCTTTCACCGTTAGTTCAGAGCCGAGCACCTGGGCCATGCGATCGCACAAATCCTTAGCGATCAGCAGGTACTTAAATGGCTTCCCAGACGCCACCTCTACTACGGCGTAGGTCAGCTCCCCATTCACGGCCACGCCCAGGTTAGCGGGAATCGTCCAGGGAGTCGTCGTCCAGATTGCCACGCCCAGCTCATCCAGGTATGGCTCCAGCACCGTCTTCGCGTCAGGGGAGGCACTGACCATCGGGAAAGCCGCGTAGATGCTGGGAGAAGTGTGGCCTTCGGGATACTCTAGCTCGGCCTCGGCCAGGGCCGTCTGCGAGGTCGGGCTCCAGTGCACAGACTTAAGGCCACGGTAGATATAGCCCTTCAGGTACATCTGCCCAAACACCTCGATCTGAGCCGCTTCGTACTCCGGGGAGAGAGTTGTGTAGGGGTGATCCCAGTCGCCCCAAATGCCGTAGCGCTTAAAGCTCTCCCGCTGGCGATCGATGGTTTTGAGGGCAAAGGCCTTAGCCTTGTAGCGCAGCTTGATCGGCGTCAGGTTAGCCCGCGCCTCCGGATCCATCGCCTGGAGCACCTTCAGCTCGATCGGCAGGCCGTGGCAGTCCCAGCCGGGCACATAGCGCACCTTGCGGCCCTTGAGCAGTTGGTACTTGTTGATCGTGTCTTTCAAAATCTTGTTGAGGGCGTGGCCAATGTGCAGGTCGCCGTTGGCATAGGGCGGCCCGTCGTGCAGCACAAAAATCTCGCCGGGGTTGCTGGTCGACAGAGTTTCGTAGATCTGGTTTTCAGCCCAAAATGCTTGAATCTCAGGCTCGCGCTGGGTAGCGTTGGCCCGCATATCAAAACTGGTCTGGGGGAGAAGAACGGTATCTTTGTAGCTTTTGGAGTCTGTCACAGCCGGAGGTTGACTAAAGGTAAAGAACGCTCGCGCCATTATGGCAGATTTGGCCCGCCTGAGAATTGCTCGGGGCCGCCTCTTGTGAGTCATCTCTATACATTAGGCCAGGTTGAGGGCAATTGTCGGGTTAATCTTGGCGCTCAGATACGGAGAGAACGACCTTATAGATCGCTGGGCCAATTTTCCTCTTCCTCAGCTTCAGGGATGCTAGAAACCTCGCGGGATTGAGGGTATGGGCTAATCTCTTCAACAGTATCGGGTTCTGAGACTACCTGCGGCTCCGTAGAATCGGGAACCGACTCAGAACCAGTATCCCGGCAGGACTCGTCCTCTTCAAATCCGTCAACACTCGCAATGGCCTCGGTATCAACGATAGTCACCGTCGAGAATTGGTCTACGCCTGACGGTACCTGAGTAACGGGATCGGGGCTGGCGGCAGGTTGAGGTCTGGTTTTTGCCAACGGCGAAGGCCGGGGCGGTATTTCAATCACCGCCCGCTTGGGTTTGGGGCTGGTTTTGGCTTTAACAACGTCTCCCACCCAAGCCTTCAACCCGGCTAGCCTGCCCCCAAGATTAGGAGGCTTCTGCTTTGTTTTGACTGGGGAAATTTTAGGGGCAGTTTTGGGGGGATTCTGAGGTTTTTTAGCGGCTGGCGCAGTCTGCGGAGCGCGAGGCTGGGACGATGGCCCTACCGGGCCAGTCTTTGACCATCGCACGGCTTTGACCGATGGGGAAGCCGGAGCTTTAACCGGCTCTAAAACAGTAATTTCTGGAATGTGACCCACGTCAGGAATGGTACCAGGGGAGGAGGGCCGACGCGGGCTGGGGGCTAACTCATCGACAAACTCGTAGTCCACATCCTTGAGGGACGACGCTCGAATTTCGCTGGTTGCGATCGCCGGATCACCCGGCAACCTGCCCTCCTCTACCTGGGGCAGCCAGCGCACTAGGGGCGTGGCCCGCAGCAGATCGAGCGACCACTGCTTTAGCTGTCGTCCAAAGGTTGGCCAGGAATCTTGGGTAACGGGCGTCTGCAAATCTAGCGGTGTGCGCTTGCGGCGCAGACTCAAGGTTTGCCAGCCCAGCCAGCCCAGCAGCACTACACTGGCCAGATGACCGAGTAGCTCCGTGGGCGAAGTCTGAACGGCGCTAAACCACAGCACTAGGCCGTAGAATGCCCCCACCCCGCTCCAAAAAAAATCGTGGCGGCGGTGCACCTCCGGAAAAAAGAAGGCGGCCCCATACAGCGAGAGGCTGCCCGACCAAACCGCGATCGCCAGAATGTGAACCCCCATGCCGCCCACCGTGCCCACTACCTCGACACCACTACTCTATCGCGGCTTGTTGAGGACGCATCTATTCCCGCCCTAGGATGCTCCAGCCTTCTTCGAGAACAGCACCAGCACGGTCTTGAGAATCAGCTGAATGTCGTAGGCCAGGCTCCAATTCTTTTGGTAGTCGAGATCCATCCGAATCACGTCTTCAAACTTTTTCACTGTGGAGCGACCGTTGACCTGCCACTCGCCGGTCATTCCAGGTTTGACGTCGAGGCGCTGCCACTCGGGCACCTTGTACTGCTCAATTTCATCGGGGGTGGGGGGCCGGGTGCCCACCAGGCTCATATCGCCCCGCAGCACGTTCCAAAACTGGGGCAGTTCGTCCAGGCTGGTGCGGCGCAAAAAGCGACCTACCTTAGTAATGCGGGGGTCGTTTTCGTTCTTGAACAGCGGCCCTTCGACTTCGTTTTTGACCTGGGCCTTAAGCGCTTCGGCATCGGTCACCATCGAGCGGAACTTCCAAATGTGGAAGCGCTTGCCCATCCAGGAACACCGCACCTGCTTAAAGAAAATTGGGCCACCGTCTTCGAGCTTAATGGCAATCACAATGGGCACCGACAGCACTGCGGTCAGCACCAGACCCACCAGCGCCCCAACAATATCGAGCAGTCGCTTGCCCTTTGAGGCCACCGAGGGATGGGTAGTCAGCGCTACAAACCGCATCTCGGGTTTCAGGGCAGGGCTTTCGGGCTCACCAGCCACCGGTTCAAAGGTAAACAGCTGCTCTAGGTCGGTCAGGGCCAGCACCATGCGCACCTGCTCTTGCACTCCTCGCAGCACCATGGCAATGCCTTTAGTGTTGCAAGTGCGATAGCAGATCACTAGGGCACCCAAGCCGCTGCTGTCGATAAATTGGGTCTGGCTCAGGTCAATAATGATGGTTTCAGGCGTTGGCTGACTCAGGCAGTGGCGCTTCACCTGTTGCTCAAACTCGACCGCTTCAACAACGGTTAACGTAGACGGCACGCTAACAACCCGAGCGGTGTCTATCGCCTCATTGGAGAGCTGTTCTGCGACTATTTGTGGATCCTGATCTGGGGCAATGGATGAGGTCATACCGGCATCCCTGGTAATGGTGGTGGCAATAGGTACTGTCAGAATTCCCTTGACAATGTCCAAACTATAGGAGGCGCGGTCTGGGGTTGCCTTGACCACGCCTCCATCTTCAACGAGTCTTAACGAGTCGTTGATGAGTTGATTAGGAGAATCTGCGGATTCCTACCCTTGACGGACACAGACCGTCACGGTTCCAGGACTCCCTTAAGCAGCCAACAACTGCCGCAGCACGTAGGGCAAAATGCCGCCGTGGCGGAAGTACTCTACTTCGTCTAGGGTGTCGATGCGACACAGCAGCGGCACGGTGGTGCTGCCATTGTCGCCTCGGTGAATCACCAGGTTGACGGTCATGCCAGGCTGAATGCCGCCGCTGAGCCCGGTGAGGTCAAAGGTTTCGCTGCCGTCGAGGTGCAACACGCCCCGGTGCACCCCGTCTTTAAACTGCAAGGGCAACACCCCCATGCCCACGAGGTTAGAGCGGTGGATGCGCTCAAAGCTTTCGGCCACGACGGCCTTAACCCCCAGCAGGCGAGTGCCCTTAGCGGCCCAGTCGCGAGATGAGCCGGTGCCGTACTCTTTGCCCGCGATCACCACTAGCGGGGTGCCGCTGGCTTGGTACTTCATGGCGGCATCATAAATGGACATGTCGGTGCCGTCGGGCATGTACTTGGTGACGCCGCCCGATGACCCCGGCACCATTTCGTTTTTGAGGCGGATGTTGGCAAAGGTACCGCGCATCATCACTTCGTGATTGCCCCGGCGCGAGCCGTAGGAGTTGAAGTCGGCGGCGGTGACGTGGTTGCCCACCAGGTAGCTGCCCGCCGGGCTGTCGGTTTTAATCGCCCCGGCGGGGGAAATGTGGTCAGTGGTGATGCTGTCGCCCAAAATCGCCAGGGGCCGGGCACCAATGATGTCGGCAAAGGCCTGACCGTTGATGCTGGGGGCCATGTCGGTGAAGTAGGGCGGATTTTGCACGTAGGTGCTGTCGCCGCTCCAGGTGTAGGTCTGGCTCTCAGGGGTGGCGATCTGCTGCCAGTCGGCGGTGCCGGTGAACACGTTGCTGTAGCGGCTGCGGAACATCTCGGGGGTGAGGGCGGCGGTCATCACTTCAAAGATTTCGGCGCTGGTGGGCCAGATGTCTTTGAGGTAGACGGGGCGGCCTTCGGGATCTTGGCCGATGGGGTCGGTTTTGAGGTCAATGGCGAGGTTGCCTGCGATCGCATAGGCCACCACCAGCGGCGGCGAGGCCAAATAATTCGCCTTGGTGTGAGGGCTGACGCGCCCCTCAAAGTTGCGGTTGCCCGACAGCACCGCGCCCACCACCAGGTCATGCTGCTCGATGGCGCCGGCAATGGGGCCAGACAGGGGGCCAGAGTTGCCGATGCAGGTGGTGCAGCCGTAGCCCACCAGGTTAAAGCCCAGGGCATCTAGGTCTGCCTGGAGGTTGGCCTTTTCGAGGTAGTCGCTGACGACCTGACTGCCGGGGGCGAGGGAGGTTTTGACCCAGGGTTTCACGGTGAGGCCTTTTGCTCTAGCTTTGCGGGCCACCAGACCGGCACCAATCATCACCGAGGGGTTGGAGGTGTTGGTGCAGCTAGTGATGGCGGCGATCACCACATCGCCGTCGGTGAGGCTGTAATCGGTACCCGCCACAGGGATGGACCGCTTCTCGGCGTAGGGCTTGCCGCTAAAGCCAGGGAAGTCACTTTCCTTGAACTGCTGAGCCAGGTCTGCCAGGGTGACGCGATCTTGGGGCCGCTTTGGCCCTGCGAGGGAGGGTTCCACGGTGGCAAGATCGAGCGATAGGGAGTCGGTGAAGACGGGTTCGGGGGCGCTGGCCTCACGCCAGAGGCCCTGGGCTTTGGCGTAGGCTTCGACCAGGGCGACCCGCTCCGGGTCGCGACCCGAAAATTCCAGGTAGCGAATGGTTTCGCCATCGATGGGGAAGAAGCCGCAGGTGGCCCCGTATTCAGGGGCCATGTTGGCGATGGTGGCGCGATCGGCCAGGGTGAGGTGGTCGAGGCCGTCGCCATAAAATTCGACAAATTTGCCGACGACGCCCTTGGCTCGCAGCATTTGCACTACGGTGAGCACCAGGTCGGTGGCGGTGGCCCCCTCGGGCAGCGACCCGGTGAGCTTAAAGCCCACCACCTCAGGAATCAGCATCGAGATCGGCTGGCCCAGCATCGCCGCCTCGGCCTCAATGCCGCCCACGCCCCAGCCCAGCACCGAGAGGCCGTTGATCATCGTGGTGTGGCTGTCGGTGCCCACCAGGGTGTCGGGGTAGGCGATGGTCTCGCCATTGTCGTCCTTCGTCCACACGACCTGGGCCAGATACTCTAGGTTAACCTGGTGGCAAATGCCGGTGCCGGGGGGCACGACGCGGAAGTTGTCGAAGGCGCTCTGACCCCAGCGCAAAAAGGCGTAGCGCTCAAAGTTGCGCTGAAATTCTTTTTCGACGTTTTGGCCAAAGGCATCGGCACTGCCGAAGGCATCGACCATGACCGAGTGATCGATCACCAGATCGACCGGAGAGAGGGGGTTGATTTTGTCGGGGTCGCCACCCAGGTTGACCATGGCGTCGCGCATGGCGGCCAGGTCTACCACGGCGGGCACGCCGGTAAAGTCTTGCATTAGCACGCGGGCTGGACGATAGGCAATCTCGCGGTTGGAGGTTTTGTCTTGAAGCCAGTCGGCTACTGCCTGCACATCTGTTGCTGTGACCGATCGCCCGTCTTCGTGGCGCAGCAGGTTTTCGAGCAGCACCTTGAGGCTGAAGGGCAGGCGGCTAATATCGCCTAGGGCTGCCGCCGCCGCAGGCAGGCTGTAAATGGTGTAGGTGGTGTCGCCTACGGTGAGGTGGGTCTTGGCGTCGTAACTATTCACAGGGCTGTTCACAGGGCTGGGCCTCTCCGATCGCGACGGGGATCTATAACTACCTAGATCATAGATAGCGTTGCGATTTTATTACATTCGCCGTACCGCTGTGCTGTAGGCTTTGTTGCCAATCATTCTCTAAACCTAAGGATTGCCTGAGGATAGCTCAGCGCTTAGCGGCTAGAACCTTTGGAAAATAGCCTGCCGAACAGCGATCGCTTAGGGCTGTCTAAGGGTTTGCTATCCGGCTGCTTAGGACTGTCCTGGGTGGGTGTGGCGGCAGGGCGCGGCGGGGGATCAGTCATGGTGAGGTTAAGCTGCCGGGCATATTTCAGAGCCACGGCATTTTTGGGGTTGAGGCGCAGCGCCTGCCTGAAGTGCACCTTGGCCATGCCGGGCAGTTTTTGCAGCAGATAGGCCTGGCCCATGAGGCAGTGGTAGCTGCTGTTTTGGGGATCAATTTTCAAGGCATCCTTGAGTTCTTGGATGGCGGCCTGCACGTTTTTGCCCTTGAGATATTCCTGGGCTCGACCGTAGTGGCGATCGGCGTAGGCCTGCCCCGATGATTTGCCGTTGTTAGCAGGGTGATCCGCTAGGGGATCAGAGGCGATCGCGGTGGCAGCTACTAGCCCGCTGCGCTTTTCGCGAATCACCGGTGCCCCCATTTTGCGGCGCAGATACACCAGGTTGAGTTCGCTGAGCTGCTGAGTGCAAGTTTCAAACTCAGCTAGCGACGCGTATTGGCGATCGCACAGCTGATCGACCGCCTGTTCGTAAAACACGTCTAC
Organism: Phormidium tenue FACHB-1052; assembly: GCF_014696675.1. Taxonomy (GTDB): domain Bacteria; phylum Cyanobacteriota; class Cyanobacteriia; order Phormidesmidales; family Phormidesmidaceae; genus Nodosilinea; species Nodosilinea tenuis_A. The sequence goes on from NZ_JACJQN010000008.1 coordinate 167,122, forward strand.
CTCGGCCTCCGCCACGTCTAGCAGATACTTGCCAGGCTTGCTGGTGGGCTGAAGCTGCTGATCGCGGCTGAGGCGGCGCACTTTAAAGCGGAGGGCTGCTAGCACCTCGTTGCGGCCCTTATCTTGCTTGAGGCGCTGGTAGGCAGGGTTGACTAGCTTGGGCAGCACTTGGTCGGCGAGCTGGCGCAGCTCGGTCGGCACATCGACCAATGCATCGGGGTGCAGCTGTTTAGCCACCACGCGATAGCGTTTCAGAATGCGACGCTCGTCAGCCGCCACTGACACACCCAGTAGCGCATAGGGATCGGTATAGCGGTTGAGCCATTCGGGGGAGAAGGCAGCGTGGGGCATTCAGGAACAGAACTTAGGGGAGATTATTTTATTGTCGCGGAATTCGTAGGAACGGCATACCAGAATCCGGAGAGCAATGTCGATTCTTTACGCCCGTCCTATACTGAATTCACAAGATAGTTCAAAGCTTTGGCCTCTACGGGCTCCATCGGATAGCGAAGGGCAATAATGTTGGCACAGCGTTCCCGTCGAACAGCCGTCATTCTAGCGTGGGCTGGGGTTTTCACTCCCAGTTTTCTTCCCCTGTCAGGGTTACATAAATTTTACCTGGGGCAACCTTTTTGGGGAGTCGTTTACTTGCTCCTGGGCTGGACACAAATTCCTCGGGTCGCCTGCGCTGTTGAAGGTTTGCTGTTAATGACTCAGCCCGCAGATGCCTTTGGTGCGATCGCTGTTCCGGCTAAAGAGGCTAAGGCGGGCCTTGACCTCAAGCAGATCAATGCTTTGGGAGAAGCCCTGCGAGAACTGGATACCCTGCGCCAAGAGGGACTGATTTCGGAGCTTGAATTTGAGCAGAAGCGCCGCTTACTGCTCGATCAGGTAGCCTAGGCAGAAACCCAGTCGGAAAAGGGGTAGATACTTTGTGTTGAGGCGTTGGCAAACTCTGAGGGCGCAGCTCGATCCCCTCGCTAGTCGCTTGAGCCAAGACCCAAACTATCGGTTGCGGTCTTACCAGGAAGTTGACCAGGCTGCCAAGCTGGGGTTCACCCTGGATGTAAACCGGGCGACGGTCGATGATTGGCTGCGGTTGCCGGGTCTGTCGATTCGCCAGGCCCAAGGATTGGTGCGCCTACGCCAGGCTGGGGTACAGTTTCACTGCCTGGAGGATTTGGCGGCGGCATTGGGAACGGCCCCGACCCAACTGACTCCCCTGGCGGCGGTGCTGTCGTTTTGCTACTACGAGGAGCACTGCGGTACTCTGCCCACGGTGAGCCTGAACCAGGCTACGGTTTCTCAACTGTGTGGTCTACCGGGGATGCCCCCTGCGCTGGCCCAGGCTGTTGTACAGGAGCGATCGCATCGCGGCCCCTACCAAGATTTAGCCGACCTCCAGCGTCGCCTGGGGTTGGCTCCCGACCTGGTGCAGGCTTTGATGTACTACCTACGGCCCTAACTGTGGGTTTAAAGGCCCTTGGGAACAGCTATAGCAATTCTCACAAAAATAATATTTTTAACGCTTTCTTTGAAGTTGCTCCCAAAGCAATTGCATCTGCCATTGGGTCAATTCTATAGGTTGAATAGTTGTTCGACAGCGTAGGCAGAGTGTAGAAGCAAGATGACAGATTGCGATCGCCAATCTGCCCTAAGCCCTGCCCAGCAAGGGTTAAGACCCCTTTAAGAAATCGCGATCGCAGCTTAATTTTATAGAAATATTGTTCAGGTAATAAAAAATGCTTTAGAACATTAACCAAAGCGTAATTCAGAAAAACCCCCTGTTTAGGAATGCCAACTTGGCCTATTGAGCCTATTGTAGTAATAAACATGGACAGACATTAGCTAGGCCGATCTAAGACTGAAATCTCTGTCCTTGCCTCCTCAAAATAGCGAGCACTTTTGCTGGAATTAATGTCATGGTAGTCGCCTCCCCGCCCCAAACTAAACCCCTCACCGACGAAGAGCTGCGCAAGATGCACGCCTACTGGCGAGCCTGCAACTACCTCGCCGTCGGCATGATCTACCTGCGCAGCAATCCCCTGCTAAAAGAGGCGCTCAAACCTGAGCATGTCAAGCATCGGCTGCTTGGCCACTGGGGCGCTTCCCCTGCCCTGAGCTTTACCTACATCCACTGCAACCGGCTAATTAAAAAGTACGACCTCGACATGATCTTTGTGGCCGGGCCGGGCCACGGTGCGCCAGGGGTGCTAGGGCCGGTCTATCTAGAAGGCACCTATTCTGAGATCTATCCCGACAAGAGCCTGGATGAAGACGGCATGCGCCGCTTCTTCAATCAGTTCTCGTTCCCCGGCCACATCGGTAGTCATGTCACTCCCGAAACCCCTGGCTCCATTCACGAGGGGGGGGAACTGGGCTACAGCCTCTCCCACGCCTACGGGGCAGTATTGGATAACCCCGATCTGATTGTCACCTGCGTGGCGGGGGATGGTGAAGCCGAGACCGGGCCACTGGCTACCTCCTGGCACTCGAACAAATTCATTAACCCGGCCCGCGATGGGGCAGTGCTGCCCATTCTCAACTTGAACGGCTACAAAATCGCCAACCCCAGCATTCTCTCCCGCATCTCCCACGAGGAGCTGGCAGCGCTGTTTGTGGGCTATGGCTATACCCCCTACTTTGTGGAGGGCAGCGACCCCGCCGAAATGCACCAAAAAATGGCGGCGGCGATGGAAGAATGTGTCCTGAAAATTAAAGAAATTCAGCGGGATGCGCGGGTCAATGGCAATGTGTATCGCCCCCGCTGGCCGATGATTGTGCTGCGCAGCCCCAAGGGCTGGACGGGGCCGAAGGATGTGGATGGCCATAAGGTGGAAGGCTTCTGGCGATCGCACCAGGTACCCATGGGCGGCATGCACAGCAACGCCGAGCACCTGCGCCTGCTCGAAGAGTGGATGCGCAGCTATGGCCCTGACGAACTCTTCGACGAAAACGGCACCCTGGTTTCAGAACTGCGGGAGCTGGCTCCTGCTGGCCCCCGCCGCATGAGCGCCAACCTGCACGCCAACGGCGGCATGCTGCGCAAGGCGCTGAAGATGCCTGATTTTAGAGACTATGCGATCGATGTGCCCCGGCCCGGCAGCGTGGAGTTTGAGAACACCAAGGCCCTGGGCATTCTAATGCGCGAAATTATGCGCCACAACCCCAACAACTTCCGCCTCATGGGGCCAGATGAAACCGCCTCCAACCGGCTGAACCCGGTGTACGAGGTTTCTAAAAAGGCATGGATGGCCGACTTTTTGCCTGAAGACCTCGACGGTGGCGAGCTTTCCCAAGATGGCCGAGTGATGGAAATGCTCAGCGAGCACACCCTCCAGGGCTGGCTAGAGGGCTATTTGCTCACCGGTCGCCACGGTCTGTTTCATAGCTATGAGGCCTTTGCCCACGTGGTCAGCTCGATGTTTAACCAGCACGCCAAGTGGCTCGATATCTGCAAAAATCACGTGCCCTGGCGGCGATCGGTGTCGTCGCTAAACATTTTGCTGTCGTCGCTGGTGTGGCGGCAAGACCACAACGGCTTTAGCCATCAAGACCCCGGCTATGTCGATCTGGTGACCAACAAAAGCCCCGACGTGGTGCGGGTTTACTTTCCGCCCGATGCCAACTGTCTGCTGTCGGTGGCCGACCACTGCTTCCGCAGCGTTGACTACATCAACGTGATTGTCTCCGACAAGCAGAACCATCTCCAGTACCTCAATATGGAGCAGGCGATTATTCACTGCACCAAGGGCCTGGGTATTTGGGACTGGGCCAGCAACGACGACTGCGGCACTGAGCCCGATGCCCCCGACGTGGTGATGGCCTGCTGCGGCGATATTGTTACCAAAGAGTCGCTGGCGGCGACCGCTATTTTGCGGGAAGAGTTTCCGCACCTAAAGGTGCGGTTTGTCAACGTGGTTGACCTGTTTACCCTGATTTCATCTGGGGAGCACCCCCACGGACTCAGCAACCGCGATTTTGACTCGCTGTTTACCCCTGACAAGCCGATCATCTTCAACTTCCACGGCTATCCTTGGCTAATTCACAAGCTGGTATATCGCCGCTCAAACCAAGATCGCATTCATGTGCGGGGCTACAAGGAGCAGGGCAATATCAACACCCCGCTAGAGCTGGCGATCAACAACGAGATCGATCGCTTCAACCTAGTTATCGATGTGATCGATCGGGTGCCCAAGCTGGGTTCGGCGGCGGCCCACGTGAAGGAGAAGATGAAAAATAAGATTATCGAGTGCCTCACCTATGCCCACACCGAGGGCAAAGACCAGGATGAAATTGTCAACTGGCAGTGGCCCTACTAGTAGCGGCGATCCCCACAGGTGGGCGGGGGTTACCGCCCACCTGTGCTGCCTAATAGGCTGTCTGATGGATTGCTTCACCTCACTAAATTACTAGTTTATGGAGACCTCTAATGGGTTGTACTCGATCTCAATCGGGTCACCGTATTTGATATTTGGTATTGGTGGCGCAATTATTTCGATGATGGATGAATTTTGAAAGTTTCGTTTCTTGGTTTCTGGATGAGGGTAGTAGATCCAGCCGTTGTAGATTGAGTTTTCAAACAGAAGCCGACAGCGAGAGAAGGAAAAGTCTTCGGGGGGATGGCGATCGGTCCACTCGACCTGGTGAAAGGTGAGTTCAGGATTGGTGAGCTGAAAGGTGCTGGGACTAATGGAAAGGTTGAGCGTTCCTTTGAAGTAGTCTGTTAGATTCAACCCTAACGCTTGAAAGAACGGCATTTGCATTTCAATCGTTCCGCTAGGGTAAGGGCCATCCGCAGCAGAGCCGGACGCTACTTGGTGGCCATGCTCTACAAGGCCACTTACGGTTTGCCAATGGCTTTTAGTCATCTGAAAGTACCTGGCTACAGTGAACTATCGTAATTGCTCTACCTACTCTGTGGCACCTGTGGGGTCAGGTGTCTATTGCCTCCGCATCTGCGAGGGCGTACCCCTACCCATGAAGCTGCCCGATGCCCCCTAAGCCAGGTCTTTGGGCAAATCGCCTTGGGCTTGAATGCGACCTTTGGCATGGCGGCGATGGAAGAGTCGGTAGCGGTATGTTGAGGGGATGAGGATGAAGGTGGGTTAATTACTTTCTCCCTCATCTCCCCATCACACCCATGAACATCAGCACGCCAATACTCGCCGGTCGGCCTAAAACACCGTCTAGAATGCTGAGATGTGATTAGGAGCAGGCGATTGGTTCAGTCTCAGCCCCACGACGTCTCTTCGCAACAGCCTCTGCTGCGGGTTTTGAGCAGTCTACGCAATCACCTTTGGCTTACCCTGGGAGCCTTAGTCAGCGCCCTGCTACTGGTGGCGGCCTACGCGGCGACGCCGCAGCTATTTCGCTGGGCCATTGATGACGGCATTGCCGAAAATAACCTGACGGTGGTGCTGCAAAGCGGGGCGGGGTTAGTCCTGGCCGCCCTGGCCCGAGGGCTGTTTAACTTTGGCCAGAGCTTTTGTGCCGAGGCGATGTCCCAGAGCGTGGTCTACGATCTGCGCAATCGCATCTTCAGCAAAATTCAAACCCTCAGCTTTAGCTACCACGACCAGGCTCAAACCTCGCAACTGCTCACCCGCGTCACCAGCGATATCGAGCAGGTACGCACCTTCCTCAGCACTAGCCTGGTGCAGGTGATTAGCGGGGTGGTGACGCTAGTGGCGATCGCAGCCATTCTCCTAATCATGAACTGGCAGCTAGCGCTGATTAGCCTGACGGTGGTGCCGATCGCGGGGTGGCTGATGGCGCGATTCTTTGGCCAAAACAACCTGCTGTTTCGCCAGGTGCAGGAGCAGCTCAGCGACCTCAACGCGGTCTTGCAGGAGAACTTGCTCGGCGTTCGGGTGGTCAAAGCCTTTGTGCGAGAGGAGACCGAGTGCGATCGCTACACCCAGCTCAACAACGAGCTGGTGGCCGCCAACATGAAAACGATTCGGGCGATTCGCAATACGTTCCCCTTCATCTTTTTGGTCAGCAACCTGGTGATTGTGGTGGTGGTGGGCTATGGCGGCGTGGCGGTGATCGACCAGCGCTTTTCGGTGGGCGAGCTGGTGGCGTTTAACGCCTACCTGCTGCTGATTTTGCAGCCGATTTTGCTGATTGGCTTTGCCGCTCCGGCGATCGCTGGGGCCTCATCCTCCGCCGAGCGGGTCTACGAGGTGCTCGATGCCGCAGTCGAAATTCGCGATCGCCCCCACGCCATTCCCTTCACCACCTGCGGCGGTCGCATCACCTTTGAGAATGTGTCGTTTCGCTACCCCGGCACCACTGCCCCGGCCCTCAACGGCATTTCCTTCGAAACTAAGCCCAACGAGCTAATCGCCATTCTCGGTATGACTGGCTCGGGCAAAAGCACCGTCACCAACCTGATTCCCCGCTTTTACGATGTCACCGCCGGGGCCGTACGCATCGATGGCCGCGATGTGCGCGACTTTACGCTAGAAAGTCTGCGATCGCACATCAGCACCGTATTCCAAGAGACCACCCTATTTTCGGGCACGATTTTTTCTAACATCACCTACGCCAAGGCCGAAGCCACTCTAAACGAGGTGGTCGAAGCCGCCAAAGCGGCCCAGATTCACGACTTTGTGATGACCCTGCCCGATGGCTACGACACGCTGGTGGGTGAGCGCGGGGTAGGGCTATCAGGGGGGCAAAAGCAGCGAATTGCGATCGCTCGCACCCTGTTGACCGACTACAAGGTGTTGATTCTCGACGACAGCACCTCTGCCGTCGATGCCCAAACCGCCGCCCAAATTCAGGCCGCCCTCGACGACCTGATGCGCCGCCGCACCTGCACCGCCTTTGTGGTAGCCCAGCGCATCAGCACCGTGCGCACCGCCGATCGCATTCTGCTGATGGATAAGGGACGACTGGTGGCCCAGGGCACCCACGAATATTTGATGGCCCATAGCTCGCTCTACGGCGCAATTTTAGAATCTCAGGTTGGTGCAGCTACGGTCAAGCAGCGCTAGCGGTCAGAAGATACGGTTGAGCCAGCAAGCTTAGTGCAGGGCATAAATGATTGATGTTTAGTCATGACAGCGGCGGTGCCCATTGAGTAAATCCGAGTGTAAGGAGCAAATATTCGAAGTTGCTCTATGACGGCAGCGTATTGCATTGGTGACTTAAAGGATTGAGCCAATGCAGCAGCATTGTGACCTGACGCTCAAGCAAGTTGCGCTACTGCATCAAAGTATTGCACCGTGACATTAAAGGATTGAGCTATGACATTAAAGAGTTGTGCGGCTGCACTAAAGCATTGAGCCGTGACATTAAAGAGTTGCGTTGTCGCACTAAAGGAGTGGGGAAAAACAGCAAAGGCGCAGCCGACAACAGAAACATTGTGCGGTGACACACTAACCCTACGAGGCCGCAATATAGTGTGAGACATTGCTAACGCGGAACGTAGCGAAACCATTGAGAAAGCGACCGTTCCACTAATAATTTACAGGTAGAGTGGTTTGGGAATATGGTAGAGCAAGGCCAGATTATTGAGGCCAGCAGTCTACTAAGGCAACCATGACAGGCTGGGTGTGGGGTAAAGCTGCGCCAATTGAGTGCGGTCTCTGGTAGCTGAGGACTGCCAATTGACATGGAGCTATTGGGCCGCTGTGAAAGTCCTGTCAGCGGAGACTTTTTGCTTCAGGACTATACAACGTTAACATTAGTTTAAGAATCGCTTGAATATTGAGTCATTGATTATATACTTGCCAGAGTGTGCCCTAAATGGTAGCTAAAACCTCTGCTTTGAGCGAGCAGATGGCTTTGCTAGAGCTGCCATATAGATGAAGAAATTGCTTAACGTTCCCAAATTTTCGAATTGGTCGTCCTTCGCTCTGTGTAGGTATAGAAGGTTCAACTGGTTTCTTTGCATTAATTCGCCGCTACGCGATTAGAAAGCACGTGTGAATTAAAAAGCACGATAGCTTTGCTTGTTTTGAGCTGCGAATTGACACGCTATCGATTAGAAGTTTTGGTTTTTTAAAGCCGCTGAGTCACTAGGTCGGTTAGAGGTCTATGACGTTGTGTCATTGGCTTCAACAGTACTGCATCTAGAGGGGTAAGTGGTTCACTTTTGGCATGTTGTCCTTAATTTATGAGCATAGATCCATGGCTGTATCTGCTGGTATTCAAGACACAGAACCAAATAACTTAAAAGCTCTTTCATCAACCCCAAATTGGCTCAAACCTTTATTGGAGACAGAGCTGGATCAGGCCATAGTTAATGCTTTTAGTCTTGAGGCTGAGTTTTCTCAAATGATTAAGGGCTTCGTCGGCAATTCGGAATTAGGTAGGAGTGTCTATAACTTTTTAGAGGAGTTAAACCCTAAAATTTTCCTAGGCTCACGTTTACAGACTGTCCCCTCACCTGTAATCGAGTTAGCCACTTCTCCTGATGCCAATGCATCGCTAGCCCCCCTGGGTTCAGCCATCGTGGGTCAGGCAACAACAACGCCTCATTACCACGCTTACTGTAACTGCAACCAACGGGCTCAGCTATCAGATACGCTACCCGATCGCAACAATGCCTTTGGGGTGACGGTTCCTTTTGTATCGGTTCTAGCTACCAACGACAGAAACATTAATGGTCTGCTGTCGGGGGTGAAGTGGGCGTCTAGCTCAGTCTCCTTTAGCTTCACCAGTAGCATGACCGATTATGAGTTTTTCTACCCTGACCGGACAAGCCATAACGCAAGCTTTTTGACCTTAAATGTTACCCAACGGGCAGCGGCCCGCCAATGGCTTAGGGGAGATTTTTATAACGTATCGCTGCTGTCCCCCTTTGAGCTAACCGGTGCAGACGATCGCAATGCCACCATTCGCATCGCGATGTCTAACGATCCAACCACTGCCTATGCCTACTACCCAGACTCGACGGTGCAAGCAGGAGATGCCTGGTTTAACCGAGTTGACTACAACAGTCCGAAGATTGGTAACTATGCTTATCACACCTTTGGCCATGAATTTGGTCACTCTATGGGGCTCAAGCACGGGCATGAAACTGACGGTCCGGCCAATGTCAGCATGAACCCCAATCGAGACTCAATGGAGTTTTCGATCATGACCTATCGATCCTATGTTGGAGCACCTACAACGGGGGGCTATACCAACGAAACCTGGGGTTATGCTCAATCGCTGATGATGTATGACATCGCTGCGCTTCAGCACATGTACGGGGCCTGGTTTGGGCACAACGCTGGCAACACCAACTACACCTTTTCAACCACCACTGGAGAAATGTTTATTAATGGTGTAGGTCAGGGCACGCCGGGGGCCAACCGCGTATTTCGCACGGTATGGGACGGTAATGGTATTGATACCTACAACTTATCAAATTACACCACCAATCTAACTCTAGATCTAAGCCCAGGGAGCTGGTCTGACTTTAGCCGCGGGGGTACTTTTCAAAAGGCACAGCTTGGAGACAGCATCTATGCCCGGGGTCACCTATTCAATGCTCTGCTATACCAAAATGATCTGCGATCGCTCATTGACAATGCTATTGGTGGCTCAGGCAACGACTATATCTACGGCAACCAGATCAATAACGTCTTAGGCGGCGGCAGCGGCAATGACTATATCTACGGTTACGGCGGCAACGACACGCTTTATGGAGAGGCTGGCGCTGACTATTTGTACGGTCAAGATGGCAATGACACCCTGGTAGGCAGTGCTGGCAATGACTTACTCAGCGGCGGCAACGGCAATGACATTCTGGTAGGGGGAATCAGTAGCGATACCCTCTATGGTGGATTTGGAAGCGACACCTTTGTATTCAACAACCGCTTCGAGGGCACTGACCTAATCAAGGACTTCCAGTGGAGTCCATCGTTAGGAGGAGTAGATAAGATACACGTTAACAGCACTGGGTTTGGGGCAACTTCTCTAAGCCAGATTGCCTACAATGCGACTAATGGTGGACTTTCCTTCCTAGGTACTGTGTTTGCCATCATAGAAAATAAACCAGCAGGTTTTAGTGTGAACCTTGACGTGGTGCTGGTTTAGGTCTTTTGAGCTGAGCGACTTTAATCGTTAACTTGTGATTTTCCTGGTGTAATAATCCCAATTGGGGGCATTACACCGGGGTTACTTTTAAAACGGCAATTCAATTTATCCGAGCGGAGGATGCCTGCTTTTGGGTTTAACCTAATGGTCTTTGAAGGAACTTGGTCATTATCAAAGCGTCAACTACTCCTAGTACCAGAGTGAAAAAATCCCAGAGTGCTTTTAGTCACTGAGTTTAGCTTCAATTATTTGACCTTTTAGGGCACACGGAGAAAAAACAATGAACTATCGACAGGCATTGAGAAACGCCCTTGTAGTTTTGGTTGCAGGTGGTGCATTGACCTCCGTTGTCTCTTGTGGTCTAGCTGCAACAAATGACCAATCCACCTCAGATACCCCCGCGTTTGCATCCACAAGCCTTTCTCTCCAGGAACCCATGGCAGAAGCGGTAGACTCTCCTTATTTAGAATTGCCAAGTCAACATCTGATCGGGGAGGCTTTTGACTTTTCCTTTGCCGTTAACTTTGCTGAGTCTATAAAAACTGACCCAGCTATTTTTTCGGAGGAGTTGACTGATGGCCCCAATACAGCGGTTGACGTTACTCTCATTGATCAGGGGGACTCGGTTAACTATGTTTTTAAATTTTCTGAAATCTTGAACCAAGACTGTGAATCAACTGTAGAGCGAGCCTGCGGTCAGAGTGCTGCATCAGCCAGAGGTAATGTAGCTGCTGTTGAGATTCTGTTACCTAAAGGAAATCTTACCCCAGATACCTATCCCATCGCAGCAGCGGGGCAGATAGCCCCTGAAAAGTTGATTTCGGCAGACGATATTATGCTTTACTCTCGACAGCTTTACTCAGATCAATCCCATGGTCAATTGGGATGCGAGGTTTGGGGACGTGGAGAGTTGAAAATTTCTGAAGCAACTTACAATTCTGCTGGTCAGCTGACTTTCCTAGTCGTCAACCTAACGCGGCTATGCCAGCAAACTCAACCCTTTCCTCCCACTGAGCCTGGAGATGCCGTTGACGATACTAATCAAGAGCCAATTGAGGCATATGAAGTTAATTTTGCCTGGCAGATTCGGCTAGCTCCAGCGATCGCTGCTAATCACTAGCTAAACTGATCGCTTTGACTAGGTGACGGCGACATCGCTGTCTCTTTTGATGGGGAGCGGAGGAATCACATCCTGGCGTAGAGCACTTTGCCCATTTGAAAGGAATTGAGCAGTGCTAATGCCGACCAACCTGGCATTCGGTTGTTGAAACTTGAGTGCTAGCATGATGCCAGCATTTGACCATGGGAGAGGTAATGCGATGAAATGGCGTGTGGTGCTCGAACCTGATACAGAAACTGGTGATTGGGGCATCTGGTGTCAAGAGCTGCCGGGCTGCGTTTCTGCTGGTGAAACCGAGCAGGAAGATCTAGACAACATTCGAGAGGCCATTGAGCTTTACCTTGAGGCAGAATCCATTGATTTAGAGCCCGGATCGGTATTGCGCGAGGTTCTAGTTTAATGAGTCGGTTGCGCCAACTAACTGCTCAACAGGCCGAAAAGATTATTAAACGCTATGGTTTTGAATTGGTGTCGCAGAAGGGCAGCCACCGAAAATGGCGTAATTTGGAGAGAAAGCTACAGGTTGTGGTTCCCTTCCATAAAGGTAAAACCTCCATCTGGGACACTACGCAGCATTATGACCAGTGCTGATATTCCAGAAGCAGAATGGAAATCCGATTAGCTCTTATCGGCTAAAGCGTTAAGGAACGACTACCGATGACCCTCGCTACAGCCGTCCATCCGACCGCAGACACCAAACCTAAGCTTTCAACGGTGGGCCGGTTCTTGCGCTATTTTGCGCCCTACCGGCAAGACCTGCCGATCGCACTGCTGCTGGTCGCCCTTGGGGCAACAACCCAGGCGATCGGGCCGCTGCTGATCGGCTGGGCGATCGATAACCTGATTTTGCAGGGCAATTTGCCGGGGCTGCTGTGGATGCTGGCGGCCCTGACGGTGATTTATCTCGTTGGGGTGTGGGCGATTCGCGGGCAAATCTGGCGGATGGGGGCGATCGTGCAGCGACTGCTGGGGCAGCTGCGGCAGGATATTTTCGACAAAATCCAGAGTTTGCCGGTGAGCTTTTTCGATCGCAGCGAGGCGGGCGACCTGATGAGTCGCCTGCTCAATGACGTGAATACGGTGAATCAGGCTTTTGGCCTCACCATTCCCCAAGTGCTGGGCCAGACATTCAGTCTGGTGGGGATCATCATCGCCATGCTTTCCATCAATCTACAGCTAGGGTTGCTGAGCAATCTGGTGGTGCCGCTGATGATTTTTACCACGGGGTTTTTCTCCCGCTGGGCGAGAAGCCGCTTTCGCCTCACCCGGCAGACCATCGGCGACCTGTCGGCCAAGCTGGAAGAAGACATTGGCAGCGTCAAAGAGGCCCAGGCGTTTAACCGCACCCAGCTCAACATTGAAGAGTTTGACAGTCTCAACGCGGCGAACCGCAAGGCCAATGTGCAGGCGGTGGCGGTGACGGCGGCGTTTTTGCCCTCCATCGACTTGCTCAATACCCTGGCTACGGCAGGGGTGACGGCCTACGGTGGCTATCTGGCGGTGACGGGGGTGATGACGGTGGGCACTGTGACGGCCTTTGTGCTCTACGTGCAGCAGTTCTTTCGCCCGATCCAAATTCTTAGCCAGTTCTATACCCAGGCCCAGTCGGCGCTGGCGGGGCTCGATCGCATCTTTCTGCTGCTCGACGAGCCTGCTACCCTGCAAGATGCCCTCAATGCCACCGAGATGCCACCTATCAAAGGCGAGGTGCGGTTTGAGTCGGTGGGGTTTGGCTATACCCCCAACCAGCGGGTGCTGAAGGAGGTCAACCTCTGCGCCCAGCCGGGGCAGATGGTTGCGCTCGTGGGGCCAACCGGGGCGGGCAAGAGCACGATCATCAACCTGATCATGCGGTTCTACGATGTGTCGGCAGGGGCGGTGTGCATCGATGGGGTGGATGTGCGCGGCGTCACCCAGGCCAGCCTGCGCCGCCAGATTGGCATTGTGCTGCAAGACAATTTACTCTTCACGGGCACCGTGGCCGAAAACATTGCCTTTGGGGCTCCCCACGCCAGCCAGGCCGAGATTGAAGCGGCGGCCCAGGCGGCAAATGTGCATGAATTCATCACCTCGCTGCCCCAGGGCTATAGCACCCGTCTGGGGGAACGCGGCGCGCCCCTCAGCCAGGGGCAGCGGCAGCTGGTGAGCATTGCCCGAGCAGTGCTGATTGACCCGCGCATTTTGCTGCTGGATGAGGCCACCAGCAGCATTGACACGCGCACTGAGGGGCTGGTGCAGGAGGCGATCGCCCGCCTCCTGCACAACCGCACCAGCTTTGTGATTGCCCACCGCCTCAGCACCGTCACCCAGGCCGACCAGGTGCTGGTGATTCAGCAGGGCGAGATTGTCGAGCAGGGCACCCACGCCGAGCTGATGGCCCGCGAGGGCATCTATGCCAACCTCTACAGCTTGCAGCTGGGCACTGACTGAGGAGCTGTCCTAACTCAGACTTCACCAAGAAAGGCCATCGTTGAAATAGAAGATCCAGCCTAGGGTGGCTGCCGCAGTGGTCAGGTTGATCAGAGGTAGGGCGGTGACCCCACAGGCCAGCAGGTAGCGATAGGGCAAATTGGCAAACACCGGCAGCAAAAACACCAGCCAGCTCAGCAGCACCGCCACGATGCAAACAATAGGAAAGGTGACAACGCTGAGAACCAGGGTCACCGCGACAGGGCTTTCGAGAACCTTGGGGTCCTCAAACATCATCGCCGTCATGAGCGCGGGCATCAACCCGGCCATCGCACCAATGACTAACAGAACTGTCGCAATAAAAAGAACCATTAGAGCGGTTTTCCGGCGCATAGGGTTTGTTACAGTGAAAGCCGCTGGCTGGGCGGAGGGACACCCTAGGTTGCCCAATGCCTCCGCATAAACCCATCTGGAGGTGCGCCGATGAGTCAGGTCGATCAGTCCCCTGTAGCTCTGGTAACTGGAGGTGCCCAAGGGATTGGCCTGGGTATTACCCAATTCCTGCTCAATCAGGGCTGGCGCGTTGCGATCGCCGATATGAACACAGCCGCTGGCGCTGCTCTCCAAGACACGCTGCCCCAGTTTCGCGAGTCGTTTATCTTTTTGCCCTGCAATGTATCTCAGGAGCGTGAAGTGGAGTGCAGTGTCGGGGCTGCCCTAGACTGGTTTGGCCAGCTCAACGGGCTCGTCAACAACGCTGGCATTGCCAACCCCTACAGCGGCCCCGTCGAAGACCTGACCCTGGAAGACTGGAATCGCTGGATTGGCACTAACCTGACGGGGTACTTTTTGATGGTGAAGCATACCGTTCGTCATCTGCGGGCGGTTCAGGGTGCGATCGTCAACATTTCCTCGGTGCGCGCCCTTCAGTCTGAACCCGACTCCGAAGCCTATGCCGCCTCTAAGGGAGGCATTGTGGCGCTGACCCACGCCCTGGCCATGAGCCTCGGCCCGGCCATCCGCGTCAACTGCATCAGCCCCGGCTGGATTGATGTCAGCGCCCTGAAACATCCCCCCCAGGAGTCGCACCTCAGCCCAACGGACCACGCTCAGCATCCAGTCGGGCGCGTGGGTCAAGCCCAAGACATTGCGGAAATGGCCTACTTTTTGCTGTCAGATAAAGCCGGTTTTATCACGGGGCAGAATATCGTGATGGACGGCGGCATGGGCCGCAAGATGATCTACGAGGAGTAGGCCAGAACTAGATCAGGTTCAGGGCGGCCAATCGTTCGAGCCCCAGGGCGATCGCGTCCTCCTCCAGTTCGGTGTAGCTAAAGATGAACTCGTGCCCTGGGCTGGGGCCGAGGTACTGGGGGTTGGCGGAGATTAGCCCAACACCCACCTCGGCGGCTTTCGCCATTAGCAGGTCGTCGGCAATCTCGGTCGCAAAGCGCACCATGACGTGCAGCCCGGCATTTTCGCCCAGCAGTGTGGCGCGATCGCCCCAGTACTTGCCCAAGGCCGCCACCAGGGCCTGCCGTCGCTGGTCGTAGATGCCTCGCATGCGGCGAATGTGGCGCTCTAGATGGCCCTCGGTAATGAAATCGGCCAGCACCGCCTGCTCCAGGGTTGGTCCCTGGCGATCGGCCAGCCACTTGGCGCGGCTAAACACCGCCACCAGGGCCGGGGGCAGCACCATGTAGCCTACCCGCAGCGACGGAAACAGCACCTTCGAAAACGTGCCCACGTACAGCACCGACTGCCCATCCCCCAACCCTTGCAGCGCCGGAATCGGGCGGCCCCCGTAGCGGTATTCGCTGTCGTAGTCATCTTCAAAAATCAGGCTGCCGCTCTGCTCTGCCCAGGCCAGCAGGGCCAGCCGGCGCGGCAGAGACAGCACCGCCCCGGTCGGAAACTGGTGCGAGGGGGTGACATACACCAGGCGAATTGGGCCGGGTGTAGCCGCCAGCGCCGCCACATCCATACCCGCCGCGTCTACTGGAATCGGGCACAGCGTGGCTCCCTGGCTGGCCAAAACGCGGCGGGCACTGAGGTAGCTGGGTTCTTCTAAAGCCACCCGATCGCCGGACGACAGCAGCAGGCGCGTGGCGAGGGAAAGCGCCTGTTGGGTGCCGTTGGTGATCAAAATTTGGTCGGGGTGGCAGTGCACGGCGCGGGCCTGGGCCAGATAGGTGGCGATCGCCTCTCGCAGCGGCCCATGCCCTAGAGGATTGGTCGCGTAGTCGAGCCATTCCGTGCGGCGGCTGTGGCGAGACAGTAGCTGCCGCCACAGCTCTAACGGAAAGCGATCGAGGGCCGGGCGACCATAGCGAAAGCTCAGAGGCACAGTGGGTTCGGGGCTGGGGCTAGGGTCGATCTGCTCCAAGCGACGACCGTAATCTGACAGCGACACGGTGGGGATTGGCCCCGGTGGGATTGCCGTTAACGGGAGCGATTGCAGCAGGTCGTCGGGCAGTTGGTTGCAGACGTAAGTGCCGGAACCCGTCACCGTTTGCAGATAGCCCTCGCTCAACAATTGGTCATAACTCTGGGTCACCGTGGCGCGTGATACGCCTAGACTTTGGGCTAGGGCGCGAGTTGATGGCAAGCGCTGCCTAGGGGCCAGCCGCCCCTTAAGAATCCCGGCCCGCAGAGCGGCGTAGATCTGCTGGTAGACGGGATCTGGGCTGTGTGGGTCAAGGGCAATGGCAAAATCCATCGGGGTGAGCCTATGGAGATAGTTAAAGTGGACTGGCCAGTTTAGCCAAAATTGGCTCTTGTGACGCTCCAATTCTCTGTCTATGCTAAGTCCACGACTGCGGTTTTGGATTGTTTGCCCGGAGTTTGAACCCAGCTATGGCTGTCCCTGTTTCCCTACTCTTTCGCCCTGGCACACCCGAGGAAGATGCGGCGATCGCCCAGCATTTCTACCGCATGTGGCGCGACCTAGGCGTAGATGAAACCCACATTCAACCCAACTGGCAAACCCTAGGATTGGAGTTTATCGAGCAGGCCCGACGCACCCTAAATTACCAGGCCTTTGTCGCTGAGGCTGAGGGAAATATTGTCGGCTCAGTCAGTGGTCAGCGCTTTGCTGGACTGTATCCCTGGATCGTGTCCCCAGACCACCGCCAATACGGCTACATCTGGGGCGTTTACGTGGAACCTGCCTACCGTAATCAGGGTGTAGCTACCCGGCTAACCCAGCTAATGGTGGATTATCTCCAGGGCATGGGCTGCACCAAAGTTGTGCTCAATGCCGCCCCCAAAGCGCGATCGCTCTACCAAAAGCTGGGCTTTAGCGAGAGCAACCTGATGGAATTAAATTTCACATCCCAGGAGGTCTAAATGATGCTTTTGCTGTCCCCAGAGTCGGCCTCTATCGCGGACTATCTCATGCCCTCAGCGGTGGTGGATGCCGATCATCCCACGGTTGTTGCCCTGGCGCGATCGCTTACCGTAGGGGCTACCTCATCCATGGCGCAGGTCAAAATTGTCTACGAATGGGTACGCGATGCGATCGCCCACACCTGCGACATTCAAGCCGTCGCCGTCACCTGCTCTGCATCCGAGGTGCTGGCCCAGGGCCACGGCTTCTGCTTTGCCAAAGCCCACCTGCTGGCGGCCCTGCTGCGCCACTGCGGCATTCCCACCGGGTTTTGCTACCAGCGGCTCGTCTTTGACGACGCCCAGCCCACCCATCACACCCTGCACGGCCTCAACGCCGTCTACCTCAACGAGCTAAACCGCTGGGTGCGGCTCGACGCGCGAGGCAATAAGCCTGGAGTGCAGGCCGAGTTTAACGGCGATACCCCTCGCGAACAGCTCGCCTTCCCCATCCGCCCCAACCTCGGCGAAGTCGACTATCCCACCCTTTACACCCAACCCCACCCTCTCGTCGTCACCGCCCTACAAACCCACCTTACCGCCGCCGCTCTGATTGCCCACCTGCCCGCCACCCTCTAGCTCATCTCCTCACCCCCTACTCCCCACCCCCTCACCCATCCACTCCTATGTCCCAAACTCCCCTCTCTCCCACCCCCCGCACCCAGGTCAATCGCCTCCCCCAGCGGGCCAACTACGATCGCACCCAGGTTCACGCCATTCTCGACGAAGGGCTGGTCTGCCACCTGGGTTTTGTCGCCCATGGACAACCCTTTGTCATCCCCACTGCCTACGGTCGCCTGGGCGATCGCGTCTACATCCACGGCTCCCCCGCCAGCCGCCTGTTGACCACCTTGGATCAAGGGGTGGAGGTCTGCCTCACCGTTACCCTGCTTGACGGGCTGGTGCTGGCGCGATCGGCCTTTCACCACTCCATGAACTACCGCTCAGTGGTGCTGTTTGGCACCGCCACCCGCGTGGATGATGCCGACGAAAAACTGGCGGCGCTCAAAGCCTTTACCGACCACGTTGTGCCCGGTCGTTGGGATGACGTACGCCCGCCTACCCCCTCAGAACTGGCGGGTACCCTGGTGCTGGCCCTGCCCATTGCCGAGGCCTCGGTTAAGGTGCGCAGCGGCCCACCCCTCGATGCCGCCGCCGACTATGCTCTGCCGGTCTGGGCCGGGGAAATTCCCCTGGCAGTTACCGCTGCCGCTGCTGTCGCCGACCCCCAATGTCTGCCAGAAGTCACGATTCCCGACTATGCCCAGCGCTATTGGCGAGGATGATAGGGCGAAAGCAGGGGTGACCTTGTAGATAGAACTGTTGCCGCAGCTTAGGCAGATCAATCAATTACCTGCCATCACGCGGCCTAATCAATACACGCTGCCTCACCCTTTTCCTGAGAGCCAAGATTTGAGTTGTCTACTTGGTTAGAGAGCTTTTCGCGAACCCCGACCAGGCGGGCATAGGCTTGCCAGTTAGCTGCTTTGCGCTTTAGCTTTTCCTTGAGCGGCTTAGCTGCTAGCGTGTAACCGCCATCCGCCCCATCGACAAAGTGAACTTCATGGCCACTGCGCTCAAACACCAGACAGGTCATCAACGCGCGATCTGAAACATGCATGCCGTAGACCAGGTTGCCTTCGTGCGATCGCCTCTCCAGGTAATCGGTCAGCTTTTCTCGCTGATTGGCATCGCCTGAGATGATCATCCGCAACATGTCGTCAAATTTTTTGTAGTCACTGGCAGCCTGCACCACCTGCTTATAGGCACCCCAGCTGATACCACCGACTTTGAGATTCAACCTCATATAGAGCGAACCCAAAATGTTGTTCACCTTAAGGTTCCAGATGTAGCGCCAGCGAGATAGCCACCGAGAGGGCTGCGCGTGCAGTTTGGCCTGGGGGAGCAGTTTCTCAGTTTTTAGAGATAGATTGAGATTTTGCAGCCCAACTGGGTGAAAGTCATCCTCAGTACCATAGATCTCCTGGATTTTCTCAAGCACATCTTGATACAGGGCATTATTCGCTGCGGGGCTATGGGCAGTTGCCAGTACTAGCAGCGTTACCGTTTCCCCATGCCTGCTGGCGATATCCTGCCAGCGGCACTCTAACCCCGCCAAATTTGCTTGAGAAATCTTGACATCCCTGATTTGATAGCGATCAGCCGTGTCAGAAGATTTGACTAATTCTGTGGCGTAGTTTAGTCCGCCGCCGACGAAGACAGCCTGGTGATACTGCTCTGCTATCTTGAGCTTTGCCAGCTTCACCTCAAACCCTGCTTGGTTAGCCGTTGTCACCGGAACAATTCCCACCCGCAGCTCAAGGTTGAATTCTCGTTGGGCTAACTGTTGCAGGGCTAGCAGCGGCGACTTTACCTTTCCTAACACAGTAGAGGGAACTAGAAGAGAAGCCCCATCTCCACCAAACACATAGGGAATCTCAAGCGGTTTAACGGCATTGAGCACTGCTGCAATGGAAGCAGCGCCTAAGAGATTGACTTCCTTGTAGCGCCCTGCCTCAATGGCCTCCGTGGAACCCCTAACATCTGCGATGACGATGTACCAGTCATTCGGTACGGCAAGCAGATTATTGGCGTCGATCGCACTGAGCAGATTATCTATTGCAGGTAGATCAGCGTAGAAGCGTTCTGTAGACATAGGTTTGGGCCGCTGTTACGTGAACAGAAGTTCCGGAAAAGCGCTCTATTAGGTTAACTAGTTAATTGTGCCCATTTATACGACAAGAACCTCTCTTCTCCCATCACCCCCAAGTTTATTAATCGCCAAGTTGAGTCGGAGACAGAACATATTAATTGGGGCTGAAAATTGGCAACTCATCTCCCGCTAACGCCGTTGGCAGTGGGTCGCCGCATCGAGGAGGAATGGTATCAACTTGCCTAGGGAAGAACCCTAAATCATGACAAAAATTTGGTTGTGATGTATTCCCTGGTCAAACCTTCACGCCTAACGTCTTTGCGGTCTAACACCAAATCCTGTTTGGTTACCTCCGCTTCCTCAGAGCAAATACCCTTTGCCCCTACAGTTTGGTCTAGGTGAAATCGAGGCTATTCGGTTCGAGCGCAGCATAACTTTAAAAAAATATTGCACAAAATTATGGTTTGAAAGAGTCGTTTGCAGAGTGTAAGTCTGCAAACGACTCTTTCAAGCCTCAACTGGGTGCATACCGGTGTTTGAGGCTTTATCTTTACTCTCTAACTTTACATTTCCTCTTTTATGTTCCTTAAAAAGGTAATTCTCATAAAACTACCAAAACAAAGCTGGGTGGGTTAGTTGAAAGCCTTTCCTGAAGGGAATTTTGGGCATTGTCCGACATGGCTTAAACCCAAAAGTGTAAAGTTATCGCCTCAGCCAATGGCAGTATTCTTTTTCAGGCAAACCCGTTCGCATGAATCCATGAGGGACCTATTTGAGGAGACGTATAGAAAACAAGCAGTCCTATTTTTAGGCTTTCAGTAAGAACACCCTCAGTACAAGGACAAAAATCGTAGCGCCTGATTGGACTCAGAGCGGCGCAGGGAGAAATTAGAGAACGTGCGCCGCAAAAAGCCACGTCCGAGCGGAATAGACTCTTTGCTCTGTGACCATAAGCTTTGAGCGGAATCGGATGCTGCTAGTGTTGCCAGAGCCCAGTGAGCATGCCCGACAGAAGGCCAGATCCAGTAGCGCCATCAACTTGCTGAGGTCTTAGTCGTGGCAGAAATGGGTCGATTCGAGGTTGAATCCTCGTGTAAAAGAGTTTTCTCTCCACCTCAACCGATAATCCGCCCATGCCGTCTGCGGGCGATACTTAGTGGCTAAAATCAGGAGTTCACCATCGCGACGACGTAAAATTGCTGGGTACACACCCAGCGCTGGCTTGATAAATCTGGACAGTGCCTACAATTAACTTGGCAAAGGACCCATTTACCTTTCTGACAATTTTTCCTAAAACGAGCGCTAATGCTATCATTCTGGCGCAGCCTAAGTTGCAAGGGCAGAGCATTTAGCATCATCGAGAATCTACACCACTCTCGATCGACAAACTTTCGGTCGACTGTTAGGCAGCGGATTTCGGTCTTATGGAAAGACTCGTCCAAAGTATTTCAACAACTCAATTCGCTCGTCACTGTTGCGGCTACCTCGCTTATACAGCATCGTCCACAGAATTGGGAAAGCCACGCTGTCAAATCCCTTCCAGCGCCGACTTTCTTACTTTCCTCATTCAACTTTTGTCCCCGTACATTGATCAAGGAGCTAATCAATGATTCAACGGCTTATTCTCGAAGATGAAGCAAACACTTATAGCGTTTTGGTTGAGTCAACCTCATCGTCTCCTGTGCGCAGTGTTGATGAGGATTTCGATTCTTACGATCCGAATACACCTAGAGGAGGTGTTCCAGGAATCCGTCAGCCTCAAATTACGCCTGAGCTAAGGGTCAAGCTGGCAGACGTGCATCGCACGATCCAAGGTTATACGCAGTATGCCATTGGAGCATTTAAGGATTTGGCGATCGCAGAGGTCGAAGAAATTACCCTGCGCTTCAATCTCAAAATCACGGCAGAGGGTGGTCTGCCCATGCTCGCCAGCGGCAAAGCGGAGTCAGATTTTGCGATCGAGGTGAAGTGTACTTTTCCTAAGTCTAAGAGCACAGTTTAGGACATTGCCATAGGAATTGTCTTTCTTCGAAGAGTTGTCACAACCTTAGTTCATCCAACACCAAGGCCCGCTATTTCGATGGTTGCCTGACAAGCTGTTTGCCAGGCAACATCCCTTCAGTAGATCCTATCGGTTGGCTGCATAGGCTGCATAGAATGCTAAGCCATCATTTGTGCTTCCGCACATTAACCCAGGCTCATGGTTAAGAAGGCGTGCAGTGGCTATTGAAAGACTACCTTCGGGCCAGAACATAATATTATTCTGGGCAAGCAGATTGACTTCAACATTTTGCTGCTCACCATCTCCAAATGATATTACTCCTTTGATACTAGAGCCAATCATGGAGCCAAATCGAACTGAACCCTGTCTATTGCCAATCAAGACGTTCCATATGGTATTGGCAAGGGCCGAAAAGGTATTGGCCGGGGGAGTGCCATGTACAATATAGTTCCTCTTAGTTGCATAGCCCCCATAGCTACGCCCATCCTCGTCATAGTGAGTTCCAGTCATTATATCTAAGGTGGGTTCGAGATAGTAAACAAAGCGACGACCGCTTAACTCATCCCAAGGAAGATTAGGCTTGTTGCCATTAAACCAAAACTCGATTTTATTTCCAGAGATCTGGCCGTTGACACGAAATGCCTTGCCGGACGAGTCATAGAACACCCCTATACGACGATCTACTACATTTGGGAGATCGACAGGCAAATTTCCAACACCCGGTAGGTGATAGATGTCAAGGGTTCCCCTGAAGCCATCAAAATTCAAATTCCAACGACCGAGGAAAGCCAGTTCTGGCCATTCTGCCGGTTCCACTATATCTGTGAGATATTCGGCGGCATAAACTCCGTCGAGCACCCACTTATAGGGGCGACGCTCACAATGAAGTTTAGGATCACCCCCTAGTGGCCCCCAGCTGTTTTTGATGAAAAAGGCTGGCTCTGCGGCATTGGTTTTGTCAAACCCGACGATGAGAACGTTATGGCCACCGCCATAACTGCTAGTTCCGATACTGATCTCAAAACCTAAGCTGAGTACTCGCTCGTATTCTGCAGCATTGCGAAGTTGATCGGGCGTAAAATTTACGACTGAGCCAGCCCCATAATAACGCGGAGCACTCAAGACATTGCGAGTAAATAAGGGGAAGTTGAAGTCGTTAGCATCTTTTTGACTTCGATTTTCAAAGCTTGGGAAAGTGTAGTCCTCCAATCGGTAAGGAACATCAGACTCTTTAGAAATCCGAAATCCAGTCTTGTACCAAAGAAGTGATCCTCCGCCTTGAGTAGTCGCAAACTGATTTTCGAGATGGTTTGCATTACGGATCTCAGCCCATTTGGGATGAATATATAGAGCTTTACCCATGATTGACCAAAACTCTTCTGAGAGGTTTACATCTCCATAGCCAGCTTTTTTATAAGCTGCCTCAAGGGCGGCGGTTGCCCCAAAATAGGTACAGCTTCCTCGTGCTCCCTGATCTTTAATAGCTGTCTGATTTGGCCGCAGGTCTACGCAGTTGGGTTGAACAATGGCAGCATCACTTGCCGATATAAACTTCCAAATTTGGCTGGAAGCGCCAACAAAATCTGCTAGTTCAGCTTCTCCACTGCGATCGATCACATTACCCTTAATCTGAATAACCTTATTAGAACGGCTCGCTGCGCAACGAATGGAGTAACGTCTTGAACCTAGAGGCTGAAGAATCCATTGCTGGTTTCCATTACCAGGATAAAAATCGTAGAGTTGAACTCGACCACCATTGCGATCTACATCTACATCGTGGGCATCCAGTGCTCGATTACCGCCAACATTGAATAGGTAAAATGCTCCATTTTGAGCTGGCTTCACATCCCATAATTGATTCAGGCCGTGATAGAGTTTCCAGGTTGCAACCTTTGCACCATTGGATTTTAGTGTTTCGCTTGAAACTTCTAAGGCTCGACCCGTTTCGAGAAGAATGTAGTAACGTCCTTGAGTGATATCAGGCATGGGAGTTTCCTCAAAAAATGATGTATTTAATGTCGTTGAAGAAACTACCCCAAAGCCAATCGCCCTTGGAGCTTGAAAAAGTTCCCGTAGAATCACCTTCAAGCGCTCAAAGTAGGAAGGTCAGTTTAGGGAGTCCCCAAACTTTGAGGAGAAAAGATTGCGTTTTTGCAGGGCACGCTCCAAAGACGCAAAGCTTGCTAGAAGCTCTGCTGGCCTTTTCAACCGATGTGTAAATAGCCGCTATCGAGGCTGCCGTGATCTAATGACCGTGGCGAGTTCTAGTGTGCAATTGGTGTAGAAAGGTTTGGGGAATCCCCGAGGTGGGGGCATGAGCTGAGCCTGGTTACCTCGGTGTGGCGGGGCGTTGGGCGATCGCGTAGGGGCACTAGCTTTGGGGCAGATAGCTTGGTGAAACTGGGCTCAAAGCAAACCTACCTATGAGTTACGCAGGTGCCCCCATGGTGACTTTAAGTTTATTACCCACCGTTGCAGACGCCCCCCCAGCCAAGTTTTCTGAAAGCCAGGAGCAACCTAGAGAAGCGGAGTTAGCTATGCTGAGCCGTCTTTTTGAGGGGTTTGCAGATGGTGTGTTGTTGCTGACCCAAGAGGGCAACTGTATCTATAGCAATCGGGAGGGGCGGAGGCTTTGCCAGGTCTTGAGGGATGGTCAGCATTCTGCCGATGCTGTGCCTCTGGGGGTGTGGCTGATGTGTAGGCACATGATCGAAAGTCGTAGTCTTTTTGCAGGTCTAGCTTTGGTGCCAACTCAGACGTTTATAGGGACTAAAAACCAGCTAGTTCGGGCTAAGGTGCAGTGGTTAGGTGTGCCGCCTGACTCGGACGCTTACCTGCTGGTGCTGTTGGAAGATCAGTCTCGGTCAGCCCAGGCAACGGCGCTGCTGGAAGCGGTGCGGTATAAGCTGACGCCTCGGGAGAAGGATGTTTGGCTGCTGCGGCACGCGAATTGTAGCTATAAGGAAATTGCGGCAAAGTTGTTTGTTAGCGTCAATACGGTGAAGCGCCATCTTAAGAGTATTTCTGCCAAGCGTATGCTGTTGACTGAGGGTTAAGGGGCGATCGGGTGGTCTTACGTATTTAGTTAACGGATAGCTAAAGACCCTCATCTCCTAATTCCTTCTCCTTTCATGTGAAAGGGGGAACTAGAATAAGAGAACCTGGTCACGGTCTTTTCCCAAAGTGTGAGAGGAGATTTTAGGGTGTAGACGCGAGTTGAGAGCAAACTTCAGGTTTTTCTTCGGGGTGGCTAACGAAATAGTGTCGGAGCCAATAGCAACCCCTAGCCAGCAAATCGTCTAGTTCATACTCTATTGGCCAAATCTCCAAGGAATCATCCACAGTAGATTTAAAAATCAGGCGATCATTGCCAAGGAACTCAGGCTCATAACCAGGAAATTCAGCTAACAAGTTGCCATTGAGATCATAGAGACGTGTAGCAGCATCTTTCCTGGAGCCAGTAACGATAATTTGCCCATCTTTACTCAGGCGAAGGTGGGTTCCATTGAGTTGAAAGAGTTCTTTACCATTTTGGTCATACACATAACTCACACTATCAGTATGCGACTGCGTAAAGATACGTTCTCCTCCTTCTCCGGGGGGCAAAAACAATTCCCCACTAGGATCCGAAAATACCCCCTTGAGCTGAAAGAGTTCTCTACCATTCTGGTCATACACATAACTCATATTTTCAGTATATATCTCAGCAAATATACGATGCCCATTTTCACTAGGCATCGCAAAGTCACCCTTAATTTGAAAGAGTTTCTTGCCATCTTGATCGTATATATTGATCAAGCCATCTTCTGCTGTTGCTGCGGTAAATATACGCTTTTCATCTCTACTAAGAATTGCATATCTTTCTCCATCAAGGCTTAACAATTGCTTACCAGCTTGGTTGTGCATAAAAATTCTATCTTTATCCGCATCATAAGACAGAATCTGCTTCATATCTTCGCTAGACGAGAGGATAAAACCTTCAATTTTAGACAACTCCACTCCTTTCTGATCATATAGATAGCCTACGTTACTCTTATATGAGTTAGTTAAGATGTGTTGACCATCTTCACTAGTAAAAGCAAACAAACCTCCCTGAAGTTGAAATAGTTTTTGGCCGCTTTGGTCATATACATAACTTAAATCGTCCTCATACGATCCAACAATAATACGCCTTGTCTCTTTTATGTTAGATAAAAATCTATTTCCTTGAAGGTGGAAGAGGAGCTGACCATTTTGGTCATGCACATAAATCAACTTATCCTTCTCTGACTCAGCAAAGATGTATTTTTCATCCTCACTAATACGAGCGTTACTTCCCTTCAAGCGAGGTAATCCAGCTTTCAAATCATAAATATAGCTTGAGTTTTCATCATATGAACTGGTAATAACTCGTTGCCCATCGGAACTGATGACACTACTAGATCCTCCTTTAAGTTGAAATATCTCTTGTCCTTCCTTGTTGTACACATAACTCAGATTTTCATCATTTGAATTGGCAACAATGCTTTGTCCATCAGCGCTAATAGCAATATCACTTCCTCCTTTGAGCTGAAATAGTTCCTTGCCATTCTGTTCATACACATAGCTCAAGTTTTCATCATACGAAGCGGCAATAATACGCTGTCTATCAGCACTGATAGCAATGCCGCTTCCTCCTTTGAGCTGAAATAGTTCCTTGCCATTCTGGTCATACACATAGCTCAAGTTTTCATCATACGAAGTAGCAACAATACGCTGTCCATCAGCACTGATAGCGATGCCACTTCCTCCTTTGAGCTGAAATAGTTCCTTGCCATTCTGGTCATACACATAGCTCAAGTTTTCATCATACGAAGTAGCAACAATACGCTGTCCATCAGCACTGATAGCGATGCCACTTCCTCCTTTAAGCTGAAATAGTTCCTTACCATTCTGGTCATACACGTAGATAATATTGTCATTGAATGAAGCAGTGACTATGACTTCTTCGTCTTTGCTAACACCAATCTCACCTCCTCCCTTCAGTCGAAATAGTTCTTTTCCACTACGGTCGTACACATAGCTCATATTCTCTCTGAACGAGGCAGCAAGGATACGTTTCTTACTCAAAAGAAATCTGATGTTATTTCCTCCCTTCACTCTAAAATTCTCTTTTCCATTCTGATCATATGAGTAACTTATATCCTCGGAAAATGAAGCAGAAAAAATCTGATTTTCATCCTCAAAAAAGATGACGTTATCTCCTCTAATTTTATTTACTTCAATTACATTATTGACACTTTTTACTAGTGCAAAAGCTGGGCTATTCGTGATATCTTCGTTCAATATCTTTGCTCTTGGCTTTAGGAAATCGCGTAAGTCTTGACCATGCTGAATCGCTGCCAAAAGCACATCAATCTCTGTGTAACGCTCTGGCTGGTATTTAAGTAGTGCTGTTCCTCGTCGTTCTAACTCACTACTTTTTTTTGCCCAATTTAAAGTAGACCATCCCCAACCGCTGGCTATCAAAGCAAAGCTTAAAGCAAAAACCACCCCACCAGCGCTTAATTTCAACCGTCGGGCTGCTTTTTGGTTTGCTTCTTCTAAAATCTGGTTTGCTTTCTCTTGAGTTACTAGAGCCGCCTTTACCTTTCCTAAGTCTAGTTCTCGGCTGGCAGCCAAAAACTCATAATCTTGCGTGCCCAAATTCTTCCCCAGCGCCCAGCCCTGGGCATCGATCAACGCCTGCCCCTGCAGCAGCCGCGAGTCATCCTGCTGTTCAGAGGCTAACCAAGCCGTAATCGCCTCTGCATAGGGCCGCAACCGCCCCAAAGCCTGGTTCACCCACTCAGCATTAAACACCCGCGCATACACCTGGTTATACACCTCCAATTGGCCCCGGTGCGTCACCACCAGCCCCGACAGACGTAGCTCCATCTGCTCTGGACTGCCATCGTAGGGCACTGCCCCCTGCTGCAACACCTGCTGATAAATCCCCAGTCGTCGCCCCGCCTTACGCTCATCCTGCAAAATTCGCGCTTGAATGGTGCGTAGGTGATCCTGGTCGTCTTGGGTTTCCCAATGGTCGATCACCTTCGTTTTCACAAGACAATCCACCATTTCATTGCTCAGGCCGGCCCCGGCCTCACTCTGCTCTACCACCAACCGACACAGCTTTTGGGTCAAAAAGGGCTGCCCCTCCGTCCAGCCCAAAATGCATTGCAGCACCTCTGCGGGGTTCGCCAGCTTTTGGGAGAGCGCTTCGACCAGAGGTTGTGCCCGGTCAAACTGTAGGCCCGATAGCTCAATGGCCTTTCCCACGTTAAAGGGGGTGCGGGTCTTATCACGTACCAGGTCGGCAGGGGTAGCGACTCCCAGCAGCACAAACGTTAGCCGGCCATAGGCGGCGTTATCGACCCGCTGGTTGTAACAAGCCCGAATAAACGTAAATAGATCATCCGTCGGAAATTTCAGACTCAGTACGCTGTCGATCTCATCGACAAAAATCACCACGGGCTGCTCAATCTGTACCAGCAGCACCGACTCGATAAACTCTCCCAACTGCTGCACTGGGGTGAGGTACTCGTGCTCTTGCAGCCAACTGCGCAGGTTAAAGGTTTCGGGTAACTCAAAGCCACTGACCAAACTGCGAATGAGCCCCGCATACCAGCGGCTAGCCTCTACCTGCTGGCTACCAATGCGAGTAATATCGATCGCAGCACAGGCCACCCCCTCAGCCTGAAGCCGCTGCATAATCTGCACCCTCAAGCTCGATTTGCCCATCTGGCGAGAGTTCAGCACATAGCAAAACTCACCTTTCTTAATGGCGGCATACAACTCATCATCGGCGTCGCGCTTAACGTAGGTAGGGGCATCAGCCGCCAGACTACCTCCGGTTTGAAAGAGATCAGCGGCACTGGCATCTAAAGGCTGATTCATTTAGCGCACCCCCAATCGATCCTTAAAGTATTGTCGATACAGCTCGCAGCGGGGCGTTACATCGTTGCCCTGTAGGTTCACTAGCCCCATGCTGCGCAGTTGAAACGCCTGCACCGACTCTAGCCGCACTGGAGTTGATGAAGCCACAATGCGCTTGACCGCCTCTACCAATTCTGGACGCTGCTCTAAATTCCACAGGTGCCGCCGCAGGTGGTCGCCATAGGGGCCAGCCTCTGTCGGGGCATTGGCTAGCAGGTCTGCCATAGTCATGTCTTGGCGAGCCAGGTTGTAGAGGGCCACGCGAACCAAATAGGGGTGCCCACCAATCATCTCTTCTAGAGGAACAAGGTGTTCGGCAGTATCTGCCAGCCCATGGCGATGGGCTAAGTCTGCTATTTGGGGCAGGGTAAACTCTGGTAGATCGATAGGTAGGCCCACATTAAAAGGCGACTGGTTGATATTCAGCGGAATGTACACTTCAGTTGAATGCACCACGATCAGCCGCAGTTTCTTCCAAATATCGCGGCTTTTGCCGTCTTCGTGCCAGGCTCGCAGTAGACCAAAGAAGTCTGAGGCAATATCTGGATACTGAAAGACTAAATCGACCTCGTCTAGCCCCAGGGCCAGGGGTTGGTCGATCTCAGCCAGCAGATATTCTTCAAAGTAGGCCGTACAGTTGTCTTTACTGCCAAAGAAGTCATCCCAATAGTCACTGAGTTTATTGGGCAATCGCAGCCGTCGGCCCACACTGGCGCAAAACCACTTGAGGAACTGATCGAGGTCGGTGAAAATTTTGCCGTCGGCGATTTGAAAACTCAAGGGCACCTTTAAGCAGCCCTGCATCTCGGCGTGGTGAAGGGTACGGGCCATTAGAGAAGTCTTACCCATTTGCCGAGGAGCCTTGACGCGAATCAGCGCACCGGGTTTGACAATGGCCTCGAAGCAACGGCTGTCGATATTGGGCCGCTCGATATAGAAAGGCGATGCCAAGTCTACCTGCCCTCCGGGTAGCTCTGGCTCAGCGACAGGCAGGGGGGGATGGTCAGGAATTTCTAGCGGTGGGGCAATGGGTTCTAGAGCTTGAACCGGTAGTTGAGGCTTACCCTCGGCGATTAGCTCGAGAATATCGCCTAGCAGTTGAGGCGTATCTGCGGGCGATTCCCACTGGCCCTGTTGAATGCGCTGGAGGTAGCCTCGCAGGTCGTAGTTCAGCGGCACATCCATTGGCAGGTTAACCCGGATGGGTAGGATGACCGGTCGTCCATCTTGCCGAGTATCTTGCAGATGTTTTGCCTGACGCACTTCTTCAGTCACCATCTCGCTGGTAACCGACTGGTGAGACAGCAGCAGCAAAAAGTAATCGGCCTGCTTTAGCTCCGCATCAATGCGCTGGGGCCAGTTTTCTCCCAAACGAATGCTTTTACTGGCCATGAAGACATTGTGCCCAGCGGCTTTGAGCGCATCGTGGAACTCTTGTGCCAAGTCTATATCTGGCGCTTGACTGCGATAGCTGATAAAAATTTGAGCCGCCGCTGAAGGAGGCGAAGTGGGAGGTGGCTGTGGACTGGGCCGTGAAGGTTTGGCTGCTTGACGACGAGTTTGGATTCTGGCTTTTAGAACTGGAGTTGATGACTCTGGAATACTCTGTAAGTCAATTTGATTTTTGCCAAGGGCAAAGGCATCTTTATAGGCCATTTGGGCCCCTACCCCCCGGTAGAAGCCCTTGGCAAACTCGATTGCAGCTCTGTCTCCTATCTTGTGGTTCATGCCTACCACATGATCGATATGGCGATAGATGGCCTTAGCCTGGTCTTCGGAGTAGCAGGCATTGAGAAAAACGCACTCTAGGTCGCCCTTAAGAAACTTGAACAACCCCGCCAGGGCAGAGGAGGTGACCAACTGCATTTGGCCGAGATCATTTTCAAGGGCTAGCCCTTGGCTACCGCCCCCGTGACCAGAGAAGTGGATGAGGTGAGGCCGATGATCGAGCAGTTTTTCTTGCAGGTCGTTAACCCGCACGGCCCAGCACTGGATGATCTGAAACGGCTGACCACTTTTTGAGTGTTCTAGAACGTCGGTAATCTCCCGAACTTCTTCGTCTAAACGAAGTCGGTCTGTGTTCCTTGGGTTAGCAGCGAGAATCAGAATTTTTTTCATGGGGGCGACTCAAAGAAGGGGCTAGCTTTGAGATAAGTGAGTGCGGCGTACAGCTACAAGACGTAGCTGGTCGAGCAATAGATTAGTCTTGCAAGCCTCTCTCTGTTTTTGTAGGCGAGCGATCATCATCCTCAGATGCTGCATTCTCCTCGGAGATTGGGACGACTAAATCTCGATCTGCATAGGGTGGTTGAGAAGAGGGTTGCTGTCCATCTTTTTCAGGCTGTGCAAGAATATCGTGTTCGGTTTTAATGGGGGAGCGATCGCCATTTTCTTCACCACTTTGTTGTGAACTTGGAACAACCAAGTCTCTAACTGTTCCAGCGTCTTGTGATAGCTGATTTTCTTCTGACATAGTTGTTGGCTCCTGAATGTACTGTTAATAGATTTGTGAGTTTTATCAGCCTCTATGCTCTAATCCCTTAACTAAAGCCGCGATTATTTTGTAAACCTCATAATATTTGTGCTTGTTGTTGGAGCGCACGCTCGGCAATACCCCTAAACACTGCCAAATATTGGTATTTCAGATAATTTCAAAGCTAAGAGCAATATTCAAGCCTTTCTTCGGGATGACTGGCAAAATAGTGCCTAAGCCAGTAACAGCCTTTCTGCAACAAATCATCTAAACCGTCGTCGATCGGCCAAATTTCAAGTACATCATTGATAGAAGATCTTAAAATCAAGTGGCTTTGGCCCAAGAAAGTGGCCTCATAGCCAGGATACTCTGCGATCAAATCACCGTTGAGACTATAGATACGGCTAACTCTGTCGTCACCCGAGGAAATTGCAATACGATTTTCGTCAGTGCTAATATCGATAGTATCTCCCTTAAAGTAGAAGAACTCTTTACCACTTAAATCACACACACGAATTACTTTTTTGTCTGGGCGAAGAAAGATGCGTTGTAGCTCAGCATAGATCCTATATATGCTTCCTCTTACCTGACATAGCAAAGCGCCGTTAAGGTTGTAAACATAACTTAGATTATCCTTATATGAATGAGTTGTGACAAATTTTCCATCATGCCTGATTGATGGACTTATCCCTTTAAGTTCGAATAGTATTTTCCCATTCATGTCATAGGCATAGCTCAAATTATCGCCACCCATAGAAGTAAAAATGCGTTCTTCATCAGTGCTGATGTTTGGACTTCCTCCCTTAAGCTTGAATAGTTCTTCTCCGTTTAAGCTGTAGGCATAGGTTAGATACTTATTATGTTTGCCTGACATGGTAAAAATGCGCTTCTCATCACTACCTATAGTTGGAAATATTCCTTTGAGATGACACTTTCGATCTCCTCTACTGCTATATACAGAGCTTGAATCATCTCTAAGGAAGCTGGTTGCAAAATACTGCCCATTATTGCTAAACTCGGGGAAAACACCCTCAACCTGAAATATCTTCTTGCCATTTTGATCATAAAAATAGCTTAAATTTAGATTAACAGAACTGGTAAAAATGCCTTGCTTATCAGCACTCATGCCTGGAAAATTTCCAGGCAATTGAAGCAATTCATTGCCTTTTTTATCATACATATAGCTTAAATCTAAGCTTTTTATTTGGGTAAAGATATGATGTTTATCAGAAATGACAATTGGTTGCTCGCCTTTCAGTTTAGGTGGCTGAGCAATCAGATCATAAATATGGCTGATCTTCTCGTCATAAGAGTAAGTAACCATATATTTTTCATCTTCACTAACATGAGGAGCACCTCCTAGGATTTGAAATTCTTCTTGGCCATCTTGGCTGAAAATAAAGCTTAAAGAATTATTTCCTTCTAGCAAACTAGTAAATATATTTTGCTTGGTGTAGCTGGTGCTTTCATAATGACCTTTAAGCTGGAGTATCTCTTGACCACTCTTGTCATATACAAAGCTCATTTTGCTTGTATTTAAATATGTAATAATTTTAGGCTCGTTTTGTCTGATGTAAGCACAACATCCTCTTAACTTGAACAGTTCTTTGCCATTCCAATTATATATAAAGCTTAGATAGCGATTGCTTGAGCAGGTTCGAATGCGCTGGCAATCAGTGCTAAATTCGACTTTATTCCCTTTCAGCTGAAACAACTCCATACCATTTCTGTCATACACAAAGCTCATTTCATCTTGGTCAGAAGAAGTGCCTATGCGTTGCCCATCATCACTGATTTTGGGATTCTGTCCTTTTAACCTCAATAACTCTGCACCATAGTTGTTGTACACAAAGCTCAAATTATCTTTATTGGAAGAGGTATAGATTATTTTCCCATCGTCACTGATAAATGGACAGTTTCCTTTCAACTGAAATAGTTCTTTCCCAGTCTGATCGTAGACATAGGTGATTTCGTCATAAACATCATCAATCTGATAGCAGCCCGAGTCAGTGAAAATTCGCTTTTGTACGTTGTATTCACGAGGACAGCATCCCTTTAGTTGTAATAATTCTTGCCCACTTTGGTTATATACAAAACTTATATTGTCAGTATCTACAGTAGTAAAGATGCGTGCCCCATCTTCACTATCAGTAATGTATCGACCTTTTAGTTGAAATAATTCTATGCCGTTAGGATTGTAAACAAGACTTAGGTTTTCTTGAGATATCTGCGAGAGAATCCGTTGTTCATCACTGCTAAAACGAGCCCGCCCTTTCACTTGATTTACTTCAATAATGCGATTGACAGCAATTCTAAGCGCCAGTTCTGGGCCGGGTATCTGATCTAATCCCAGGGTGAGAGGAGATTGAATTTTAGTATTAGCTTTTAAGAGTTCTTTAAGCTCGTGACCCAATTTGACTGCGGCTAGTAAAACCTCAATTTGTGAGAACCTTTGTGGTTGATACTTTAATAGTGCTGCTCCTTGTCGCTCTAGCTCACTTGCACGAGCGCTTAAGGTCAACAGCTTAGTCGCTTGTGCATTTGCCTCTGCTAAAATTTGGTTTGCTTCTTGCTGAGTTGCTAGTGTCTCTCGTATTTCTTGCAGATCTAATTCTCGACTTGCGGCGAAAAACTCATAATCTTGAGTACTCAGGCTTTTCCCTAGTGCCCAGCCCTGCGCTTCAATTAATGCTCTTCCCCGTAATAGCCGGGAATCATCCTGCCGTTCTGAATCTAGCCACGCCAATATTGCTTCTGAATAGGGCCGCAATCGAGTAAGTGACTGGTTTACCCACTCAGCATTGAAAACACTCTTATAGATCTGGTTGTAAACCTCTAGCTCGCCGCCGCGAGCCACAATTAATCCCGATAATCGCAACTCCATCTGCTCCGGGCTGCCATCATAGGGCATTGCCCCCTGCTGCAAAATCTGTTGATAAATCCCCAACCTTCGCCCAGCCTTTCGCTCATCCTGCAAAACCCGATCTTGAATCGTGCGCAGGTGATCTTGCTCATCTTGAGTTTGCCAGTTCTCAATCACTCGGCTCTGCACCAGTTGGTTGATAGCCTCTACCGAAAGCATTGCCCCAGCCGCACACTGATCTACCACCAAGCGACACAACCTTTGGGTCAAAAAAGGTTGCCCTTGAGACCAAGCCAAAATAGTCTGCAAGACCTCCGCCGGATTAGCTAAGGTTAAACCCAGGCTCTCTATTAGGGGTTGCGCCCGATCAAACGTCAGCCCCGACAGCTCAATAGAGCGCCCTACATTAAACGGGGTGCGGCTCTTGTCACGCACTAAATCAGCTGGGGTAGCCACACCCAGCAGCACAAAGGTAAGACGGCCATAGGCTGGGTCATCAACCCGTTGGTTGTAGCAAGCCCGAATAAACGTAAACAGATCATCCGTCGAAAAATTTAGGCTGAGGACGCTATCAATTTCGTCGATAAAAATGACAATAGGCTGAGCAATCTGGGTTAGCAAAATTGACTCGATAAACTCCCCCAACTGCTGTACTGGGGGTAAATCGGCATTGTCTCGTAACCAGCTTCGCAGGTTAAACCGCTGGGTTAACTCAAACCCGCTCACCAGCTTGCGAATTACCCCGCCATACCACTGTTTGCCATTCACCTGCTGACCACCCAGAGCGCTCAGGTCAACCGCAGCACAGGCTACCTCCTCAGCTTGCAGCCGCCCCATAATTCGTGCACGCAGGCTAGACTTGCCCATCTGGCGCGAATTCAGCACATAGCAAAACTCTCTTGCTTGAATAGCCGCATACAGCGCAGCATCAGCATCACGCTCAACATAGGTAGGGGCATAAATGGGCAGGGTACCCCCGGTTTGAAACAGAGCAGAGGCATTTGCACCTGAGGGCTGATTCATCTAATGCGCTCCCTACCTGTCTCTAGAGTTTTATCCGTAGGCGAAGAAAGAATAGAATATCTACCTTTCTCCTGGGGCAGCTAGACCCTCGTGGGTAATATCGCTAGCCCTCTTCAACCTCCACTTCCACTGCGCCCAACGCCCTCAGAACCCCAATCTGGGCAGCGGTTAACCCCGTAGCCCCCATAATATTCATGCCTTCGTAGGGGCGATTGCTTCTTAATACCCTTAAACAGTCCCCCGTTTCAGTATTCCAGACTCTAATCGTGCCATCTTCACTGCAACTTGCCAGCATCTGCCTATCGTCGCCAAACGCCACCGACCATACAATCTGGCTATGGCCCTCCAAAACC
Organism: Phormidium tenue FACHB-1052; assembly: GCF_014696675.1. GTDB lineage: Bacteria > Cyanobacteriota > Cyanobacteriia > Phormidesmidales > Phormidesmidaceae > Nodosilinea > Nodosilinea tenuis_A. Next base: position 202,379 of record NZ_JACJQN010000008.1, read on the forward strand.
TGCAAGCAATCCCCAGTCGCCACATCCCACAGCTTAACGGCAAAGTCTTCGCCACCACTGGCCACCCAGCGCCCATCCAGGCTAAACGCCACCGCCCGAATCCGCCCCCCGTGAGCCGGTTGAGACCACAGGCATTGGCCCGTCGCCACATCCCAAAGCTTCAGCGTCCGATCGCCGCCGCCACTGGCCAAAAACTGACCACAGGGGCTAAACTGCAGAGCCAGCACCCAATCTTGGTGCCCGTCCAGCGTAGCGAGACAAGCCCCCGTTTCAACGCTCCAAAGCTTAATGGTGTAATCATCCCCCCCACTGGCCATCAACCCGCCTTGGAGCCTAACGGCCACCGCCTTAACCCGCCCCTCGTGGCCTTGCAACGTCTGCAAACACTGCCCCGTCGCCACATCCCACAGCTTAATCGTCTTGTCATGACTACCACTGATAACCTGCTGCCCACTGGGGCTAACGCACACCGACTGCACCCAATCTGTATGCCCCATCAACACTTGGCGACAGTCCCCCGTTTGGGCATCCCACAGGCGCACCGTACAGTCGTCGCTGCCGCTGGCCAGCCAGCTACCATCCGGGCTGAAGGCAACGCTAGAAATCAGATTGGTATGGCCTGCCAGGGTGCGATCGCACGTTCCCGTCTCCAAATTCCATAGCCGCACCATCTTGTCTTCGCCTCCTGAGGCTATCAATGGTGCGATCGGGCTAGCCGCCACCCCCACAATCCAATCGCTGTGGGCCTTGATAGTTTTCAGGCAGTCCCCCGTGCGGATATCCCACAGCTTAACGGTTTGATCATCACTGGCGCTAACCAGGGTGTAGCCATCCGGGCTAAACTCGACCAGCCACACCCGTCCCGAATGTCCCTCCAGCGTCTTAAGGCACTGGTTCGTTTGGGTACTCCAAAGCCGCACCGTATGGTCTTCTCCAGCGGTGGCCAGCAACTCACCATCGGGGCTATAGTCTACCGCCCAAACCTTGATTGCATAGTCGGGCAGCGTGCCTAGGCGATCGCCCGTCTTCATATCCCAACGCTCAACAACCGTGGTACTTTGGCTAGCCGCAATTTCCTGGCCCCTTGGGTGCATGGCTAACCCCAGCGCCCAACCCACGTCAATAGCCAGCGATCGCAGACAATCCCCCGATTGCAGATCCCAGAGCTTAACGGTGCGATCGTCACCGCTGCTAATCAACATCGGCTGGGTGGGATGAAATTTTAGCGAGAGCACCCGGTTGGTGTGCCCTCGCAAAATTCGGCGACAATCCCCCGTTTGGGCATCCCAAAGCCGGATCTCGGCTTCATTGCCAGCACTGGCGATGGTTCCCCCATCGGGGCTAATATCCACCGTCTGCACCCAACTGCTGTGACCCGTCAACGTGCGCAAGCAGGCCCCAGAACTCACCTCCCATAGCCGCACCGTCTGGTCATGGCTACCACTGGCCAGCATTTGACCGTCGGGGCTAAAACACAGCGCCGTGACCCAGGCCGTATGCCCCTTAAAGCTCAGCACCTGGCGACCATCCACCACCTGGATCAGCAGAATGGCTTGATCGACCCCTACCGCCAGATACGCCCCATCTGGGCTGAAGGTGGCCGATAGAATGCAGCCTAGAACTTGGGTAAAGACTGACTTGGTGAGATCGGCATAGGCAAAGTTAACCTCATGCAGCGCCATGCCCTGCAAATAGACCTGCCACACCGCCAAATGAGAAAAGTCGTAGCCTTTCAGGTCAATGCCCATCTGCCACAGCAGATTGAGCAGGTTTCCGGCGGCATAGCCTGGCTTATCCCTCAGCGTGGCCTTCAGCTGAGCCAAGAGCTGGCTGAAGTGAGCCTGGGCAAAGTTGCGACTGCCAAAGGTCTCTAGCAGCTTAGCCGCCAAGGGCTTCAGCAGCAGGCGAATTTGGGCCTCTCGAATATAGTCTTTGGCCTGAGCATTGACCAAAAACTGATGGTTGAGCAGGTCAACCTCAAGGGCGCAAATCTCTTGATAGAGCCGGTCAATCATGTGGTTGACCACATACTCCATCACCACTGGCTGTTGCGAAAACCGCACCTGATGGTCGTCGAGGGGTAAGCTCGTGGACTTTTCAATCAGCGATCGCCGCTCTAATGACAGCAACGCCTCCAGCAATTCTGACTGAGACGTAGGCGGCATCAACCCCGCTCGAATTTCCTGGGGCAGCACCCACTCGCGATGTACTGCAACCCACTCCATCACTCGCTGCTCCAGCGGTGACAACCGGCTAAATTGTTGATCGATCAAATTGGCGACATCACCGAAAACGGGGGTACCGCAGGCTAAAAACTGCTGAATGCTGGCATTAAACAGCTCCTGCACCGTGGTCGAGACAATACGTAAAGCCAGCGGATTGCCCGCATACTGCTCCACTAAAACCTGGGCTTCCTGCACCGATGAAGTTAGCCCTCTCGCCGTTAAAAGCTGCTGGCCTTGTTGATAAGTCAACCCCTGCAACCGGAGCGATCGCAGCCCACTCCCTTCTCTGGAGAAAAGCCCCAGGGGTTGCTCTCGACTGGTAAAGACCAAACAGCTCTGGTGACGGCTCTCAGCAATGCACCGCAGAATCTGGCCGTAGGACTCGTAGCCAGGGCGATAAGCCCCGGTGCCATCCTGGCCCTGAAGCACAGACTCAACGTTATCTAGAACGAGCAAACAGCGAGCCGTTTGCAGACAGCCAATCAGCTGCAACAATTGACCATCCCAGGTCTCAGCTAGGTGTACGTCCTGACGGGTGGACAGAAAGCGGATCAGGTCAGCTAGCAGTGGGTCAGCAGGGGGGGCATTGCGGAGCGATCGCCACATCACAGCCTCAAACTCACCGCTAAGCTGCTCAGCTAGCTTCACCGCCAGGGTCGTTTTGCCCATGCCCCCCATACCCAGCAACCCAACCAAGCGGCATTTATCTCTCAAAATCCAGTCCGTCAGCACAGTCAACTCATCATCGCGCCCGTAGATCGGCGGAATTTCTGGCGCATCTCCCCAGTCCTGCCGGGCTACAGATGCTTCTGAGATAGAAGATGGTGGCGGCGGTGAGGTTTGGGTCGCCTGGTGAGATTTGAGCGGGCGGAGGCGTTCCCATTCTTCGTCAAGCTTGGCTAGATTGGTCGCCACATCCTGCCGTCGATGCCACAGCTTGAGGGTAAAGTGCCAGTCCTCGGAACCTTGGGTCGCGGGACGGTTATCCTCCAGGATGCCGAGAAAATCTTGCAGCCGCTTCAACGCTTCTCGAATTTGATCAGGGGTAAGTTGCCCCTCCCATGCGTCGTGCACGGTTAAGTAGGCCAAGTGCCGCACTTTAGTCCTGACAACCAGTTGCTTCTCAGTTTGCCAGTTCACTTGCAGCCGTACATTGGCAGACTCCTCCCAGTCGTAGTTCGCGTAGGCCAGCAGCGCGGCCAATAGGCGTTTTGTTCGCAGCTTTGCCTGAGGTCCGTAGTTGGGTCTTGCCATGTGACCTGCTTAAAACAGCCAGGAAGTTTGGGGAATCCCCAAACTATTGCACAGTTTTTTTAGCTCTGGTTGTTACTCAACAAGGCTTTCAGTTAAAAACGTCAACGATTAGCTATGGGGCAGGTCCCCTAACGAGAGTGGTTTCAAGGCGTCGGATAAAGATGACGCTGAGCATAAATCAACTTTTGGAGATTAAGTTATGGCTGCTAAGCTTGGAACCTGTTTTCTTTACACTTGGTACTCTGCCAGCCGGGGAGATCACTTTACAACCTCTGACCCAATCTGGATTGGACGAGTTGGCCAAATACGCAACAAGGGTGCTGACTATGAATTGATGCGCATTGAGGGGAGAGTGTTTAGCCCTGATTTTCCCCAGCCACCTAGTACTGTTCCACTCTGGAATTTTTGGAACCCTACCGCAGGGGACCACTTCCTAACAACCCAAGCCGACTGGGTGCGATTGCCCCAGCGTGAGGGGTATACCCGATTTCGGCTCGAAGGGTATCTTTACACCTCTGCGGGTGAGGATCGATTGCCTCTGAATAGTTTCTGGAATGCTCGCACTCAGGACAACTTGGCCACAACAGCTATAGGCGGCGAATTGCATTCATTCGATGACAACTGGGGCCAGTACCGCACTGAAGGTTATTTGCTACCAGAAATTCAACGAGTTACCCCGCTGTATACCTGGTATGGCCACGACCGAGGTGATCATTTCACAACTACAGACCCCAATTGGGCTGGGGTGGTTGGCGACCGTCGCGTGAGCGGAGTTGACTACGAGCTTGTGCGCATTGAAGGACGAGTGTTTAGTCCTGATTTACCACAACCGAAGGGTACCAGGGCTCTCTGGAGCTTTTGGAATCCTGCTACGGGAGACAACTTTCTAACCACTCGGTCCAAGTGGGTACGATCTCGTTCTCGGGAAGGCTATACTCGATACCGACTCGAAGGGTTTTTATACAGCACCCCTGGACCAGGCCAATCTGAATTGGTGAGCTATTGGAACCAAACGGTGCAAGATCACGCGGCGACAACGGCTAAACCTGGTGACATCAAAAGCTTGACACCCGCTTGGGAAAAATATCGGCAGGAAGGTTTCTTGTTTCCTGAGGGACAACTTGTCCGCCCTGATAACATCACTGAACCATTGGTACCAACTGCTGTGCTGCGGGGCGATCGCGAGTTCGACGGCAACGGCCCAGACATCACTGCCCGGTTAAAACTGGTTGTCAGCCCAGATGGCCGGCACGTGATCGCCAAAATTTACTTCCTGGCATTCGAAACCAGGCCTGACTCGTCAACTACCGAGGCGACCTGGGAGAAGATTGTCTATACCGCCCCTGCTGGTCGACGTATCCTCTCGCTTGCATCCCCAGCAAGCTCGGAGGTTCGATTTATCAGCCCTAGAGCGGGCTTCCAGATTCTTTTCCCTGGCGAAGACTTGAAAGATGTGACAGCTCTTATCAAGGCAGTTTCTGGCAGCATTACCTCTATTCTGCAATTTGTGCCAATGGCTGGTCAAGTTGCCAAGGGTGTTGACGCATCCTTGTCAGCATTCCTTGAAGGGCTGAAAGTGGTTGGTTTCTCAGGTAATCAGGTCTCGACAGTCGTTTCTACTGATGGCCCTGTTTTATTCTTCGCAATTGTTGGTGACACTGGAGGTGACGACATCAGCGACGATAACAACCCCAAGGACGACACTCGAATTGTTGGCATTCGCATGCTGGACTTTGAGGTGGTAATGGCATAGAAAGTATTGACAAAGAGAACCCTTCAGCACATGAAGGGTTCTCTTTGATATTCAGTAGCCGAACCCGCTGATTACCTCTTAAAGTGAGACATTGAGTCCCTTCTTTTCAGTCCTCGAAACCCGAAGTTTCAACCTCGAATTCACCCACTTTCGCTACCCCGAGCGCCTCAGCAGTGCATTAACCTGGATTGAAACTGATTGGCCAAACCAGTTTATTGGATCGCACATTTTAGGTACGTAGAGTTGAGTTGGGCGATCGCATAAAATGTTGACTTTACTAAAGTTGTTACCAATCGATCCTGCTAGCTTATCCGAATTATTGGATACTACAGGCAACCAGCCGTATCGTCAGCCGACTCACGAACCATACCTACTCTGCGGAAGGCTATTGCAGTGGTTCTTTATCTAGTCTGGTGCATGCCAAAGGTTGAAACCCTAGGCATGCAAGGCTTCTGCTGTACTTCATTTGTATGGGATGCCGTATGAATCCGATTAAGATTCTCATTTTGACAGCGAATCCGAGTAATACGGGTAGCAACCCCTTGGGCTTGGATACCGAGGTGCGGCGGATAGAGGAAGCGATTCAGCGATCGCAGTACCGCGATCGCTTTCAGGTGATCGCCAAGCTCGCCATCGGGACGACAGATTTGCGGCGGGCGTTGCTCGATCACCGCCCACAAATCGTTCACTTTTCGGGCCATGGCGCTGGAGAGAATGGTCTTGTGCTGGAAAATGATGCCGGAAAAATGCAGTTTGTTAGTACCGAAGCACTAGCTCGATTATTTGCGGCTCTAGAGCCGGGGGAGATTGATTGTGTCTTGCTCAATGCCTGTTATTCAGAGGTGCAGGCTACCGCAATTCATCAGTCTGTAGACTGCGTGATTGGGATGAATCAGCCGATTGGTGACCAGGCGGCAGTGCAGTTTGCTGAGGGGTTTTATGATGCGCTGGGGGCCGGTAGCCCCTACGACCAAGCATTTAAGATCGGTTGTAGTGCAATTGATTTGGCAGGCAGTGCGGAGTATTTGAAGCCGGTCTTGAAATACCGATCGCGCCCTAATCGAGCACTACCCATTGATCAATCTGCTAAACCAATGGAGGTGGCGTCAGAGAGGCAACCCACCGTAGAAGCACCTGTACGCCCTTCCCAATCTCAAACCATTGGCACGATTTCGATTACCGGTAGCCACAACCCGCTTAACGTGGTGCAGGCGGGGAGCAATGTCAACCTGAACCAAACAAGCGACCAGAGTAGCGGTGGCAATGCTGATTTAGAAGCTGCATTAGACCTATTGGTAAAGCTCAGGCAGGAGGTGGCGGCAACGGCTGACCTCAGTACTTTTGCCAAAAAAGATACGGAGTCTAAAATCGGTATGCTCCAGGAAGAATTGCAGAAGCCAGAGCCTGATAAGGGCTTTGTGCATGAGGTGGTGCAGGCGTTACAGCAGGGGTTGAGCGGAGTTTTGACCCTGGCCGAGCCGGTGACGAAGGTAGCTGCCCTATTGGCAAAAGCCTGGGTAGGTCTGCCATGAACCCAGACGATACCCAAAACCCATTGCCACAGCCACCCGCCAACCAGCAGCAATCCTTCAGCGATGTGCATGTACAGGGCAATGACAACCAGTTGAATATGATTCAGGCTCAGGTGGTCACCCTGACTCAAACCAAGATCATTCAGATCTCGGTGAATGAGATTAAGACCCGTGAGCTGATCGCGGCTTCGCCCTATAAGGGGCTGAAAAAGTTTGAGCCTGAAGATAGCGATCGCTTTTTTGGTCGCGATCAATTCATCGGTGGCCTGGTGAATGAGCTGGAGCAGACCAATTTTGTGTTGCTGCTGGGGGCTTCGGGCAGCGGCAAGTCATCGGTGGTGCGGGCGGGGCTGGTGCCCTGGCTACAGCAGACCTGGGGCAAGCAGTTTGTCAGTCTGGTGCTGACGCCCGATAGCGACCCCTTTGAATCGTTCTATGGCAGTTTGCTCAGCCGGGGCTTTAGCCAGGCGCAGGCGCAGGCGACCAAGATAGACAAAGCAGACACGTTGAACCAGGTGGTGACCACGCTGAAGCCAACCGAGGCGTACTGGTTGATTTTTATCGACCAGTTTGAAGAGCTATTTACGGTGAGTGAGGCCAAAAAGCGAGACAGTTTTATTCACAGCCTGGTGAAGCTAAGCAAAGACCGGGCCAGCGACGCCACGCTCAAAATTGTCGCCACCATGCGGGCCGACTTTTTAGACCAGCTCGACCCGGCCCCGGCGAATCGGCTAGCGCGGCTGACGGAGAAGCACCGCCCGCTGATTACCCAGATGCACCCGGATGAGCTGCGCTTAGCAATTGAGCAGCCCGCCGCCCACCACGGGGTGGTGTTTGAAACGGGGCTGGTGGAAGAGATCATCAAAGATGTGCAGGGGCAGGCGGGCTATTTGCCGCTGTTGCAGTACACCCTGGATCTGCTCTGGGAAAGCGAGATGCAGAATGGTGGCCTGCAAGATCGCACGTTGCGGAGCAGTGCGTATCGGCGGCTGGGTGGGGTGCGGGGTGCGCTACAGCAGCGGGTGGATGAGATTTATCTGGGGTTGTCTGAGCCAGAGCAGTTGGCGGCGCAGCGCATTTTTCTCAAGCTAGTAGAAATTGGGGATGATGAAGCGGCGGGGACGGGGTGGAAGCCGGTGCGGCGGCGGGCGGCGCGCGCTGAGTTCGCGGATGAGGCGGAGCAACGGGTGCTGACTCAGTTGATTAATGCCAATCTGCTGGTGAGTGATGCAACCATTGAATCTGTGGGGCAGCGGCAGGCAGCGGGGCAGGCGGCGACGGTTGAAATTGCCCATGAGATTTTGCTGACGTCTTGGACAACGCTGCATGGCTGGATTAAGCAAAATCGGCAGTCGATTGCGCTGCGAAATCGGCTGAATGATGATGTGGCGCTGTGGCAGGCCCAGAAGGCGGATAGTGACCTCTGGAGTGGGTCAAAGCTGGCGCGGGTGGTGGAGCTGCGGCGAGATGCGGTGTTTAACCAGGTGTTGGGAGGCTTTAGCGCTGGGGCGAACCAGTTTATTGAGGCGAGTGTGGAACTGCGGGAGCGCCAACGCAGGCGGGTGCTGCTGGGGATGTCTGGGTTTTCTATGGTGGCGTTGGCGTTGGCGGGTTTTGCGGGTTTTCAGTGGCGGCAGGCTCAGCGGCAGGCCACCGTCGCCCAGTTGCGAGAGCAGGCGGCGACGGTGCAGAACCTATTACCCACGGCTAATGCAGTTCAAGGCTTGATTTTAGCGATCGATGCCATAGACAGGAGTCAGTCGGTTCCAGATCTAAGGATAAACGCCCAAGTTAATCTGCTAAGTGCAGTGCAATTATCGCAAGAAGTCAATCGGTTGCAAGGCCATGAAGCTTTTGTCGCTTCAGTAGCGTTTAGCCCCGATGGCACCCGCATTGTCAGTGGCGGTGGCGACACCACGGTGCGGTTGTGGGATGCCGAGATGGGCCAACCCATTGGTCAACCGCTGCAAGGTCACGACGAATGGGTCAGTTCAGTAGCGTTTAGCCCTGATGGCACTCGCATTGTCAGTGGCAGTGAGGACAAGACTGTGCGACTGTGGGATGCAAAGACAGGCCAACCCATCGGTCAACCGCTGCAAGGCCACGACCATAGGGTCAATTCCGTCGCATTTAGCCCCGATGGCACTCGCATTGTCAGCGGCAGTGGCGACAAGACCGTGCGACTGTGGGATGCAAAGACAGGCCAACCCATCGGTCAACCGCTGCAAGGCCATGAGGATGCTGTCCGTTCCGTCGCATTTAGCCCCGATGGCACTCGCATTGTCAGTGGCAGTGGCGACAAGACCGTGCGACTGTGGGATGCAAAGACAGGCCAACCCATCGGTCAACCGCTGCAAGGCCATGAGGATGCTGTCCGTTCCGTCGCATTTAGCCCCGATGGCACTCGCATTGTCAGTAGTAGTCTCGACAAGACCGTGCGGCTGTGGGATGCAAAGACAGGCCAACCTATTGGTCACCCCTTTCAAGGCCATGAGAGTTATGTCCACTCAGTGGCGTTTAGCCCCGATGGCACTCGCATCGTCAGTAGCAGTAGCGACAAGACCGTGCGTCTGTGGGATGCCAAGACGGGCCAACCTATCGGTCACCCCCTTCAAGGCCACGACTATAGGGTCTATTCAGTGGCATTCAGCCCGGATGGCACCCGCATTGTTAGTGGTAGCGAGGATAACACAGTACGGATGTGGGATGCCGAGACGGGCCAACCCATCGGTCAACCGCTGCAAGGCCATGAGTTTGAGGTTTTTTCAGTAGCGTTTAGTCCCGATGGCACTCGCATTGTCAGCGGCAGTTTTGACAACACAGTGCGGCTGTGGGACGCCAAGACGGGCCAACCCATCGGTCAACCGCTGCAAGGTCACGACGATTTGGTCTCTTCGGTAGCATTTAGCCCCGATGGCACTCGCATTGTCAGTGGTGGCGACAACACAGTGCGGCTGTGGGATGCCAAGACCGGCCAACCCATCGGTCAACCGCTGCAAGGCCACGACGATTGGGTCAATTCCGTAGCATTTAGCCCTGATGGCACGCGCATTGTCAGTGGCAGTGAGGACAAGACAGTGCGGCTATGGGATGCCAAAACCGGACAGCCCATTGGTCAACCGCTGCAAGGTCACGACGATTTGGTCTCTTCGGTAGCATTTAGCCCCGATGGCACTCGCATTGTCAGTGGTGGCGACAACACAGTGCGGCTGTGGGATGCCAAGACCGGCCAACCCATCGGCCAACCGCTGCAAGGCCACGACGATTGGGTCAATTCCGTAGCATTTAGCCCTGATGGCACGCGCATTGTCAGTAGCAGTGGCGACACGACCGTGCGACTGTGGGATGCCAAGACGGGCCAGCCCATTAGTCAACCGCTGCAAGGCCACGATGGCTGGGTCTTTTCCGTAGCGTTTAGCCCGGATGGCACCCGCATTGTAAGCGGCGGTGAGGACAAGACAGTGCGGCTGTGGGATGCCAATGCTGATTGGCTGTCCATAGCCTGCAATCGGCTCCAATATCACCCGCTGCTCAACCAGCCAGAAACAGTCATTGCCGACGATCCAGAGTTTCTCCAGGTAGCCCAACGGGCCAAAGCTACCTGTCAGCAAAAAGTGTGGAACCAGACTGCCCCACCCACCAGCCATTCACCGATCGCTGATTGGCCCTTAGTTCGCAATCTCCCCCTGGTGACACAGTTGGCCAACCTCTGGAAAGGTCTGCCATGAACCACCCCCAGCCGCCAAACCCTGAGCAAGACCCACCCCCCAACCAGCACCAATCCTTTGAGACTGTGCAAATACAGGGCAATGACAACATCTTCAACGCCCTTCAGGCCCACATCATCAACCTCACCCAAACCAAAATTATTCAGATCTCAGTCGATGAGATCAAAACCCGCCAGCTAAACACCACATCCCCCTACAAAGGGCTAAAAAAGTTTGAATCGACCGACAAAGATTACTTCTTTGGGCGCGATCAATTTTTAGCTGAGCTAGTCAACGAGCTCAAGCAAACCAACTTAACCTTGCTACTCGGCGCATCCGGCAGCGGCAAGTCTTCGGTCGTGCGGGCCGGGCTAGTGCCCTTGCTCTCAGAAAAACTGGGCAAATCATTCCTGAGCCTAATCTTCACCCCAGACCAAGACCCCTTTGAGTCGTTCTACGGCAATTTGCTAAGCCGGGGCTTTAGCCAATCTCAGGCACAACTGGCGCGAGCGGGCAACGTAGACACCCTGAGCCAGGTCGTCAAAACCCTCAAGCAACCCGACGAATTTTGGCTGATCGTCATTGACCAATTTGAGGAACTGTTTACCGTTAGCGCCCCCGAAAAACGCGATCGCTTCCTAGAAGGTCTAGCCAAACTCAGCACCCAACGAGCCACCGATCCGCAGCTCAAGATCGTAGCCACCATGCGCGCCGACTTTTTAGATCGGCTCGACCCCGCCCCCGCCAACCTGGTCGCCAAAGCCACCCAGGGCCACCGCCCCCTAATTACCCAAATGCAGCCAGATGAGCTGCGATCGGCGATCGAGCAGCCCGCCGCCCACCATGGCATAGTGTTTGAAACCGGGCTGGTAGAAGACATCATCAAAGACGTGCAGGGGCAGGCGGGCTATCTGCCGCTGTTGCAATACACCCTAGACCTGCTATGGGAAACCGAGGTGCAGGATGGCGGCATTCGCGATCGCACCTTAAATATCAGCTCCTATCGGCGGCTGGGTGGGGTGCGCGGTGCGCTCCAGCAGCGGGTCGATGAGATCTATCAGGGGCTCTCTCAGCCAGAACAATTGGCGACCCAGCGCATTTTTCTCAAACTGGTAGAGATTGGTGGCGATGTCGAGTCGGGTACAGAGTGGAGACCCGTGCGACGGCGAGCCCATCGTGCTGAGTTTGCCGATGTGCAAGAACAAGCCGTGCTGACGCAGCTGATCAACCAAAATTTGCTGGTGAGCGACGTGGTGGCCGCAGCGGCTAGCGCTTCCCCAGAGTCTACGGTTGAAATTGCCCACGAGATTTTGCTCACCTCCTGGCCCACTCTGAATGAGTGGATTAAAGACAACCGCCAGGCGATCGCCCTCCGGAACCGCCTCAACGACGACGTCAGGCAGTGGCAAACCACAAAACCCGATGACGAGCTCTGGAGCGGCTTAAAGCTAGCCAGGGTGGTAGATCTCAAAAACGACCTTGCCTTTAACCAGATTTTGGGGGGCTTTAGCCCAGAGGCTACGGCGTTTATTGAGGCAAGTGTGGGGTTGCGCGATCGCCGAGAACACGACAAAGAAGCCCAGCGGCGGCGTGTTGTACTGGGGCTATCGGGTTTTTCGATGGCTGCCCTGGCGCTATCTGGCTTTGCGCTCTATCAATGGCAACAGGCCCAGCGGCAGGCTACCGTAGCCCAGTTGCGAGAGCAGGCGGCAATGGTGCTGAACCTATTACCCACAGCTAATGCCGTTCAAGGCTTGATTTTAGCGATCGACGCCATAGACAGGAGCCAGTCGGTTCCAGCCCTGAGGATGAGTACCCAAGCTAATCTGCTAAGTGCAGTGCAGCTATCGCAAGAAGTCAATGGGTTACAAGGCCACGAGGATATAGTCTCTTCAGTTGCATTTAGCCCCGATGGCACTCGCATTGTCAGTGGCAGTGAAGACAACACAGTGCGACTGTGGAATGCCGAGACGGGCCAACCTATCGGTCAACCCCTGCAAGGTCACGACGATTTGATCCGGTCTGTAGCGTTTAGCCCGGATGGCACTCGCATTGTTAGTGGCAGTGGCGACAAGACCGTGCGGCTGTGGGATGCCAAGACAGGCCAACCCATTGGCCAACCGCTGCAAGGTCACAACGATGTGGTCCATTCAGTAGCGTTTAGCCCGGATGGCACTCGCATTGTCAGTGGTAGTCGCGACAAAACAGTGCAGCTGTGGGATGCCAAGACGGGCCAACCCATTGGCCAACCGCTGCAAGGTCACAACGATGTGGTCCATTCAGTAGCGTTTAGCCCGGATGGCACTCGCATTGTCAGTGGTAGTCACGATAAGACTGTGCGGTTGTGGGATGCCGAGACGGGCCAGCCCATCGGTCAACCGCTGCAAGGTCATGACGAGAAGGTCTATTCAGTAGCGTTTAGCCCCGATGGCACTCACATTGTCAGTGGTAGTCGCGACAAAACAGTGTGGTTGTGGGATGCCAAGACCGGCCAACCCATCGGTCACCCCCTGCAAGGCCATGACGATTGGGTCCGTTCAGTGGCGTTTAGCCCCAATGGCACTCGCATTGTCAGTGGTAGTGCTGATAAGACCGTGCGGCTGTGGGATGCCGAGACCGGCCAACCTATCGGTCAACCGCTGCGATATGACGCTCAGGTCCATTCAGTAGCGTTTAGCCCCGATGGCACTCGCATTATCAGTGGCAGTGACGATACAACAGTGCGGCTGTGGGATGCTGAAATAGGTCAGCCCATTGGTCAACCGCTGCAAGGTCACGACAATAAGGTCTATTCGGTAGCGTTTAGCCTCGATGGCACTCGCATTGTCAGTGGCAGTTTTGACAAGACCGTGCGGCTGTGGGATGCCGAGACGGGCCAACCCATTGGTCAACCGCTACAAGGTCACGACAGTACGGTCATTTCAGTAGCGTTTAGCCCCAATGGCACTCGCATTGTCAGTGGTAGTGCTGATAAGACCGTGCGACTGTGGGATGCCGAAACCGGCCAACCCATCGGTCAACCGCTGCAAGGCCATGAGAATTTTGTCTATTCAGTAGCGTTTAGCCCCGATGGCACTCGCATTGTCAGTGGCAGTGACGACAAGACCGTGCGACTGTGGGATGCCAGGACGGGCCAACCCATCGGTCAACCGCTGCGACATGACAATCCGGTCATTTCAGTAGCGTTTAGCCCCAATGGCACTCGCATTATCAGTGGCAGTACTGACAAGACCGTGCGACTGTGGGATGCCGAGACCGGCCAACCCATCGGTCAACCGTTACAAGGCCACGATGATTGGGTCACTTCAGTAGCGTTTAGCCCCAATGGCACTCGCATTGTCAGTGGCAGTGACGATACAACAGTGCGACTGTGGGATGCCGAGACCGGCCAACCCATTGGCCAACCCCTGCGAGGCCACGAAGATTTTGTCACTTCAGTAGCGTTTAGCCCCGATGGCACTCGCATTGTCAGTGGCAGTGATGACAAGACCGTGCGACTGTGGGATGCCGAGACCGGCCAACCCATCGGTCAACCGCTGCAAGGCCACGAAGATTTTGTCACTTCAGTAGCGTTTAGCCCCGATGGCACTCACATTATCAGCGGCAGTGAGGATAACACAGTGCGGCTGTGGGATGCTAACGCTGATTGGCTAACCATAGCCTGCAATCGCCTCCGATATCACCCGCTGCTCAACCAACCAGAAACAGTCATTACCGATGATCCAGAATTTCTCCAGGTAGCCCAACGGGCCAAAGCAACCTGTGAACAAAAAGTCTGGAACCAGGCTGCCTTACCCACCAGCCAGTCAGCGATTACTGACCGGTCCATGGCTGTGAGGTTGCATCAGGTATGGGCCAACCTTACCAAGCTGCTTAGCCAAGCGTCTAGATAATTTGCGACTTTTGACTATGTCAGCTCTGGTCTTAATTGGACCTCATGTCTAATTGCGTCCGCTCATCTTCCTAAATCAAACCTAGACTTCTGATTTGTTTGGATAGAGACAGAGGCTCTACCTTTTTGAATCAACGAATTTGAGCCACTGCCCAAGTCTCGCTGCATAGCCGCTGTTGCCTTCTCCGACAGTGGGTCCCCCTTCGCCACTTCCCTAGCCACCTCCGTAATCCGGCCTAAATATCCCTCCGGCCTACCCAGCACCACCGCAGTCCCATGCCACCGCCAAAGCTGCCCCAGTTCTGGGCGACCCTGCTGCCACGAGTTCCCCATGCTCTCCGGGCACACCAGCACCTCATTCCAGCCCTTGCCCTGGTTCGGCGTTAGCCGCTCAATTCCCGGCACCTGCTGCGCCACCCGCCAGGCCATTGTCTCCCCCGCCACATCCGCATCAAACGCCGCCGCTACCAGTTCCCCACTCCACAGCACCGTCTTCAACGCTTCCGTTGGCACCCCTCCAAAGCCATCCGTTGAGAGATAAATCGACACTCCCTCCGGCCCCCGCTGAGCCCGATCCAGCACCGCCAGCGACATCGCATCAATGGGCGACTCCACCAGCAGCACCCGCTGCACTGGCCCCTGCCCCGTACCAATCCAAAACCACCCCTGGTCTCTAGCCGACCCCGGCGCTAGGCCATGGAAATGATTCTCCTCGCCCCAAGTGCCTCTTAAACTGGCCCCAATTACCTCACCCCGCCTCCAGGTTTGGGCCTGCAACTTATGCCGCAAAAATACGGCATTCTGATGGTCATCGGCAAAGATCAAGCCCCGCTCATGGAGCCGATCCACTAACACCGATGGTAGCTTGCGGGTTTCCACCAGATACTCATGCACCCCCGCCCAGCGATGTTCATTTGGGGCGGGCATCTCCAACACCCTGGGTTCTCGCTCTTCAGTAGCGATTGCAGGTAGTTGATGAGGGTGGATAGCGATCGCTCTCGGTATGCCTTGAGCATGGTCAACAGAGTGAATGCATCGGCTGTTGATAGCACCACGTAATGAGTGTCTCTTTAACCATTACTATGAGCTTATCTCCAAGCAAATCCTTTCGTGCTACCGACCCGTTCAGCGTACCAGAGCCCTCGCAAATACTCTATATCGAAGACAACAACCCTGCTCTGAGGGTTATCATCACACGTGAGCACAATCATCTCAGAAGAAAAACAGCTTACTTGTTCCTAGTGAAGAACAATCGATCTTCCCTGACTTCATAGCTAGGTGGGTTGTGAACGGCCTCCCTTAGAGCTTCCATATCTGGAACGAGGAGAACACACCGTTGTCTGCAGCGGCTCAAGGCTGTGTAAACCATTGCTCTTTCCAAAAGTCGAGACGGAGGCAAGACAGCAATGATAGTATCCCAATCGCTACCCTGAGCCCGATGTACAGTCAAAGCATACGCCATTTCTATATATGACTCGGTCTCTCTTAACGAACAAACAATACGCTCATCCTCTGCCTCAATCTCTACATGAGCCAAATCTGGATTTCTAGGGGCAGCATTAATGATATTGACAATCCTTCCTTGAAGACCGTTAATAACTCGTTTTCCAGAGGAGAGGGTTGTATTGGCTGTGAAAACAACTGGAGTACTCAGTTGGAGGTCACTGGTGCCATAACTGTGCTGATGGATTCTACTGTTGAGAGCTTTGGCACCCAACTGACTTTCCGATAAAGGAGATATTACCTGCGCTTCCAAGTTAAGAGCATCCAATACTCTTGTTACCAGCGAGGGAATTGCCTTCCATTCGGCCTGAATTAATGATATGCCCTGCTTCCATGAATTTTCCCAGTCAAACGAGGCTATATCCGGTAGAACTCCATTTCTGATAGCTGATAGCGTTTGAGGTATGCCTGTTTCGTATGCTTGGCGATGGACAACGGTGAGTTCTTGTGAAGGAATCTGGTTACACCGAATAAAACTATGCAGGAGCTTACCGGGGCCAATTGGGGGCAACTGGGCCTCATCCCCGCACAGAACCAGACTTGCGCTTTTAGGCAATCGCTTAAGCAGATGGCGAAAATCTAACATGTCCACCATCGAGAACTCATCAATGATGACAACGGTATCCACGAAATCGTTTGTCTTCAATTTGAGCAGCGCCTTAGCGATTGTCATCGACTCCCTTCCTGTACTGTTCGTCATTTTTCTGGCTGCCTTAGCAGCCAGGGCAAGGAGTACCGGACGCTTGTTAGCCATCTCTGCCGCCGTACAGATAGCTTTGATCACAAAGGTTTTGCCAACTCCAGCTCCCCCATAAAATAGACTCACGTTTTTTTCGGCGGCGTTCAGGACAACCTTATACTGTTCCTGGGTTAGGTTAGTGTGTTCAATACGCTGGACGGCACTCACTAGCTCGACAGGCTGACTGGCTAGGCTAGGTAAAGTCAAATGGTTGAGTACCCAATCTTCGATTTCTCTTTCCAGGAAATAGGCTCCAGGAACCTGAAACCCATTCTCGACAGCAAATAAGGCTCCAGTCTTCAGTGCTAGTTCAATGGCTTGCTCTGCTATCTGGCTTAGGCTAGGTAGTGAATTATTCCACCGAGGCTTGAGCAAATCCGCGATGGAAATTCTGAGTCTCTTCTGATTGATCCAGGTAGAACCCGATTCATCAATATAGGAGTAGACAGCTTGTTCCGAAGCTCCAATCAACCTAACGGGATGGTCGGGCGGGATATTGAGCTGTTTGGCTAGTCTGTCTACGCTTTTCCAAGGAGCAACAGCTAGCAAACGATAGGGATTTGCTTTAAGCTTTTCTAAAGAGGCATGTCCCCAAATACGAAATACAACAGTGCCTGCAGAAGGTGAAATTTCATTACGATCTAACCATTGGATTATCTCTTGTTGGGCAAGCACTTTTCGCCAGCCAAAGAGCAATAAATCTGTTTTTTTAACGGTCAAAACCTGAGTTAGACGGTTCCTATCCTTCTGAGTAAGAATTTCATAGAGTTCTTCGCCAAAGGCAGTAATAGCCTTTTCAGCAGTACTCTTTCCTACCCCCTCAAAGTCTGGACCAGTGAGTACTTTATGGAGATTAGGTAGTTTATACATGAAGCGTTCTCAGACTTCTAGTACAGTGCTGCTCAAAGGCACTATGTTGCTGTGTGAGAGCCTCTAGCTTTTCCTCCAACAAGGCACAGCGTTGCTGATAGACTTTTTCACTTCTTTGTAATTTCTTTAGCTCTTTTTCAAGCCGACTAACTTCTCTTTGAAGTCGTTCTACGTCAGTGTTCCTGAGACGAGGTGTAGGATCAGTCCGGAGCTCGACTGCAGGCTTCTCCACTTCCTTCTCTGGATTTTGCTGAGATAGCCACTCAGCTAGACAAGATAACATCTCCTGATAAATGGGCTTACAAGCAGCGCTCTCCAGTCTTTTTCTCTCAAAGCGTGGATACCCCCGTTTTCTCATAGCTTGCTCTAAACCCGATTTGCTTAGAGTTTGTCCGTACCGTGGCCACTGATTAATCGGTACTTCACGCTTAAAGATGTCAAGGGCTTCCGCATAGATGTCTCGCTGATCTGTGCTTTTCATCTAAATACGCCCTGATGGAGGAATCTCATTATCGAAGGGGCGAAGGATAACTAAAGTTTCACGTTCATTAGGAACCTTCTTATTGGGTGGAATAGGTTGATCAATAGTACTTAGATGTGATCCTTTTTCCCGAATATGATAAGCAATTCTTTGCCAGCGTTGCTTCCAAAGATATTCTTTACGCTGGTGTTCCTCGATTTGAGCTTTAAGTCTTCTATTTTCTTGGATGAGATTATCAATATCCTTATCATTTTGCTGACGGCTTTTGACTAAACCGCTAGACAAGGCTAATTTCGCTATATCATATGCAGCCTTTATTTGGGGCTTTGCTTGAAGTGCCTGGCGTGAAAAACCGAAACGTTCCTCCAGAAGAGCCCAGGTCAACTTAGACCCCAATTGGCCTTCTGCCCATTGATCTAATTCCGAGACAATTAGATCTATATCCTTTTCAGAAATTCTAAGATACTTCTTGGCCATAATGAGAAATACCTAAATACTCATACGGATCAAAGGGTTCTATGTCGTTATCCGCCAACTGCTGAGCGAGAGTGCGCAGCTTTTTATCACTATGAGTGAGCCAGTCTATACTCTTTTTAGGCTTCTTACTCTTTGACTGTTTTTCTGCTGTATCGCGAGAGATACAAGCCATAGCCCACTGCCGTTTTAGCTCTTCTATACGATCAGGGTCATCTTTAATCCAGACATAATCTTTACACTCTGCTGTACACTGAAGATGCCTTTCGCAGGGTGTCTGCACAAAGTTATGGATACAAAATCCTGGCCCAACATCATGCACAGCTTGGACTCTAGCTTCTAAAACAGCATCTTGCAAGTCTATCGGAAGATTAACAACTTGTCGCGCAAGTAACCCACCAGCTTGGCCATCTTTTATTGCCTCACGAAACAAAAGTGCTTTTTTCTCACGACTAGTATGTTGATAAGCTTTCGTATCATGCCTATTAGCACGACCAAACCATCGGGTTTGCAATAAGTCTGTCAAACCACCTTCATCTAGTAGCGTGTTGAGAGTGTGTCTAAAATGATGGCTAGTGAAGTCAGTGGAAGCTGATATGGAGGCATATTCTTTTGCCAGATCCGGAAAATACCTAAGAAAAGTTGTCAACATAGCATGCGTACACTGAGATGCAACCCAAAAGTGAAATTTCTCTTTTTTCTTAGGATGGCGAATAGCCAGCATATCCTCAAGAAAGTAATCTTTCCCTTGCAAGTCAGTGACTATAGGGGAAACAAATTCTTGTCGAAAATCTAAATAACAGAATTCAATTAGATTCTGTTTGTTTGTATAAGGTTTGGTTTTGCCATTACTATGGCAATTTTTCTTGTCGTGCAAAACCCATCCTTCCTGGAAGAATCTATTTTGCCTGCCAAACAGACTAGTTGTTATTCCAAGATTTCCCAAATCTTCTTTGTATAACTTGTCATCGTCTTTTATGTGTGCCAAAAAGCGAATATCTGGGCCATTACATCTTCTCACTTCTGCTGCCACTTCACGTGTCCTGGCACAGGACTCAATAAGTTCATCAATAACTGATGCAACAATACCGACCACCTTGGTGGGAAGAAATAACTGGCGTTTGGGTAAAGTTATACTACCTCTATTTGTCTTTCTTGGAAAATACTCGATAAACGATCTTCCTTCATCATCTTGATTAACTTGTTGTAATGGCAATAAAGATATCTCACTATATCTACGGCCCGTACAAGCCATTAATGTTAACAGGAGTATGTAAAAACGGTAATCATGATCTTTTGGCACCTTCTGGTAAAGTTCGCCAAGAATCTGATAAATCTTTGGATCGACCATCTTTTCATGCTGTATTTCCAAAGCTTCAGGATCATCTAATCGCTTATATCCTACGCCACCTGTTGTATCAGGTCGCGACATTTTGTGATACTTATAGTTCAAATAGGCTTTGCATAGCCTGTTAGCATCACAATATGCTGCAAATTCGTTGACTGCTTTATGCATGTTATAAGCTAGACTCTCAGAGTAGTGTTCTGAAAGAAGTCTACAGGCTAGGTCTAGATATTCTGGCGTTAACCTAGCAATATCAAGTCCCTTCTTTGTCATCGCATAAGCTACATATCCAAGGGTAGTAATGAAGTTACGTTGGTTTGGCGTGGATTGCTGCTTTTGATGGAAGCGAAGTAAAAAGAGAGCTTTTATATAGTCTGACCAGGGCGACGGAATAGGTTCTCCACCTAATTTAGGAGAGAAATGGAAGACCAAATCTGCCTTGCTTAAATTTTTGCCGGATAGTTTTATTAACTTTCCACCAGTTACTGTCCAAATGGACTTGTCCCAAATTACAGATTCAAAACCCTCTGGGCTCAATTGTTTGGCAAGTTTGATCAAATCCTGTAAATTTCGTTGGATATCTCGATCAACCTGATCCAGGAATGGAACAACTTTTGGCTTTCTCTGAGAGCGTTTATCAGCCATTTTTTTCTCCTTTGCACAATTCCACAACCTGAGAGACAGCATAGATTACCTGGTCTAGCTGGATGCCAAGCCTTTTTTGTTCGTATTTTTGTAGCTTGTGTTCTCTATCCTGAAGTAGCAAATCCAAAACCTTTTCATGATCTGCCTGTTTATACGCCTGAAATTTCGGGCATAAGTAACATGAAAATGGTGGGTCTAGGTGGCAAATTTTACTTTCACCACAAATGCCAATTTCTGTTTGATCAGATGGATTGGACTCACTTTGGAAAAATAAACTCTTGTCTTGCCGCTGGTAATTAGCAGCTTTAGTGGGATCGGAAATTAGTTTTCCTTTGAATAGGTCTAGATAACTAGCAAACTCCTTCGCGATTGCTTTATCTAGATGTTCTACAATTCTGCCAGAGACTTCAAAATACACTCCAACATTTTGCGTGTCCGAGTGATCTAACACCTTAGCTAACTCACGCTTGCTGATACCTTCTGCGGCAAGATTTGTAGCTAAAGTGTAACGTAGTCGCCTTGATGAAATGGATATAAGCTTATCAGTTAGCGGAGAAATTATTTGATGCCGCTTCACAAATTCTTTTAAAAGATCATAAATATCTTCGCTTGTAAAGTTAAAGGCATCATCGAATAAACTTGTATAGAGTGCTGCTTTATTACCTTTGACATTTATCAGCAAAGGTTTTTCTACAAAAATAATTTGGTTGTTAGGTTGAAGTTCGGTACTGACAGTTCTATTGGCTTCAATTAGATCTAAAAGGTATTCAACAAACTCTGGCTCTAAATACTCATTTTGAAAGTCATCTCGCGGATGTAGCTGCCGTTTTTTAATTCTTGGCACACGCAAAATCCAACATGGCTGGTCGTTATCGGGCGTAAGATCAATAAGATCCTTTTCTTTAATATATGTTAGATTTTTAGGGTTTCTTCCAAACGCTAAGGATAGAGCTAGAACTACTTTCTGCTGTAGATGGCGAAACTCTCTACTGTTGTCACTTCTTAATGCCTTTAGTAAAAGCGGGAGTTCGAGTGATGGGTGAATAGGACCTTTTTCAGGATCTTGGGTTCTTACCGCCTCTCCCTTGGGCTGACCTCCGTAAGTAATTGCTTGAAGTTGTTGCGCATATAACTTGCAAAAGCCTAGTTCGGGATAATTTTCTGCACTCCATATATACCATCTTGAAGGTCCATACATCCCCCATAGTCTATGCTTACTCCTAGCGTCTAAGATTCCCATCTCAAACAAAGAGATCAACTTTTCTTTGGTGAGATATTTGCTGGTTTCTTCTCCTAAATCATACTTTTCTTGATAACGAAGAATCTTATGATGAATGTTATTGAATAAATTATGGCCATAGCTCGTGGAAGTCTGTTCCAAATGAGTTTGGATGAAGCGTTGCAATACCCATCTGAGGCCAGTTTCCAATACCTTATCAAACTTCAGTATATATTCTCTTTCCTCAGGTAATGGCAGTGACCAACTCAAAGTAGATGTGTCTATTTCATATCCCTCTCGAGTAATAATCGGATTCTGAATTGCTGGCCATTCATCCTCAAAATCTCGTTTTAAAGAAATTGGAACGCTACTCATCTTTACATCTCTTGCCAAAAAGTCTTGATGATTTCAGAAAATGTCTCTCTAGCTAATGTCTTTATTGGAAGAGATTCTCAAAAGACACTATTAATCCAATCCTTTGTCAACCACGGAGTTTGCCAAAGGAGAAGCTTGTGGATCAAATGTACCACAAGCTTCTCCTTTAGTGTAATTTTTTTTTTTGACAAGAAATGTTGACCGCCGACAAGCGGTGAAGCGGTGGGATACAGAAGAGGTTTCAGTTCTGGCGACCTTCGGTAGATCTAACTATGGTAAGCACCGAATATTCAAGTTCTGACAAGATTTTATCGTTGAGACTTACGAGGTCGGCAACAAGGGCAATGAGCGCATGAAGCCCAAGAAAAATGTCGTCAAAGTGCAGGTTAAAGCGCGTGAAATTGGGGATGCTAACCCTCCAGCTACAAAACCGCGCTACAGGTGCTAAAGCCCATCATTGATCGGAAGGAAAAAGCTAGGAGCATTCGCAGCCCAGGCTGCAGGGGGGCAACACTGTTGATCAAGACTCGCGAAGGGCAAGATCTCTCGATCGAGTACAGCCTCATATCTGCGCTTATGGTCGCACTGATGCAATGCTGGTTGACCAGTATCGTGAAATTCTGAGGCGGCCTTGGCTGACAACTATTATTGATACTTACTCACGTTGCATTATGGACGTCCACCCCAGGTTCGATGGGCAGTGGCCCTGGCTCTGCACCATTCTATTTCGCTGAAAAAGTATGGGCTAGAGTACACACTCAACTGTACATTTGTCGGGTGGTTGAGGTGCTACAGAAGTCGACGATTCGCGCTCTGAGCTAGGGGCTGAAGAAGATTGAAAAGTCTGTGCTCTAAGAGGTATCCAAGGAGTACAAGTGACGGTTAGTGCAGCTATTCAGTCATGGTTGTTTGTAGTAGACCCTACGAGAGAAAGCCTAAGCTATTAATTGGGCGGTTTAAGGGGCGAAACCATCTAACACCAGGTAAGTTAGGAACTATGACTGGCATAGTGACTGTGGTAGTCGACTGGGAGAAGTATCATTTCAACCTTTAGTGCGAATCCAAGCTCAAAACTTCGGTGCTTCGGAGGATAGATGCTGTAGCTGTTGTAGAACACTATTGGTTGAGTGGTACCAGCACTCTTATTAAGAAGACACCGCTACTGTCAGTATTTCCTCAAACAGGGGATCTCCCCAGAGCAGTAGTCGTAGAGATGACGTTTCTTCAAAAATTGTTGGCTTGAAGGTCACCCGGTAGACTTGCCTCTCGTAATCCAGTTCCCAGAAACCTTGATCTAACTGGGTAAATTGAATTCCTTTTGCTTTAAGGATGTTCGACTGAGTGAACGTCGCCTCTACAACCTCGGGGCTGATTGCAGAGGGAGGCAGCGGTCGCCGAATCTCTTGCAGGTCGGCTTCGACATCGCGCTTCACCATGTCATCGAGGGCTGGCCTCTGGGGTGGAGCCGATAGAACGGTGTCAAACTCAGAGAGCAGCACGTCTTCTTCTTCAGCATCGACACTCATGGTGGCCCGTTCGATGAAAGTGGGCACCTGGGCCAGGATGGGCTGGAGGTTGCCAACCACAGATTCAAAAGCCCCAATGCGATCGCGCAATTTCTTATACACCTTCGCTTCCACCGTACCGTCGTAGTAGAAGTTGTGGATGGTGACGGTGGGGTAGCGCTGGCCAATGCGGTCAATGCGGCCAATGCGCTGCTCCACCCGCATGGGGTTCCAGGGCAGGTCGTAGTTAAACAGCACGCCGCAGGTTTGCAGGTTCAGCCCCTCGCTGGCGGATTCCGTGCAGAGCAGGATTTTGATTTCACCATCGCGAAACCGGGTTTTGATCAGCTCCTTGGGCACCACCGCCCACTGGCCATCGCGCCACAGTTCCCCGCCGCGCCCCGAGTAGCAGGCCACCTGGTTGCCGTAGAGTTCTCGCAGTTGCTCGCGCAGAAAATCCATAGTGTCGGTGTACTGGGTGAAGGCGATCGCACTTTCTCGGTTCACCAACTCCTGCCGCAGGGTGGCGATGAAGTGGGCCAGCTTGGTGTCTTCTCCGGTGTTCCCAAACTGCCGCAGCAGGGCTTCTAGGTGTTCGATCTCCCTGGGGTCTACGGGCTCCATATAGCCCTCTAGCCCTTCGATCACCGCATCGTCGGCATCATCCAGATCCGCTAGGTCATCAGCGGTGAGGCCGCTGCCCTGCTGGGTAAGCAGAGAATCGAGCCGTCGCTGGAGGGATTGTTGGATGGCATAGAAGGAGCTGGTCAGCCGCTTGCGGTACAGGGTCATCAAAAAGCCCAGGGCTTTGCGCTGTTCCTTTTGAGCTAGGCGATAGAAGTGGCGCACGTAGTCGCTCACCTGGCGGTAGAGGTCGGCTTCGCGGGTGGGTTCGAGGGTGATGGCGTTGTCGCACACCTCACGGCGGGGCACGTCTTTTTCCAGCAGGCCAAGGCGGTAGTACTCCCGCAGGGTATCCCGCGTGTGGCGGAACATCATGTCTTTGAGGGGAGTATTGGTGGAGAGGAATTGCAGGGAGGCGGCAATAAAGGCCTCGTCTTGCAAGTAGAGGCGCTCGTTGATGATCTTGATGCGGCCTCGCCAGACATCTTCGACTTGGCTGGCCAGCATGCGGTCTTGCTGGTGGAGGTGCTGCTGGAGGCGGGGGCAGGGCTGGCTGCCACGGGCAAAGTAGTCGGCAGACATGGTTTGCCAGAAGTTGAGCAGGTGGCGATCGGGTTTGCTCTCTAGCGATGAGAAGTAATCACAGAAGGTGTCGCCATAGGCCCAGTGGCCCTTTAGCCCCAGCACATGCAGCAGGTCAAAGACTTCGATGGGGTCAATTTGCATCGGCGTGGCCGACAGCAAAATCAGCGCTTTGGTTTTGTCGCGCAGCTGCTCCAGTAGTTGCAGCAGGCGGTTGGGGGTATCTTTGCGGGCTTGGGGCGATTTGCGGCGGGCGTGGTGGGCCTCATCGAGAATGACTAGATCCCAGGGTTCGGCATCGAGCAGTTCTTGCATCCGCTCACGGCGGCGTACCAGGTGGCTGGAGGCGAGGATCAGGTTTTGGCTATTCCAGGGGTTGCCGGTGGGCTGGGTGGTTTGACCGTAGGGATCTTTGAACTCGCCCTGGGTGTAGCTCCAGAAGTGGAGGTTGAACTTTTCGCGCAGTTCTTCGTGCCACTGAGGCTGCACGCTGGCGGGAGCCAGGACGAGAACGCGCTTCACCTTTTGGGACACTAGCAGGTAGCGGAGGATTAGCCCGGTCTCGATGGTCTTGCCTAGGCCCACCTCATCGGCGATTAGAAAGCTGCGAGGAAATTCGGCGGCGGCGCGTTTGAGGATTTTGATCTGGTGGGGCCAGGGCTGGATGGGGATGGAATTAAGGCAGGCGCTCAGGCAGCCGGGGTCTTGGTGGATATTGGCGATCGCCCGAAACATCTCCCGTTCCCTAGCCAAGGTGGCTTCATCGATCTGGGCCTCTGGCTCATCCTCCTGAACAGGCTCTGGGTCAGGTATTTCTAGCTGCTCTCGCTCTTGCTTTGTGAGAGGGCGCTGGTTGAATTCGTCGTCGGCGTTCCAGAGGGGCTTTTGGGGTGGGGCGTAGCGGATCAGCTTGCGCTTGACGGCTTCGGGCACCTCGAACACGCGGACGCTGGGGATCTGGTTATACCAGTGCTGCTCGAAGCGCAGGGTTTCTTCCTGTACGCGGGCCAGGTCGCGATCGCCCTCCCAGGAGCAGAAGACATGGAACGATTCGACATTGAAGTTCCAGCCGCCGCTGGACTCGTTGTTGGAGCCGGTGGTGGCGATCTGGTTGCCGTCGGCGTCGGTGAAGAGGCAGACTTTCTCGTGGTAGATGTAATGGGTGTTGATGGCCTCGTCGGGGTCGAGGGGTTGCCCGTCGTGGCGCAGGGGAATGGCAATGCGGATGTCGAGGCGATCGCTCTGAATTAGCCAGCTGAGAATTTCGAGGCGTTTGAGCTGGGCGAAGTTTTGGGGTGGGGTGAGGTTGGCGTCGAGGCGGGCGGCGACGGCATCGCGGAGGGTGTAGCCCTGCTGAATGGCCTGGAGGTCGGTTTTGCTGAGGTGGCAGCTCATGATCAGGCGGATGCGGCCCTCGTTGTGGAGGAAGGCCCCCAGCCCCCCAGCGACCTGGCTGAGGATGGCGCTGTTGAAGAAGCCGGATTTGCGATCGTATTGGGTGGAGCGTTCTAGGGCGGGGATGTAGAAATCGGCGACGGGGTTGCTAGTGTCGCTGGCATAGCTAATCTTCCAGGGATAGTCCTGTAGTACATGAGTCATCAGGTTACCGTTAGGATGGATTGTCACCTAGCACAGCAGCTTTTATTGGAGCTTAGTAATCTCGTCACTAGCTACATCAACCACCAATGAGTAAACCAGCTTGCCACTTTCAGACAGACTGGCTGACAGTGTCTCTATTCGGATTAATTCCTCTTCAGAAAAGATATCCAAGGAGTAATATTTTTGTCCATAAGAGCCTAAGGTTGAATCGTATATAGTTTCTTCTCGAATAGCCTTCTTAGATTTCAGTAGCGCACCAATTTCTGCCAAATCTTTATCAGAGTCAACCAAACCTTTTTGTTGGAGAGTTACATAATTATCAAATCGGTTAGCCAAAGAAATCTCTCGTTTCGCATTATCTTTATACGACAAACTATATGAACCGGCTCCGGAGTTGAGAAGTGTAAACAACTCTTCTCTAGAAAGACTGCTAACTTTTTTGGCTAAATCTGGGTTGCCAATCCTTAAGGCTTGTTCGACCTTGACAGCAAAAACGTCACCGAAGCCAACCTCACTAGCATTGTTGATAAGGCGTTTGACAGGATTATAAAATAGTAGAACTAAAACCAATATTACAATCTGAGGTGAGATAGCTCTGCATCCAAAAGTTAGTCTTTGGATAAAGTCCCATCCCCATCCAGTTGGTCGTAATAGGTTCTTTTTCTCGACCTCATATTCGTCTTTTGTTATCCTATCTTTCTCTAACAGATCTGATAGCTCTTTGAGAATCTCAAGCCTTTCTCGATTCATAATAGGTTTTCCGTTCTGTGAGAAGCTTCTACAGCAATCCTATTTGGACTACTCAAAGCAAACTCTCACCTGGTTATTCCCCACATAGTGAGTCAAAATGCGGTAGTTGCCAGTTTCCTTACGAATTCGGCCAGCAATAATTGCGGGATTGATTCGTAACTGCTGGGCTAGGGCAACAACAGCAGATGACGAAGGTCGATCCAATAAGCGAGCATGCTGCCAGATTTCTGGAGAGATTAGTACATTTTTCGCTTTTTCATCAGCTTCTATCTCTTTCTGATCTTCTTCACTGGGATCAGTACTCAAATCATCAAAAATTGCATAGTCTGTATTATTTCCCTCTAAATGCAGCTGCTGGTGAGCTAGCTCATGGCAGAGAGAGAACCAAAAGTTATCAAGGCGATCGTGGCGTAGGGTTAGACCAATGGTGGGGGTACCATCCGGTAGCCTTAACGCTGCTCCATCAAGATGAGTGCGTTGTAGGTGGGG
Organism: Phormidium tenue FACHB-1052; assembly: GCF_014696675.1. Classification (GTDB taxonomy): domain Bacteria; phylum Cyanobacteriota; class Cyanobacteriia; order Phormidesmidales; family Phormidesmidaceae; genus Nodosilinea; species Nodosilinea tenuis_A. The sequence continues at coordinate 229,942 of NZ_JACJQN010000008.1, forward strand.
TAGATAGACTAGATGAATACCATGATTGGCTAAATACTCTTTAGCTAAGCGTGGCCCTGACTCTGCCCAACTGAGCCGAACCATTTCTTGAATAAATTCATCCGTGATACTGCCAGGCTTATATTTCGCTGGTAATGGCGTTTGGTTAGCAATCGCTAATACCTGTAATCCCCAAGCCTGTAAAGCATAGGGATCCATTTTGGCATTTCTGCGAGCGCCATCATTTTTCCGGCAAAACATTTTGAAAGCCGTATCGTATCCGCCCGCCCGTTGAATTAGGTCTCGGATAATTTCTTCGGCATGGTCAACGATATCTGCTCCCTGCTCAATCCACCCTTTCTTGGCCATTTCTTTCACTGGATACTGAGACCAATCAATATCCTCAGGGGTTTCTGGAAGGGTAGCACTCGGCTCTTGCAAAAGCACCTCAGCTGGAATCCCCAAATGGCTATGGAGAGCGCGAATCATGCTGAGGGTCAGAGAGCGTTTTCCAGCTAGCACCTCAGAAACCTTAGAACGACTGCCCAAATAGGGAACCAAGTCTCGCTGAGTTAGGCCAGACTGCTCCATCCGAAACGTAATAGCTGAGAGTGGATCTGGAAAGTTGATAGGGTAGTGTTGATCTTCGTATACCTCTACCAGAGTAGCCAACACATCTAGCTCGTCGGCCTCAGGAGTATTTGGGGCAACATCCATAAGGGTGCTAATACGCTCTAGTGCCGCCTCGTAGTCTGCCTCAGTTTTAATAGGTTTTATGGTGGATTGAGCCATATTGTTTCAACGTCAATCTGATCGTATTGTTTGTGCGTGCCCACAAAACAGATATAGACAATCTGCCTTGGGAAATTGATTTGAACGACCAATCTATATTTATTGCCTGCAATGTTAAAAACTACTCGCCCAGACTTCAAAATGCTGGCACTGCGATACTGCTCTTTAATATCTGCTGGATGAGACCAGTCAGCTCGCTTGACCTCGTGGTACCAGGCTTCAAGAGGAGCGCGGGCGTCAGCGTACTTGGGGCTACTGGCCCAAAATTGAGTTAGAGTTTTCCGGGCGATGACACGCATACGGTCTTCATTGGCTTATCCCTCCCTTGATAACACATTGTTCCCTAAATAGAATCTAATGCATTGCTCCCTTTTTGGGAACACACTTAAGTATCCTTCTTAAGCGGCTCATAATTTGGACCTGTTTCCTTCTACCACAGCCATCTGCATCAAGGGGTATAGAGATAATCTAAACGCTATAGGTAGCGTTTCCCCTTCAAGGGGAACCAAGCCAGAAGGCAATCAAAATTCATTAAGAAATGTAAATAATTGTCCTATGCAGGAGCCTGGAGGCTTCTTGGGGGGGCGGCAAGCACGCTTCTGGAACTGCGAGAGGCTTGGGCTCCTCTAATTTAGAACAAACCCATCTGGCCTTCTTCTAACGGTAGCTCTGGCTGTGTGTAGAGCACCTTGGCCTGAATCTCGTCCATGGCCAGCCACAGGTCTGCCAGCGCCTTCTCTTCCACCATGCGTTTGCGTTCGTCGCCGATGTGGGGAATCGCCTTGAGGGCTACTTCCCAGGCGCGCATGAAGAGGTCGTTGCTGAGTAGGCCGGTAGTTTTGAGGAAGCGGCGGACGGGGTCGATGCTTTGTTCTTCGAGGTAGAGGGCGATGATGGCGTGGAGTCCATCGACTAAGGCGGCGGCGGTAAACTCGTCGGGATTGGTGGAGAAAGCGCGTTTTTTGAGGCGCTGCTGTGGGGTGAGCAGTTTGCAGGTGCCGCTGGCAGAGTCGAGCAGCTTGTAGGTTTTATCCAAGTCTCGAACGTTGAAGCCGCCCACGGCGAGGGCGAGCTGTCGCGCTTCATCGAAGGGGAACTCGCGGGCGCGGAAGGCATCCCAGGCGAGAATGTACCACTGGGTGAGGGGGTCGAACCCGGCGGTGTCGGCTTCGAGCAATTTGCGGAAGCGGTAGTTGGCGATCGCCTTACGAGCTTCCCAAAAGGCGACTTCGGGGCGCATTTCAACGCCGGAGCTGTCGAGCACGGGCCAGGCACGGCTAAAGACGTTGAGGGCGGGGCCAAAGGCACTGAGGTAGAGGTCGATACCGACACCTTCGTGAGCTTGCTGCTCCTTGCCTGATTGGAGGGCTTCTTCAAGTTCAGGGGCTCTTGCGATAACGGTATTGCTTAACTCGATCCTGACTTCATCCCACCAGGCAGAACCTGTGTTGGGGTCGCGCTTGCGGCAGACGAGCAGCACGGTGCTGGAGACGGAGTTTTTCTGGGCCTGGTGCAGGTTTTGTGGGTTCTCGGTGCTGACGGCCCAACTGGCGGTGATTTCAAAGCCTGCATCGATGAGGGATTTGGCGAGCACGTCCCAGGCACCGGAGTCTTTGTGGTTGAACTGGACGGTCATGACGCCGTCGTCGCGGAGGACTCGGTAGTATTCGGCAAAGGCGAGGGCCATTTTGGCTTCGTAGTCACGGTTGGCGAGTTCTTCTGGAGAAGTACCCATACCGACAAATCGTGATGGATTAGCGATAGCTTCTTGGGCTTTATCGGTCAATTCTGCCCAAAAAATATTTGGAAAAACAGGAGATAAAACTCTTTTCATCCATACATAAAAGAAATCTGAAAGCTCACCATACTGAATGGTTGAATAGTAAGGTGGATCAGTCACAACCAAATCAACAGATTTACTGGCAATCTCAAATAAATTATCAGCTGATGACAAATTCACTTTTATTGAATGATTTTCTCTGCCATAAATATCTAGCTTATCCTTGCTAGGCACGTTCAATAAATCACAAAGCTGTGAATATGCCGATACAGTACTTGAACATCGATTCCACAATCTTGGTATACCTTCTTCTCCATAACTCCACATCAAATTGAATGCGTGTTGAGAAGTCGTTTCATAGTTAGTTCGTAAACGCGAACTCCAATGTGTCAGGCGACTATTCATATCTGCACAGCGGTCAAGCACTAAACTCAAGTAAGTTAAGATCGCTTGAGCTAAAACGAAATCATGCTTTTCAAGAATCATTCCTCCTGCTTCCAAAATAATTTTGGAATAAAAAATTAATGCCAACAATTGCCTTGGATTAAAATATTGCGAGTATTCCCTGACTCCATATTTGTATACTCTGTCAGCATCACAGGCAAAAAAACCTTTGTTTTCTCCTCTTTCTCTGGGAATGAAATTTTTAGATTCAAGTGCTTCAATATTTCTTTGCAAATAATTAAAAGCTTTCTCGACACCCTCAATATCTAATGCACTTGCGACTCTAAAACTGATCTTCTGATCGCTTTTCTTGACAGCGAGAGCATAGAGCTGATGACCTAAACCATCTGTCTGAGCTTGAGATTTGATTACCTCATCTTCAATTATGACTTTACAATTTGGACATTTTCCAACTCCCCTTCGAATTGTTGATGCATCATCTGGGAAAAAGGATTCTAAAGAGTTTTGGATCGAATCTTTAGATCCCTTCGCTCCATAAAATAATTCAAAGTCGACCTTCTTTTGCTTAGGTCTAGGAATAGGGCGAGCCGCACAGAGTCTTTGTTTTTTTTCTGAATTAGGCGACTTGTCAAGCCACCAATTCGGACTCAACGGCACCACCGACTCACAACTCGGACACACCACCGTATGCGCCCACAAATAATTCTGAACCGTCTCCCCCTCCTGCGACGGAAAAAACTCCCCTAACCGCTTTTCCGCCTCATCGCCAACCCACTTCACCCACTTGTCAATCTCATACTGCAAATCTGGCCCAAACTTTAGCGGGTACTCCATCGCCGCCTTCATCGTCACCACTGCCACCGGGTTCAGATCGCTCGCCAGCACATTCAACCCATACCGCACCGCCTCAAACGGTATGCTGCCACCCCCCGCAAACGCATCCAGCACCGTCGGCGTGCGCGTGCCCCACGTCTGCTCACACAAGTCATGCACCTGCTTAATCCGCTCCGGGCTGGGCGGCGTCTTATATAGCTTCGTCGTGCTATCCGGGTGCCCCGCCACCCGACGGTTTAGCCCCAGCAGATACTCAAACTCCTCCATCGTCACCGTATCCGGCAGCAGCGAGCCCAACACACTCGCCCGACTAAACGACAGCGGCTTGCGCGAATACCACCGATGCAGCCCCTTAAACGGGTTGCCCCCATGCTCGTAATACACCTGCTTATTCAGCAGCGTCACCGGAAAAATCTTCTCGATGAACACAGCAGGGCGAGTGGGTTTAGGGTCGGTCATAGATGGGAATTCTGTAGACAGCGGTGGGTTAACGATAACCTCTGTACCAGTCTTCCCACTCAACTCTTCAGCATCCGTACAAAGAAGCTTAAGCCCTGTTGTTCCTAAGTGTTCCCAGAAAACTTGACGCCCGGAAATTCATAGGTTAGTTTTGATACATCAATATCGCAGGAACAACCAGGAGCACTATGTCAGCACCACGCTACACCGCCTCTAAGTCTCTACCTAAAGGGCGCTCATCCTACGTCATCAATTTTCGGCACCCACTCCGTAAAGACCCTAAAACCGGCCAGGGGCTTAAGATTCGGCGTGGCTTAAGCACTGCTGACGCAGCCGAAGCTGATGCTCTGGTGGCAGAAATGAACCAACTCCTCAGCAATGAGAGCTTTCATAGCATCTCCATGCAACCCGAAGCAGCGCGTAAATTTTCAAACATCATTGTCGAAGCGTTCTACGACGATATTGAAAATGTTGCCGGTAACAACTGGGCGCTGAGAGAACGCTACCTGCCTCTACCCAGCGCTGAAGAAGGGTATGCCAAAGTGCTGTTTGTCGGTACTACTGGCGCTGGCAAAACCTCACTCCTGCGCCACCTGATTGGGTCTGACCCTGACAAAGACCGTTTCCCCTCGACTTCGACGGCTAAAACCACCATTGCCGACACTGAGATCATCATGGCCGATGCGCCCTACCGGGCTGTGGTCACCTTCTTTTCTGAAGCCTCGGTGCGTACCAACATCCACGAATGCCTGGTGGAAGCTTGCCTAAAAACCAAAGCAGAACTAGACAAAGCCCTAGTCAGTGACGGCGAGGCTGAAGCTGATGACAGCAAGATCGTCAACAGCTTGTTAAACCACCCCGCACAACGTTTCCGGCTTGGCTATACCCTGGGCCTTTGGAACCCTCACATCAGTGCCATAAACGAGTCAGCCAATGAAGGAGATGAAGACGAGGACGAATGGAATGATGACGACGATACCCCAGATGATGCTGATGCCCTAGCCAGCGAAGCCACCATTCCTACACTCGCCGAGAAAGCCCAGATGCAGGCCACTTTGGAGAGCTACGTAAAGCGCATTCGCCAAATAACGGTGGCAGCACTAGAGGCACTCCCGGAGGCCCTAGGTGGCATCGACCTAAAAGAAGAAGACCCCGACATCATCGAAGAGCTGTTTGGGGATACCGTTTGGCAGCAAGAAGATTTCAGCGACCTTGTCAACGACATTATGGATGAGGTTCAAAAACGCTTTGATTGGCTAACCGGCGGCAACCTACGCAAGCGAGGCAGCGGCTGGCCCGAAGTGTGGAGCTATGAAAGCGAAGACCGAGACGAGTTCATTGGCAAGGTGCGGCAGCTATCCAGTAACTATGCCAAATACTTTGGCCGCCTCTTGACCCCCATTGTCGAAGGAGTGCGCGTCAGTGGGCCGTTTGCCCCTGTCTTCGCAGACACTGACCGCAAACTCATCTTTATGGATGGCCAGGGCTTGGGCCACACGCCAGACTCCGCCACATCTGTAACCACCCACATCACCGAGCGCTTCAAAGATGTGGATCTCATCTTGTTAGTCGATAACGCGAAGCAACCCATGCAGGCTGCTCCCCTATCTGTCATTCGCTCTGTAGCCGCCAGTGGCTACCAGAAAAAGCTGGCGATCGCCTTTACCCACTTTGACCAAGTCAAAGGGGCCAACCTACCGGGCTTTAAGGAAAAGCAAGATCACGTGCTGGCCTCTCTGGTCAATGGGCTCAACTCTCTCAGCGATGCTCTTGGCAATAAGACTGTGCGGGCGATTGAGCGCAACCTCGACCAGCGGTGCTTCATGATCGGTGGACTTGACCGCTCCTTAGAGGCTGCTGTCGGTAAAAAACGGCAAACCAACCGAGACGAACTAGAGCGGTTGCTAGACTTCTGCCAGGATGCGATCGAGGAAGATCTCCATGTCGAGGCTCGCCCTATCTATGACTCAGCATTCCTAATGTATGCTTTGCAGTCAGCGACCAATGACTTCCGTCAGCGATGGGACGCCTTGCTGGGCCTGGGAAAGTTAGACGGCGTTTCTAAAGAGCACTGGGCAAGAATTTGGGCACTGAATCGCCGTATGGCCGATCAACTCAATATTGAATACGACACTCTAAAACCCGTCGCCGACTTACTGGCCCGCCTTAACGAAGGCACAAATACATTCCTCAGCAAGCCTGCCGATTGGACGAAAAAGCCCAAAAACGATGACGAGGAAGATGCCGTTATCAACGCCATTAAACAAAGCGTAGATACGAGACTCCGCCGCTTAGCTGAGTCCCGTATTGCAAACGACCCCTTAAAGCGTTGGCAATCCGCCTTTCGCCACTCTGGCCTAGGCTCCACCTTCAAACGGGCTGAAGATATCCAAATGCTTTACACCATCGCCGCCCCAGAACTAGGCACGGTGATGACAGAGGTTGCCCGCGAATTCTTGAACGAGGTACGGCAGATCGTTTATACGGCGATCGAAGAGCATGAAGGCAGAATCGTCGCGGAGACTTCAGTTCCTAGGCGATAACTCTAGCTATTAATTACGAAGCTACACCTAAGAGCCTGCACAGTAGAGGAATTACTATGCAGGCTTTGTATTAGAAGTTGAGACTTGCTGTTTTTTGAGGGATTTGGGTTCATTAATAGTAAGCGATGTTTTTCTATAAATAAAAATAACTCACAGCAATGGCTTATCCAAGATTTTGCAAATATTGTGCTCAACCTATTGTTATGTCGCAGTTGTCCCCAGGGCGTTGGCAACCTTGGGAGCCGGATGAAAGTAGCCGACACCAATGCGGCTCAGGTTACACAGGAGGCTTAACTACAATTGCTAGTATTGCCAGCGCTGTTGGTGAATCCAGTGCCCAAACTTATATGACTAAATGTCCATTTCACTGTGGACAACAGGTCTTCTACCACACCAACGGTAATGGCGACAGTGTTTACTTTGACAACATTGGATGGCCATGGGAAGTTCATGATTGTTGGGCAAAGTATTGGAAAGAAGAGCAAACCAGAAGGCGTTTAACTCAATACCTAGGCAATGTTCTTAACCAAGATCTGATTCAACAGGAAATATTAGTTGGAGTTATTACTGGGCTCTCTAAAAGGATAGGCAGGAAAACCCTGACCGAGATCGAAGTTGCTCAATTTATGAAGCTTAGCGTCAAGAGATTTAGAACCCTATACGGGCATTTGTATTACCTAAACAAAAATAAGTTTGTTGTTTTACAGGGTAATGTTGACTCCAAAAATTTAGAGAAAAGCGAGCTTCAAAAGCTCATGCTTAGAAGGCAGGTTGAATGGGGTACTTCTAGCATTCCGGATTTAAAGTTCGGCCAGTTTGGCATTTATGGAGCAAGTGAGGAAGAAATTGCAACTTGCCTTGGCTATTCAACTAGCGAGTTTAGAGCACGTTATGGGCATATCTATGCCGCCACTTCAAATGGTATTCGATTCAAGTCAAAACTAGATGAAATTGATAAAAAGAGAAAGATTGAAAAACCACGCAAAAAGGAGACTGACCTATCGAAGCCTAAAAACAACGGCCCTTCGCTGCTGAAAGACAATAGTGGCTTTAAGCAAGTTTCTAAGCCTAAATGCCCACATTGTGAGGGAGCTTTACGTTATCCGCGAGACTTGGGGATACACATCCAGCGCGATCATGCTTTATCGCTATCTAACTCTATTCTCCACCAGGCAGAACGGTCACAAGGTCAGGGAAATATTCTTTGCAGCTACTGTTGTAAATCTGGGCCTGCTATTGAAATTACACAACACTTGAAAGTATGCAAGAACTTTCAAAATTCACGGATGAGAAAGTCGAAACCGATAAGCCGTGCGATTTAATCTCCTAAAAGTACTCGCATGGCCTTCAATGCCGGGCGCTTCTTGCCATTGCTGACTTTACCAAACCAGTAGTGCGCCTCCTCATTACTCATGGCCGCAATGCCCTCTGTCACATTGGCAATCCGCTCCGGCTTCGACAACGGTTGCAACGCCTGAAATAGCAGCGCTAAATTCACCCCTGACGCCTCACTGAGTACATAGGGAGTCTGCCGCTTGTAGCTCAAGGTCTTCGGGTCATAGTTATTCGCCTTCAGCGCCTGGTAGATGGCCTGCCGGGCCTGCACCAGCGGCTTGCCCTTCAGCCGCCCCACCCGCTTGGCTGCCGGGCGCTTCTTTTCCCCCGCCTTTTTGTAGGCGCACTGGTAAAGCTCCAAGGCAAAGTCATTGTTGCTCAGGGGTACAACTCGAAGCTGGAACTCTTGCATGGTGTCGTGAATCCCACAAACAGGGAAGAAGACGTCAAGTCTAGTATTCTACTCTGACTCTCAGATTCATCCGCTCAACTGGGTTACGGCTCAACGCCTGCTGGAGTCCCTTCATTTCTGTCCCATCAGGGGGCAGAGGATCCTCCAGCTTTAAGCTCACCGTCAGCGTCAGGTTAGCCTGGGTTTCCGGCAGGTTCAGCATGCCATTCAGCGTGCTAAAGAAGCTCTGGAACCCGCGCACATCGCCTTGGTACTCTAGCCGCACAAACTGCTGCCCCGTTTGCACCGTCACAAACTGCTGAATCTCCACCGGGTAGCGGGCCAGCAGGGGCAGGGTTGTGCCCATCTTGCGGTAGTCCGTCACATCGCTCACCGAGAAGTCTAGAGCGGCGATCGCCTGCGGCTGGTAATCCCTCAGCCAATCCGCTAGGTCGTTGAAGATCTTGTTGGGGCTACCCTCGAAGTCGTTTTCGGTAGGCTTTTGGAGAAGAGGGGGAATTACAGGTGGATAGGTACCATCCCCATCTTTCCAATTAGGGGGCTTGCTGCCCCCCGGTGGGTACAGCACCACCGTCTCCACCGCCTCGCCCATTTCCCCGGTGCCGTAGTCGGCCACCACCCTAAACTGGGCCGTCTTGGCGATCTGCCCCTGGTACTCATCCGAGGGCAAAAACTGGTCGCCCACCAGGCTACCATCCTGGTACAGGCTGACCTTCAGTGCTTCTTTAGCTCGCCAGCGCACCTGCACCGTTCGCTCATCACCACCGCCAGCCAACAGCTGAGCACTCAGCTCCACCACCTTCGGTTCCGGGGGCTTCAGCAGTCCCCGCCGGTAAAGCTCTGCCCGCTCAGAAAACTCGATGGTGGTAGGCGTCCCCACCCCAGCCCCATCGGTTTTGATGTAAAGCTGCTCGCCCACCTTGAGATCCCACTGGCCCTCGGTTAAGCCCTTACGGATCGTGTCCCGCAGCTTAGACACCTCTGCATCGAGCAGCATGTTCAGGGCCAAGTCCTTGGCAAACTGCTCCCGCAGGCTCTTGGTTGTCCAGTGGTCGAGCCCCGTGGGCCAAACCTTTTGCAGTAAGTAAGCAGGAGCGTAGGGGGCGGCATCTTCGCCCCGCACCTTGCCGCAGTCCTTCAGCGCCTTCAGCACTACATCCTGCTGGTTGCGGTTGCCCTTGACAGTGCTGGCATCCTGGGCAGGCAAAGGGTAGTGCATCAACCCCTTGGCTGCTTTCACCGAGTCATTAGCCGGGTAGAACAAGTGGCGGTAGGCGTTAGTCAAGGCCACCCGCACCGCCAAATCTAATTCCCCCTCCTTTTGTTTGATTTGATCCTGCTGGCTCTGGGAGAGGTCGTCCATGCGGTTCTGACTGCGCAGGATAGCCCGCACCGCCTTAAACTCGCGGGTGATGTCGATCGCCCGGTCTAGCTCCTGCTCGTTGGCCAGCAAAAACAGCAGCCGATTGCGGAAGGTGCGAAACTTACCCGACTCGCCTGTGTTGTTAAAAATTTGCTCAATCAGCGGGGGTGGGCCGTCGGTGGAGCTGCCGATCTTCGCCTCGTTAAAGTCGATGATGCACAGGGCAATGGTATTGGGGTCATCGTCCACATCGTGGGCACCCTCCGGGCCAGTCACCAGCTGAAAGAACTTGGTGGCAAAGATGGTATCGCGCCGGGTGCGGAGTTCTTCTTTGGCCTCGGTGACACCGACCTGCTCTTTCTCCTCAGCAATGATTTTGTTAATCGAGGGTTCTTCTTTGAACCGGGCCACGGAGGTGATGGGGTCTACATCGAGATACCAGGCCACACCGCTCAGCCGCTCCAGGGCACGGTCTACAAAGCTAATGTCCACCCCTGGAGTCAGCAGCGACAGGTTCAGCTCGGTGCGGCGAATGCCCGACGAAATGCCCTGGGTGAGAGAGTGCAAGAAAATTGTGCGGCCCACCCAGGTGGAGAACGGTGGTTTACCGGCACTGATCCATTCCTGGTCTTGTAGCTGCGCGTGAGCCTCGCGGCCATTGGGGTTGTAGATATCGGCCCCGATCGGCAGACGCATCAGGGGCCGCTGGAGCCGTGAGGTCAGATCATTGGTAATTTCATCTTCTAGCCCCACCGGCAAGTGGTGAGGATGAATCATCGGCATGCGCATATCCTGGTGCTGCCACAGGTAGCGCACCAGCCGGGCAAATAGGCGCAGGGCTCCCCGCGTGCGCTGGAACTCGGGGATAGAGGCAATCTTTTTGGTCAGCAGGTTAAACAGCTCGGGGTGGAAGGGGTAGCTGTTGGCGATCGCCCTAGCGTAGGTCGCATCTTTACAGCCATCAGGTAGGTTCACCCGACTCGCCCGAAAGGCTTGCAGATATTCCTCAGCGGCTTTCTCCGCCGCCTCAGCGCTGATGCTGGCAAACAGCCGCTGGCGCACAATGTTGTACACCTCAATGTCGGTACTGGGGCTGAGCACCCGTTCCTGTCGCGCCGAGGCCCGAATTAGCTCCTGCTGAATCTCCGCCGTTTCTTTAGCAAAGGTGTCGGACTCCGAGGCTAGGGAATAGACAAACACCAGGTTGTTGCAGGAGGCCGCCTGATCCATCAGCGAGAACAGAAAAGCGACCACCTGCTCAGCCAGGGTGCTCTGCCCTACGGTTTTGGCCTTGGCCGCCCGCAGGTGACGCGCAATCTCATCCAGAATAATCAGCGTTGGTTCTTGGCCAATTAGGCGATCAATCACCGAGGTGCCGGGGCTGATGCGGTTTTCGTCTGCCCCTCGCAGTAGTTGGTAGCCTTCAATGCCGCCGATTTGGTAGGCAATCTCACCCCAGAGGGTATAAGTGGTGATACCGGTGTCTGGGTGGTACACCCCCGCCTCTGGGTCTAAATCTCGCCCATCTACCGCCGCGACCTGGATTGGGCGGTCTGGAATCAGCGAAATATCGTCTACAAAGCGGTTCAGCCCATCGATCTGCCGCCCCTGCTTAGCCATATGCCACAGGGCAATCTCGTCGTGGGTTTTGCCGCCCCCAAAGCTGGTCTCTAACCGAATGACTGGGGAGCCGATCAACCGTCCGGTGAGCCGTCCAAAGACCTCGGTAATTAGGGTTTTCAGGCCATCGGTCGGAAAGGTGTTGGCCAGAAAAACTGCGGGTTTCTGGTAAATCTGCGGAGCTTTGCCCTCCACCACGGGCCGGAGCTTGGCTGCGAACAGATCGAGGGAAAGGTCACCGGCACGAATCTCGTCTCTCGGAACACAGGTATCGAAGACGGATGACAGCATAGAACGTTCTCTTTAGGCGTTATAAAAATTAAAGGTTTAAGTTTAGAGATGCGGAGTAGGGTGAAACCCTACTTGTTACTTTTAAGTAATACTCCCGAAATCAGTAAGATTACCTGCTGGTATAAAACTAAGAAGTATCTTCATTAAGTATTTGCACAAAGGCATCAACATCCGGCTCTAACAGATCAACTATATGGCTTTGGACTCTCAACTTAATATTCACCGCCAAAATGGCATTCAGCGTTGCTTCAGGGACTTTGCTATCAGTCTGAATCAGCCCCTGAGTCAGGGCTCGCTAGGTTATCTCTCTACAATGCGGTGGCTTACCCTCTGCGGTCAGTATCGCAACAGTCGCATTAGCAAATGACAAGATAGGACTTGGCATATAAGTTAGGATGCCCAATATCATTCTCATCAAAAGAGGTAAGGGCAGATTTAGCTTGTTGATAGCGTAAATATTCCCCTAACCTAACCGCGCTATCCCAAAAATAGGAATCTAGCACAGGTCACCCTCCCCCCCCTTTCAATTTCAAAGCTAAAAGCAGCCTTATGCCTGCTCTGAAGACATGATTTGATTAGTTAATTCACCTCACCTCATCTAGGACTGCCCCCACAGCAGCCTTGAACACTCTTCTGGTCGAGCATAGCCGGAATATTGTCACCACATCAGGGTTGCCATGGCCAGCAATCGGAGACGATCGGACAGGGTGCGATCGGGCAGCCTAACCAGCGGCGGGTTCGAGGATTCCGAAGAGCTTACTTCCTCCCCGCTTCAGCGCTGGCTAGGGGCAGCGCTGAAGCGGGGAGACAACCCTTTCATTACCCTGACTCAATTCTTCAAGATGCAGGTGTAGCTCTGAGTCTTTCAGAGCATTTTGGGTGAAGAAGGCGATCGTTTCAGCTAGCCTCGACTCCAATCGCTCAGCATCAAAGCTGTCTGCCCAGTAAACCGAGTACAGCACCTCAAGCGCCTACCATCATGGTTTTAGCTCCGTGGAAGAGGCCAACCGCCGCACTTGCCGACCAAAGCTGATGCGATCCACTAAAGACGTAGGCTTTCCACTTCGGCAGGCTAAACGTGTTGCTGTACACCAAGGTTAAACCCCTTTCAAGTCGCCCAGATCCCGTCCTTTACTATATTGACGCAATAATGACAGCACTTGATCATAGAGACAGGTGGCGATCGACATGAGAGTAGCTCTGAAATTACAACATTTCAGAGCTAATTTCTAAACGAAATCTTAAGCCACCGCCCGCTTCAACATGAGTCGGATGAGTGCACCATAAATCATCGCTTCACTGAGCTCTGTATAGACCTCGTAATCTTTACTCAATCTTCGATAGCGATTCAACCAGCCAAACGTCCGCTCGACAATCCATCGCTTTGGGAGAACCTCAAACGTCTTGGAAGTTCGTTTAATTACCTCAACCCGTACCTGCTCACCGCAAACCTCACGAATGGCTCGTGCAAAGTTCTCTCCAGAGTAGCCCTGGTCTACACAAACCACCTCTAACCTTGAGAGTCGGTCACGGACAGCATCAAAGACCACGACGGCCCCTAAGCGTTCCGACATGTTGGCCTCAGTCACCAGCACTCCGAGGACAAATCCTTGGGAATCGACGACGATATGGCGTTTACGACCCTTAACCTTCTTGCCACCATCGAAGCCGTAGACCTCCCCCTTTTTTCCGTCGTTTTCACGGATTGCGAGTCAGCGATAGCGACGCTAGAGTCTGGATCTCGATTCATCCCTTCCCGGAGGTCTTTCCGCAGGTCGTCGTGCAAGGTTTGCCAAATGCCTTTGCGTTGCCATTTGCGGAAGTACTTATACACCGTGCTGTGTGGGGGAAAGTCGTGGGGGAGCATTTCCCATTGACAAACACTGCTTTGCACATAAAAGATCGCGTTGAGGATCTCTCTGAAATTAACTTCCCGAGGGCGTCCAAAGCCCTTTGGAGCAGGCAACTTGGGTTCAATCAGAGCCCATTCCGCATCGCTCATGTCGCTAGGGTAGAGTTCGCGGGTAGGGTTGGTGACGGTGGGAAGCTTGCTCATAATTCTGAAACTGGGCAACAAATCTAGCCTAAAAACCCTATCCTCTATCGCCCTATTGATTTTAGGTTTTCTTTAGAAATCAGCTCTCAGGGATACTCTCATGTCAGCCCGCCGTTCCCCACCCCGATACGAAGTTTCAGTCCTTTCACTCATATCTGTTAGGTAGTCAGCTTCTCACCTTGACTGACAGTCTCTTCAACCTTGTCTCATAGGGCTTTAAAGAGCTTCCCCTAACAAACTGCGGTGATATTTTTCGAGAGCAATACGAGCCTGTTCCTCAATTTCCTGCGCGATATAAACATTCTGAGATTCAAGACTACTATCGCCTCTAACCCAAGCAAGGGCTTGCCTACGCCGTTCTTCGTCCATTCCATTGTTTCGTAATGTTGCTTCCATCCGGCAAGAGAATGTATGGCGAAGGGCCCGGGGGGTAAGGTTAGACGGCAAACTGTCTGGAAACCTCTCCCGTAGGTCTTCAAATAACTGAGTCAAACTTGATTGCGAAAGAGGAGCACCTTCATCGCTAATGATCAAATACTCTGAAGACTCTTCAGACTTAGTTTCAAGAATCTCTCTCCACTTCATGATGTATTCGTCCAACCGTCTTGAGAAGGCAGGATTATCAATAGGCAAAACTCTACCGTTACGCTTGATACTAGGTCTGGGGCGACGTTTGTCTTGCGGGTCAGGTGGTCTCCTCGTTACTCGTATGCCAGAAATTCCGCCAAATTCAATGTCCTCAACTCTCAAGGAAAGTAATTCCCCCGGCCTGAGGCCGTAGTTCAGCATAATCATGACCGATACATAGTTACGAAATCTAACTGCCGGATTTCGTCCAATAGCATCAGGATTATCAGGGTCTAGACAACTAACTAGATAGCTAGACTGTTGCTCAGACAATCCTTTTTGCCCGCTCTTATTGCTAGGTGGAGCATTAATCGAAGAATTATTCAGCCATTTTAAGATCCTCGTCTTCTGTTCCACTAGCCTTTCGTATTTGAAGTCATTCAGTGGCAAAGTGGCTATATGTACGTCAAACAACCAACCGATGTACTGACCTAAAGTCGTTAGGCGTAGATTAAACGTATCTGGACAAACAGCAATTTTTGTGACGTTACGGTTTTTAGTTTGGTCACGTCTTAGCTTCTCAACTAGAGAGCCCCGGATCTCGGCTTCGGAAAACCCTTGCGCTGTTTTGATTCGTTCTTCAAGGTCAACGCCATGCTGGTCAAGCCACCGGTATAGAATCTGTAAAATTCTTAGATCACGGACAAGTGTATTGGTCGCTAGGTTGCGTCGAGACAGGACAAATTCATTGGGACTGGGAACTGGCAAACCATCTCCATCTAACAAGATTGGCAGTTGGTCACCGGATGGATGAGCAATGGTCTCAACGTGCATAGGGAAAACCCTAAATTATGACAAAAATCTAATTGTGTGAATTTCTCGTCAAACCTTCGCCCGTGGCGGCTTTAGGCGCTAACTTTACAAAAAAGTATACCCAAGATCTTTGCCGAAAAAAGACGTCTACAGCTTTACACTCTGTAGACGTCTTTCTTAAGCCTGAACTGACGGTATATCAGTACTTTGGCCCTTTGTCTTTGCTCGCCAACTTTACAATTGATCTTTTATGTTGATCAGAAGGGAATGTCGTCGTAGCTGGGGGCGGGGGCCGCCGGGGTTGGGGTTGCCGGGGCCGCCGGGGCTGCCGGGGCTGCCGGACGGGAGGCCGCTGGGCGAGAGGCTGCCGGGCTGGGGGTGGCCACGGGCACCGCTGTGGCAGCCGGGGGGGCCATGGGCATGGTGTTGAGATCGCCTACCGCATAGATGCGCTGCACGGTCATTTCGACCTGTTTTTCTTTGTAGCCTTGGGGGCTATCGACCACGTTCATCGCCAGGCGGCCTTCTAGCAGCACTCGCTGGCCCGCCTGGTACTGGGCCTGAATGTCTTGGGCTAGGTTGCCCCAGCCGACGACTTTCATCTGCGAGGAGGGGTCGCCCTCTTTTAACCCTGGAAACTGCACCACAAACTCGGCCACGGGAGTTTGATTGTCGGAGGTGTAGCGCAGCTGGGGCGACTGCACGATTTCGGCCATTAACAGGCAATTGTTCATAGCGGCATGGGCTCCTTGATCCCCTGTTCTTTTTCAATGAAAGTTTGCACGTGCTGCTGGTATTTGGCCAGGGTGCAGTCGAGCCACTCGCGGCTCTGGCTGTTGCCGTAGATATGTACCAGGGGCTCGCCCGCGTCGGGCAGCACCAGCACCCAGTCGTCGGGGTTGTCACCTAAGATTTTAACGCCGTCGATCAACTCTAGACGCTCGGGCGGATTATCTTCTACCAGATAGCGCATCAGGGCACCTTTGACGGTCCAGGGGCAGCGCAGGGTTTGCATGCGGTAAGCCATGCGGGGCAGGTCTGACCAGATCTGGCCGAGCGATCGCTGCTGCAAACTCAAAATCTCAATCAGTTTGGCAATGCAGAACATGGCGTCGAAGCCGGGGTGCAGCTCGGGGAAGATAAAGCCCATTTCGCCGCTGCCGCCCAGCACCACGTTGGGGTTGCTCTGGCAGGCTTCCATCAGGGCGGTGGGGTTGGCCTTGGTGCGAATCACTCGCCCGTCGTGGCGGCGGGCGATGTGTTCGATCGCCCCCGACGTGTGCACCGGCACCACAATCGTGCCGCGAGGATTGGTGGTCAGCATCATGTGGGCCATCAGCGAGGTCAGCACCTCACCGCGAATGCGGGTGCCCACCTCATCGACGAGAATCAGCTGTTCGCCATTGGCCGACACCTGAGCCCCAAAGGTAGCCCGCAGCGCCTGCACCACCTGACCGAGCTGGCTGAGCATCACCTCACGCTCGTCGTTGGAGAGGGCCACCTGGCGCAGGCTGGCGTTGAGCACCACTGCGTCGCAGTCAAACTTGCCGAGAATCTGCGGCAGCACCGCCCCGGCCACGGCGTAGAGATAGTCGATCACCACCTTGGCCTGGCTGTTGGTCACGGCCTGGACGTTGAGGTGCTTCTCAAAGGCGGTGGTGTAGGTGGAGACCACATCGGTGGGGTTGGTGACAGTGCCGATTTCGTGAACGGGCGATCGCCGCAAATCTTCCTTGAAGTAGGCACCCTCGATTTTCTTCTCTTTGCTCTTAGGGATATCGATGCCTTTCTCGTCAAAGAATTCGATCAGCACGTAGTCGGGGCGATCGGGGTGTAGCCGCACGTGAATTCCTCCGGCGACGCCCATCGCCGCCAGCATGCTGCGGGCCACCGGAATGGCCGTCGCCTCTAAGTTTTGGATGTTGATGCCAACAGACATCAGGCCCGCGATCAGCGATCGCGACACCATGCGCGAAATGCTGCGCTGATCGCGCGACACCGTGACCTGGGAGCCGGGTTTGAGGGTTGACCCGTAGGCCGCCCCTAGCTTGACCGCAAACTCAGGGGTGATGTCAATATTCGCCAGCCCGGCCACTCCCCGCTGGCCAAACAGATTGCGCTGCGCCGTGTTGCCCCAGATCAAGTTGATGTTCAACGTTGCACCTGACTCGATTTGCTTGCTCGGCCAGACTCGCACGCCGGGGCTAATTTGCGCCTCTTCGCCCACCGAAGACAACGGCCCGATCACCGCCCCCTCCAGCACGTGGGAGCGGCGGTCAACCCGCGCTCCCCGGGCAATGGTGCAGGCCCGCAGGTGCACCTCATCGCCCACGATCGCGCCATTCCAAACGATCGGTCGCTTGAGGTCGGCATCGCAGCCAATGGTGACGTTGTCACCGATCACGGTGCCTGGTTCGAGCACCGTGCGGGCACCGATGCGGCAGTTGTTGCCAATCATCACCGGCGGCTGAATCTGAACCGTTGGATCTATCTGGGTATTGTCACCGATCCACACGCCGGGAGATGTCTCAGGGTATGCATAATTGACCAGCACTTTGCGGTGTAGGGCATCGTACTGGGCCTCTCGGTAGGCCTCCAGGTGGCCGACGTCACACCAGTAGCCGCTGGCCACGTAGCCGTACATGGGTTCCCCCTTCTCCAACAGCAGGGGAAACAGATCTTTAGAGAAGTCAGACTCTTCGTTGTTGGGCAGGTAGTCGAGCACTTCGGGTTCGAGAATGTAGGTGCCGGTATTGACCGTGTCAGAAAAAATTTCGCTGGCAGAGGGTTTTTCTAGGAACCGCTTGATGAGCCCATCTTCGTCGGCAATCACTACGCCAAATTCGATCGGGTTGGGCACTCGAGTCAGCACCAGGGTGGCCTTAGCGCCCTTTTGCCGGTGAAAGGCGATCGCCGCTGTGAGGTCAAAGTCAGTGACACTGTCGCCGCTAATCACCACAAACGTCTCGGTGAGCAGGTCGGCAATATTCTTGACGCAGCCCGCCGTGCCCAGGGGCTGGTCTTCTTCGACGGCGTAGGTCATCTGCACGCCAAAATCGCGGCCATCGCTAAAGTAGTTGCGCATCACATCGGGCAGGTAAAAGAGGGTAGCAATCACCTCATCGATGCCGTGGCGCTTGAGCAGATTGACAATGTGTTCGGCGATCGGACGATTGAGAATCGGCACCATGGGCTTGGGCAAGTCACAGGTTAGAGGCCGCAAACGGGTTCCTGACACGACTTGGAAGGTTAGCCTGAAGGGCTACTTCGGGGCAGAGTTATCGAGTCTAAGCAGGCATCAGCACCTCCAGGACCTCAGCCACAGATTGCCCCTGG
>NZ_JACJQN010000009.1 GCF_014696675.1 Phormidium tenue FACHB-1052
CCATGGAAATGAGGGTCCTAGGCTGAACTACTCAAAGCTTAGCGCTCATAGCCCTAGGCAAGCCTAAGCATTATTGCTCATCGCATAACTGGGATGCGCCCGTTGGATTACCCTTGGAATAGATAGTCGAGGTGTTATTCAGGTCGTCATTCACACCTTCGAGCAGGTTAACCCTAGCCTGTGCCAAATTCGGATTATTTCAGCTCGCAAGGCAACTAGAGCAGAGATCTTGCAATATCAGGAGGCTGAGGGATGAAAGCAGAGTACGACTTTTCTAAGGGCGAGAGGGGAAAGTTTTATCACCCCGAGGCCGAGCTTCAGTTCCCTATCTACCTAGAGCCTGATATCAATGCCACAATCAGCCGCCTGGCTGAGGAAAATGGCGTAGAAGTGCAAGCCTTGGTCAATGAGTGGCTGAGGGCTAACCTCAAACTGATAGACAGCGTGAGACGGGCAAGTTAGGCCAGCGGTTGTGCTTAAGAAAAATCCCTTCAAAAAAGGGGACGGGTGCCTGGGCAATAGCTCAAGTTTTGAGCTTGCCCCATAGGCACCCGTCCCCTTAGCGACGAGGGTCTCTAGTTCAGAGCTTCGAGGTAGTCGCGGACGCGGTTGCGGCGCTTGGGCTGGCGCAGCTTTTGCAGCGCCTTAGACTCGATCTGGCGCACTCGCTCGCGGGAAAGCTCCAGGGCACGGCCAATCTCGGCCAGCGAGTAGGGGGTGCCGTCGCCCAAACCAAAGCGCATGTTAATCACATCTTGCTCACGGGTGGTGAGGTCGGCCATCAGCTGTTGCAAATCACGGCGCAGCGACTCGCGAATCAGCATGTCTTCGGGCGACATGCAGTCGGTTTCGAGCAGGTCGCCCAGCTCGGTGTCGCGGTCTTTGCCCACTTTGGTTTCGAGCGAGACGGCGCGGGGTACGCGCAGCAGCACTTCGCGCACCTGGGCGGCGGTCATGTCGAGCTCGCGGGCGATGTCTTCAACCGAGGGGGTGCGGCCTTTCTCTTGGGAGAGCTTGCGCTGGGCCTTTTTGATTTTGTTGAGCTTTTCGGTGATGTGGACGGGCAGGCGAATGGTGCGGCTCTGGGTGGCGATCGCCCGCGTAATTCCCTGGCGAATCCACCAGTAGGCGTAGGTGCTGAAGCGGTAGCCCTTGGTAGGGTCAAACTTTTCCACCGCCCGCTCTAGGCCCAGGGTGCCTTCTTGGATGAGGTCGAGCAGCTCCAAGCCCCGGTTTTGGTACTTTTTGGCCACCGACACCACCAGGCGCAGGTTGGCCTTAATCATGTGCTCTTTGGCGCGAATGCCTTCGGAGATGGCCTTCTCCAGCTCGGGCACGGTGAGGGTAGTGAGGGCAGCCCAGGCACGCTTACCTTCAGCCAGGGTGGGCTTGAGTTCAGCAATGGGCACGTCAGCCTCGGCGGCCCAGCGCTCCAGGGAGGGGCGATAGCCCAGTTGGGAGGAGAGGCGATCGCGGGTTTGCAACAGCTTGCTGTAGGTGGCCAAAATGCCGCCGGTTTTCTCAGCGGCCTGGTTTAGATCGATTAAAAGCTGCATGTAGCCCTGGACGCACTGGGCTTCAGAAACCTCTTCGTGGCGCTCTAGCAGGCGCACTCGGCCAATTTCTTGCAGGTAGAGGCGCACTAGGTCAGTGGTGTGACGCCCTTTTAGCACCTCTACGGCATCGGCTTCGAAGTCGCCCTCGTCGGCGTCGGCAGCGGAGAAACCTTTGAGAGACCGGGATGCCCCCTCATCCTCATCTCCCAGTTTGGAGAGATTAAACTCTCGCTCAGGCCGGGCGGAGGCTTCGTTCTTGCTGTAGTGGGGTGTTGCTACCATGACGTGCTCTAGTAACGTGTACTAAACTTGTGCCGATAGGCCATTTGCCAACCTGGCTTCAGTATTCCCAAACCGCCAGGACTTTAGAACAGTGGTTGGAGTTCCGGGGGCTGGGCGGTGCTTTTGGGGCGGCCCGAGTCTACGGGGGTTGGGCTGAAGGAGGAAATTGCTAACCGACACCGTAATCTACGCCGTTTCTGCGGATAATTCCTGACGGAACGTTACACCTTGGCAAAAACCTTACATTGAACCCAAAGCAACCTATAGGATTAGGGCATTCGTTGCTATTGGGAGCAGACTTCGCTAATGGTTAACGGTCTTCCCTGGACGGCTGATGCCCAGGCCAAGCTCAAAAATATTCCGTTTTTCGTGCGTGCCCAGGCCCGCAAGCGGATTGAAGATGTGGCCCGCGAGACTGAGGCCGAAGCCGTGACGGCAGATTTGGTCGAACAGGTGCGGTTAGAGTTTGGCCAGTAGCCTTGGGGATGCTTTTCCAAACTCTTGCGGATAAACCGCCGACTCTGCCTTGGGGTATAGGCTGCTTTGCCGCCGCAGCGATAGAGTTAGGCTGTGTTCCCATGGCTACTGTAGCCCAGTGTGCTCTAACCCAGCACCCAGCGGTCTACGACCCGGCTAACGTTTCTCCAACTTACCCGACCGACCCAAAGGGTTGCAAGTCGAAGTCATAACGAGTATGATTTAGAAGAGCCGAGGCCTTAGTGGTACGATTTCAAGATTAGGTCCGACGGCAAAAGCACCAGTTTGTTGGTTATTCGTTCGATTGACAGAAACAAAGAGAGGCCCCATGGTTGCAACCGTTGAAAAAACAAAGACTAAGCGTGGGTTTTATCCCACCCGGATCGATATGTCGGCTGAGGTGCGATCGCAGGTTTGTGACGTGCTTAACCAGACTTTGGCCGCCACCCTCGACCTCAAGACCCAGACCAAGCAGGCCCACTGGAATGTCAAGGGCATGGACTTTTACCAGCTACACGAGCTGTTTGACGAGCTGGCCGGTGAGCTAGAAGGCTATGTCGATATGGTGGCCGAGCGGGTTACTGCCCTGGGGGGCACCGCCATGGGCACGGCCCGCATTGCCGCCAGCGAGTCGATTTTGCCCGAATACCCGATCGATGCTGTGGAAGGCGCTGAGCACGTCGAGGCTCTGGCTGAGCGCTTTGCCGCCTATGGGAAGCACGTGCGCGCCGCCATCGACACCACCGATGAGCTGGGCGATGCTGACACCGCTGACCTCTACACTGAGATCTCTCGCACCATTGACATGCGTCTGTGGTTCCTAGAGGCGCACTTGGTGAAGAAGTCCGATCGCGGTTAATGGCCGCAGTTCTCTAGTTCAGGACTAGCTAACGGTCGGGGGGGTAAGCCATACCTTCCCGACTGTGTCGTTTAAAGCAGGATTTTTGCCGACGGACTAGGCTTAAGTCTGCGGCCTTGCGGTGGCAAGACTCGGTTTTAAGCAGGTACCATAACGCTTCAGTAGCGCTGTTGCTCACTATGCCTAACCCGGCTTCTCAAGTTCCCAATTCTGACGCGGTCGAGGGCGCGCTTCGCGAAGCGATTCCTGGGGAAATCGCCCTGGTTGCCGCTGTTGAACACGATCATCACCATGATCACGATCGCCATCATGGTCATGCTCACGGGCACACCCACGGCGCTGTAGATCCTGAGATTGTGGCTTCAGAGCGGGGGCTCTGGGCGGTGAAGTGGTCGTTTGTGGGGCTGGTGATTACGGCGATCGCCCAGGCGGTTGTCTTTGCCCTCTCCGGCAGCGTCGCCCTGATGGCTGACCTGATTCACAACGTGGGCGATGCCATGACCTCGGTGCCCTTGGGGGTGGCGTTTTTGCTAGCTCGCGCTAAACCCTCGCCCCGATTTGCCTATGGCTATGGCCGGGCGGAAGATCTGGCGGGGGTGGCGATCGTAGCGGTGATTTTCTTGAGCGCCCTGATTACTGCCTACGAGTCGATTGAGCGGCTACAGCATCCCCAACCGCTGGATCATTTAGGGGCACTGGCGGCGGCAGCGGTGATTGGTTTCATTGGCAATGAAGTCGTGGCCTTGTTTCGGCTGCGGGTGGGGCGATCGATCAACAGTGCCGCCCTGGTGGCCGACGGGCTGCACGCCCGAGCCGATGGCATGGTGAGCCTAGCGGTATTGGTGAGCGCTCTAGGAGTGGGGCTAGGCTACCCCTGGGCCGACCCGGTGATGGGCTTGGTGATTACCCTGGTGCTGCTGCGGGTGGTGTGGCAATCGACCCAGACGGTGTTTACCCGGCTGCTCGATGGGGTGGAGCCTGAGATGGGCGATCGCTTGCGCCATGAAATCGCGCACGGGGTTGAGGATGCCGCCGCTACGGTGACTCAGGTGAAGGCGCGGTGGCTGGGCCATCGGCTGTATGGCGAGGTGAGTTTGGCGGTAGAGCCGGGGCTGTCGGTGGCGGCGGGGGAGGCGATCGCATCCCACCTCAGGACTCACCTTCACCAGCAATTGCCCTACCTGGCCGAGGTCACCATTCAGGTGCAGCCCCACGAACCTACCGTCTTGGACTAGCGACATTCCTTGAGTCTGTCCACGGTTAGGCGGCTTCAGGACAACTTTCTTGCTCCCCCATGGTGGAATGGTGGGCAGTGCCCACCCTACGGTGGCTACGGTCGCCAGATAAAGGGGGGAGCTGCTTTTCTAGAAGTCTCTCTAGCCGCCGAGTTGGTGGCAGCGCGACAGCCGTAGCATCATGGCGTCGAGGCGGGCCAGATCGCCAAAGGCTCCTCCCTGGCCGGTCAACAGGCCACCCATTTGCAGCGAGGCAATGCGTGGTACCCGCCAGTACCACAAGGCGGGGAGGTGCCCCCGGGGGGCCTCAAGGTCAAAGTCTAGCCAGCTATAAAACCGCAAAAACCCGATAGGCCGCAAGGGAAACAGCATCAGCCACCCCACCTCTTCAAAAAAGGGATGGGGGGTAGACCAGTTGCGTAGGGCCGGGTCAAAGTCGATGGTTTCTAGGGTAGCGGCATAGATCTGAAGCTGGGCCGAAAAGCCAAAATGCCCGCCGCTAGCTCTCTGCCAGCGATCGTCGATAGCGTGCAGCAGTTGGCAAGGCAGACCCGCTAGAGCATCGGTTGTTAGGTGAGGCTGGTGAGGTCGACGGCGCGGCTCTGGCTCGGGCAACAGTACAGGTTCACCGCTGTAGTTCTGCACCGCCGCGTCGAGCAGCAGGTCTGCCGTCAGCCGATCCGCCGTCTCCCAGTCTTCTTCATTAAGCAGCAGGCTGAGTTCGGCGAGGCTTTCGTCTAAATGGTTATGAAGGGAGTTAGACAGCACGGGTTTGCCCTCCGGTGAGCACCGTGGGGGCGGCTGGGTCAACGGCTGGAGTTGGCGCTGGGTCTAGGGGCATGCATAGGCTCAGGTGGTGGATGACGGCGGCCATGACGTCGAGGCTCAGGCGGTAGCGATCGCTCAAACTTAGGCAGCACCAGCGCCAGGTCGGCAGGTGGCCCAGGGGCGCTTCAAGGCTGAAGTTGAGGTCATGGTAGGGCCGGTAGCCTTGGTAGAACAGCGACGGCGGCTCGCGCCAGCCCAACGCCTGCTGAAAGGCCAACCACTGCTGGCGATCGTCCTGCTGAATGTGCTGCTGGGCTCGGTGCACCTGCTGCTGGGCCTTGAATCCAAAGCGCTTGTTGCTGTGGCGGCTCCAGAGGGCATCGATGGTGGCTAGATCGACGGCGGGTAGCCGCTGCACGGTGGCGGCGGTGACGGGCTGCATGTCGCAGTTGAGAGCCTTGAGAATAACGGCTTCTGTTTCCATGTCGGCCTCTTGCCAGGCCTGTTGCAGCAGCAGGTCGCGCAGGCGGCTGTAGTCAACCCCAGCGGCAGACTCAATGCCGCCGTATAGCTCATTGCGCACGGTTGTCTCCAGGGCGATCGCCTCCTCAATAGATAGCCCCCGCAGTCGGCGGGCCTGGTCGAGGCGTCCCTGGTCAAACGCGGAAGGGTACAGGCTGCTGGCCATGGTCTGGCGACAGAGCGCTAGGTACTGCTCTAGGTGTTCTCGGGCCTGCTGCACCTGATGTTGGCGATCGCCCTCGGCTTTAGTCTCAGTGGCCAGGCGGGCCGCTGCAGCGGTTTTGGTGGCCTGCTGCTCGGCTTTGAGTTTGACCTCGTCGCTGTAGCGCTGCCAGTGCTTTTGGTAGATGGCCTCAGCCTCAGGAACCGGCAGGGCCAAGTTTTCAGCCAGTTCTTGCAGTACTGGCCAGGGGTCTTTGGCAGCAAAGGGCTGGTCTGCATCCATCTGGCGCAGACGGTCAAATTCGGCGGCAGCGGTCTCGTCAAAATAGCGGTGTTTTTCGGCCTGGGTTTTATAGGGGCCGACGACTCTGGCATTGAGCCGTTCTGCCTGTTCTGCCGAAAGGCCGAGGCGCTGGCGCAGCAGGTTGAGATTGTCGAGTTCGGTGGACGAGAGTTCACCCTGGGTGCGGCTGTAGGTTTCGGCTTCGGCGAGATAGTCGCGCTCTGGGGAGAACAGCAGCCCGCTTTGGGCGGTGGCCATCAGATCGATGAGGTCGTCGGCGCGATCGGTTTGAATTTGCAGGTTGAGGTCTGAAATCTGGAAGAGAAACCAGGTTTCGAGGGGCTTGTAGTAGAGGCGATCGCGCAGACGCCTCAAGATAGAGACCAACAGATCTGAAGGGGCGACAAACCTGGTGCCTACTTTGACCTGGGCCGCTTCTCTAGTTTCTAAAATGGGGTCAAAGCGAACCTGGCCCATGCCATCGAGATCGCGCAGGTCATCAATTAAGTAGCGAACCTCGGTGTCTAGCTCATCGTGCTTGAGCTGGGGTTCGACAAACTTGATCAAACAGGCGATGTTTTGCGCCAAGTCAACACCTCACAGACGCACCAAGGCTAGGCTCCAGCCAGTGGCTCATTCCTTGCAACCTATAGTAAGTCAGATAATAAATACAGCTCATCTAAAACGGGTTTCTCCAGAGCTTCGGCCTCTTGCGGGTTGAGATGATAAGACTCCCGCGCCTGGGTCAGGCGACCCCGGTTAAAATCAGAACCAGCCATTTGAGCCATGATGCCCTGGCGAAACAGCGCCGCATCGGGGCGGTTTTCAGCGATTCCAATGCGCTCTGGGGCAACACTTTCTGGAGCAACACCTTCTGGGGCAACGCTCTGGGGTTTCAGCGCATCGATGACCATGGCTTCAAACTGGTGGCGGTAGCCCAGCGATCGCTCCTGCTGATCGCGCTGCCGCTGAGCCTCGTCGGCGGCCTTGGCTTCGGCCTGCCGCTGCGTCTGCTCAGCCTCCTGGCGGAGAGTCTTCAGGCGCTCGTCTTTGAGAAACTGAGCATCGGCCATGGGCAAACCCATGGTGACCGCTTTGGCCCGCATCACCTTCCAAAAAGCCTCATCGAGATCGCTGACCTGCTTGCACACCAGCAGTTCTCGGCGAAAGTGCTGATATTTCTCGGCCAGGGTTCTAAATGGCCCCATGGCGGTGGCGTTGAGTTCGTTGGCCTCTTCGGTTGATAGCCCCACCCGCTGCTGCACCAGGCTTAAGTTGGCCTTAGCCGCCGGAGTTAGCTCCCCAAAGGTGCCTATATAGGCCTCGGCCTGGGTGCGATAGAACTCGTGGGGTGGCAGGAGAGCCTCGCCGAGGATGAGCAATTGAGCCAGCGCCCGAGCCTGGTTGGTCTGAATAGTAATAGTGTGGCTGGGCGGAATTTCTAAGACAAAAAGGGTTTTGTGGGCGGTGCGCTCTAGCCAGTTACCCACACACCGCAAAACAACTCTGAGTTTATTCAACGGAATCTCGCACTGAAGGCCAGCATATAGGCTGGGTTCGCCCCCGCTATGGTGGGCCGTGGCCTCGGCCAAAATGCTGTACTGCGGATTGGGAAGAAACGCAAACTTGGTCTGCTCAAGACTGCTCAACTGGGTAATGCGGCTACAGAGAGCCTGCACCCCAGCATGGGTAACCCTCGGGTCTGCCTCAGCCTCTAGGGACTTGATCGACAGCCTAAAACTGTTGCCTGAGCCAAAATTTTCGATCATCGCCGGTGGGTGCCATAGAGCAGATTAGCGCTGGCTCAGTATATCAATGCCTAGCGGTAACAGCTTTGCTATGTCGCAACCTCAACTTGCCGGGGGAAAAGTCGCTGGGTGTTGGGCTCTCAGCCAACCCGGTGGGCTCAATCTAGGGGCTGGGGCGTGCGCGTCTATGGCGGCTTGCTAGAGCCCCTCAAACAAAGCCCCAGCGTTAGTAACGCCGGGGCTGAACTCTATATTAAAAATGTAAAAGGGTTATTTGAAACCGACGGAAGCCTGCCACACAAAGGCCAGCAGCAGGAAAAACACAGGAATGATGGGCAGCACGTCTACCAGGGGGTCGAACAGGGAGTAGGCCTCGGGCAGTTTGGCCAGCAGCATTGCGACTTCCATTGAATGATTATCCTCTCATTACACAGCCGGAACCAGCCTCAGACCTAAGCCGAGCCTTACCCTGAGCGCCCTGGCCGAAATCTGAGAATTGGTAAATTTTCTTCGCATTTTATCACGACGGGGGGGCGTCCAGGTCGGCAGCGATCGCGTTTGGCGCTAACCAGTGGGCAAATTCTGTGGTGAAGCGATCGCCCAAAATCGCCTCCCGGATCCGCTGGGTAAAACGCACCAGCTCGGTGATGTTGTGGATCGAGATCAGCGTAAAGGCCAGCATCTCCTTGGCGTGGATCAGGTGGCAGAGGTAGGCGCGGGTGAAATTTTGGCAGGTGTAGCAGGGGCAGGCGGCGTCGATGGGGGTGTAGTCGCGGCGAAAGCGCTGGTTTTTCAGGTTCCAACGTTCCCCAGCCACCAGTGCCGCGCCGTGGCGGGCCAGCCGGGTGGGGATGACGCAGTCGAACAGGTCTACCCCGGCGGCGATCGCCTGAGTCATCTCCCGATAGGTGCCTACCCCCATTAGATAGCGAGGCTTGTGCTCGGGCAGGCAGGGGGCGGTGGCTTTGACGATGGTTTCGATCAGCTCTGGCGGTTCGCCCACGCTGACGCCGCCGATCGCATAGCCCGGCAGATCCAACGTCGCTAGCTGCTGCGCGGCCTCGGTACGCAGGTCGGGGTAAACGCCCCCCTGCACAATGCCAAATAGCGCTTGATCCGGTCGTTGGTGGGCCTCAACGCAGCGCTGGAGCCAGCGCCAGGTGCGATCGGTGGAGGCTTTGATCGTCTCGCGGCTGCACGGGTAGGGGGGGCATTCGTCGAAGGCCATGATCACATCGGCCCCCAGATCGTTCTGGATCTGAATTGAGGTTTCGGGACGGATATTGATGATGCGACCATCCTTGGGCGATTTAAACGTCACCCCGTCCTCAGTAATCGTGCGCATCTGGCTGAGGCTAAACACCTGAAAGCCGCCCGAGTCGGTCAGCATCGGACCATCCCAGCCCATGAAGCGGTGCAGCCCCCCCGCCTCGGCCACAATGTCTTCCCCCGGTTGCAGGTGCAGGTGATAGGTGTTGGAGAGCACCATCTGCGCCCCGGTAGTGGCGAGTTGGGCGGGGGTGACAGTTTTGACGTTGGCCAGGGTGCCCACGGGCATAAACCGAGGGGTGTGCACGGGGCCGTGGGGGGTGGTGAAGGTGCCTGCCCGCGCCTGGGTGTGGCTACAGCGAGCGTCGCAGCTAAAAGAAAAAGCCTTGGTCAAAATGAAGCGATCCGAAAGTGAGAAAACGGGTCTCATCATATCACCCGACATTCTTGGTTTTATCGATATCCTGGTGCTCAGACTTAGTGTTGTAGCCCTGTCTGCCTAATTTTTGTGAGTTATGCTGAAGTATGAGCTTGCAGGGATAAAGCTATGAGCGTTTTAATTTCAGACGAAATCTTACGAGCGTCTCAACTTACTCCAGCCGAGTTTCGTCAAGAAATTGCTGTGCATTTGTTTCAAACAGGGCGTTTGACCCTGAGCTATGCCAGCCAGCTTGCAGAACTGCCTCTCAATGACTTTCGCCAACTCTTGAAACAGCGAAATATACCTTTCTACGTGTATGACGTTGAAGATTTTGGGTTAGATCTGAAGAATTTACAGTCGTTAGGTCGGTTGTGACTGTTTTTAGCGATACGTCGGCAGTAGCTTAAAAAGCTGTAAGGTGCGTCGTTGCTGTTAAGCCAAATTGGCTCGCTGCCACTACCCGGACGCACCGCTTACTGTAGTGGAGCACCTGCTAATATGCTGCTAGATTTAAATTGGCGATTACAGGTAGCTATAGCAGATCTGTGCTGAGTAACCGTTTAGAGAAGAACAAAATCTCAAAGTTTTCAATTTCGCCAGAGTCAGGGTTTAGGCGAACGACTTATTTCATCGCCAATTTCTTCTGATTCTTGCTCTGGGCAGGGTTGACATTTGCCGATGTAGAGAATGTCGTCGATCTTGTCGCATCGGAATGTTAGCTTTTCTGCTATAGGATTTGACCTCAGGTGACTTCCATTGTTTCTGCGCTCCACATAGGAATACCGTTAGCGTCTCTCTTGCGTCCTTTGTTGAAGAAGAAACCAATCTATAGAGATTCTTCTACAATTGCAATCTCTTCGTCGGTTAAGCCGTACAACCCATAGACTAAACGATCAATTTGTTTGTCCGCTACTTTTATTCTCTGCGATTTTACACCCTTTTCTGATGGAGTTTTTGCTGTTTCAGCTCCCTTGCAAAGCAGCAACATCTGATCCACTAAATCGATAATATTGTCGTAGATAGCTTTTTCTTCAAGAATGTCGAACCTAGGTATTTTTAAGGGCAAAGATGCTATATGCTCTCTTTTTACTTGGGCTAACGCTTCTCCTTCTTCAGAATTAACGATTTTTTGATAAAACCAATTCAGTAACTTGGAATTGATAACTCCTAGCAAAAACCTAAGGCTGAGATTTTCATCTCTAGGAACGATAGTATATGAATTATCTCTGACAATGAATTGTGATGTATCAAGCGTAGCAACTAAAGAATCTCCTGTTTGGCGAATAACTATTTTTTCTAGGGCATCATATTTTGCAGAATATCTTGGCTCTGCTAACCAGTTCCCAAAACTTATCCAATAATTCTTATTCCATAAAATTTTATATTTTTGGATTAGGCTACCCCGAAGTAATGGCCTAAATGTAGAATCTTCTTGCGTATCCGAGACGAAAGGTTTATTGTTGACAACTTCCCTAGTCTGCTTAGGCTTTCCTTTCCCGATCTGAAAGGGCTTCGCTCCCTGAGTTACCAAAAAATTTTTGTCAAGAATAGTCCCCGATCTCATTTTTTTGACTATACAGGAGAATTTAGGATGCTCAAAAACATTAACGGGTTTACCTTTTCTCTCGATCCAGTTGATTTGTGGGATTTCATATGAGATCTCTTTCTTTTTGTCTACTATAGAAATAGAAATAAGGTGATCAGCAGTTGATCTTTTGTTCTCAAGTATCACTACTTCTGTATTGACTGTCACCTTCTTGAAAACTGAAAAAAGATAGTGGCGGACAAATAGTATTTTCTTCTCCTCAAAAAGATAAATTCTAATTCTTTCCGAAAGTAAATTCAACAGCCACGTGTTAGGGATGATCATGCCCCAGAAGCCATTTGGCTTCATCTTTTGGAGTGATCTTTCTAAAAAAGCAAGGTAAGAGTCAAGTTGATAGTTTTGGTACAGGTATGCCTTATTGATATACTTGGCTTCAGACTCACTTAAAAAACTTCCATAAGGGGGATTTCCTATAACGATGTTGAATCCCCCTCTCTTCTTGAAAACCTTGCTAAAGTTATCTTCCCAATTAAAAGCATTAACTCTATATATCTCTTCGTCGTTAAGAAGATGCATTTGTACAGAGTCATAATAATCTTCATCTATAAGAGAATTTCCACATCTAATATTTTCTCCAAGATCAGGAAGCGCCCTATCATGGAGAAAGTCTAATTGCTTAAACAAGGTTTCATTTGACTCATCTTCTAGCAGCTTTAGGCATAAGGATAGTTTGGTTGTTTCGACAGCCTGAAGATCAATATCTATGCCATAGATATTTTTAGTTAAAATATCTTTTTTCTCCTCAGGCGTCAAAAAATATTCACCTTTCTCTCCAAGATAGGTTTTGCTTTTGTGTCCATCCTTGGCTGGATCTTCTCTGTATTTCTGTAGATACCAATTCAAAAGATATTGATATGCTGCAATCAAGAATGACCCGGAGCCACATGACGGATCAATTATCCTCAAGCTAAGCTTAGCTTGACGAGTCGTTTTATCTTCTAAAAACTTTCCAATTGTATTTGCGATAATATAGTCAACAATAAAAGGAGGAGTATAATAAACACCTCCTGCCTTTCTGACTTCTGGCTTGTCTTCAATAATTGCTTCATGTTTATCGGTAAGTCGAATAACTTTGCCTAAAAACTGCTCATAAACCTGACCCAAGATTTCTATTGGAATAACTGAAAATTCGTAAGGGCTATCAGGATAATATAAATTTTGAATGATCCGCTGTAATGGCTCATCCCCAATCTCTAGACTAAGTGTAAGCTCATCGTGCTCATCTCTGTCCTTCTCAGATTTAAAGTGAAACAGGCCAGAGTTATAACGATAATCTGCGCTTCGGAATAGAATACAAAGATTCTCATAAACACCTGTCGTGAGAGTTGTATTCTTTAACTGTTCATAAGGTTCTATATTTCGATCTTCAGCAATTCGCAAGAAAACTATGCGATTGATTGTCATCTGCACAGCAAAGTTTAGCTGTCTTTGGTTCAAATCAGGATTTCGTATTGATAAATCAGTCGCCAATTGTTCTCGCCATCCCTCAATCTCTTTCAGAAAGGCTGTGTCGACTGTAGCAGCCCCTCTATTGCCGTTTTCTTCTATGAATTGATCAAGGGATCCTGCTAAAACTGCTTCTTTAGAAAACAAATCATAAATTTCATTCCAGCTATCAACATATCTTTCAAAATTAAAATATTTAAGCCTTGCCTTAGATGCCTTATCCTTTTTGTCAGGCATTACACGACAGTCATAAACTGCTAATTCTTGGAAGTCAGTTAAAATGCTTATAGGTAGTTTTGCTGGCCAGCCATAGCGCCTCACTTGATAAGCTGCATCCTTGCTTGCTTCAAGATTAACCGATGGTTTTTTAGCTTCTACAAAAAACTTGCGAATTCCTCCAATTTTAAAGCAGTAGTCAGGCGCTTTCTTATGTTTTGACCCTGCAACGCTAATCGAATCTTCAACGATGACTTCTTTGTACAGTTCTGGTAAACTCTGTCTATTATCTAGATCCCATCCTAACGATTCAAAAAAAGGATTCAAAAATTCTTGTCTTAGCTGAGCCTCTTTATAGCTGGTTGATGTATAGATTTTTTCATTGTCTTTAAAGCGCTTGACTAATTCCAAAAATCTTTCAGGGATAGCCATAATCTTCTTTGATAGTATTTGTTGGCAATCTAATGTACTTAACCGTTCTTAGTATGATGGCTTATCAATAGCTAAATTACAGGATTCAAATAATTGGCATCAAGCCCGCTTGCACAAGCCTCGATATTTTCCTGATTTAATAATTATCGATTAATACGGTGAACTTCCAGGACACATCTAATGCATTGCACCTTGCGGAGAATGGTTCTAGGCGGGGAAGAGAGGGGGTGGTGCTCCTCAAATCCCCTGGTCATTCCGACTTAAGCTAGCTAAGCCGCAATGACTAGACCTATTGTAGTTCTAGCTTTCGGTTTAGCACCCTCACGGGATGCTAGGCGAGTTTCCCGTTTTCTTTACCGAAGGTGAATTCCCATGACTTATGAACTTACGTTGCCCATGCGCAACCAAGAACTGGTGCGCCTGATTGCCATTGACGTCTACAGCGCCGTGCGCCCATTCCATAACAGGTCTAGTCAGCTCTGCTAGGCTAGGCTAGAAGCCAATCCTTGTAAAGCTCAGGCCAATGTCAACCGCCCTGCAAACCGCCTCATCGGCCACCACCATCGCCAAATTTAAGGCCCTGTCCGACCCGCTGCGGCTGGAGGTGATTGAGCTGCTGCGATCGCAGGAAATGTGCGTGTGCGATCTGTGCGATCGCATGGCGATTGCCCAGTCAAAACTCTCCTTCCACCTCAAAACCCTGCGCGAAGCCGGGCTAATCTCCGCCCGGCAAGATGGCCGCTGGATCTACTACAGCCTCAACCCCGCCGAGTTTGGCGAACTCGAAGACTACCTCAGGACTTTGCGTCACCTCAGCCCCCAGCGGCCTGCCTGCCCCTGCCCCCCCGATCGCCTGTAGGGACGCAGCATATTGCGTCCCTACAGGTCAGATAGCGATTAGAGCTGTACCCTAGCTCGCGGATGCCTCGGCGGGTTGAGGTGTCTCAGCGGGTTGCACAGGGGCCGGAGCGGGTAGGGTAGGCAGAACAGGAGGCTCAGCGACTTTCGCAAACTTCAGCAGGTCGGCCATCTTGAAGTCACCGCCGGTTCCCAATCTGGGTTTCCAGTCGGGCTCTTGGCAGAGGTACGACAGCTCGTCAGATTGCAGCAGGCCGATAAACACCTCGGCCACAATGCGACCGCCCACAGGACCGAGCGATCGGCCATCGGCGCGCTTGTCGGCCTCCCGCAGCACGTAGAACCACAGGGGCGTGTTGTGGGCCAACTCGGTACTGATCGCCGCCACATCCGCCAGGTCAGCGGCAGACAAGGGTGCAATTCCCATTTTGCCTGCGACGGTTTGACCTGAGGGTAGCCCAAAGGTCAGGTGGCGCAGCAGGTTTCGCTGGGCTAGCGAGGCCGGGTTCGACGCCATGTTGGGCGGAATAAACGGCAGCTGAAACAGGGGTCGCGAGATGGTGGCATCGATGCGCTGGCTGAGCTGAGGCGTGGCAGTTTCATTCACTTTGAAAAAGTTGCGCCAGTCCATCACCCGCTCGGGAGGTAACGGTTTGCCGCTTGACAGGTCGTTACCGCCCGAGCCAGGGGCCGCAAAGATCGCCGCCCTAAACCCGCTATTGATGACATATCCGCCGCGCACCTGGCTGTGGCCAAAGCGGTAGGCTGCCACCGAAAATTCCACTGGAATGTAGGGTTCACGCCGCCAGCGAGTGCTGTAGAAGCGGCGGCCCCGCTGCAGCACGGTGTCAACCACATTCTGGCCCACCAGCAGCGGCAAAAACTCATGCAGCACAATCCACTGGTAGTGCCAGCGCACCAGCTTTTGGGCTTCGTCAAATAGCTGGCTGGGGTTGACGCCATCGGCCTTGAGCTTGTCGATCATCGCGTTGTGAAACTTGACGAAGGCCAGGTGCAGCTGCGACACAATCAGGTTTTCGTCGTTGCGGGGGTCGCCCAGCAGCGCGATGCCCTGGCTGTTCCGGGGCAGGTCGTGGGGGCGAGCCGCGTCGATCAGCAGCTTGCCGCGATTTTCAGGGCGGCTGTCGTAGAGAAAGGGGCTGGCAGTGGGGCCAGCGCCATAGACACTATCCAGCTCAAAGGATGGGGTGCGGAAGTTTTCGATCGCTTCAGGGTCAGACTGGCGCTCCAGGCTGGAGGTGGGGTCGAAGGTGAGGTCGTGGTCGATGAACTGGCCCAAAAAGGTAAACCCAGCCGGAATCGCGGGGTTATCGGGGTTGTTGGCGGGGCCGGGGTCCATAATGCCTTCGGCTTTGCCCAGCTCCATCAGGGCCTGGCGAATGGCGGGGGTGTCTTGGGCAAAGGGGCGGGTGCAGCGAAACATTCTGCCGAAGCGGCCCCGAGCCGGAACCCGAAAGCGCGGAGGAGCAGTGTCTCTGAGATACATTTGACCGTGGCGTGTCATGGCCTACCTCGTGTAGTTCAACTCGATGGATGGCCCCATCATGGCAAGGGGGTCGGGGCGATCGCATTACCCGCGCGGGTACTTTTTGCCCCCAAAAGCCCTCGGTGATAGTGCGGAAGTTTTGCTTAAATTCACTAAACGCTGACATTGGCCCGCAGCCCTGGGAAATCCCGCCCAGAATCGCGTCGGAATGCTGCAACCTAAGCAAACGAATCTGGCAATTAGCCCTTAGAATGATTTGGATTTTTCCTACGCACCCGTGCAGCCTATGCCCCGCCGTGATGACATCAAAAAGATTCTGCTGATCGGCTCTGGCCCGATTGTCATTGGTCAGGCCTGCGAGTTTGACTACTCTGGCACCCAGGCCTGCAAAGCCCTGCGGGAAGAGGGCTACGAGGTGGTGCTAATCAACTCCAACCCGGCGACGATTATGACCGACCCGGAGACGGCGAATCGCACCTACATCGAGCCCCTGACCCCCGAAATCGTGGAGCGGGTGATTGAGCGGGAGCGCCCCGATGTGCTGCTGCCCACCATGGGTGGTCAAACGGCGCTGAATCTGGCGGTGACCCTGGCCAAAACCGGCGTGCTAGAGCGCTACGGCGTCGAGCTAATTGGGGCCAAGCTCGATGCTATTGAAATGGCGGAAGATCGCAAGCTGTTTAAAGAGGCGATGGCGCGCATTGAAGTACCCGTGTGCCCGTCGGGCCTGGCCGAGACCATGGATGAGGCCAAGCAGATTGCCAAGCAGATTGGCACATTCCCTCTCATCATTCGCCCGGCCTACACCATGGGCGGCACCGGCGGCGGCATCGCCTACAACCAGGAAGAATTTGAAACCATTGCGCGATCGGGCCTCGATGCCAGCCCGGTGTCGCAGATTCTCGTCGAGCAGTCGCTGCTGGGTTGGAAGGAGTACGAGCTGGAGGTGATGCGTGACTTAGCGGATAACGTGGTGATCATCTGCTCAATCGAAAACCTCGACCCCATGGGCGTCCACACTGGCGACTCGATCACCGTGGCCCCGGCTCAAACCCTGACCGACAAGGAATACCAGCGCCTGCGCGATGCCTCGGTCAAGATCATCCGCGAAATCGGCGTGGAGACGGGCGGTTCCAACATTCAGTTTGCGGTCAACCCTGACAACGGCGATTTTATTGTCATTGAGATGAACCCTCGGGTGTCGCGCAGCTCGGCGCTGGCGTCTAAGGCAACGGGCTTCCCGATCGCAAAATTTGCCGCCAAGCTAGCGGTGGGCTACACCCTCAACGAAATTTCCAACGACATCACCAAGAAAACTCCGGCCAGCTTTGAGCCCACCATCGACTACGTGGTGACCAAGATTCCCCGGTTTGCCTTTGAAAAATTCCCCGGCACCACCTCGACCTTGACCACCCAAATGAAGTCGGTGGGCGAGGCGATGGCGATCGGTCGCACCTTCCAGGAGTCGTTCCAGAAAGCGCTGCGATCGCTGGAGACTGGCCGGGCGGGCTGGGGCTGCGATCGCGCCGAAAAGCTGCCCAGCCTCAACGAAATTCGCCCCAAGCTGCGCACTCCCAACCCCGAGCGCATCTTCGATCTGCGCCACGCCATGCAGCTCGGCCTCACCGTCAACGATATCTACGACCTCACCGCCATCGACCCCTGGTTTCTCAACCAGCTCTCAGGCCTGCTGCAGACCGAAAAGTTTCTCAAGCGCACCCCACTGACCGAGCTGAGCTACGACGACATGCGGGCGGTCAAGCGCCAGGGCTTTAGCGATCGCCAGATCGCCTATGCCACCGGCACCCACGAAGACGAGGTGCGCCAATACCG
Source organism: Phormidium tenue FACHB-1052 (assembly GCF_014696675.1). Taxonomy (GTDB): domain Bacteria; phylum Cyanobacteriota; class Cyanobacteriia; order Phormidesmidales; family Phormidesmidaceae; genus Nodosilinea; species Nodosilinea tenuis_A. The sequence continues at coordinate 17,481 of NZ_JACJQN010000009.1, forward strand.
CAAGGGTCTAGGCGTCATTCCCGTCTACAAGACCGTTGACACCTGCGCCGCCGAGTTTGAGGCCTTTACCCCCTACTACTACTCCACCTACGAAGACGAGACCGAGGTGCTGCCCAGCGATCGCCCCAAGGTGATGATCCTCGGCGGCGGCCCCAACCGCATCGGCCAGGGCATCGAGTTTGACTACTGCTGCTGCCACGCGTCGTTTGCCCTACGCGACGATGGCTTTGAGACGATCATGGTCAACTCCAACCCCGAAACGGTCTCGACCGACTACGACACCAGCGATCGCCTCTACTTTGAGCCCCTAACCAAAGAGGACGTGCTCAACATCATCGAAGCCGAAAACCCCATCGGCATCATCATCCAGTTCGGCGGCCAGACCCCCCTCAAGTTAGCCGTCCCCCTCCAGCAATACCTCGCCTCCCTGCCCGCCGCCGACCCATCCGCCCATCCACCCATCCACCCACCCACCAAAATCTGGGGCACCTCCCCCGACTCCATCGACACCGCCGAAGACCGCGAACGCTTCGAGGCCATTCTGCGCGAACTCGACATTAAGCAGCCCCCCAACGGCATGGCCCGCAGCTACCAAGATGCGCTCAAGGTGGCCCAGCAGATCGACTACCCGGTAGTAGTGCGCCCCAGCTACGTGCTCGGTGGCCGCGCCATGGAAATCGTCTACTCCGACACTGACCTAGAGCGCTACATGACCTACGCGGTGCATGTGGAGCCCGACCACCCGATTTTGATCGACAAGTTTTTGGAGAACGCGATCGAGGTGGATGTGGATGCGATCGCCGACCACACCGGCCAGGTCGTCATCGGCGGCATTATGGAGCACATTGAGCAGGCGGGCATCCACTCCGGCGACTCGGCCTGTTCGCTCCCCACCATGACCCTGCCCGACGCCGCCCTCGCCACCATCCGCGACTGGACGGTGAAGCTGGCCAAGCGCCTGAAGGTGATCGGCCTAATGAACATTCAGTTTGCGGTCAAGGGCGATCAGGTCTACATCATTGAGGCCAATCCCCGCGCCTCGCGCACGGTGCCCTTTGTCTCGAAGGCGATCGGCCACCCGCTAGCCAAGATCGCCGTGCGGGTCATGTCGGGCAAAACCCTGGCCGAGCTAGGCTTCACCAAAGAGGTGATTCCCCAGCACATTTCAGTGAAAGAAGCCGTGCTGCCCTTCGACAAGTTTGCGGGTACCGACGCCCTGCTCGGCCCCGAAATGCGCTCTACCGGCGAAGTCATGGGCATTGACGCCGACTTTGGCAAAGCCTTCGCCAAAGCCGAACTGGGAGCCAACCAAAAGTTGCCCCTCGCCGGCACTGTCTTTATCTCCATGAACGATCGCGACAAAGCCGCCGTCATCCCCGTTGCCAAAGAACTGGCCGACATGGGCCTCAAACTGATCGCCACCTCGGGCACCCGCGCCGCCCTCATGGATGAAGGGCTCACCGTAAACCTCATTCTCAAAGTCCACGAGGGCCGCCCCAACATCGAAGACGCGATCAAAAACAACGAAATTCAGCTAATTATCAACACTCCAGCGGGTAGCACTGCGATCGAGGACGATCGCTCTATTCGTCGCACGGCCCTGGCCTACAAGGTACCAATTATCACCACCATCGCCGGAGCCAAGGCTACAGCCTCCGCCATCCACTCCCTGCAACAGCACCCCCTGCAAGTGAAGTCGCTTCAGGAGTATGTGAGGATGTAAATTAGCGATATAGCAGGCTCCGCTGTGAGAGAGCTTATAACGCAGAGATAGCTTAGGCGATGCTGGATAATATCTTGAAATTAGGAATTATCCAGCAAATATGACATTTGGTTCCCTAAAAACTAAGTAGTGTCCTGTGAAGCCGCCGAATAATCCTGGATGTATGGATCTTATCCAGTGAATCTGACACTTAATACATAGCTGTATCGCTTAGTTCTCGGTTGGACAGTCCGTAAAGGTCGCTGGTTAGTACCTGGGGCTAGGCCATCTTGAATATACTTGAACAAGTAGCTCAGATAGATGGGTAGGGAAGTCAGTTATGGTGTTGGACGACCCGGAAGAGATCTTCCAGCAGCAGATTTTTCAGACTCCACCAGATGTCATTGACGAAACATGGAAACATGGAGCAATTCTTGGTGGAATTTTATACGATGTTTATACAACGCTACGAGTTGCAAATGCCTTTAAGCTAGCGGGAGACATTCTTGTTGATAAAGTTCTAGCATCTGATACTGAGGCTTATGAAATTATTTATCCAGTTCTCTATAACTACCGGCATTGTTTAGAACTGTATTTGAAAGCTGTGTTGAAAGATGCTAGAGGGCACAATCTCTTAAATATGACGGAGAAGTTGGAAGAACAAATTCAGAAACAATTAAAAGCAAAGTTGCCGACATGGTTTAGGAAATGGATTCTTGAGTTTGATGAGTTTGATAGGGGTTCTGATACATTCCGGTACACCGACAAATATGTTGAATCTCGGCACACTCAGAATATGGGCGAGTTCTGGATTGACTTTGTTCTTCTTAAAAAGATTATGGCCTTATATCAAGAAGCATTTCATCGTCTCGCTAATATCTCTCTTCAGAAGCAGACAGAGTGAGGTTGCATTAATCTCATACTTCAAATAGCAAATACTTTGCCACAAAATCTACGCAAAAGAGGTGAGGCAGAATGGCAATCTTAACCCTGAGTAATGGGCAAGTTATTGAATTGGTCAAGCAGCTTCCCCCTCAACAGCAGGCTGAAGTATTCAAGTACCTAATACTTCAGCAATGGAGTACGTGGGACTCGCTCTCTAACTACGGAACTGAGAAAGTCAGAATAGTTGCTCAAGAGCGTGGCCTCAACTGGGATGCTATGACCGAAGAAGAGCGCGAAACTTTTATAGATGACGTGTTGCACGAAGATTAATGCACTACGTTGCCGTCTTTGACACCAATATTTTGATCTCTGCCTTGCTATCCAGCACCGGCACTCCTTTTCGATGCCTGGCAGCGGCAAAAATAGGGCAGGTCGAATCCGTAACCTGTCAGGCCATTCTGGATGAGTTTTTGGAAAAGCTGATAAACAAATTCAAATTCTCCGAAGCAATGGCCCAAGCTGCTGTGAGTGAGGTACAGAGCTTTTCTAGGATGGTGAAAATTTCAAAGACACTCAAAGCAGTCCCCAATGACCCAGACGACGACATGGTTGTGGAGTGTGCATTACTCAGTAGCGCTACTCATATTGTTACAGGAGACAAACATCTTTTGTCGTTAACTAACTACCAAGATATTGAAATTGTAAAAGCCATAGATTTTTTGGCATTAATATCAACGGATGGAAGCTGACCAGCTAATAAGTCTGCACTAGCGCCTGTAGTAAGGTTTAAGTAGGCACTGAGCAAAAACCTATGACGGCCACAGCCCAAGAGCTTCTCAACACCTTTGATGCATTGCCCGACACAGAACAAATTGCGATTGCCCTGGCAATCTTGAGACGGCTAGCTAATCTAGACTTTCCACCCTTGACCGACGACGATCTAGCCTTGAACGCAGAAACACTGTTCCTCTCACTAGATGAGCAAGAAGCAGACCACGAGCATTGATGAGGTGGCAACTCCTTTCTTTCCCGCATAGCATCACTCCCGGCGGTCTTGACCTACTAGCAGCACGGCAGAAGTTCAACTGTATTGCTAAAGGAATTTGCCCCCTTTGCCGTAGAGGATCGGTTATTGCGACTTACCGGCTGTCTCGCGCAGCGGTAATCTGGCAAGGTTAGCACTCTGGCATAGCGAGTGCTAAGTTTGTCTCTGGAGAGCTGAAAGACAGGACGACATGGCAAAAAGAATTTCCTTTGATGAGGCTTCGCGGCAGGCCCTCGAGAAAGGCGTCAACGCCTTAGCCGACGCCGTTAAAATTACCCTCGGCCCCAGGGGTCGCAACGTCGTACTTGAGAAAAAGTACGGGGCACCACAGATTGTTAACGACGGCATCACCATTGCCAAAGAGATTGAGCTAGAAGACCCCTTTGAAAATATGGGCGCTCGCCTCATGCAAGAGGTGGCCTCTAAGACCAAAGATTTAGCGGGCGATGGCACCACCACCGCTACTGTGCTGGCTCAGGCCATGGTCAAAGAAGGTCTCAAGAACGTGGCCGCAGGCACCAACCCCGTCAGCCTGCGTCGCGGCATCGACAAAGCCGTTGCCCTGCTGGTGAGCGAAATCGCCGCTGTGGCTAAGCCCGTAGAAGGCAATGCCACCATCGCCCAGGTCGCCACCGTCTCCGCTGGCAGCGACGAAGAGATCGGCAAAATGATCGCCGAAGCCATGGATAAGGTGACCAAAGACGGCGTCATCACCGTGGAAGAATCGAAGTCTCTCTACACCGAGCTGGATGTTGTCGAGGGGATGCAGTTCGATCGCGGCTACATTTCCCCCTACTTCGTCACCGACCAAGAGCGTATGGTGACCGAGCTTGATAACGCTCGTGTGCTAATCGTCGACAAAAAAATCAGCTCAATTCAAGATCTGGTGTCGGTGCTAGAGAAGGTGGCTCGCGAGGGTGCTCCCCTGCTGATCATTGCCGAAGACATTGAGGGCGAGGCTCTAGCTACCCTGGTGGTCAACAAGGCCCGGGGCGTGCTGAATGTAGCGGCGGTGAAAGCGCCGAGCTTTGGCGATCGCCGCAAAGCCATGCTGCAAGACATCGCCGTACTCACTGGCGGCCAGGTAATCTCTGAAGAAGTGGGCCTCAGCCTCGACACCGCCGACCTGTCCATGCTGGGCCTGGCTGTTAAAGCCACCATCACCAAAGACACCACCACCCTGGTGTCAGATGCGGGCAACAAAGCCGACATCGACAAGCGCATCGAGCAAATTCGTAAAGAGCTGGCCGTCACCGACTCTGACTACGACAAAGAAAAGCTCGCCGAGCGCCTGGCTAAGCTAGCGGGCGGCGTCGCCGTCATCAAAGTCGGAGCCGCCACCGAAACCGAGCTTAAAGACCGCAAGCTGCGCATCGAAGATGCCCTCAGCGCCACCAAGGCTGCGGTAGAAGAAGGCATCGTCCCCGGCGGTGGTGCCACCCTGCTGCACCTGGCCCCCAAGCTGGAGTCGCTCAAAGCTTCTCTCAGCGCTGAAGAGGCGATCGGTGTAGATATCGTCATGCGGGCTGTGGAAGCGCCCCTGCGCCAAATTGCCGACAACGCGGGCCAACCCGGCTCGGTGATTGTCGAGAAGGTCAAGGAGATGAGCTTCCCCACGGGCTACAACGCCCTTACGGGTGCCTACGAAGACCTGATTCAAGCAGGCATTATCGACCCCGCTAAAGTCGTGCGATCGGGTCTGCAAGATGCGGCTTCCATCGCCGGTCTGCTGCTCACCACCGAAGCCCTAGTGGTCGATATCCCTGAGCCTCCCGCTCCCGCTGGTGACCCCGGCATGGGCGGTATGGGCGGCATGGGCGGTATGGGTGGCATGGGCGGCATGGGTGGCATGGGCGGCATGGGCATGATGTAGCCTGCCCCTAGTCATCTCTGAATAAATGCTTAACCCCTAGGGGCACAGTTACGGCTGTGCCCCTATGCTTTATGTGGAATCGTTGGAAGTTAGAGTTATGTCGCGCCGCACACCAAACCCAGGGGCCAACCCCTCCTCCTCGCCAGACCGAGCCGATCGGCCATGGGCCGGAACCGTTGACGCTGAGGCGCTGAGAGCGGCGGCTTCTAACACCCTCAAAGCCGCGCCCCACGAGGGTAGGAAGAAACTAATCGACTTCAACTATTCAACCCCCGGCACGCTCCCCGGCACGCTAAATATTCCCGACGATGCCTTGCCCACCGAGCTGCATTTGATCGACTACGGCCCAGAAGCCGTGCGTACCGCCACTATCGATCACCCATCTGAGTGCGAAGCCCTTGGCAGGCCCGAAAGCGTCACCTGGCTTGATGCCCGAGGGCTGGGCAGCGAAGACTCCCTGCTGCAAATTGGTCAGACCTTTGGCCTCCACCCCTTGATGCTCGAAGACATTGTTAACGTGCCCCACCGCCCCAAAATCGACTTTTACGACGACAAAATTCTGATCATCATGCAGATGGTGCAGTCTAAAAAAACCGGCTCTGGGGTGGGCAGTGAGCAGGTGAGCTTTGTCATGGGCAGTGGTTTTCTGATCACATTTCAGGAAGAGCCTGAGTGGGACTCATTTAACCCGGTGCGCGATCGCATCCGTCGCGGCACCGGCACCATCCGCGCCCAGGGAGCCGACTACCTAGCCTACGCCCTAATGGATACCATCGTCGATAGCTTCTTCCCAGTGCTAGAGGTAATTGGCGAAACTCTCGAAGACCTTGAAGAAGAAGTAGTGGCCAACCCCACCAATGCCACCATCAAAAAAATTCACCGCATGCGCCGGGCGCTGATGAAACTGCGCCGCTACATCTGGCCCCAGCGTAGCGTCATCAACAGCCTGATTCGCGACAGCGACGATCTAATCAGCCAGGAAGTGCGCGTCTACCTACAAGACGTCTACGACCACATAGTGCAAGTCGTTGACATCATCGAAAACTACCGCGAAATCGCCTCTAGTCTGATGGACGTCTACCTCTCCTCCATCAACAACCGCATGAACGAAGTCATGAAACTGCTGACGGTGATCTCTTCTATCTTCATTCCCCTCACCTTTATTGCTGGCGTCTACGGCATGAACTTCAATACCGAAAAATCACCCTTAAACATGCCAGAGCTGGGGTGGTACTGGGGCTACATCATCTGCCTCTCAGTGATGGCCGTGATTGCCGTGCTGCAAATCTACTTCTTCTGGAAACGCGGCTGGTTTGACAACTTCTCCACAACGAGGCGGTAGAAGAATGACGAGATAGGGCATGAAATCTTTGCCATCTTCCTCAGCTTCACCATCTCCCCTATCTTCCTCACCGCCCCATCCCCCACGGTGATACCATATCAACGCCCTTGACCCCGCATTCCTGATGGATCTCAAAGCCCATATCCGCGACATTCCCGACTTCCCCAAGCCTGGCATTCTCTTCCGCGACATCACGCCGCTGTTGAGTGACCCCACCGCGTTGCAGTACACCATCGACTTGTTTGCTGAGCAGGTGGCAGAGTATCGCCCCAATTACATCGTAGGCATCGAGTCGCGAGGATTCATCTTTGGCATGCCCCTGGCCTACAAGCTAGGGGTGGGGTTTGCCCCAGTGCGCAAGCCCGGCAAGCTGCCCGCCGCCGTGCACACCGCCAGCTACGCGCTGGAATATGGCAAAGATACCCTCGAACTCCACCAAGATGCTTTTCCGGAGGGTAGCCGAGTGCTGATTATCGACGATCTAATTGCCACCGGGGGCACCGCTGCGGCCACCGCCAAGCTAGTCGAGCAAACCGGCTGCACCGTTGCCGGGTATGGCTTTGTCATTGAGCTAGTGGGTCTAGAGGGCCGCACTAAGCTCCCCGATGTGCCAGTCACCGTCCTATTGCAGTATTGATTCTGTGTAAGGGAGCAAGGCAAAAGACTGTCTCACAGCAGTAGATCAGCCCTTCCGTAGGGGCAAACGGTGTTTGCCCTTCCCCTTTTTCCACCCCGTCATTCTCTAGAACCGCCCTAGGTTTCGGGCGTCAGAGCCAGGGCATAGCGCAAACAGCGCATGACCACAAACCACAGCACCGCAACCACCAGCACCAAACCCACTCGGTTGAGCCACCAGCTCGACTCCAGCGCCAGAGCATTAAAGGCAGCATGGGAGAGCATGGCTGCTACCAGGCCATTGCGCACCAGCCCGCTACCCTGGCTAGCAGGAGAAAATTTTGCCATCCCCAGGGCATAGCCCCAGAGCGATGACCACAGGGCATGCCCCGGAGCGCTCAGTAATCCCCGCAGGGCAAACATGCTGAGCACGGCGGGCCAGGCTGCCGCCCAGGCATTCCCCGGCACCCCCAGCCGCGCCACAGCAAAGTAGGCGTAGAGCATCGAGCCAATCACCTCTAGGGTGGCGAATCCCAGGCCAGCCGCAGCGGCAAAAATAATTCCATCCACGGGTTCGTCAAACTCAGGGTGGTTGTAGACGCCTGCCTTCACCACCCAAAATTTTGCTAGTTCGGCCAGCACGGGTACTACTACCACCGCCATCATCCAGGCCGGTAGGGGAACAAACTGCCGCACCAAAAATACTGGAATGAAAGCCAGAATCCCGAAGCCAAAAATTCTCAGCACCAGCCCGCGTGGCTCTGGGTTGAGCTTGTCGCGAGTGTAGAAAAACCACAGCAAAAACGCCAAAGGGGCTAAAGCTAGGGCCACAATGCCCACCACCGTAGCCAGTACATTGGGATCGCTTGCAAGATTTGCCATGGCCACATTTGGGTTAAATCGCCTCTGAATGATACATTGCCCGGCTGCGGCAGGGGGAAATTAGAGCCGAGGAGCACCTCAAAGCGACTATCACCTGCCTCCCGCACCCTTGCTCCCCTCACCCCGATCTGCTCAATAACGACCGCAATCTTTGTAAGATAGGGGTTCACAGCAAACGAGGTTGCAGGCAGTTCATGCAGGATGTGTTGGTCATTGGCGCGGGGCCGGCGGGGCTGTCGCTAGTGGCAGCCCTGGCAGAGACGGGGCTGGCGGTGCAGGTGTTGGCCCTGGGCGATCCGGCGCACCCCTGGCCCAACACCTACGGCATCTGGGTCGATGAACTCGAAGATGTGGGTCTGGTGCCGTTTTTAGAGCATCGCTGGAAGGATTGCGTGGTGCATGTCAACAGTGGCCCCGTGCCCCTGCATCGCGAGTATGGGTTACTGAGCAACGATCGCCTGCAAGCCCACTGGCTAAACCAGGCTGAGCAGCACCAAGTCACCTGGTGCCGAGATAAAGCCATTCACATTGAGCACAGGCCCACCCATACCCAGGTCACGACCGCATCGGGTGAAAAGCTTACTGCTCGGCTGGTGGTCGATGCCACGGGGCATCAGACGGCGCTAGTGCAGCGTCCGGCTGCCTCAGACCTGTCGTTTCAAGCGGCCTACGGTATTGTGGGGCGGTTTTCTAAGCCGCCTACCGACCCTCAGCAAATGGTGCTGATGGACTTCCGCGACGACTATCTCACACCCGCCCAGCGACAGGAACCGCCCACCTTTCTCTACGCGATGGATTTGGGCGATGGGGTGTACTTTGTGGAAGAAACCTCGCTGGCCCACCACCCGGCCATTTCTATAGAGGTGCTGACGCAGCGGCTGCACCAGCGGCTGCGCCACCGGGGTATTGAGGTCGAGTATATTCACCATGTCGAGCGGTGCCTGTTTCCGATGAACCAGCCGCTGCCCGATTTTACCCAGCGGGTGGTGGGCTTTGGTGGGGCTGCTAGCATGGTGCATCCAGCATCGGGCTATATGGTGGGGGCACTGCTGCGGCGGGGGCCGGGGCTGGCTGGGGCGATCGCCGCTGCCCTTAGCTCACCCCACACGCCCCCTGACCAAGTGGCCCACCAGGCTTGGCAAGCCCTATGGCCCGCCGATCGCGTTCGCAAGCACTACCTCTATCTTTTCGGCCTCGAAAATCTGATGGCCTTTGACGCGCCGCAGCTGCATCAGTTTTTTAATGCCTTTTTTAACCTGCCCACCGATGACTGGGCCGGGTTTTTGACCGACAATCTCTCGCTGCCTGAGGTAGTGCAGGCCATGCTGGGGCTGTTTGGCCGCGCCCCTAATCCGGTGCGCTGGGGGCTGATGCGATCGGTCTTTAGCCATGGCCACCTGCTGGGGCGCACCTTGATGAGCTAATTGGGTACAGGTTGTATACTCAGGGGTTATAACCAGCCCATCAAACCCTGCAACTGTTGTTAGACTGTCGTGGCATTGCCAGAGGTCATGGACTAGCTAAGTTCTGCACCCAATGTGGGCAACCTGACTGTATTCCACGGGCAAACGGGCTGCCCTGCCCCGCCCCAGCTGTCGTACCTGTCGCTGTCGAGTCCATCATGGAGAACCCTTTTATGGCTGAGTTACCCAACGCCCCCGGGGCCCAACCTGCACCACCGCCACCGCCCAGACCTCCTCAAACGGCGGCTCAGGCCCAAGCCTCAGCGGCAGCTCGGGCTCAAGCTGCCGCGCGTGCCGCAGGTCAGGCGGCAGCCCAGGCAGCAGCAGCCGGTCACGCTCCAGTGGCCCAGTCGGCTCCGGTCGGCCAGGCTCCGGCAGCCCATCAGCCTCCGGTCGGTCAAGCTCCGGCAGCCCATCAGCCCCCCGCTCCAGCGGCTCAGGCTGCACCTGCCCCAGGGCAAGCTCGCCACCGTCCGCCTTCGCCGCCACCCATGCCTAAGGCGGCAGACACCCTCAAGGTGGGCAGCGGGCTAACCCTAGAAAAAATTGTGCGCGAGGCCTTTGACAAGGGCTTCTCAGACATTCACCTGGGCGTCGGGGAAATTCCGCGCTTCCGCGATCGCGGCGACATCTCAGCCACCGAGTACCCCGTCACTGACGAAGCCACCTTCTACGCCTGGCTCGCAGAAATTCTCAAGCCTGACGAAATTCAAGAGTTTCGCCAAACCATGGACTTTGATGGGGCGGCCCAGTACGACTTCACCCGCATCCGGATTAACATCTTTGACACGCTGCGCGGCCCCTCCATGGTGCTGCGCCTGATTCCGGTGAAGATTCTCACCCTTGACCAGCTGGGCTTCTCACCGATTTTTCGCGATGTGTGCCACTACCACAAGGGGCTGGTGCTGGTCACAGGGCCAACGGGTTCGGGTAAATCGACCACCATGGCGGCGATGATCGACTACGTCAACACCGAGATGCCTAAAAACATCATCACCATTGAGGATCCGGTGGAATTTGTGCACACCAGTCGGCGATCGCTGATCAAGCAGCGGGAAGTGGGCATGCACACCCAGAAGTTTGACAACGCCCTCAAGGCTTCCCTGCGGGAAGACCCCGACATCATTCTGGTCGGTGAGATGCGGGACAAAGAAACCGTCAACACCGCCCTCAAAGCTGCCCAGACGGGTCACCTGGTAATGGGTACCCTGCACACCAACAGCGCTGTTAAGACCGTAGAGCGGATTCTCAACCTCTACGAGCCGGAGCAGCAGGCCCCGGTGCGGGTTTCCCTGGCGGAGTCGCTGGTGGCGGTCATTGCTCAGGGCCTCTGCCGCACCACCGACGGCAAGCGGGCCGCCTTCCACGACATTCTGATCAACACCGATGCGATCAAAGACTACATTCTGCGGGGGCAGCTCGACGAAGTCGAAGCGCTGATTCCCAAATGTACCTTCGACGGCATGTGTACCATGAACCAGTCGCTCTACGCCCTCTATGAGTCGGGGCGCATCACCGAAGAGACCGCGCTGGAAATGTCGCCCAGGCAAAACGAGATGGCCCAAATGCTGCGAGGCCGTGTCTAACGGTGCTGCGGTAGGCCCAGCGGTGGGTGCAGTCGCCTCTAGCTTTAAAGGGATTGCCCTCTTTACCCCAGGGGGTGACTGCGTCTACTGCATTGACGAGCAAAAACGAGCCCACTGGCACCTGGATCTCTGTGCGGCTTTGCAAACCCATCTAGAGCTGCCCGAACCGCCCTATTTTTTGCTGCCCTGCTTTACGGCCACCGTCGATCGCTGGGTTAACCCCACAACTCAAACCCCGGTGACCGTAGCCGAGGCTTACCCCCGTGTGCTGCGGTTTCAACCCCTGCTCAATGCGCTGTTTGGCCTGGGGGAATTGCAGTGGCAGCCCAACTACACCAGCGTTGAAGAATGTTCGGTAGCGCTGATTGAGTCATACCAGGCCGCTTTTCCCCAACTGTGGGAGTGCCATGAGTTGGTGATGCGCGTCGAGCAGGCGATCGCAGCCTCTACCCCCGCTGCCCCGCTGCCAGAAACACCGCTAGCGGTGGCCCCGCTGCCCCCAGCGCACTGCTTTAGGCTGTTTGTCAGCGCCACCGACACCGCTGTCACCGAAAGAATGCTGCGGTTTTTGTACACCACCCTAGAATCAACCCTGCCCGGTGCCTATACCCTCCAGGTGATTGATGTCACCACTCACCCCGACGAAGCCGAGGCCGCTAATATCAGGGCGACCCCAACGCTGATTCAGACTTCTCCAGGCCCCGTGCGCCGGGTAGTGGGCAGCGTACTCAGCCAAGAACAGATGATGCAGCTGCTGGCGGGGTAGTCGAGCGGCCTGCACCGTTTAGCGTTGGGCTTGGCAGCCGGAGAACACCACCGTGCCATTCACCTCGACCATCGCCTCGTTGCCCTTGTTCCAGAAGGTGGTGTTGCCATCGCTGTAGCGGGCACCAGAGGCGGCTACGGTGGCGGGTAGGCGAATTGGTTCCTGGTCGGGCAGGGTGACCACGGCGGTATTGGCCTCGCTAAACTGGGCGGTAATAATTTCGCCATCGGGGCATTCAAACACAACCGGCCCATCGGCAATCAGGGGTTCGTCGGGGGCGGTGGGGGTATCGCCAACGGGATTGTCCGACGAGGGGGCGGTGCAGCCAACTAGGGTCAAACCAACCAGGGCGATCGCAACGGCAGCGGCTTTTAACGGGGCTTGCATGGCAATTCTCCAGGCGTAGTTGGGGGCTAACAGGAAAAATGTTTACAGACAGGGATCTTAAGTTTTGTAGTCTTAAAGATGGTTTTGCAGGCTGCTATTCTATCGACTGCAATGCTCGATCAGAACAGGCACCTGGGCCAGTTTTGCGGCTGCGCCACAGGTGCTCTCCAACGGTGAAATTTGCTAGAAAGATGGCCAGGAGATTGCGCGGAACCGCCTCTCCATCGACAATGGGCAGAAAAATGCCGCACGGGGAACTATCGCCCCTCCCTAGCCCACCTATTCCTTTATCTGGTTATCTATGTCGATTAAAAATATTGTCTCCCTGGGCCTGCTGCTGTTTATTCCGATCTCGATCGCAGCGGAGCGGCTGGAGTGGGGTGCCCTAACGGTGTTTGGGCTGTCGGCGCTGGCCATTGTGCCCCTGGCGATTTGGCTAAGCACCGCCACCGAGGAGCTGGCCGTGGTCACCGGGCCGACCATTGGCGGGTTGATCAACGCCGTCTTTGGCAACGCCACCGAGCTGATTATTGCCCTGGTCGCCCTCAAGGCCGGGCTGATCGACATTGTCAAGGCCAGCATTACCGGGTCGATTTTGGCCAACCTGCTGCTGGTGCTGGGGCTGTCAATGTTCTTTGGCGGGCTGCGCTACAAGGAGCAGGAGTTTAACCAAAACGTGGCGGGCATCAACGGCAGCACCATGGCCCTGGCGGTAACGGCGATCGTGCTGCCCGCCATGGTGATCAACACCTCGAATATTGTGGAGCCAACCGCCATTAGCCGCCTGTCGCTGACCGTGGCGGTGGTGATGATTGTGGTCTACGGGCTGACGCTGCTGTTTTCCCTCAAGACCCACAGCTATCTCTACGACGTGGGGGTGAGCGATCTGGAGGGCGAGCACGGCGCTGGGGAACACGGTGAAGGCGAAAAGCCCAACGTGGCGCTTTGGCTGGGGGTGCTGCTGGCGGCCACGATTGGGGTGGCGGTTGAGTCAGAAATCTTTGTGGGTGCGGTGGAAGAAACGGCCAATATGCTGGGGCTGACCGACCTGTTTACGGGGGTGATTTTGCTGCCCCTGGTGGGCGGCGCGGCAGAATACGTTACTGCTGTGCGCATGGCCGTGAAGAACAATATGGATCTGTCGGTGTCGATCGCTATGGGGTCGAGCCTGCTGGTGGCGCTGCTGGTGGCCCCCATTCTGGTGATCATCGGCTACTTTATTGGCCAGCCCATGGACTTGAACTTTGGCCCCTTTGAGGCGATCGCGGTTGTCATCGCCGTCGCCGTCGTCAACCTCATCAGCCAGGATGGCAAATCGAACTGGCTAGAGGGGGTGCTGCTGCTCTCCACCTTCGCCATCCTCGGAGCCTCGTTTTTCTTCCACCCGGTGTAGGGTGCATTCGCGCAGCGGAGCGGAGCAATGCACCGAACCCGTAAAGGGAGAAATTTGCGATGGGTGGGCAGTGCATTGCGGCCAAGCGAGAGAAATTTGGGTTTTGTAGAAACGGAGAATCGGCTGCGAATACACCCTACGGCGAAATGTGTTTCTCTGTGGTTTGAGCCGCATTAAAGAGAGAAACCCAGTTTTTTGAAAAAATCGGGTTTCTGGTTGCCCCGCTGGTGCCAAGTAACAGATCGCCAGACGTGGTGGGTGTGTAGTCGGGCGACGATCCAGCCATGGGGGATTTTTTCTAACTTGCGTTACCTCATGGTATTCGCAAGTTACTGGATAGCTGTAGCGTTTTCCCCACACCGATCTGGCCCAATTACCACCAGCTTCACCACCTCCTAAATGGCTTGGCTGTAGGCTGCACAGGTTATTTTGTCGTTGCCATGAGCTTTTTCATCCATTCCTCCCGTCCATAGACCCCAGCCAGCAAATCAGCAACCTTAAAAACCTGCCCTAACTCATCCCACAGGATGTATTTCCCGCCACCATACACCTCCACCTCTGCCAATTGCTCGTCCGTCAGCCCTGTTACTGGAAACCAGGCATCAGCCCCACTCTGCACCATTTCTAGTAGCCTTACAGGCCAAGCATGACGGGAATCATCCCTGAGGGTGACCACGACTTCTCGGGTAGTGGCATCGTAGACAACACTCTTAGCCAGCTTAAATTCTTCGCTAGACATAATATTTCCGGGCTTCTGTTTTTAGATACTGAAGATTGGCTTGACACAACGCCAGTGCTACCCTGGTATGCTTGGCGTTAGTCGTGTTTTGGTGTTTTTGACCTTTCTCTAACACGCACGCTTCATCTCCTGATATGTCAATCTTTACTTCAAATTCACTGCTGATGACATGGACGTGTAAAGGATCGTGATCCCCAGGATTGACCAAGACTCTTAAATTCTTGTCTCTTAATAAGATTGGCACTGTTGGTCATTCGTTGCCATAGCTATGGTGGGGGGCAGGTTAGGATGGAAAAACATCGTTAAGCCAGGAGCATTGGTGAGTTCATCATAGCAATGGGCAACGAGCGCAGATTTTAGAATAGGGCTAGACCTGCCCCGCCGCCTGAAGCAGCGCCACCAAGTCTGTTTAATGATTTACGATCTAGAAGCGCCAGTTTACTGAGTTTGCTGTGGGCTAAGCTCAGATGCTCAGGGCGAATTCTACAAGCGTTAGCTCAGCCAATCTACAGCGTAGCGATCGCCCCTTTCGCCCAAAAATTCTCCAAGCTGGTGCAGGGTTAGCGGTTCAGGCATGGGGAACTGCCCCGGCACCTGCTTCAGATCGAGATAGTGCTGGATGATCGAGGCATTGTCTCGCGGAAAGCGCTGTTCTTTGACGCCCAAGAATTCGCCGCGGCGGCGGGCCTGAGCCAAGATTTCCGATCGCCACTGCTCAATAGGCGCAATTCCCAGGGAGTTGATGCCGTTGGAGAACAGGGTGAGATAGATGTCGTCGTAGGGTGTGGTGGTTTGCAAATAGTCTTTGAGCAGGCCCAGGGAGGTTTGGTCGTTAAACACCGTCCAGTAGGGCACTAGACCCAGGCGCAGACATAGCCACGGGTGCAAATAGACAAACGACTCAGCTAATAGGCGATCGCTGGGCACACCCAACTGCTCGTACCACCAGCGATGCAGGTCAGCCACCAGCGGGCTGAGAGATTGCGGATCGTCAAACACAATCCGCTGCACCTTGAAGCCGTTCTCCTCAGCAAAGGCGATCGCATCCTCACGCAGGGCGGGTTCAAACCCCCATTCCGCCTCAGGCCAGTCGCCATCGGAGGGGGGGCTGTGCCAGCGGCGATGCTCAGACCCCTGCCGCTGGAGAAACTCGGCCACCCGAGGGCTACCCTCGACGTACTCTTCGCGGTGAATGCCGCCCTTGCCGCCCACCTGGAAAAAATGGCGATCGCTGACCTGGGTGGCGGGCCAGCTATAGTTGCATTCCACCAAAAACAGGGTGCCCCCCGGCATCAGATTTTGCTGCAAAAACTGCCGATAGGTGGCCCCCAACCGCCTACGCTTCAGCCGAAAATAGGCCACCCGTCCCACTTTCAGCCGATCCTGGTTGGGGTCGTGCATTTGGTAAGCCGCCAAGTCAGGGTTGGCCGCTAACAACCGCTGCACCCGGTCTTCGGCCCAGGTCATCACCTGCTTGGGGTTGTCTTTGTCGCCCGAGTGGCGGGCACAGACAAGCAAAGTTTGGGGTAGCCAGGGAATGCCCAAAGCGGCGCACAGATGAGAAATCGCCCCGTTGGAAGAGCCCACCATCATCGCCGGGTATCGCCGCTGGGGATATTGATTGACCGCCCACTGGGCTAGAGTTTCAGATCGCACCTGCTCCAGCGCTCCTGGGCCAGAGGCATCGAGCCAGCCTAACCCGGTAATAATGGCGTCATTGACTGCATTGGGCAAACTGCCGATCGCCTGGGCCAGCCCCACGGCTAGCTGAGGCACCGGCCCCCCCGAGGGCAAATCCTCTCCTTTGAGAAAGTTGGCTGCCGACTGTAGCCCCTGGGTGGCAGAGTCCATGCCGGTCACGTACTGGGGCTTCATGCCTCGGGCAGCCCGCTGTTGATTGATAGCCAGGTAGGGTGAGAAGGACACGGCTGCTCCCAAAGTAGGGCAAGACTCGCCTCATTAAACCCTAGCGAGAGCGTTATCCCATCTAGCTGCGGGCAGAGGGAATTAGAGAGAGGGGCTGACAGTGAATTCTCTCTATGGGTAGACAAATGCCTCGCGCCTTTAGGGGAAGCCGTAGCCCCCGCTTGCCCCTAGGCTGACGGAGAGCGATCGCTGGGAAAAACAGAACTATGGCTGTGCTAAAACCACTCTGGCTAAGGCTGAAATTTGTGCTGCAAGCCCTGTGGTTTTTGAGGTACATGCCTTACGCCATCTGGTACTCGTGGCAGCGCGATCGGCGC
Organism: Phormidium tenue FACHB-1052; assembly: GCF_014696675.1. Classification (GTDB taxonomy): domain Bacteria; phylum Cyanobacteriota; class Cyanobacteriia; order Phormidesmidales; family Phormidesmidaceae; genus Nodosilinea; species Nodosilinea tenuis_A. The sequence goes on from NZ_JACJQN010000009.1 coordinate 34,402, forward strand.
GATCGCCTCTACCAGACCCCGCCCGCAACTGCCCCCATCCCCGTCGGCAAAGGGCTTCAGGCTACCCCCACCGAGCGAGGCGCTGAGATTGAGTTTGAGCAAGCTTCTTTAGAACTCGCCTTTCTAAGGCCTGACTTTGTTCGTGTCACCTGGCAACCCGGTCGGCTGCCCCTGCCTTACGCCCTGGCCGACCATCCCTGGCCTGCCGTCACCACCCATTTAGAGGAACAGGCCCAAGGTTGGGTGCTCTCTAGCCCCGAACTCACGATCAGCGTGGGTTGGGATGGCAGCCTGGCGATCGCCGATCAGACTGGCCAGATTCGCCAAGAACTGCCGCCCCAGCGATTGGGGGAGGGGTGGCAGCAGACCACTCCCCTGCGGGACGAAGAATGCCTCTACGGTTTGGGGGAACGGGCGGCGACCTTTAACCTGCGTCAGCCTGTAGTTTCAGAACGGAGTGGCCCAGCCCAAACTAAAACCTACCAGTTCTGGAACTACGACCCCGGCAATATCTACGAGCCTGGCACTGACCCAATGTATATCTGCATTCCGGTGTATCTGGGCCTGCACCGGGAGGGTAGCTATTTGGTGTTTTACGAAAACACCTTTCGGGGCGAGCTGCGGCTGGGGCAGCAGGCCACCACTACCTTCGAGGGCGGTGCCCTGCGCTACTACCTGGCGATCGGCGCGCCGCCCCAGCTAATGCAGCGCTACACCCAACTCACCGGGCGGGCACCCCTGCCGCCCCGCTGGGCCTTGGGCTATCACCAATCGCACTGGGGCTACCGCACCGAGGCCACCCTGCGCCAGGAGGTGCAAAACTTTCAGCAGCATGACCTGCCCCTCAGCGCCCTGCACGTGGATATTGACTGCCAGGTCAACCACCGCGCCTTCACCATCGACCCCCAGCGGTTCCCCAAATTTCGGCAGTTTACGGCGGAGCTGGCGGCGGCTAACGTGCGGCTGATCGCGATCAACAACCCAGGCATTCAGCACAACCGCCACAGCAACCTGTTCTTAGAGGGGCAAATTCTCGACGCCTTTTGCACTTACGCCGACGGTGAGCTGGTGGTGGCTCCGGTCTGGCCAGGGCGATCGGTCTTCCCCGACTTTACCGATCCGATCGTGCGCGACTGGTGGAGTCGCCAGTTTGCCTACCTGCTCCAGGCAGGGGTAGCCGGTTTTTGGAACGATATGAACGAACCCGCTGCCTTTGTGGCCTGGGGCGACCCCACCCTACCCCTGGCAACCCAGCACAATCTGGAGGGACACGGCGGCGACCACCGCGAAGCCCACAATATCTATGGCATGCTCGAAACCCGTGCCGCCTTTGAAAGCCTGCGGAGCCACCGGCCCCATATTCGTCCCTTTGTGGTGACGCGATCGGGCTGGGCTGGGCTCCAGCGCTACGCCTGGACTTGGACGGGCGATATTGTCTCGACATGGGAGGCGCTGCGGCAAACTGTGGCCACGGTTTTGGGCCTGGGGCTGTCGGGGGTGGCCTTTTGCGGCCCTGATATTGGTGGGTTTTTGGGCAATCCGGGGGCTGAGCTTTATCTGCGCTGGTTTCAGATGGCCACGTTTATGGTCTTCTATCGCACCCACAGTGCCGTCAGCGTGGGACACCGCGCCCCATGGAGCTATGGCGAACCCTGCCTCAGCATTGCGCGCCGCTTTTTGCAGCTTCGCCAGCAGCTCATGCCCTACCTCTACACTCTGGTGTGGGAGACCGCTGACCAGGGATATCCCCCCGTGCGCCCGCTGTTTTGGCTAAACCCGACCGATGAAAGCCTGTGGAACCGAGAGGATGCCTTTTGCCTGGGCGATGCGCTGCTGGTGTGCCCGGTGATGATTCAAGGGGCGCGCAGCCACCAGATTGCGCTGCCCGCTGGCGACTGGTACAGCTTTTGGAATGACACCCTATGGCAGGGCGGGCAAACCGTTGAGCTACCGGCTCCGCTGGAGCAGATTCCTCTTTTGGTAAGGGGGGGCAGCATTTTGCCCCTGGCCGAGGGCGAAGACTTAACCCTACACCTCTACCCACAAGTCTTGGGACTTGACGGGGAGGGAGAAAGCCAGGGCCAACTCTACAGCGATGCCGGAGAAGGCTACGGTGACTGGCGGCTAGACCAGTGGCACCTGAGCCAGCAGGGGCAGACCCTGACCCTCACCTGGCGATCGCACGGAGACTACGCCTTTCCCTACGGGCGGGTAAATCTGCACCTGCACGGGTCAACCCTGGAGCAGGCCTGGGTCGATGGCCAGGAAGTAGCCGTTCAGGGAGCAGTGCTGCACAGTGCAGTCTTTGAGCAGCTCAAGCTAAAGGTGCGACAAAATTGATGGCCTGTGATGAGGTGATTGGGGCAATGTGGCAGGGGGTTGGTGCGATCGCACCCTTGGTCATTCATCCGCTAATTGCCCATATACGACTCGCCGGTCAGCGATAGCACAAACAGCAGCCCCATCCACAGCAGCAGCAAGCCGTAGAAGATCAGCGCTAGGCTTTGCAGCAACAGCTTGAGCAACACTAGGCGCTGATTTTGCCTGCGGCTCATCGCTCGCAGCAGCTCAAGGGCGGCGGCGATTACTAAGATTAGGGTAGCGATCGCCGCCACAACCCAGCTACTGTAGAGCACCGGCAGGGATCTGGCACCCAGCAGGGCGATCGCAGCGGCTACCCCCAGCAGCCCCGCCCCGATCAGCTCGGCGATCGCAAGCACTCCATTGAACTGGCTTAAACGGCTCTGGTTGAGAGTATTTTTGGCGGTTAAAGCACCCTGCGCTCCGGGGAGGGCCAACAGCACCAGGGTTCGCAGCGGGTGCGCCCAGGGAGCCTGCACTATGAAAAAAGCTACGACCATAGTGCCGATCAGCGTCAGCCCTGAGAGTAGCTGAGTCTTACCACGGGTGTTACGCAAGGTGCTTTCCCTTGTTGGCTAGTTGGTTAGCGTAGCTGGTTAACGTAGATCTCTGCGGTTGCGCATCTCTGCGGATGTATAGCAAGTGAAGTCTAAGTTAGAACATTCCAAAATGCCAGACTTCAATACCGACGAACGGCTTCTTCATTTTTCATTCCCCTGTGTCCAAGTCAGCGACTCCATAGGGAGACCTCACTCTCTGGGTCAAACAGATGGGCTTTTTCGGCGGCGATCGCCAGCCACACCTCATCGCCAATGCGCACCACCTCGTCGGGGGGAATTTTGGCCAGCAGCGTCAGCGCCTCAGTCTGCACCGTTAGGTAGGTTTCACTGCCCAGGGCCTCCATGTGGGTGATGTGGCCGCGAATATTTTTGGGCGCGGGCAGAGCCAAACTGAGGTGTTCGGGGCGAATGCCCAGCAGCGCTTCGCGGTTGTCGTAGGGCAACAGGCGATCGTCCCAACTACTGGGCAGCGACAGGCGAAACTCAGGATGCACCAGCAAAAACGGAGCCTGCACCTGCACCGGCATCACATTCATCGGCGGCGAGCCAATGAAGCCAGCCACAAAGCGATTGGCCGGGCGGTTATACAGCTCTAGCGGAGTGGCCACCTGCTGAATTTGGCCCAGGTTCATCACGGCGATTCGGTGGCCCATGGTCATGGCCTCCACCTGATCGTGAGTGACGTAGATGGTGGTAATGCCCAGTTGCCGCTGCAAATTTACAATCTGGGCACGGGTTTCCATCCGCAGTTTGGCATCCAGGTTTGACAGGGGCTCATCCATCAAAAATACTTGAGGGTTGCGAGCCATGGCCCGACCCAGGGCCACCCGCTGCTTTTGCCCGCCCGAAAGCTGCCGGGGCTGGCGGTTGAGCAGTCCGTCAATTTGCAGCATCTTAGCCACAGAGCGCACCCGTTCGTCGATTAGCCGCTCGGCCTCAGAGACGTAGCGCAGGTTGAGGGGCAGTCGACGCGTGATCGAGACTAGGGGCTTCTCCCACCAGCGGCTTTCGGTGAGCAGGCGCTCTAGCTCCTGGTTGGCGGGAGAGTCGCTGGGGGAAAGCTGCTTACCTGACTCCAGGGAGGGCAGAGATTGTTCGAGGTCGGCCCCCATGCGGCGCAGGCCAAAGGCGAGGTTGTCGTAGACCGTCAGGTGGGGGTAGAGGGCGTAGCTCTGGAACACCATGGCGGTGTCGCGTTGCTTGGGGGGCAGATCGTTGACTTTGCGATCGCCCACCCAAATGCTGCCTCCCGTAATGGCTTCCAACCCCGAGATCAGCCGTAGCAGAGTGCTTTTGCCACAGCCTGAAGGACCCACCAGCACCATAAACTCGCCATCCTCAACAGTGAGGTTGATGCGCTTGAGCACCGCCGCTGTATCGTGGTCGGCCTCTAAAGCAGTCTCGGCCTCGTGAACTTGGCGAGACTTGGGGAAGGTTTTGTAGACGTTTTCGATTGCGACTTGGGCCACGGCAGGTTGGGCGATGAAACTAAAGGTCTACTGACAAATCTAGAGGAATGGGTTAGTAATCGTGAGTTGATCGAAAACCCTGAGATTGTTTTGCATATCCTCCGAGTAGAGGGTAGCTACATTAGCCGTTAGAGCGGCAGCAACAATCAGCCCATCCCAAAAAGACAGACTGTAGCGGTCACGGGTCTCAGACGCAAGGGTTAGCAGAGCCTGATCAGAGGCGATTACTCGACAGCCATTGTAAAAGTCCTGAATCAAACTTTGAACTTGAGATTCATTAAATCGTGCTTTTTTGGTGAGATTGACGCAAACCTCGTTAACTACCTGAATGCTAATAACAACCCCTGGGGCATCAATTAAGTCATTAGAAACCTGGGCTTTGTGAAAATCTTCTGGGGTGGGCTGGCGGTTTTTCAGCAGAGCATATAGCCAGATATTTGAGTCTAGAAAGTAGGTTTTAGAGGTTGCGGTCATGCACTTCCTCTCGGCTGAGGGGCACGAAGTTATCGACTACGATAGGATTTTCGAGCAATTTTGCAATTAAGCCTGTCTTCGCCGTGTTGAATTGAGTCGAAATTGTCACTTCGACCTGGTCAGTACCGCTTAGAGCCTGTTTGTATTCTGCAGGAATCTCTATCATCCCATCTTTGATCGGTGCTTTGAACGTGATGAATGACATCAGTATTCCTCAGTTGAAGTTGAGTAGAACGTCATTTAACACAAACCAGGTACTAACCCAGAACCAACGCCTACTCTACAAAACTATCCTATCTTTAGTCTGATGCCGCCCCATTGCTAGCATCTGGATCAAGCGTAGTCACACGAATCACCTGGGTGATGGTTTCGCCCTTGTTGGGTTTGACGATGCGATCGCTCTCCCCAGTCCTACCTTGGCGGGGCACCGAGCCAATGGGGATGACGGCGGTGCGCTCAGCGCTGGTAAACACCGTCACGGCTTCCTTGGGCACGGCGGGCAGCAGCGCCATTAGGCTGTCAGTCTTAAGGCTAAATTGAAATGACTGAGTGCCAATGTCGCCGCGCTTGGCCACCCGCAAACCCTCTACCGGCAAACGCTTGGCATAGCCCGCCGCCGACACTAGCAGCAGGCAATCTTTGCTCGACTGCACAGCCACACAGCCGGTCAGGGTTTCCTGCTTGCCCATGCGAATCCCCTGGGGGCCTTGGGCGGCGCGGCCCATGACTTGCAGGTTGTCATCATCAATTGGGAAGCGCAGCAGTCTGCCGCCGGTTGTTCCCAGAACTAGGTCGTCACCTGGCTCAGCCAGGGTGACGTAGGCCAGCTCGTCGCCGTCTTTGACCTTGATGGCGGTGAGGCCGCGCCCGGTGAGGTTGGTGAATTCTTTCAGCGGAGCACGCTTGATTTTGCCCCTGCGGGTGACGAGAATCAGGTCGTGCTCTAGCAAATCGTCGCGAAGCACCAACCGAGCCACGATCGCATCGGCAGCAGATGGCACCGAACCCGGCAGCAGTTGTACCAGAGGTGCCCCTTTGCCCTGGCGCGGGTTGGTAGGAACAGCCCCGACATCAACGGTAAAGGCGCGGCCATCGCGGGTGAGGGTGAGCAGTTCGTGGGTCGTGAGGGCAGCTTCAACCTGCACCACCGGGTCGTCATCTACCTCGTGGAGTTTAGCGCTGGTGTCAACCTCTAGCCGAGCCTGCCGCCGCTGGTAGGCTTTTTGCGAAAACCGCCGCACGTAGCCCTTTTGGGTGAACTCCACAACCGTCGCTTCTTCAACGGTTTCGGCAATGATCTCTTCGACCTGCTGCGATTCTTCCGCCCGTTCAGCCTCGGTTTGAATGCGGGTACGGCGGGGGTCATTGAACTTCTTTTTGAGCACCTTCAGCTCTTTTTTCATCGCCTTGAGCAGCTCTTTGCGATCGCTCAGCAGTCGATTCAAATCGTCGCGGCGCTGGCTAAGTTCGGCAAAATCGTTCTCTAGGCCCTGGCGCTCCATGCCGGTGAGCTTGCGCAGGGGCATGGCCAAGATCGCGTCCGACTGGCGCTCGCTGAGGTCAAACCGCTGCTGAAAAATTTGCTTAGCGGTGGTGCCGTCGGCGGCATTGCGCAGAATGTCGATGATCGCATCCAAGTTATTTAGCGCGGTGAGCAGCCCCTCGGTGATGTGCAGCTTGGCCTCGGTTTTTTCGAGCTGGTGCTGGTAGTGGCGGGTGAGGGTGGTTTCGCGAAAGTCGAGAAACGCCTGCATGACGTCGCGCAGGGGCATTTGGCGGGGCTGACCATCATCCAGCGCCAGCATGATCACGCCGAAGTTGGTTTGCAGCGGCGTGGTGCGGTAGAGGTCTTGCAACACCCGCTGGGCGGGGGTGTCGCGCTTGAGTTCGATCACGACCCGCATGCCGTCGCGATCGCTCTCATCGCGAATATCCGCAATTCCCTCCAGCCGCCCCGCATTCACCAGCTGAGCAATTTTCTCAATCCACCCGGCCTTATTCACCTGGTAGGGCAGCTCGGTAACGATAATCGCGTTGCGCCGCTGCCGCCCCCGACCGGGATGCACTTCTTCAAACTGGCAGATGCCGCGAATGGGAATGCTGCCCCGCCCGGTGCGGTAGGCATCCAAAATCCCCTCGGTGCCGATGATCTCGCCCCCGGTAGGGAAGTCGGGGCCGGGGATCAGGCGAAACAACTCGTCGTCGGTGATAGCAGGGCGATCGATCATCGCCACCAGGCCATCGACCACCTCGCCCATGTTGTGGGGCGGAATGTTGGTAGCCATGCCCACGGCAATGCCCGAAGACCCGTTGAGCAGCAGGTTGGGCAACTGGGTGGGCAGCACCACCGGCTCCTGCTGGGAACTGTCAAAGTTGTCGCTAAAGTCGACCAGGGCTTCGCTGATATCGGTCAGCATGGCCTCGTTGCTAATCGGCGACAGGCGGGTTTCGGTGTAGCGCATGGCCGCCGGGGGGTCGTTGTCGACCGAGCCAAAGTTGCCATGGCCGTCGAGCAATGGGTAGCGACTGGAGAACGTCTGAACCATGCGCACCAGAGCCTCATAGACCGCCTGGTCGCCGTGGGGGTGATACTTACCCAGTACGTCGCCGACTACGCGGGCGCATTTGCGGTAGGGGCGATCGGGGGTCAGCCCCAGCTCGTGCATGGCGTAGAGAATGCGGCGATGCACCGGCTTGAGGCCATCGCGCACGTCGGGCAGTGCCCGGCCCACAATCACGCTCATGGCGTATTCCAGGTACGACCGCTGCACCTCGGTGTGGAGCGAGGTAGGCACAATCTGCCCAGCAATGATGTCGAGTTGGTCAGCCATGGGCAGGGGTCCTGGATTGAGACTAAGGGGGGACGGGGTGGGCGGGATAGACCGAGTCGTAGCTGAGTTTAGCCATAGCCTAGGCCCAAATCGGCACTTCGAAGCCTAACGCACGGTCTAAATTTAAACGGCCTTGATGAATCGGCGGTAACAATGCTGTAACTTATAGGCAAGCTGATGGGTCTGGCAAGCGTCTAGGAAATTTAGTCTACCTGCCATGGGTTACTCATCTAAAAAAGCTTACCCAGGCAGGCTAGGGCTGACGCTACCCCAGCTACCTCAATAGAGCTGGCGCATCAACTCAATCATTTCCGTTCAAAGACCATATTCCTCTGATGACAGGGATGGATACACGCAATGAAGACCGTCTTACTCGTTGAAGACGACCTGGTAAATGCCCGAGTATTTTCGAAAATATTGACCAAGCGCGGGGGCCTGGCGGTTAAGCACACAGAAGATGTTGAAGAGGTGATGACCATTGCCCGCAGTGGTGAGGTTGACGTGGTGTTGATGGATGTGTCGCTGGCCCACAGCATGTACCAGGGCAAACCCATGGATGGCATCAAGATTACCCAGCTGCTCAAGGCCGACCCTACTACGGCTCACCTACCGGTGATTTTGGTCACGGCCCACGCCATGGAGGGCGATCGCGAGAATTTTTTGAGCCAGAGCGGTGCCGATGGCTATATCTCGAAGCCGGTGATCGACCATCAGGAATTTGTGGATCAAATTAAGGCGACTATGGGAGATGCCGAATAAGTACACTTGTACTTTATCTGCTGCGTTTTCGCAACCTTTCCATGGCCGTGAGGGGCGAGCCAGCGGTTGTCCCTAGGGTTTAAGCGCGATCGGTGTCATACTCCCCCTGCTGCTGAATCAGTTTGGCGACTAGCCCCGTCCAGCCGGTTTGATGGCTAGCCCCTAACCCAGCCCCATTGTCGCCGTGGAAGTATTCGTAAAACAGCACGTAGTCGCGCCAGTAAGGATCATGCTGAAAAGGGTTGCTACTGCCGTTGACGGGGCGTTTAATCTCTGAATCTAGCTCAAAAATAGCAATCAGCCGCTGAGATAGCTCACTGGCCACCTCCCACAGATTCATCCACTGCCCAGAGCCGGTAGGGCATTCGACTTTGTAGTCGTCGCCCAGGTAGTGGTGAAACTTTTGCAGCGATTCAACAATCAAATAGTTGACCGGAAACCAGATTGGCCCTCGCCAGTTGGAGTTGCCGCCAAACAGGCCACTGCTGGACTCGGCGGGTTCATAATCCACCCGGTATTCTTGCCCGTCGGCGTGGAAGCTGTAGGGGTGCTCGGCGTGGTATTTCGACAGGGCGCGAATGCCGTAGGGGCTGAGGAATTCGGACTCATCCAGCAGTTTTTCGAGCAGGCGGCGGAGGCGATCGCGCGGTTCGACCTGGCCCAGGGTGGCGTAGCACAGGGCCAGCATGCGCCGCGCTCCCTGTCCCTTCGTTTCCATACAGGCCACATTGCGCTTCAGCTTGGGGCGATTTTGAATAAACCACTCCAGCCGTTCGGTAAAGTTGGGCAATTTCTCCAGGGTTTTGGGCTCCAGGGTCATGACCGCGCAGAGGGGAATCAGCCCCACCATTGAGCGAATTTTCATCTGAATGCGGTGGTCGTGGGCAGATCCTGGGCGATCGCCGTCGGGCAGGTGCAGCACGTCGTAGAAGAACCCGTCTTCCTCGTTCCACAGACGGGTTTGGTCGTCACCAATGTGGTTCATGGCATCGGCAATATAGATGAAGTGCTCGAAGAACTTGGTAGCCATGTCTTCGTAGACCGGGTTCTCTAGGGCCAGTTCTAGCGCCATCTCCAGCATGTTGAGGCAGTACATCGCCATCCAGCTGGTGCCGTCAGACTGCTCCAGGGTGCCGCCCGTGGGCAGCGGGGCGCTGCGGTCAAACACGCCGATGTTGTCGAGGCCCAAAAAGCCGCCCTCAAAGACGTTTTTGCCCTCGGCGTCTTTGCGGTTGACCCACCAGGTAAAGTTGAGCAGCAATTTTTGAAAGACGCGCTCTAGAAAGGGGCGGTGGTCTACGCTGGGCCCGGTCATCTTTTGGGCGATTTTGTAGACCCGCCAGGTGGCCCAGGCATGGACAGGCGGGTTGACATCGCCAAAGGCCCACTCGTAGGCGGGCAGTTGACCGTTGGGGTGCATATACCACTCCCGCGTCAGCAGATCGAGCTGCCGTTTGGCAAACTCGGGGTCAACCATGGCCAGGGGAATGCAGTGGAAGGCCAGATCCCAAGCGGCGAACCAGGGGTATTCCCACTTGTCGGGCATGGAGATGATGTCGGCGGTGTCGATGTGTCGCCAGTGGCGGTTGCGGCTGCGACCCTCCGGCGGCTCTGGCATGGTGGTATCGCCTTTGAGCCACTGTTCCACCGAATAGCGGTAGACCTGCTTGCTCCAGAGGAGACCTGCGATCGCCTGTCGCTGAATCTGCCGCTGATCGTCACCCATCTCAAAGGGAGTGAGGGCTTTGTAGAAATCATCCGCCTCCTGCCGCCGAGTTTGAAGTGTCGTCTCAAAGTCAGCACCGAAAGGATGCGCCAGAGTGGGCTGATTCGTCAGGCGCAGGCGCACCATCTGCCGCTCCCCTGCCCCCAGAGAAAGTTGGTAGTGGGGCGAGACTTTGGTGCCCACCTGAGCAGGGTTGACCGCATCAGTTTGGCCATGAACTAAGGCATTGTGAATGCCGTCTTTGACGTAGGGTGAAGCATTTTCGCCCCCAAACACGGCAGCGTAGTTGGTCTCGTTTTCGGTGAAATACAGAGGCGGGGTTTCAGCATTAGTCGAGCTGCCCTCGCAGTGGAGCCAGTAGTTTCCCAAAGTGAGGTGGGATGCTTCAATCACAGCATCCCCTGTAGGAGCAAACGACTGTTTACTCCTCCGTAACCCCGGCTTTTCTACCTCATCACCCCAAGCCCAAGTGTTGCGAAACCACAGGGTTGGCAGCAGGTGAATTGTGGCTGCCTCAGGGCCGCAATTGACGACTTCAATGGCAATTAAAATGTCTTCGGGACTAGCCTTGGCGTATTCCACAAATACGTCAAAGTAGCGGTTTTCGTTGAAAACACCAGTATCTAACAGCTCGTATTCGGGCTGATCGCGCCCGCGTTGCTGGTTCTCGGCCACCAAATCGGCGTAGGGATATTCGGCCTGGGGGTATTTGTAGAGAAACTTGAGATAGCTGTGGGTGGGAGTGCTGTCGAGGTAAAAGTAGTATTCCTTCACGTCTTCGCCGTGGTTGCCCTGGTCACCGGTCAACCCAAACAGGCGCTCCTTAAGCACGGGATCATTTCCATTCCACAGAGCCAGGGCAAAGCAGAGGATCTGTTGGTCGTCGCAGATGCCGCCTAGGCCATCTTCGCCCCAGCGGTAGGCCCGCGAGTGCGACTGCTGGTGAGAGAAATAATTCCACGCTGCACCCGTGGCGCTGTAGTCTTCGCGCACGGTGCCCCACTGGCGATCGCTCAGGTATGGCCCCCATTTCTGCCACGGCGTTTGCGATGCGTGGGTCGCTTTGAGGCGCTGGTGCTCTGGGTTCATAGGGGCTTGAAGAGAGTCTGGTCTTCTCTAGGATGGGCCTTAATTCTAAGAATGGCTTGAGGCTGACTTAGAAAACCTCAGCTTGCGCGGTTGGGAAATAGCGACTAATTGCTGTTTAAGGGCGCTATTCGGCCAGGGTTTCAATCAGCAGATCTACCTGCTGCTGCTTCTCTTGCAGGTAGGTTTCGCACTGCTGAAGGGCCTGCACGGCCTGCTCAAACTGGCTCAGCACTGCGGCCAGTGGCAGGCTACCTGATTCGAGGTCGGCGATGATTGCTTCTACATTGGCGACGGTGGTTTCGTAGCTCCAGGTGTCGGCGGCTTTCTTGGGCATGGGGGTGAAGGGGTGGATGGGTAGGGGGTGGATGGAGACGGGAGATAAGGGAGTTAGGGGGTGGAGGGGTGGACTTGGGTGACTTTGACGGTGAGGTGGCCTTGGGCGAGCTGGATCTGAAGGGTTTGGCCGGGAGTGGTGGCTTGGGCTTGGGTGACAAGCTGGCTGGCTTCGTCGCGCACCAGGGCATAGCCTCGCCTGACGACGGTGTCGGGGTCAAGGGTCATCAGGTGGCTGCGCAGGGCGGCGGTGCGATCGCTCGCCTGTCGCATTTCCACCTGTATCCCCTGCACCAGGCGATGTTTGAGCTGCTTGAGGTAAACGATTTGCTGCTGCATGCGCTGGTCGAGGCGGGTGCGCAGTAGTCGCTGGCCGAGGCGGTGCACATCGCTCTGGGCATCGAGCAGGTGCTCGGCGGTGAGGGTTTTGAGCAGGGTTACGCGCTGGCGGTGGGCTTCAACTAGATCGGCCAGGGCGGGGACGGCGGCGATCGCGGCGGCAGTCGGCGTATGGGCACAGAGATCGGCGGCCAGATCGGCCAACGATTCGTCGCGCTGGTGGCCAATGCCGGTCACGACTGGAATGGGGCAGTTGGCGATCGCCCGCACCACCCGCTCGTCGTCAAAGCATTCCAAATCTTCGCTGGCCCCGCCGCCGCGAGCCAAAATCAGCACCTCGGCGCGACCGTCGCGGGCCACTCGCTCCATGGCGGCCACAATGGAGGCGGGGGCGGTGTCGCCCTGCACTGTAGCGGGCGAAAACAGAACGTGCAGGCCGGGGTGGTGGTGGCGCAGCGATCGCTGAATGTCGCCCCAAGCTGCTGCCTGAGGCGACGACACGACCGCAACGGTCTGGGGCAGGGCGGGCAGCAGGCGCTTAAACTCGGAGTCAAACAGGCCCTCGGCGGCAAGCCGCTGGCGCAGCTGGCGATAGCGCAGGGCCTTGAGGCCGTCGCCGCTGGGCAGCACCTGCCACACCGTCAGCTGGTAGCTGCTGCGCTGGGGATAGACCTTCACCGTGCCTAGGGCGATCACCTGTTCGCCGACGGTGGGCAGGGTAGTGAGCCGCGCCTGCTGACTGCGCCAGGCCACCGCGTTGATAGTGGCACCGGTATCGGGGTCGGTGAGGGTAAAAAACAGCCCCTTGGCGTGGGGGTTGGCGCTAGACACTTCGCCCACCACCCACACCTGGCGCAGGGTGGGGTCGTCTTCTAGAACGGCCTTGATGTAGTCGACCAAACCGCCGACGCTCAAGGCCGCTGGGGCCATAGCTACATTAAATTCAGGGTTAGTCATGGAATCTCATGCTCAGCCAAATTCCAGTGTGGGCCAGATGGCGGTGAACATCAACCGGCTGGTTGGGCTGGGAGACTCTGTATCTACCCAAAACTGGGGGTTGAGGGGCAAATCATGCTTGCGTTCAGCAACGCCGTTATTTAGGTCAAGCTGTCGCCCACCACATACCGGTTGCGGCCCTGGGCCTTGGCCTCGTAGAGAGCCAGGTCGGCGCGATGGATCAGCTCCCTGGGGGAGTGCTCTTTGACGGTGGGGCAGTGGCACACCAGGCCAAAGCTCAAAGTTAAGTTTGAGCTGACCTCTGAGTAGTCGTGGGGCAGCGGGCACTGGGCGATCGCCGCCTGAATTTTTTCGATGATCTCAATGGCGCCGTCGAGGGTGGTGTCGGGCAGCAGCAGCACAAATTCTTCACCGCCGTAGCGGGCCGCCAGATCGCCGGGCCGTTTGACCACGGTGCTGAGTATCTGGGCCACCTGGCGTAGGCAGTCGTCGCCCGCTAGGTGGCCATAGTTGTCGTTGTAGGGCTTGAAATAGTCGATGTCGCAGAGAATCAGCGCCAAATTTTTTTGCTGACGGCGGGCCCGCTGCCACTCTAGATCGAGGGCCTGGTCAAAACTGCGGCGGTTGGCAATTTCGGTGAGACCATCGACGGTGGCCAGCCGGTTCAGCTCGGCATTGACCAGCTTGAGTTTTTGGTTGAGGTCGGCCTGGGTGACTTCGGCCCGCTTGCGCTCGGTAATATCGCGCACAATCACTAGCACCTCGCTCTGGCTAATGGGCACCACTCGCGACTCTTCGTGGCGCAGTTCACCGTCGATCTCGATGGCGTGTTCGTAGCGCTGTCGGGTGCCCGTAGCCATGGCCAGCCGCACGTATTGCATACGCTGGTCGGCTAGCTCCTTGGGAAGAGTAGCGTAGAGAGACTGGTGGTGATTGAGGGTGAGCAGACTGTAAAGGGTAATCTCACCCCCCGAAATCAGGTTAAGAATATTTCCGTCTTCGTCGATGCGCATCATCAGGTCGGGGATGGCATCGAGAATCGCCTGCTGGGTGGCTTGGTGGTCTTTGAGGGCAAACTCGGCCTGTTTGCGATCGCTAATATCCAGCGTAGTGCCGTCAATGCGCAGGGGAGCGCCCGCGCCATCGCGCACCAGGCGGGCCTGCCCGCGCACCCAGCGCAAAGCGCCATCGGCGCGAAAGATGCGGTACTCCCGGTCGATTTTATCCTGGTAGCTCAGCGCCTCAATGTCGGCCAACAACAGCGGGTAGTCGTCGGGGTGAATGCAGTTAAACCAGAGGTCAGCATCGGCTAAAAACGCCTCCGGGGGGTGGCCATAGAGCGCCGTGGCGGCGGCGTTGACGTAGATAGTCTCCAGGGTGATGGGGTCAACCGACCACACCACGCACTCTAGCGAGTTGAGAATGCTGTCGATGCGCTGCTGCTGCGATCGCAGCTCGGCCTGGGTAATCTCTAGTTTTTCAGAGCTACTGATCACCCACTGCTCTAGCTGCCGCGATAGGGCATCGCGCTCGGCTTCAAACCGCTTGCGATCGCTAACGTCCCGCAAAATCGACAGGTGGTGATTGGGCTGCACGTGGGCTGTTGCTGCGAACTCCACCGTTTTGACAGTGCCGCTGTCGAGTCGCAGCTGCTGTTCCCCTCGCATCTGCCCCGTCGCCAAAAAATTCTGCCAAATCGGCTCAAACTCTGTGCCCAACGGCAAAAAATCGGCCACTCGTCGCCCAATCAAAGCCGCCTCAGGCAGCTCTAGCAGCGCACAGGCCGCTGGGTTCGCCGCCAAGTAATACCCCGCGTCATCGACAATCAGCATGGCATCAAGGGCAGCATCAAAGATGCTTTTCCAGGGTAGAGCTGAGTCTAGCGGCGGGCTAGCTCCTGCCCTGTTCGCGCTAGCACTGTCCCCGTCAAGGTTTAACGGGGATACTTCCAACTTCGCGGGGGGCTCTGACTCGGCGGGCAAAGGCATGATGTGGCTAGTGACTTCATCTTAGGAACTTCTGACCTTGCCAGAATGAGCAGGCAATACCCATCAGAACAACCCACGTCAAATCAAAGGATTGTCTTTGTTAGCATGCCCGAATCTTGGCGGATGCTTAAATCTAGTTGTCCTCAAATCCTCTTAAAAGTAGACTGGTTTTCCTAATTTTTCTCTACGCAGTCTAAACCGAGCGCTACCAATCTCAGAGCTGCGGCTGGAGATAGCAGCCACCGTCACACCACCCCCCTAGCCAATCTGTTTACTATAGAAACAGACGCCCTGGGGGATCGTCACCCTAGAGCGCGTCGAAGCTACCCTGCTCAGGTTGATAACTTGTCCAGGGAGGCTGCAACTGTTTGCTGCCACTACCCGTTGGTACCGTTGCCACACCTTCGCCTTAGCGCCTATATTGCCCTCCGGCTCACCCTGCACCGGCTGAGCCAGGCCGCTACTACTTGGCCCCCAGCCCAAGACTGGGGGCTGGCGGCTGGGTTAACGGTGGCCTTTGGTTTAGTCACAATTCCCTTGGGGTTGAGCAGCCATTTTTTGGCCCCGACCCTGGCCGACATTACCTGGGGCGACGGGCTGCGGCTGGCGGCGCGGGTGCTGGTGGTACCCGCCCTCCTCGAAGAGGGGTTTTGGCGGGTGTTGCTGCTGCCCCACCCGACGGAGATCATGAGCGATCGCCGCCGTTGGCGGCTGGGTCTGCCCATGCTGGGGCTGTTTGTCGTCATGCACCCCCTCAATGCCATGACCCTCTATCCTGTGGCCTTTGCCACCTTTAGCAACCCGGTGTTTCTGCTATCGGCGGCCCTGCTGGGCCTGATCTGCACCATCGTCTACTGGAAATCGGGCTCGTGGTGGGTGGTAGCGGCCATGCACTGGCTAGTCGTGATGGTGTGGCTGGTGTTTTTGGGCGGCTACAGCGCCCTCAGCCTCTAGGGCAACGTTTCTCAATTTTTATAACGACTAGGGCAGGGCGCAGCGCTTTGACCAACCGGGAGTGAACCCTAGATTTGGGGAACGCTAAGCGGCACCTCTCCCCTCGCTGATAGCCCCAACCTGTGATGAATAACGCCCATGAATGACTTCTTTAAAGGCTTTGAACAACTGCTCGAACTGGCTAAGACGCTAGAAGAAAAAGCCGAAAGCGGCGAACTCAAAACCAACGTGCAGATCAACGCCCGCAGCATGGGCAGCATTCCGGGCCAGGGCAACATCCCCAACATCGGCGTCAGCCGCATGAACCGCACCCCCGGAGATAGCGCCCCCCTCAACGACCCCGCCGTCGAAGAAGTCATCATCACCCCACCCCCCACCAGCGGCGACTTTCCATCCTCCTCACCTTCCCCATCCTCCCCACCCCCCTCATCTCCCCATCACCCCACCATGGCCGATGTCGGCGGCCTCTCCCCCACCCTGCAAGAGCTGCGCGAACTGGTGGAAATTCCCCTCAAGCGGCCCGACGTGTTGGCCAAGCTGGGGCTAGAACCGACGCGCGGTGTGCTGCTGGTCGGCCCTCCCGGCACGGGCAAAACCCTGACGGCGCGATCGCTGGCCGAAGACCTGGGGGTCAACTACATCGCCATCGTCGGCCCTGAGGTGATGGGCAAATACTACGGCGAGGCCGAGCAGCGCCTGCGGGCCATCTTTGAGAAGGCCAAAAAAGCGGCACCCTGCCTGGTGTTTATCGATGAAATCGACAGCCTGGCCCCCGATCGCAGCAAGGTCGAAGGCGAGGTCGAAAAGCGCCTAGTCGCCACCCTGCTGGGCTTGATGGACGGTTTTGCCCAAACCAAGGGCGTGATTGTGCTGGCCGCCACCAACCGGCCCGACCACATTGACCCGGCCCTGCGCCGCCCAGGTCGCTTCGATCGCGAGGTGCAGTTCCGCGTGCCCGATCGCCAGGGACGGTGCGAGATTTTGCAAATTCAAACCCGCGACATGCCTCTAGACGGCGTGGATTTGGATGCGATCGCCGATCTGTCCGTCGGCATGGTGGGGGCCGACCTCAAGGCCCTCTGCCAAAAAGCGGCCTACTTTGCCCTGCGCCGCCAGGTGCCAGATCTGGCTGGCCCCGTACCCAACACCATGACCTTGGTGCACGCCGACTTTTTACAGGCCATTAAAGAAATCAAGCCCTCGGTGCTGCGATCGGTAGAGGTGGAGTCGCCCGCGATCGACTGGGAGGACATCGGCGGGTTGGAGAGCGTCAAGCAAACCCTGCAAGAATCAGTCGAAGGGGCGCTGCTTTACCCCGAACTCTACGCCCAAACCGGGGCCACAGCGCCGCGCGGGCTGCTCCTGTGGGGGCCTCCCGGCACCGGCAAAACCCTTTTGGCCAAGGCCGTTGCCGCCCAGGCCCGCGCCAACTTTATCGCCGTCAATGGGCCAGAATTGCTCAGCCGCTGGGTCGGTGCCGCCGAGCAGGCAGTGCGTGAACTCTTCGCCAAGGCCCGACAGGCTGCCCCCTGTGTAGTGTTTATTGATGAAATCGATACTTTGGTGCCTGCCCGAGGCCAGTATCAGGGCGACTCTGGGGTGAGCGATCGCGTCGTCGGCCAGCTTTTAACCGAACTCGACGGCCTGCAAGGCTGCACCAACGTATTGCTAATTGGGGCCACCAACCGCCCCAGCGCCCTCGATCCCGCCATTCTGCGCGCCGGTCGCATTGACCTTCAGCTCGAAATTGGTCTGCCCGATGCGGCGGGACGGCTGGCGATTTTGCAGGTACACAACAGCGATCGCCCCCTAGAGGCCGTCGATCTCAAGGACTGGGCCAGCCGCACCGACGGCTGGAATGGTGCCGACCTGGCTCTGCTCAGCAACCAGGCGGCCCTCGAAGCCGTGCGGGAATACCGCGCCCAGGCCATGGCTGACCCCAGCCAGATTCGCATTGCAGCTCACCACTGGGAGCAGGCCCACCAGGCCATGCTCAGCCAGCGCACCTCGGTGGCGAACCGAGGATAAGCCTGCAACGCATAAAACTGGGTTTCTATTGAGTTCATCAACCATTTTTTGAGCTATGGAAACCCGGTTTTTCGGGTCTATGTCTACGCCGCTTCGCTAAAAATGACTTCAGAATTGCGCAACCGCTTGTCGGTGCGATCGCGATTTTATAGATCTCGATTTGAGAAGAAGAGAGAAACCGCCTCCTATAAAATCACCCAGCCGCCAACAAACAACCCTTCGGTCAGGCCAAAGATTTTGGCACCGCCCAGAGTAGGGTGAGGGCACGGGCCGCCATCAACCCCACCAGGGCCAGCCACAGCAGGTGCGCACTGCCGAGAGCCTGGGCCAGCAGGGCCAAAGGCAAAAACCCAACCCCGGCAGCTAGCACCGTGGCATTGCGCAATATTCGGCCAGCGGTGAGGCCGAGAAAATAGCCGTCGAGCATATAGGCGATCGCCCCCAATCCTAAAATAGGAATCAACCACCCTACATAGGTTTTTACGATCGCAATCACGTCTTGATGGCCCGTCAGCAGGCCAAACAGCGGGGCTGGAAACAGCACAAAGGAGAGCGCGAAGGATAGCCCTAAGGCGATGCTGGTGAATCCTCCCAGGGTTAGTAGACGGCGCAGATGGGTGCGATCGCCGCTGCCATAATACCGGCCCGCAAAGCTCTCCGTGGCAAAGGCGATGCCGTCAATAAAGTAGGCCGAGAGCGTCACCACCTGGAGCAGCAGCGTATTCGCCGCCAGGGTTTCGCGGCCCAGGGCCGAGCTAAAATTGGTAAACAGCGCAAAGCTCAGCACCAGGGCAAAGGTGCGCACCAAAATGTCGCGGTTCAGCAAAAATAGCCCTTTAATGGCCTGCAAATTCCACCCCTGGGGCACTACTGCCCAAAGCTTTTGGAAGCCGCCTTCTCTAGCCAACAGGCTCAGCCCCACCGCTAGGGTGACGTACTGACTGAGGGCAGTACCCAACCCTGCCCCGGTGCTGGCCCAACCCAACCCATTGATGAAAATTGTGTTGAATACCACGTTGCTGCCGTTGCCTACCAGCGACAGCGCAATCACCCGGCGACCCTTTTCGCGGCCTAAAAACCAGCCCATTAGCACTAGGTTCATCAGCACTGCTGGGGCATCCCAAATGCGGGCGTTGTAGAATGCCATGCCCGCTGCTCTGACCTCGGGTTCAGCACTGAGCAGGGCAAAGCTAAGGTCGCGAATCGGCACCTGAAGCAGCAAAATCGCCAGCCCAAAACTCAGGGCGATCGCCCCGTTGCGCAGCAAGATCAGCCAAAGTTCCTCGGCATCGCCCCGACCCCGCGCCTGGGCCGTTGTACCTGTGGTGCCCATGCGCAAAAAGCCAAAGCTCCAGTAGACCACGTTGAAAATCACCGTAGCCAGGGCCACCCCACCCAAGTGACTAATGTCGTCTAGATGACCGAGAAAGGCCGTATCTACGAGACCCGCCAGGGGCACCATCAGGTTTGAGATGATATTGGCAGCTGCCAGCCTCAGAAAACTGGGCAGAAAGGCAGGGGCAATTAGGCTGTCAGTAGTATTCCTGGCCATTGCGGGTAAAGGCTTGGCCTCCTATGTGATATCAAGCTTCACCGACATCTTGCAGAATTTGGCGGTACAAGTCAGGATGAACCCGAAACTTAGCCTGACTAACTAATGCATCTAACAGTGGCTTCAGTTCAGTAATCAAATTACTCTGCTTAGCGGCGACCAACACCCCAAGTAGCCCGGTTACCTTTAAGCCAAAACGTTGGACCGCTTGTCTGCCCAGACGTTCATCCATCAGTAGGCGATCGCCGCCAACTTCAATAGACAATGCGATCGCCTCAGCTTCCCCTAGGTCCAGCTCATCCTTCAATTCCGTAACCAACAATTGATTTTGAACCGCTTGAACAACAATCCAATCGGTCTTCAGTAGCCAGGAAGTTTCAATACCAAAAGCTTCCAACCTGCTGATCTCCTGATAGACACCTTCAGGAATGAACAATTTGCCATAAAGTGCTTTCAACAGGTGCAGCTGCTCAATTCTTAAAAGGTTACTGAGCGGCGACGTATCGCTGATGACAATCATCGCCAGCAATTATTGCGCAAGCTTTCAATATCGGCTTGATAATCCGCTAAGCCGTAATGAAGGTCGATGCCACGATCAAACAGAAGTTCTTGAAAGGCCATCTGATGCATTCCAGCAATAGCGCTGGCTGTGCCTAAGGTAATGAGCTCCTGCCGAAACAGCGCAATGGCAATCTCTCGCAACCAATCGGCTTGAGAGAGCGTCTGCTCTTGAAGCGCTTCGTCAGGAATCTCTAGGGTAATTTTCACCGAGTAAGCTCTCTTGATATGAGGTCATACGGCATACCTTACTTTAGCGTAGGACACACTATTGAAAGAGCATCAGCGATAGCGATAGATGGCTACGCAATAGGGTTCAGTGAGGCGAGTAAATTGGAAACAGCTTGCATTACCTTAAGGCAATAGACTCGGCCAAATCGTTGGGGCTGAGGTGGTCGTTGAGAATTTCGCCGTCTTTGAACCAGATAATGCGCTGGCTGGCTCGGGCCACATCGGGCTCGTGGGTAACCATGACAACGGTGATGCCTGCGGCATGGAGGTCGGCGAAGATACCCAGCACGTCCTCGGTGGTGCGAGTATCTAAGGCTCCTGTGGGTTCGTCGGCCAGCAGGAGGAGCGGGTTGTTGACAATCGCCCTAGCGATCGCTACTCGCTGCTGCTGCCCCCCCGATAGCTGGGTGGGCTTGTTGTTGATGCGATCGCCCAGCCCCACTCGCACCAATGCCTCCGTCGCCCGCTGGTGGCGCACCTCGCTGCGCACCCCGGCGTAGATCATCGGCAGCTCCACATTCTCCCGCGCGGTGAGCTGGGGCAGCAAATGAAACTGCTGAAACACAAAGCCTATTTTCTGGTTGCGAATGAGGGCTAGAGTGTCATCATCCAGGGTGGCTACGTTCTGATTGTCAAAGAAATATTCCCCTGCGGTGGGGCGATCGAGGCAGCCAACCATATTCATGGCGGTCGACTTACCCGAGCCAGAGGGCCCCATGATGGCGCAATACTCACCGGGGTAGATTGACAGATTCACGTCCCACAAAGCCCGTACCTCGGTGTTGCCCGAGCCGTAGACCTTTTGTAGCTGACGAAACTCGATTAAGGGAGTGGGCATAGGCAAAACCGTGAGGGACTTGGGCAGTGAGGGACATGGGATCGCTGTCAATCCCATCGATTACGTCTCCCGCTCAGGCTAGCGCAGGCCAGACTGAACCCGCCACAGGCTGGCGTAGATGCCATTCATTTCCAGCAGTTCTTCGTGGCGGCCCCGTTCGACAATTTCCCCGTGGGCCATGACGTAGATGCAGTGGCAATGGCGAATGGTGGAAAGGCGGTGGGCGATCGCCAGAGTTGTACGGTTTTGGGTGATCACCGCCAGCGATCGCTGAATCGCTGCCTCAGTCTCGTTATCCACCGCTGAAGTGGCCTCGTCGAGCACCAGAATCGGCGGGTCTTTGAGAATGGCGCGGGCGATCGCCAGCCGCTGCCGCTGCCCTCCTGACAGCTTCTGCCCCCTTTCGCCCACAATGGTGTCGTAGCCCTGGGGCATCTGCACAATAAACTCGTGGGCCTCCGCCAGCTTAGCGGCGTGGAGGATGTCGTCGAAGGTGGCATCAAAGCTGCCGTAGGCAATGTTCTCCGCCACGGTGCCCGAGAACAAAAACACATCCTGGCTAACCAGGCCAATGCAGCGGCGCAGATCCTGGGGCAGCAGGTCTTGAATCTCCTGGCCGTCGACCAAAATGCGGCCCTGCTGAGGCTGATAAAAGCGCAGCAGCAGCTTCACCAGCGTGCTCTTGCCTGAGCCGGTAGCCCCCACTACCCCAATGCTCTGTCCGGCAGGAATATGGAGGGAAAGATTCTTGAGCACCGGCTGGCGGTTGGCGTAGGCAAAGCTGACGTTTTCGTAGCGCACCTCGCCGCGCACCTGCTCTACCGGCAGCGGGTTGCGGCCCGGAATCAGCTCGATCGGCTCGTCCAGCAGGCCCAGCACCCGCCGCACCGAGGCCATGGCCCGCTGGTACTCATCCATGATTTCGCTGAGCTGGGTAAAGGGCCACAGCAGCCGCTGAATGATGAACACCATAAAGCCGTAGGTGCCCGCCGACAGAGTGCCGTCGGCCACTGCCAGACCGCCCAAAAACAGCATCAGGGTAAAGCCTACCAAAATGAAAATCCGAATCAGCGGAATAAAGGCGGCGCTGAGGGCGATCGCCCGGCGGTTGCTGTAGCGGTAGGCATCGCTGTCTAGGGTGACGCGATCGCGCTCATACCCCTCCGCCGTAAAGCTTTTAATCGTGGCAATCCCCGACAGGTTGTTGGCCAGCCGCCCGCTGATCAGCCCCGCCTTGTCGCGCACCTCAGCGTAACGGGGAGCCAGCCTTTTCTGAAAAGCGATCGACCCCCACAGCACAAAGGGAATCGGCAGCATCGCCATCCACGACACCCCCGGCGCCAGGATTAAGAACGTCGCCCCCACCCACAGCACCGTGGTAAAAAACCGCAGCAGATTGTGGGCCCCGGTATTGAGAAACCGCTCCAGCTGGTTGATGTCGTCATTCAAAATCGACAGCAGGCCACCCGTGCTGCGGTCTTCAAAATAGCTGAGATCCTGGCTTTGCAGATGGCTGTAGGTATCGATCCGCAGGTCGTGCTGCAAATTCTGAGCCAGGTTACGCCACAGCCACGCATAGATATACTCGCTCAACGACTCCAGCGTCCAGATCAAGAACGTCAGCGCCGACAGCACCCCCAGCTGTCCCGGAATGCTGGTGATCCCCACGCGGGTAATCAGCGAGCTTTCGTTGTTGGTCACCACGTCGATGGCGATCCCGATCAGGTAGGGCGGGGCCAGATCGAAGATAGTGTTGAGAACAGAGTTGATCACCGCCCCCCAGATTTGAGGCCGATAGTTACGCCCATAGCGCAATAGCCGCTGCAAGGGGTGTCGCGCCGATTGAATTCTGGCCATAAAGTTGAAAAAACGAAGAGCGAAAAACGAAGAAGCTTAATAATCTTCAGGATAAAGACTGTGCCGCTGAGCCGTAACCCGCTGGTGGCCAGTGCCCACCCTACGATCAGCTAAGGCACGTCACCAAAGCCGCTAATCAGCCAGTTTGCAGAACACAGGTTTAAACCGATGATCGATCAGTTCTTTCCGTGAGGTGCAGGACGACGGAACGTCCTGCTCGATGGGGGTCTGGGGCCAGCGAAATGGCCCCAGCAGCAGATCTGGCTTTTTACCCCAATTGTGCGCCGCCAAACCTAGGCAAGAGACCGGGTGCAGTGGTGCATTGCGGCCCTCTAGATCTCGCCACCGCCTGAAAAAGGCTGTAGGCCGCAAATGCACCCTACAGCACTCGCAGCACACTCGCCACACTGTGAATCTCAGCGTAGTCCCGCAGCTCATCCAACGCCGTCTGAAAGTTCGCCTCCGTCACCTCATGGCTAACGATCACAATCTCCGCCCGCGTCTCGTGCTGACCAATCTGCACAATCGACTCCAGACTCACCCGGTGGCGGCCAAAACACGTCCCCAGCTTGCCAATCACCCCCGGCGCATCCTCCGCCAGCAGCCGCACATAAAAGCGGCTGACGATATCAGCCATGGGGCTGACCTTGCAGTAGTGCTGATGACTACAGGCCAGCAGCGGATTGGTGGCTTTAGGCGTCGTCCCCGCCCGCAAGTTTGCCGCCAAATTCAGCAGGTCAGACACCACCGCGCTCGCCGTCGGCCCCTCCCCAGCCCCTGGGCCAAAAAACATCACCTGACCAACCGGGTCGCCCTCAATCAAAATGGCATTGTAAACATCGTTCACCGACGCCAACGGATGGCTTACAGGCACCAGGGTAGGGTGTACTCGGAGTTGCAACTGATCCAGCGCCTGGTCAGAGGTCTCATCAAACTCGCCATCGCGGCGGGCGATCGCCAGCAGCTTGATCACAAACCCCAGCCGCTCGGCGTAGGCAATATCCGCCGCCGTCACCTGACGAATGCCCTCGCTGTAGACCTCCGACAGCTTGATCCGCCCCCCAAAGGCCAGCGATGCCAAAATCGCGATCTTGTCAGCGGCATCCAGCCCGTCCACATCGGCGCTAGGGTCGGCCTCGGCATAGCCCAACCGCTGGGCATCGGCCAAAATCGCCTCAAAGTCGCCCTTCTCCCGCTGCATGCGGGTGAGAATGTAGTTGGTGGTGCCGTTAATAATCCCCGTCACCGCACGAATGCGGTTGACCCCCAGCGCCTGCTTCAGCGGCTGGATGACGGGAATGCCTCCCGCCACCGCTGCTTCCAGCATCACATAGATCCCTGCCTCATTGGCGGCAGTAAAGATCTCATCGCCGTAGCGAGCAATCACCGCCTTGTTGGCCGTCACCACATGCTTACTGTGGGCGATCGCCTTGAGAATCAGCGATCGCGCCGGCTCCAAGCCCCCCATCACCTCCACCACCACATCGATAGTGGGGTCGCTGACAATGCTCTCTAGATCAGTGGTCAGGCGATCGCCCTCAATCGCCACCGACCGGGGCTTATACAGACTGCGCACCCCCACGCGGGCCAGCTCTATCTGCCCTACAAGGGGATGACGATGGGCCGGATCCAGCAAAATCTTGGCCGTCCCCGACCCCACCGTTCCTAACCCCAGCAAACCGACACGCATCACCAATGGTCTGACTTCCTTAACTGCGATCGCTAGCCCAATTGTAAAGGGATAGTTGTCCCCCCTGGGTGCCGATACCAACGGCCACAAAAAAAGGAAGGGTTTTGCCCTTCCTTTTTTTGAGAGGGCGAACCAGCGATCGCCCTCACCAGATATTGACCGACACCAAGAACCTTAGTAGGTCTCCACGTGCCAGCGGTGCTCTTTCTTCATCTGCTTGCGAAACTCAACCCAGTCAACGCTGTGCTTGCTAGCTTCCGCCGCCATGGCTGAGTCAATGCCATCTTCCATACCCTTCAAACCGCACATGTAGGTGTGGGTATTGGGCTTTTGCATCAGCTCCCACAGCTCGGCAGCGTGCTCGCCCACCCGGTGCTGAATGTACATGCGACCACCTTCAGCATTCTGCTGCTCGCGGCTGATGGCGTAAGTGAGCTTCAAGTTGTCAGGGTACTGCTCCTGCATCTGCTCCAGCTCCTCTTTGTAGAGGACGTTGCCACTGTAGGCCACCCCAAAGATCAGCCAGGCTAGGCCCTTGAACTGGTAGTCGGGGTTTTTCTTGCGCTCAGCTTCCTTAAACATGCGCCACAGGTAGGCACGGAAGGGGGCGATCCCCGTCCCCGTCGCCAGCATGATGATGGTGGCCTCAGGGTCGTCAGGCAGCAGCATTTCCTTGCCTACCGGCCCGGTGATCTTTACACCAGCCCCGGGCTCGATGCCACACAGGAAGGTTGAGCAGGTGCCGTAGACGGTCTCACCACTCTCAGGGTGCTTGTACTCTAGCTGGCGCACGCAGAGCGACACGGTTTTGTCATCCATGTTGTCGCCGTGGCGAGTCGAGGCAATGGAGTACAGGCGCAGCTTGTGGGGCTTGCCCTTGTCGTCGGTGCCATCGGGGATAATGCCAATACTCTGGCCTTCCACGTAGTGCAGGTTGCCCTCAGACAGATCGAAGGTAATGTGTTGCACAATACCCGTTCCGCCTTCTCGAACCAGGGGCTCATTCGACAACACCTTGCCGACATAGGGGGCATTGGGCTTATAGAGGTTGACGGGCACGCTGGCACCGGGCTTGGGCGCGGCTTGAGTCATGGGCTTACCGTTGGTTTGGGTGGGCGCGGTCTCAGCTGGGGCAACAGCTTCGGCGGGCGCAACCACAGGTGCAGCGATCGGCGTGGGCACAGCATTGCTAGCAGTCCCCACTTCTTCAATGGGGCGAATGCTCACAATCTTGCCGCCCATGCGGGTGATCCGCTGCATCTCCTGATTCATACGGGTGTAGGGCACCGTAATGAAGACGCTGCCACTCTTGCGAATGGGGCTGGCCATCTGGTCATTCTCTACGCTCTGGCGCAGACCCTGCACCTCATATAGAAACAAGCGGCTTCCGGCCTCAGTACTGGCGTTGCCGCCGCTCACACTTGGATTGTACATATCTAAATTTCAGTGACTCTCTAGACCCAACTAAGTGCGACGGAGGCACACCGTCATGACCCGTCGCGCGTTCTCTAATGAACCTACTCAGATAACCCTAAGGCCAATCTCAAGGCGGCAGCACTAGAAATACTTTTAGTTTAGGGTATCACTGTAAGACGGTGTAATGCCGTGAGCTAGGAGATAGAGCGCACTGCAACTAATCCCCACGCTCAGCCTTTGCCCCAGTGAACACTTGCACTCTAACCACCTCCGGCGGGAAAGATTGTGTTCTTTGCAGCAGCGGGCGTTAAGTTAATCTAAAATCTCTGCTTAGCTCTAAAAACGTTGGGTTGTTGCCTTGCCACTCCCCCACTGAAAACTGTTGTGAAGGATACTAGCTTCTGATAGGATGAGACTAATTGCGGTAGAAATACTTATCCTCTAGAACGGTTTTGTGCCTAAGGCGGTTTAGCCGCTCCGAGGAGTATAGAAAGAGTCAGCGCTTGGGCTGTAGCTTGTTCTCAGTCAGGCAAGTGGCGGTGACCTGAATGTCAGGGAAAAATTTCGGTACTCCCTCTATTCAGAAGTCCTAAGCTTCACTGGCGCGACATTCGCAAGGTATTCACTCCCTTGGCCGATTGGTTCTGGGATGTTGGGCAACGGCTAAACCAGATTCACGTCTAGGAATGGCTTTCTTTTGCTGCGCTGCAGCGCTGGATTCTATATATACGGTTGTTTTAGGGGGAACTTATGATCAGCAAGCCAGGTAAGGTAGTTCTAATCGGTGTTGCCGGTGACTCCGGATGCGGCAAATCAACCTTTCTGCGTCGCCTGAGCGATCTGTTTGGCGCTGAGCTCATGACCGTCATCTGCCTAGATGACTACCACAGCCTCGATCGCAAGCAGCGCAAAGAAGCCGGGGTCACCGCCCTCGATCCTAAGGCCAACAACTTTGATCTGATGTACGAACAGATCAAAGCTCTGAAGGAAGGCAAGAGCATTGACAAGCCGATCTACAACCACGAAACTGGCGAACTCGATCCCCCTGAGCGGGTTGACCCCAACCGCATCATCGTCATCGAAGGTCTGCACCCCCTCTATGACGAGCGTGTGCGCGACTTGATCGACTTCAGCGTTTACCTCGACATCAGTGACGAAGTCAAAATCGCCTGGAAGATCCAGCGCGACATGGCCGAGCGTGGTCACACCTACGAGGACGTGCTGGCTTCCATCAACGCTCGCCGTCCCGACTTTGAAGCCTACATCGACATTCAAAAGCAGTATGCCGATGTCGTAATTCAAATTCTGCCCACCCAGCTGATTCCCAACGACGAGGAGAAGAAGGTGCTGCGGGTGCGCCTGATGCAGCGCGAGGGCATCGAGGGCTTCGACCCCGTCTACCTCTTCGACGAAGGCTCTACCATCGACTGGATTCCCTGCGGGCGCAAGCTCACCTGCTCCTACCCCGGCATTCGCATGCACTACGGCCCCGATTCCTACTACGGGCACGAGGTGTCGGTGCTAGAGGTAGACGGCCAGTTCGATCGCCTCGAAGAGCTGATCTATATCGAGAGCCACCTCAGCAACACCTCGACCAAGTACTACGGCGAAATGACTGAGCTGCTGCTCAAGCACCGCGAGTACCCTGGTTCGACCAACGGCAGTGGCCTGTTCCAGGTGCTGGTGGGTCTAAAGATGCGCGCTACTTACGAGCGCCTGATCGCCGCCGATCGCGAAGTGGCAGCTACGGCCCAAGCGTAAAAGGGTTTGGGAGTTAGGTCTAAGTAAGCCTTACTTGTACCTAACTCCCGAACCTCAAATCTGTCCAATTGAGTTTATCTGGCTTAATCGGGAGAGGATATCGATCAAGATGTCCTCTCCTTTTTTGCTATGGAACTAACTACCCCGGCGCTGCTTTTCCCCGCGATTTCGCTGCTGCTGCTGGCCTATACCAACCGTTTTTTGGTGCTGGCCCAGCTAATTCGTCAGCTCCACAGCTCTGAGCGCGACTACTTTCAAAGCTTGGTGCAGCGCCAAATCGCTAACTTGCGTCAGCGGATTGCCCTAATTCGCCTGATGCAGGCCCTAGGGGTATCGAGCTTTATTGTCTGCACGCTATCAATGCTGGGGCTGTTTTTAAATCAGCAGCAGCTAGCGGAAGTGCTGTTTGCTCTCAGCCTGCTCTTGCTGGTGGCCTCGCTGCTGACGTCACTTTACGAAATTGCCATTAGCACTCGGGCGATCGAGGTCGAGCTGGCCGACATCGATGCAAAATCTCGCTATCCCAAAAGCTAAGCCGATTGGGGCACAGCAGCTTAGACTGTGCTCAACCAGCAGGAAACTACATGATCGTTGAGCAGAGTCGTTCAGTCATTGTCCTGTGGGGAAAAGTTACTGAGAGGTCAAGGTGAGGGTTTGGTTGGGCTCCACCACCACCACCCGTTGGGCAGTTGTATTGCCGATAATGGCCCCGGCTGCGGCTCCGCCGATGATGCTGCCCACCGAAATGCGCCCGCTGAGAATGCCGCCTACAGCAGCACCGCCCGCTGCCCCAATGCCAGCATCGGTCAGAATGGCACCAGTGCTGGTTTCTCTGGGGTCTTTAATGTCGCGCAGCAGTTCAGAAACGGCGTTGACGGCGTAGACCTGGTTGCCCACCTCTACCGCTGTGGCGACGTAGCGTACGCCACCCTCGGCAGGCTCAAACCGACCGCGCACAAGGGAACCAGCGGGAATGCTGCGCCCGTTGAGGTTGGTGGCGGCTCCCACCCGAAGGGTCTGCTCGACTGTGGTGTCGGTGTTGAGGTAGAGGGGCTTGCTGTTAGGGGTAACGGCCTGAATGGGCGACGACACAAACAGCTGGGCTTGGGCAACGGGAGCCTGCCCCAGGGCTATGACCGGCATGACCGCTAGCGCTAGAGCGGCTAAGTGACTGACTTTCATCACGACCTCCAGAAAAATGCTTGAGAATGTAGGGATACCCTTGTTGCGGGTCGGGCTCAGGGGAGAGTGGTAGGGTGACTTAAGCCTGCGATCGCCCTAATACCTCTAGTTCTTAGAGGACGAGCCGCCCCTTAAGATGTTCCTGTGAGTTCTGAGCCACTGTTACCTATGGAATCTACCGCCGAGTACGCCTGCGCCTTTTGCGGCGAGATCAGCACCACCTTTGTTGATCTCTCCGCTGGGCTTACCCAGTCCTACATTGAAGACTGCCAGGTGTGCTGTCGCCCCAATCAGTTCTACGTCACGGTGGATGATGTCTCGCTGGAGATCGAAATTGCCACTGACTATGTTGAGTAAGCGCGATCGCCCCCCTGTTTCAAAGCACTTCTGTGTTAGCTAAACAGTCCATTGCTACCGCTTTTTAAGCTGAAAAAAGTTTCTCTGGCAAGGGCCTAGGGGGCCTCGTTTTTGCTGCCTTGAGTGGTAAGCATCGACTGGCGCGGTCGAGAAATGCCCTTGCTGAGCAACAGCGCTTCGATTTGCTGGAGCAGTTCAAAATCGGCTGCGGGTAAAGCGGCGCTGGCTTCAGCAGCGGGGTCACCATGCAAAAAATCAAATGCCTCTAGAAACTGCTCTGGGGTAGCGGCAATGGGGGCCGATAAGTGAGCCGGAACAATGCGCTCGAATTGCCAGGTGGCGACTGTTTTTGCCCAGTCTAAAACGGCTTCTGGGCCTCGGTTAAAGATTAAGGTTTTGAGAATCGGCGCTACCTGAAGCTGCCCATTGTTGTGCAGTGCCTCAAAGGATTTGGGCCAGTCAGACCGCCAGCGAAAGGGATAGAAGCCGAAGTAGTGCTGGCGCGATCGCACCGGAGCCTGCTTTGCCTCCTGCCACATGTCCCCCGTGGTGGCCACATCCAGAGTGCTGGGGCGAAAGTAAAAGGCAAACAGGGCAATGCGTTGCCAGCCCTTGCAGCGATTTTCAGGGGTATCGACGATCGCATCGGTAGCCTTGTCTCTAGCGTGAAACAGCAGCGGAAACGGGTCGATCTGCACGATCGCCGGCGGCTCTGCTGGGATGGCCACGATCGCGTCGGTCAGCAGCAGCGTACGACTGGCCCGGTGGTAGCAGGCCGTCTCGCCGAATGGCCCCAGCCCCAGATCGATTGGGGGCAGTAGAGCGTAGTCAACCTGGTCGGCAAAGGGAGCCTGGGAGCTATCAGCGGGGAGAATGTGGGTGCGATCGCGCGGTAGCCCCAGCCACGGCAGCGGCAAGTTGAGCGGAAAACTCCACTGGTTCGGCGTCACATATACCTGCGCCCGGGGAAACTGGCGGGCAAAGGGGCCGACAAACACCTTGTGCTCAATGCCCGTCACGGTAGACATGACGATGTAGGCCACCGGGCCGTAGCGCTCTTCTAGCTCGCGCACTAGAGCCACGCACTCCGGCGTGGGGGCCACTGGGGAATAGACTAGCAGCCCAGCAGGTTCCAGCCGCACCACCGTCATGCGAATCGGCACGACCACGTAGAAAATGCCCTGGAACTGCTCAAAGGTCCACACTTGGTCTTTGACCACCTCTACCCGCTGGGTCGGTCGCTGGCCGTAGGGGTAAAGGGGCACTAGGGGCCAAAAGGGCCAGGCGCGATCGCCCCTACGGGAGGGTTTTGAACCATCGCGGCGAGTAGATGAGACAGAGGTAACAGCTGACATAGGGCTCGACGGCAATCCCTAAAGGGAATCAATCCTAGTCATAGCCTACTAAAGAAAAGGGATTCAGGGGAATTGCCACTAATTCTCGAAGCGCTATCAGCGTTGCCTAGGAGAGATACGTTAAGTTAAATAAAACAAGGTTCTGACCACGGCATGCTTTGCGATCGCCAGTCCTTACCCCCTATCGTTAACCCTGTCATGAAGCGACGCAAGCTATTGGAAGCGGGCACCGCCATTGTCGGCGGCACCTGGCTGTTGAACAATTTCACCGCTGAAGTTTTCTCTAATCAACTGGATACTATGGCTACCACCAACGAACAATTTACCGTCAACAAAACCGATCAAGAATGGCGTGACCAACTCACCCCAGAGCAGTTTCGCGTCCTGCGCCAGCACGGCACCGAGCGGGCAGGTTCTAGCCCTCTAGACAAGGTCTACGAGCCCGGCACCTACAACTGCTCGGGCTGCGGCACGCCCCTGTTTACCTCCGACACCAAGTTCAACAGCGGCACCGGCTGGCCCAGCTTCTACGCGCCTATCGAGGGTGCCATTGCCACCACCACCGATCGCTCCTTCTTTATGACGCGGGTTGAAGTGCACTGTGCCAACTGCGGTGGTCACTTGGGCCACGTCTTCCCCGACGGGCCTGCTCCCACCGGCCAGCGCTACTGCATGAACGGGGTCTCCCTGGAGTTCGTGCCCAAGTCAGCCTAGACCGTCCCTCAGCTCATCTCTGCCCCCGTTGTGAGTCACAACGGGGTTTTCTGTTGCAAATCTTGCAACCCAGATGGTTGCTCCTGGTAGCTTTTCTAGAATGGGGCAACAGTGATAAGAGAATGCCATGAAGACACAGACAGGATTATCGCGGTGGGTTGGGCTAGCGGCTAGCTTCGGTCTACTGGTTACCGGTGGGGCCACCATTTCAATGGTCGCCCAGGCAGAACCAAGCCTGGCTCAACCGGCGGAAGCATCAACCTTGCCAGGGGTGTGGCGACCCGCCAGCGCAGCGGATGAAGCATTAATTTGGCGCTTTGTGCTGCAAAGCCCCATGGGGGTAGCCGCGCTCAACCAGCTGGCCATTGAAGGCTTTATCAGCCCCCTCTGCGAAAAGACGTTTTACACCCACGCAACCTACGAATCGTTTCAAACCCTATTGCAGGTGCAGTGCCCCACGCCAGGCGGCGTCTCTACGGCCCGAGCCTACGACGAAATGCGCATTACCTTTAACCGTTTCGAAGACACCATTGATACCTTCTCGGTAGAGCGTGTTTATACCGACTGACCCCTGCAATCTCGTCATTTGAGCAGATGAGTCGGCATGTCGGCTTAAATCAGCCCTGTCGTGCGGTGTGTTGCGCTGTAAGCCTGTGACACACCGCTAAATCTGAACCGATGCGTTAGCGCGCCAGCTTAACGCATCCTCATAAAAATTTGGACATTTCTATGGTTCGCTAGCTTGCTTAATTACTGATGACAATTGCTTCTTTGAGCGACAAAATATTGCCCAGCTTTTTTCCTAAGAAATACATCTAATGAAGGAAGCCGCTGCTAACTGAGCGCCATACCATTTATTCATGAATCGTTTTTTTAGTATTAGCGCTAAAAGTCTGTTTTTCTTTCCGCCAGTTCAAAAGTTACTGAAGAGTGAATAGGGCGATAAATACAGCATTAAATCAGATAAATGCCTGATCAACCACACGTTGTGTGTCCCAGTTATCTGGTCATACTTTATTGAGTTCAAGGTCATGCTTTTTCAAAATAGAGTTGATGCTGGGCAACGATTGGCCAACCTCTTGCAGCCCTACGCTAATCGGCCCGGTGTAATCGTTATTGCGCTACCCCGAGGTGGCGTGCCGGTCGCAGCCGAAGTTGCCAATGCCCTTGAGGCTCCTCTGGATGTACTGGTCGTTCGGAAGCTAGGTATACCGGGGTTCAGGGAGACCGCTATGGGGTCGATCGCCTCGGGCAAGTTCATATATTTCAACCACGATTTAATTCGACGTTTGGCGATTACGTCTGAGGAAATTGATGTCGTGGTGCAGCACGAACAGGAAGAACTGCGGCGGCGAGAGCAGGCCTATCGCGCCGATCTGGCTCCTCTAGATCTGCGCGATCGCATCGTGATTTTGGTTGACGACGGCCTAGCTACCGGGGCGACAATTCAGGTTGCTATTGAAGCCGTTAAGCAGCAGCGTCCTCGGCAATTGATCGTAGCCGTCCCGGTGGCTGACCGCGAGGTTTGCGATTCGATTGGAACCGTCGTTGACCGCATCATCTGTGCCGAGACTCCCCAACCGTTTTATGCGGTGGGGCTCTGGTATGAGGAATTTGCTCAAACCTCCGATGACGAAGTGCGATCGCTTCTGCACCAGGCCCAACACCGTTCCCTAGAGACCGCCAGCCAATCCCAATAATGCCGAGGCGATCGCTCTTTCTAGGCTGTCCGTTAAAGCCCAAAGCAGCGGAATCTTCGCTAGGCCGCGCTCGGCGTTCACCTGTCGCCCCAACCATAAACGTTGCTGGCCAGCCATTAGACTCAACCGCTGGCGGCGATGCCTTGATCGACAAGGGGCGTTTAGGCCAAAAACGTTTCCTTTAGCTCGGTAGAGTTCCATAAAGCTGTCATAATGGCTTGGCAATTATTAAAATAAGTAACGTGAGGCTGGCCCTCTAAGGCTAATTGTCCGTACCCTCGGCTGCAAAGTTGAGGGGGTTTTGTGCTTCTAATTTTGCCCTGTCGCGCGTCCTATGGCCTTTTCTTCCATTACCCGTGCCCTGCAACGCTCTCCTTTAGCTAAAGAACTGCTGGCTAAGCTCGATCAGCAGGGCCAACTGGTGCTCAACGGCGTGGCTCGATTGCCCAAGGGGCTGGTGTCCTCGGCTCTGGCCCTAGCTCAGCAGCGCCCTCTGCTGGTGATTACTGCCACCCTAGAAGAAGCCGGACGCTGGGCCACCCAGCTCGAAGCCATGGGCTGGGACACGGTACATTTTTACCCTACCTCCGAAGCCTCCCCCTACGACCCCTTTGACCAGGAGTCAGAAATGACCTGGGGGCAGCTCCAGGTATTGGCGGATCTGCTGGCACTGCGGGCTGCCGCGGCAGACTCTCCCCCTCGCAAGCTGGCGATCGTGGCAACAGAACGGGCCTTGCAACCTCACCTGCCGCCGGTTTCTGCCCTAGAACCCTACTGCCTGCGGCTGGAGCTGAAGCAGGAAATTAACTTCAAGGCGCTGGGTCAGCGATTGGCTACCCTTGGCTATGAGCGCGTCACGGTGGTTGAAACTGAGGGTCAGTGGGCACAGCGGGGTGACATTATTGACGTGTATCCAGTGGCGTCGGAGCTGCCGGTGCGGCTAGAGCTGTTTGGTGACGAGCTGGAGCGCCTGCGGGAGTTTGACCCGGCCACCCAAAGATCCCTGGACGCCGTTGACCACCTGGTGCTCACCCCTACTCAGTATGGCCCGGTAATCATCGAGCAGTTGAGGGCGCAGGGCAAGCTGGAGGGGTTGCTGTCCGAAGCCGCCCAGGAAGGTTTGGAAAGCGGCATTCTCCCCGAAGGTACCCGTCGCTGGCTGGGGCTGGCGTTCTCACAACCCGCTTCTCTATTGGACTATCTGCCCGAAACCACCTTGATGGCGGTGGATGAGGTAGATCAGTGCCAGGCCCACAGCGATCGCTGGCTGGAGCATGTTGAAGACCACTGGAACGAGGTCAGGAGTGGAGAGTTAGGTGTAGGGAGTGGGGGAGATGAGGAAGATGGGGAAGTCAAAAGTCAAAAGTCAAAATTCAAAACTTTAGAACTTCCTAAAATTCACCGTTCCTTCCTTGATGCCCTGGGCGATGCCGAGGTATTTCCTCGCATTGATCTATCTGAAATCGCCGAGGCCAACAGTGGCTTAAACCTATCGAGCCGACCAGTGCAGGCGATTCCGCACCAGTTTGGCAAGCTGGCGGAGACGATCCGCAAGGAGTGCGATCGCAAGTACACCGTTTGGCTGGCCTCGGCTCAGCCTTCGCGATCGGTATCGCTGCTGCAAGAGCACGACTGCCCGGCACAATTCATTCCCAACCCCAAAGATTTCAATGCGATCGACAAGCTGCACACCCAGCACGTGCCTGTGGCGGTCAAGTATTCGGGATTGGCAGAATTAGAAGGCTTTGTGCTGCCCACCTTCCGCATTGTGGTGGTGACCGACCGCGAGTTTTTTGGTCAGCACACCCTGGCAACCGGCGGCTACGTGCGCAAGCGGCGGCGAGCCGCCTCCAAACAGGTTGACCCCAACAAGATGAAGCCGGGGGATTTTGTCGTCCACCGCAGCCACGGCATCGGCAAATTTATCAAGCTCGAAAGCCTGGTGCTCAATAACGAAACCCGCGACTACCTGGTGATTCAGTACGCCGACGGGCTGCTGCGAGTGGCCGCCGACCAGGTGGGTTCGCTTTCTCGTTATCGGGCCGCCAGCGGCCAGGCTCCGGTGCTGAACAAAATGACCAGCACCGCCTGGGAGAAAACCAAGGGCCGGGCCAAAAAAGCGATCCAAAAGGTGGCGGTGGATCTGCTCAGGCTCTACGCCCAGCGGGCCAAGATGGAGGGCTTTTCTTACCCCGCCGACATGCCCTGGCAGCAGGAACTCGAAGACTCCTTTCCCTACCAGGCCACCCCCGATCAGCTCAAGGCGGTGCAAGATGTCAAGCGCGACATGGAGAGCGATCGCCCCATGGATCGCCTGGTCTGTGGCGACGTGGGCTTTGGCAAAACCGAAGTTGCCCTGCGCGCCATCTTCAAAGCTGTCACTGCCGGGCAACAGGTGGCCCTGCTAGCTCCCACCACCATCCTCACCCAGCAGCACTACCACACGCTGAAGGAGCGCTTTGCCCCCTACCCAATCCAGGTGGGGCTGCTCAACCGCTTCCGTAGCCTGACCGAGAAAAAAGACATTCTGCAACGGCTCAAGACCGGAGAACTGGATGTGGTGGTCGGCACCCACCAGCTGCTGGGCAAAGGCGTCACCTTCAAAAGCCTCGGCCTGCTAGTGGTCGATGAAGAACAGCGCTTCGGCGTCAACCAAAAAGAGCGGATCAAATCCCTTAAAACCCAGGTGGATGTGCTCACCCTCAGTGCCACCCCCATTCCCCGCACCCTTTACATGGCCCTGTCTGGGGTGCGCGAGATGAGCCTGATCACCACGCCGCCGCCATCACGTCGCCCGATCAAAACCCACCTGTCGCCCCACGACTCCGAAGCGATTCGCACTGCCATTCGCCAGGAGCTAGACCGGGGTGGTCAGGTGTTTTACGTGGTGCCCAGGGTAGAGGGCATCGAGGAAACCTCCGCCAAAATTCGCGAGATGGTACCGGCGGCGAGAATCGCGATCGCCCACGGTCAGATGGACGAAGGCGAGCTGGAATCGACCATGCTCACCTTCAGCAACGGCGACGCCGAAGTGCTGCTTTGCACCACCATCATCGAGTCGGGGCTGGATATCCCTCGCGTCAACACCATTTTGATCGAAGACGCTCACCGCTTCGGCCTCTCCCAGCTCTATCAGCTGCGGGGAAGAGTGGGGCGGGCAGGCATTCAGGCCCACGCCTGGCTGTTTTACCCCAAAAAATCTCTTACCGATAAAGCCCGCCAGCGCCTGCGCGCCATCCAAGAATTTACCCAGCTTGGCTCCGGCTACCAACTCGCCATGCGCGACATGGAAATTCGCGGCGTCGGCAACCTGCTGGGGGCCGAGCAGTCAGGCCAGATGGATGCGATCGGCTTCGACCTCTACATGGACATGCTCGAAGAAGAAATCGCCGAAATTCGCGGTCAAGACATTCCCAAAGTGGAAGACACCCAGGTGGATCTCAACGTCACCGCCTTTGTGCCCAACGACTACATCCCCGACCTGGAGCAGAAGATGGGGGCCTACCGCTCTCTGGCGTCGGCCAACAGTAAGGTCGAGCTAATGCAGATTGCGGCGGATCTGAGCGATCGCTACGGCCCCATCCCCTACGCCACCGAGCAGCTCGTACGCATGCTGCAACTCAAGCTGGTGGCCAAGCACGCCGGTTTCTCGCGCATCAAACCCGAGGGCAAGCAGCACGTGGTGATGGAAACCCCAATGGAAGAACCCGCATGGAAGAAGATCAGCGAGAACCTGCCCAGCCACCTAAAGACGCGCTTTGTTTACAGCGGCGGCAAAGTCGTGGTGCGCGGCCTGGGCGTGCTCAAACCCGAAAAGCAGCTAGAGAGCCTAACGGAGTGGTTGGGGTATTTGCAGGGGGCGATCGCAGAGCCGTTGGCTAGCTAGCAAAGAGTTAAAGGAGATCAGGTCAAAGCCATCCAGCAGAAATTAGGTGCGATCGCATAGCCTCAAAACCGCTGACTTTGTTTATTTCAGCGAGTATTCTGACATTTCGCTCTTGGCTGTGAGCGGCATTTATCCTCCCGTACAACTCTACCTAGGCTAGAGCCAGCAGGCCTTGAGCCTGCCTAAGCTAAAGGGATTACCAGACCAGTACATGCATCGCTGTTGGGCAATGGCTGGTTTGCTCAGCCCAAAACGCAAATGCCCAAAGCTTCGCCTCAACTTATAACTAGTGCCTCTTCAGTCACAATTGTGGAACCAGTTCAGTCAGCTCGGGCTGCTGGGCTGCGCTACGTTTGCGACGATCGCCCCGGTTGGGGACGGCGGCGCAGCGGCAAGGGATTCATCTACTTTGACGAAAAGGGCGATCGCATCTCTGACCGAGACAAGCTCAAGCGAATCAAGGCCCTGGTGATTCCTCCGGCCTGGGAAACGGTGTGGATCTGCCCCTCTGCTAACGGTCATCTGCTGGCTACCGGGCGCGATGCCAAAGGTCGCAAGCAGTACCGCTACCATCCCAACTGGCGCACCGTTCGCAACCAGACCAAGTTTGACCGGCTGATTCCCTTTGCCTATGCCCGCCCCCTGATTCGCGAGGTTACCGATCGCGATCTGCGTCAGCGCGGCCTACCGCGAGAAAAGCTGCTGGCGGTTGTCGTGCGGCTGCTCGATGCCACCGTAATTCGGATTGGCAACGACGAGTACCGCGAGCAGAACCAGTCCTTTGGGCTCACCACCCTACAAGAACAGCATGTGGAGGTGGGAACGAGTAAAATTCGCTTTCACTTTGTGGGCAAAAGCGGGGTAGAGCACGAGATTGAGTTGAGCGATCGCCGCCTGGCCCGAGCGATCAAACTTTGCCAAGATCTCCCCGGTCAACAGCTGTTTCAGTACCTAGATGATGAAGGGCAACCCCAGGCGATCAATTCCGACGATGTCAACCGCTATCTGCAAACCATTACCGGTGAAGACTTTACCTCCAAAGACTTTCGCACCTGGGCCGGTACCGTCTACACGGCTCGGATTCTCAACGAACTTGGGGAGCCCACCTCAAAAACTCAGGCTCAGGCCAACATTCGTGAGGCCATCAAAGGTGCTGCGCAGCACCTGGGCAACCGGGTTGCCACCTGTCGCAAGTTTTACGTGCACCCCACTGTCACCCAGGCCTACGAAGAGGGCTGGCTGTTAGACATTTGGCGAGCAGCAGAACAGGCTCCCAGCGATCTGGATTTAACTGCCGAGGAAAAAGCCATAGTTGCGGTGCTGAGCTATACCCAGCAACAAGAATAAACTGTCAGAGGACGGGATTTAGTTGCCTCTCTTTTAGTTGCCTCTCTTGATGTCGCTAAGCAGACTCATTTTCTAAGCCCCGGCGAGCAACGATTAGGTCTTTCTCCCCTTGATCAAGGGGAGAAAGAGAGATTTTCTAACGTCTTTATGAGTGTAGACGGTGCTCTAAGCGACGCTAGATTAACCGTTGCAAAACCATCAGCGATCGCGCCACTACCGGAATAGTTTCGTCCCCCGTGACGATACGTTTTTCAGTAACAAACCGAGGTTCTGTCGTATCGATGACCACCGACCACTCATAGGGTTGAAATAGCTCAGCTAGCCTAAAATCAATTGTTTCGTAGTGGGCATTGAAAAACATCAAAAAGTCGTTGTCGCTGATGCGCTCTCCCTGCTTGCCGGGACTGGGGATCTTGTCGCCATTGAGAAAGACTGCGATCGATTTGATATAGCCAATTTCCCACTGATCTTGGCTCATCTCAGTGCCATCGGGGCCGTGCCAGCTAATATCAGTGACCCCAGAACCGTGAATGGCCTGCCCCTGAAACCACTTGCGCCGACGAAACACCGGGTGCTGCCGCCGAAAGAAAATCAGCTCTCGGCAAAAATTAATCAGGTCTTCATTGCCTTGGGGCAGGTTCCAGTCAAACCAGGAAACCTCATTGTCCTGGCAGTAGCCATTGTTGTTGCCCCCCTGGGTGCGGCCAATTTCGTCGCCCCCGAGCAGCATGGGCACCCCCTGCGACAGCATTAGGGTCGTCAAAAAGTTGCGGCGCTGCTGCTCTCGTAGCTGCAAGACTTCGGGGTCGTCGGTGGGGCCTTCTACCCCACAGTTCCAGGATGAGTTGTTGCTTTCTCCATCCTGACTGTTTTCGCCGTTGGCTTCGTTGTGTTTGTCGTTGTAGCTCACCAGGTCATTAAGCGTAAAGCCATCGTGGGCGGTGATGAAATTAATGCTGGCATTGGGCTGCCGTCCATTCATCTGAAAATAGAGGTCAGGGCTACCGGTGAGGCGGTAGGCAAATTCGCCCAGGGTTTCATCCTGGCCGCGCCAAAAGTCGCGCACGGTGTCGCGATAGATGCCGTTCCACTCAGACCAGTTGACCGGAAAGTTACCCACCTGGTAGCCGCCCATGCCCACATCCCAGGGCTCCGCAATCAGCTTTACCCCGGCCAGCAGCGGGTCTTGGTGAATCAGGTCAAAAAAGGCCGACAGGCGATCGACGTCATACAATTCTCGGGCCAGGGCCGACGCCAAATCAAACCGGAAGCCATCGATGTGCATTTCGCCCACCCAATAGCGCAAGCTATCCATAATCAGCTTGAGCACCTGGGGGCTACGCATGTGGAGGGAGTTGCCGCAGCCGGTGAAGTCCATGTAGTAGCGCGGATCATCTTCCATCAGGCGGTAGTAGCTGGCATTGTCAACGCCGCGCAGCGATAGGGTTGGCCCCATGTGGTTGCCCTCGCCCGTGTGGTTATACACCACGTCGAGAATGACTTCGATGCCCGCCTTATGAAGAGCTTTCACCATCTCCTTAAATTCCGTCGCTTGCTCCCCTAAATTGCCGCTGGAGCTATAGCCCGAAAAGGGAGCAAAAAAGTTGATCGAGTCGTATCCCCAGTAGTTGCGCAACCCCTTATCAACTAAGTGACCAGGGCGGGAGAGATAGTGGTGAATTGGCATTAGCTCGACGGCACTAATGCCGAGCCGTTGCAGATGTTCAATGGCGACGGGGTGAGCCATGCCCGCATAGGTGCCCCGCAGCTCTTCAGGAATATCAGGGTGCTGTTTAGTAAACCCTTTGACATGCACTTCGTAAATGACGGTTTCGTGCCAGGGAGTGCGTAGTAAAGTGTCGTCTTCCCAGTCAAAGGTTTCGTCGATAACGACCGACTTGGGCATTAGGGCCGCGCTGTCGAGATCAGAAAAGGAGAGATCTTCGTCGGGGCTTTCCCAGTCGTAGCCAAAGATTTCAGGCCCATTTCCCACTTCTCCCGAAATCGCTTTGGCGTAGGGATCGATTAACAGTTTGTTGGGATTAAAGCGGTGACCTTCGTGGGGGGCATAGGGGCCATGCACTCGATAGCCGTATTCTTGGCCAGGGCCGATGCCAGGTAGGTAGCCGTGCCAGACAAAATTGCTGACCTCTGTGAGGGGAATGCGGGTTTCTTTGCCTTCTTTATCAAACAAGCAAAGCTCAACCGCGGTTGCATGCTCAGAAAATAACGCGAAGTTGGTGCCTTTGTGGTCCCAATGGGCACCCAGGGGATAAACGTCACCGGGCCAAACTGCAACGTACATAGAGGTAGAAATTAGGTATAGAGGGGTAAAAGGCGATCGGCTAACCCGGTCTTTCCTAGAGTAGTCAGCTAAAAACCGACATCTAGGAAAAACCTGGACAACCGTACTAGCACACTAGGCCGAGTGCAAATCAGGGAATGCCTTGAGACGCGGTTTTAAGCAGAACAAAACAACCCCTCCTCGCCACTAATTGAGGGAGTCAAGGGCATTTTGGGTCGGCTTTTTAACTGAGTCCGAAGATTATCAGACCTTAGCAAAATCTTTTCGGCTCAGAATCTATCTAGGGAAAGACCGCAGCCTCGGCGATCGCTACCCACCGCACTATTACAAGGGATCCCTGATATCGATGAAACCATTACTAAAAGGGGGACGGCCAACTCAAATCAGCCATCCCCCTCATATGTTTTTTAAATTAACAGGTTGCCCCCAGGTTGTAATTAGGCGGCTATGTCACTGGTTTTGGAGCGGCGTTTGCCCATGGCTTTGAAACGTTCGCCTAGCTGGTCGGCTACGCTCTTGAGGCCGGGGGAGTGGCGGGCGGCGGTTTTAACGTAGTCGTAGACCAGCAGGCTACCGGTCATCGATTCGCTGCCGACGGCGAGCAGGGTGTCGTCGACGGTTTCGGTGAGCTGCTCTAGCAGGCCTAGCACTTCGCTGAGG
This sequence comes from Phormidium tenue FACHB-1052, assembly GCF_014696675.1. GTDB lineage: Bacteria > Cyanobacteriota > Cyanobacteriia > Phormidesmidales > Phormidesmidaceae > Nodosilinea > Nodosilinea tenuis_A. The sequence goes on from NZ_JACJQN010000009.1 coordinate 75,679, forward strand.
GCGACGGTGAGCTGGTAGTCGCGGTTAAGCTCGGCGATATCAAAGTTGCTGGGCACAATGCCGGGATTGTTTTGGGTGGTGGTGACGCTGTTGCGAACAAAGGCGAGGCTTTTGTCGCCCATTTTGAAGCGCTTGCGGCGTTCGTCGGGGGTGAGGTTGATGAGGAAGGGCAGATTGTTTTGAATGACGGCGATCGCCCCTTTGATCTCGGCCATGGCCTGGTCTGAAACGGTGGCACTGATGGTGTCGTACGGCATACCCTGATGTCTCCTTATTTAATAGATGCGGGTAATGGTGGTTTGAGCGGGCAGAACGGTTGTATGGTTCGCTCGGTCATAGGTGAAACATGCCCTGCGATCGAACGGGGAGATCGAAATGTGGCTCAGAGCTAGGGCAATTCAGCCATTAAGCTTAGGGGCAACTGGATAAAGCTTGCCTTTGCTTGAAAAGCTGCTTTCGTCGTTCTAGGTGTGTGAGTTCATTGGGAATGTCGAGAGTGACTTGCATGGCTCAGGGCAATGGAGACATGATTCAAGGATAGCGGGCTTAGTTGAGGGCTTCGGCAAATTCGGTTTTGGAGGATCGCTGGGGAATGGTGCACGCCCCTAAAAGCTGATTGAACTGCCAGTAGGCTAGGTTGGCCATAGTTTACTGGCTTGAACCGAACAATAAATATCCTTCCAGCCTGCTGATGTCCAGCTTGAAATTCGAATACATTCTCTCAATATAGCCAAAGATAATTGTGGTTTGGCCTTATCAAATGCAGGAATCCATGAACCCAACTCCTCAAGAAAATCTTCGATAGCCGATGAATGAGTTAACGCAGGTCTTCTCGAAAAGGTGCTTAGAGCTTCTGAGAACTTTTGACTAAAAGCGAGTTCTAAAGCCTCTTGCGTAACTTTTTTATTTTGCTTCACTTCGTTTTGCCAGGAAAATGGGCTTATGTCTAAACCAAGTTTCAGCTCAGTATGTCCATCCACATACTCTTCAAATAAATATTCTTTGTCAGATTCATCCTCGATCTGGTCTATAGCACTTCTGACTTCAAAAAACACATCATCCATTTCACCTTCACAGAAGTCAAGTTTCATCATGGTTTTTGCTAACTCAACCAATGCCATTGACTTATCTATTGGCTTCTCAATGCCTGGAATAATACAATCTCGAATAGTAGATAGAAACAAATACATCTCTTCAATTGGCTCATCATCTATCATTTCATTTGTTAATTTGATAAAAGCCATAGCTTTATGATGACAATCTCCAACAAGATCTATTAAAGATTTTGCATTATCAAAATCTTTAATTTTCGCCAATTCTTCGATCAGTTCAGTTAAAAGTCGATTTCTAAAATCATCGTCCTCAACAGCTTCTATAAGACTTTTAGCATCCTCAACAAATCCGCACTGGGCAAAGACTTTAACTAGATCCCATTTATGCTCTCCCGCTTCAGAAATTTTTCTGATTTCGGAAAAAACTTGATTTGCTAATTCTTTATAATTTGCGCGCGTCAGGGAAATTGCTATTCTTCCCAAGCCCCACATCTTTTTATGCTCTTGAGTAACTGACTGAATAATTTGCATGGACTTGTTAAAGAATAAGTCTGCCTCTGCCAAATAATCATTCTCCACTAATGAAGCCGCAATTCTACTAAGAGTTATTGCTAGCTTAGAGCTTTCATTTGAAGTTGCAATACTATTAATCTCAGTCATTAAGTATCTTGCTTCTGACTCGTGGTTGCATCGAGCCAAAGAAACAGCTAGATCACGTAAAATTGAGAGTTTTATATCGTATATTTCAGTTTGATTAGCAATATCCCTAACTTTGTCAAATATTTCATTTGATTCTGGATCAAGCCCAAGTTGCGCTAAAGTTTCTGCTAAGTCACACAAAACTTTTGTCTTCGATGTATCGCCAATGTCCTCAATCCATGTAAAAGCCTCCTCAATAAAACCTAAGCTTGCTAATGCTTTTGCCCATTTACTACAGACAGAAATAATAGGTTCGTAAAAATCTTCTAAATCAGCAATTTCTTGAGCTACACTCACAGCTCCTTCAAGTACAATATTTGCCTCCTCACCGAAACCAGACAACAGCAGACTAGCTGCTAAATCTCCCATGGCTTCCGACTTAGCCCATCCATCTTGAATATCATGAACGAGGGCAGTTGCTTGTTCTAAAAAGAGCATTTTTGATAGTGCAGAGACGACTTCGGCAAGTGCCTCATTTCGACCAGAACTATAACGTGCTAGATATGCAAAATTCTCAGCTTCAGCGATAACTGACTGAGCTTTAGTCTCTTCCCCTGCCTTGTAAAGTGCAATCGCTAACTCACAAAAATAGCGCGATTTAAGCTCTTCAAGAGTTTTGGCAATTTCATATGCCTCTTCAAGAAGAGAAGAAAGTATGGTATTTCCTTTGTCTAAGGCATTGATTACTGCTAGAAGACCATGAAACCTTCTAAAAGGTAAAGCACGTAGCCGAGCGTGATTGATAGCTTCATCTACATACCCTAATAAAGCTAATGCTTCCAATTCTTCATCACTATAGTTTTGTGCTCTATGGTTGATAGCTTGTCGAGCCGCGTAAAGTTGAGTAAGAGTCAAAATTTCTTTTGAAGTCAAAGGATCATGGAAGTCTTCAATTGCAAAATCCAGATCGAACAGATAAGATGCATCACTTGAAGAAGCGATGAACTTGGCTTGCATCCAATCCTTGGATGTGAGCAGTAAATTATGAAGCTCCGCCTTCCTATTAGACAGCTTTAAATGATACGCTAAATTCCCAAAGAAATAATTGTCTTTTTGAGAGCATGTATGCCAACCATTAGCGCAACAACTAGAATAAGCATCTAAGAATCGAGCATGAAGAGTAGATAAATTAGAAAACTGTTTCCTTACATAATCGTATTGCAGATCATGAAGAACAAGATGACCAGTTTCACTGCGTCTTGCAAGTGAACGTTCCACTAGTAGATCAGTAATATCTTGAATATCATATTTATCTAGTCCCTCTGGCCTCCAAAATATCATTAATGTAGTCTCAGGGATTTCTACATTTTCAGGAAAAACAGCAAAATCTAGATAACGTAGTCGAGTATCTGGCTCTAAGACTTCTAAGCTAACTTGAATTGCCTTAAATAAATCTGGATATGGATAATCAGGGAACTGATACTTAAGCTTATCGAGGTCAGCATTTCTCAATTTTTGTAAAAGGTTATCCCAACGATTAGGTCGAGCTTTCGCGATCGCTCCGATCATAGATAAAGCCAGCGGTAGATTGGCACACTCTTTTGCTACTTCATAAGACTCAGGAGGTAAATTTTCTTTAATATTTCCTGAGCTTATTGCAAGCAAATCCAAAGCTTCATCATCGCTTAAAAGTTTGACCTGGAACTCAATCGCATCAAGGGCTTGAATGATGCCATAATCTCTTGTAGTAAATATAATCTTGCTTTGTTTATCTAAGATATTAAATGCAGAGACTTGATGGACTTTCCAGACATCATCTAGAATGAGCAAACATTTCTTATTTGCCAGTAGACGGCTTAGATATAACTTTCCCTGCTGGATATCTTGGAAAGCAGGATAAGAATCGCCTAGCATTTTTGCAAAGTCTGATTGCCTCAGAGTTAGATTTGGTTCTTGCCCCAAGGAAAACCAAAAAATACCGTCTGAGAATAGAGAATGCACTTCCGAGTCTCGTGCCAAATAATTTGTTAATACCGACTTGCCAATTCCACCCATTCCATATATACCAATCTTGCAAGCAGAATGTGTATCCTTTTTTAGAGGAGTTGAATGAGAAAAGAGTACTTCTTTGAGTTCATCCAGTGCTTCAGGACGAGGAAGGAAATGAGGAGGTAATTTTGGTAGATGGCTTTGAGTGAAAAATATTTTTTCTGGCTTCTGAAAAAATGTTTCTTTTCTAGATAGATCTTCACTCCCAAAATTAGCTTCTAAAATTTCTCGGATTTTAGTTACTCTTTCGATTTGAAAGCTGGCAATCTCCTTAAGCAGGTTTCGATAATCTAAAATATCTCTTCCTATCTCAAATTCAAATCTTTCTTGAATAATCTTCTGAATTGTCTTGACAGGGTAGCTCTGATTCTTTTCTTTCAAGAAAAATATAATTAGGCGATCATATTCAAGAAACTGTTTGTGCTTAATGAACTGCTCTAAAGTATGCTTGACTTTATCAGAGGTGGTGGTGGCAGTAACTTGAATGCAAATCTTAGCTGCTTTGTCCGCTAAATCAATGCCAGGCTTATTGTTATCATTCTCCGCATAGTTTAAATTTTCTAAATTCCAGCCATAAATCTCATTTAGTAAAGGTATTAAAATTGTCTCGGAAGCTTTGTTTAGATCTGTTCGACCCATTGATGCTTCACATTTAATCTCAGTTACAAAGATGGCCATCAACTGGGTGATACGCTGTCTGGAAAGCTCAAGATTCATCAGCAGCTGCAACCTAAAAAATGGATTTGAAAAGACTTACTGGTATATCTAATGGCCTCAAGGATGCTCTTCTTGTATCAGTATGTGCCGATCTGCAATCAGCTCATTCACTAGAGAACCCCCTTCAGGAACATATCCCCGAACTGTTGCCTGAACTCTCGCAATGACGCCTAGTACTTGCTGTGCGCTCTCAGCTATTTCAGGGGGTTGACCTACTTCAGTTTCAAAGGCCAAGTTTTTAGAGATAGCAGCACAATGACATATACATTCAATCCCTAAGGACATTCAGGAGCAATCAACTCAATTTCGCTGCATGCCCCCACATCGACCGTTTGTTGTAGTGCTTTCAGCATGACCATCTTCAGATGCCATCATTTTGGAAGTCTATAGTTTAAACGACTCAAGCCGCATAACGGCGAATTTCAACCTCTGCACCGCTGGTAATGGCCTCTTCTGCCCGTTCTAGCAATTCCCCTGTTACCTCATCACTGAGGTAGTATTCACCGCAGTTTTCACAGACATCAGCAGGCACCCGCTTAAATACGACGATCGCCCCCTCCCGTTCCAAGGTGACCGTTACCAGCCCCGCTTGAGTTTGTCCTTGCTTGCAAATGACACAGTTCATGGTTGCTTCCGAGTTTTAAAGTCAGGTTGCCACAGGTCTAAATCTGGTTCATAAGCAGTAATGACATAGACAGTCAGGGTTTCGTCATCCCTTGCCGCGACCACATGAATGGGCCGCTGATTCACTACCCCCAGCATAAGGTAGCTAGGATAAGGGCGATCATCAGGATATTCAGCGATCGCTTCCCCACTAGCAAGCACTGTCTTCACATCGTCTCGGCTGATGCTGCGCTGAAACATCTGCTTAACAGCATGACCTGAGAAAACAAGCTTTTGATAATCCACCCTGACCGATAGTCCTGAACTTAATTCATCATTACCGAAAAGATCCCTGGATTCTCGAAGAATCCAGGGATCTAATTCACCACTAACCTATCTGTCGATATCGCAGCAGCAAGCTAAACACCTCCCCCTGCTCCGGGGTAATCAAAATCCCCGATTCAGGAATCGTAAACTGGCGGCTCCATTCCAGCCGCTCGGCGTATTGCAACAGATGCAGGTGGTTAATCGCCCCCTGCACCCCCTCCGGCGAACCAATCACCAGATGGCGCAATCGCTCGCGCCCCGGCTGAGCATCCGGATTTGCTAGCAGCAGCGGACTGGTCGTCACACCCCTACGGGCCGACGACGCCAAAAATGGCAAACACAACATGAGGAATTCCTCCAAAACAATGGTGGGTAGGAAATTCCCCAAAAATTTGGCCGCCCCAGACTTTGTGCAGTTCGGGACGGCCTTGGGTAATAATCACCTTAGCCTCCGAGACAGCTTGCTCTGTCGACGGGGTTAGCTGCTGGTTGGTGTTGGCGCACCCTCCAGCGGCGCTTGACCAAATTTTCGGGAAGACAAGCTGCACTCACACAGCCTTAGCTCAGTAGAGTATCCCATTTGGCCCACACAGACAAGTTAAATTTGTTACAGCTTGGGCATTGCGATCGCTAGCAGCAAATTGCACCTGGGTACAGGTACTCGCGAAGATCCCCCCTTGATCCCCCCTTAAAAAGGGGGGTGAAGACACTACCCTAATCTATAGCTCGGCCAAAAAAGACTTCCCCCTTTTTAAGGGGGTGACGGATAGCACTAAGACCACGAGAAACTGGGGGATCCCCTTACCTAGCTGAGTAGTCTCTAAATCTAGGTGAGTAGTCTCTGAACCTAGTGCAAGCTCTCTCCGAGCCTAGTCGAGTAGTTTCTAAACCTAGCTGAGTAGTCTCTGAGTTTAGTCGAGCAAGCTCTGAGCTTAATGCAAGCACTCTTTGAGCTTAGTCGAGTAGTCTCTGAACCTAGCTGAGTAGTCTCCGAGCTTAGTCGAGCAATCCCAAAGCCTAGTCGAGTAGCCTCTGGGCCTGGTCAAGTAATATTTGAGCTTACTGACCAACCAATAGCCGCTATTGCACCACCTGACGCATATAGTTGCCCCACACCGCCGCCGCCTGACCGCTGCTGCCCTGGGTAGAGGTGTTGTCGTCATTGCCCAGCCAGACGCCTGTAGTGAGGTCGCGGCCTGGCACAAAGCCTATAAACCAGAGGTCGCGGTTGTCGTCGGTGGTGCCGGTTTTGCCCGCTTCTCCCAGGCCCAAAAAGGCGCTGCGACCCGTGCCCCCCTGCACCACGCCCTGCATCAGCCCCGTCAGGGTGCTGGCAATGCTAGAGTCGATCGCTTGGCGATCGGCGTCTCCGGCCTGGCCAAACTCGTAGATGACGCGGCAGGTGTTAATGTCGTTGGGGTCAGTGCAGTCGCTGCTGTCAAGCACTCGCAATACGCCATGGGGTCGGTTCCACACGCCGTTGTTGCCCACGGCAGCAAAGGATCCGGTGATTTCCAGCGGGGTGACGACACTTTCGCCCAGGGTGAGACCCGGCGAGGCCACCAGCTCAGACTCGATGCCCAAGCGCTGGGCGACGTTAATGACGTTCCGCAGCCCTGCCTCCTGGGCAATGCGCAGCGCCACCACATTCTCAGAACGGGCCATACCGGCATACATATCCAGTGAACCCGAACCCGACCGGCAGCCCGCAAACCGCTGCCCGCTCCAGTTCATTGGTTCACAGGAGAACGATCGCCCTGGAGAAATGCCCTGTTCTAGGGCTGCCCCGTAGGCAAACAGCTTAAAGGTTGAGCCCGGCTGGCGCAGCGCCTGGGAGGCCCGATTGAACTGGCTTTGGGCAAAATCCACGCCACCCACCAGGGCGCGAATGGCTCCGGTACTGGTTTCAAGGGTGACCACGGCCCCTTGGGAATAGGCCAAGGCGGCTCCCTGGGTGGCGATATCCTGGCTGAGAGTTTCTTCTGCCGCCGATTGGAGATCTAGGTCAACGCTGGTTTCCACATAAAAGTTGCCCTCCCGCGCCAGGGAGGTGCCGAGTACGTTGTCGAGTTCTTCAAAGACATAGCTGTAGAAGTAGGGGGCGCGGGTGCTCTGGAGCTGGCGGGTGGCATCGGGGCTGATTTCAATGCGCGATCGCCGCGCCCGCCGCGCTTCTTCTTGGCTGACCATGCCCAGGGCCACCATGCGATCGAGGACGCGATCGCGGTAAGACACCGCCGCATCGTAGTTTTGCACCGGGTTAAAGGCGTTGGGGCCGGGCAAAATGCCCACCAGCGTCGCTGCCTCCGACAGGGTGAGATCGCTGGCGGGCTTGTCGAAATAAAATTGAGCGGCATCCTCAAAGCCGTAGAGGTTTTCGCCCAGATAAACGCGGTTGAGGTAGGTGAGCAGCAGATAGTTTTTGCTGTAAAACGTTTCTAGCTTAAGAGCCGTGATCGCCTCGCGAATTTTGCGTCCCGCCGAATCGTCAGTGCCCGTATACTCGCGGTAGACGCTGCGGGCTAGCTGCTGGGTAATCGTGCTGCCCCCCTGGCGAATCGACCCATCCTGCACGTTGATCAGCACCGCCCGCGCAATGCCGAGGGGGTCTACCCCCAGGTGCCAATAGAATCGTGTGTCTTCGGACGCGAGCAGAGCTTGGGGCAGGTAGGGCGAAAAGTCGCCCATGCGGCGCAGTTCTTGGTGGGTCTGGGTGTGCTGCTCGCGCAGGGGCACAGCGGCACCACCTTCTTCGCCATAGACGACCACCGGCCCCTGCACCGAGTCGGGCAGAGGCCGCATCGGAATTTTGGGCCACTCCACTCCCACAATCCAGGCACCTACGGCCAAAGAGAGGCCGGTGAAGCCATAGAGGGTGTAGCGGGCGGTTTTGACGTACCAGGGAGGTGGCTCGCTAAACCGCAGCTTAACGGCATCCTCCAGCTCTGGCGGGCCGAGGGTGTAGACATCGCCGTGGTTCATCACCACCTGGGTGAGCCGCTTTTTGCCCCGATAAATGCCGTTGGTGGAGTTGCGATCCTTCATCACGAAGGGCTGGCTGGGGCGGTTGGTGTCGCGGGTGAGGGTGGCATGCACCTGGCTGACGATGGGACTGGGGGCCACAATGTCGCACTGGGAAGTGCTGCGCCCCATGATGTAGTGCTCGCCCAGCAGCGGGTAGGTGGTGGGGTTGCCGTTGACGGTAACCTCTAGCTCGGCAGCGCGAGCCCCCGGCTTGACCGCCAGTTTGCCAAAGTCAACCTTAGCTTGCACGGCCTGAAAGGCCTGAGTAACGGTTTTGAGCAGGGTGCGAGGCGGGGATGGGGGTGAGGGCGACATGGCAAGTGGCAATAAGCCCAACCGAAATACTGCCCTATTGTAGTCATAACCTTCGCGATCGCTCTAGCAAATAGACCACTTTTAAGGATGGCCCCCAAGCCAGAGGATGCTTTTAGCCCAACCAGCCACTATTGTTTCAGGTGCTTGAGAATACAGTCACAATAATCTAGAGGCATGTAGGCACCCCCTTAAACATTGCTGTAGCTTGCTAAAAGTGTTGACACGTCGTTCTTGGCAAGCTGATTAAAGTTGGACGACCATATTGGTTTACTCCAGCGACACCCTAGTTAGAGTTCATAATTTCTTTCACCCGTATATTCACTAGCATAAGCAACTGTTTGTACCATTACGTGCCCGTCCATAACTTGACGCATAGCATCCCAAAGAGATTCAAGCGAAAGTTCTGCCTCGACTTCTACTTCTACATCGGGGAATGGTGAGATATTCACAATAGTGATTTTGTCAATTTTTATACCTAGAACTTGACGTAGTTCGTCAACATCGGGCTGGCGTTCAGCTCTGAAGCGATACAGACAGCTAGTCTTTTCCCCAAAGCACGTTGTAAATCTATTCCTAGGTCGCGACAAAAGAATGGGTGGATGCTCATCAGAATAGCTGAGTAACTGAATAGCATTACAGCCAAAATCAAAGGCTTCATCAATTGATCTTCCCGCACCAAGGGCATCATAAAACCCTACAGAAGACTCAAGAGCGGCCTTATCCGCGATTTCTTTTTCCATTCCAATAACGTACGGAATTCTCTTGGCAATTGCAGTTGCTTGAGCTTCTGAATAACAGGCGTTTAGAAGAACACACTCCAGATTTTCTCTGAAGAGATTGAATAGACCCTCAAGGGCTTCTGGAGAGATAGTAAGGGCTTCACCTATGGAGTTCTCTAATGCAAGACCTTCTGGCGATCCATGTCCACTAAAATGTAAGATGTGCGGCTGTTCATCCAGCAACGTACGTCGAAGGTCCTTCAGGCGTAACGCCCATGCCGACTTTACAGTGAATTGCTCCCAAAGCTTTGAGCGCCGTAAGCCCTCCTCGATTTCTCGAACTTCTTCATCAAGCCGCAAACGGCTCGTATTCTTTGGGTTGGCTGAGACGATGAGGATTTTGGTCTTTTTCATAGTGCAAAAGATTTTTGCCTTACTATGGGCCGCTGGGTGCGACAGTACTGCACTAGGGCAATGAAGATTACTGTTCCTACAACGTACTTAAACTCGTTAGGAATCCAGGTTTGAGGGGAGAAAAACCCCTCAATTAGCCCCGCCAGCACCAGCATGGGGATGATGCCATAGAGCAGTTGGGCAGCCTGTAGACCATACAATTTCAGTGCATCGATGCGGCGGTAGGGGCCGGGCAGCAGAATGCCTCGGGCCAGCAGCAGCCCACCTCCCCCAGCCATAAAAATAGCCGGTAGCTCCAGCGCCCCGTGGGGAAACACAAAGGCCCAGAGGTCGTAGGCCAGGTTGGCCTGGGCCACCAGCACGCCAACGCAGCCAATCATCAGCCCGTTGAACACCAGCATAAACACTGTAAACACTCCTGGTGGTGTGATCAGGGGTACCTCAGGCATAAACATTGTGACGCCCCCCACCAGCGCCCGCAGGGAAACCCCAATGTTGTTGATCATGATGCCGCTAGAGGCAACAGGCTCAATGCCCATGATCGAAACCGTCCACAATTCCTGACTGGTTTTGACCTCTTCGACAAACTCCTGGCCCAGCACCAGTGTCAAAAAAGCCGGGTCTTGCCAGGCAAACCACCAGCCCACCAGTCCACCGATCGCAAACATGCCCGTGGCCACGGCAATGTAAGCCCAACTCCGCTGCACTACCGCCGGAAAGCCGTAGCGGCAAAAATCCCAAAGCGCTTGCCATTCTTGTCGGCGAGAGCCCTGATAAATTTGGCTGTAGCTGCGGCTGGTGAGCCGCTGCAAATCTTTAATGACAGCCTGACCCACGCCGTGCCCCTTGGCCCGAGCCAAATCTGCCGAAACCGACCGATAGAGACTGGCCATTTGCCGCACCTCGACAGCAGAGAGCGACCTGAGCCCGCTTTTCTCGGCCTGGGTGAGCAGGGTTTCGAGCTGTCGCCAGCTGGCTTCTCGCCGGGCCATCCAACGCTGAATATTCATGAAGTAAAGCCAGAAAAACGGGCATTCTACAGAGAAGTGTAGGCTAACCTCGAAATGAACGCACACCGCTGTAATACCTCTAGGAGACAGAGCCGATGACCTCATCTGCACAGCAGGGCAGCCAGCTCGGCCCCCTCAATCCCGGTGACGTGGTGAGCGCTGCGCTGCGGCTCTACAAAGACCGATTCAAAACCTTTTGTCAGCTAGCAGCGATGGCTACCCTATGGCTTGTGGCTGGAATTTTCGGCATGGGTCTGGTCATTGCAATTCTGGCCGGCATCGGTGCTGGGGTTGGCGGTGAGGTAGGAGCTGTGATTGGTGGCTTAGTAGGAGCGCTGGTGGGATTTCTGCCGCTGCTCTATGGTTTTGCCAAGTACTATGCGCTCTCCGGCGTCATCGGCAGGCTGTCGTTTCGAGAGTTGATTAGCCAGCCCGAAACAGCTTTGGATGCCCGGCGTCAGGTGGCCCCTCGCTTAGGGCAGTTTTTGTTCCTGGGCTTCTTGCTGCTGCTGGCTTACATAGCCGCCTACTTGGGGGCAGCTATACTGGCGTTGATTGCCGGAGGTAGCATCGGTTTTTTGACGGCAGGCATTCTATCGGCGCTGATCAACGAAGCGGTCGGCAGTGTAATGGGCATTTTCTTAGGCGGGCTGATCGGTCTGGGAATTTTGCTCGTAGCGCTAATTTGGGTGGCCTCGCGGCTGTTTATCGCTGAGGTGGTGTTGGCCATCGAGCCTCAATCCGATGCTGGCGGCAGCATGAGCCGCAGTTGGGAGCTCACCAAGGACTCAATTGTGCGCATTCAGGTGGTGTTTCTGGCCACGTTTCTAATTCAGCTACCTATTTTGGCTGTAACTAACTACATCCCCAGCATTTTGCTAGAGCTGGTACCCGCCGATGACACGGTCTATGGCATTGCCGCTGTGCTCAGCCTGGTGCTGAGTCTGGTAGGCAGCCTGGTGGTGCTGCCCCTATGGCAAGCGGTTAAAGGCGTCCTCTACTACGATTTGCGCAGCCGCCGCGAGGGCCTAGATCTCGCCCTGCGCCACGATGACGGACTAGGTCTTGATGAGGGGATGTAAACGCGCAGCGGCTTCCCAACGGGTGAGGATGGGGAGTAAATGAATTCATGATTCAAAATTGAGAATTCAAAACTTTGAACTTTGAACTTTGAACTTTGAATTTACTTTCCTCACCCCCTACTCCCTCACCCCCCAACCCCCACTCCTCCATGCCCCTCTTCAACACCGTCACCATTCGCACCCCCGAGAGCATTGAACTAGAGTTTGTGCTGGCTGGGGTGGGCAGTCGGGCGGTGGCGCTCTCCCTCGACTACCTATGTTTAGGCACAGGACTGGTGGGGTTGACGGTGGTTTACAGTTTTTTGCTGGTGCGGCTGCTGGAGATAGATACGCTGCTGACGATTCCGAGCGAGACGGTGCAGTTGTGGATCACGGCGATCGCCGCCGTCTTGGCCTTTGCCCTCTACATCGGCTACTTTGCGCTGTTTGAAACCTGGTGGTACGGCCAAACCCCCGGCAAGCGCTACGCCAAAATTCGCGTCATTCGCGACGATGGCCAGCCCGAGCGATTGCCCCAGGCTACCCTGCGATCGCTGCTGCGCCCCATCGACGATATTCTCTTCATCGGCTTTTTTTGCGTGCTGCTGAGCAAAACCGAGAAGCGGGTCGGCGACTGGCTGGCTGGCACCCTGGTGGTGCAGGCCGACCCCGTGAGCAGTGGCGAAATTCAGGTGTCTGAGCGATCGCAGGCGATCGGCAAAGATTTGCTGGCCCTCATCGACATCACTCGTCTCTCGCCCGACGACTTTGCCACCGTGCGCGAGTTCCTGCAGCGGCGGCAGGCCATGAGCCCCAAGGCCAAAATCCTGGTCAGCGACCAGCTCGCTCGCCGCTTTAGAGACCAGCTGGCCATAGAAACTCTGCCCACCGAAATGACCACCGACACGTTTTTAGAAGCTCTCTATTCTGCTTACCAGCAAGGGAGATAAAGGGGTGGGAGTGGGGAGTGGGGAGTGGGGAGTCGGGTGTGAGGCATGGGAAATGTACCCGGCACCCATCCACTTCCTATTCCTAACTCACTCACTCCCTACTCTCCCAATTCTTAGAAGCACCTTAAAGCCTAGAGAATGCCTACAGCGTGGCTGCTATCATTCCCAAAATACAGTTCGTCAGTCATCCTTACCCCTGGGCCAGGTCATGTTTTTCGACCCCATCTACATCCTCCTGGTTGCTATCCCTACGGCCATTCTCACCTTTTGGGCACAGAACAAGGTTCAAGGCACCTATCGCAAGTATTCCCAAGTGCATTCCACCATGGGGATGACCGGTGCTCAGGTGGCCCAAACCATTTTGGTTAAAAAGGGTGTGCGCGACGTTAAAGTTGAGCCTATTGCGGGCGAACTCACCGATCACTACGACCCCCGAGCTAAGGCCGTCCGGCTTTCCCAGGGTATCTACGGATCGGGTTCTCTGTCAGCAGCGGCGGTGGCGGCCCACGAGTGCGGCCACGTGCTGCAAGATGTTGAGGGCTATAAATTTATGAACCTGCGGGCAGCCCTAGTGCCCGCAGTCAACCTAGGTTCTCGTCTGGGGCCGATGCTGATCTTTGTTGGTCTGTTTTTTAATCTCAGACTCTTTGGAGTAGATTATGGCCTTGCCTGGCTGGGAGTGATTTTCTTTGCCGCAGTGCTACTGTTTCACGTAGTTACCCTACCAGTAGAGTTTGATGCGTCGCGTCGTGCCCTGCGGTTGGTCGATGAGTTGGGCATTCTTCAGGGTGAAGAGAACAAAGGGGCGAGAGCCGTGCTCAGTGCTGCCGCCCTCACCTATGTAGCCACAGCGTTTACCGCGTTTCTCAATCTGCTGTATTACATCGTTTTGATCAATCGCCGCCGCTAGACGCGTACTGTTATGGCCGGGCCAATTCTCACCTAGAATGCACCCTGGTCATCGATCGCAACGATCCCAGCCGGTTTGAATGGACTTTAATAAAGCGTTGCGTCGAGACAAACAACGTGGCCCAGAGTGAATCGTCCTAGGCAGATGGTTTATCCTAGACCAAGCCCGCTTCGATGGCAGGGTCATGCAGCAACCACCCCCAAAGATGGTGCTGTCAGTCTGAACCTCAGGCGATTGGAGCCTGCTAGCTGTCCTGATTTTGGGCAGCGATTCCGGAACGGATCGCCTTGCGAATCGCCCGTTGGCGTCCTGAGCTAGCGGGTCAACCCTATCCTTACCCAAAATCAGGTGCCCATGAAAATTGCAATTACTGGAGCCACAGGTTTCGTCGGTAGCCGCCTGGTAGAACGGCTTCAGGCCGATGGCCATACGGTGGTGGTGCTCACCCGCAGCATCGACCATGGCCGCCGGGTATTCCCTCAAACTGCCTTCCCCAAGGTAGAAGTGGTGGGCTACAGCCCTTTAGAATCAGGCACCTGGCAGACAGACCTACTCTCGGGCTGTGATGGCGTGGTCAACCTGGCCGGGGCACCGATCTCAGAGCGCTGGAGCGATGAGCATAAGCAGGCCATTCTAGACAGTCGCAAGGTCGGCACTGAAAAGCTAGTCGAGGCCCTGGCTAAGGCCGACCCTAAACCCAGGGTGTGGGTAAACGCTTCGGCCATTGGCTACTACGGCACCAGCGAAAGCGCCACCTTCGACGAAACCAGCACCCCCATCGAAGATGACTTTCTCTCTCAAGTTTGTCAGGCTTGGGAAGGGGCAGCCCAGTCAGTTAAAGACCACGGCACCCGCCTGGTGATTCTGCGCTTTGGCATTGTGTTAGGCATGGGCGGGGCGGTGGCCAAAATGCTCACCCCCTTTCGCATGTTTGCCGGTGGGCCGATCGGTAGCGGTCGCCAGTGGTTTTCGTGGATTCACCGCGACGACCTGGTGAATCTGATCGTGCAGGCGCTCAACAACCCGCAGATGGAAGGCGTTTACAACGCTACCGCCCCCAACCCCGTGCGCATGGCCGAGTTTTGCAAAACCCTGGGCAAAGTTCTCAATCGCCCGTCTTGGTTGCCGGTGCCTGACTTTGTGCTCGAAACCATTTTGGGTGACGGAGCCCAGGTGGTGCTAGAAGGGCAGCAGGTCTTACCCAAGCGCACCCAAGCCACCGGGTTTACCTACCACTATGCCCAGGTCAAAGACGCCCTGGACGAGATTGTTTAAGTTAGAAATTCAAAATTCAAAACCCCAACCACGCCATGGATATTGGTGAACTGCGCCGTGACTACAGTCAGCGGGGATTAGACCTAGCGGATCTCAACCCCGACCCCTTTGCCCAGTTTGAGCTGTGGTTTCAGCAGGCCCGTGAGGCTGAGTTGTTAGAGCCCAACGCGCTGGTGCTGTCGACGGTGTCTCCAGCAGGGGCTCCCTATCAGCGCACGGTGCTACTCAAGTATTTCGATCGCGACGGCTTTGTCTTCTTCACCAACTATGGCAGCCGCAAGGCCCAGCACATGGCTGAGAATGCCCAGGTATCGATGCTGTTCCCGTGGTACTCGTTGGAGCGGCAGTTGGCGATCGCAGGCACCGCCAGCAAAATTTCGGCGGCAGAGTCGTTGCGCTACTTTTCGTCGCGCCCCCGTGGCAGTCAGTTAGGAGCCTGGGTATCGCAGCAGAGCAGCATTATCTCCTCGCGGCAGCTGTTAGAGATGCAGTTTGAGAAAATGAAGGAAAAATTTCTCAATCAGGAAGTCCCCCTGCCCATTTTTTGGGGGGGGTACCGGGTCAAGCCCACCAGCTTTGAGTTTTGGCAGGGGCGACCCAGCCGCCTCCACGACCGCTTTTTGTATAGCTGGAAGGATAGTGAGTGGGCGATCGCCCGCCTATCCCCCTAAACCAGCAGGCTAAAATCTACCCGCTCATAGATATCCATCATGGGCAGGCGGGCATCGGTAATTGACAGTTCTACCACAGAGTCGAGCCCGCTCTGGGTAGTCATGCCCCACAGGTGCTCCTCCGCCCGATAAAACTGCTCTACCCGAGCCTCGGTCTGGTGTACAAACAGGTAGGTTTGCAGATAAGGGATCGCCCGGCACTGACGAAACATGCCGCTGCGTTGGCCTTTGGCCAGTCTTTGACTATCGGGCAGCGTAGCGGCTTTTGAGTCATAGCCTGGGGTCGGCTCCGATAGGATTTCAAAGATGACGCAAGGGTTAAGCAGCTTATCGTCCTGACCATCGTGGAGCAGAGGTTCACCAGCTACCACCAACAGGTCGGGGTAAACCCCCTTACCCTGCTCTGGCAGCCAAACCTGCACCCCACGAGGCAAGACTTCATAGAGGCTTTTGCCACAGGTAACATCCATCAGGCGCATCAGATTGCGTAAAATGCGCCCCTGATTCACCGAACTGTCACTCATACTCAACTTCGGCCTCGCCCCCGATCACCACATTGCGAATGCGTAGGCTGGGGCCGCCACAGCCTACGGGTAGCCCGTTCTGCCCACCCTTGCCGCAGCCACCCGACTCATCCCAGTAAAAGTCGTCGCCGATCGCTTCAATATCAGCCAGGGTGCGAAACACATTGCCCGACAGGGTGACATCGCGCACTGGCTCCGCCAGTTTGCCGTTGCGAATCATCCAGGCTTCCCCGGCGGTAAAGGTAAACATTTCGCCATTGGTCATGCCCTCTAGCCAGTTGCGGGCATAGACGCCTTCTTTGATATCGGCAAACAGGTCGTCAACCGGGGTGGTGCCGCGCTCAATCCAGGTATTGGTCATGCGCACCAGGGGCGAATAGTGATAGTTGAGGCAGCGGGCGTTGCCCGTGGGCTGCTCACCCAGCTTGCCCGCCGTTTCACGGGAGTGCAGCCGCCCCACCAAAACGCCGTTCTCAATTAGCTGCGTGGTGGTGGCGGGGGTACCCTCGTCATCGTAAAAATAGCTACCTCGGTGGCCTTGGGGTGCAGCGCCATCAAAAATTTGCAGGCTGTCGGGGCCAAAGCGTCGGCCCAAACTCATCGACTCCAGCAGGTCGGGGTTCTCGTAGGCCATGTCAGCTTCCGATAGGTGACCAAACGCCTCGTGGACAAACAGCCCAGTCAGAATAGGATCAATCACCACATCGTAGGCTCCTCCCCGCACGGAGGGTAAGTCTAGAGCCGCAACCGCCCGTTGGGCGGCTCCCATCACCTGATCATCTAAGGTTTCTAAATCTTCGTAAGCCTTCCGCGAGCCAGTGGTTTCGCGCCCGGTCTGTACGGTGTCGCCGTCGCGGGCGGTGGCGGCAAAGCGCATTTCCATATCTGACCAGGCCTGATCGATCAAAGTGCCTTCGGAGGTGGCCAGCAGCACCCGCTGGGCCACATCGTTGTAGCGCACAGAGGTGGTGGCTATCCGATGGTCGATGCTTTGGAGCAGGTCAGCGTAGTGGTTGCAAAGGGCCTTTTTGCGGGCTAAGGAGATTTGGCGTGGGTTGGTGCCAGTAAGGGGCAATTGGCGAGTGATTTGTACGGGGTCTACGGGTGCCAGTAGGGTTTCGTCATGGCCGACTAGGCGGGCGGCAGCGACGGCGGCTTCTACACAAGGGGCCAAGCTCTCCAGGTCGTTAAAGCTAGCAAAGCCCCAGCCACCTCGGTAGCAGGCCCGCACGTGCCCACCGATCGCGATCGCCTCGCTCAGAGTTTCTGCCTGCCCACCCCGCAGAAAAATATCGGTGCCCTCCGACTGTTCTAGGCGAATGGCTAGGTAGTCTACGCGGGAACCCCAGCGATCGCACAACTCCTGTACCCGAGTCTTTGCCTGGTCAATCGCTTCCACCATATCCATGCCCCCAAGCCTTTCCCCAAATGTATCATTCAGAAGACCTTGCCCCCAGGCTAAAATCACAGGCTAAAATCACAGGTATGACTACAGACTTTGACTACACCTTACCGCCCGCCGTACGGCGGATTTCAGGCTCCTTCCGCGTGGTGGGCTGGATCAGCTTTTGGGTTCAGATCGTGCTAGCGGCAATTTCTAGCTTGGTGCTGATGTTTGCCCTGGTCAATCTGGGGGCGCGATCGGGAGGGACAGCAAATCCTGGCACTGGCGTAGGGCTGCTGTTTGCCGCCCTAGGGTTGGTAGCCGTCTATTTCAGCGCCTTTTGGGCCTTTCGCTACACCCAGCTAGGGCGACGGCTACGCAGCCGCGACATCGCCAAGCGCCCCAGCCCCAAAGACGCGCTTCAGGCTCTGCGGCTGGGCACCGTCGTCAGCATGGTCGGTATGTTAATCACCCTGTTTGGCAGCCAGGCGCTGATTGGCTCACTGCTGGGCAAGGCGCTGTCTCAACCCCAGGGCGGCACCGTGTTTACGCCAGGCAACATCAATCAATACGTTGAAGCCTTCGATATTTTTGTGGTGCAGGCCAACACCAACACGCTGCTGGCCCACTTTGTATCCCTGGCGGCCACCCTGTGGCTGCTGAGAACCGTAAATCGAGCTTAGGTGAGTTTTGAGTTTTGAATTGCTGCCCAAATTCAAAACTCAAAACTCAAAATTAAGCACTCAAAACTTTTGAATCTAAGCCATCACCATGCCGCCATCTACGTTAAATACTTGACCGGTAATGTAGGAGGCCGCCGGATCTGCGGCTAAAAATCGCACCATGCCTGCAATATCTTCAGGCTGGCCAAACCGCCCGAGAGGAATAAACTTGCGGATATCATCGGTGTTAGACAGGTCGTCAGTCATGTCGGTTTCGATAAAGCCAGGAGCCACGGCGTTAACGGTAATGCCTCGGCTGGCCAGCTCTTTGGCCACGGTTTTAGTAAACCCAATTACGCCAGCCTTGGCAGCGCTGTAGTTAGCCTGCCCCGGGTTGCCCATCTGGCCAGCCACCGAGGCAATGTTGATAATTCGCCCCGATCGCTGCTTTAGCATGATCTTAGCCACGGCCCGAGTACACAAAAATACCCCGGTCAGATTGAGGTCAATGACGGCCTGCCAGTCTTCGAGCTTCATGCGCAGCAGCAGGGTGTCGCGGGTAATGCCAGCGTTGTTGACCAAAATATCAACGCGGCCAAATTTCTCTAGGGTGCCGCTAATTAGCGCGTCTACCTGATCTGCCTGGGAGACATCAGCCTGGATGGCTAGGGCGCTGCCACCTGCCTCTGTAATTTGAGTGACCACCTCATCGGCGGCGGTGCTAGAGCGAGCATAGTTCACAACAACTTGAGCCCCTGATGCGGCTAGGGCGATCGCCACAGCCCGACCAATTCCCCGCGAAGCCCCTGTGACAACAGCAACCTGGCCCTCAAGGGATGGGGAAGATGCAACCATGGGATACCTCACTTAGCTCGCAAAACACGGCAAAACATGCCCATTGTTTTTATCACAAAATGAGTTCGGTTCGGTTGCCAGGGGAAAATTAATTAACGGCCACGCTAGGATTGTCGCACTGGGCATTTTTAGCAGTTTTAAGGCTTCCCAGCAGGCTAGCCACAATGACACACTGTTTAGCATTAGCATTTTCAGCATTGATGCTAATGACAAAAGGAAGAGCATCACTAGTAGGGGCAGTTGTTGTAGTGCTTCTCGCAACAGTTGGCATACCGCGATGATCAAAAACCACAGTGTCGAAGGTGGTATCTTGGACGCCGGTAGAACTTACGGAGTAGGTTCTTAGCCTGACGTTACTTGGGTTGTTATTATTTTCGCCTAAAACTTGAGCATTGCCATTGACAGCCAAAGTGGGCAAAGTGGCGGCATTATTGACTACTACTCGTACTGATAACCGTCGCTGAATGGCATCTTGCTGAGCATTTTTCAGGGTTTGAAGCAGATCGCTTTTAACCGCACTTACCCGTTGGCGATTAAGAAAGCCTTGCCAACTTGGGGCAGCGATAGCAGCCAGTACCGCCGCAATAACGATAACGACCAAAACCTCTATCAATGTAAACCCTGCGGCTTGGTTTTTTTTGTGGGAAGTTAAGCGTTTCATTTTGAACAACACCTGCAAGGAATTGAATGCTTAGAATACTAGAGCGTAATTGCTCCAGCTTATTCACTTTTTTCAATAATGCCGCGAACTTGGACTTCGGTATTGATGGTTGGCAAGCGGCTAGCTCGACTACTAGGGCCAAACGTTAAGGTTGTGCCAGAACTGGCCTCAACCGTGCTGCCTCTTAGAAAAACATACAAGCTTTGGTTTAGAGAATCACCAATGTCGCCACCATCTCTAACGCAGGCAAAGAAATTGTTGGAGACATTAGGGCCATTTGCAGGTGATGGCAGTAGTGCTGTCGGGCAGGTGACGGCTGTAGTTGCGTCGTGATTGTCAATAAAATCAGTTAAAACAACCGCCCTGCCTTGAGTATTGCCAGCTCCTTTTTGCCAATCTTCAAAGTCATTACCAGGTTTAGATGGATCACTATAGCCCGATGTTGGGGTCAAATTACCGAGATTAGAATAGTTGGTCAACTCGTAGCGAATGATGCGTCCAGGGCCAGACCAAAAACTGCTGTCTGTATTGTTTCTGTATAGATAAACTACCAAGTTGTAGACGTTGTGCCGTATTTTTAGCGTATTACACTCCTCGGCTGTAGTACCAGCACAAGTGGCTGGTAGAGCGCCAACATTAATGGGTTGAAGCCGCCAAAAAGCCAATATAGGTGTAGTACCTGGTGGCTCATCTGTTAGTTGGTTAATTACGTTAGCGGGGGTTGAATATACGTAGACGGCTTCGCGTACATCTCTGCTGATATAGTCTAATGCTCGTCTGACATCTTGCTGGGATTGGGTGAGTCTCTCTTCTCTAGCATTAGTGCCAAGTAGCTCGACTACTAGGTATAGCAAACTGCCGATGATTACAGAGCCCACTGCGATAGCCACCAGTAGCTCAATCAACGTAAATCCACGATGGGCTGTTTTACTCTTTGCCAAGAACCAGCGGGTGAAGGTGATAGAAACGAGATTGGATGACATGGGAGTACACACCCATAAAAGAACAAAATGGTTAAGGCTAAAAATAGCTTGTTAAGCCGAGGTAGGAATTAGCAGCGACCCTTGTGCTATGGAGCTACCGTACAGATGGTGGGCACATTCTTTCTACTTCCAGAAACAACGCCGCTATTGACATAGGTAATAAGATTGCATAGCGACTCTCCTTGGTTGCTGGCGGCGATGGTTGTATAGAGTGTTGCTAGGGGGCGTTCGTTACGTCTGCCATTGGTGCTAGTCATGACCAAAGATGCTGGGGCAGTAGATAGGTTGCCTGCGCCTGAGGCGTCGCGATCGTAAACCCGCACCCCCATGGCAAATGCCACTGGGGTGCCATTTACGACCTCTCCCACAGCCCGAAACCTCTGCACTAAGAAATCGGGCTGACCATTGCCATCAATATCCACTGGTTGTGCGTAGGCAAAGTTAGTGGGATCGGTAACTCCCAGGTTGGGGCCGAGGGCCATCGCTACATCTTTGTCGGCTCTGCCAGTGTCAAGGGGGGGCAAATCAGCAACAGTGTACTCACCGCGCTCGACCAACACGCGAGTGCTATCGATTTGGCTTTGGGCCAGCGCTAGCGCCTGCTCAGCTTTTTGGCTATGCACCCGCGTTGCCACTGAAAGAACCAAGGCTGGAGCAATGGCGCTAGAGACTAGCCCCACGACAACAATGGCGACTAAGCACTCAATGAGAGTGAGGCCCTGTTCCTGTGCTCTAGGATTTACCTTTTGGGGAGGCATAAAACGGGGGCTAAGCCTGAGAATGCATTGCCTGAACTGGTTGACAATCATGGCGCGTATCCTGGGTGGTGAGATGACTTTGCTGTTCCAAAGAAGCGATGTAGAACCTAGGCAGGGCAGGTGCCTCTGACGGTTGGATCATTGAAGACAAAGGCTCCACCGGTTCTAGTAGCACAGCGCAGATTGACGATATAAGGGTCGTCGGAAGCTAGCTCACGAAAGTACTCACTGCGAGGGGTATCGACCGAGACAAAACGCCGAGCTGCCGCAGCTGGAGGATAGTAGAGCAACCCCGGATCGTAACCCCAGCGCCGAGCCGGTGGGCGGTAATAGCCAAGACCCTCGTCGTTGTTATTAGGGGGGGCAGCGCCGGGTTCCCAAGCA
The DNA here is from genome assembly GCF_014696675.1 of Phormidium tenue FACHB-1052. Taxonomy (GTDB): domain Bacteria; phylum Cyanobacteriota; class Cyanobacteriia; order Phormidesmidales; family Phormidesmidaceae; genus Nodosilinea; species Nodosilinea tenuis_A. Next base: position 97,626 of record NZ_JACJQN010000009.1, read on the forward strand.
TCGTGCTCAAAGGGGCCAGTAGCTGCTGTAGAAAAGTTGAGCTGGAAGAACGCGCCTGCAATTTGTAGGTTGCGGTTGGTGTTGCCGACTGACCACACCTCGTTTAGGCGTGGGAAGTTGTGTAACCCACCGTAGGACTGCCGAGGGCGGCTGGGTACAATGCCCGCGATGACGACAGCATTGACGTAGTCAGTGGTGCCGTCCTCGACGAGACGAGCATTTTGCCGGCGATCGTCTTCGCTATCGCCTAGCCCAGTCCAATCGCTAGCAGCCACCGCTGTGTTGATCGGGTTAGTACCAATAAAAGCGTTGTTGTTGCGGTTGATCCAAACTGGAGAATTTGCTGGAGTGGATGCGCTAACTGGTGGACTTACGTCTCGTACAACGTTTTGAGCAGCGTTGGGGCGGCTCTGGTTCATATACGAGGTTGTGTTTGACGCAGCTGAACCAGGTCTAGGTTGAATGAAGGCATCTTCTACAGCACCATCAAGGAAATTGGCAGTCAGGATGTTGAAGGAGTCGGATAAGATTTCTACCGGTCGCCAGGTATCGGTGGTTGGCTGAGAGAACCTAACGTCAATGCCGTTGGCATTAGTGGGGTCTTCCACTCGGTTGTTGTAGAAGTTGGCCATAGTCCAATCTATGCCGCCGATTTTCGATTTGAACTCTTCAATGATTGTGGCTACTGTACCGCCAGTGCTGTGGAGGTTGAAGTTGCCCAAGACGTAGACGCTGTTGTCGGTAACAAAGGTCATGCCGACATCTCGAGTTAAAAGTTCGCTCATGTCTGCACCATTTAGCAGCCGGAACCCGTTGGGGCGACGATCTGGGTCGCCATAAAAGTCCACAGGCTTGAGGCTGATTCGAGCACCAGATAGCGGTGGGTCTTGCTCAGAACCTGGAGTGGTGATCATCCGGCAGTTAGTGGATATAACATCAGCAACTGTGAGACAGTTGTCAATAGTCTGTCCTGCTCTTGCCGGTCGCACAATTTCTTCTTCGCGAACAGCGTCTTCGCGATAGGCGTAGACAATACCTTCTGTAAATACATCGCAATCTTGAGTATCAGGATCGCAGGCAATGTCTGAGAGCCAGGTGTCGGTGCCACCCCTCACCGTTGTGCTGGTGAGCCGTTTTAGATCAATATCGAGCACTCGAATGCCCATTTGCTCTCGGCCATCAAACATGCCTTTGTCGAGAAAGGCTACTTCCCTGACGTTACCAATGCCACCAATGATGTGGTTTGCTTGGGGGTTGTAGGATGTGGAGGCCAGGGGCGAGCCAGGCGGAGGAGACTGCCAGTCGGCAATTAACCGAGGGGCCAGGGCTATAGTGCCAGGTTCTACGGGTTGGTATCTACTAGCCCCAACGTTGACTCCGGCTGTTCCGGCAGTATCTAAGATATACCCAGTTCTAGTTGGGTTAATGAACTCTTCTGTGAGCGGTTGACCATCTCTTTGGCCGTGGGCGGTTTTAGGGAAAAGGTAGAAGAGGGAGGGGTACTTGGGCCGTGAGGCACAGATGAGAGCTACGCCAGCTTTTTGGTCGGTTGTACCCCCAGAACCAGCGGCGGCGTTGAACAATGGGCCAAGCGTTCCAGCTGTATTGTTGGGGTGACAGTTGTCTGGGAACCTAAAGAGATAGCGTTGGTTGCCTCGCTGAACCTCGTAGGCACCAAAGGTTGTGGATTCTGGTGACTGTTGAAATCCATAAGTTCTATCACGCTCAACTTGAGTCAGATCGCTAAGCATATCTACATAGCGACTTTGATTGGCGTTAAAACCAGCTAGAGCAATGAGCTGTTCTTTCGTTGGTCTGACATTTGTGCAATCGTATCGATTAGCGGCGATTAAATTGCACTGAGCAGCTAGGCTACCAGCGGCAGGGCCGCCGTTACCACCCCCAAAGGCATCCCAAATGGGCGTGCCGATTTGGTTAAAAATCTGACCCTGATTGCTGATTCCGCCTACCGTGTTAGCCCAGGTCAAAAGCTTAGTTGTATCTGAAGCAAATTGTAGATTGTAACCCAGCATACCTAGAGTACAGGCCGCGGAGTGCAGGGTAGCTTTATCCGCTGAACTCAAGTTGGCGTAGGTGACGGCCCCTGTGGTGGCATCTAGGTAGTCATCAAAGATTCTACGCAGGGGGGAAAAGTCGCCCCACATGGCCATGTAGGGGAAAGGATGCACAACGGCATCTTGCACAGGTGGAAAGAACGGGGCACCGCCTCTGGGGTCGCCAGCGAAGTATGCCAGGTTTCTAAGCGCTTTGCCCAGATCGCTAGTCTTATCTTGGACTGAAGCTCCAAAACCAGTCTCTGCATAGAACCCAAACTCCCAACCATTGGTACCGGTACCGGTCAAGAAATTGGGGTAAGGCGCGTTTGTACCCGGAAAATTGCGGAAGTCGCGGCTGTTGCGAATGGTTTGTAGGGTACCAGGGTGGGCCGTCATGGCCATACAGGCAGCTGGATATGCTCCACCAGTGGGATGGTCGTAGTGGTAAACCACCATGCTCTGCACAGCCGCCAGGTTGTCGCGCAGGCTGCGCTTTTGGCGGTACTCGTTAGCACCAATTTTGCTCCCTACCGATGGAGCCGCATTAGGCGGATATAAACGGTCTTGGAGAGTTGTATCAATAGCGTTAGTGGCTGGGTTGTAGTTCCACCCGCTGGGGTTACCCAATTCTAGGCGCTCTCCAACGACGAGGCGCAAACCGTATTCTGTCGCCTGCCGTTCCCAATAGCCATCTAGCCCTTCTACCGGGTCGGTTAGCTGGTCAAGAGAGTTGTCAATTCTGCTACCTACGGTCAAGCCGTTGAGGGTTAGGTCTAGGGCATTGTTGTTGTCGCTGTAGCGAGGCTTAGGACCCCAGCGATTGTCTGCTCTAGAAAAGTCATCCACAAAGGGCTTTGGCACCCTTTGGTTAAAAACGCGACGCTCTGTGGTAATTGGGTTGGTATCCCAGGCATTATCACGATTCCAAGTTGAGTTGTTGGTGTGTACGTGCCTGTCTAGACCAAAGAGGATGATCGGATTTGTTGCCACATCGCCGGGTACACCCCCGCTTACAGAATCATTATCTGTCTCAAGAGTTCGGTTGGCGTTGGGGGCAGCGTTGTCGTTCGTCCAAGTGTGGAAGGTGGTAGTGCGACCGCCGTAGACGTTTCTACCCATGTCGCCCTTGACGATTTGGCCCTGAAAGGTACCACTTGGTGTAGTGATTGTGTCAGCTACGGTGATTTCTGACGACTGTCTGCCATAAACACAGGAATTGTGGGAGCTAATCATGTAGGAGGTAAAGCTGCCACTGCCGTTGCCACCGTTGACAATCAAATTGCCGTCGGTGTGCATAGCCCCGTTGATATTGAATACAGGGCCCGCAAAAATTTCCATATCGTAGCGGAACCAAGCGGCCCACTTGTTGCCCCGGTTGGCAATACGCGACTGCTGAAGCTCAAAGGACTCTACGGTGCGGTTGGCGCTGTTTGCGTTAGGCACAAACACGTTGATCTGATAATTCTTTTGCAGGGTGGCTGAATCGCCATTGTTAACTACCTGCCAGCCGGCCTCAGATCGAGCGTTTGAGCAGTTGGAGGTGGCCTCAGTGGTAGCCAAAGGGCCGGTACGCGTTACCAGGGCATTGGCTTTTGCCTGGTTGACGGGGGATTGTACGACTACTGTATTGCCAGTTCCTGGGCCTTGGTCGTCGGCCAAAATAGAGTAGACAATAGTTTCGCCGTTGGCACTACTGACAAACGACCAGGCATTATCAAGGACGTTGTCGCGGTTAATGTCTAATCGGGTCTCGTCGGGGAGAGTGAAGGGATCACCAGGTAGGGCCACTACCCCTGTTTCGTAAGGCACTGTCAGCATCATGCTGGCCAAAAAATCGCTGGTGGGTAACCCACTCGGCAGGCGAGTATCTTTGTTGAACACAAACTCGATTTTGGCTTTGGCTCGGTCGAGAGCCGGAGTGGCAGCATTAGCAATCACCTGCTGCTCGCGCTGGGAAATGGCCATATCGCTGCGGGTAAAGGAGCGATAGGTAAGAGCGGTGGCGGTAAGCACCACCATAATTACCAACAACACCGTGGTAGGCAACACAAAACCCGACCGGGCTAAGCGGGCCGGTCGGTTAGCCAAAAGCACAAGTTGTAGCAGCCCGGTAACCAAACGCTTGATTGCTGCTTGAGGAAGCCGCAAAGCCTTTCGCAGTAGATGACGACTCATGTTTCTAAGACCGATATGCCGAACAACAAAACTGATAACGCGCATGGGGTAAGGCTTAGCTTGAAGGCTAAACCTTACAGCAACAAATAGATGAGCCTAAAGCGCGATCAAGTGCCTAGTTAGGGCCGCTACGCCTAGGATGAAAACGGGGGTGCTCCATGGGCCTTGGGTAATAGCTAGTCAACGTCGAGGGCACTTCTACGGAAGTGACCAGTGTTTACCTACTAAAATACCCAGCTATTGTAGCCAAGCGATCACGGGTGTAAAGTCGCTGGGACGACTGCGGCGATCGCCTGTGATGTTTTTAACCGTTCTCCAGGTGTGTCGGGGGCTGACAGTAACTATGGGGTGTGCACCTCAGGTTTCTATCTTAGTGAGAACTTCATATTGTGTACTGAGTATTTTTTCGATACTTAACCGGATTTTAGTAACTTTTTTATGCGGGTACTAGCTAAATACTTAGATGGCATTGTCTAGAGCGGCCATCTAAGCTGGGGCTAGTTAAGGGTACAGCCTCCGAGACCGGCGCTGAGGTCGCCGGGTTCCGGGCGCAGGGTTGGTTCTAGCTTTCAGCCTTTTTTATGTAGCGCAGGACTTTTATAAGTTGACGGCGTCAACCGTGATGGGGCGATCGGGCATGTCTAGCCCTCACCCCACAGGGCCGGTTTTGGGCTGAGAGTACGGTGATCATCCGAGCAAGGTCGTAAGCACCGTATAGCTAGCGTTTGGCCCTTCGGTAACTACACCTGACTTAGGGCGTTTTCCCCTCTGGGGCAGCGGTAGCAGGGTGCCTCAGAATCAAGACAGTGAGCGGTCGGCGGGGAGCTTCCCCAGCGCCTCGCACGTTGAACTCGCCCCTATAGGATTTACCCAATGAAAACGGAAACTCCCTTGCAGTCGGCCTACAGCACTTTTGTAGAGCAGGTCAATAATGCCCAGGTGCAGCGGGTGACGATTGGGCGCGATCGCATTGACTATACGCTCAAGCCTGAGTTTGGCCGCCGTCGTTATACGACACAGCCGGTGGGCTCTACAGACGAGGTGGTGAGCCAGCTTAAACGTCAGGGGGTGCAGGTTGCGATCGCCCCTGAACCTTTACCGCCAGCGAGCATCGCCGGGTTGATCATTTCGTCAGGCCTGCTGGTCGGAGCCTTAGCCCTGGCCGCAAAATTTAGCAGTGCGGGTGGTGGGGTCGGCACCGCTGTAGGCATGGGCAAGAGCAAAGTCCGTAGTTATAGCAAGAGCAAGACCGGCGTCACCTTTGCCGATGTGGCTGGAGTAGACGAGGCCAAGCAGGAGCTGCAAGAGGTGGTCGACTTTTTGGCCAATGGCGACAAGTACCGCAAACTGGGGGCAAAAATTCCCAAAGGGGTGCTGTTGGTGGGGCCTCCGGGCACCGGCAAAACGTTGCTGGCCAAGGCCGTTGCGGGCGAGGCCGGGGTGCCTTTTCTCAGCATGGCGGGCTCAGAGTTTGTGGAAATGTTTGTAGGAGTGGGTGCTTCACGGGTGCGCGACTTGTTTAATAAAGCCAAGCGCCAGGCCCCTTGCATTGTGTTTATTGACGAGCTAGATGCTGTCGGTAAAACCCGTGGTGGCAACCCTGTAGGTGGCAACGACGAGCGTGAGCAAACCCTAAATCAACTGCTCACCGAGATGGATGGCTTTGACGGCAATGACGGTGTGATCGTAATTGCTGCCACCAACCGCCCCGAAACCCTAGACCCGGCCCTGCGCCGTCCAGGCCGGTTTGACCGTCAAGTGCTAGTCGATCGCCCCGACAAGAGTGGCAGGCTAGAGATTTTGCAAGTGCATGGTCAGGGGGTGGCCCTGGGTGAAGATGTGAACCTGACAGAGATTGCGGGTCAAACCGCTGGTTTCGCTGGAGCCGATTTGGCCAACCTGGTCAATGAAGCGGCGCTGATGGCCGCCCGCCACAATCGTCAGGCGGTGCTGATGACCGATTTTATGGAGGCGATCGAGCGGGTGATCGCCGGGCTAGAGAAGCGGTCTAGGGTGCTCACGCCGATAGAGCGGCAGACGGTCGCCTACCACGAAGTGGGCCATGCTCTGGTGGGGGCACTGATGCCGGGCGGCAATCGGGTTACCAAAATTTCGATTGTGCCCCGGGGGCTAGGAGTCTTGGGCTACACCCTGCAAATGCCGGAGAATGACCGCTTTTTGATGCTCGAAGACGAATTGCGGGGGCAGCTCGCCACCCTGCTCGGCGGACGTGCCGCTGAGGAAATCGTTTTTGGCAAAGTTTCCACGGGCGCTAGCGACGATATTCAAAAAGCAACCGACCTGGCGGAGAAAGCGGTGACCGAGTACGGCATGAGCGCCAGCCTCGGGCCGGTGGCCTTTGCTAAAGCCTCGGCGCAGTTTTTGGATGGGGGCAGCGACAGGCGGGTGACCAGCCCTGAAGTGGCAACCGAGATCGATCGCCAGGTAAATCTGCTGCTCAATGGGGCTCGCACCGTGGCGATGGCCATCCTTCAGCTCAATCGGGGGCTGTTGGAGTCGGCCACGAAAACGTTGCTGGAGACTGAGGTGCTCGACGGTGAACAGCTTAGGGCAATCTTGGCTCAAGCTCAGGCCCCTGCGGAGCTAGACACCTGGCTGGCGAAGGGACACAGCGTGGTGTAGCAAGGTTCATAGCTGCTAAGGATCACTCATTGATGGGGGCGGCAGGATGATCGTGCCGCCCTTTCCTATAAATCAATCGGGCAGCTTGTACTGGCTGACAATGCGCTTGGCAAATTCGGGCACATGGGCGGCCAGCTTTTGCGGATAGTTGCGCTTGACGTAGAGATAGTTGCGGGTGAAGTGGGAATCGATCGAAAAGCGGGCGTACTCTAGCCCCTTGGGGCCAATGCGCTCGATCACCACACCCATGAGCTTGGCGGCCCACATGGGTAACGTGACGGCCTTGTCGTAGGCGGGAATGCTTTGCTGGACGGCAGCTTTGCGATCGCCCACCGACATTACCGGCTGGGTATCGAGCTGATCCATCACGGTGTCGAGCATGGCCTGGCCGCGATCGTTGCGCACCACGATCCACTGCCAGCCAAAGGGAGCACCCATGTAGCCCACGACTAAATCAGCCAAACCATTCACATAGTCAAAACAGCTCATGCAGGAGGGGGCAAACACGTCCTTGAGCTGGTTGGTCTTGAGGCCAAAGAAGGGCACTGTTTCAGTGGAGCCGTCCTCATGCTTGAAGTGTACGCGGAAGTCCTGCATGAATTCGTAGTGAACCACGGTGTCGGGTGACCGGCTTGTGGTTTCGAGAAACTTTTGTAGCCCAGCGCGGCTGACGTTGTCGACGCAGGGGGTACCCAGCACGTAGAGCTGCTCTAGCCCCAACTGCTTTTCTACCGCCCGCAAGGCCTGAATTTGGCAGCCGACGCCAATCACCAGCAGACGCTTCATGCCCGATCGCTCCACCTGTTCCAAGACGGATAGGTTAGGCGACAGGGTGGGCTTATTGACCCGCGCCGCCAGGATTTCTTCGGGAGTGGTAGCGAGGACGGGCTGGGGCTGGAAGCGATCGCTCTCCGTATTCTGAACGCACACTACCCCTTCCACTAGCCCTTGGGTCAGCATTTCGATGGCAATGGTGCTGACGATGCCGGTCCACTGCGCCCCCTCGATGGGCTGCTGCTTGCGGGCAGCCATCATGTCCTGGTGTACGCCAAAGTAAACGTCGTTCTCAGCCTCTAGATCGCGGCTGCGCCCGTGGGTCTGCTGCTCCAGCGTCGGGAACTGCTGATTGAGAAAGGCACAGGCCTCTTTGACGTAGTGAATGTAGTAGGTATCGCAAAAGCCGCACTCGCTACAGAGTTCTTTGGCGGGGCGGGTGGCCCCTGGGCGGAGGGCTTTGGCTTTGTTGTGGGGAGGCTGGGCCAGGGTCATAGGGACAGGGGTGGATTGCTCAGTAACGGCTGTTCTTCACCATACCGCACGGGTTTGGGCCGATTGGCGCGATCGCCCAATTATTACGAAATATAGCGCCGGTCTCACGGCTCAACAAAACATCAAACGCGCTGGCACCGCAGAGAGAAAAGAGGTGAGACTGCGATCGCCCAAGTTCTCGCTAAAACTTTTGTTTGGCCTAGAAATGGCGCAGTATCTTGAACCCTGTGCCCCTGTTTGAGCAGCGTCACACTACCCCTTGACTGGCTGGGCAAAATCCCCCCTCTCCGACCGATTGCGGGTTAAATGGAAGTAAGCATAAGCAGACGCTATGCCTCCGCTCCCTGGGTTCACCGTTGTGATGATCTGCTGCCTCAATCCCCACTGCACCCAGCCTAATCACGCTACCCTAGCTGCGGTTTGCCCTACCTGCGGCAGCCCTTTAGAGCATCGGCTCAGGGGCCGCTACCGTCCCCTGAAGCTAATTGGTCGGGGCGGCTTTGGGCGCACTTACTTCGCCCTTGATGCTGATCGCCTCAACACGCGCTGTGTGATCAAGCAGTTTGCACCCCAAACCCAAGGCACCAAGTCATTCCTAAAAGCCGTCCAGCTGTTCGAGCAGGAGGCGGTGCGGCTGCACGAACTGGGGGAGCACCCTCAAATTCCCACGCTGCTGGCCTACTTTGAGCAAAACAAATACCTCTACCTGGTGCAACAAATGATTCAGGGGCGCACCCTGTATCAGGAAATTGCGGCCCAAGCGGCCTACAGCGAAGGCAGCCTGCGCCAGCTGCTAGAAGATCTGCTGCCAGTGCTGCGCTTCATCCACGAGCACGGCGTCATTCACCGAGACATTACCCCGTCAAATATCATTCGCCGCAAAATTGATCAAAAGCCCGTGCTAATCGACTTTGGCGTGGCTAAACAGTTTAGTGAAGCGATTCGCTACGAGCAAGGTACACGCATTGGCACCGAAGGCTATGCGCCTATCGAACAGCTGCGCAGCGGCCAGGCTTACCCCTCCAGTGACCTCTATAGCTTGGGAGCCACTTGCCTGCATCTGCTGACTGGCTGCAAGCCAGAAGACCTGTACAGCCCCCAAGAGGGCCGCTGGCTGTGGCAAGAGCACCTGCAAAAGCAGGGACGCACCATTCATCCTGACCTGGCAGCAGTGCTGAACTACATGACCAAAGACTTGGTCAGCGAACGCTACCAGACCGCCCAAGATGTCCTAGAGGATGTGCAACGACTGCCCAAAATTGAGGGGGCAGTGCCGGGCTGGGTTTCAAATCAGTCTGGTCAAAGCCTATTCACCGGCATTGATCGCCCCCCCATCAGCAGACCAGGCCCGTCGGCTGGCCTGGTCATGCCCACCACCTCGCTACCCCCGATGACTGGCCCCTCAGCCCCCCCGGCTGATCCCACCCCCAGTTCTCAGCCGAGGCCGGTTTCAGGCAAACCGGCCTCTGGCCCACCGCAGCCTGTGAGCCGCCCGCCTGTTAGTAACGGCCCTAGCTCGCAGCCGCCAAGTTCTGGCCTGGGCTGGCAGCTCATCACTACCTTGAAGGGTCATCAGTCGTGGGTGACTGCCCTTGCGTTTAGCGCCCAACAGCCCGTGCTAGCCAGTGGCAGCTTAGATGACAGCGTTCGCATTTGGAACTGGCAGACGGGAGACTTGCTTCACACCCTCAAGGGGCACGCCCGAGGCGTTAACGCTGTGGCCATTGATCGGCGCGGGCAATTGCTGGTTAGCTGTGGCGATGATGCGACTGTAAAAATTTGGCAGATGGGCGATGGCTCGCTGCGCCACACCCTCAAGGGCCATTTGCGAGATGTGAATGCGATCGCCCTCAGCCACAGCGGCACATTGGTTGCCAGCGCCAGCGAAGACGGCACCCTAAAGCTGTGGAACCTGAGCCAGGGCACTCTGCTGAAAACCCTGCCAGGTTCGGCGGGCATGCTCAAAACCGTGGCCTTTGCCGCTGCTGACCAACGACTGGTCAGCGGCGGCCTTGACAACACTGTGCGCATTTGGGATGTGCAAACCGCTACTACGCTCAAAGTTCTCGTCGGCCACACCAACACCGTCAACCAAGTCGCGATTAGCCCAGACGGTCGCGCGATCGCCAGCGCCAGCAAAGACCGCACCGTGCGCCTGTGGGATTTAGCTGCGGGTACCCTGCTGCACACGCTCCAGGGTCACACCCAGGAGGTGAATACTGTGGCCTTTTTTCCCGACGGTCAGCGGCTGGTCAGCGGCAGCAGCGACGGAACCCTGCGGTTTTGGCGCAGCCAAGATGGCACGCTCAAACATACCCTGTCGGCCCACATCAATCCTGTGCATCAGGTAGCGGTGCAGGCGGGCGGCAAAGTGTTGGCCAGTGCCAGCACCGATAAGACCATTAAGCTGTGGCTGTGGCAGCGGTAGGAGGAGGGGTAAGGGGGTAAGGGGTTAGATGGGTTTGGAGGTCAGCACTAGACGCAGCTTGGCGTGGATGAGGTTGAGCTGAGCCATACCCAGGTCGACGTCGCCTTCGACGACGACACCAGTGTCGAGGAGGCGATCGAGCAGCTCTAAAATGGTTGGGTTCTGGTTTTTTTGGCCGGGGTAATAGTTGCCCTCTTTGGGCAGCAGGGTGCCTATTTCCCCCAGGTCAATGTTGAGGTCAGCCGGGTCAACATCAAAAATTTCGCACATCGAAACGACCTGCTCTTCTAGCTTGCGCAGGCTGTCGGCGGCTCGTTCGAGGTCATTGTCGTCCAGGTCGCCCGACTCCATGCGGCGAATGACCTGAGCTTCCATCAGCTGCCGCACCAGCTCAATGACGGTGAGCAACAGCGGCGCTAGGCCCGCATCGGTTTTGGCGGGGGGCTGTAGCGCTAGCGTGGTCGACAGGTCTGGCTCGGCATTTTCGGAAGTCATAGCCACAGTCTAGTGCATCCCAAGGCAGGCGATTCTGCCTCTATAGCCCTGGCTATGGCCGATTTCGCCACTGCTGTTGCAGCCACTGGCGACGGGCTTCTTCTGCTTGAGTTCGATGGTGCTGGTAGTCCACGCGCTGGATATCGACTGGGCGCTGGCGATCGCCCTGGCTGCGGCTAGAGGCCGAGCGAAAGCTGGGAATTGTACGGCTAGTGGCAATTTGCCGCAGGGTGCGAATCATCAGCATGGTGGTTCTTTGGGGTGTTGGGTTGCATGGGAAATTCCTGGATTCTTCAAGAATTCAGGGGTTTGTTCATAGCAAATCGACCGGGTTTTGGCCTAGCTCACGGGTTCGGCAGAGCGAAGGGCCTTGAGTTCGGCTTCTAGAGTTTCTAAACGGCTCTGAAGCTGTTGATTGGCTTCCAAAAGCTCGTTGGTGCGACTGCTGAGGTAGGGATCACTTTCCCACCAGTTAATGCCAATTTCGCGAGCTTTATCGACCGAGGAGATAATTAGGCGAATGCGAATGCTCAGTAGCTCGGTAGAACCCACAGAGACCGAGATATCTCCGGCAATCACGATGCCTTTGTCGAGCACTCGCTCAATCACGTCTACCAGGGAAGACCCCTGGGTGGCGGTAGCCATGCTGCGACCGGGTTGGGGGCGGGTCGCGGGGGTGGAGGGGGTCACGACGGATTACCTTCAGTTAGAACTCAGCTGGTAGCCCTGGAGCTGCCCATCAGTTTCCTGTTTTTCTATTAAGCCCTGATCGAGCATTGACTTGACCGCATTAACAGCCTGAAATCGGTTTAAGTCTAGAGCTGCCTCAATATTAACGAGAGATGCAGTACCGGTCGCGTCGAGATAGTCAAAAATGCGGGTTTCGATATCATCGGGGCTGACCTGCACTCGGGCTATCTCTTCTGGCAAAGCCTCGGCCTCAGCGGGCGTTTCCACTACGGTTTCACCCTGAGGCTCAGGGATGACAGCCTCAGGGAGTGTTTCACCCTGAAGGTCTTGGGGTCCGATTACAGGCTGATCTTCGACTGCAACATCGTCTATGTCAGACTCAACCAGCGCCTCAAGGGGCTGGAGGGGAGCATCATCCTCTTCTTCGCCATGGAACCGGGCGGTAGGGTGGGCCTCAGGCTTGAGGCTAAGATCGTTGACCAGCGCGGCCTGGGACACCACAAAGCGGTTAAACAAGTTCCACAGGTGGCGGGTGGCGTCGGGGGCGGGCTCTTTGGAGCGGGCCAGCAGAATGTCGCTACACACGTCACGGAAGTCAGCGTTTTCGGCCAGGGGCAAAATGTCGTGGTCGTGGCAGATGGTAGCAATCATCAGACTGGGGCGCAGACTGGAGACCATGTCTGGGGCAACCGCCGACTGAAAGGCTTTGACCAATTGCACAATTTGCAGCGCCGCTGAGCTGTCGATGCCAACCTTTTGCACCAAAATTTGCTGCTGAGCCAGTTCGTCAGGCTCGGGCATATTGATGGTGATTAGGCGATCTTGCAGCGCATCTTGGGTGCCGTGGACGCCGCAGTATTCTTCAGGGTTGGAGGTGAGAATGGCGCGGAAGTGAGGGCTAACGCGAATGTACTCGGCTCGGTTGTTGCTGGGGGGCAGCACCAGAAGTTTTTCTTCGAGGGCCGATAGCAGCACGTTATTCACTTCGGGGCGGGAGCGGTTGAACTCGTCGTACACCATGGTGAAGCCTTCGCGGCAGGCCAGGGTGAGGCGTGAGTCAGTCCAGTTGTGGCGTAGCTCGTCTTCCACTTTCACCACGCTGTGGATGTAGTTATCGACCACTTTTTTGCGGGTGTAGCCCGACTGGTTGCCGATCAGGTCTGAGGTTTTAAACTCATCATCGCCAAACAGCAGCATGATGGGGCGGGCCAGCAGGTCGGCCAGGTGCAGGGCCAGAGTGGTCTTGCCGGTACCAGCCGGGCCTTTGAGGTGGATTGAGTACCCCGATTGCAGGTACCGCAGGGCTCTGATGCTGGTGCGCTCTAGGGTGGGGGTGGAGACAAAGTTGCGGGGGCGGGCTTGGAGAACGGTGTTCACAGAACGGCTTCCTCTTGGACGAGATAGGTACGGTCTTGCTTGACGATGAGATCTTTTTGGATAAGCGATCGCAGCGCGTCTACGGCCTGAAATCGGTTGATGCCCAGCTCGGTTTCAATTTCGCTGAGGCGGGCACCCTGAGCCAAATGCAGGTAGTTGTAAACCACCTCTTCAAGGGAAGGGGATTCGGGGGCGGGGGGCGATTCCACAGCCACCGCTGCCGGGGCGGGGGCGATGACGGGGGTAACTGGGGCAGCAACCGCACGGGTCGGAGCGGTCTTGGCCACGGTCGAGCGGGACGGAGCAACTTTAGCTGCCGGAGCAACTTTGGCTGCCGGAGCGGCCTTAACAAGCGCGGCTTTGGCTACCACAGGTTGTGGCGCGGCCTGAGGGGCCGCTTTGACTGGCGCTGTGGCCCGAGCGGGCACCGAGGTAACGGCAGGTCGGGTCGCCACTGGGCGAGGGGCTGGAGCCGTCTGAGCGACGGTAGCACCACCCCAGACCACGTGGGAGAGCTGGGCGCGCTGGGCCTGGAGCTGCTGCCGAAAGTCGGCCAGTTCGGCGAACATGGCATCGACGGAATCGGTAAGGGCGGCGCGATCGCTCTGGCGCTGCTCCTGGTTGACCACTGCTGCCTGCTGGCGCACAGCGGTCAGGTCTTTGAGGGTAGCCTGCACCTGCACCTGCAACTCTTCGACGTAGGCCGTGAGCTGGGGCCACAGTTCGGCCCGCACTATGGCCTGATCTTGGCGATAGCCCGCCAACTCCACGGCGGTTTGAGATTGAATGGCAACCACCTGCTGCTGAATTTGGCGCAGCTCTTGGGCAATCTCTAGGCGCAGCTCGCTGACGGTGGCTTGCAGCACTTGGCAGTCGTACTCTAGCTGCTGGCGCACTTCGGCGGCGCTGATTTCGCGATCGGTCTGGTAGTTGGCGAGCAGCAGTTCGGTATCGACCTGGAGCTGCTGAATATAGTCTTGGCGGGCCTGCTGCCGGGGCAAAATCTGGGCGGCGCGATCGGCGGTCGTTTGAGCTAGCCATAGGGTGGTGTTAGCACGCAAGTCGGCCATCAGTTGGTCGAGGTCTTGACGCAACCGCACAGCGTGGGTTAACCGGTCAGCCTGCCAGCGCTCTAGGTCAGCAGAGACTTGATCCCGCCGGTTAACCACCTCGCTCTGGCGCAGCTGTCGGGCGGCTTGCCACTGGTCATAAAGTGCTGTCACAGAACTGCTCTCCCCTTAGTGAAAATGAAATAGGGTGAATTTACGGAGAATATTTGAGGACGGCAAGGAGAGAAAATGGCGCGGAGAGAAGGACGTTGCCAGACCCTAAAACTTAGTTGTGTTTAAGTGTCTTAGTGCAATAACAAAGCGCTGTTCTGAGGCTTGCCGACGGCAAAGTCGCTGCTAATAGATGCTATTTCAAGCATTAGATTTTCTAATTTATGGGGCAGCTAAAAATTGGCTAATCCAGTATTTTGCTGCCCCATTAGGTATCAAGAGCGATGGCGCTCTTAGGCAGCGGGTACAGCAGCTTGAGCGGTCAGACCAACAGCTTCGGCGTACTTCAGGTAGGTGTCAACAGACGCGATAACAACACGGGCTTCGATAGCCAGCAGCTCAATCCCTACCAGAGAAACACGAACCCAAGCATCAATTACGATGCCTTTGTCCAAAATGCGGTCAACAACTTCAGCCAAGCTAGAGGAAGAGTTTACTTTTTCAACAGCCATGGTTTTGAATCCCTAAACAATTAGTGTGTTCAATTAAATTGCAAGGATAATTCCGTTAAATACACCTAGCTGCTAACTGCAAAGAAGCGGTAGAAGCAGACTCAGTGCGTAGGGCTTATTCCTTGCACATTTGTAGTCTGCCCATCTGCTTAGAACAGCTCACAACTTTAGAAAAATCAGTTCACTTATTGTTACCTGTAGGGCCCCAGACTCCAGGGTTTGAAGGCCAGATTGCCTTTGGGCAGCCAATCTTAGCCGGATGTCTGATAATAAAAGGCGCAACGCTAGGGTAGACAACAGCATGATGAATGACTCAACTCTGGAAGTGCTGCTGCAAAGCCTAAAGCAGGAGGATGAGTATCAGCGTGAGCTGGCCACCGCCGCTCTGTGGCAGCGCTGGTTTTGCCAAAAGGGAGAGTTGGGCAATCAGCAACTGCAAGCCGCTCAGGCGTTAGTGGACAGCGGTCGGCTAGATGCGGCGGAGCAGCGGCTCTCAATGCTAGTGGAGGAACTGCCAGACTTTGCCGAGGCTTGGAATCGGCGGGCAGTGCTCTATTACGTTCAGCATCGGTATCGAGAGGCGATGGCCGACTGCGAGCAGGTGATTGAGCTAGTGCCCTACCATTTTGGCGCGCTGCACGGGCTAGGTCTGTGCCATGCGGCTCTGGGGCAGTATGCGGCGGCGATTCAGGCATTTCGGCGGGCGTTGGTGGTGCAGCCCTACGCGCTGGTCAACCAGCGACTGATTTTAGAATGTACAGCGCAGTTGAGCTAAAGACAATCTGATGCCAGAGAATGCCTCGACGATTTTGACCCGGCTGTGGGAGGGTAAGGTGCGTTTTGTGCGGGTGGTATGGTGCGATAACGGCAACGTCATTCGCGGCAAGGCCATTCATATGGATGCACTGACGCGGCAACTGGAAGAGGGAGAAGCGATCACCGTGGGGCTATCGGCGGCGCAGCAGGCGATTCCGGTGGTGGCCGATGCCGTGGCCCCTGGCAGCGGGCTGGGGCCGGTGGGGGAGGTCTGGCTGGTGCCCGACTGGGAAACCTTGCAGATGCTGCCCTACGCGCCTGGCCAGGCGCGGGTGATGGGGGAGATGGTGAGGGATGGCCAGCCCTGGCCCTGGTGTGCGCGGCAGTTTCTCAAGCGCATGGTGCAGCGAGCCGCTGACCAGGGAGTAACGATCAAAGCGGCCTTTGAGCCGGAGTTTTACTTGCTCAGACGGGGCGACAGCGGTATTCTCCCCGCCGACAATCTGCCCTTTGCCGCTACGCTGGCGATGGATCTGCATCGGGAAGTGGTGATGGCGATCGCAGATGCCCTCAGCGCCCAGGGCATCGCCGTAGAGCAGTACTACCCCGAGTCGGGGCCGGGGCAGCAGGAAATTTCGGTGCGCTATACCGATGCCCTCGCCGCTGCCGATCAGCATGTGGTCTATCGCGAGACGGTGAAGGCGATCGCCCACCAGCACGGTCTAATTGCGTCCTTTGTACCCAAGCTGTTTGAGGGCTACGCAGGCAGCGGGTGTCACCTGCACTTGAGCCTATGGCAGGGAGAGCAAAATCTCATGCCCGATGGGGCTGGTGGACTCTCCGAGACTGCTCGATCCTTTACGGCTGGGCTGCTGCATCACTTGCCTGCCCTGATGGCGATCACCACCCCTAGCCCCAACTCCTACCGGCGACTGCGACCCCACAGCTGGAGCGGGGCCTACGCGGCCTGGGGGATGGACAACCGGGAGGCGGCGCTGCGGGTGCCGAGCAATTTTTCGTCACCCAGCCCGACCCATATTGAGCTGAAGACGGTGGATGGGGCGGCAAACCCGTATTTGGCGCTGGGGGGAGCGATCGCCGCTGGTCTCGACGGCATTGCCCGGGGCTATGCGCTGCCGGAGCCGGTGCAGCAAGACCCAGGCAGTTTGTCGGGGGAGGAGAGATGCGATCGCGGCATCGCCCTGCTGCCCCAGTCTCTAGCAGAGTCCCTCGCTGCCCTGGAACAAAGTTCTTTACTATTGGACGCTCTGGGCGCACCGCTAGCTCAAACCTACCTGGCGGTGCGGCGGGAAGAGCTAACCGCTATGGCGGGCATGACCCTAGAGGCCGAGGTTAGTTTACTGTTAGATCGCTATTGAGCCGCACATCCTAAGCAATGGACACCGCTGTCCAGAACCCAAGGGATAGCCTACTCAACAGTTAGTTCATGGATGTTCCAGAGCGCGCCGCCGAGAGCCGTATACTTCACCCCCTGCACTCGGTTGCGCACAGCGGTGAGCGACAGGTTGTTGATCAAGTACATAAACGGCAGATATTCCTGGGTGAGCTTTTGGGTTTCTTTGTACAACTCAAAGCGTTCACCTTCGTCGATTACCTGGGCGGCCTGGATGTAGAGATCGGCAATGCGGCGCTCCCAGTCGGCGGCCTGCCAGCCATCCAGGGGGTCTTGGCCAGGGCCAGCATTCTGATTAAACGCGTGGAGGGCACCGTCAAGCAGCCACACATTGGCACCGCCGTTGGGTTCTATGCCGCCCGTGAGGCCTAGAACCAGAGCCTCCCACTCCAGGCTGTCGGTGAGGCGATCGACCAGCGAGTTAAAGGCCAGGGGCTGAAAATCGACCTGAATGCCCAGCTTGGCCAGGTCATTCTTCACCTGCGACCCGATCGATTCGCGAATTTTGTTGCCGGAGTTGGTGATCAGCGTAAAACGCACCCGGTTGCCCTCGGCATCCAGCAATTGGTTGGCGGCATTGTATTGAAACCCATCGGCCAGCAACAGCTGTTTTGCTTTTTCAAGGTCGTAGTCGTAGGTGCGAATGCCCATCTCAGGCGGGGCAAAGAAGGGGCTGGGCACCGAAATCGGCGAGGTCTGGGGTTGACCGAGGCCCTGGAAAATGTTGTTCACCATGGTCTGGCGATCGATCGCGTAGGAGACCGCCTGGCGAAACGCTACGCTGTTGAACCAGGCCGACTTAACCGGATTGACCAGAGGCTTGCCGTTGCGGCTGGCGCGGTTGAGGTTAAAAGCAAAAAAGTTGGTGCCCAGGCCAGGGCCACCGTTGTAGATGGTGAAATCGCCGCGCGCTTCTTCGCGCTTGAGCAGCGAGAAAAAGTCGGGCGACACGCTCTCTAGGTCTAACCCGCCCGAGCGAAACTGGAAGAAAGCCGTATCGGTAGAGCCGACAATTTGCCAGACAATTTGCTCAATGTAGGGCTGCTGGTCGCCCTGGTCGCCTTTTCTCCAGTAGTAGGGGTTGCGCTCAAAGACCAGTCGCTCCCCGGAAATATATTGGGCTAACTGGTAGGGGCCATTGCCCACAATTTTGCCGGGGGCCGTGTCGGTGCCCCAGGTCGAAAGAAACAGGGGGTTGCCCTGGCCATCGGTGCCCTCTACCGTAGACCGTAAAATGTGGGCGGGGATAATTTCCAAAGACGTGTTTTGCAGCATGGGAGCAAAGGGTTCGGGCAGCGTAAACTGCACCCGGCGGTCATCTACCTTGCTGACTTGAGGAAAGCGCCCTGCGGTGCCAATGCGAAACCCGTCGCGGCTGTTGGTCGGAATGGCTGGATTGAACAGCACATCGTAGGTAAAGACCACGTCGTCTACGGTCAGGGGTTCGCCATCAGACCAGCGCAGCCCATCGCGCAGGGTAAATACTAAGATGGTGCCGTCGTCGGAGATCTCCCAGCTTTCGGCCAGGGCGGGTACGGTTTCGCCGCTAATACCGTCGGTGGTGGTCAGCCCCTCAAAGGTCAACCCAAAAATGTTGGGCGACTCCTGACTGAGAATGGGGTTGAAGGTTTTTGGATCGCTCAGAGCGCTCATTACCAGGCGGGGCACATCGGCGCTGGCTTGGGCAAACCGAGTCGGGTCGCAACCGGCACTGGCTAGGCCAACTAAAATCACCAGCATCAGGGCCACCAGTCGCCTAGCCTGGCTACGCCAGGTGTCACGACTGAGCCAGCCTGGGATTGTACGCGATGCCGTTGTCATGGTTGTGACCTCCTAACCCGCCAAGACAATGCCTCACACACTATAGCGAGTTACCCCTAGAGATTTTCATTCGCTGTTGTTTGAATTGCGATCGCCCTAATCGCAGCCTTTCCCCAATCGTTGGACGGTAGGAGCGATCGCTCCACTGCCCCAGCCGCTCTTGCCACCCTGTCGAAGACACTCAGGGTTTAGGGCACCCTAGGGGCATCCCCCAAGAGACCTGTCCTATGGCTGATCGCTACTATCTCTACGGTATTTTCCCGGCCCCTGGCCCCGCCGAGCTACCCCTGATGGGCTTAGACGAGCAGGTGGTACAGGCTCAACAGCTAGGCGACTTTACCTTTCTCTATTCCCTAGCTTGCCAGAAGCGCTACCTATCGAGCCGCAAGAACCTGCTGGGCCACGAAAAGGTGCTAGAAGCCGCCATGGAGCAGGGCCACCGCACGCTGCTGCCGCTTCAGTTTGGTCTGATTGTCGAAAGCTGGAACCAGGTGCAGGAAGATTTGGTGACTCCCTACGCGGAAGACCTCACCCAACTGTTTGGGCGGCTCAACGGCTGCCGCGAGGTGAGTATTAAAGTGCAGTGGGAACCTTCCACCGAGTTGGAGATGATGATGGCCGAAAATGCCGACCTGCGGGCTCAGCGCGACCAGCTAGAGGGCACCCAGTTGGGCATGGAGCAGGTGATTTTCATCGGTCAGCAGATTGAATCGGCCCTAGAGGAGCGCAAGCAGGGAATTGTTGATCAGTTTCGCCAAGCGCTATCCCCGCTGGCAAAGGACGTGCTCGAAAACGCACCCCAAACCGATGTCATGATCTACAACGCTGCTTTCTTGATTCCTTGGGAGAGTGAGGCCGAGTTTAGCCAGGCGGTGGATGCCATAGACAGCACCTTTGGCGATCGCCTGCGCATTCGCTATAACAACTTCACCGCTCCCTATAATTTCGCCCAGCTCAACTAGGGGTTTAAGGTTTGGGTGCGAGGTGATCCTCGCACCCAAACCTTAAACCTTGCACCTTAATATTCCTCTTTCTATGCTGTTTAAACTTCTCTTTGCCCCGGTGCTCGGCCCCATCGAGGGCATTAGCTGGGTTGCCAACAAACTGCTAGAGCAGGCCGATGTGCCCACCAACGATCTTGAAAGTCTGCAAAAGCAGCTGCTCGCCCTCCAACTCGCCTTTGACATGGGTGAGGTAGCTGAGGCAGATTTCGAAATTCAGGAAGAAGAAATTCTCCTCGCCATTCAAGCCATTGAGGATGAGGAAGACGAAGATGAGTGACTCAAAACTGGGGTGCTAGGATTCGAACCTAGGAATGCCGGGACCAAAACCCGGTGCCTTACCACTTGGCGACACCCCATTGCTTTCGCTTTGATAATATAGCAGGTTGCGTAGCGCTACTGTCAACATTACCTGGAAATTTAGATTGAGCCCGCTTCTATAGACTCGTTTTCACAACTAACTAACCCTCAGCGCCGTATAGCAGCAGTCCTTTCGAAGCGCGAAAATTCGTAGAGCAGGCAACTCGCCTAGACAGCAAGGTGCCCGTCCTGCCGGGATAAAGCAGGTCGGAGACTGTTTCGAAAGGGCTCGATGCCATGGCCTTTGGAGGCCCCTATGATGGCTCAGTCAGGGTCAAAAGGGGTGCTCAAAACCGGCAGCCATACCGCTGGGCTAGGTCGTGTATTCGGCGTTGATCTTGACGTAGTCGTAGCTCAGATCGCAGCCCCAGGCCTGGCCGCTGCCGGGGCCATCGCCAATGCTGACCCCAATGGCAACGGTGTCGGTCTTCAAATAGTCGCCCTGGGTGGCCGCCGTCAGGTAGGCGCTGGCGGCGGGGCGATCGAAGCCCAGGGGTTGGCCGTGCTCCATCAGCAAAAAGTCGCCTAGCTGGATTCGCAGGTCGCTCTGGTCAAAGGTGACACCGGCTCGGCCAGCGGCGGCGGCAATGCGGCCCCAGTTGGGGTCGTGGCCAAAGATGGCCGCCTTGACTAGGGATGACCCGGCAATGGTCTTGGCCACCTGACCGGCGGCAGCGGCGGTAACGGCCCCGGTGACGGTGACTTCGATCAGACAGGTGGCCCCTTCGCCGTCGCGGGCGACGCACTTGGCCAGGTATTGGCAGACGGCGGTGAGCATGGCTTCGAGCTGGTCGGCCTCAGCCCCTTCGTCGGTGATGGCGGGGGTGCGCGACTCGCCATTGGCTAGGGCGATTAGGGTGTCGTTGGTGCTGCTGTCGCCGTCTACGGTGATCTGGTTAAAGCTGCGATCGGCGGCGCGGCGCAGCATATCTTGCCACAGGGTAGGCGACACGGTGGCATCGCAGGTGACAAAGGCCAGCATGGTGGCCATGTTGGGGTGAATCATGCCCGAACCCTTGGCGATGCCGCCGATACGCACGGGGCGATCGCCAATCGTAGTTTCCATAGCCACCGACTTGGGCACCAGATCGGTAGTGATGATCGCTCCAGCGGCAGCATCGGAGCCTTCGGACGACAGACTTTCAACCAGCTTGGGAATGCCTGCCTTCAGCTGTTCCATTTTGATCCGCTGGCCGATTACCCCGGTAGAAGCGATCAGCACGGCCTCGGGGGGCAGGTTGAGAGCCGAGCCGAGGGAGGCGGCGCTTTCGACCGTATCGACCCAGCCCTGGTTGCCGGTGCAGGCGTTGGCCTGACCGGCGTTGATCAGAATGGCGCGGGCGCTGGGGCGAGCTTCGAGGCGCTGGCGGCAGTAGTCAACGCAGGCGGCGCGCACGTGGCTAGTGGTGAAGACCCCCGCTGCGATCGCCTCACAGTCCGAGTAAATTAAAGCCAAATCAGGCGCACCAGAGGGTTTGAGCCCTGCGGTAATCCCTGCGGCCTGGAATCCTTTGGGTGCCGTAATGCCCCCCTCAATCACCCGCCAGTCTGCCATGCTGTTGTTACCCCATAGGTCTGCCGGGGATTATACCAAGCTTCACGGGTAAGGAATCTGCAACTGCCTGGAGGAGCGGGCAACAATACCTCTAACCCGTTCGTTAGTCGCTTTCTCACCATTCACGTTGGGTTGCTATAGGCCAATTAACAATCTGACTGACAGGCGGGATTAAGGGTTGGAGTGGGTGGTTAGATTTGCCGTGAGCCTAGTGCAGGTTTGGCGTTGTTTTTGCTAATTGGTCATGAAAATCCGTTTCTTTTTACTGAGTTTGGCTTTGGTGATGGTGGGCTGCGCGTGGCAGAGCACTGCCGCAGATGAGCCGTCTTCTGCCAGTATCGAGTCTACCCAAGCTCAATGCCAACGGTTTAACACTTCCCTAACTCGTTTTAACGAGCGTTTCACGTCATCAGAACATGATCGCAGCAATAGTCAGCCGGAGCTGGTGGAAAGTCTGGTTGCAGTTTTGAATAGTGAAATTCAACAGTTAGAGGAGCAGAGCTTCGCAGATACTACTCTCCAGGGGCTTTATCAGCAGACGCTGGGTAGCATTATGGTCACTCGTGACTTTATGGTTGACTATCTGGAGGCGACTGAGCGAGGCGATCAGGCGGCAGCGGATGCGGCTCTTGGCAGTTCGCAAGGGATGGCTTACGACGAAATCCATGGACTATATGGATGGGTTGAGCCATTTGCTCAATATTGCGGATACTAGACAGAATCAAAAAACGCATCACTGCCTTTCTGCTCGTTGCAATGATTGTGGTGGTGTCTGGTTGTAGGGAAGCAGCAGCGCAATAAGCGCTAACCGTTGGATCGCCCTACGCAAATCAGGATAACGAATGTATCAGAAACGCAAATTCATCGACGACCTGGCCACCGATCAGGTGCTCTTGAATAATGCGCTCGATTACCGCTGGAGTGGCGCTGTGGTACCAGACGCCGTCGGGATAGACAAGCAAGATAGGGCCTTTGTGGCAAACCCGCAGGCAGTTGGCCTTGGTGCGAAAGACTGAGGTTGGCCGCTCGGCGGTGGGTCGATCTAGCCCCAGTTCCTTTAAACGGTTTTTGAGATAGTCCCAGGCGACAATGCTCTCGGCTTTGTCGCAGCACTTGGGTTTGGTCTGGTCGGCACAGATCAACACGTGGTGCTGAATGGTGTTGAGCGCCAGGGCTTCTACACAGGCGGCCAGAGAATCACAGGCATCGGGAGCATTACTCATCACTGGGGGCAGCAGGTTTGGTGGGATCGGTGAACGGTGGGGGTTCGGTGGATGCTGCGGGATTGGGGGACGCTGTGGGTTCCACAGCCTTGTCGGGTTCAGTTTCAGAGGAGGCAACGCTGGTAGTAGCTTCAGCCGCAGGCGCTGGTTCGGCAGCAGATTCAGGCGCAGTGGCAGGGGGAACAATCGCTTCGACTGGGGGCATCTCAGGGCGCACCCGGCGAATGGGCAGGTTGGCAATCAGTGCCGTCATCCGCTGGTCACTTTCGAGGGTGAATTCTAAATGCTCTTGGTCGAGTTCGACGTAGCGAGAAACGACTTCGAGAATCTCTTTGCGCATTTTTTCGACCATCTCGGGTGTGAGGTCGGCGCGATCGTGGGCCAGCACAAATTGTAGCCTCTGCTTGACCTCGGCTCTGGGGGTCAGATTACGGCTGCGGTTAAACAGCTTATCGAGAAGTTCGCTTAGCATCGGCACTGGCGGCTAGGTAGAAAAAACATCAAACACCATGGCAATAACTGGCCCTAGCCCCGAAAGAAGCGGCGCAGGCGGCTGAACAAGTCGTCGTGGGTAGCGTTGAGGTCGATCAAGGGCACCTCTTCACCCAGTAGGCGGCGAGCCACGTTGTTAAAGGCGACTCCAGCCAGGGAGAGCTGCTTGTCGAGCACCAGGGGCTCGCCCCGGTTAGAGGAGACAATCACTCGCTCGTCGTCGGGCACCACGCCCAACAGGGGCACGGCGAGAATATCGAGCACGTCGCGCACCGACATCATCTGGTCTTCTTGCACCATCTTGGGCTTGATGCGGTTGATCAGCAGCTTGGTGAACTTGACATCGTTGGCTTCAAGCAGGCCGATGACACGATCGGCGTCGCGCACGGCAGAAATTTCGGGGGTGGTGACGACGATCGCCTCTTTGGCCGGGGCGATCGCATTCTGAAACCCCATCTCAATGCCCGCTGGACAGTCGATCAAAATAAAGTCATGGCTGGGGGCCAGACCCGCCACCAGCTGCTTCATCTGGTCGGGGGTGATGGCCTCTTTGTTGCGGTTTTGGGCCGCCGCCAGCAAACCCAGGGTGGGCTGGCGCTTGTCTTTGACCAGGGCTTTTTCGACTGTGCAGTCGCCCGCCAGCACGTCGAGGGCGGTGTAGACGATGCGATTCTCTAAGCCCAGCAGCAGGTCAAGGTTGCGCAGGCCAAAGTCGGCATCGACGACGGCGACCCGCTGGTTACGCTGGGCCAGGGCCATGCCCAGGTTGGCGGTGCAGGTGCTCTTGCCAACGCCCCCTTTGCCCGAGGTCATTACGATAATGCGAGTCATGGACGAACCCAACTTTCCTTAAAGAACCAACTACCCGACGAAAACAACCGTTAATAATACGCTATGGGTGCAGGCTGAGAACTGCGAATTTAGAGGATCCCCCCTGCCCCCTAAAAAAGGGGGGTATGTGAGGTTGTGGCTACAGAAAGATTTGGGGGGAGCGATCCTGAAGTTTCTCACGACACTACGACGCTCTAGAGCCTAGACCTTAAAGGCATCGGTGAGCTGTGCGCCCTGCTCTAGGGTGGCGTTGAAGTGCTGCTGGGCAAAAGCCTGGGCCTGGGCAATGCGAATGCCGTTATCGCCCACGTAGGCCACCTCGGGTAAGTAGTCTCCGGTGGGGCCATCGGGGGCACGGGCTACCAGATCGGCTAGACGCAGCTGAGTAGGGTGCATTTGCAGGGCCATGATGCAGCGGCTGCGATCGCCCCCTGACCCTGCATGAGCCGTCCCGCGCAACCGCCCCCACACCAAAATGTCGCCCTCCGCTACTAGCGAGCTGCCGGGGTTGACATCCCCCATCACCACAATCGTGCCGGGATGGCGAATCTCGACCCCGCCCCGCAGGGTGGTTTGCAGATACAGCGGTTCAGCTAGGGGCTTGCCGGGGGCTGGTGGCGACTGCACCAGGGTATCTTCTGCTTCAAGCTGATCTACGGAGTAGCCTGCGGCCACGGCGGCCATGGCGGTCTGACGGCGGCTGGTGGCAACCCGCTTGAGGGTAAGCTGGGCGGCGGTGAGAATTTCTTCTAACGCCTGGAGCTGACGGGCATCGAGCAGGCGATCGCGGGCAGCCAGGTGCACCACCGTATTGGGCTGCCAAAAGGGTTCACCGCCATTCAGCCGCTGCTTAAAGTGCTGCAGAAGCTCGCCCCACGACAGGGCACCCCCTTCAGCCTCAACCTGGGGACCGTTGGGCATGAGCAGCACCAGGCGATCGCCGTCGTTGCGCAGCCGCAGCTGGGTGCGAGGGTCGATCGGGGGCACAGGTGTAGGGGGCGCAGAGTCCGCCGCATCTGGGGTCTCTGGAGTCTCAAGGGAGCCCATATTAGAGGCCGCCGGGATATTGGAATCGGCCTGGGCCGAGGCTTCGACCGGAGCCGTATCTGGGGCGGCGGCGGCCTCGGTTGTGGCTAGGGAAGCAGAGTCGTCAGGAACCATAGGGGTTTGAGGAGGTTGAAGACACCGGCTTAGGCCCGGTGCTGCCTATGGTAGATCACGGTGGTAGGGATGGCGGGTCGGTTAAGGTCGGTTTTCCCCTTGCGGTTTGCCCCGGGCTGTTGGTTATAGTAGAGGAGGTCTCACTACGGCGTTGGTGACTACCAACAATGTTTGTCGATCTATGTTTGTTCCGAACGGGAGCCAAGTTGCACCGGCGGCAGTAAACCGAGCTTGTACTCGGAAACTTTAAGCCAAATGCCACGGCACCCCCCTGGTTTTCCCAGGTCGGAAACTGAGGTAAGACGGCGTTGCGGTGAGGCCTTCAAGATTTTTGGTATTCCCCTGCCTCTCGTAG
Source organism: Phormidium tenue FACHB-1052 (assembly GCF_014696675.1). GTDB lineage: Bacteria > Cyanobacteriota > Cyanobacteriia > Phormidesmidales > Phormidesmidaceae > Nodosilinea > Nodosilinea tenuis_A. The sequence continues at coordinate 123,461 of NZ_JACJQN010000009.1, forward strand.
GTGGGGGAATTGCTTTTGAAATGTGATTTAGCTTACTTGAGCGCTAGTATTGACAGCATAGCTAGCCTCAAACCCGAATGCTGCGATCGCTTGGCAAGTCAGTTTTAAGGTGGCTTGGTGGTTTCTTGTAGGGCCTGCACCGTTGAATTCGGTTGATTTTCCCGCCAGTGTAATTCGTTTAGAGAACGGGCTGACCCTGATCCACCAGGAGATTGCGGCTACGCCCGTGGTAGTGGCCGATGTGTGGGTGAAAGCCGGGGCCAGTACCGAACCGGCGGAGTGGGCGGGCATGGCCCACTTTTTAGAGCACATGATTTTTAAGGGCACCGATCAGCTGCCGCCAGGGGTGTTTGACTACGCGATCGAAACCCAGGGGGGCATGACCAACGCGGCCACCAGCCACGACTACGCCCACTTTTACATCACCATCGCCGCCGACATGCTGACGCATACGCTGCCCTATCTGGCCGATCTGCTGCTGCACGCGGCGATCCCCGCCGATGAGTTTGGCCGTGAGCGGCAGGTCGTGCTCGAAGAAATTCGTCAGGCCCAGGATGACCCCGACTGGCTGGGCTACCAGGCGATGTCGGAGCTGGTCTATCAAGACCATCCCTACGGTCGGCCAGTGCTGGGTACGGCAGAAATTTTGCAGCAGCGATCGCCTGAAGAGATGCGCTGCTTTCACCAGGCCCACTACCAGCCCAACAACATGACGGTGGTGATTGCGGGTGGCATTCCCTTGGAGCCCACGGTAGCTATGGTAAAGCATGCCTTTCGCGGCTTTGCCGCGCCGCCACCCTGCCCAGCTGCGGCGATCGCGCCCATCCCCTGCCTGCCGGGGGTGCGCCGCGAAACCCTTCACCTGCCGCGCCTTGAGCAGTCGCGCCTGTGCATCGCCTGGCTGGCCCCCGGCATCGCTCAGCTCGAAACCGCCTACGGCTTAGACCTGCTGGCGGCCATTCTGGCGGAAGGGCGATCGTCTCGCCTGGTGCGCGAGCTGCGGGAAGACCGCCAGCTGGTGCAGGACATTAGCGCCGGATTTTCCCTCCAGCGCGATTGCAGTCTGTTTACCATTCAGGCCTGGCTTGACGGTAAGGATGTGGACCGGGTAGAGGCAATTGTGTGCGATCGCATTAGCGAACTGGCGGCTAAACCCATTACCGATGCCGAACTGGCCCGCGCCAAACGCCTGCTCTGCAACGACTACGCCTTTTCGACCGAAGCGCCGGGGCAGCTGGCAGGTCTCTACGGCTACTACGGCACCATTGCCCACGCCGATCGCTGCCTGAGCTACGTTCCCACCCTGAAGCGCTACACCAGCGACCAACTGCAATCGCTCGCCGCTCAGTACCTCACGCCCTTGCGCTACGTGTCCACTATTCTGCGTCCAGCCTGATGCCGCCTGGGCAGACTATAGTTAGACTGGCCAGCGCCGCGATCGCCCAGGCCGTCGGTCCAGATCGCTTCAAAATCGTTCACTGTTCTTTTCATTAACCTCTTGCCCTGTGACAGCTTCTCTTCTTCAAGCGCCGCGCCTGCACCGCACCGTTTTAGACAACGGCCTAACAGTGATTGTTCTCGAAAACCCCGTCGCTGATATTGTCTCCGCTCGGCTGTTTATTCGGGCTGGGAGTGCCTTTGAGGCTCCCCACCAGGCGGGGCTAGTGAGCTTTTTGATGGGGCTGCTGACCAAGGGCACTGAGACGCTCTCTTCGATGGCGATCGCCGAAACCGTCGAGTCGGTGGGGGCCAGCCTGGGCACTGATGCCGCCGCCGACTACAGCGTCATCAGCCTCAAAACCGTCTCCGCCGACTTTCCCGAAATCTTTGCCCTGGCCGCCACCCTGCTGCGGCAGCCCAGCTTTCCCCTCGACGAAATCGACCTGGAGCGGCGACTCACCCTCCAGCAAATTCGCTCCATGCAGGAGCAGCCCTTCACCATTGCCTTCAACCGCCTCCGCCAGGACATGTACGGCGAGCACCCCTACGCCCTGCCCGGCATTGGCACCGAGGCCTCGGTTGCGGCCATTACCCAGCAGGCCCTGAGCGACTTTCATCGCCAGCACATGCGCCCCGACAACGTTGTGGTTACGATTGTGGGCCGCATTAGCCCCGAAGCCGCCCTGGCCCAGGTCGAGAAGGCCCTGGGAGATTGGCAGGCTCCGGCGATACCAGCTCCGGCCTTGACCCTGCCCTCGGTGACTCCCGCCGCTACCTGCTCAATGGTGGCCCAGGACACCAACCAGGCGATTGTCATGGTGGGCTACCCAGCAGCCCCGGTAAAGCACCCCGCCTACGCTGCCCTCAAGCTGATCAACACCTACCTAGGCAACGGTCTCTCTAGCCGCCTATTTGTCGAACTGCGCGAAAAACGGGGCCTAGCCTACGACGTGTCGGCCTTTTACCCCACCCGGCTGGGGCTGTCGCAGTTTGTCGCCTACATTGGCACCGCCCCAGAGAATGCCGCTACGGCCCTAGAGGGGCTGCGCTTTGAGGTAGAACGGCTGCAAGAGACGGTGCTCTCCGACGACGAGCTTCAGGCGGCTAAAAACAAGCTGCTGGGCCAGTACGCCCTGGGCAAGCAAACCAACGCCCAGATCGCCCAACTGCTGGGCTGGTACGAAATTTTGGGGCTGGGGGTCGAGTACGACCAGCAGTTTCAAGACATGGTGGCAGCGGTGACGGTGCTCGACGCCGAAGCCGTCGCTCAAGAATTTTTCCACACCCCCTGCATTTCACTGCTGGGGCCAGAGGAATTTGTTGCTCCCGTGGCTGCTGCCCAGGCTTGAACTATATTCGCGTTGCAACTGGCGATCTAACTGCTTGAGTAAGTCATACTCATAAGACGTTGCCAAATTGAGTAAGTAAGTAAACCTCAGTTGCAGCGCCGAATGAGGGTGGTGGTAAGTGTTTTAGGAGCTGAGCTATGTATGGTGCTGCATTTGCTAAGTGAATTCATGCTGGTGAGGGTTGCAAGGGGATGGCGGACGAGTTGTGCTGAAAGAACAATTTATCAAGGTCAGTAAAATCGTCGGCGGCGAAGCGCAGCCTTTGACTTAGACCACTTGAGAATGCTGCTAGCCAGACTTGCTTGCCTTGCCGAGTTAGTTCTTCTACAAGAGGGAGATAGTCACCATCACCACTAAGTAAGAGCAGTGCATCAAACTTTCTATCGTTGGCATATCGCATCATATCGACGGTGAGATTTATATCCACACTCTTGGTTTTTTTACCTTTCTTTGCTTTTTTGAAGAGCTTTGGATATAGACTGCCTGTACCCTCAAGTGCGGAATCACCTCCACCAGTCGAGTATGAAAACTGAATTTTAGAAATTTCCTGCCTGTACCAATCAAGTTGCTCCTCGGCTCCAACTACGGTTTGATAGAAAGATAGGCGAGTGAAGTCGCAGTAGTACTGCTCTGTTATCTTGGGATGCCAGACCACAAGGTCCGGGATGTGAAACACTTCATCTGTAGGAATACATCCGTTTTCGACCATTTCCTGATATCGGAGTGTGAGGTTTTCGCCGTCAGCGAATCCTAAAACTTTGTGAAACATGGTTAATTAATGTAGAAGAACCTACTTATGAACAAGTGTTAGAGCTACTAGATAAACCCATACAACTTTCGCATTATTCAACACAACTAGGCGATAACAACTAGTTTTGAATGCAATAAATAGGATAATTGTTGGACAAACCCCAGTTTTCTTAATGGTGGCCGGTAGCACTGATGATCAAGCCAGAAAACGAAGTGCTTATCTGCCAAGATTACGAAATAACGCCCTTAATATAAGGATTATCTAGCACCCACAAGACTTATGAGGTCTCTACATGCTATGTTTGGGCGTCCTGCTAGGTGTCGATCAAGGTCTTCATTAAAAATATTGTTACGACTAGACACCCCGCTGATCGTAAATATAGTTCAGAGCTGAATGGCCGGGGAGACTGCTTTGGGAAGTGGATTAATTTTAGCGCTGGCAGGGCTACTCGCCGGGGTGCTGGCGGGGTTTTTGGGCATTGGCGGTGGCACGGTGATGGTGCCAGTGATGGTGGCCCTGGGGCTGTCTGGCGTGCAGGCAGTGGGAACGAGCACCCTGGCGATCGCCCTAATTTCCCTGGTTGGCAGCGTGCAAAACTGGCGTATGGGCTTTCTCAACCTCAGCAACGTCGCCATGCTTGGGCTGCCTGCCCTGATCACCGCTTACCTGGGCCAAAAGCTGGCCACGGCCCTGCCCGAATATGCGCTGCTGGGGATTTTTGGCCTGTTTCTGCTGCTCAATATCTATCTGATTGGCATCAAAAAGCAGGTCATCCGTCAGGCCCAAAAGGCTGAAACCGGCAAGGCGGCTGCGGTGCCCAAGGCGCGATCGCCGCAAATCTCGCCCACGGTATTTCGCCTCGGCATTGGCGGGCTGGCGGGGTTTTTGGCCGGGCTGTTTGGCGTCGGCGGCGGTGTGGTGATGGTACCGCTGCAAATTTTGCTGCTGCAAGAGCCGATTAAAGTAGCCGTGCAGACCAGCCTGGGGGCGATCGTGATTACTGGGCTGTGGGCCTGTCTGTGGCATGCCCAGGCCGGTAACGTGCTGTTGATTACTGGCCTAATTTTGGGGGCGGCGGGGGCGATCGGGGTGCAGGTGAGCACCCGCTACCTGCCTCGCCTGCCCGACCAGACCGTCAACGTCATGTTTCGCCTGCTGCTGGCCCTGCTCTCGGGATACTTCTTCTTCAAAGCCTGGGCCAGCTACACGGCCCTCTCTACCTAACTTGAGCAAAGCACGAAGCTAGCGGTTCAGTGGTAGGCGGGTTTGATAAAGCTGGCTGAAGAATATTCCAAGTCCATGGCAACCAGTGGATAAACGGGCTAGCGTGCGAATGATGTGTCTTCACTAGCCATGCGACCTCTTCTGACCGGCTCCCTGACCGTTGAAAAGGTAACTATCCCCATTCGCGACCTGCCTCAGCGGTTAGAGGGATGTCGCATTGTGCAGCTCTCTGACTTTCACTACGACGGGCAGCGGCTCTCGCCCCGGCTGTTGCGGCAGGTGGTCGATCGCGTCAATGAGCTAGCCCCCGATCTGATTGCTCTAACGGGCGACTATGTGACCCGAGACCCTACCCCTATTTTTGACCTGGTGACTTACCTCAGCCAGATGAAAAGCCGCTTTGGCACGGTGGCGGTGTTGGGCAACCACGACAACGTTACCCAAAAGGGGCGTAAGACAATTCTGCGATCGCTCCAGCAGGCTGGCATTCACGCTCTGTGGAACGACATTGCCTACCCCCTAGGCGACGATCTGCCCGTGGTGGGTCTGGCCGATTTTTGGTCGCGAGAGTTTCACCCAGCGCCACTGCTCGACTCGCTATCTCCCACTCAGCCCCGGCTGGTGCTCTCCCACAACCCCGACACAGCAGAGTTTTTAGCTCCTTGGCGAGTCGATCTCCAGCTCTCTGGCCATACCCACGGCGGGCAGATTGTGCTGCCGATGATTGGCCCTGTGGCTGCACTCATCCAATCCCTGCGGCTGTCGGTGCTGTCGAAGCTGCCCTTCGATCTGCCCTATCTCAAGCGCAAACGCAACCGCTCCAAAATAGTGCGTCACTGGGAATGGGTTTCAGGCCTGCACGCTGTGGGTCAAAACCAGCTCTACGTTAACCGGGGTCTGGGGAGTTATGCGCCGGGGCGACTGGGCTGTCCGCCGGAGGTGACGGTGGTGGAGTTGGTGAGGGGATGAGGAAGGTGGGGGAGACGCTATGCAAAGGACAGTCCTAGAGACTCGCTTGCCCTAGCGGTTTACTAGGACGCAATCGGCTCGCGCTGGATTTCTTCGGCTGACGGTTCCCTATCGATCGCACCCTTGGGCAAAAACCCTACCGCTCCCATGATGGCCCCTAGGTTAACGCCGTCTTCGAGCAGGCTGACGTGACCGCTGTGGGGCAGGGGGTAAATGCGGGAGCTGGGCAGTAACGCAGCCAAACGCTGGGCCTCTTCTAAAGAGGGCAGCAGGCGATCGCCCAGGGAGGCCACCAGCAGAGTTGGTGCCGTCACCCGGTGCAGGCGCAGAGGCTCTAGGCGAAACTGTGACAGCAGGGACAGCCGCCACGCAGCGCTGGCCTGACTCACCCCCCCCATCGCCCGCATGAGCGCCTGGCGGCTGACCTCTCCAATACGGCTGAGGTTGGCCAGCACCGGCAGACTGGTCAAGGCAGAACTTTGATACAGGGGCGGAGCAACCCAGGGGGTGAGGCTGGCCACCCAGTGCAGCCACGGAAAACGGTGGAATGCCGAGGCAGAATTGATTAAGACCAGGTGGCTGGCCAGGGTTGGGGCCAACGCGACCACCCGCAGGGCTAAGCAAGCACCAAATGACTCACCGCAGAGGTATACCGGGGCAGTTCCCGCTTCCTGGCGAATCAGCTGCACCGCCTGGTGGGCTAGACCTTCCCAAGACGACATATCATCGCCCGGAATCACCAGGCAGCGAATGTCGAAGTGAGATTTAAGCCCGACGCTTTGGAGCTCAAATAACTCGCCGCTGCCATCCATGCCGGGGAAATAAATAAACAGGGGATGCTGGGGATTTTTCCCAACGGGGGCATAGAGCTTAAGAATGGCAGGTTCAGGCATGGAGACGTAGGAGTGACGACAGGCTTAACAACAAGCCGACCAATACAGTTATAGCTATTGAGGCCTCAAAAGCACCTTAGTAACACCCCTGCTTGAGCAGCATAGCAACTTCCTCTTGGCAGCACTGGGTCAGCTCTGAAGCCAAAGCGCCTTTGCCTTTGCTGTGGTAGTGCGATCGCAGCCGGTCATCCACCCGCACTGGGCGGCCAATCATCACATCCACCTCGTGGTAAAACACCGCCGGATGCCACCCCGGCTGCTGAAACAGGGGTTCCGCCGAGTCGAACAGGCTGAGCAACCGCAGGGGCACCAGCGAGTTATTGGTCTCGCGGTGGGCGGCGATCGCTACCGGCACAATCGCCAGCTCATCCACCGGTGCCCGCAGAGCCAGTTGGGCAAACCCTCGATGAAAGGTGTTGAGATTATCGGGGGTAGTTTTATGCACCATTGGGGCCGCCCCCTCCGGAAAAATACCCACCGCTTCCCCTTCTTTAAGCGCCTTTCTAGCTCGACGAAAGAAGGCGGTCTGGCCTTTGTCAGGGGCGTCCAAGGGTAGGCAACCCAGAGCGTTAATGACCGTACGTAGACCTGGCACCTGGCTCATGTAGTGGTGGCAGGCAAACCGCACCGGACGCCCCACGGCGCTCATTACCAGGGGCGCATCCATAATGCTGCGGTGGTTGCTCACCACCACCATCGGCTGTTGGGGCGGCAGACGATCTTGTCCATGCACTGACATCCGCACCTGCGACAGGGTCAGCAACCAGTTAGACACATCTAAGGGGTTGGTCGTTAGAGATGTTAGCGGTGGTAGAGGAGCTAGGGCCATGCAAACCTACAGAGACGAAGATGACTCAGCCACCTTTAGCAGCAGGTAGCAAAATCGTATGACTCACAACTTAACAAACTATTCAGGGTTCAGAAGCGCAGAAACCCGCCAATTCGAGCGAGATCTCCCCACCGACATAGCCCTACCGTCGGGAGGCGCGCAGTTGCCCACAGGCGGCGTTTTCCCCTAGCCCGCGCGAGTAGCGCACGGTGACGGCAATTTTGCGCTTCTCTAGCTCGGCGACAAAGGTGCGAATGCTCACTTCGCTGGGGCGCTGGTAGTCGGCCTCATCAATGGGGTTATAGGGAATTAGATTGACGTGGCTTTGAAAGCCGCGCAGGTGCTGAGCCAGCTCAGCAGCGTTCGTGGGTTGGTCGTTGAGCCCTGCCAGCAGAATGTATTCGAAGGTTACCCGTCGCCCCGTTAGCTGCACGTACTCGCGGCATTCGTCGAGCAGCACCTCTAAGGGATAGGCCCCAGCGCTGGGGATCAGCCGCAAACGCTGGGCCTGGTTGGAGGCATGCAGGCTCACCGCCAGGGTGACCTGGAGCTGCTCCGCCGCCAGGGCGCGAATGCGGCCCGGCACCCCGACCGTAGACAGGGTTATAGCCCGCTGGCCAATGCCCACATCCCGGTTGAGACAGCGGATGGCGGCCACGGTGTTGGCGGCATTCAGCAGCGGTTCGCCCATGCCCATAAACACAATGTGGCTGACCCGCTGGCCAAAGTCTTCTTGAACCGTGAGCACCTGGTCGACAATTTCGTGGGTGGCCAGGTTACGCATAAAGCCGCCCTTGCCCGTGGCGCAAAAGTCGCAGGCCATGGGGCAACCCACCTGCGACGACACGCACACCGTCAGCCGCTTGGCCGAGGGAATGCCCACGGTTTCAATGATTTGGCCATCGGCCAGTCTGAGCAAATACTTGATCGTGCCGTCGCTGGCCACCACCCGGTGGTGCAGGGCAGAGCGACCTAGGTCAATGTGAGCCATGGCTTGCCGCCAGGCTTTAGAGAAGACGGTGATGTCTTGGAGCGATCGCGCCCCCTGTTGATAGATCCACTGGTAGAGCTGCTTGCCGCGATAGCTCGGCTGCCCCTGGGCCTGCACCCACTCGGTCAGTTCTTCCAAAGATTTCCCCAGCAAGGGCGCTGGCAATGCTGCCTCTGTTGAAGGAGTTGCCTGGGCAACAGCATCTACAAGAGATGAGTCAGTAGAAGACAGAGGAGAAACAGTCATGGCCACAGGGAATGCACAATTCTCTATGGTAGCGATGTTTTAACCGTAGGGGTGCTACCGACGGCGGCTGGGGAAGTCATCAGAGTCTTTCTTGGGAGAGGCCGTATCCGTATGCATCAGCTCGACTATACCCTCCGTCAACATTTTAGGATCCATAAAGACCACCTTGGAGTTTTCGCTCTCCCCGAGTCTTTGGTTGGCCTCGACATAGCGCTGAGCTAGCAAATAGTTCAAAATCTCGGAGGTGTCACCCTGGTTTTGCAGCGCCTGGGAGAGCATTTGAATCGATCGCACTGTTGCCTCAGCCCGCTTGATGGCGGCTTCCTGTTCCCCCTGGGCTTCGAGCACCATGGCCCGGCTTTTTAGCTCCGCCGCCTGCTGCAACTGCATCGATCGCCGCACCTCTTCAGGGGGAATAATTTCCTGCACTTCGACCCGTGTGACCTTCACCCCCCAGGGCTCGGTGGCTTCGTCGAGCTGGGAGAGCAACGCCCGGTTTAACTCATCGCGAGAGGAGAAAGTTTTTTCAAACTCCATCTTGCCAATTTCCGATCGCAGGGTAGTGGTGACCAGTTCTTGAATGGCCTGCTCGACGTTCTCAATGGCATAAAAGGTCAGCTCTAGCTCCAAGATGCGCCAGTACACCACCGCATCAACTTCTAGCGACACGTTGTCTCTAGTGATCGCCCCCTGCTTGGCCACATCGAGAATCTGCTCGCGCACGCTGTCGCGCAGCACAATGTAGTCGAGCACCGGCACAATGAAATTTAGCCCCGGCTTGAGTTTGCGGTTGTAGCGCCCCAGTCGTTCTACTAGAGCTTCGGTACCTTGATTGATAATGCGTACCGAGCCAACGGTGTAGCCAATAATGATTAACGCCAGAATCCCGATGATTGACGGCACGGCCAGCTCCCGGAGCTAAAGGGTTGAGTAAGCCTGTTCTACTGATAAGTGTACCGATTTCTCTCCAAAATGAGCTAAAACTCCGCCCAATACCAAATTCTGCCTACCCTTTTAGATTGGGTCAGACATTCTTTTCTGGGGCAGCATCAAAGCTAAAAATGAGGGTTTGAGTAGGCTGACAGCCCACTACTAACGGTCAGACAGCTCAGGGCAGGCCACCTGTTTGAGAATTGTCATCGGGCCAAGGGTTTTGAGCAGGTCAAACTGCTCTAAATTTTTGACCAGCAGCGACCCCGCAAACCCCAGCGAATTCACTGGAATCGACCGATAATGCTCCTGCTGGCGAGCCACCATCATCATCCAGTCGCAAGTGACTAGCAGGTTGTAGGGAAACGCCTGGGGCGGCTCGCTGCCGTCGATCCCAAAGTGAGACAAGAGGGTCTGGTAGGCTCTCAACAGCGCCTTACCGGCTGGAGACGGAGTGTTGCCCAGGGGCAGAATAGCGTGGCGAAAGGGTAACTCGGGAGAGGCCACCGGGTCGGGGGAATCGGGATTGAGACCTAGATCAGCGATCACGGTTGCCAGGGGCAGAGGACTGCGATCGGGGCAGAGGGGCGGCGGCACCAGCTGAAGATGTTTGTGGCGCTGGCTGGCCCCTGCCAAGCGGCCACCATTATAAAAGGCCAGCCCGTCAATGTCGGCCATACAGGTGGCTAGGGCCTCAAAATCGGCCAAGGTCAGCCAGCTATCTTGATCTTCGTAGGCGCGGGTGACGATCAAAATGTGGTGATCGACCACGTTGTATTTATTGAGCAGACACAGGTGGGTGGCCGACAGGTTGGCTACAAACAGGTCTGGGTCGTAGGGCAAAAACGGATTGGCGGGTTTGCCCAGCCGTTGCTGGCTCTGCTGGGCCAGGTCAGCTTTTTCTTTGCGGGCCAAGTTGGCCAAAATTCTGACCAAAAACCGCATGCCCTCCTGCTCTAAAAACTCATAGCGGGTGTCGATGGGTTGAAGGGCACCACAGCGCTGGGCGTGGCGCGTCTGCTGCTGAATTTTGATCCAGAGGGCACCAGGCGCTAGCTCAACCTCGGGGAAATGCTCCATGGGGAAGGAAATGGGGAGAGGGTTGCCTTTCCGACTGTAACAAACCGTTGCCCAAGCAGCACCGAGACAAAGCTATAGAAAGCGCCTAAAAAAATCAGGCCGTTGATTTCTTTTAAAACAACAACACCCATTCTCTTGACCAAAGAACTTCCTGTTTTAGGTTGAGCTTTCGTGGAGATAAGGGACAAAACTTACGCCTCAAATGAGGATAAATTTGTCGTGCTTAAGACTCCCATTTGCTACTGAAGGAAGGGTTGGTTGGAGCGTTGGGTGTTGTCGCTTGAACGAGACAGATTAAGAGCTAACAGCGTTTCACTCCTTTTTCTGGGTTGACTTTTGGCTGTTTTATCTGCCAGGGGAGCTTCATCAGCTCCACATTCAATATAGCCCTTGAATCTGTTGATCCCTGTCGCCGAAATGATAGTTAACAGTGGGCCTAATAACCCATACTTTTAGTGAAAACGCCCTTGACAAGATGCTTATTTGCTAAAGAGCTGAATCAGCTTTTTTTCTGCTCAAAGAATATGAATCAGGGGTGGTTAACACAGATTCGGCGGAGGAAAGCCAGCTTTAAACCGAGAGGCGGGGATGAGTCTAGTTTTCTGAAGAGTCGTTGAAGCCACGGGTGCTGAGGATTTGTCGGCCACGTTGACGGGCCAGTTTTTGCAGGTCGATGCTGCGATCGGTCTCATCGACGATCTCGCCCGTCAGCACCTCTAACACGTCTTCCAGGGTGACAACCCCCGACACGCCGCCGTACTCATCGACCACCACAGCCAGGTGCTCGCGGGCGGTTTGAAAGTCTTGCAGCAGTTTGTCGGCCCGTTCGGCCTCGGCAACGAAGCGCACTGGGCGGGCCACCTGGCTGAGCAACTGGTGTCCCTGGCCGCTAATCAGGGCGGTGAGCAGCTCGTTTTTGAGCACTAGACCGACAATGCGATCGATGTCGTTGTCGCTGATCAGAATGCGGCTGTGCTGGGAGTTGAGGATTTGGGCCTCGGCTTCGGCAATGGTGAGGTCGCCAGGCAGGTGGGTGACGGCTACTCGGGGCGTCATGATGTTGACCGACTTCATATCGTTGAGGCGAAACACCCGCAAAATCATCTCGGCTTCGTCGGCTTCGATGATGCCCTCTTGATGGCCGATGGTGGCTAGCAGCTTGATCTCGGCCTCATCGGTGCTAGGGCGGTTGCCGTCACCCACGAGGGGGGCTGTAACTTTCTCAAGCAGCAGCACTATTGGCGTAAACAGCCAGGTTACCCACCGCACAGGCACAGCCACAGCCAGGGCGACGGGGATAGCGTAGCGCTCTCCCAAAACCTTAGGAAAAATTTCTCCAAATAAGATGACGAGTAGGGTCAATACACCAGTAAACAGCCCCAGCAGTGCATCGTTAAAAACCGTAGCGGCAATGCCCCCGGCTAGGACGCTGCCCACAATGTTGAACAGGTTGTTGAGAATCACAATGGTGGCGATGGGCCGGTTGATCTTGCGGCGAATGGCCAGCAAGGTTATGGCAGCGGGCTTTTTTGACTCAGCTAGTTGTTGGGCTTTAAGAACGGGCACCGAGAGCAGTGCCGCTTCGCTACAGGAGCATAGGGCGGAGCCAATCAACATGGTCACAATGGCGATCGCGAGGGTCAGCATGGGTGAGTTAGGGGCGAACGAAACCGGCAGGAGGGAGGCTGTTATGATTCATCTACTATGATCCATTGACGAGATTAATCAAACTTCTCTCGTAGCCGATTCAGTATGGCACTGGAGGTTTGCTCCGGGGTTAACGCTGGATGAGACTGCGCGGAGGGATGCCCTGTTCTGAATCGTCTGTCTGCAAATAACCCATGAGCGATACCATTCTCGACGTTAAGCACCTCACCGTTCACTTTGAGGTCGATGGCCAGCTCATTCAGGCCGTGAATGATATTTCGTTTCAGGTGCAGCGGGGGCAGACCCTGGGCATTGTGGGCGAGTCGGGGTCGGGGAAGTCGGTAACATCGCTGGCGGTGATGGGGCTGGTGCCCAACCCGCCGGGCAAGGTAGTCAATGGCGAAATTTGGTTTAACTCGGGCCACGGCACCCCGACAGATCTTGCGACCCTGAGCGAGGCCCAGCTCCAGGCCTATCGGGGGGGGCAGGTGTCAATGATTTTTCAGGAGCCGATGAGCTCGCTGAACCCGGTGTATACCGTGGGGTTCCAAATGGTGGAGGCGATTCGTCAGCACCAGAATATTTCGAAGGAGGCGGCTCGTCAGCAGGCGATCGCCCGGCTGCAAGAGGTCAAACTGCTGCCCGCCGATGCCGTACTGGCAACCACCATCAAAACCGAGCAGCCTCGCCTCGACGACGAATCGCTGAAGGAAGAGGTCGATCGCCGTCAGCAGGCCATTCTCGATCGCTACCCCCACGAGCTGTCGGGGGGGCAAATTCAGCGGGTGATGATTGCCATGGCGATCTCCTGCAACCCGGCCCTGCTGATTGCCGACGAGCCCACCACAGCGCTCGACGTGACGGTGCAGGCGACGATTCTCGACCTGCTGCGCGAACTACGCGATCGCCGGGGCATGTCGCTGATTTTCATTACCCACGACCTGGGCATCATTGCCGAGATCGCTGACCAGGTGGCGGTGATGTATCAGGGCAAAATTGTTGAAGCTGGCCCAGTGTGGGATATCTTTGCCCAACCCCAGCATCCCTACACCAAGGGGCTGCTGGCCTGCCGCCCCCAGCCCACCCAGCGGCTGCGGTTATTGCCTACGGTGGCCGACTTTATGTCTGTGGAGCTGGCGGGTACCGAGATCAACGCTGCTGCGGCTAATGGCGGGCAGCCGCTGGCGGGTGCGGCCCCCATCCTTCGCGAGCGCGTGCTCGACGCCGAGGCTCAGGCTCGCTTTGCCCCCCTGACCGAGGAGGAACTGACGGCGCGGGCGGCAGCTCTAGCGGCCAATGGCCCCCTGCTGGCGGTGGAAAATCTCCAGGTGGGCTACCCGGTGCGGGGCATCTTTGGCAAAACCCGCAGCCACATGATGGCGGTGCAGGATGTGTCATTTCAAATTCAAAAGGGTGAAACCTTTGGCCTGGTAGGGGAGTCGGGCTGCGGCAAAACTACTCTAGGCCGGGCGCTGCTGCGGCTGGTGCCTACCATGGGCGGCAAGATTTGGTTTGAGGGGCGCGACGTGCTGGCGCTGGGCTCGTCACCCCTGCGGCAGCTACGGCGCGACATGCAGATTGTGTTTCAAGATCCCTACAGCTCGTTAGATCCGCGCATGAGCATTGGGGCGGCGATCGCCGAACCGCTCAAAATTCACGGCGTGATCAAAAGCAGGCGCAACCAGCAGGAGCGGGTTGCCTACCTGCTCGATCGCGTCGGTCTGCCCGCTAGCGCCATGAACCGCTATCCCCACGAGTTTTCGGGTGGGCAGCGCCAGCGGGTGTGCATTGCCCGCGCCCTGGCCCTCAACCCCAAGTTCATCATTTGCGACGAGTCAGTGTCGGCACTGGATGTGTCGGTGCAGGCCCAGGTGCTCAACCTGCTCAAAGAACTTCAGGCGGAGTTTGACCTCACCTACATCTTTATTTCCCACGATCTGGCGGTGGTGAAATTTATGAGCGATCGCATCATGGTGATGAATCAGGGCCGAGTCGAAGAGATTGGCCCCGCCGAGCAGGTCTATCGCCAGCCCCAGACCCCCTACACCCAGGCGCTAATTAACGCGATTCCGGTGGGCAGCCTCGATCGCATTCAGGAGTTGCAGCGCGATCGGGCCTCGGTGGCGTAGCTTAAGTTTGCACCTTCCCAGTTCGCAGCGGCCCTATCAAGATCGAGTTTAGAACATTCACCTCTCCCTCTATATGTAGAGCCGTGAAGCAAACGAGGTTGGGTATTTCTGGTCACCCTACAATGAGTCCATACCTTACCTGTTTGAAGCTATGCCTGTAGAAACCGTTGGCAGCCCACCCCCCGAGGCCGATCAGGTGCGCTCTGTGCTAGAGCAGCAGCTGCCAGAGATTATTGCCAGCTTTAATCAAGTGCTGCGAGAGCAGTACGGGGTTGAAGGCGTTAGCGTGGGTGGGTTCACCGTGGTGCCCGAGAGTGCGGTGGCCTCCAAAGTCACCTGCGATCAAGACAGCTGTTCGATTAGCTAGGGCTGGATCGGGTACGCCATGTCCCCTGTGCCAGCATCCGGCAATCTGTTTCAGCTACCCGATCCGCTACCGGCGGCAGAATTATTTACCGCCCTGTTTGAAACACCCCATCTCCGGGTTGAGCGCATTCTCTCGACTGGGCAGACAACGCCCCCCAACGAGTGGTACGACCAAAGCCAAGATGAGTGGGTTGTCCTGCTACAGGGAAGCGCCACCCTCACCTATGAGGATGGCGCTTCTTTAGTGATGGGGCCGGGAGACTACGTGCTGATACCAGCCCACAGACAACACCGGGTCAGCTTCACCAGCAGCGATCCGCCCTGCGTTTGGCTGGCGATTCACTGTCTTAAGTGAGCAACTGGGTTTCTGGTGAGTACTTTTGGCTGATTGTGACAGGCTCAAACGGCTTAGGGTGAAGGGTTTGAGGTGTCGGGTCTAAGGCTTGCCTTGAACCTAACACCTTGAACTCTAAACCCCCCACTAACCCCTGCAGATGACTAGCTGAGCGCAAACCAGAGGCGCGGCACCGCCGAACCCGATTTTTGAGCCGGCCTAGTTAGCGATCGCATCTACCGTGAGGTCAGAGCGCAGGGTGAGGTCGAGATCGCTGGGGCTGATGACCACAACCGCGCTGTTAGAGGTGACCTGGTTGTCGCCGTTGATGACGGCCCCAACCACGCTGCCCAGACCGCTGTTGCCAGTAATCCTACCTAGGATCGATTCGGCTGCGCCGGTAATGAGTGCCCCTTGCAGGGTGCCGCCGCCGACGCTGTTGGTGGCCGCGATCGCGCTGGACTCAGCGTTGACGCTGTAGGTGCGGCCATTAATCGTGAGATTGTCAGCGACAAACTTGGCCGCTGTGATCGACGAGCCACGAATTTCGACCGGCACAATGCGACCCACGATGGTGCTGCCCGCAGGCACCAGCACCTGACCCTGGCTATTGCGAATCGGCTCGGTAGTTTGCAGACTGGTGGCCACGGTTTGGCCAGGGGCCACCACAATATCCACATCGGCGCTGCTGTTGGGGTAGCGCACCGCTAGCTCAGTGCCGCTGGGCACCAGGCGGGGCGAACTGGTGGGGGTGCCAGTGCCAGTTCCAGTTCCAGTGCCGACTCCCACGATGTAGCTGTTGGCGCTTTGCCCAGATTGCAGCACGGGCATGCGGCCCTGAGCCACTAGAGCTTGATAGATAAAGGCCGCCACATCAGCACGGGTGGCGGTGCGCTGAGGTTGCAGGGTGTCTACGTTGGGATAGTTGACCACCAGCCGGTTTTCGGTGGCAGCGGCCACTGGCCCTTCGCCATAGCTAGGGATTTGACCGCGATCGCGGTAGACGCCCAGCACTTCGTTGACCGAACCCCGAGGGCTGTAGTCAAGACCGTTGGCCAGGGCGACTAGGGCCTGCACCCGAGGAATCTGCTGCTCAGGCTGGAAAGCACCATTGGGGTAGCCCGAGAGAAAGCCTTGACCGTAGGCGTTGGCGATCGCAGCGCTGGCCCAATAGTTGCTAGAGACATCGCTAAACCGAGGTGCGGTGCGATCGAGGGGCTGGTTGAAGGCGTTGCGCACAATGGCGGCAAACTGGGCACGGGTCACTGGCTGGTCAGGCCGAAAGGTGCCATCGGGGAACCCAGCGATAATTTGCTCAGAGGCGAGGCTTTCGATAAAGGGACGCGCCCAGTAGCTCGAACCAACATCATTAAACTCAGCGGTTTGGGCGGTGGCAGGCAGCGCCAGCCCCACAAACGCTACAGAACCCAGGGCCACAAAGGCGGTGGTTTTGGCAGACAGACTCAGTACGGTGCTCATACTCAATGATTCCTTAAAAGCGGGGTGTTAATGCAGGGTGATAAAAGCGAACAGCATCCATAGCAAAATGGCCCCAGAACCAGCAGAGCGAGTCAGAGGCAGTGCTATAGAGATGGGCCGTTCTACCAAGGCAGCTTTGGTAGAACCAACAGCCTGGAGCAAATGGGGGCAAATTTATTCGCTAAACCCTGGAGTGGGGTTTGGTGTTTAGCCGAGCCAAATGGTAAATGCACGGGAACCTATGGGAGAAAAGCTGCGCTTTTAGTGACAAGACCATTAGCACTGGGCTATTGTTCCCCCTTTTCGGGCCTATTTCCCAAAAGATTCGGCAAATCAGCCTTAGGAGATAGGGCGATCGCCCTTTTCCGCCCCTTCAAGCTCAGTGTAGTCACTTCTGCTTTAAAGTGCCTGTGCCAACGGAGAGGCTTTGTCAATCACCACTCCAACCGATGACTAGCGGCTTCTAAACCCAATTTCATCAAAAATAGGCTTACTCTATGGGCTTATCCTGATGAAAGACCTTTTGATCTGCATCTGCGCACAGCGAGCGCTCAATTCACTATGAAAGCTGTTGCCCTGACCCATTATTTGCCCATTAGCGACCCAGACTCACTCTTCGACGCTCGCTTGCCCAAGCCCAGCCCTACAGGCCATGACCTTTTGGTGCGGGTAGAGGCGGTTTCAGTCAACCCAGTTGACACCAAGGTACGTGCCCCAAAAGACAAGGTCGAAGACACGCCTAAGGTGCTGGGCTACGACGCCGCTGGCGTGGTTGAAAGCGTTGGCGATGCAGTGACGCGATTCAAGCCCGGTGATGCCGTTTACTATGCGGGCGACATCACCCGCCCCGGCTCCAACGCTGAATTTCAGCTAGTCGATGAGCGCATTGTGGGTGCCATGCCCCAAACCCTCTCCTTCGCCGAGGCCGCTGCGCTGCCCCTCACCACCCTCACCGCCTGGGAAGCCCTGTTTACCCGTCTGGGCATTGACCGCAACGGGGAAAGCCAGGGTCAGTCGATTCTGATCATTGGCGGGGCCGGGGGCGTGGGGTCGATCGCCATTCAGCTAGCCAAACTAGCGGGGTTAGTGGTGATTGCCACCGCCTCGCGGCCCCAGTCGCAGGCCTGGGTGAGAGAGCTAGGTGCCGACCACAGCGTGGACTACAGCGATGCGCTGATCGAAGAAATGGCCCAGCTCGGCCACCGCGAAGTCGATTTCATCGCCAACTTCAGCAACACCGATGCCTACTGGGGCGTGATGGCCGAGCTGATTCGCCCCCAGGGCAAAATTGTCGGCATTGTCGGCAACACCGACCCCCTAGACCTAAATTTGCTCAAAAACAAAAGCGCCACCTTTGCCTGGGAGTTTATGTTTACCCGCTCGATGTACCAAACCGCCGACATGGCTGACCAGGGCCACTTGCTCGACGAGGTAGCGGCCCTAGTGGATGCGGGCAAGCTGCGCACTACCCTGCAACAGACGCTCTCACCCATCAACGCTGCCCACCTGCGCCAGGCCCACGCCCAGGTGGAGTCGGGCCGCACGATTGGCAAGCTGGTGTTGGCGGGGTGGCGGTAGGGAGTGGATGAGTAGGGGAGTGGGCAGTACCCAACATCCCCATCCTGCTATTTCACCGAGACGCGGCCATCGGCTTCGATGGTGATGCTGCGATCGCTCGGTTCACTGGGCGCGTTATACAGTTCTACCCGCAGGATATTGGGGCTGGGGCGACCGAGGCGAGCACGCACGGGCAGCCGCTCTTGCGACCAGAAGAAAAACGATGGCTTGGGCTGCCCAGCCCAGTTTAGCCGGGTTTCAAAGGTGTTGCCGGTGTAGAGCAAGCGGGGGCCAAGCAGGGGTGGCTGCTCTAGGCTGAGGGGGCGGCTGCCAACGTTGACGACCTGCACCGTGATGCGATCGCCCGGCGTAAACTGAATCTGCCCTGACCGACAGTTGGCGGTGCAGGGGTCAGCGACAGCAGCGGGCACGCTCCACAGCCAGGCCGCTAGGCTAACCAAACATCCCCCAATCAAAAAACGAGTCGGCACCAGCTTCTTCACAGCAACGATCCTCACAGGAAAACGGATCTTTTGTTGTAATCGCTACTGGGGCACCCTGAAACCCGATCTACACATCTTGTAGGAATTGATAGTTTCACTGAGCGCCACCAGAGCGTGATACCCAAGGAGCAGGCTATAGGACACCAGCCGTGGAACGGGACGACCGATCTTGACTCAAGCAAATGGCTCGGTAAGTTAGGCGGCCTGATCTGTAGCTACGGCCTGAGTAGCCAGAGAAATAACTATGGCATCGTCGGGTTGAAGGGTGAAGCTGTTCCACCGATCTAGATATTGGGTGAGGTGATGGTCGCCCTGGGCAATGCGATCGCCCACCATCCCCCGCAGCCGCGATTCCTCTTCCAAGTACTGCTCCTCGCTAAAGAATCCTGCAAACCTTGCTGCCCGCAGCCACACCAGGTAGGTGCTCAGCGCATCGTACTGGCTCTGCGCCACGATCGATCGCAAGTCTCCCTCAACCCACCAATTCACCACATCATGGGGTTGCGCCCCTATCTGACCAGGAATGCCCATCGCCGCTGCCAGTTCGTGCAGAGTAGGTGTAGCAATTCCCCAACCGCTGAGGACGTTTTTCAAATCGACATGGGCGTCGCCGTGGCGACTAAAGTAGTCGCTGCCCCAGCCCTTGTCAGCCCGGCGGCAAAACTCGGCTGCCGAAATGCCGGTTACCAATCCGCGCTGAAGCAAAATTGGCAGGTCAGCCGTTTGAGAATTGAAGCCGACTAGCTGAGGATGGTGTTGCCCCAGATAGCCCAGAAAAGTTGAAATGAGTTCGCCCTCATCCATGGGGCGATCGCCTTGTCTGGGCAAAGTGGTGAGCCGCAGGATAACCTCCCCGTTGGCTTGCTGCTCTCGCACCACTGCCGAAACCGCGACCACACGGCACAGCGCCGTTTTGAGATGGGGCCGAGGTTTCTCTGCCGTGGCTCCAGCCTTAGCCCACATCACCTCAAATACCTCAGCATCCGCTAGCGTTGCGGGCAGACCGTATACGCGCCGTCCCGATGTCGGGTCGGGCACCCACTCCAAGTCAAAGGCGCATAGGTGCCGACTAACGGATTTAAACATGGCTGGCTGCCCCCTGGAAATGCTTAAAAACTGACCCAGGCCGCTGCCCAGGCGCTGTTTTTAGCATTCCCAGCCCAATTAGCTGAGCATCTAGGGAACCTGCCAAGCCCGCTGATGGTAGTCGTCGGGTTCTGGAAAGAGATCTACGGGTTCGCCGTGATGATGCCCGTGATCGTGGCCGTGGCCGTGCCCGTGGCCATGATCGGTGTGAGCATGTCCGTGGTCATGCCCGTGACCGTGCTGACTGCCCCCGGCGGCAAGGCGAAACTTGCACATTTCGCAGTTCATCGCTACCTGGCCCAAATGGGTTTCGATTTCGCGATCGCGCAAAATCTGCATCAACTGAGGATGGCTGCCCATCTCTGGCAGATAGCTCACCAACTGTTCTGGATGCGCCGCCTGCTCCTGCTGGGTAATATCCAAAATCTTCTTGATTAGCACGCCGGTAAAGAGAAAATAAGGCAGCACAATAATGCGTTTGGGTTCATACATCCGGGCGCGGCGAAAGCCCTCTTCTAGGCGCGGATGGGTGATGCCAATAAAGCAAATTTCCACCGTTTTATAGCGGCTGCCCTCCCACACAATACGGGCTAGCTTATAGACATCGCCGTTGGCATCAGGGTCGCTGGCCCCCCGGCCCACAAACAGCAGCACCGTGTCTTCGCGGGCAATGCCATTCGGGTTAAATCGAGGACTATCTAGTTCCGCCAATCGCTCCTGCCAAAGCTGAATGATGGCTGGGGTAATGCCAAAGTGGCGACCATAGTGAAATTTCACCTGGGGGTGGCGCTGGCGAGCCCGATCCAATTCATTGGTGACATCAAACTTGTTGTGGCGAGCCGCAAACAGCAAAATTGGCAGTACCGAGATATCGGTGTAGCCCTGCTCTACGCACCGATCGACCCCGTCTTGAATAGTGGGTTCTGTTAGCTCTAAAAAGCAGGGGATCACCGGGCGAGAAGTGTCGAGTGCTTGGTAGGCGGCGGCAAATTCTAGAACGCGATCGCGCCCCTCCAGATCGCGGCTACCGTGGCCCACCAGCAGCAGCGGTCGCTGGGTCGGCAGCGGCGACCAGGTGCCCGTAGCGCTGGGCGAAAAATCATTGGGGGTAGTGATAATCGGTGCGATCGCCATAGGTGCTCAAAGTGCCGCAGTGATACTAAATCTAACCCTCAAGTCCAGTCCAAAGATATCACTCGTGAAAATCTGACCTATAGCGGCCTGAGCATAGGAGCAAGCGCTAACCTAGACCCAGTTCAACCCTCAAAGCCAAATTGACCACTGGATAATTCGGAGCCTAGGGCAAGATGACTATAAAATCGCAGCCAGATAAAAATCAGTCTGCCTGGCTATCTTAGCCCAGGCTAGAGCGCAGAACCATCCTGGGGGTGGGCATTAACACGATGGAAAAACTCACAGATGAGCCGCAAAAAGCATGGCGCGAAGGTCAGAAACCGGCGCTGCGCGATCGCCTACGCAGCCACCTAGACACCACCGACACCATGCCTGGCCGAGTGGTCAATGGCGCGATCGTGCTGCTGATTTTTATGTCGGCCACTATTTTTGTCATCAAAAGCTACCCCATCTCTCCGGCCCTAGATGAATGGCTAGACATTCTCGACTGGCTGATCGTGTTGGCCTTCACTTTTGAGTACGGTCTGCGCCTCTGGACAGCCCCACGCCCCTGGCAATACGCCTTTAGCCTCTACGGCCTGATCGACCTAATCGCCATTCTGCCCTCTTGGATTGGCGTCTTTGACATTCGGTTTTTGCGCTTTTTTAGGTCACTACGAATTTTGCGCCTAGTGCGCATCTTCAACGACCGGCTCTGGTTTGGCCAAGTCACCAGCACCGACAGCCTAATTTTGATTCGCATTTTGCTTACGTTAGGAGCAATTATTTTTATCTACTCCGGCCTGATTTTTCAAGTCGAGCACCCCAGCAACCCTGAAGACTTTGGCACGTTTTTAGACGCGCTCTACTTCGCCGTAGTCACGATGACCACCGTGGGCTACGGCGACGTTACCCCCATCTCAGAAGCCGGGCGAGGGCTGACAGTAATGATGATTCTCACCGGCATTGCCCTGATCCCCGCCCAAATTAGCCGCTTGATCCGGCAATTGGGCAAGGTCTCCCAGCCGCAGCACCTGCCTTGCCCCGGCTGCGGCCTCACCCTCCACGATGACGATGCCCAATTTTGCAAACGTTGCGGTACTCTTCTAGAGCCCTAGTTGGCGAGCCCTTCAGCCGCGCTGTTATCTCAGTGACGAAACATAACGATTATTGAAAAAACAAATATGCCTTTTGCCGGATACAGTGTTTCCGGTACAATAGCCACCCAAAAGCCCCGTCAGCTCTGTCCTCGGTGCTGGCTGCGCAGTTCATACGTTTTTGTCAGCCTCACCCTTGAGTCTGTCTAGCCCATCTCAGTTAGGACGTTCCATGACTTCTGTGCTCCATCGCCCCACCGACGACGCCAAATTGTCTGGTCTTCCCGAAGACATCAGGGCCAGGCTACAAGACCGCTTCAAGCTTGTAGTGCCTGCCCGCTCCACCGCCGACCCTTCCCCTGCCCCCGTGCTCGACGCCGCTCCCCCCAAAGACCCAACTGTTCAGCCAATCGTTTCTCTCAACAATGTTGAGAAGGTCTACGCCAACGGCAGCAAGGCCCTGGCCGGTGTCAATCTAACTGTCAACCCCGGCGACTTTCTTTTCGTCACCGGCCCCTCTGGTTCAGGCAAATCAACGCTGCTCAAACTGCTCTACGGCTACGAACGCCCCACAGGCGGCAATATTCTCGTGGGCGATGAACCCATTTCTGACTTGCGGGGCAACCGCCTAGCCATGATGCGCCGCCGGATTGGCGTTGTATTTCAAGACTACAAGCTAATTCCTAAGCGCACCGTGGCCGAGAATGTGGCCTTTGTGCTGTGGGCTCAGGGCTTCACCCGCAAAGAAATTCACCGCCGCCTCTGGCCCACCCTCAAAATGGTTGGTCTCCAGGGCAAGGCCCAGTGCTTCCCCGACGAGCTCTCTGGCGGCGAGCAGCAGCGAGTCAGCATTGCCCGTGCCGTGGTCAGCACCCCTCCGCTGCTGCTGGCCGACGAGCCCACCGGCAACCTGGATGCGGAGAACTCCCTTCAGGTGATCAAGATCCTCAAAAAGCTCAACTCCATCGGCATTACTGTCATCGTCACTACCCACGATGAGCATCTAGTCCGCATCTCAAACCACCCAGTGGTGCAGATTAAGAACGGTCGCCTGCATCACCTGCGCCGGTAGTTTACGTTCCTTAACATCAACCGGTGTGCCTTATCCAATCAATAGGATAATGATCAGAGCTAACATTCAGGCGGTCTCACCCTGAGCCGCCGAATGACTTTGGACTCTGAGAGGAACGTGCTTTGGTCAGTACAGCCCCATTTAAGACAGCAAAATCACAAGAAATTTTCTCCGCTGCCCAAAACCTCATGCCGGGCGGCGTCAACTCTCCGGTACGAGCCTTCAAGTCGGTGGGCGGGCAGCCTATCGTATTTGACCGCGTCAAGGGTGCCTACATCTGGGATGTGGACGGCAATCAATATATCGACTACGTAGGCACCTGGGGGCCTGCTATCTGCGGTCATGCCCACCCCGAAGTGCTGGCGGCTCTGGCAGCGGCTTTAGAAAAGGGCACGAGTTTTGGCGCACCCTGCTACCTTGAGAACGTGCTGGCCGAAATGGTGATTCAAGCGGTGCCTAGCATCGAGATGGTGCGCTTTGTGAACTCTGGCACCGAAGCCTGTATGGCCGTGCTGCGGCTAATGCGGGCCTATACCGGGCGCAACAAAATCATCAAATTCTCGGGTTGCTACCACGGCCACGCCGATATGTTCTTGGTGCAGGCGGGTTCTGGTGTCGCCACCTTGGGCTTGCCCGACTCCCCTGGAGTACCCAAATCGGCCACCAGCGACACCCTCACCGCTCCTTACAATGACCTTGAAGCGGTCAAGGCCCTCTTCGCCCAAAACCCTGGAGAAATCGCCGGGGTGATTCTAGAGCCGGTGGTCGGTAACGCTGGGTTTATCACCCCCGATGGCGGGTTTCTAGAAGGGCTACGAGAAATTACCCGCGAAAACGATGCGTTGCTGGTGTTCGACGAAGTGATGACCGGCTTCCGCATTGCCTATGGTGGTGCCCAGGCCAAATTTAACGTCACTCCCGACCTCACTACTCTAGGTAAGGTGATTGGCGGCGGCTTGCCCGTAGGTGCCTACGGCGGTCGTCGCGACATTATGGAAATGATCGCCCCGGCTGGGCCGGTTTACCAGGCAGGAACCCTGTCGGGTAACCCCCTGGCTATGACGGCAGGCATCAAAACCCTGGAGCTGCTCCAGCGGCCTGGCACCTACGACGAGCTCGATCGCCTGACGAAGAAGCTCATCGACGGTCTACTTCAGGTGGCACGGGATGCGGGCCATGCCGTATACGGTGGCCACATCAGTGCCATGTTTGGCATGTTCTTCCATGCGGGGCCGATCAGCAACTTTGAAGACGCCAAGGGAGCTGATCTGGAGAAGTTTAGCCGCTTCCACCGGGGCATGCTGGAGCGCGGTGTTTACCTGGCACCGTCGCAGTTTGAGGCTGGGTTTACCTCTCTAGCCCACACCGATGCCGATATTGACGCTACGATCGCAGCCGCCCGCGACGTGCTGGCAACTCTGTAAGTTGTTCAGTTGGTGCGTCACCCTGAGCGATGACGCACCCCAGGACAGCTAGCCCACCTAAAACAAAACCCCGGATTCTTGAAGAATTCGGGGTTTTAGCTTTCGCTAGGAAGGTTTTGCTAGAACTATGACATCGCTTGGATGATGTAGTCAAAATAGGGCTGAGCTTCAGCAGCGTCTTCGTCAGACAGCAGATTGAGGGAAGCCTCTTTCAAACAGCGAATGGCTTCAGCCATGCCGGGCACGGGCACGTCTAGGGCGTTGTACATTTCGCGGACACCCACGATGCCGATGGCCTCAATGGGGGTCTGGTCGCCCGCTAGCACGCCGTAGGTGACCAGGCGCAAATACCAGCCGTAGTCACGAATGCAGAGGGCACGCTGCTTTTGACCATAGGCATTGCCGCCGGGGGCGATGAAGTCAGGCCGTCGCCGCCATAGCTCTCTGCTGGCCTGGTCAACAATCTTTTTCTCGTTCTCAGACAAGGTAGCGGCAATGCGGGTGCGCTGCTCGCCAGTCTTCAAAAATTCTTCAATGGCCTTGAGCTCGCCGGTGGTTGGGTAGCGCAGCTCGTCGTCGGCATTCAAAATAACTTGGCTAACAACAGACATAGTTAAAAATGACGGGATGACCTTTTTCCATAGCTAGTTTAACGACTTGGGGGTCATCAGGGAAAGTTAAATTCTCATTTAGTTGCCAATGTCAAAGGCGCTTCAGATGGGTTGACTGGGGCGACAAACAAGCTAAAACGTCCATTCTATGGGGAATTTTTAGGGATTACTCAGTGTTCTTCTGGTGAGAATGCAGAGCGTTTTCGTAACGCTTTTGCAACAATTGGCTAGGTGAAAAGGTCAGCGCGGGGGCGGAAGCGTTCGGTTTGGCGGAGTTCTTCGTAGAGGGCTTTTTCGCGATCGCTTAGCCCCGTCGGCACCACCACCTCTAGCTCCACAATTTGGTCGCCTCGGCCTTCTTTGCCAACGGGGTAGCCCCGCCCCGGCAGCTGCAGGACTTGCCCAGTCTGCGCCCCCTGGGGCAGACTGGTGCGCACGGGGCCATCCAGCGTGGGGATATCGATGGCGCTGCCCAGGGCAGCCTCACTGGGGGTGATGGGCAGCCGGCAGTACACATCGTTGCCCCGAAGGGTGTAGAACGGGTGCGGATCAACCTGAATGCGCAGGTACAGGTTGCCACCGCCTACCCCCTGGCCTCGCAGGCGAATGCGCTGCCCGGTAACCATGCCAGCGGGCATGTTGACCTCTAGCGATCGCCCATCCTCTAAACGAATGCGCTCTCGCCCACCCCGAAAGGCTTTTTCGAGGGGCACGGTGAGGTCGGCCTCGGCATCGCGGCGGCCAGCGCTGGTGGACGGGCTGTAGGTAGCGGTGTTGGCAGGGTAGCCATCGTCGTCGCTAGCACTACGGCGGGGCGGGCGACGGTTGAGCAGCTGGTCGACAAAGACGTTGAAGTCAGGAAATTCGCCAAAGCCAAAGTCTTCTAAGGAAATCCGCCCGCTGAAAAGATCGCTAACGACCGATTTGCCCTGACCTTTCTTAAAGCCCTCCTGCTGCCAGTACTCGCTAAATTTCTCGTACTGAGCGCGCTTTTCGTCGTCGGAGAGCACGGTGTAGGCTTCGCTGAGCAGCTTAAATTGATCCTCTGCCGCCTGGTCGCCAGGGTTGAGGTCGGGGTGGTACTGCCGGGCCAGCTTGCGGTAGGCCTGCTTGATGTCGCTAAAGGTTGCTTCTCTGGAAACCCCCAGAATGTCGTAGTAGTTCCGAAAGTTCTCCATGCAGGGTGGATGGGTGGGCGGGTTAGGGGGTTAGGGGGTGGATGGTCTTGTTTGCCGATTCATCCCCCTACTTGGCAGGGTGAGGTGAAGGGTGGTTTAGAGCCACTCGTCGCGATCGCTCCAGTTGTCGCCGTCATAGCGGGGGGCAGGGCGGCGATTGTCTTGGCGCGGGGGCACTGGTCTGGCAGCGTCAGGCCCGCGTTCCGGGGAGGCAGGCCGTGAGCGATTCTCTGGCGCTGGGTTTTCAGCAGGGCGATTCGATGCGGGCTGCCCCCAAAGGTCATCCTCCCAGCTATTGTCTTGGCGAGGGACAGCAGGGGCAGTACTGGGTCGAGTTTCTGGTGGAGACGCGTTGCGAGCGTAAGGGTCATAGCCCTGATTATCGTAGCCACGGTTCCCAGAGCGCTCTGCTCCAGCATCGCGTCCGGCATTACCATAGCCTGACTCAGGGGCGCTAGGTTGGTCGTAGCGGGGATCATCGTAGCCCGATTGACCGTAGTCAGCATCGCCATAGCTGGGGCGAGCAGGTTCAGGGTTTTGCGTTCTGGGGGCGTCCTCCGCAGGGAATCGACCATAGTCTTGCCCATAGTCTTGGCGACCATAGCCGGACTGATCGTAGCCACGATAGTCGTCGGCAGCGGGTTGGGTATCGCCTGACGGTCTGTAGTCTTGGCGATCGTAATCCTGGCGATCGTAGCCAGGTTGCCCGTAGTCTTGGCGGCCATAGTCTGAGGCGGGCGGCTGAGGACGGCTGGGTTCTTGGGAGCGGTCGTAGCCGTTGCCGTAGCCCTGGCTGTCGTAGCCAGAGTTGCCGTAGCTAGAGCCGCCGCTGGGGCGATTCCCTGAGGGGGAGGCTCCGCGATCGCTGTACCCCTGACTCCCGTAGCCTTGATCGCCGTAGCCTTGGCTGCCGTAGCTTGGGTTGTTGTAACCCTGACCGTTGTAGCCGGTCGTACCGTAGGCACGGTTGTCGTAGGCTGGGCTACCGTAGCGCTGTCCACCCGCTCCGCCGCGATTGTCGTAGTCCCAGTCCTCGTCCCAGTTGCCCCAGGAGGTAGAGCCTTGGTAGCCGTAGTTGGGCCGCGCATCCAAGTCGTCGTCGAAGGAGAAGGTCTTCTTCAAGGTGTTGCCGATCTGGCCGAGGATGCCGCCTTCGGGGGCATCCTCAGCTTCGTAGAGGTAGGCCTCGCGGTTGAGGTCGTAGAGTTCGTCTTGCAGCTCGGCCTGAGCCATGTCGATACCGCGCTCATCGCTTTGCTCTAGGTAGTCGCGCAGTTCTTGCACTAACCCTTCAATGCGGCGACGGCGATCGCGGGCAAACTGCATGCCAAAGTCAAGGGCCACCTCCCGCAGCAGTCGCTCGGCTTGGAAGGTCAGGGCTTCAGCCCGGTTGCGCTTCTCGACCCGCTCACGCTGGAGGCGATCGGTTTCGGCAAACTCCTCCGCCTCACGGATCATCCGCTGCACTTCGCCTTCTTCGAGGTTAGACGCGCCCTGCACGGTCAGACTCTGCTCGCGTCCGGTGGTCTTATCCATCGCCGACACCTGCAAGATGCCGTTGGCGTCAATGTCAAAGGACACCAGCACCTGGGGCACACCGCGCGGCGCGGGAGGAATGCCCATCAGCTTGAAGCGGCCCAGGGATTTGTTGTCGGCCCCCATCTCGCGCTCGCCCTGGAGCACATGCACCTCCACCGAGGTCTGGTTGTTTTCAGAGGTCGAGAAAATATCCGATCGCCGCACCGGAATCGTGGTGTTGCGAGGAATCACCTTTTTCATCACGCCGCCGATGGTCTCCAGCCCCAGGGAGAGCGACGTGACATCCAGCAGCATGATGTCTTGCACTTCTTGGGTGATGATGCCCGCCTGCACGGCAGCGCCCACGGCAACGGCTTCGTCAGGGTTCACGTTTTGGCTGGGTTCGAGGCCAATCAACCCGCGCACCAAGTCCTGCACCATGGGCATGCGGCTGCCTCCGCCCACCAGCACCACTTCGTCAATGTCGTTGGGGGTCAGGCCCGCATCGCTGAGCGCTTGCTTGAGAGGAGCGCGCAGAGCGCTGACCAGGTCGCCACAGAGACCTTCGAACTGCGATCGGCTCAGACGCGTCTCAATATGCTTAGGGCCTTCAGGGCTAGCGGTGATAAACGGCAGGCTAATCTCGGTGCTGGCCACGCCAGAAAGCTCAATCTTGGCTTTCTCAGCCGCCTCAGTTAGTCGCTGTAGGGCCTGGCGATCTTTCCGTAGGTCAATGCCTTCTTTTTCAAGAAACTCATCGGCCAGCCAGTCAACGATTTTGGTGTCGAAGTTGGTGCCCCCCAGCTGGGTATCGCCCGAGGTTGATCGCACCTCAAACACCCCATCGCCCACATCGAGAATCGACACGTCAAAGGTGCCACCCCCCAGGTCAAACACCAGGATGGTCTCGTTCTGCACCTGGTCGAGGCCGTAGGCCAACGCCGCCGCCGTCGGCTCGTTCAAAATGCGCTTGACTTCCAGCCCAGCAATGCGCCCGGCATTGCGGGTGGCCTGGCGCTGGGCATCGTTAAAATAGGCGGGCACGGTGATCACCGCCCCGGTCACCGGCTGGCCCAGGTAGCGGCTGGCCTCATCCGCCAGCTTGCGCAGCACGATCGCCGAAATTTCTTCCGGGGCAAAGTCTTTTTCGAGGCGGGGGCAGCGGATCTTAACGTTGCCCAAATCGTCGCGGCGAATGGTGTAGGGCACCCGCTTAGAGGATGGGTCAAGTTCCGCGTAGCGACGCCCCATATAGCGCTTGACGCTGTAGAAAGTGTTTTGGGGATTGAGCACCGCCTGCCTGCGGGCCATCTGCCCCACTAGCCGCTCGCCCTCTTTGCTAAACGCCACTACCGAGGGCGTAGTCCGCATCCCTTCGGCGTTGGCAATCACTACCGGCTTGCCGCCCTCCATTACAGAGACCACGGAGTTGGTCGTACCCAGGTCGATGCCAACTACTTTTCCCATGCGCTCTGGCGTCTCCTTATCTGTCGGACTGCGTGCTCAATGAAGGTTAGCACCGAGGGGGCATTGCTTCTGCCAACCTACTTACATCAACTTTCTTAATGATAGTCTGTCACAGGCTGGCCTTGATTCTACCCCATGGCTTCTGGAGCCTTATTTAAGGGGAGCTGGGGAGGGTAGGGGAGTTGAGGGGTGATGGAGTAAAGGGGGCTCTAGATCGGGATTGGTTTTAGACTGAAGTTATCTTGAGAACGCTAAGCCTTTTTTGGTTTTATGGTGCAGACGCGGCCCAGGTTCTATAGCTTTGAAGAGTATCTGGCCTACGACGACGGCACGGAACACTTTTACGAGCTATTTAATGGAGAACTAATCGAGGTGCCGCCAGAGTCTGGGCAAAACGTGCAGATTGCCAATCGCCTGCTGCTAATCTTTGCACTGCTATTAGGAATAGATCGGGTACGGGGGCATGGCTTGGAGCTTGAGGTCAGGGGCGAACCGAAGAATCGCTACCCTGACCTGACGGTGATTCAGCCAGAACACATTCAGCTATTGGCGAAGCGCAACACCATTCGCCTGACGATGCCACCCCCAGCGCTGGTGGTCGAGGTAGTCAGCCCTGGGGAGTTGCAGTGGGAGCGCGACTACGTGGCCAAACGTGCCCAGTACGAAGACTTAGGCATTCCTGAGTACTGGATTATCAACCCCCAAGACCGTACAGTGCTGGTGCTGGCGCAGCAGGGGCAGGGGTTTGTCCCGGTGGGCACGTTTGCGGGGGAGCAGCGGATAGAGTCGGCTCAGTTTGCCGATCTCACCCTGACTGCCGCTCAGCTATTTGCGGCGGGGCTGCCAGAATAACGCACCATGGTTGGAGGTGCAGGTTTATTGACCGGCGATCGCACCCCTCCCACAGACTTTCAAAGACCATCCTTAGGGTAACCACCCTCCATGCGCATCAACCTGGATATTCCTGACGAAGTCGCCCAGTGCCCAACCTTCTCTAGGGCCGACTGGCTGCGGGAAATGGCCATTTCCCTGTTTGAGCATGAGCAGGTTACCTTGGGCGTTGCCAGCCAGATTGCAGGCATTCACCTGATGGAGTTTCAAAAAATCATCGGCAGTCGCGGTGTTTGTGCCCACTACGAAGCCGAAGAGTTTGCTGACGACATTAAAAACCTGCGCCGCCGGGGTTGGCTATGACCATTGTGAGCGATGCTTCATCGTTGGGCAGCTTGGCCCTGGTTGACTACCTCTGGCTGCTGGAGGCACTCTACGGCACCGTGGTGATTTCAGAGGTGGTGGCGCAGGAGTTGGCGACGGCCAAAAATGCTCGCATTCAGGCGGTACTGTCTGTCAGTTGGGTCAAGGTGCAGGTGCCGACAGAGGGCGCGATCGCCCAGGTTCAGCAACAGGGCAAGCAGTTCGACCTGGGCGAAACCCAAACCCTGGCCCTAGCCCTCCAGCTCCACGCCGACGAGTTGTTGATCAACGAGCGCAGAGGACGGCAGGTCGCCCAAGCGCTAGAGCTGTCAGCCATTGGCATCGTCGGCATTGTTATCGTCGCCAAGCAGCGGGCGCTGATTCCCAGCGTGCGGCGGGTGATGGATGCCCTGGTAGAGCTAGCTGGTTTTCGCATCAGCCACCAGCTTTACCAAAAGGTTCTTAAGTTTGTTGATGAAATCTAAGGCGGCAGCGGATAGGGTTTAGGGTTTGAGGTTCAGGGTTCAGGGCTGCACCTTAGACCTCAGACCAGCCTTAGACCTCAGACCAGCCTTAGACCCTAGACCTGACACCTTAAACCCGTCAGCCCCTGATACCCGGCAACTCCCCAGGTTCCCCATCAAAATGGCAGAATCCCTAGGTACACTGTCTTTAATGCAATAGTCCCCGCGCTCCAGGTTTTGTGATGACGGCCACCGTTCCCGCTCTCTCCGCCCAGTACGACCCCACGCAGACCGAAACCAAGTGGCAGGCCCAGTGGGAAGAGAACCAGGTCTTTAAAGCCGACCCCGACCACCCCGGCGAGCCCTACTGTGTGGTGATTCCGCCGCCGAACGTGACCGGCAGCCTGCACATGGGCCATGCCTTTGAGAATGCGCTGATCGACACCCTGGTGCGCTACCAGCGCATGGCCGGGCGCAACACCCTGTGGCTGCCCGGCACCGACCACGCCAGCATTGCCGTGAGCACGATTTTAGACCGGCAGTTCCAGGCTGAGGGACTGAAGAAGGAGGATGTGGGGCGCGATCGCTACCTGGAGCGCGCCTGGGAATGGAAAGCCGAATCCGGCGGCACCATCGTCAACCAGCTACGCAAGCTGGGCGTCTCGGTGGACTGGTCGCGGGAGCGCTTCACCATGGATGAAGGGCTTAACACTGCGGTGCTGACCGCTTTCACCCGACTCTACGATGAGGGGCTGATCTATCGGGGCAACTACATGGTCAACTGGTGCCCCGCCAGCCAGTCGGCGGTGTCTGACCTGGAGGTGGAGCAGCGCGAGGTGGACGGCCATCTGTGGCACTTCCGTTACCCCTTCACCGACGGCTCGGGCTATCTAGAAGTCGCCACCACTCGCCCCGAAACCATGCTAGGCGACACGGCAGTAGCGGTGAACCCCAACGACGATCGCTACCGCGACATGGTGGGCAAAACCCTGACGCTGCCGATTGTGAATCGCGAAATTCCCGTGATCGCCGATGACTATGTCGATGCGGAGTTTGGCACCGGCTGCGTCAAAGTCACCCCCGCCCACGACCCCAACGACTTTGCCATGGGCCAGCGCCACAACCTGCCCCTGATCACCGTCATGAACAAAGACGGCACCATGAATGAGCAGGCGGGGCCGTTCCACGGGCTAGACCGCTTCGAGGCTCGCCGCCTGGTGGTGAAGCGGCTGGATGTCGAAGGGTTTTTGGTAAAGATCGACGACTATCACCATACGGTGCCCTATAGCGATCGCGGCAAAGTGCCCGTCGAGCCCCTGCTCTCCACCCAGTGGTTCGTCAACATTCGCCCCATGGCCGACAAAGCGCTGGATTATTTGGACAACCGCCAAGAGCCCAAGTTTGTGCCCGATCGCTGGACGAAGGTCTACCGCGACTGGCTGGTGAACCTGCGCGACTGGTGCATCTCTCGCCAGCTCTGGTGGGGCCACCAAATCCCCGCCTGGTATGCCGTAAGCGAAACCGGCGGCGAAATCACCGACAACACCCCCTTCGTGGTGGCCGCTACGGAGGAAGAGGCCAAAGCTAAGGCCACCGAGCGGTTTGGCGAATGGGTGACCCTGACCCGCGACCCCGACGTGCTCGACACCTGGTTTTCCTCCGGTCTGTGGCCCTTCTCCACCATGGGCTGGCCAGATGAATCGGCCCAGGACTTCCAGACCTACTACCCCACCACCACCCTGGTCACCGGCTTCGACATCATTTTCTTTTGGGTGGCCCGCATGACTCTGATGGCGGGGCATTTCACCGACACCATGCCCTTTGAGACCGTCTACATCCACGGCCTGGTGCGCGATGAAAACAACAAAAAGATGTCGAAGTCGTCGAACAACGGCATCGACCCCCTACTGTTGATCAACAAGTACGGCACCGACGCCCTGCGCTACACCCTGATTCGCGAAGTCACAGGGGCGGGCCAAGACATTCGCCTGGAGTACGATCGCAATACCGACGAATCTGTCTCGGTGGAGGCTAGCCGCAACTTTACCAACAAGCTGTGGAATGCCTCCCGCTTTGTGATGATGAATTTGGGTGGGCAGTCTCCCGCCAGCCTAGGCGCGCCCGACTTGGCCAATCTGGAGCTAGCCGATCGCTGGATTTTGTCTCGCTTTAACCGCGTTGTGCAGAGCGTGCGCGACAACCTCGACCAGTACGGCATGGGCGAAGCCGCTAAGGAGCTCTACGAGTTTGTTTGGGGCGACTTTTGCGACTGGTATATCGAATTGGTCAAGCCTCGCCTCCAAGGCGAGGGGTCTTCTAAATTCACAGCGGGTCAGCAAACCCTGGCCTTTGTGCTCGACGGCATTCTCAAGCTGCTGCATCCGTTTATGCCTCACATTACCGAGGAGCTGTGGCACACCCTCAGCCAGGTGGGCGACGACCAGTTTTTGGCGGTGCAGCCCTACCCCACGGCGCAGCCTGACCTCATTGACGATGCCCTAGAGCAGCAGTTTGCCCTGGTGTTTAACACTGTGCGCACCGTGCGCAACCTGCGAGCCGAGGCCGGTATTAAACCCAGCCTGCGCATCGAGACCATTCTCGAAAGCGAGAGCGCTGACGAGCGCCACATTCTCCAGGCCACTGCCGACTACATCAAAGACCTGGGCAAGATCGACACCCTGGTGATTCTAGGCGGCAAGCAGCCGGTTTCCACAGCCCACAGCGGGGAGACTAGCGCTACATCGCTGACTCCCCCAACGAAGCTGAGCGATAACCGAGTGGTGGCTGAGGTGCAAGACTTTTGGCACACCATGCTGCCTCTGTTTGAAGAGCCGCTGTACTATGCCGGGTCGTTCTTTGCCGATATTCGTCGCCCGGCCTTTACCCTGCTGTGGATTTTTGCGGGGGTGGTCTTGCTCAAGTTTGGCGGGGCTGTGGTGTCAGCGGTTGACAGCACTCCCATCTTTGGCACCCTGATGGAGCTAGTAGGGTTCTGGGTTGTGTTTAATTTTGTGCGGCAGAATTTGCTGACGGTGGGCGATCGCGATCGCCTCACCCAGTCCTACCAACAGTGGCGACGCAGCATTTTTGGCCCCGACACAGCGACTCCGCGAGCGACCACTCAACTGCGATCGGTGCCCTCACCCACCGCTGCGACCAGCCCTAGCAGTGCCGCAAAAGACTCTACCGAACCCTCGCAAAAGTTGTTCGCTGGAGTTACGGGTACCGTGCAGGTGCTCATTCCCCTAACCGGCGTAGTGGATATTGAAGCCCTAAGGGCCAAGGTAGAAAAAGACCTAGCCAAGGTGGAGGCTGAGATCAAATCGCTTTCAGGGCGGCTGAGCAACGCCGGCTTTGTGGATAAAGCCCCCGCCGATGTGGTGCAGGGAGCCCGCAATTCTCTGGCCGAGGCCGAGGCCCAGGCGACCATTCTCAAGGCACGGCTGGCGATGCTGTAAGGGATTTTGAACAATCAAATCGATCAGCCTACCGAGGGGGGCGGCGAATCCGGGTTGCGCTGAACCCCAAACTCAGTTTTTGACAGATTTGATTGCCCAGCCCTAGACAATCTCAACTACGGTATACAGCATTCAACTCAACTGGGCTCGATCTTTCGATGCGTACACAGGATAGATCTATCGCCCAAGTCAAGGCCGGGTCAGAAGTACGAGCCTTTCTCGCCCTGGCGGGGCCATTGGCGGGGGCTCAGGTGGCCCAGGCTGCCGTAGGCTTTGTGGACACCTTAATGATGGGGCGATTGGGGGCTAACACCCTGGCGGCGGGTGGGTTGGCTGCGATTAGCTTTCAGCTATTGCTGGCGGTGATTGGCGGGTTTGTGATGACGGTGGGGCCACTGGTGGCCCAGGCCTTTGGAGCCGGGCAAAAAGACCAGATTGAGGCGATCTCCCGCCAGGGGTTCTGGCTTTCGCTAGGGCTGAGTCTGCCGATGATGGTGGTGCTCAGCCAGCTCGATCGGGTGCTGCTGGGGCTAGGGCAGCCCGAGGCGATCGCCACCCTCACCGCCCCTTATTTTCAGACGATTTTGTGGGGCGCGTTTCCGGCCCTGGCCTTTGCCATGCTGCGGGGCTACGCGGCGGCCCTGGCCGAGGCCCGAGTGGTGATTGTGATTGTGCTGGTGGGTACGGCTTTTAACATTGTGGGCAACTATGCCCTGGGGTTTGGCAAATGGGGCTTTCCGGCTCTGGGGCTGGGGGGGCTGGGGCTGTCTAGCGGGCTGAGCTACTGGCTGATGTTTGGGCTATTTCTGCTCTATACCCTCAAGCACCCCAGCTTAAAGGAATACCGCTTTTGGCGCGGGTGGCACCGAGTGCAGCCCCGGCTAGTCGGTCGGCTACTGGGCATGGGGGGCGAGATCGCCGTCACCATCGCCCTAGAATTTAGCCTGTTTGCCGTAGTTACGTTTTTAATGGGGATACTTGGCCCTGAGATGCTGGCTGCTCACCAGACCGTGTACCAGACTATTTACGTAATTTTTATGGTGCCGCTGGGCATGTCCTACGCGGCGACAGCCAGGGTGGGGCTGGCTTTTGGCCAGCAAGATATGAACGCGGCGCGACGGGCGGGGTATGTGGCCATGGCGATCGCCGCCGCCTTTATGCTGCTGGCCACCCTAGGGCTGCTGCTGTTCCGCCAGTCCATCATTGGCCTATATCTAGATCTGCGCGACCCAGCCAATGGCCCGGTATTCGCCCTGGCCCTGCCGATGCTTTTTGTGGCGGCCCTGGCCCAGGTCACCGACGGTGTTCAGCGGGTGGCCTCGGGGGCACTCTACGGGCTGCAAGATACCCGCATGCCCATGGTGCTCAGTGGGCTGGCCTTCTGGGGGGTGGGGCTGACTACGGGCTACATTCTCGGTTTTTGGCTGGGCCTCGGCGGGGTGGGGCTATGGATTGGTCAGTCCATTGGAGTAGCCACCGCTGGAATAATCTTTGTGGCCCGATTCCACCGCTTGACCCGCCCCAGCCGGGCGGTCTGACGGTGGCGGAGCCTAAGCTCTAAGGCCATGGTGAAACAAAGCAGTTTATGGGCGCACGGTTTCGTAGCGAATCAGGCGACGAATGGTGTCTGGAGAAACATTCAGCCGCTGCGCCATTTCTGCCTCAATGGCCGATGGCGATCGCAGCGGTAGGTAAAAGTCGAGGGTGCGCGGCACCGGCTTCACCACAATCACCTCCACCCGAGTCGCCCGGCGATCGCCCCCAGCCGCCGCATCCTGACCCTCGTTGTCGATGACAGCGCGAATGCTGAGAATGCCTTCGTCCTGCGCCGCTCCACTGGTCGCCAAGGCCAGAGGTGCGATCGCCCGGTTTGCCACCCCCAGGTAGTGATGAGTCCAGCCGTAGCCAGCCAGCCAAAATGCGGCCCCCAACAGCCCTAGGGGTAGCCAGAACTCTAGGCCAGATCGGGTAAGAAGACGTTTGAGAGCAGGCATAGGCGATGGGAAAGGTGGGGAAGTGGGCAATGTAGGTGAGTCAGTGATAGGGGTGGGAATGATTCTAAAGCTTAACGTCACCGGCATAACATCCACTCAGCTACCCATCCACTCCCTACTTGCCTTGGGTAAACTCACTAATGGTAAACAGCAGGTTAAGCTAGCAAAGCGAGGGTTGCAGCCTTTAGAATAGCTGCTGCGTTATCCCAGTCAGGTGCTAACCCACAGCTAGCTAGAACACGCCCTTAGCCCCTGGGGCACCGACACCTGGATCGCACCTATCGACGGCAGGGGCGATCGTTTCACCATGGGCAAACTCTGTGCCTAAGTCCGTCTCATCCCCTCGACTCACCTCCCATCCCCTCGTCTCCCCATATCTCCATGTTTACCCGCAGCCGCAAACATCTTACCCAGTGGCTCATGCTGACCATGGGCAGCGTCTTTGTGGTGTTTGGCGGACTGCTCTACGTAATCGAAGTCGAGCGGGAGCTAAACAAACTCGACCAGCAGCTCTACCGCGAAGCGGAGCTGATGATTAGCAGCGGCGGCGCTGACTCGTCGCCCAACCCAACCTACCCCGTGCAGTTTCAGATCAAAACGGTGCCGCTGCTGGGGGGCAGCACCCTGAGCATTACCTCAGATCTGGTCTACGCCCGCTGGTACGACACCAACAACCACCTGCTGATGTTTTTCGGGCCGCTGTCGGGCGATCAGCGCAACATTCAGCCCGGCTACAAAACGCTAATCTACGAGGGCCAACGCCTGCGCCAGATGACAGTGCCCATTGAGTCGGCGGGGCAAACCCTGGGCCACCTAGAACTGGCCACTACCCTGGTGCCAGTAGAAACTGCCCTCAACCAAGTTCGGCTGGTTTTGAGCCTGGGGCTGCCGGTGGGGGTGGGCCTGATTGGGCTGCTGAGCTGGTGGTTCGCGGGCCAGGTGATGCGGCCCATTCAATTGTCATACCAGCGATTAGAACAATTTAGTGCCGATGCCAGCCACGAGCTGAGGACGCCAATGGCCACTATTCTCAGGCAGGCCGAGCTGGGGCTGATGACGGCTTCGCCCCAGGAGCAGGTGGCGCGGCTCCAGCATATTGCCGGGTTGGCCCAGTCAATGGGGCAGTTGATTAACAGTCTGCTGGTGCTGGTGACCGCCGATCGCTGGTCGGGCACCCAGCGGTGCAACCTCACCCTCTTGGTGAAAGAAATCGCCCGCGAGTATCAGACCCAGGCTAAGGCTAAGGGGCTTTGGTGGCGGCTAGAGCTGCCCCAGGCTCCCCTCTGGGTCAATGGAGACGCCAACTTGCTCCGGCAGGCGATCGCCAACCTGCTCAGCAATGCCTGCCGCTACACGGCTACCGGGGGAGAGGTTGCGCTTTCTCTCAGCCATCGCCTCGACCGGATTATGATTACGGTGCAAGACAGCGGCATCGGCATTCCGGCGGCTGATTTGCCCCGCGTGTTTGACCGCTTTTACCGGGTTGACAAGGCGCGATCGCGCGAGACTGGCGGCTTTGGGCTAGGGCTGGCGATCGCCCAGCAAATCATTCAGGCGCACCAGGGCAAACTTACGGTAGTCAGCACCGAAAACCAGGGGTCAACCTTCACCATTACCCTGCCGTTACTCCTGTCTGCCAGTGACCGAGGGCAACCTGCCCCCCCGCAGACCTCGGGCTATAAGGCAGGGTGTTAGACCCAACACTGCATCAATTTCTCGTCGGCTAGATTACTCCGGCAAATGCCTAAAACCCTCGTTCTACCGTTGACCGTCAAAAACTGTCCGGAGTGTTGTTCCTATGATTTTTAATCGCAAAGTAGGGTTAGCGGCGGCTTTGCCCATGGTTTTGGCGATCGCGGCCTGCGGTGGCGGGTCTTCTCCTACCGCCGAGACCAACCGCGATGCTCCCCCGGTGTCCGCTGGCGACGGCAGCGGCACCACGATCGCGATCAGCGGTGCCGGGGCAACTTTCCCCGCGCCGATTTTTCAGCGCTGGTTTGACGCCTATGGCCGGGAAGTTGACTTCGATGTGCAGGTGAGCTACCAGTCAGTGGGCAGTGGCGCTGGCCTAGAGCAATACATCGCTGGCACCGTAGACTTTGGCGCGTCTGAGGCTCCAATTACCGATTCCGAAAAGCACACTCAGGCTTTCGTTGAGGCCTTTGGTTATGCCCCCATTCAGGTGCCGATCACGGGCGGTTTGCTATCGTTCTCCTATAATCTGCCTGGGATTGGCGATCGCGAGCTACGCCTTTCCCGCGAGGTCTACTGCGGCATCGTCACGGGCGAAATTACCCAGTGGAGCGACCCGGCGATCGCCGCGATCAACCCCGATCTAGAAATGCCTGACCTGCCCATCACCTGGGTTCACCGCTCCGACGGTTCAGGCACCACCTTTGTCTTTGTCAACCACATTGACACCGTCTGCGACGGCTGGGCAGGCGGCGTTGGCACCTCCGTTGACTGGCCCGTGGGCCTCGGCGACCAGGGCAATGAGGGGGTAGCCGCTACGATTCAGCAAACCGAAGGCGCGATTGGCTATCTGTCCTACGCCTATGCTGCCCTCAATGACATTGATTCAGCGCTGGTAGAAAACAACGCCGGTAACTACGTCGAGCCATCCCCTGAAACCGCAGGCAATGCCCTGCTCGAGGAAGCAATACCAGACGACTTTGCCCTGCTGGTGCCCGACCCCACTGGCGAAAACGCCTACCCCATCGTCGGTCTAACCTGGATCTTGATCTACAACCGCTACGAAGACGCAGCCCAGTGGAACGCCATGCGCGACGTGTTTGAGTGGTCCCTCGGCCCCGAAGGCCGCGCCATTGCTGAAGAGTTGCTCTACGTGCCGCTGCCTGAGCCGCTGGTGGAGCGCATTCAAGAGGTGTTTGACACCGTCAACGCGGGCTAATTGAGCCTTCATTGCCCCCAGGAGAGACAGGTTTAAAGCACAATTAATCTACTCCCATCACCCAGGGCCATGGTTCAGAATCTCAAGTTTGATGCGGTCAGCGATCGCCTGCCACCCCAAAATATTGAGGCCGAAGAGGCCATTCTGGGCGGTATTTTGCTTGACCCCGAAGCCCTCAGCCGGGTGATGGAGATTCTCACCCCCGACGCCTTTTACATCGGTGCCCACCGCGATATTTATAAAGGAGCGCTGGCCCTCCACGCCAAGGGGCAGCCCGCCGATCTGATGACCATTGCCGTCTGGCTAAAGGACAACGGCAAGCTGGAGCAGGTGGGCGGCCAAACCCGCCTGGCCCAGCTGGTCGATCGCACCATCAGTGCCGCCAACATCGACCAGTACGCCACCCTGGTGATGGATAAATACACCCGTCGCCTGCTGATTCAGACCGGGGGCGAGATTTCTCAGCTGGGCTACGACACGACGCTGCCCATCGAGAATGTGATGGATCAGTCGGAACAGCGGCTGTTTGGCATCACCCAGTCGCGACCCCAGGGAGGGCTCACCTCCACGTCGGATATTTTGATTGAGACGTTTTCAGAGATCGAGCAGCGATCGCTCGGCGTCGTCCTCCCCGGCATCCCCTGCGGCTTCTATGACCTGGATGCCATGACCCAGGGTTTTCAGCGTTCTGACCTAATTATTGCCGCTGCCCGTCCGTCAATGGGCAAGTGCTTGAGTGCAGACGCAGAGATCGTGGTGGCCGACGGCAGCCTCAAAACTATCGGCGAAATTTACCAGGAGAAATCTGCTTCGCTGCTCACCCTGGGGGATAACTGGCGCTTTCGGCTCACTCAGCCCAGCGCCTACGTAGACGACGGTCACAAGCCTGTGTTTCGGGTGAGAACGCGATCGGGGCGAGCGATCGAGACGACCCTGAGCCATCCCTACCTGACCATTCAAGGCTGGCGGCCCCTGGCGGAGCTGGCGGTAGGCCAAAAAATTGCCGTACCCAGAACGCTGCCAGTGTTTGGCACCGAAACCCTGCCTAAGCACCAGATCAAACTGCTGGCTTATCTAATTGGCGATGGCTGTCTGACAGGCACCTCTCCCCAGTTCACCAACGAAAATTCTGCTATTCAAGCCGACTTCACCGCTGCTGCCCTAAATTTTCTAGGGGTGAAGGTGCGCAAGGAAACCTCCCAAGGCACCCGCACGCCAACCTTTTACGTCACCTCAGATAGCGAAGACTTGCAGCAGGCCCGTCAAATCTTTGGTCAACGACTCAAGGAATTGATCAAGGCCAGTGGCCAACCCGCCCGTAGGTTGGCCCAAACTCTAGAGGTTTCTCCCGGCTTGGTGACACTATGGCAGCAGGGCGTCTGTGCGCCCAGCCCAGATATCTTTGAGCGCCTGTGCCAACTACTCCAGGTTCTCCCCGAGACCCTGGCCCCCGGTGGCCTCGCGACCATCCGCTGGATGAGTCAAAACAATCTCACGCTTTGGCTGCAAAAACTGGGCCTTTGGGGCAAATCGGCTCACCAGAAAACCATTCCAGCGACGGTGTTTCGGCTAGAGCGATCGCATCTCGCCCTCTTTCTAAATCGCTTATTCTCCACCGATGGCTGGGCTACCGTCCTCGCCTCTGGGCAGGCGCAACTGGGCTTTGCCAGCGTCAGCGAAACCCTGGCCCGCCAGGTGCAACACCTGCTGCTGCGGTTTGGCATTTTGGCTCAGCTCAGGTTGCGATCGGTGAAGTATCAGGGTGGCCATCGCCCCGCTTGGCAGCTCGACATCACCGATGCCCCCTCGATCAAGACGTTCTTAAGCGACATTGGCATCTTTGGCAAAGAAGCGGCCTTAGATAAGGTTAAGACTGCCTTGACCCACCGCCGTTACCAAACCAACCGCGATCTAATTCCGGTAGAAATTTGGCACACCCTCCATGCCGCTAAGGGGGCTGAGTCTTGGGTGTCCCTGGCCACCCGCGCCGGATTCCAAAGTACCAGCAATATTCACGCTGGCAAACGCGCTCCCACCCGCGATCGCCTCTTTGCCCTGGCCACCGCCCTAGAGCATCTGGAACTTCAGCACATCGCCACTAGCGATGTCTACTGGGACGAAATTGTGGCGATCGAGCCCCAGGGGATAAAACTGGTCTACGACCTCACCATCCCCGACACCCACAACTTTGTCGCCAACGATATCTGCGTCCACAACACCAGCTTTGTGCTAAATATCGCCCGCAACATTGCAGCTCTACAGAAGCTTCCTGTCGCGATCTATAGTCTGGAAATGTCGAAGGTGCAGCTGGTCTATCGCCTGCTCTCTAGCGAAGTGGAGATGGAAAGCAGCCGCCTGCGCACCGGACGCATTGCCCAAAACGAGTGGGAAAAACTGGGCCATGCCATCAGCATTCTCTCCCAGATGCCGATTTTCATTGACGACACTCCCAGCATTTCGGTGACTGAAATTCGTTCTCGCTGCCGCCGCCTTCAGGCCGAGCAGGGCGGTGCCCTGGGGCTGATTTTGATCGACTACCTCCAGCTGATGGAGGGCGGCGGTGATAACCGGGTGCAAGAATTGTCGAAGATGACGCGATCGCTCAAGGGTCTCGCCCGCGAACTCAACGTACCGATCATCGCTCTGTCTCAGCTCAGTCGGGGCGTCGAATCGCGCACCAATAAGCGCCCGATGATGAGCGACTTGCGGGAGTGCGTCACTGGCGATACCCTAGTTGTCCTTGCCAACGGTCGACGAGTACCGATTCAAGATCTGGTAGGTAGCACTCCAGACGTAGTGAGCTTGGATGAACAGGGCAAGTTAACTCAGGCTCAGGCCGATTTAGTTTGGCAGGTGGGTACTCGACCAATTTATGAGTTGACCACAGCCAGCGGACGCAAAATTCGTACGACTGAGAAGCACCGACTATATACCCTCGACGGCTGGCAACGGTTAGAGCAGTTGAAGCAGGGGAGCCGAATCGCTGTGGCTCAGCATTTGCCCGAACCCGCTGTTGCCGAGATTTGGCCTGAGTTAAGGCTGGCATTACTAGGGCAGCTCATTGGCGATGGTAGCTACCTCAAGGGGCAGCCCCTTCGATACACCACCGGCTCTGAAGAGAATAGCCAGATCGTCAAATTAGCTGCCGAGCAAGAATTTAGCTGTGAGGTGAAGCGCTACAAAGGCAGAGGTCAGTGGCATCAGCTTTTGATCTCTGGTAATGGCAATCGCTGGCACCCTGCCGGGGTAAATCGTTGGTTACGGCAGCTTGGCATCTTTAACCAACCTTCTCGGGAGAAACGCATTCCTGCCGAAGTGTTTCAGCTCTCCAATCAGCAGGTAGGTCTGCTCCTCAAACACCTATGGGCGACTGATGGCTGTATCTCGGTACGCAAGGGCAGAGGCGGAGATGCCGTATTTTTCTCCACCAGCAGTGAGGGCTTGGCCCGCGATGTTGCGGCTCTACTTCTAAGACTCGGCATTTGGGCCTCTGTGTTTTGGCAGCCAAGTCAGTGTTTTACCGTCAACGTTCAGGGTAGCGTCAACCAGCTTAGGTTTTTGACTCGGGTTGGGGCTTTCGGCCCTAGGGTAGAACCCGCTGCCGCTCTACGGCTGAAACTTGAGAGCATCATCTCAAATCCCAACCGAGACACCTTGCCCAGAGAAGTTTTTGATCGAGTCAAGGCTGATATGAGAGCCCAGGGCATTAGTCAGCGCCAAATGGCAACCCTGCGAGGCACTTCCTATGGCGGGACAGCACACTTCAAATTTGCTCCTTCGCGGCAGACACTCCTCAGCTACGCAGAGATTTTGGACAATGAATCCCTCAAAGAAATTGCCGCAGCAGACATCTTCTGGGATGAAGTGCTTTCTATTGAGCCTGCGGGGGAAGAACCCGTGTATGACCTGACTGTACCGGGGCCTGCCTCCTGGCTGGCAGACGGCATTGTGTCTCACAACTCAGGTGCGATCGAGCAGGACGCCGACTTGATCATGATGCTCTACCGCGAAGAGTACTACGACCCCGATACGCCCGATCGCGGCATTGCCGAGATCATCATTACCAAGCACCGCAACGGCCCGACTGGCACCGTCAAACTGCTGTTCGAGCCGCAGTTTACTCGCTTCCGCAACCTGGCCACCCCAGGGATGTAGCAGTCACCGTTAAGCCCACTGAAACTGGTGGAGAGCGCTAGTCGTAAACTTTGTAGCTACGACTCAACCTGCGGCGCTTAGATTTTGCTCCTTTGAGAGGTAATCTAGCGATCGCGCAGCC
Source organism: Phormidium tenue FACHB-1052 (assembly GCF_014696675.1). Taxonomy (GTDB): domain Bacteria; phylum Cyanobacteriota; class Cyanobacteriia; order Phormidesmidales; family Phormidesmidaceae; genus Nodosilinea; species Nodosilinea tenuis_A. Next base: position 167,041 of record NZ_JACJQN010000009.1, read on the forward strand.
TCTCTTTCAAAGAATCGCACTCAACCTCAGGAGACCTCCCATGGGCGACATGATTAGCTTTAATCGACCCGATGGCCAATCGTGCCAGGGCTACTACGTCGAGCCAGCCAACGGCAACACCGCCCCCGGCATTGTTGTCATTCAAGAGTGGTGGGGCCTCAACGACCAGATCAAGGGCGTGGCCGATCAGCTAGTGCAGCAGGGCTACCGGGTGCTGGTGCCTGACCTCTACAAGGGCGAAGTCACCGTCGAAGCCGCCGAGGCCGAGCACCTGATGAACGACCTCGACTTTGGCGATGCCGCCACCCAAAACATTCGCGGCGCGGTGCAGCACCTCAAGGCCAGCAGCCCCAAGGTGGCGGTGCTGGGCTACTGCATGGGCGGAGCGCTAACAGTACTGGCGGCAGTGTACGCCCCCGAGACTGACGTAGCCATTAGCTGGTACGGGGTGCCCCCCGCTGAGGCTGCCGATGTGAGCACAATTGCAATTCCGTTCCAAGGCCATTTTGCCGAGCAGGATGTATTCTTTCCCCCTGACGCGGTGAAGGCCTTTGAGGCTCAACTTAAGCAAGGTAGTGCGCCCCACGAAACTTACTGGTACGACGCTCACCACGCCTTTGGCAATGAGAACAACGACATCTACGACCCAGAGGCGACAAAATTGGCCTGGGAGCGATCGCTCACCTTCCTCGCCACCCACTTGACCTAGGGTTGGTCTGGATCAATCCCCTGGGCACGGAGTAGAGCGTCTAGGCGATCGGCTCGCTGGCGCTCTGTCTCGGCCCGCTGGCGTTCCATGTCGGCTTGTTCAGAACTCCAGAGCAGCAGATTGCCGTCGGCATCCCACCAGCGCAGCCAGTTGAGGGTTTGGGCCAGGCGTTCTCCTGGCCAAATTCCTAGGAAAAGATTCAGCGACGGAATCCAAAAGTGGCCTTGGGCATTGGGGAGTTGAGATACGTAATGCCCCGCTTCTAGGCACCGGACTTCGAGCTTGGCAACCGCTGGATCGTAGATAACGTAGGTGGGGATCTGCAAAATTTGCTCATAGATGTAGAGCTTGCCGTAGGGCTGAGTGGTTCGAATCGACAGCTCACCATTGTCTGCCGCTGAAAGAAACTCCATGACCACCGCTACAGGGTCTCCCTCCAGGTGAGGAGTGTAGCTCCGGCGCACTAACTCTGGCGGGTATGGGTTGACCCGAGGCACGTAAAACCAGTCGGGCGCTTTGACCACAATTTCACCGTTCATTCTGACCACCAAACCAAAGTTGGAGCCAATTAGCATCTCAGGCCGAATTCGCTGGGCAGCCCCTAGGGCATCGGTGAGGGCGGCGGCTAGGGGCGGCTGTTGAATATTTTCCACTGGGTCATCGGGCAGCTGAAAGTCATCGGGCAGCGGCTTCCAGGTAATCGTAGGGCCAGTGCGGGGCTGAGCTTGAACCATGGTCGTTCCTCAAGCAAAACCGTTTGCGGCGGTTGTCTATCTCTATCCTAATCGGTCGCTTCTCTGCTGCTGAATAAAGGGCGTTGCTTAACGCAAGTATGATTTGCCCCCCAGCCCCCCAATTCTGGGGGGAGCCAGAGTCTCAAAGTCCCCCAGAATTGGGGGATGTAGGGGGCTATGCAGCGTCTAAAGGTTTTTCCGGTTCATTCCTCGATTCAGCAACGCAGAATAGAGGCTATTCCATGATCAGGATGACGCCCTGCACCTGCTTTTTGGCGTTTACCAGGGGGGTGCAGGTAATGTGGCAGCTCAGGCGGCGGCCCTTGCGGTTGACGGCCTCAAGGGTCAGCTCGACGGAGTTAGCGACGGTCGAGGCCAAGCAGTCGCGAATGGGCTGGCGCAGCTGCTCAACCGGCAGGCCGATATCTAGGTTGAGGAAATATTGGCCGACGACTTCTTCGGGGCGCAGACCCCAGAGGTCTTCGGCTTTGGTGTTCCAGATTTGCACTTACAGGTGGCGGTTGACCACCGCCACGCCGCCCTTGAGGCTAGTGAACACGCATTCTAAAAACGTGTTGCTTTTATTTAGTTCACCGCTGCTGCGCTGAAGTTCTTCGTTGGCCGATTGCAGTTCTTCGTTCATGGTTTCCAACTCTTCGTTGGTCGACTGCAATTCTTCGTTGGTGGTCTCTAGTTCTTCATTAGTAAATTGCAGCTCTTCGTTGGTGGTTTCTAGTTCTTCATTGGTAGATTGCAGCTCTTCGTAGGCCATCTCCAGCTCTTGGTTGGCATGCTCTAGCTCTCCCCGATATCCTGCTGGGAGAGACCAAAGAGCGCCTTGACGCGCTGATTGGCCAGCACCAACACACCATCGTGATTGAGTACAATGCAAGCCACTGGGCTGATGTCAAAGGCAGTTTCTAGCAGGCGTAGCTGGTCGGTCAGGGCATCGGGACTGGCTTCGTGGCCAGTTTGAGACATAATCAGCAGGCGATCGCGCCCAGTCAGCCGGGGCACTTTAGTAAAGACGCGCCCCTTGAGCTGCACTGGGCTAAAAAGGTTGCTGTGGGTGAGCAGCATTTCGGCCTTGCCTAAGAACAGGTAGCCGTTGTCACTCAGGCCAAAGTGAAACCGGGTCAAGATTCGGCCCTGGGTTTCAGCGTTGAAATACATCAGTGTGTTGCGGCACAGCAGCAGGTCAATCTTAGAGATGGGGGCATCTTGAATCAGTAGGGTTCTTCTCCAGAGGCGCAGCCAGCGCTCCAGACTCGAATGGGCTCGGTGTCGGCCTTGGCGCTCAAAATCGCCGGTAAAACCTCGGTTCGCAGGGCCTCCCAGCTAGCGGCATCGCGAAAAAATGTGGTGACGTTGATCAGCAGCGTGTTGAACAAATGCTGAAACTCATCGGGATGCACCTCTAGATAGTCGGTGTATTCGCTAAAACTGGTGACACTGACTGCCTGCATGCGGCGGGTGACGCGCCGCCTGAGGCTGGGCTGTTTGTAGCCCGTAAAGTCAAGCCCCGGTGGCTGCGAACGTAGCTTAATAGAGTTCTAAAGTCGGCTGCATCGCCAAAATTTTCCGAATTTGAGGCCACAGACTACATCTTTGCTTGTTGTAGCAGGTTTACCAGGGTTTGAGGAATGGTCTCTAGGGGCAAAACCCGATCTACTTGGTGGGTATCAATGGCGGCCTGGGGCATGCTGGCCACATTGGCGGTCGCGGGGTCTTGCACAATTACCCGCCCGCCGTGCTGCTTGATGGCCCGGATGCCAGCAGCGCCATCGCGACCGTAGCCAGTCAAAATGACGGCGATCGCCCGCTCCCCAAAGCGCTCGGCCACCGACACCAGGGTGCAGTCGGCGGACGGTCGAGAATAATTTACTTTTGCGGTATGGGTCAGGCAGAGGGTGCGATCGCCCCCTCACCGCATTCACCTCACGAAATACCATCAGTGGAGGGATAAGTGGGCAGAGCGTAGGTGTACCCTAGGTTTTAGTTCGAAGCGAAAGCGCTGCTTCCAGGCTGGTGACAGTCTCTAGCGCTAGCATCGCACAGTATTCGCTGAGGTCAAGGCAGTAACCCTGACCTCAGTTGACAAATTAACTCAAGTGTCTACTGCACTGCTGCCGAGACTCGCACCCATTGCAGGCTCTCGGCCAGCTGGCGCACCACAGCAACCATAGCCAAAGCGTTATCGAGCCGGTTGACGGCAGAGCCCACGCCCACGCCAGCAGCCCCGGCGGCGATCGCCATTGGTGCGGTTACATCTGACAAGCCCGACGCGCAGAGCACCGGCACCGACACCGCCCGAGCGATCGCATGGGCAGCAGCCAGCGTCGGCGCAGCCTTCTCAATCAACCCCAGGGTGCCGGGGTGAGTCGGCTGGCTAGAGGTGCCCCCCTCAGTCTGAATAATGTCGGCCCCAGCAGCCACCAAAGCTTCGGCCAGGCTCACCTGCTCATCCAGCGCCAAAATGTGGGGCACCGTGACCGACAGCGTGATCTGGGGCAGCAGGGCGCGGGTGCGGCGGGTCAGTTCGAGCACCTCAGGCGCTTCAAACCGCCGACCCTGAGCGTAGAAAGCATCAAAGTTGCCAATTTCGATCAGGTCGGCCCCAGCAGCCACGGGGGCGAGAAACGCCTCAGCCTCGACGGCAGAAACACAGATCGGCAGAGTCGTTGCGGCCTTGGCCAGGCGTACCAACTCAGCATCGGCGGCGATATCCACAAAGGTAGCACCACCCTGGTCAGCGGCCTTCACCACGGCCACCACCCGCTGGGGGTCAAAGTTGGTGAGACCGCTGATGATTTTGAGGGCGCTGCGGGTATCGAGGGCGCGTTGTAAGTCAGAGCGCATAGGTCTATCTCTCAAGATTGGGCAGTGACCCGCCCAACATAGCTGGGCGGGCGCTAGTTTGACCTATTGTTGCACTGTTGGCCGAATTGCGGATAGCCCCATGTTTTGAGTTTTGAGTTCTCAGTTGTGAGCTGGCTGCCGAATTCAAAATTCAAAATTCAAAACTTAGAGCTCCACCGCATCCACCGCTGCCGCCATAGCCGCTGGGTGATATAGAACGGGCTGATCAAACTGTAGAGATAGAGCCGCATTTCGCAGGCGGCCACCGTATCGCTGACCACATCGCCCTGGTATTTGACCAGGTGGCGCAAAATTTTGCGCACATCGTTGACTAGGTAGGCATGGGCCATCAGCGGACGCTGCCACAGGGGTACGCTGAGCATCCGCGTGCGGTGGCGGCTGAGGCCGATGCCCCGAAACAGTTGCAGCAGGTAGTCACGCTCAAACCGACTGGCCGGAATCTCGTGCTGCATGCGCATAGCCGGGTTATACCAGATCTCCCAACCGTGGCGCTGCATGTGGAGCACCACCTCCAGATCTTCCCCCGCCGCCCGAAAGCCAATGGCATCGGCCAGCGACAGCTGCTCGGGCACGCTGCCGAGCCAGGCCTGCCGCCGCACCACCAGCCCCGCCGCTGGCGGCAGCACCTTCTGTTTGGGTGCATAGAGCAGGGGGGTAGAGCCGCGCTCGGTCAACGCCAACAGAGACCCAATGCGCCCAAAGTTTGGCGGTGGGGTAACTTCAAAATCTCCCCGAATGCGGCTGCCAAAGGCCCCCGCCTGGGGGTGAATCTGGCCAAAGCGGTGGGCCGCCACCACCCAGCCCAGAGCCGGGTGGTTGTCGTCGTCTAGAAACCCGATCAGGGGGCTGCGGGCGAGGGTGATGGCCGACTGGCGAGCATAGCCAGCCCCCTGGCGGGGCTCAAAGGCATAGCGCAGAGGAATATCTTGGGGCCACTGCTGCTGATAGGTTTCGAACACCTGGGCGGTGCCGTCGGTGCTGTTATTGTCAACCACAATCACCTCCCAGGCCAGGTGCTCGGTACCCAGCTGGGCGAGCAGGCAGTCGAGCACCTTGGGCAGGCGGTGCTCACCGTTGTAGGTGCAGATCACCACCGATAGGTCGAGAACTTCTTTGCCAGGGGCGGCATTGGCCAGCTTCAGCCGCAGGCGCCGCAGCAGACGTTGGGTATAGCTGGGCAGCGGTCGATTGGCCATCGCCCGCCGCTGAAGGTCTGAGGCACCCAGTCGTTTAGCGGGCGGAGAGCCTACACCGGTAGAGAACGAGTCAGCGACCGCAAAAAAAGACTCAGCCATCGGTACCAAACCCTTTGCACTACTGGGTGACGCTCCTCAGTGTGCCCGTGGAGAATGGCCCAATATCTCGGCTGGTGGCTGAGTCTGGCAGACATGGCCGCTGGCTTAGTGCAGCCCTGGCTCGATCTGGCTGATGGGGACAAAGCACTCGGTGGGCAGCAGCACGGGGCGATCGCCAAAGATCAGCTTGCCACGATGGGTCTTAGTGCTAATGGCAATGCCGATGGGGCGCTGCACATCGTCGGGGTGCACTTCGTAATAGGTGCGGTAAATTTGCCGGGCTGACTTGAGCAGAACCGGGTTAAGCGCCATGGGCAGGGCACTAACATCTGGCAGCTGACTGGGCAATGGGCTGGAAGAAGGGGGTTGCTGTAGACCGTACACGGCTCACCTGTGCGCTTATGAACAGACTCTAACTCGACTTTTCAGTGGCAGCACATTCTAGAAAGACTTCTAGAAAGAACTTTATGACAGGGCACTCAGCAGGGCTTCGCCCATGGCCTTGCAACCCACCTGGGTCATAGTCTCAGACATGATATCGCCAGTTCGATAACCCTGATCTAAAACTGTAGTTACGGCCTGCTCAATGCGATCGGCGGCGGCGGGCTGGTCGAGGGCGTAGCGCAGCATCATGGCGGCGCTCAGCACCTGGGCCAGAGGGTTGGCCTTGTCTTGCCCAGCGATGTCGGGAGCCGACCCGTGGACAGGTTCATAGACCCCTGGCCCACTGGCCCCTAGGCTGGCCGAGGGCAACATGCCAATGCTGCCGGTGAGCATCGCCGCCGCGTCGGAGAGAATGTCGCCAAACAGGTTGCCGGTGACGATGGTGTCAAACTGCTTGGGCCAGCGGATGAGCTGCATGGCCGCGTTGTCGACATACATATGGGTGAGGGTGACATCGGGGTAGTCGGCAGAGAGAGCGGTGATGCGATCGCGCCACAGCTGCGAGACCTCCAGCACGTTGGCCTTGTCTACCGAGCACAGCTGGCCTTTGCGCTTTTGGGCAGTCTCAAAGGCGACCTTGCCGATGCGGTCGATCTCGCGATCGGTATAGGCCATAGTGTTGACCCCCCGCTTTTCCCCCGTCTCCGTTTCAAACACGCCCTTGGGGCTACCAAAGTAGATGCCGCCCGTCAGCTCTCGCACCACCATAATATCGACCCCTTCCACCACCTCTCGCTTCAGCGAAGACGCGTCGATTAGCTGCGGCAGAATGGTAGCCGGGCGCAGGTTGGCAAAGAGTTCTAACCCCGATCGCAGACCCAGCAGCCCGGTCTCAGGCCGCTGGTGGCGGGGCAATGTATCCCACTTATAGCCACCGATCGCCGCCAGCAGCACCGCATCGCTGGCCTTGCAGGTCTTCAGCGTTGCCTCCGGCAGCGGCTCCCCGGTTTCGTCGATCGCCGCCCCACCAATCAACGCCTCCTCAAACTCAAAGGCCAGATCCATCTGGCCGCCCACAGTCTTAAGCACATCCACCGCGATCGCCATAATCTCAGGGCCAATACCATCACCGGGCAATAGCGTAATGCGATAGGTCGAAGTCATAGCGTTTGAAGAAGGTGAATCGAACGTAGGGTAGGCACTGCTTGCCAGCTTGGGAAGCACACCGATTCAATATCATACCCCCAGGGGTTTCCCCCTTCACCGACTCACTCACCCACCCATCCACCCATCCACCCGCCCACCCGCCTACACACTCACTCCCCCCATGCCCCAATACCTCTACCTCCACGGCTTCGCCTCCAGCCCTCAGTCAGCCAAAGCCCAGGCCATGCGGACCCGCTTCTCGACGCTGGGCCTCGATCTCATCATCCCCGACCTCAACCAGGACGACTTTGGCCACCTCACCCTCAGCCGCCAAATTCAGCAGGTCAGCGCCTTGATTTTGGCCCAGAGTGAACCTACAGTTCTGATCGGCTCTAGCCTAGGGGGCCTCACCGCCGCCTGGGTGGCCCAACAAGCCGCCATTACCGATCGCATCGAAAAATTGGTGCTGCTGGCCCCCGCCTTTGACTTTCTTGCTCAGTGGCTGCCCCGCCTCGGCCCCGACCAACTCGAAGCCTGGCGCACCGGGGGTACCTTCCTCATCTACCACTACACTGAGCAGCGCACCCTACCGCTGCACTACGACTTCATCGCCGATGCCCAGGGCTACAGCGACGATGGCCTCAACGCTCAGATCCCAACCCTGATTCTCCACGGCACCCAAGACGAGACCATATCTATAGAAGCCAGCCGCGCCTACGCAGCCCCCCGCCCCTGGGTGCGACTGGTAGAACTCTTCAGCGACCATGCCTTAACAGATGTGGAGAAAGACATTTGGCAGCACACTCAGGATTTTCTCAAGCTTGGAACCTAGAGTAGTGCTTTAGCTATCGGGTCAGGTAGTTACGGTAGTTTCTCAACCCGTTTCAAGAACTGCAACCCCCATGCCACAATTAGCCCAATCCTCTACGTTAGTAACAGGGCAGCCCGGTGGAACCGTCTTCCCTCAGTGCGTCAAACAGTGAGCCCAATCCAGTTCAGCCGCAGGGGCCACCAACCCCACGGCAGTTGAGCAGCATCAAAGCTCAGCTTGACCTGGTGCTACTAGCCCTAGAAGCCCTCACCGGCCTAGGGTCAGACGCCATGCTGGCAGCGGCAAACGATTTGGGGGTATCGGATTTGCTGAGCGATCGCGTCAACCTATGGCGACTGCGTCAAGCCAGCCCGCTACGCAAGGGGCAGGGCCGCAAAAAGCTCGATGTTGACGAAGCCCGCGCCTTGGTGCTGGTGAGTTGTCATTTAGCGATCGCCCATCGCGATCCGATTCGGCAGGCCGTGGCGCGGTTAGAGAAAGCCCTCGAACAGGGGCAGCCTCCGCACCGCACCGCACAGCTAGGCGACTACCTCGACGCCTTTAGCAATGCCTACCAAGACCGCATGGAGGGCGATCAAACCGCCACCACCGACGAGATCAACGCCCTAGGGCTGAAGCTGCTAGTCGATCTGCTGTTTTACAGTGGCTCCGGCGGCAGCCGTAAGCTGTGGGTGGCGCTGCTTGAGCGGGCTGGCCAATGAGAAGTTTGAATTTTGGTTGGATTGGTTAAGGTGTTCTTGAGCTGAGTGCTATGGCTGCGATCGCCACTGTCACCTCCTACGAATATGCGGCGGGCACCTGTACTCTACGACTGGTGGGAGAGCTTTCGCCCCTGAGTCAGATTACGGGCCGCCCGGTGCTGGGGCGATCGCGGTTCCACCTGCAAGTGCAGGGCGACGATGCGCCTAGAGAAGCTAGAACCCTCGCTAGCCAGGCCATGATTTTGGAGATCGGTGGCCGAGAGCCGCAGTTTTCAGCCCTGGCAGAGTTGGTGCAAACCTACGTTCAGAATCATCTCAATGCCGATGCGCTAGCCGCTGGAGGAGCGGTTGCTCGGGGGGAAAATTTGCTTCAACCCGTCGGCCTAACCCGCCATCGACTCACCCTGGCTATGCCCCCAGAGCCACCTAGAGTAGTTGAACTCTCTACCCTGCAACTGTCTGATCTAGCCGATGCCCTGGAGCAGGCCGATAGCAACCTTCAAATCCTGCCCGACACGGCGATGCCCAAAACTCGTCGCGTGCGCCCTAAGCTACCGCTTTGGCTGGGGTCTGTGGCAGCGGTGGGTATTGCGGCGCTACTGGGTAACCAACTGCTTACCACCGCCCCTAGCTCCGTAGTGCTTTCCCCTGGGGAGTCTCAACCTACCGATGAGTTAGCAGGTCAGAATTCTGCCGATAACCCACCGCTGACCTCAGCAGAACCTGCACCCCCCGCCGCCAATACTCCCACTGCAGAAGACTCTGCCCCTGCTGCCACAGGCGAGGCTTTGCCAGCACCCCTTACAACAGCTCCGACCAGTCCAGCGGTCCTCGCTCCAACCAGTCCAGGGGCTCCCTCAGGCAGTGCACCTGAGCCGGGAACCCCAAAGGCATCGCCCCCACCCTCCACTGCCCCAGCTCAACCATCCCAGACCAGGCATGCTCCGGCTCCCGCCTACCCAGCTCAGGCCGAGGCAAGCGCCGGGGGGCAAGCCTCGCCCGACTCAGAGATAGCCGCTGAACGGGCACCGAATGCTGCCCCACCCGAAGCTCGAATGACCCCGGCCAGCCCCGAAGCCTTTGACACTGGCCCTAGCATTGCCGCTACGACCGCTCCCGACTCTGCGATCGCCTGGATCAGCAACCTTACCCAAGCCCTTGAGCAGCAGTGGCGTCCCCCGGCCAACCTAGCCGCGCCCCTGCGCTACCGCCTGATCCTTGAGCCCGATGGCACCGTGACTGCCTTGGAACCCCTCAACGACTTCTCGGCTAATTACCAAACCAATGCCACTCTGCCTCAGCCCGGTGACATCGTCCCTGGTGTTGTCAAAGACGCGCCAACCACAGTAGAGGTGCAGTTTTTGCCTACCGGAGAAGTAGTCGTGGTGCCGCCCGAAGTTGCAAACCCTTAGGGCTAAGGCCTGCCCCTTAGGAACCAGCCTCGGAGCAGCGCTGGCTCCGGCGCTTGGCCTTACGCATTTGCAGGGCTGACATGGCTTTGTCCACCGGGAACCCAGCTACGGGGATGACCTGGTGCTTGCGATCGCGCTCTAGCTGCTTCAACTCTGTATAGTCAATCCAGTGGATGCAATCTACCGGGCAGGTGTCGATCGCCTCTTGAATCAGATCTTCTGAGTCGCCATCTTGGCGGTAAACGCGCGACCTGCCGTGGTCAGGCTCAATATAAAAGGTGTTGCGGGCCACGTGGGCGCAGTGCTTGCAGCCAATGCAGGTAATTTCATCGACGTAGACGCCCTTTTGGCGCAGCTGACCGCCTAGCTCGGGTTCATAACCGGTACGGTCTTCTGCCTGGCGCAGTTGGCCGCCGAGTTCAGGTTCAAAGCCGGTCGCACCGGGTTGCCCGTCAAACTGTGTCATTGTGGTTGCTACTCGTGCTTTAGAACGCCCAAGGTTGGGCCAATACAAAGAAAGGGGCCAAATAGCCCCTCTCCAAGCTTCAAAAGGTCAATGGGTTAACCGTTCCAGCGCTGCACTACTAGCCGCACAGAACCATCTTCCCGCACCTGCTCTTCAGATAGCTGAAAGCCCTGACGAGAGGTTTCAGCCACTACAGTGTTGTAGGCATAGCGCTGGGTCACTCGGCTGAGAAACCCTTCAACAGTTAGCGGTTGCTGCCAATATTGCAGATCAGCCACCAGTTCATAATCACTGGTTTCGGGGTTGCGGCGAAAGCCAATATCGTAGCCGTTGTCTTGGGCAATCACCACATCTGCGGTCTGGGTTTGGCCCTGGTAGCCACGCACATCACAGGGGCCAGACTTCCAGTCAGTGCCCAGGTCATTCAAAGCCAGCTTTAGGGAATCTAGATTACGAATTTTGGTTTTGATTTGGCTAAAGTGTGACATTTGCTAGGGGTGATAGTAGGGGACTCTAGAATCGAAAAATTACCACTGACTGTAGGCAGTTTGGGCAGCCACAGTTTCGGTAGCCGTTTGCTCGTGCCGCTGAGCAAAATACTCAGAGGTCTGCTGCTGCGCCACTACGGTACCTAGCTGAGCTTCAATAGCCGCAGTTACCTCAGCGCAGGAGGCCCCCACAATGCCAGTCACCGTCTCTTTAACTCGACCGTCAGGGTAAATAATGAACTCTAACGTTTCCATAGGACTGCTCGTTTCAACACCATTAATGGTGATACTAGTGACCTTTAAACATTGTGGGTGTTAACAGCTTCCCCAGCGGCATGTCAGGTTGGCAAGCACCAAATGTAGTAACCCGATTCTAACCAGCAGGGGTAGTGCAATTCGCCACTGTTCGTTACGAAACTCAATCTAGTGCATTGATCCCGGAAGTGGGCACATCCATTAGACGTAGTGTCGCGTAACTTTTAGAGGGCGTCAAGGCAACTTTTGTTACATATCGCAGCGCTTTTGACAACTTACAAACGACAAACAGCCGTTTCAGCCGCATCCCAAGGCGTGGCGAGTATTAAGAAAATTAAAGATCAGCCTCTTGGCTCCATCGCCAAGATCGAAGGAAAACCGTTTTTCACGATCCCATAACTGTTGCCAGACTCAGACGACAACTCCTTAGCTGCGCAACTCTAAAGCCTTGTGCTAGTACATGGCTTTGACACTTTTAAGCAGGCAGCAAAAGCAGCTATCTCTCAGCGTTGCGCCCCGGACGGAGTGTTTAGAACGACCAAATTAGTTGTGGGACACGATCGATCTATCGCCCGTCACAACGTCGGCGAATTACTCACAGAGCATCCTATTTGATGACACTTTAGTAACTGCGATCGCCCCTTAACCAAGCAATCCCACCCCCGCACCAACCGCCTACATCGCTGGAAGTCATACAAAAAGCGCCCCCCATGCGGGGAGCGCTCTTTTGCTAATCAATCAATGGGGTAGTCGATGAGGACTAGCCGATGATTTCAGGTGCCTCAGCCGTAGCCAAGTCGAGGGGGAAGTTGTGAGCATTGCGCTCGTGCATCACTTCCATACCCAGGTTCGCCCGGTTGATCACGTCAGCCCAGGTGCCAATCACACGACCCTGTGAGTCGAGGATGGACTGGTTGAAGTTGAACCCGTTCAGGTTGAACGCCATGGTGCTGATGCCCAAGGAGGTAAACCAGATGCCAATCACTGGCCACGCACCCAGGAAGAAGTGCAGTGAACGAGAGTTGTTGAAGCTGGCGTATTGGAAGATCAACCGACCGAAGTAGCCGTGGGCCGCAACGATGTTGTAGGTCTCTTCTTCCTGACCAAACTTGTAGCCGTAGTTCTGTGACTCGGTCTCGGTGGTCTCACGCACCAGAGACGAGGTCACCAGCGAACCGTGCATGGCGGAGAACAGCGAACCACCGAACACACCGGCCACACCCAACATGTGGAAGGGGTGCATCAGGATGTTGTGCTCAGCCTGGAACACCAGCATGAAGTTGAAGGTACCGGAGATACCCAGAGGCATGCCGTCTGAGAAGGAGCCTTGACCCAGGGGGTAAATCAGGAACACGGCGGTTGCAGCAGCTACAGGAGCGCTGTAAGCGACGCAGATCCAGGGGCGCATGCCCAGGCGGTAGGAAAGTTCCCACTCACGACCCATGTAGCAGAAGACGCCGATGAGGAAGTGGAAAATTACCAACTGGTAAGGGCCACCGTTGTACAGCCACTCATCGAGGGAAGCGGCTTCCCAGATGGGGTAGAAGTGCAGGCCGATAGCGTTAGACGAGGGCACAACCGCACCAGAGATGATGTTGTTGCCGTACATCAAAGAGCCAGCTACGGGCTCACGGATGCCGTCGATGTCAACGGGAGGGGCGGCGATGAACGCGATGACGAAGCAAGCGGTCGCAGCGAGCAGCGTGGGGATCATCAGTACGCCGAACCAGCCCACATACAGGCGGTTCTCGGTGCTGGTCACCCACTGGCAAAACTGCTCCCACAGAGAGGCGCTCTCGCGCCGCTGTAGAGTCGTGGTCATGATGTATTAGTCCTTGGTATTTATCGATTCAAGGTACATGGGCCAACCGTTTAGATTTGTAACCCATGTGAGTAAACCATACCGCAGTTATGGAGTTTTGTAAACAAACATTCTGTCGAAATTTAATTTCTAGGGTCGCTGAGGAGAAGGTGTATATTCTCGCATTAGCCCTGTACCCCTTGATTACATAGGATTTATCAGGGTCACCAGGCTATATAAAGATTCTGAGCTGCGATCGCAGCTCAGCCGCAACCCGCCCATAATTCTCATAAAACTCTGTAACAATCAATCGCTGTAGAAAGTGGTTACAGCTTCTCTAGGTAAATCAATAGATCAGCCATGTCCTGAGGCTCGGGCTGAAACTGAGGCATGGGAGGGGTTTGACCGCTGATGACCTGTTTTATCAAGCCAACCTTGGTTTTGTGGTCAGACACACCCAACAACTTAGGCCCGACTTCGCCGGTAGCTTCAAGGCCGTGGCATACGGCACAGTTCATTTTAAAGATTGCTTCGCCTCGGCTGCCATTGCCCTCTAGGGAGAGCACCTGGTGAACATAGGGATCAGCGGCCTGAGAATAGCGCACGGCTACAACGCTCAGCACAACCGCTGTTACCAAACCCACAGCAATCAAAGCAGCCTTCTTTAGCAGGCTGCTCAGGTCTTCGGTCTGCTTGTCTAGCGTTTCTTGTGCCAAGGGAGGAAATGTATTTTCAACTAAATGTTACGTACTTTTAAGAACCGAAAACCGGTTTGCCACAGAATCTTAAGGATTCTGTCTAGAGAATGCCCATTTTTGCGCCAAGTCATAGCCTACTCACCTCAGTGGTTGATCCTTTGGCCTGAGATAGTACTTGTTAGTAGGTACTCCTCTCGCTGAGACCGCATTCGTCTACTTCAATGGGCCGTGCCGGTCTAGAAGCCAATGATTGGCCTACGGTGCGATGGCCTTGGGGAAACGGCCCAGCACTTGCGAAGAGATTGCGCCAGCGATCGTTGCCTGCTCAACAGCACGCCTGGCCTGTAACGAAGGTCAGCACTACTACCCATGATGCGGTTCAGATGGAGCAAACCTGGGTGGAGCCTCACGTCATTTAGCAGAGTCTGCTCTCGGTTTTGCGGTTAGGCACTTTTTCACTGCTGGGGTTTGCCTTTTCACAATTAAACTGTCATGACCTCGTCTAGTGAAAGTACTCAGGGTTTTCAAGCCTCTCAGAGTTTTCTAGAGGCTCATTTTCACCCCACGTTCATTGTGAAATGTATCGTGCCGGAGCTGAAGGCAGAGGCTTTGTTTCAACAGTGGCATAACCGACTAGCAGAGGCAGCGAGCTAGTTTGAGGGTCATACTCGCGTCGATAGTGATCAATAGTTTGATTCCTTCATCAATTTTGACCTGAGCGGTGATGCCAAGGGTGAGGCAGATCTTGAGCTTTTGGCTACGCCCGGTCTACCGACTGACGGCATTGCAAACTGACCTAATTGGCGCTGGCCTGGTGTTTGCTGCTCTTGGTTTCATGGCCAACGTGTTCACCTATCTAACCTGGGAAAGCGGCTTAGGAAAAGAGTGATAAACAACCGAATTGGCCAATTGCTTTAAAGCAAGTTCCACAAATGGTTACACTACTCGCAGAAAAAAGCGGGTGGAGCTATGGAGTCGAGCTTTTTAACGGCGGTTTTTTTGCCCCTGGCCTTGTTTGCGGTCATGCTGGGCATGGGGTTGGGGCTGAGAATTGATGATTTTACAAGGGTGTTGGTGTACCCCAAAGCAGTGGTGGTGGGGCTGCTGGCTCAGCTGGTAATGCTCCCGATTTTGGGGTTCGCGCTGGCGTCGATTTTTCCGCTGACTCCCGAGCTGGCGGTCGGGGTGATGATTTTAGCGGCCTGCCCTGGAGGGCCAACCTCAAACCTGATTACCTATCTGGCGCGGGGAAATGTGGCTCTGTCGATTACCCTGACGGCGATGAGTAGCTTAATTACGGTGTTTACCATTCCCCTGGTGGTGAACCTGGCGATGGGGGCGTTTTTAGGCGAAGCTACTACTCTGAGTCTGCCGGTGGGGGCAACGGTGATTCAGATCGCCGTGATTACGCTGATTCCGGTAGCGATGGGCATGGCGCTGCACCACTACCGGCCAGGGTTCGCCGCCCAGGTGGAGCGGAGTGTTAAGTGGCTTTCATTGGGGTTGCTGGGGCTGATTATTGCGGGCCTGCTGGTACAGCAGCGGGCGAATGTGGTGGGCTTTTTTGCCCAGGTGGGCCTGGTGACGCTGGCGTTGAATCTGGCGGCGATGGCCTTGGGCTATGTCATTGCTGTAGCAGCTAAGCTCGATCGCCCCAGCGCCACGGCGATTACGGTGGAGGTAGGCATTCAGAATGGCACGCTGGCGATCGCCATTGCCAGCGCCCCCACCCTGCTCAACCAGCCAGACCTAGCGATTCCGGCGGCGATCTATAGCCTGCTGATGTTTGCCACGGGCGGGGCTTTTGCCGGGTGGGCCACCCGGCAAAGCTCAAGGGAACAAACTCCCGTTGGTTAAAGATCGTTTGCCTAGCACAATGCCCTGGGCCGCTATGGCCCAGGGCATTTTTAGTACAAATCAGACGACCTGATTGACCTAAGCGCCAACCAGACCAACAGAACTGAGGATGAAGTTGAGAATTGAACTGATGATGGCCAGGGCGATCGCGCCAAGAATCGCGCTCCAAATCCCGTAGCGCAGCCGGAAGCCCTCGATCAGCCAGGCGGCCAGGCCAAACACAATGATCGCCCCAATCAGCGGAATCAGACCCAGACTGATGACAGCGAACCCAGTGCGCAGGGCGCTGGGAAAGAAACTCCAGAAACCGTTAAACGCACCGATAATCGCGCCCCCCAGCAGCGCCTTGACGGGGCTATCAATTTCGACTCCAATGGGCGGAATCTTAGAAATAATCAGCAGGCTAATAGCCAGTACGACGACACTAATTAAAAATCCAATCAGCATTGGTATTTCTCCTCACACAGGTAAACGATGGGGTTTGTCAGAACAGGAAAATTAGCTCAGAAGGGCGGCTGGCCCATGCACCTGAAATTATCGAGCATAGAATAGCAATTGCTACAGTTTTTCGCTTTATCTCGGGGAAATTGAGGTTAGGTTGGCTCTGGCGCGGTCTTTTACGCTTTAGGGCGCTTGATCTGAAGCTATCTATACCATGAACCTCTAGAGGACAATTGATTTGCCCCTGGTCTGGAGTTGGTTAAACTGCCAGCCCCAGGGCCGTGCCCATTTTGTTGAGCACATCGCTTTCTTTATCACTGATGCGGCTGGAGCCGATGCCTAAAATGCCGCCCTCCCGATGGGCCTCGGCAACCTTGGTGGCTACGCCAATTAGCCATTGCTTAAGTTCGCTGGCTTGCACCCCAGTAACTTTGGTGTCTAGAATGGCCGCGACCGTTTGCAGATGGGCGATCGCATAGTCGCGCCCATCTTTAGCGCTTTTGAAGGTTTGCATCAGGCCCAGCAGTTCAAACTGTTTTTTAAGCAGCAGCTGCTCCCCAGCTAGCAGGTCGGCGGCATCCAGTTCGGCAATGCTGCTGATCAGGGTTGGGGCCAGGTCGCCCACGGCATCGCTTTGCTGAATTGCGTCGGCGACAATGGCGACCCCAGACTTAACCTCCTGCAAAAACAAAATCGGGTCAACCCGATCGGCCAGGCAAACACCCATGACCGCCTGCATTGGAGCCTGAAGCAGCGCTGACCATTCCTCGGCAGTAAAGTTTTCTCGCATAAGAGCGCCCTGTCTTATTGCCTAAAGCTATGCCTAACCATATCGACCAAATATATGAAAACTCTAACGGCTTCCTACGTTACATCTCTGCTGAGGTTCGCCCATGGCCCGTGCTACATCTGCCCTGCTTCAGGTACATGCGTCAGTGTTTTTGTTTGGGCTGGCGGGGTTGTTTGGCAAGTTTTTGGCGCTGCCCGCCACGGTGATTGTGCTAGGACGGACTGGGTTTGCCGCGTTGGCCTTGGGGTTGGCACTCGCCTTGGAGCAGCGGTCGGCTCGCCTGGGCACCGGCAAAGATGGGGTGGGGATGGTCCTGCTGGGGGCGCTGCTGGCCTTTCACTGGGTAAGCTTTTTTCTCAGCATTCAGCTAGCGACGGTAGCAGTGGGGCTGCTAACATTTTCGAGCTTTCCGGTGTTTGTGACGGTGCTAGAGCCGCTGCTGTTTAAGACGACCTGGCGCTGGCGAGATGGGGCGATCGCGGCTTTAGTCGTGCTCGGCGTTGCCCTGGTAATTCCTGAATACCGGCTGGGATCGGCGACGACCCTGGGAGCAGTTTGGGGACTGCTGTCAGGGCTGTCGTTCGCGCTGCTGCAATTGCTCAATAAAGGCTACCGGCAGCGCTACTCGGCAGTGGCGATCGCGTTTTATCAAAACCTGTTTGCCTGCCTCAGCCTGCTGGTGGTCACGCCGGTTCCGAGTCTGTCTCTCACCCCTGAAGAAGTGGGGCTACTGCTGGTGCTGGGGGTGCTATGTACGGCTCTGGCCCACACCTTATTTATCGAAAGCTTGGCGGTGCTGCGTACCCAAACCGCCAGCGTGATCAGCAGCTTAGAGACGGTTTATGGCATTGCCCTGGCGGCACTGCTGCTGGGCGAACGGCCCAACCTCCGTACCCTGGTGGGCGGGGCGGTTGTGTTAGGTACGACGCTCTGGGCGAGCTGGCCCGATCAATCGTCGTCAGAATCGGGCTAACCCAGGCCGCAAAACGGTGAATGAACTCTCGCTAATTGCGGTGCCCTTGTTCATTCAAACCAACTTTATTTTTCTGATCACCTACGTGGCCGGGCAAAAGCTGGGGTTGGCCTACGAAGATGCGGCCCCGGCGGCGCTGATTGGGGCGAGTAACCACTTTGAGGTGGCGATCGCCACGGCAGTCACCCTCTTTGGCCTCAACTCCGGGGCGGCCCTCGCCACCGTCGTGGGGGTGCTGATCGAGGTGCCCGTCATGCTCATGCTGGTGGAATTTTGCAAGCGCACCGCCTTCTGGTTTCCCCGCCATCCCGAGACAGCCACCCTGCGGGATCCGCGCTGCATTCAGCCTAGCGAATAGTTGCCCCTGCGAGTCTGGTTAGAAGACTTCCTGGGGAGTTGCAAGCTCACAGGGGGGCCTCCACCACTCATAGACGGTTCTCTAAACCACCGGCTTAAGCATAGGCATGAGGCCACCCACAACGGCCCTTTCTAGTCAAGCCCAGCAAGCTTTTCACCAATCGGGCGGCCATCTCCGGACACTTTCTTAACCTCAGATTAATCTATAAAAAATCTTTTATTAATGTTCGCTTGACCTTCTCTTGAAGCAGATACCTGATTATTATACCGGGCATCAAATGCACGTTGGCGAATGGTGCATTTGATTATATCTAAAACAGCTAAAGGTTATTTACAGTAATCTAAACGCGGTTACCAAGCCCATTTCATCTATAGATAAAGGTTGCCTTTTGCGGCATCCCATCGGTGATACAGTGTCAACAGACCCCCTTGAAAACGCACATCTTGTCTATCACAAAGCCCATTGGTGCGTTTGACAATTAGACCTTAAAAGCAATTGACAAAGGTTCTAACTATCTGGGTCAATGTAGCTGAAAATTTGCCGAATAAGTTCGTTAACGCGTTGGATTTGGAGTGAGAAGAATCATGGTTTTGAGTAAGAAAGTTTTGCGTGTAGGCTACTCCTCCGCATTGGTAGCAATGATGGCCAGTCTGGCCGCTTGCGGCGGTGGCTCTCAAACCGCAACTCCCGACGCTGGCACCACCGAAACCGCTGCTGGCTCTGAGCTATCGGGAACTGTTTTGGTAGACGGTTCCAGCACCGTTTTCCCCATCTCTGAAGCCATGGCTGAGGAATTTGGCACAGCTAACCCCGGCGTAGCGGTCACCGTTGGCGTATCGGGTACCGGCGGTGGCTTTAAGAAGTTTTGCGCGGGCGAAACCGACATTACTGGCGCGTCTCGCCCCATCAGTCAGGAAGAAATTGACCTCTGTGCTCAGGCCGGCATTGAGTATATCGAGCTGCCCATTGCTCTTGATGGTCTCACGGTGGTGGTCAACCCCGAGAATGATTTTGCGGAATGTCTCACTACTGACGAACTGCTAACCATATGGGAACCCGAGGCCCAGGACAATATCACTAACTGGAACCAGGTTCGCGCTGACTTCCCCGATGCGCCCCTCGGCCTCTATGGTGCAGGCACCGACTCGGGTACCTACGACTTCTTCATGGAAGCGATCGGTGCCGATGGCGAGAGCCGGGGCGACTACACCGCCAGCGAAGACGACAACGTGATTGTGCAGGGTGTCAGTAGCGACACCAACGGCCTTGGCTTCTTTGGTCTGGCCTATTTCATCGAAAACCAAGATAAGTTGAAGGCTGTGGCTATCGACAGCGGCAACGGCACTTGTGTAGAGCCCAGCGCTGAAACCGTTGCCGACGGCACCTACGTGCCCCTCTCTCGACCCGAGTTTATCTACGTCAAGCTAGATAAGGCAGATGACCCTGCTGTGGCAGCCTTTGTCAACTTCTACATCTCCCCCGACAATGCAGGCTTGGTAGATGAAGTTGGCTACGTCAGCGTACCCTCAGAGATCAATACCAAGGTCATTTCTCGCTTCGAGAACAAGACCACTGGCACCGTGTTTGAAGGCGGCTCCCCCATCGGCGTTAAGCTGGACGAAGTGCTCTAGGCCGATCGCTTAAACGCCCTCTGGCTCAGCCTTTTCTGAGGTTTAGCCGATCGAGTTCCTGGGGGCCAGCGTTGACTGGCCCCTTATTTTTTAGAGTTCTGTATCATGACGACAAACTCTTTGCCGCCCGAGCCAAACAACCTCTGGCAACCCAACCGAGGGCTCAACAAATGGGTCGAACGTGCCTTTATCTGGCTATTTGGCCTGTTTGCCCTGATCTCCGTCGCTACCACCTTCGGCATTGTCCTCTCACTGCTGTTTGAGACCGTAGAGTTCTTCAAAGACGTTCCCCTGTGGAACTTCTTCACCGATCGACAGTGGACTCCTCTGTTTTCGAACCCGCAGTTCGGCATCATGGTGCTGCTGAGCGCCACATTTTTAACCTCGCTGATTGCCTTACTTGTAGCGGTGCCCCTGGGCCTGCTCTCGGCCATCTACCTCAGCGAATATGCCTCCCCTAAACTGCGCAAGTGGCTCAAGCCCGCCCTAGAGATTTTGGCAGGGGTGCCCACGGTGGTCTACGGCTACTTCGCGTTGCTCCTGGTTACGCCCTTTCTCCAGACGTTTATCCCTCAGCTGGGCGGGTTCAATGCACTGAGTGCAGGCATCGTCATGGGCATTGCCATTACGCCGCTGATTGCCTCCCTGAGCGAAGACGCCATCTATGCTGTGCCCAGCGCTCTTCGGGATGGCTCCTACGCATTAGGTCTCACCAAGCGAGAGACGATTTTTGGTGTGGTGCTGCCCGCCGCCCTTTCGGGCATTGTGGCCTCGGTGATTTTGGCCGTTTCTCGGGCCGTAGGCGAAACCATGATTGTTGCTCTAGCGGCGGGGCAAAACCCTCGCCTGGGGCTCAACCCCTTTGTGCCGGTCATGACCATGACCGCCTACATTGTGCAGGTCAGCCTGGGCGACACCCCAGCGGGCTCGATCGCCTTCAAATCCATCTTTGCGGTGGGGATGACGCTGTTTTTGCTCACCCTGATATTCAACATCATTAGCTTCTGGTTTGTGCGCAAGTTTCGGGAGACCTACGAATGACGCCCCTATCGTCTCAAACAAAACCTCTCGATGCCGGTTGGGATATTGAACAGAAACAGGTTCTCCATGCCCTAGGCCGCCGCCAGGGTATTGATCAGGGGTTTTCGTGGCTTGCCCTCTCAGCCGTCATTTTTTCGCTGTTTGTACTGGTGGTACTGCTCGCTGACGTACTCATTGACGGTGTACCGGTTCTGAGCTGGAATTTTCTCACCAGCTTCCCTTCTCGCAAAGCCGAGACAGCTGGGGTTGTATCGGCCTTGGTAGGCACCATTTGGGTCATGGTGCTGGTGGCGCTGGTTACTTTCCCGATTGGAGTCGGGGCCGGTATTTTTCTCGAAGAGTTTGTGCCCGATAGCTGGCTGGCTCGGGCAATTGAGATCAACATTTCTAACCTGGCTGGAGTCCCCTCCATCATCTACGGGTTGCTGGGTCTCCAGGTTTTTGTGCGCATTCTGTTTCCGATTACCCAAGGTCGCACGGTTTTAGCGGGGGCACTCACCCTGGCCCTGCTGGTGCTGCCCATCGTGATTATTGCCACTCGCGAAGCTCTGAGGGCTATTCCGGGAAGCCTACGGCAGGCGGGCTTTGCCCTAGGTGCTACTCGCTGGCAAGTGATTCGATCGCACATTTTCCCCCTGGCGCTGCCAGGTATTTTGACTGGGGTAATTTTGGCCCTGTCTCGGGCGATCGGCGAAACCGCCCCGCTGATTACCATTGGGGCGCTGACCTACATTCCCTTCCTGCCAGAGCTGTCGTTGAGGGGGTTACAGAGTCCGTTCACGGTGCTGCCCATTCAAATCTACAATTGGGTATCGAGGCCTCAGGCCGATTTCCATGCCCTGGCAGCGGGGGCCATCATCGTTCTAATGGTGATTTTGTTGCTGATGAATGCCACCGCTATCTATCTGCGGAATCGCTTTCAAAAGTAGGGTTAGCGCAAGTTTTTTAGTTGCAGCGTAGAGTAACGTCATGACTTCACAATCTGTCAGCCCAGTTGCTACTGAGGCTGCCTTGCGGGCTAAGAACGTCAGTGTGTACTACGGATCAACCCTAGCGGTACGGGATGTCAACCTTGACATTTTCAAGAACGAGATCACCGCTTTTATTGGGCCCTCGGGCTGTGGAAAGAGCACCCTTCTGCGCTGCTTCAACCGCACCAATGACCTCATTCCCGGAGCGCGGGTTGAGGGAAAGGCGATGTTCCACGGCACCGACCTATACGCCAAAGATATTGACCCGGTTTACGTGCGTCGCCGCATTGGCATGGTGTTTCAAAAACCCAACCCATTTACCAAATCCATTTACGAAAATATTGCCTTTGCCGCTCGCATCAACGGCTACAAAGGTGACATGGATGAGCTGGTGGAAAACTCGCTGCGTCGGGCCGCCCTGTGGGACGAAGTCAAAGATAAGCTCAAGCAAAGCGGCCTTTCTCTGTCGGGTGGGCAGCAGCAGCGCCTCTGCATAGCTCGGGCGATCGCCATTGAACCCGAAGTGATTTTGATGGATGAACCCTGCTCCGCCCTTGACCCGATCTCGACCCTTCAAATCGAAGAGCTGATGAAGGAGCTAGAGAGCCGCTACACCATCGTCATCGTCACCCACAACATGCAGCAGGCGTCGCGGATTTCTGACAAAACAGCATTCTTTAATGCCGAAGCTACCGAGTCTGGCAACAAAGTCGGCTACCTGGTGGAATACGGGGATACTGAGAAAATTTTCAATGACCCTAGCGAACAGGCGACCCAAGACTATGTGTCAGGCCGATTTGGTTAGTTAATTGAGGCGGTTTCAGGTTTTACTAAGAGCCTGCGGGATTGAAATTTGGAATCCGGGTGCGCCATTGTCCCTCGTGACGCACCCGGACTTTTTAGTTGCAGCTAGGTCAAGTAAGTGTACTGACTGAGGCTGCGCTCGTAGTGCTGAATCAACAGCTGCGACTCTTCTAGGGTGATGCGGCTATCTTGCAGCGCCCGCTCCGATCGCTTGCGAATATTCTCAATCATGTCTTCGGCGTCGTACTGCACGTAGCCCAGCACCTCGGTCATGGTGTCGCCCTTGACCACCTGTTCCACTTGATAGCCCTTGGGGGTCATGTGAATATGGACGGCGTTGGTATCGCCAAATAGGTTGTGCAGGTTGCCCATAATCTCTTGATACGCCCCGCCGAGGAACATGCCCAGGTAATAGGGCTGGTCAAGCTTCAGCGGGTGCAGTTCCAAGACGTGCTTCACGTCGCGCAGGTCGATGAAGGTGGTGATTTTGCCGTCGCTGTCGCAGGTGAGGTCGGCCAGGGTGCCCCGGCAGCTCGGCTCTTCGTCGAGCCGGTGAATCGGCAAAATCGGGAACAGCTGCTCGATCGCCCATGTATCGGGCATCGACTGAAACACCGACAGGTTGATGTAGTAGATCGAGGCCAGGCTCTGGTGCAGCTCCTCAATGTCTTCGGGGATGTAGTCGGCATCGCTGACCACCGACAGCGCCTTGCGACAGCAGGCCCAAAACAGCCGCTCGGCCCGCGCTCGCGCCGACAGACTCAAATAGCCAAAGTTAAACAGGCTGATGGCTTCTTCTTTAAACTGCACCGCGTCGTTGTACAGCTCTTGCACGGTGTTGGGGGTGAGGTTTTGGTAAATCTCGTACAGCTCGCGCAAAATCACGTGGTCGTCGTCACCGGGTACCGTCGGCTCCTCGTGGGAAGGGGCATCGCTGCTGCCCAGCACGTCAAAAACGAGCACAGATTGATGGGACACCAGTGCCCGCCCGCTCTCGCTGACCAAGGTAGGAACGGCGATCCCTTTGATGCGGCAGGCCTCCTGCACTTCGGCCACTACGTCATTGGCGTAGTTTTGGGTGCTGTAGTTTTTAGACGCGTAGAAGGTGGTTTTAGAGCCGTCGTAGTCCACGGCCAGGCCACCACCCACGTCTAAGTAGCGCATGCCCGCGCCCAGCTCCGCCAGCTCGACGTAGATGCGGCTGGCCTCCCGCAGGGCTTCCTTGACTACGCTAATGGCCGAAATCTGCGAGCCAATGTGAAAGTGCAACAGCTGAAGGCAGTCGAGCATGTTGGCCTGGCGCAGGCGATCGACCACCGCGAGAATCTCGGGCACGGTGAGGCCAAACTTGGCGCGATCGCCCGCAGAGATCCCCCAGCGACCGCTGCCCTTAGTGCTGAGCTTGGCCCGCAGCCCGAGAACGGGGCGAATGTTGAGCCGCTGGCTGGCCTCGATGGCAATCTCTAGCTCATTCATCTGCTCGATAACGATGATCGGCTGCTGGCCGAGCCGCTGGCCCAGCATAGCGGTCTCGATGTAGTCCTTGTCTTTGTAGCCGTTGCAAATTAGCAATGCCCCCGGCGTGTCGAGGGTGGCCAAGGCGATCAGCAGCTCGGGTTTGGAGCCTGCTTCTAGGCCAAACTGGTAGGGCTTACCGTAGCGCACCACATCTTCGAGCAGCTGCCGCTGCTGGTTGCATTTGACCGGAAACACCCCCCGATAGACGCCCGAGTATTTGTAGCGGGCGATCGCCTTGGCAAAACAGGCATTGATGCGCTCAATCCGGTCTTCGAGAATATCCGAAAAGCGAATCAGCAGGGGCAGGTTGAGGTTGCGCTGCTTGATCGCTTCCACTAACTCCAACAGATCGAGGGAGCCACCGCGATCGCCCCTCGGCGACACAGTCAAATGGCCATCGGCATTGATCGAGAAGTAGGGCTCACCCCAGCTGTGAATGCGGTAGAGTTCCTCGCTGTCTTCAATCGTCCAGGGCGCGGTGACAGGTTCAGCGGATTGCAGCATATTCTCTAGGGTGGCCCGGTGCAGGCGAGGGGAGGGAGACAGGGAGGACGCCGAAGGCGGTTGCTGGGCCATATTCATAGATGCAGGATGCTCCGCTGGGTAGGTGCAAGGGGGCGGCGGCTGAAGGGTTTGCCAGTAAAAGGCGCGACCCAAATTGTAACAAAGAGCCATGCCGAAAGATTGTGGGAGCATGGGGGAATGGAGTTCTTAGTTTTGAAATTTTAGGGTTGAGTTAAGCTCCCTAAATTCAACATTCGACATTCAAAACTTTTCACTCCTTTGCAAGCCGCAGGTCAAAAGGCTAGGTCATTGCAAAGCCCAGGTTCAGGGGAGGGCGGCGATCGCAACCGACCCTACCCCCGACCAGCTCGCCCAACGGGCCAGGTGATAGGATAGATAAGTACTTTTAGCCTACTCCTTAAACTGCTTGGGCGTTTTCCCGACCAGTTTTAGGTGCGGAGATCGCCCCTTGTTAGGCAGTCTCTATTACGATTGACTAAGATGCAGTACCCTACGCTGATCGCCTGAATTCATGCTGAAGAACCTCCTCGGTGACCCCAACGCGCGCAAGCTCAAGAAGTATCGTCCCGATGTGGTCGAGATCAACCTGCTGGAGGAAGAGATTCAGCAGCTCTCCGGCGAAGCCCTAACGGCCAAAACCGCAGAGTTTAAGCAGCGTATAGAAAAGGGCGAGTCCTTAGACGATCTGCTGCCCGAAGCCTTTGCCGTCGTGCGCGAAGCCTCGAAGCGGGTGCTGGGCATGCGCCACTTCGACGTGCAGCTCATCGGTGGCATGGTGCTCCACGACGGCCAGATCGCCGAGATGAAAACCGGCGAAGGCAAAACCCTGGTGGCGACCCTGCCCTCGTACCTCAACGCGCTCTCCGGCAAGGGTGCCCATGTGGTCACCGTCAACGACTACCTGGCCCGCCGCGACGCCGAGTGGATGGGGCAGATTCATCGCTTTTTGGGCCTGAGCGTCGGGCTGATTCAGCAGGGCATGTCGCCCGCCGAGCGCAAGCACAACTACGGCTGCGACATCACCTACGGCACCAACAGCGAGTTCGGCTTTGACTACCTGCGCGACAACATGGCTACCGCCATGGAAGACGTGGTGCAGCGCCCCTTCAACTACTGCGTTATCGACGAGGTTGACTCTATTCTGGTGGATGAGGCTCGCACGCCGCTAATTATTTCGGGCCAGGTCGATCGCCCCGGCGAAAAGTACAACCGCGCTGCCGAAATCAGCCGCGAGCTTCTAGCCGAAGAGCACTACGAAGTCGATGAAAAAGCCCACAACGTGCTGCTCACCGACGAAGGCTTCATCAAAGCTGAAGAGCTGCTGGGTGTGCAAGATCTCTTCGACCCCAAAGACCCCTGGGCTCACTACATCTTCAACGCCATCAAGGCCAAGGAGTTGTTCGCTAAAGACGTCAAATACATCGTCCGCAACGACGAAGTCATCATTGTGGACGAATTTACCGGGCGGGTGATGCCCGGTCGTCGCTGGAGCGACGGTCTGCACCAGGCGATCGAGGCCAAAGAGCACGTCGAAATTCAGCCTGAAACCCAGACCCTAGCCAGCATTACCTATCAAAACTTCTTCTTGCTCTACCCCAAGCTGTCGGGCATGACCGGCACCGCCAAGACTGAAGAAGCTGAATTCGAGCGCATCTACAAGCTCGAAGTCACCATCATTCCCACCAACCGCACCGCCGCCCGCCGCGACCTCTCCGATGTGGTCTACAAAAACGAAGAGGCCAAGTGGAAGGCGGTGGCGGAAGAGTGCGCCGAAATGCACGAGGCCGGTCGCCCCGTACTCGTCGGCACCACCAGCGTCGAAAAATCGGAGGTGCTGTCAGCGCTGCTCAACGAGCGCGGCGTGCCCCACAACCTGCTCAACGCCAAACCCGAGAACGTGGAGCGGGAGTCTGAGATCGTCGCCCAAGCCGGGCGCAGCGGCGCAGTCACCATTGCCACAAACATGGCCGGGCGCGGCACCGACATCATCCTTGGCGGTAACGCCGACTACATGGCCCGCCTCAAGGTGCGCGAATACCTGATGCCCCGCATCGTCAAGCCCGAGGACGAAGATGAGTTTTCGGTGACGGCGGTACCGGGCACCAAGGGCCGCGCCCCCGCCCAAGGCTTTGCCCCCGGCAAAAAGGTCAAAACCTGGAAGGCCTCGCCCGACATCTTCCCCATCGAGCTATCAACCGCCACGATTGACGAACTTAAGGCCACCGTTGACTTTGCCGTGACCACCTACGGCGATCGCAGCCTCACCGAGCTGCAAGCCGAAGACAAGCTAGCCGTCGCCGCCGAAAAAGCCCCCACTGATGACCCGGTGATTCAAAAGCTGCGCGATGTGTACAACCGCATTCGCCATGAGTACGAAACCCTGACCAGCGCTGAGCACGACCTGGTGATTCAGCGGGGCGGCCTGCACGTGATTGGCACCGAGCGCCACGAGTCGCGCCGCATCGACAACCAGCTACGGGGCCGAGCCGGTCGTCAGGGCGACCCCGGCTCCACCAAGTTTTTCTTGAGTTTGCAAGACAACCTGCTGCGCATCTTTGGCGGCGATCGCGTTGCCGGTCTGATGAATGCCTTCCGGGTCGAAGAGGACATGCCGATTGAGTCGGGCATGCTGACGCGATCGCTGGAAGGGGCTCAAAAGAAAGTCGAAACCTACTACTACGACATCCGCAAGCAGGTGTTTGAGTACGACGAGGTGATGAACAACCAGCGGCGCGCCATCTACGCCGAACGCCGCCGGGTGCTCGAAGGCGACGAACTCAAGGAAATGGTGATCGGCTACGCCGAGCAGACCATGGATGACATCGTCAACGCCTATATCAACCCCGAGCTGCCCCCCGAAGAGTGGAAGCTGCCGGAAATGGTGGGCAAAGTGAAGGAGTTTGTCTACCTGCTCTCCGACCTCACTCCCGAACAGCTCGAAGACCTCTCCGTGGGCGAAATCCGCACCTTCCTCCACGAGCAGGCTCGCATTGCCTACGACATCAAAGAGGCCCAGGTTGACCAGGCCAAGCCGGGGCTGATGCGCGAGGCCGAGCGCTTCTTCATCCTTCAGCAGATCGACAGCCTCTGGCGCGACCACCTCCAGCAGATGGATGCCCTGCGGGAAACCGTGGGCCTGCGCGGCTACGGCCAAAAAGACCCGCTGATCGAGTACAAGAGCGAGGGCTACGAAGTCTTCCTCGACATGATGACGGGCATTCGCCGCAACGTAGTCTACACCCTCTTCCAGTTCCAGCCCCAGCCCCAGCCGCAGGTGAAGGCCTCCCAGCAGGTGGGGTAGATGGGTAGGTAAGTAGGCGGGTGGATGGGTCGGTGGGGCCTATCCACCATTGTTTTGCGCGCTGGGCCTTTGGCTAACTCAGTTTCCTGGCCCAGAGGTCTTTCCAAGAAAGTCAACTACGGTCAAAAATAGCGGGAACACCCTATCGATCGCCCCCCCGCTGTGGTGAACGCCGATCAGCAGTCGCCCTCTGGGCTATAGAACTGCTCCACCACTCCAGAAGAATGTGCCCTTGGCACCTATAGAAAACCCCTGGGGGAGTTAATCCCAGGGGCTGGAGCTTAATGACGATAACTATGGCTAGATAGCAGGGTGCCTAGTAGGCCAGACCCATGCTGCGGGTGGTTTCAGCACCCAGATAGACTCGAATGCTCAGAAAGTCGGTGGGGCAAGCGGTTTCACAGCGCTTGCAGCCCACGCAGTCTTCGGTGCGGGGAGAGGAGGCAATTTGCCCGGCCTTGCAGCCATCCCAGGGCACCATTTCTAGAACGTCAGTGGGGCAGGCGCGCACACACTGGGTGCAGCCAATACAGGTATCGTAAATTTTGACAGAATGGGACATTGAAACAAAACTCCAATGTGGGTCACGACTGGGTTTGACAGCTTGAGGAGGCCCTCAAAGGTAGGTCAAAACGGTCTATGCAGTAAGGGTTTCCTAATCTTTGACCAGTCTATAGCGAGAGATTTCAGCTCTCATCGTCACCCCCCACAAACCTTAACGGATCGTAATATGGGCAAGGGTTGTGGCTCACAAACAGGATCCCTAACGTTTCCTATGTCGAGCGTTGTCATAACTTCGCTCAGGAGGCCCGACGGCTACCGTATCGACCCGCCTGACGTTAGCTCAACAGCGGCTTCGGCGTGGATGCGGGTGGTGGGAAAGAGGGGCACCGCCGCCGTGGCATCGCCCACCAGTAACTCTAGCTCTGTACAGCCCAGTATCACTCCCTCAGCCCCGTTGTTGGCCAGTTGCTCACAGAGCGCGAGTACGGTCTGGCGGGAGGCAGGAGTGAACTGTCCTTGGCAAAGCTCGTCGTAAATAATCTGGTGAACGGCCTCGCGCCCGTTAGCATCGGGCACTAGCACCTCTAGGCCGTGCTGAATAAGGCGATCGCGGTAAAACCCCTCCTCCATGGTGAATCTAGTGCCGAGCAGGCCCACCCGCTGCATGCCCTGGGCCTTGACAGCAGTGGCGGTGACATCAGCGATGTGCAGCAAGGGAATCGAAATGCGGGCCTCGATCGCGTCAGCCACCCGGTGCATGGTGTTGGCGCAGATCAGCACCATGCTAGCTCCGGCCATTTGCAGCTTTTGGGCGGCTTCGACCAGAATGTCTGAAATCTCGGCCCAGTCACCCTGATGCTGAAGGGTGGCCAGATCGGCAAAATCGACTGAGAACATAATGATCTTGGCGGAGTGTAGACCGCCGCACCGCGCCCGCGTAGCCCGGTTGAGAATGCGGTAGTACTCTAGAGATGACTCCCAGCTCATGCCGCCAATCAGGCCAATGGTTTTCATCGGAGGATGGGTCATAGGGCCACGGGTGAAAGTTCGTGCTTACGGTACACCACCTTTCCGGAGTGATGGGTTAAGGTTGCGTAAATCTGCACAAGCCTGGCAGAGTTAAACGGATGGCCTCAGCCGCCGTTTTGACCATTGCCCCCTAAATTTGGCCTATGACCGTTCCTTCTGATGCTGCTCCCTACGCGCCCCTCAGCGTTGAGGCTCTGGCTCAGCGCCTGGCCGAGGCTGACGCTGCGGTGCAGCTAATCGACGTCCGCGAACCTGCTGAGCTAGAGCTGGCCAGCCTGCCCGGCTTTGCCAACCTGCCCCTGAGCGAGTTTGCTGAATGGTCGGAAACCATTCACAGCCGCTTTGAGCGCGATCGCGAAACCATTGTGCTCTGCCACCACGGCGTGCGATCGGCCCAGATGTGCGGCTGGCTGGCCCAACAGGGCTTCACCCAGCTCAAGAATGTGACTGGCGGCATTGACGCCTATGCCATGATGGTCGATCGCACCGTGCCCCGCTACTAGCCTGCTATTCGGGTTATCCCCATGGTGACGACTTTTCTGCGATCGCTGCTGCCTGGACAGCCTCCCACCGTGGCCAGCCTCAAGACCCTGGCCCAGGCGGTCAATGGGCAACTTGCGGCCCAGCGGGCAGGGCTGCCGCTGGTATCGCCGCGCCGCGATATTCCGATGAACTACCGGGTGTGGGGGCTGAAGTTTGGCAGCCAGGACAATGAAGTGCTGACTTCGGTGGAGGCGATCGCCGATCGGTTTCAGCGCGACGGCATCGACGGTCGCCTGCTGATTTTGGGTGAGGCGGGCGTCGGCAAAACCCACACCCTGCTAGCGGTGGGCGAACTACTGGCGAAGCGCAGCGGGCCGGTGCCGGTGCTGGTGGATGTCTCAGCCTGGACTGGGGAAACTATGCGCGAGTGGCTGATGGCCGCTCTGTGGCGCGATTACCGGGTAGCAAAATCCGACGCTCGCTATTGGATTGACAATGCCCAGCTCACGCTTTTGATCGATGGGTTTGACCACCTGCCCACCGCCCAAAAGCGCAGGTGCGCCGCTGCGATCGAAACCCTGCTGCGCAGCAA
This sequence comes from Phormidium tenue FACHB-1052, assembly GCF_014696675.1. Classification (GTDB taxonomy): domain Bacteria; phylum Cyanobacteriota; class Cyanobacteriia; order Phormidesmidales; family Phormidesmidaceae; genus Nodosilinea; species Nodosilinea tenuis_A. Next base: position 197,660 of record NZ_JACJQN010000009.1, read on the forward strand.
CCCCAACCAAACCGCCCTGCTCTGCTGCCGTCGCCAGGTGCTCGAATCGTCGGGGTTAACCTTTGACCAGTTTAACGGCGGCATCAATATCATTCCCCTGGCGGCTCAGCAGGTCAAAGACTACGTGCTGGCCCAGAACCGGCCCGAGCTGTGGCCGGTGATCAAGGGCAGCAAGCTGCTTCAGCAGTTGGCCAGGCTGCCCCTGGTGTTAAACCTACTGGTGGCGATGCCCACCTTGGCGGTGCCCCCCCTGCGCAGTCGGGCCGACCTGGTACGGCGGTATCTGGATGAGGGGTTGGCTAAGGTAAAGGGCAATTCAGCTCAGCACCAAGCCGCCTTGGGATGGCTGGCCGAGCAGCTCAGCCAGCGTCCTCGCACCTTTTATTTAGATGACCTAGATCGGAGCTGGCTGCCCGAGCCACGCCAGTTGCTCTACCGGCTGCTGGTGGGAATAGCGATCGCCCTGATTATGGGACTGGTAGGGGGCAACCTACTGCTGGGGGTGGCCCTGGGGCTAATGGCCTCTCAGATTGATCTGGAGAGTTTTCCCTATGTGCGGCTGGGAGTGGCGATCGCCCCCCTGGGCCGCCTAATTTCCCTAGCGCTTACCTGCGGCGGACTAGCCCTGGTGCTGGGTCTCGGGTTGGGCAGTGGGGCCGCCCTGGCGCTGAGCCCCTTTGGCCGTGGGGTCATCGGGTTTGGTGGGGCTGGAGCCGTAGGTGCCGTACTGGGTTGGAGCCTAGGTCTAGTCGGGCTGCTCCAGGGCGGAGTGCCTGGGGCGGCTCAAATTCGACAAACTCCCAATCAAGATGTGACCCTGGCCCTGCGGAATACGGTGGTGCTGGTGGCGGTACTGGGCGCGATTTTGGGGCTACTGCTGGTGCTACCGGCCATGGTGAGCGGCCAGCCGCCGCTGATGCTGTTGCCCCTCAGCCGCCTGAGGCTGATCGTAGGGTGCCTGGTGATTCTCGCCCTGTGGTTGTCTTTTAGCTTGCAGCACGGTCTGGTGCGGCTGCTGTTGGGCGGAAAGCAAGGTCTGCCCCAGGCAGCGCGCCCCTGGCTTGAGACCATGGTGACGGCTGGGCTGCTGCGGCGCGTCGGCGGCGGCTACAGCTTTGGCCACGAAGAGCTGCGTCAGGCGATGGTCGAAGACCAGCCCTAGGGGCCAACGCACCGGAAAAAAAGAGAGCGATCGCTAACTCTGTTAGCTAGGCATCATCCCAATAGCGTGCTGACGCGTACAGTAGGCAGGGTTGTGGCCCGGCTGCTATGGGCTTTGTCTTCGACAGCGGTAGATTAGACCCGGGTTCTGGGTGGCTGTTACTGAGTGCTTGCTCTACTCAGGCCACTCTCAGATCCATCGGCCAAAATTTACCAGATAGTGCTCGGTTAGCTGGCCTGAGGCTGCACCCGCCGCTTCTGCTCTTTACCGTCTTTCAGCCATGCCGTCTCTATCGAGATCTGTTTCCCAACCGATCGACAAGGCTACATCGCGCCCGTCGGTTCGCTGGGCAACCTTGATTCTGGCCACCATTGTCGGACTCTCAGCAGCCATGGTGATGGCCTGGTTTGCAGGTGAGGCAAGAATTACCAAAATTTTTGCCCAGCTCCAGGTGTTGCAGAACCAGCCCCCGATGTGGCTTGAAGTACCGATGGTGGCGGCCCAATATCTGGTGGCCCCCACGGTGCTGCTGCTGCTGCTAGCTTTTGCCATTACCCGCATTTCGCCCCGGCCCCAGCCCTGGTCGCGGTGTATAGTGATTAGCATTTTGCTGGTTTTGGTGGCTCGCTATCTCGCCTGGCGCTGCCTCTCAACCCTAAACTTGGCCTCGCCCCTAGAGGGCACCTTTAGCCTGCTGCTGCTGGCAGTAGAGCTATTTGGCCTCGCCATCAGCGTTATTCAACTACTGCTGCTGCTGCGGGTGCGCGATCGCCGCACCCTGGCCGATAGGCTAGAGCACGATGTCAGCCAGGGGCACTATCAGCCCTGGGTAGACGTGTTTATTCCAACCTATGATGAACCAGCTTTTATCCTGCGCCGCACCGTGATCGGCTGCCAAGCGATGGATTATCCCCACAAAACCATATATCTGCTCGACGACACCCGCCGTTCTGAAATCAAAGCCCTGGCCGCTGAATTAGGCTGCCAGTATCTGACTCGCCCCAACAACCACCACGCCAAAGCTGGCAACCTTAACCACGCCCTCGCACTCACCCAGGGAGAACTGATCGCCTCCTTTGATGCCGATTTCGTCCCAACTCGCAACTTTCTCTGCCGCACCGTTGGCTTTTTTCAACACCTCACGGTAGGGCTGGTGCAGACGCCCCAAAGTTTTTATAACTCCGACCCCATCGCCCGCAACCTGGGGCTAGAAGGGGTGCTGACCCCAGACGAAGAGGTCTTTTACCGCCAAATTCAGCCCATGCGAGATGGGTCGGGCAGCGTGGTCTGTGCCGGTACCTCGTTTGTGGTGCGCCGCAGCGCCTTAGAAGACAGCGGTGGCTTTGTCACCGAATCGCTCAGCGAAGACTACTTTACCGCCGTACGCCTATCAGCCCAAGGCAACGAGGTCATCTATTTGGACGAACAGCTCAGTGCGGGCCTGGCAGCGGAGAATATTTCAGCCCATGTCACCCAGCGGCTGCGGTGGGCCAGAGGCACCCTCCAGGCGTTTTTTATCGACTCCAATCCCCTGACTATTCCAGGGCTGACCCCCCTTCAGCGCCTAGGGCATTTAGAAGGGCTAATGAATCAGTTGGGCAGCATTCCTCGACTAGTGCTGTTGCTAATGCCATTGGCCTACTCATTTCTCAATGTGGTGCCGATTCAAGCCAACACCCGCGAAGTGCTGTATTTCTTTTTGCCCTACTACCTAGTGCAGCTCACCGTATTCGCCTGGCTCAACCACTATTCCCGCTCGGCGCTGATTTCTGATATTTACTCGGTGGTGCTGGTGTTTCCCTTGGCGGCCGCGGTAGTGCAAGCCCTGGTCAGACCCTTTTCAAAGGGTTTTGACGTCACCCCCAAGGGCACGTCAAACCAAAGGTTTCAGTTTAATTGGCGGCTGAGCTTACCCCTGATCGTTTTGTTTGGGCTGACCGCCGTCAGCCTGTGGCGCAACCTAGGCCTCTGGCTGATGATCGGATGGGGCAGCGAGAGCTACGATCTCCAGGCCAAGGGGCTGGCCCTAGGCTGGATATGGAGTGCCTACAACCTGGCGATGATCGCGATCGCTCTACTAATTTTGCTCGATGTCCCTCGCCCCGACCCCCACGTGTGGCTCGATCTGCGCCGTGTAGTGAAGCTGTCGCCCCGCCTGAAACAGCCGGGGGCGGGGAGTCGTCCTAACCCCAGGCCCGCCGATCGCCCTGCACCCAAAACCTGGTGGGGCATGACCACGCTAATGTCAGAAGCCGGAGTCGAGGTGGCCCTCACCCAACCGGCGTCTTTGGAGCATCCCCTCAGCGTAGGAATGGCAGTCGATCTAGAAATCGCCGAGGAGGCGATCGCCCTAGAGGGCATCGTCACCGCCATAGACTACCAAGACGAGTTGCCCCATCTGCGAGTGCAGTTTGGCCCCATGGCCCCCGCCACCTACCGCACCCTGGTCACCACTCTGTTTTGCCGCCCCGGCCAGTGGAAGCGGTGGAACAGCCCTGGCGAGCTGCGATCGATCGGGCTGCTGCTGCGGGTGCTGTTTTGGCCAAGATGGGCAAATGACCGCAGTTCCAAAGCGCTGCCGGTGGTCAAAGGGTAAACCATCCGCTCAGAAACACTCTATGATGGCGGCTAACACTACCCACTGCGCCTTTGTCGCCCTGCGCCCCAGCCTATGCAGATCACCTACGACCCCGATCGCGACATCCTGCAAATTGCCTTTAACCAGCGCGAAGTCGGTGAAACCGCCCGCATTTCGCCCAACCTCATTCTCGATTACGACGACGACGGCATGGTTGTGGGGCTGGAGCTACGCGAGGCCTCTCGCCGGGTTGATAGCCCCCTCTCAGTCACGTTTACCGTAGGCGACGCCGATCTCGAAAAGCCGCAGCCGTAGTGGCCCAGCACCTTTACCTGGGCTAGCTCCAAAGTGGATTGCATTTAGGGCCGTTATGAATTCAGTGGCGTAGGGCTGCAATCAGCGCAGCAAAAAAAAAGGGAGGCATGGCCTCCCCAATCATCATGACTTACTCTCAATCGTTAACCGTTAGCGCAGAGACTTCTTCTGCTCTGCACTAGGCTTCGCCCGCTTCAATGGCAGGGGCTTCAGTACCACCCAGACTGATTTTGACCACCTTATTGCGAGCCTCAACCACCTTGGGCAAGGTCAACGTCAGCACGCCGTGGGTAAAGTCGGCCACAACCTTGTCATTTTGCACAGCGTCGGGCAGGTTAACCATGCGCTGGAAGCTGCCGTAGCGGGTGTCGTCGTAGAGCACCTGGGTGCCTTCTTCAGCAGAGGCTTCGGGAGCCTTGCGAACACCAGCAACAGACACGCTGTCAGCGGTTACCTGCACATCGAGGTCAGCAGCGGTGACGCCCACTAGGTGAGCCGTCAACACGAACTCATGGCCGTGGTCAACTAAGCGAATGGCAGGAGCCCAATCGGTCTTGGTCAGCGCTTCACTGGTGAGATCGCCAAAGGCATCGTTAATCTGACGGCGGATGGCGTTGATTTCAGTAATGGGGTCTAGGTAGCGACGAATAATCATGGGTATTTAACCTCCTGGTACTTGCCTTTTCAAACCGTTAAAGTCAATCGGGTCAAGCGTTTGAGCTTTCGCTCTCTACAGTTACTATGGTGCGACAGGATCACCTATATCTAAAGGGGTAGGAACCCTACTGCAATGGCGAACTTCCCTCCCGTACTGGGCTGTGGGGTGAACCGTACCAGGGGCGATCGCGCTCTCAAGTACTGCGGGGGGAGCATTTGCTATTGCCATGGCAAGGCGGTCTGACGCCTCAGAGTCTCCGCGAGTGCCTTAGCAATATGGTCATTAGTTAGTGGGGCGTAGGCAGGTTACGTTGCCAAAATCGTAACTCCGCTCTATCGAGCATAAAACTGAACGGTAGAACCGCCGCGACCCAATGCGGTTGAATGACCGCGATTTTGGGAAGCGAGCAGAGTAAAGTCTCTAGCTAAACTACACAAACGTCTTTGCCAAACCACCGCTTGCTGAAGTGAGGGATAGGGATTCAGGATTAGACGCTAAGCCTCTAAACAGGTTCTCCGAGGAAATGCTGAGTACATTTGCTCATTAGTTTAAGTTATCAAATCAACACACAATCAGTGGAGATTGTGTTAATGAAAATCTGTACTTGTTGTTACAATGGGAGACGGAGGAGATGAGAGCCCTCCAGCGGAAAAATTATCTAACCTCCGACGCTGCAAAAAGCGCTGGGTTTTTGGATGGTTTCTTCCAGATTGAGAGAACAACGTAGATATTTAGTATCACCCACATCGGCTTCCCTAGGGAGCCGATTTTTTTTATTCTTTACGATCGCGATCGCCCTTCACTCTGCCTCTAGAGGTAACTTCACGCAGGACGGGTAAACCGGCCCGTGGGCCAGGGTTACGGTAACAATCTGATGGTCTATTTGGGCGCAGTCCCCCGGCCTCGCCCCGGTACCACTATTCACCGCATAGGCCGGAAAACATGACGACGCTACGCTTAGCCGCAGGCGGTGACCAGGGGCCAGGGTACAGGCGGTGGGCTGTAGGGGCAGCGTCACCTTTTGAGGGCCAGGATTGGCCATATCGGGATTATTAACCCGGCACTGCCCCTGGGTAAGGTTAATTACCCGACCATCGCCATACAATTCTGAAAGCACCACGCTGAGGTCAAAGCTGAGCGCATCGGCCCGGCAGTAGAGGGTAGCGATCGCCGTTCCCACCAGCGTCAGCCCTTCAGTCAAAGGAGCAGTCGTATAGGTCAGTACGTCGGAGCGGCTGTCGATCGCCCCTCGGGCGAAGGGGCCAGAGGGCAAGCCGCAGTGGCCACCCAGGGAGGGCACCGGTCGCCAGGGATCGTGCACAATCACGTCCTCAGTCGGGGATGCAGGTTGGCCCTGGAGCTGAAACAGGTGAGGACTAAGCAGACCGTCATCCTCGCGCATCCCCGCCAAGCCGCTGCTGCTGAGGTAGAAGGGTTGGTTAGGGTTGTCCGGCCAGCGATCGCGCCCCTGCCACTGGTTTACCCCCATCACAAACAGCTGAACAGGAGCTTGATCGACCATTTCCGAGGGAGAATCTTTCAAAAACCGATCGAACCAGCGAATTTGCAGGCGATCGATGGGGCTGTCGGCCTCTGGGCCAAAATCCACCGCTCCCACCCGGCGGCTCCAGGGCAGGTGTCCCCAGGGGCCAATCCACAGGGCTTGGGGGGCGCTGCCTCTGGACACCATTTGCTGATAGAGGCGCAGATCGCCCCTCAGATAAGGGTCGTACCAGCCACCGATGTGCAGCATCGGCAAATCCACCTCGGCTAAATCTGGCTTGAGCGCTTGCCAGTAGTCGTCGGGCTGAGGGCGATCGAGCCACTGGTGAAAGAAAGAATCGGGCGCATAGGTCTTCAGCACCTGGGGCCGAGCAGGAACAGCATCGCCCAGGGGTAGGGCATGGGCAGCCTGTCTCAGCGCCTGATATGCCACTGCATCCTGCTTCAGACGAGCGGTTTCGGCAGCGAGCTGAAGCGCCCAGCCCAGACCAATTTGCAGGGGCAAAGCTCCATTTTCGTAGGCCCAGTCAGCATAGAGGTCGTAGCCCACCATGGCTGGAGCGATCGCCCTTAGCGCAGACGGCTGCTTCGCCGCCGCATATAGCTGGGTCATCCCTTGATAGGAAAACCCATACATACCGACCTTCCCACTGCTTTGGGGAAGGTTTGCCGCCCACTGCACTGTGGCATAGCCGTCGTCGGCCTCGTGGCAAAACAGGTCAAACTCGCCACCGGAGGTACCCCGCCCCCGAACATCTTGAATCACCACAATGTAGCCGTGGCTGGCGTACCAGGTGGGGTGAGCATAGACCACAGTGGAGGCGATCGCCCGACCGTAGGGCTGCCGCATCAACAACACCGGAAATAGCCCCTCGCCAATGGGGTAGTACCCATCGGCATCGAGATGAATTGCCTTCCCCTCGACCTCTCCGTCCGGGGAGGGCAGCACCAGGGTTAGGGGTTGCGGGGGCGCAACAGCGTAGAGGCCGGGGGTGAGCAAGGGTTTACACAACGGTAGGATGCTGGCCCTAACGGGGAATGGTGGGCGGTACCCACCCTACGGTACCGAAAGGAGTGCCCCTAGGGATAGGGGGAATCGTGACGGCCCAAGACAGCCAGATCTTCATCGTCTAGCTCGACGGGGGTGCCGCTGCGAATCAGCTCAGCAAAATCTTCATTGGGCACCATAATGCATAGGGTATAGAGCCGAGTAGAGCCAGTATTTTCAACCACGTGCACGCCGCTGGGAGGCACCAAGATGCTGTCTCCTGCCTGAATAGCAACGGTTTTGCCGTCGCAGGTAGCACAGCCTTCGCCCTTGAGCACAAAGAACATTTCAACGGCAACCTGGTGGCGGTTGGGGGGTGTTTTGCCGCCAACGTCAAAAATTTCGACGCAGTAGGTTAGCGACATATTGGCAACAGTGGGGTCAAACACTAGGGCCAGGCGGTTGCTATCGCCAGGACTTATGCGAAAAGCCTGGTAATCCTTCGGCGACTTGTACACCGGCACGACGCAGCTAGTAGGCAACGAGCAGGTTAGGGAGTCCATAACCACAGTATCCATAACCGGTTGGCCTAACGGAACGGCATGACTATGCTAAACAGACTCCCGCACAGATCACAGTAGCTCACCGTACCGTTCATAAAAAGTTGCCTAACCCAGAGGTTCCCATCGCAGCCAAAACTACACATTTAAGCGGGCAGGAATGGCTCCAGCGGTTGGCGACTCAGCGCTGTAACCTTCGGACTCTAAAGAGATCGCGTAGGTTCTTTATGAAGTCCCTGGCTGAGGCAGTTTAGGGTTACGCTAAACCTCAGTATCCCCATCTAGCTGTGGTGCTAGGCCATCGGGGAAAGCTAGAAACGCCTGGGTTGCTCTACTACCGCTATCGACACAACTCATTCTCCAGGTCTACGGTTACTCCCTTGGTCTAAAGCGCAGCATGATCGACATCCTCATCATTGAGCACGATGCCGCCACAGAGCAGTTTTTGGTTAGCGCTCTCAAGCAGCAGGGTTACAGCATCACCACCGCCCGCAGCGGGGCAGAAGGCCTCACCCTGGCCGAAAAGCTGCTGCCGGGGGTGATTATCTGCGACTGGAATATTCCGGGCACCATTGATGGGCTGGCTATTTGCCAAGCCCTCAAGCATCACCCGGTGCTCTCGATTACGTCTCTGCTGCTGCTGACGGCCCGCTACAGCACCGCCGACCGAGTCAAAGGGCTAGAGATGGGGGCCGACGACCTGCTCTCGAAGCCGGTGGACATCAATGAGCTCAATGCCCGGGTGCGGGCGGGGCTGCGCATCTACCAGCTCACCCAAGATCTGCGCCAGCAAAAGCAGCGGATGGAAGCTGAAATGGCGGAAGCGGAGGGCTATGTGCGATCGCTCCTGCCCGACGATCAAGAGGGTAGAGTGCCCATCCAGTCGCGGTTTTTGCCCTCTCAGCAGCTCGGCGGCGACTGCTATGACTACTACTGGCTCGACCCCGACTATCTGGTGATGTATTTGCTCGATGTCTCAGGCCACGGGCTGGGGTCAGCGCTGCTCTCCACCTCGGTGCTAAATGTGCTGCGCGCTCAGTCGCTGCCCGATGTCAGCTTCTACCGCCCCGAAAAAGTGCTGCGGGCGCTGAACGAAACCTTTCAGATGAGCGATCAGAACCAAAAATATTTCACCATCTGGTACGGTGTGCTCAACTGCGCCAACCGCCAGCTGCTCTACGCCAGCGCGGGCCACCCCCCCGCAGTGCTGGTGTCAATCGATGGCGACCAAAATGTGACTACCACCCGCCTGCGCACCCCCGGCATGCCCGTGGGCATGTTGCCCGAGGCCAAGTACCAGTGGCAGCGCTGCCAGCTGCCCCCCAACAGCAGCCTTTATTTATTCAGCGATGGCCTCTACGAGGTGCTGCAAGACAATCAGCAGTACCTCGGATTAGATAATTTTGTGGATTTGCTGGCCGTGGCCAAGCGCGAGCGCAGCATCGACCACATCCTCGATACCGTAATTAAGTGTCAGGCAGGGGAGGTCGCCAGCGACGATATGTCTTTAATGATGGTCAACTTAGACTAGTCTTCAGCCGCATAAATAATAAAGGGGCTTTCCCAAGGGTGTCAGGTTTTAGGTATAGGTTTGGGGCTAACTCTTATACCTGAAACCTGACACTTTGCACCCCTTATTAGTATCTAAATCTAGGACACTTTGAGCTTGGCATCTTCAAAGGCCTGACGGTTTTCATAAATTTCAAACACTCGATCCATACTGGTCAATTCAAACAGCATACGAACCTGATCGTTCATAGAGCAAATGCAAAAGCTGTGGTTGAGCGATCGCGCCTTTTTAAGCAGTACAACCAGTGTGCCTAGACCCGAGCTGTCGATAAAGGTAATGTCTTTTAAGTCAACTAAAATGGCCTCGACCCCTTCATCGAGCAGTGCCTCCACAGAGGCACGAAACTCTTCGGCTTTGGTGCTGTCTAAAATACCGGCAGGCTCAATAACTTGAACGTTAGAACTCATAATAAAAATCACTATCTAAAATTAACAACTGTTTGGTAGACAGCACTCAGCCCATTAGCTAAATCATAGCCAATGCTGGGGAGTATATAGCCCTGGGGGTGCGATCGCGGTCGATTTCTACCACTAGGTTAACGTGTTCGCCATCGCGCTTGAGAGCTTCAATAAACAGCTCCGGGTGCAGGGCGCACCAGAAATACTCCACAAACGCATCGATGGTGGCATCGCTCATGCCGGTTTTGCCCTGGGCCTTCATTTGGTGTTCGGCGTCTTTGCGCCACTGTTTGCTCAGGCGGTAGTCGGCTGGGCACAGCACCATCAGGCGATCGAGACAGTCCCACAGGGGCAGGTAGGTGGCGAGTTCAGCGTTCATGTCGCGGGCAAACTGGCGGTCGGCAGCAGTGACAATGGGCTCCGGGGCCTGGTCAAACTGAGCCGGATCGATGGGGCGCGCCCCTAAAAACCAGCCCTCAAACAGCAGAATATCTACATCCTGCACCCACTCGGGGTCGGTGCGATCGCCCTCGCCGCCGTGCAGCGATTTGTCGAACCGAGGCAGGGCCACAGCCGCCCCCGCCCCCGCCGCTCGAATCTGGTTCAGGGTAGCCAGGCCTAGGTCGATGTCGTGGGTGCCCGGTGGCCCACGCCACCGCAGCCGGGGGTCAACCTGAATCAGCACCTGGCGATCGCGGTAGGTTTTGTAAATATCGTCGATCGAAAGACCCACTGCCCGGTAGCCCATCACCTGGAGAATGTGCTGCAAAATCAGAGTCAGGGTAGTTTTTCCCGTGCCCTGCCCGCCGAGCACCCCCTGAATTAGCGGGCCAGGCTGAGTGTCGCGGGCCTGTTTGAGGGTTAGGGCCAGGGGTAGCCACAGCCGCCAGTAGAGCCCGAGGTAGTGCTCCATTGGCGCGGCGGGCAAGGGCAATGTGTCGTGGTGGGCTACTAGAGTTCGCAGCCAGCCCAGGCGCTCCTCGATCTGGGCCATGCCATTCTCAGCGGTAATGCCCCAGGCCGCGGCCTGTCTGGGGTCGGCCAGTTCCCAGGCCAGCAGTTGCTGACGCTGGGCGTCGTCGAGGGCGCTGCCCGCCAGGTGGGCGGTGAGCAGGGGCGCGATCGCAAAATCTGTCGCAAAATTCGCTGAAGTTGTCGAGTCTGCCATCACTGCATCGTCACGGTTGGTTGCTGAGCTGCACCAGAATGCTGCCGGTCTGCATCGCATCACTGCGATCGCCACTGACCAGCGTAATCTGTTGTAGATGCTTGAGGGCGGGCTGGGCCGCCGTGCTCCACAGCCGCCACCGGGGCAGCTGGGCGGCTAAGCGAGCCTGAACCTGCGGCCAGTCGATATGCACATAGCCGGTGCTGGGGCCAGACACCTGGGCCACTTGCGACCACCAGGCCGGGCGCTGCCGGGGTACAGCAGCGGGGTGAATGACGGCATCTAGCGTGGCGGGGGAGGCGGCCAGTGCCTCGTACTGATCGACCTGGGCATGTAGACCCGCCACCTCGGCCACCACCTGCAAGGGCTGTGCCCCCCGTGTTTTGGGTAGGGCCAAGCGAGTCCAGGCGATCGCCGGAGTGCCCCGCAGATCTAGCGACCCAACCCCCAGGCCCCTTTCCTGGGCTACAGCAGTCATCCCATCAAGCGCTGCGGCCAGGGTTGCGCTCTGGGGAGCGACCACTAACCAATCGGGCGAGCCGGTTTCAGCCGTCCCTACTCCCACCCCATAGGCGCGATCTACTCCTGTCTGGAGGAGATCCATCGCGCCCTGGCCCAGCGCACCATCAATCAACTTGGCTAATGGAAAGCTGCCGTCCCCCCCAGGGGAGATCAGGGCCAGCAGGGGATCGAGCCGCTGCCCCAGGGTTGCTAAGTCAGTTCCCACGGCGGCTACCGCCAGGGAATCTGGCAGGTAGGGCACAATACCTTCCCAATCGGCTGACCTGGCCCGCTGAGGATGGAGGCGATGCCCCTGGGCGGCCAGCAGCGCCGTGTGGCCCACTAGCCCCTCACGGGAGAGCTGCCACGACATCAGCCCCCAGCCCACTTGGTCATCAGCGGCTCCCAGTTCACCCAGTCCCACTGCCGCCCTAGCAGGCTTGCTCTCGGGGTTGAGCCACTGGCTGACCGCAGGCAGGTTCAGCGCTAGCAGCGCCACCCGCTGACTGGGCAGCTCCCGCAGGGCAGTTTTATAACGGCGATCGCTTTGGAGATTGAGATCGGTAGACTGGGCAGCAGTGAGGGCTTGGCGCAACACGTCGGGGTGATTGGCCGCCAGTACATAGCGGTTGGCCACTAGAGCCGTGGCTAGCTGGGCAATTTCTTCTCTAGAGGATTGCGGAGTTGCCCGCCGCGCGTAAATTAGGCGGTTGCCCGAAAATTCTTCAAAGGTGAGGGCGTCACCAGCGATCGCGCGGTTTTGCCAGTACAGCTCTAGCGCCGCCTGGGCTGCCGCGCTGTCGTTGCAAGCCAGGGCCACCAAGTAGCCAGGAGCGGTGCCATTGGTGGGGTCTTGGTCGAGGTCGGGGGTCACCATGGCGGCGGTCACCTCTTCCCCTAGCCAGGGCTGGATGTCGCGGCTGTAGCTGAGGCCGGTGTTGGCCAAGAGCGCTTGCTCAATTAGTTCTTGATCGCGGCGAGTTTCCTGGCGCAGGCGGGGGGCAGCCAGGTATTCCCACAGGTTGGCGAGGCGATCGGGACGCACCAGCACCGAGGCGACAACGGGCGACTGCTTGGGCACAAATTGCAGCGCCAGCGGCTGAGCCTGGCCACCGCGCTCAATCAGATACAGGGGTGTATTGAGGGTTAACCGCCCCAGCAGGCCCAACCCCAGCACCAGCACCAGCCCGGCGACAATGGCGAGGGGACGAATAAACGAGCGAAACTTCATTGACCTCACGCCTGAAACCCAAAAACACCCACAGCGCGATTGCCCACGCCGACTAATTCTCCCTAGTGTATGGCCCTTCGATACCCGTAATGCCTCGGATGCCAGCGGGCTGTTTAGAAATTAAACAATGTAAATTTTCGGATTTCTAGAATTTAGCGAGAAAATCGCGCCAATTTGCTTGATTATGGCCATTTTAAGCAATTCGCCATCAGCTTAGAAGGGCGATCGCTGCTGCCCTCAACTAAGACAATCCCAGCCAAATGCTGTAGGTAGCCTTAAAACTGGCCAAATCCAGCGGCATTAAGGCCTGTCCTAGCATTATGGCCCTATAGATACAGTTTTTGGGGTAAACTATGCCGCACTCTTCTGACCTACGACGGTTTGCTGCTCTATCGGCCCTGTGTTTCCTTTAGTGATCTGTGCCCTGCTCTGCCTGGCACTCATTCTGATTGGGGGACTTGACCAACGCCGCCACCGTGCCTCCAGCCTCAGCTAACCCTGCTACTCCCAGTTCACCGGCTGAATGCGATCGACGTAATCGAGGTTGGCTAGCTCGATCAGGATGTCTTGGTGGTTGGTCTGGTAGGTGTTGCCAATGGTCAGCACCTCATCCTCACCGCAGCCAATGCGCCCTCGGCTCTGCGGAAAAAACTGCGCTGAAGGGTCGATGGCGCTCACCGCCTGGGTGTAGGCACCGCCCGCAGGAATACAAAACTCATAATCGAGCGATCGCTTGCCGTCAGTGGGGCCAGAGAGTCCATTTTCGTCCAAAGTGCCCAGATCAAAGGCAATTTTGTTGATTGCGCTGCTGTGGTCTGCGGAGGGCGCAGGCTGGCAGGCAAAAGCCAGGGCTAGAACCGCTGCCCCCAGGGATAGGGCGATGCTGGAGCGTGGGCGGAGAAATAGGGACATGGAGCTAACGCTGGTTGAGGGTGCTCAGGCTTGGCTAGGGGCGGTGCCGATAGATTGGCTGACAATGGCTTGAGCCTGCTTTTCAGTCGCGGCCTTGCGCTCGCTGTGGCGATCGGTGAGATAGTCCACTTGGTCGCGCAGCAGCAGAGTGAATTTGTAGAGTTCTTCCATTACGTCGATGACGCGATCGCGGTAGGCCGAGTCTTTCATCGTGCCATCGTCGTCAAATTCCTGGTAGGCCTTGGGCACCGATGACTGGTTAGGAATCGTAAACATCCGCATCCACCGACCCAGCACCCGTAGCGTGTTGACCGCATTGAAAGACTGCGACCCGCCGCTCACCTGCATCACCGCCAGGGTTTTGCCTTGGGTAGGTCGCACCGCTCCTAAACTCAGCGGTATCCAGTCGATCTGGTGCTTCATCAGGCCACTGATATTGCCGTGCAGCTCGGGGCTTGACCACACCTGCCCCTCCGACCACAGCACGAGATCCCGCAGCTATTGCACCTTGGGGTGGTCGTCAGGTACGCTGCCATGAATCGGCAGATCGTGGGGATGAAAGAAGCGCACCTCAGCCCCAAAGCCCTCAATAATTCTGGCGGCTTCTTCGGCTAGCAGCCGACTGTAGGAGCGATCGCGTAACGAACCGTAGAGAAATAAAATCCTCGGCTTGTGGTCAAAGCTCATGGGTTCTCATCTATCTACTTATCTAGGTGAGTGCCGATGAGGCAGGCTCCGGTCAGGCTAACACCATCAAGTCGGGTGCTGGAGAGATCAGCGCAGAGCAGATTGGCACCGCCGAGAGAGGCTCCCGACAAATTGGCCTGACGCAGATCGGCCTCTTCTAAATTCGCGTTGTCTAGTCGCGCCCCTTGCAAGTCGGTCTGGGAGAGGTCGGCCCCCTTCAGGTTGGTATCGCTGAGGTTGGCCCCTCGCAGGTCGGCACCGCGCAGATCAACCCCTTGCAGGTTTACCCCCATCAGGTTGCAGCCACTCAAGAAGGCTCCGGCCAGGCTGACGCCGCCCAAGCGCGCCCCCATCAGATTTGCGCCCCGCAAGTTTGCGCCTCGCAGGTCGGCTCCTGTCATGTCGCACTGCATCAGGTTCGCGCCCCACAGATTGGCCCGCAGGTCGGCCCCCACGAGGCTGGCACCCATCAGGTTAGCCCCTTCTAAGTGAGCTTTGACCAGGGAGGTGCGGCTTAAGTTGGCCCCCACCAGGGTCGCCCCGGCTAGGTAGAGACCCGCCAGGTCAGCACCAGAGAGGTCTTCATCTTCCAGATCAGCCCCGGCCAGGTGACGGAGCTTGCCCGATCGCAGGGCGGCAATATCTATAGAGTCGCTGGGCACAGAGGTCATTCCTGGGAGGGCACTATCGAGGGAGCAGTTCAGAGGAGGCGGGAAAGACCGAAGCTTGGTCAGCCACATCAGGGTTCAACAACCCCGACCCCAAGGTAATTTTAGTCGGTATTGTGGGCAGGCTCATCCCCTGCTGGAGACCCATCACCATTAGCCCTAAAATCTCGACAAGTTTGGGATCCCATCGCTGACCAGCTTCGGCCTGACAGGTGGTGAGCACGTCACTCAGCAGAGACATGTCGGTCTCGGCGGGGTCTTGACCGTGGCGAGCCTGGGCCGCCCGCCGCTGAAATTCTGCCACCAGCGCCAGCATGCGCGACTCTAGAGGCACCGCATCACCGACAAGGCCAGCCGGGTAGCCGCTGCCATCCCAGCATTCGCCCTGGTGGGCAATGATGGCCGCCACCGCCCGCATGCGAGGCATCAGCCGCAGCGCCTGCACCTCAGGAATCAGCGGGCAGCTTGGCCCATCGTCGGCCAGGGCCGCCAGGTCAGGGGCCGGGGCAATGCGGTGCAGCATGCCCGCCAGGCGCAGCCGCTGGAGCTGCCAGGCGGGCAGGTCAAGTAGCTGGCCCATCATTTCTAGCAGCGCCACCACTTCGCTCGCGGCCATGGGGTTGACCGGGTCGCTGAGATCCACCAGTTGGGCCATGCGCAAAAACGCCTGTAGCTCGTTGGAGAGCAGGTTTTGGTCGAGGTCATCAACCACGCTAAAGGCGAGGTTGCCCTGAAGGTCATTGCGGCTGTTTTGCAGGTAGTGCACCACCTGGGCCACGGTATGGCTCACAACCGCAGGCTCGTCACTGCGGAGGGCAGGGTTTTGCTGCTTGAGGGTGGCCAGGTGGTCGGCTAACTGCGCCTGAAGGGTTGGGTTATAGCGACCCACGTGGGCGATCGCCAGCTCCACCGTTTCGCTCACCAGAGCCGAGTCAAAGGTCCAAAACCCGTAGAACTTGCGCTCCAGGTCGTGCTCGGGGATGCCCGTCTTGCCATAGTCTGATTCTGACAGTTCCTGACACAGCACCATGGCAGTGTAGTCGGGAGAAAAAATTATCAGGTGCCATTCTTCGGCCACCGGGTCGTTGTCAGCCAAATCGACAAGGGCCACGTTCTCACGCTGACTGGTGGGGTGGTCGTGGAAGCCAGCCTCGGGTGAGGCCATGATCACAATTTGCTGGGCAACGTCTGCGATCGCGCTGTAGCGATCGGCCTCTTCTAAATACCACTTACCCCGCTGAAAGGCCGTCACCACCAAGGGGGCCGAGCCAGAGGTCAAAATACAGTCTTCTAGGGCGTGGCAAAGAGCGACCAGGGTATTTTTGTAGTAGACGCCATAGTTGAGCGGTGTCGTATCTGGCTCAGTGCGACCATCCACCAACTGCTTTAATATTGACCCCTCCAGCATCGCAATCCCCTATAGTTCTATTGCCTGTAACCCTTGTATTCAGGATGATAACGCAGCCAGTGGGCGGCGGTCAGCCTCGATTGGCGCGCTCAAGGCCTCCTCTAAAGGAGCCAGCCCCAGGCGCTCTTCCAGAATGTCCATCACCTCGCGACCAAAGTCGTCAGGGTTGCGCTGCCACGCCTCTAGACACACCTCGCCAAAAAACGATCCCAGCGGTTCTGGGTTCCACAACAGCTTCTTCGACACCCAGGGCAGGTGGATATCGAGGGGGTTGTAGTCGCGCTTGAGCATGTCTTTTTCAAAGGCATACTCCTCCAGGTGGGTGTGGGGCTGAAGGCCAATGAAGAAAATTGCTGGCTCCACCTTGTCGCGGCCAAACACCGCTTCTAGGGCGCGGTGGTAGGCCAGGGTTTGACGAATGGTTTCGGGCCGCTCGTCAATCACATTAAAGGAGTAGTTGACCGACACCAGGTCGTTAAACCCCGCCGCTTTGAGGTCTTTGCAGTTTTGCAGCACCGTGCGCAGGTTGTAGCCCATGCGCATTTTGCGCACCAGTTCTTGCGAACCGCTGGTGATGCCGATCTCAAAATAGTTCATGCCGGTGTCAGCCATCAGCTTGCAGAGCTTAGGTGTCAGGTTGTCGGCGCGGATGTAGGCGGCCCAGTGAATATCGGTCATGCCCGCGTCGAGAATCTTCTCCAGCAATTCCTCCGCATCCTTCATAAACCGGCGAGCCGGGATGAACTGGGCATCGGTAAACCAAAAATTGCGCACGCCTCGCTTGTAGAGCTGCTGCATTTCGGCCACCACCTCCTCGGCAGGGTTGATGCGCACCTGCTTGCCCTCAACCACCGTATAGACGCAGTAGCAGCAGTTGTGGGGGCAACCCCGCTTGGTCTGCACACCAATGTAGAAATCCTGGTCTTGCAGGTAATAGCCAAACTCGGGCCAGATCGCCTCGATATAGTCGTAGTTGCAGGCGGTTTTTTCGAGCGGGGCGGGCTCTTCGTGGATCAGGCGATCGCGTGGCGTTGTCTCCCCAGCAATGTAGCAGCGCTGATCAGAAAAATCTTCGCCCCTCAGAATTCGCTCTAACAGCATTTCCCCCTCACCCACGGAGATGATCGTGCCTTTAGGTAGCCGGTTGTGGAGCTGCTCATAGAACACGCTCACCGCGCCGCCACCGACGACGGTAGTGACCTGCTGGGAGTAACGCTGGGCACGCTTAAAGCCGCGCTTGATCAACCCCTGGTTGCGCCACAGTTCGGCCAGGTAGGTAGTGGCCATCCGCAGGCCGCCCAGGGCACCCCGCGCCTTTAAAAAGAGGTTACGAGCGTAGAAAAATTCAAAGGCGTTTTGCAGCGGATTGCCCCCGCGACCGCCGACCGGGGCAAAAATCTGAATATCTCGCCAGGAGAACACCAGCAGGGTGGGCTTAAAGTCGTCAATGCAGCGATCGAGGGCAGCGCCATAGTCGAGGGGCGGCACGGCACCGAGATCAAAGATGCGCTGTTCTAAATGGGGAAATAGTTTGTGCACATGGTCGGCCAGGTAAACCACCCCGATGGGGAAGATGGGGTTACAGGGCAGCCGCACGTAGAGCACACGGGCCTGGCTGGCGGTAGTAGAGGGCATGCTTCTCAGGCTTGACATATATCTTCACGATAACACCGTCTTCTTCTCAGGATAGGGGAAGCTGACAAATCTCCTCCTCAGCAAACCGGGAACTCGTCGGGGCGATTCGACCGGTAGCGGCGGCGTAAGCCCCTGCAGGCGAGACCAGGCCGATCTGAGGTCGCAGAATCGTGGTATAAAAACACTGTTAAGATTTTCCGCAACGCTTTACGCTGCCTGTTTCAGACTGCCTTGAAGTTTGAGTTAGGGTCTGGCGACGGACAGCAGCCCTGGGCCAAAGCTCAGCAGTTGCGAAATATAAAGCATTGTGTTCAATTATTTTGAATAGTTAAGGTGCTGCGGGGGTTGGTAGTCGCCTTTACAACAGCCGGGGATCGCTAGGTGTTACGCTTTGCGGGTGATTCTTGCAATATTGCCGTAAAGCATCAATGGCACAAATCCTTGATCCCCTTCCCTCCGATGGCCAGAGCCAGGTGCTCTGCTGCTATGTCAATGCCACCAGTAAAATTCAGGTTGCTCGCATAACCAACGTGCCCGATTGGTACTTTGAGCGGGTCGTGTTTCCGGGGCAGCGGCTGCTTTTTGAAACGGTTCCCAAGGCTCTCCTAGAGATTCATACGGGCATGATGGCTAGCGCCATTTTGTCGGACAGCATCCCTTGCGAACGGTTGCAGATCGATGCTCCAGAACCCGTGGGTTTTGAGCCCGCCTCAAGTGATGAGCTTGAGGCGAGTCGATTAGCAGCCACCCTAGATGAGCCTGCACCGGCAGTAGCCATTTCACCCGCCAGCTAGTTCGGTAGACTGAAGGTGTGGTGCGCTGAGCCCTGGCGATAGCGTTTTGGCGTAGCTTGATAGCGGGCTGAAGGTCGAACTTCTAGCTTCCCTATGCCACCAGGGCACAGCTGTTGGTGACATTTAGGGATGAGCCGTGAATTTACCTTCATTTCTATGGCTATGGCGGATCGCCGCTTGGTCTATGGGCCTTACACTGACGGCCTATTTCTTGCTGGCCGTTACGGGTGGGGTATTGTTTTACACCCGCTCTAATGACCAAGAGCGCTCGTCCTGGCTGCGACCGCTACATATTGTTTTGGGTACAGGGGCAGTCAGCTTGGTTTTAGTGCTGCTCGCCATCGGGGTGGTTGGCACCCTAGGGGAATATGGTCGGCTGGGCCATTCGGTACACCTGCTGTTTGGGCTGACGGTGGTGGGGCTGGTGCTGGCCTCGGCCTGGAGCGCTAGTCGTATTGCTGTAGAACGACCTTGGGCGCGATCGCTCCATGTCACCCTCAACAGTGCCCTGGGGGTAGCGCTGGCTGCTGCCGGGCTCTCCGGTTGGCAGGTGGTGCAAAAGTATCTACCTTAAAGGAGAAAACCCGAAGGTCTAGTCCGTTCAGCGCTGGCCGTAAGGGCCTGTACCCCTTAGCTCAGATCCTGGATTGGTATGGTTGAGTCTTCGCCTTTGGCCCCGTCCTCTACAGCCCCTCAAATCTTTCACATTTCGCCGCTGATTCGCCTGACGCTGCTGCTGCTCTACCTGGCGCTGATGGGGCCTTTGCCATTTTTGGCCCAGGCTACCGACGCAGCGGTGTCGCCTACGGCTTTGGCCGTTGGTATTGGGCTGGGTGGTCTGGGAATTTACGGCGCGCTGGGTCAGCGGGTCGAGGTGGATAGCGACGGCATTCGCGTGGCTTACCCGGTGTGGATTCGCTGGCTGTTTCGCGGTGGGTGGCGTCTGTCGTGGCGCGAGGCCCAGGCTTTAAAGCCCCGCTCGACCGGGCAAGGAGGCATCGTGTATTACTTTGTGGGGGCCGATCAGCAGGCCTACCTGCTGCCGATGCGGGTGGCGGGTTTTGCCCGTTTACTGGGCCTAGTTGAAATCTACACCGATCTCGACACCCAGGATATTAGACCCCTGGCCCAGCCCTGGATGTACTTTATTTTGCTGGGGTTTACCCTGCTGCTGCTGCTGGTCGATGGTTGGACGATTACGACTGCGCTGCAAATGGGCTAGGCGATCGCAGGCGCTGGGCCTGTCGTCGGATAGCGTTACACAGCAAGGCAGTATTTCATGGGGCCGAGCCGCAGTAAACCGGGCGATCGCCCATCGGGCGGTATATTAAACCCAGAGTATTTGCCCATGATTACCGCGCTGTCAGCGGCTCTGCGATCGCTGCACTATCAACCCAGGCTATGACCCCACCGCCTATTCTTCGCCTCGATGCCATTACGAAACGCTATAGCCCTCAAATACCGCCAGCGGTAGACCGGGTCAGCCTCAGCCTAGGGCAGGGAGAGATTTTAGGGTTATTAGGGCCATCGGGCTGCGGCAAAACCACGCTGCTGCGGCTGATTGCGGGGTTTGAGAAACCCGATGGTGGCACCCTCTACCTGGGCAGCCAGCCCGTGGGCGGCACGACCTGGCTACCGCCCGAGCGCCGCGATGTGGGCATCGTGTTTCAGGACTACGCCCTGTTTCCCCACCTGACGGTGGAGCAGAATGTCGCCTTTGGCCTCCAGCGGCGCGATCGCAAAGGACGGTCAGCTACCTCTGATCTCCAGCAGCGCACCGCTGAGGCGATCGCCCTGGTAGGGCTAGAAACCCTAACCCACCGCTTTCCCCATGAGCTGTCAGGCGGTCAGCAGCAGCGGGTGGCCCTGGCCCGCGCTTTGGCCCCGCGTCCGGCGATCATTTTGCTGGATGAGCCCTTTAGCAACCTGGATGTGCAGGTGCGGCTGTACCTGCGCCAGGAGGTGCGCGACATTTTGCGCCAGGTGGGGGCATCCTGCGTCTTCGTCACCCACGACCAGGAAGAAGCCCTGGCCCTGGCCGATCGCGTTGCCGTCATGCACCAGGGTCAGCTAGAGCAAATTGATACGCCCGAGGCCATCTACGGCCAGCCCACCTCGCGGTTTGTCGCGGAGTTTGTCACCCAGGCCAACTTTTTGCCCGCCCAACCCAGCCCCCAGGGTTGGCAGACCGAGGTGGGCTGCTTTGGGTCAGCCAGTGCTGAGGCCAGCCAGGCTGACCTGATGGTGCGCCAAGAAGACATGGCGCTGGTGGAAGATGCCCAGGGCGCGGTGGTGGTGCGCGATCGCCAGTTTCTAGGCCGAGAATATAAGTACTGTCTGCAAACCCCCTCGGGGCAATTGCTCTACGCTCGACTGCCGATGACGAGCGCGATCGAGGTGGGCAGCCGGGTGCAGATCACCGTGCCATCCCAGCGGTTGCGTCTCTACAGCCCCCAGGCGATTGGATCGCACAGCCCGCTTTCGACTCCCTCCCCTCGTCGGTAGCGATCGCCCCAATACCGCCCAGCACCAGCGTTTTGCAGTATGGTTACGCTTAGATTCTGCAAGCGGCTTCCTCGCTGCTCTAGCCCCTGTTTTATCGTTTCAGGTGATTCCATGAATTGGGTTTTTCAACGCGTTTGCCTATCGCTGGCCCCGGTGGCGCTGTTGAGCGCTACCTCTGCCCTAGCCGCAGCCCCAGCCCAGCCCATCGCCGCAACGCCCCTACCGCAAACCTGGCTGGCCCAGGCAGGCACCATCGAAACGGTGCTGCTGTTTGAGACTGAATCGATGGTCGTGCGCGTCTATCGCAGCGGCAGCGGTCTATTTATGAATCTCTATAACAAGGCCACCGATGTGGTAGAACTGCGGGCTGCCCCCACCCAGCTCGTGCCCAGCACCCGCGACCAGACGGTCTACAGAGCCGGAGGCGAGGCCCAGCGCTTTGCCCGCATCAACGTACTGGGCGAGACCGAGCTAGAAATTTTGGCCGCCAATGGCAATGTTGTGCTCAAAGAGCCTGGCTTTAATGCTGTAGTCAGGGTGTCTTCCGGCTCGACCGACTTTCGCGGCAACAACTTTGCCCCCGGCACGTCGGCGATCGTGCTATCGGCAGAAGCGGCTCGGCTGCGATCGGCCCCGCGCTTGGGCAGCACCATTCTGGCCGCAGCTCCCCGTCGCGCTGTAGTGGAGGTGCTCGATCGCGGCGGCAACCCAGAAGACGGCTTTATTTGGTATCAGGTCAACTACGACGGCACCACCGGCTGGGTGCGGGGCGACCTGCTTCAGCCCAGCTAGGACGGCAACTCAGCTGATTCAGCACCGAGTTCTAGGGTCATGCCCTCACGGGCCAGGCTGGCCTGGGCAAACCTGGCCTGCACCTGACGCTCTAGCTGATCGAGCTGATCGTCGCTGTGGCACGGGTTGTGGTGAAACAGCACCAGACGCTTAACCTGGCTCGCCTGGGCTACCTCAATGCCCATATGCCAGGGCACAACGCCAGTCCCACTGGGGTCTGAGTAGGCCACATCGGCGTAGGTGCCGTCAAAGACTAAGACATCGGCCCCGCTGGACAGCATCAGCAGATTGGGATCAACGCTGGTTTGGTTTGGGTCGGTGTCGGTGGCATAGATCAGCACGCGATCGCCCCAGCTGACCCGGTAGCCCAGGGCGCTAGTGTGGCGGTTCAGGCTCCAGGGTTCGACCAAGACATCGCCCAGGGCGATCGCATCTCCCGCCGCAATGTTGTGAAAGGTCATGGCAGCGGCCATCGTTTGCAGTGGCTTAGAAAAGTTAGGCCGCAGCATTTGTTCCGTGAGGCGCTGTTTGATGGAGGCTCCATTGAGGGCTTGGGCACCGTAGATATCGAGCTGAGTCGCCGGGGCAAAGGCCGGGGCAAAGAAGGGAAAGCCCTGAATCCGATCCCACTGGGTGTGGGTAAAGAAAAGATGGGCGGCTACGGGCTGCTCTTGGGCCATGAGGTGGCGACCCAGCACCCAAAGTCCGGTGCCGCCGTCAAAAATCAGCCGGTGACCGCCCACCTGCACCTCAACGCAGGCCGTGTTGCCGCCGTAGCGCACCGTATCTGCCCCCGGTGCCGGAATGTTGCCCCGCACTCCCCAAAAGGTGAGCCGAAAGACCGGCGCTGGAACAGCGACCCCAGGCTGGGACGCGGCTTCAGACTGGGCAGCAAATAGGGCATCGGAAGGGCTAGCGATATTGGCCATGCAAATTCAACGTTTCACCAAGTTTAGACGGCGATTCATTGCGGCGCACCCCGATAGCCAAACGTAGAGGGTGGTTCTTGTCACGCCTGTAGAGGATCCATCGTAAAAGCTTTAATTAGTTTACTCTCCCGATCGAACTTAGCATTCCCCAACCGATTTCCCTGACGGCCCGCCCCTGGGTAACGCTTCGGCCATTTGACCGATTTCAAATCCGGCTGAGGAGAACTCTTGCCCGTTGGCGGCGAGTTCCGGCGTCAAATCGGCGGGGAGGGCAAATCGTCGTTGGGTTCACCAGCATAAAGGTGGTAGGCCTGCCGCAGCCGTTCTAGGGCACGCTGCCCGCGCTTGCGCAGTGTCGCTAGAGAGGCCCACTCTTCACCGGCTGCCACCAGTTTGGTCTGCACCTGGGGCCAGGTGAGGCCTTCAACCACCTTCCACTGAATCAGGTGGCGATCGCCCGGCGACAGAGCGGCGAGGGCTTGCAGCACCAAGGCGATGGCGTTGGCAATCATCTGATCATCCACCGTCGCCGGGTCGCTGGCAGCGGCCTCTTGCTCCATCAGTTCATCAAATGCCACTGCCAGGTAACGCTGGCGATCGCGCTTGCACTCGCGAATGATGTTGTAGGCCGTGCGCCGCATCCACGCCTTGGGCTGGCGAATGTGCTCCTGGTTTTGCTGAGTGTAGCGAACGCCGCGCAGGTAGGCCTCGACGAAAATGTCGATTTCGGTGATGTGGGCTTGCAGCCCAAACTGCTGAATGGTGCGCTTGATAAAGGCTAGTAGCGATCGAGCATGGGGGTTGTTGGGTTTGAGCAGAAGCTGCACATCCTGGTTAAACTGCTGCGTTTCGGACGGGGGGTGAGACGGCATGACTCTGGGTAGATGACCAGCGGTTAAGTTCTAATGTAGCGGCATCAAGTTTTTATGAAGCGTGAAGTTTCCGGACAGAAATTCATAGTTCTCTAAAAACGACTGTGTGACTCTGATTACAAAGCCGACCGCCACCCCATCGACTTACCTGCTCAAGTCAGCCTGCCTCAGCCTGCTAAACCCGTTTTTCTAGTTGTAAGAGTATCTCTGTATGGTGGGGCAAACCCAGAGCAGAGCGAGCCACCCTCTGCGACAATGGGCAGTACTTCCGTCATCGCGATTTGGCTGTTCCATGGCTCATACCATTACCCTGCACGAATCTCACCTGCAAACCCTCGACCTGACCCCCGCCAGGGAGGTAATCGAGCCACTGCTGGCGGAAGGTAAGGTGCTCAACAGCGAGCTTTGCCTGCGGTTTGTTGTCGAGATCAGCCGCGACCCTACTGACCCCCGCGAGCTATCAGAGCTGCCGGAGGTCAGATTGTGGTTTATTCGCCTAGATACCTACTACCCCTGGTTGCCCCTGGTTCTAGATTGGGAGGCGGGCGAGCTGGGGCGCTATGCTGCAATGCTGGTGCCCCATCAGTTCAGCCCGACCGAGGGCATTCGCTACAACCCGGAAGGGCTAGAGATTTTTATGATGACGAAGATTTTCGTCATTGCCGCCTGGCTCAAGGGGCAGGGCATTACCCAATACACCCGGCTAAAGTTTATGACCCAGATGCTGGGCTATGAAATCGACGATGGGTTGTTTGAGCTGCTGGCTTGAGAGAAAAAGGGGAAAGGTTTCGGGTGCAAGGTGCTATGTACAGTCCTACACCCAGCACCTTAAACCCTGACTTACACCAAGATCTCTGTAGGAGCAGATCGCTTGGTTTCGTAATAACGGCAGGCAAAGTAGCCGACGCTGTAGATCAGCGATGTATCGGTGGCAATACCCAGCACAGCACCCAGCCCCGGAATCAGCTCTACAATGCTCAGCCCCGATTTGACCATGCCACCGGTAGTCGATGACAACAGCCAGATCGCTAGCACTTCGCCACGGCGATCGTTGTCGGTGGGCGAATAGCCATAGATGGTGGCGATGCGGTAGATCATGTTGGCCTGAAGGGCGGCGACCGCACCAATATCAACCAAGGTGAGGGCAAAGGCCACAGGGGGCACAAAGTTGGTAGCTAGGCCTACGCCTGCGGCTTTGAGGGCGGTTTCGGCCATCACCCGCTGGGCTAGAGTGCGCTTATTCTCTTGGGGATACTGCTGGCGGAGTTCATCCACCTGCGATCGCACCTCTACCACATTCACCTGACCTAGCGCCGCCAGCAGCACCCTCATGCCGGGTATCGACGTGGCGTACTGAATAAAGGGCAAACTAGCGATCGGGCCAACCACGCTGCCTACGGTGGCTGTCACCGGCTCTAAAAAGGGCTGAAGCCTCGACAACAGAGCATTGCCAGTGTTGGCAGTCATGTTGTCGAGCACCGTGACGACAGCCTGCATCACCTGGGTTACGGCCTGAAAGGTGTCGCGGGTCTGGTCATTCGAGTTGGCGCTGGGGGATGGGGTCGTCACGGAAAGTCGCCTCTAGATCGCGTAGCGTTATATCAATTTGATAGCGGATTCTATCGAGGCGCTGCATCCGTCCTAAGCAAGGTCACAGGGGCGTAATTAAAAGCTCGCCAATTTTGCCTCGACGCCCAGCCCGGGAGTTAATCGCCCGCGCCGCCAGAATTGGATGCATCGTAAACCCCTGGTAAAGCTCGCGGATAAACTCGCAGTCGGAGTTCGACAGCATCACCCGCTGCCCCTGGTTAGCTAAGGTGCGAAACACCATTGCCAGACGCTCTTGGTCGTCCCCGGTAAAGCCGTAGCGGCTGTAGCCCGTAAAGCTGCTGGTAGAGCTGAGGGGGTGGTAGGGCGGATCAAAGTAGACAAAGTCGCCTGGAGAGAGCGATCGCTCTAGCAGCATTTCAAACGAAAACGTTTGAATCTCAGCGGTTTGCAGCGCTGCCGAGGCCGCTCGCAGCAGCGATGGGTCGCAGATGGTGGGGTTTTTGTAGCTGCCTACCGGCACGTTGAAATGCCCCTGGGAATTTTCGCGGTAGAGGCCGTTGTAGCAGGTCTTGTTGAGGTAGATCAGGCGGGCGGCGCGCTCCACGGGCGATCGCAAATTTTGCCGCTGGCGCACCTGGTAGTAGTAGTCGGGGTTGTGGCGACGCTGGTGATCCCACAGGTGACGAATCAGCGTTTCGACCCGGTCGCGCACACAGCAGTAAACGTTGACCAGCTCGGGGTTAATATCCCCCAGCACCGCCCGTCGCGCCCGCCCCACCAAATGAAAGAACATCGCCCCACCGCCCAAAAACGGTTCGTAGTAGGTATCGATCACCGTGGGCAAAAACGGCTCGTACTGACTGAGCAAACGACCTTTACCGCCCGCCCATTTGAGAAAAGGGCGGGGGTGTAACGTCGGGGGTGCAGAGAGGGCAACTGTCACAGAACTGCTTAAGATCAAATGTACTTGTTTAAAGAATCTCCCAACTATAGCAAAGCTCAGCCGGAGCAGCACCCTTTTGTCGTGGGTTAGGCCTTTTGTCGTGGGTTAGGATGTAAAACGAGTTAAATTCAGAGTCAGTGCGCTGGGCTTTGCGCGCATTGGCCCCTAAAGCCCCTAGTCTGACGCCATGAAAGATTTTTTTGACAACATCTCTCGCTATCCGCGCTACTTTATTTCCTTCACCCTGGGCGTTTTTTTTAACGCTGCCCAGCCCCTAGTGCCGCTGCTGAAGCAACCCACCACGGCGATCGCGCTGATTGGTGCCCTGGTGGCCGGCTTTTTGTTTCTCACCTTTACCCTGCGGGCAATGCTGGGCCTAGGTTAATAACGTCACCTTCAGGAGTACAGACCGATGCCAAATAATCGTCGCGTTGAGCGGGTGGCCTCTCTCATTAAACGAGAAATTAGCCAGATGATGATGCTCGACATCAAAGATGACCGCGTGGGGGCGGGCATGGTCAGCGTTACCGATGTCGATGTGTCGGGCGACCTGCAACACGCCAAGGTGTTTGTCAGCATCTATGGCACCCCCGAAGCCAAAGCCGAAACCATGGAGGGCCTCCACGCCGCCACCGGCTTTGTACGCAGCGAACTGGGCCAGCGGCTGCGCCTGCGACGCACCCCCGAAATTATCTTTAAAGAAGATGTGGGCATGGAACGCGGCACCAATGTGCTGAACTTGATCAATCAGCTCAGCCGGGAGCGAGCCGAAAAGGGCATAACCGACGAATTTGACGAAGACCCAACCGCACCGTCTGCCGCCCAGGAGGAGGAGTGAGCGGGGTCATTGCTACCTCCCGGCTGCCCGCTCCCGAACGTCTGTCCCTACCGGAACAGGTTGCTCAAATGGTGGTGGTGCGGGCGTCAGGCCACTTATTTGACCACGAAATTCGCTACCCCGCCTGGGAAGCCGACAGCGCCACCCTCACCCGCTACGTCGAAGAACTGGGCGTGGGCGGGGTGATTTTGCTGGGGGGCAGCGCCGCCGAAGTGGGGCTCAAAACCCAGGCGCTCCAGGCCCAGGCCCGCATTCCGCTGCTGATGGCCGCCGATGTGGAAGAGGGGGTGGGTCAGCGGTTTAGCGGGGCCACCTGGTTTCCGCCGCCCATGGCATTGTCAGCGGTGGCCGATCGCAACACCACCGCCGCCCTGGCCTATGCCGAAGCCTTTGGGGCCGCCACCGCCGCCGAAGCGTTGGCGATTGGCCTCAACTGGGTGCTAGCCCCGGTCGTGGATGTTAACAACAATCCTGCCAACCCGGTGATTAACGTGCGGGCCTTCGGCGCTGGGCTGGAACGAGTCAGCACCCTGACCCAGGCTTTTATTCGCGGCGCACAGACTCAGCCGGTGCTCACTGCCGCCAAGCATTTTCCCGGCCACGGCGACACCGCCACCGACTCCCATCTTGATCTGCCGGTGCTGCCCCACAGCCGCGATCGCCTTCACGAACTAGAGCTAGCACCGTTTCGAGCTGCGATCGCCGCTGGGGTAGACAGCATCATGACAGCCCATCTGCAAATTCCGGCCCTAGATGCCCGCCTGCCCGCTACCCTTTCGCCCGCCACCCTCACCGGGCTACTGCGCCAGGAGCTTGGCTTCGACGGGCTGATTGTGACTGATGCCCTGATTATGGGGGCGATCGCCAACACCTATGGCCCCTATGAAGCGGCGGTGCTGGCGGTGGAAGCCGGTGCCGACGTGCTGCTCATGCCCGGCGACCCTGAAGGAACGATCGCAGCAGTAATAGAAGCCGTGAATTGCGGGCGCATCGACCCAGCGCGCATCACGGCCAGCGTAGAGCGTCTTTGGCGGGCCAAGCAAAAGGCCGCTCCGGCCCTGCTGCCCGACGGGGCTGGCCACGCCTGGGAGCACCTGCCGCCGCCCCCGGTAAACTTAGCCGCCGTGGCCCAGCCCGCCACCCGTCAGCTCGCCGCCGACATCCTCACCGCATCAATGACGGTGCAAGGCCAGATCGTCCCCAGCACCGCCGCTGACCCCGGCCACAATATTGTGGTGGTCGATGATGCGATCGGCTGCCGCTTTTTAGAGCGCACGGCAGCGGCCCTCACCTGGCCCCAGCGCCACCACTACCACCTCAAGCTGGTCGATACCCAGGGTTGCCAGCATTGGCCCCAGGGCGAGGGAGAATTCTCGGTTGAGCAAAACCTGCGGCCTAGCCTGGTGCAGATTTTTGTGCGGGGCAACCCCTTTCGCGGCTCCGCCCAACTCCTACAGCTGGCAACAGCCTGGCTAGAGACTCTGCAATCGGCCCAACTGCTGCGCGGAGTTATTATCTACGGCAGTCCTTATGCTATGGATCAACTTCAGCCCTACCTAAAGCAAGTGCCCCACGGCTTTACCTACGGGCAAATGCCCCTGGCCCAGAGCTTGATTTTGCCCACCCTGCTGCCCGAGCCGTTGGCAATGTCTGACTGCCAAGAGTTCACCGATTAGCAAGAACAAAAAGAAAAGAGCGACCAGAAAATGCGAGTCTCTACCCGTTTTAGCCAGGGTTCGCACCGAGCAGGCATTGTCAGCGGGTTTTTGGCCAAATTTTCGCTCTATATGGCTGTGTCTCTGGCCGCCATTCATCAGCAAACGTGAAGAGCTGTATCAGTTTTTTATAGTTTTATTGCTTTGCATTGAGCAATCCTGGGTAGTTACACCATGCTTAATGTATCGCCTGCTACCTTTTGGTAACGTCATGTTCTCTGAGTCGTCCCTAGCACCCCGCTACTGCCTCGATGATGAGTCACCCTGGCTCAGAGGTATTGACCCGCTGCGTCGCTACTGGATCTGCGTCAACGGCGACCCGCGATCGCTGCGGATGATGTCTGGGTTAGTCACCCAGAGCGAAGCGGCCTTTAAACAGGCAATTCGCAGCTTTAGAAGCTTAGCCATTGGCCAAGAACTGACCCTGCCCGCCGGTCTGAGCGACCGCCTCACCATTCACTGCGTAGCTGAGAACTGCTACGCGATCGCCGATTGCTCGACCGGGGCCGAAGTGTGGCACCTATTCGACACCGAATCGCTAGAGTCACTGCTGCTGACCGCTCACCCCGATTGGCAATGCGCGCCTCAGCATTTGAATCTGGGGCGATCGCTGCTCACCGCCGCCTGGGGGCAGCCATCGGTACCTAGAGCTGCCTAGGGTATTGGTTCTAGCCGCGATCGAGCTGCATCAGCTCTTGCAGCGACGCCATCAGCTTAATCTCAGCCGACTGAATGGTATCTGCCGTCGTCAGCGCAAACGTCCAGCGCACGCCAACAGTGAACAGCAGCGTTTTCACATGACCTCTGACCACCACGCGCTGGGTACCGTCAGCGTCCATTTCGCTCTCAATCTCGACCGGCGTGGCGCGCATAGATACGGCCTCGGCTTGCAGATAGGTATAAACGGCCTCGGCCCCGACAATCGGTTCTTCAAAGGGAGCCAGCAAAAGGCCATCGGCTGCAAACAGAGTCGCTACAGCGCGGTAGTCTTCAGCGTTGAAACCCGCAAAGTAGCCGTCAACGGCAGAGGACACCGTCCTTAGGTTTAGGGGTGCTTCAGCAGTGCGCGTGGCCATAGTCATCCTCCAGAGATGAATGGTTTTACGATACGGGGCAAAATCGGGTAGAGCGTCTATCCCTTGACAGACTAAATAAAAATTGAGTTCCCTGGGGGCACTCTGCGATCGCCCGCAAACGAACGTTCTAGGAGAAAATAGGGAGGCTGATTCGCCGATCTGTCCTTTAGCCCTTAAGCCCAGCCGTGACCCAAGCCATGCCCGTTACCACCGCTCAAGACTGGTCAGCCCTTTTGCAGCGCCTCATCCTGGGAGAATCACTCAGCCAGGATGAGGCCGAAACCCTGATGCGCGGCTGGCTCAGCGAAGCAATTCCCGAGGTGGTGTCGGGCGGGCTGCTGGCAGTGCTCCAGGCCAAGGGCGTCTCCGCCGACGAGCTGGCGGGCATGGCGCGGGTGCTCCAGGGGCAATCCCTCGGCGGTGAAGGCAAAATTCACCATCTCACCCCCTGCATCGACACCTGCGGCACTGGGGGCGACGGGGCTCACACCTTTAATATTTCCACCTGCGTGGCGTTTGTCGCGGCGGCAGCGGGGGTGCGGGTGGCCAAGCACGGCAACCGCTCGGCCTCTAGCAAAGTGGGGTCTGCCGATGTGCTCGAAGCCCTGGGCGTCAACCTGGGGGCCGACCCCGATCGGGCCAAAGCGGCGCTGGATGAGGTAGGTGTCACCTTCTTGTTTGCCCGAGGCTGGCATCCGGCGATGAAAGCGGTGGCCCCCCTGCGCAGCACCCTCAAGGTGCGCACGGTGTTTAACCTGTTGGGGCCATTGGTCAACCCGCTACAGCCCACCGGCCAAGTGATCGGCGTCTATGACTCAGCGGTGGTGCCCGCTATGGCCGAAGCCTTAAATCAGTTGGGCATTCCCCAGGCGATTGTCCTCCACGGGCGTGAGCGGCTGGATGAGGCCGGGCTGGGCGATCTAACCGACATTTCAGTGGTTGAGAACGGCGAGGTGACGAGCACTGCGATCGATCCCCAGGCTCTGGGCTTAGCTGCGGCTCCCCTCAACGCTCTGCGCGGCGGCGAGGTGGCGGAAAACGTGGCGATTATGACAGCAATTCTTCAGGGCAAAGGCACCCAGGCCCAGCGGGATGTGGTGGCCCTAAACGCGGCCCTGGCACTCAAAGTGGGCGAAAAGGTGAAAGGTGAGTCGTTAGAAGCCTCGATCGCCGAGGGCATTACCCTGGCGAAAGACATTCTCGCCAGCGGAGCCGCCTGGGAAAAGCTGCAAGCCCTGGTGACGTTCCTCGCTTAAGGCTTCTGCTGGGCTTCGCCTCGTTCAGTCAACAAAACCCTCAGCCATCGGGAAATTGCCAGCAGGGGATGTGCTCGACCCGGCGGCTGCCGCAGGTGCAAACCAGATTCTCGTCGTCGGAGGCCATCCAGGTCTCGTCGCAGTCGCGGCAGTGGCAGAGAATGTTGTTGAGGTTAGCCTGGGCCAGGCCAAAACGCCAGCGTTCTAGCTCGTCGGGGGTGAAGTGGGAGGGGGAGTCGGCCATGGGGCGAAAGAGAGAAAAGGTAAGAACGAAGAGGGCAGAGCCAGCTTTTGGTGGCAGAGGCTAAAAGCCTGAGTTGTACCGTACCCATTCCAACATGATGTCGAGTTTGCGGGCGACGATCGCACCTGCCAAAAAGCCCATGCCATGGCCCACCCATGACTTGCCGCGCTGGAGTGGCAGCAGCCCCCACAGGGCACTGCCGTAGAGCAGGCCGACGACTACAGCAGCGGCGATCGCCCCTGGACTTCTTTCAAAATAGCCCCGCAGCAGCAGATAGCCGAGGTAGCCAAACACCACGCCGCTGGCCCCCAGGTGGCGAGTGCCGGGGCGGCCCAGCAGCCAAATGCCCACACCGCTAAACACCCAGCAAAACACCGTGACTAACCCCAGCACCTCTAGCCCCTGAAGCAAAATCACGGTGCCCAAGATGACCAGAGGGCCAGAGTTAGCCGCCAAGTGGCCAAAGTCGCCATGGAGTAGCGGGGCCACCGCAATACCCGGCAGCCCGTCTAAACTGCGGGGTGCGATGCTGAGTTTGTTCAATACCCGCCGCCCGGTGACAAAATCCACCACGGCCAGTGCCCACATCAGCACCAGCAGATAGGCCAGCAGCGAAATTCCCTGGCGAAAGCCATCGGGCAAAACGATTTGGTCGAAGGAAAACAAGGCGATCGCAGCCGCAACTAAACTCACGCCCTTCAGGCTAGCACCTGGGCCAGCACCGGATTTAAGTATTGAGCTAACTGGGTGCCATCGACCCCTAGTTCGGTGCGATCGCGGGCAGCGGCACGAGCCCCCTGACCGTGCCACCAGGCTCCCACAAGCGCCGCATCCAGAGCTGAGTTAAAGGAATCGTCGGCATCTGAGGCCATCGCCTGGGCCAGCAGACCGCCAATTAAGCCGGTCAGCACATCGCCGCTGCCGCCCCGAGCCAGCGCCGGGGTGCTTTCGGGAATGTACCAAAGGGTGCCGTTGGGATGGGCGATCGCCGTACAGGCTCCCTTTAGCAGCACCACCGCTCCGCTCTGGGCAGCAGCCTGCTGCACCGCCGCACCGCCGTCCCCAGAATTCTCTAGCTGTTCAGGAAACAGCCGTTTAAACTCGCCTCGGTGAGGCGTTAGCACTGTGGGTGACTGCCGCTGTTTCAAGGTCTCAATCGTGCCTAGATCCGCTAAGCCATTGAGGCCATCGGCATCGAGCAACAGCGGTGTCTGGCTCTGTAAAACGGCCTTCACCACTTTCCCTGCGTGACGGCTCAGCCCTGGGCCACAGGCGATCGCGCTGTAGCGGCTCAGGTCTAGGGTGTCGGGCAGATGGGCGATCGCCCCTTCTGTAGTTTCTGGGCAACCTACCACCAGCGCTTCAGGAATTTGAGCCACCACCATCAACCTTAGCGACTCCGGCACCGCCAGGGTCAGCATCCCCACCCCGCTTGCTCTGGCCCCCAACGCCGCTAACAAAGCTGCCCCGGCGTAGGGCCGCGACCCGGCCACCAGCAGCAAATGCCCCACTCGATACTTGTGGGTGTTGGGCTGGCGCGGCAGGGGTAGTTTCTCGCGGATGGTCGCCAGGGTGGCCCGCCACACCGAGGGGACGTTCTCCAACCCGGCCTCTATGGCCTGGGGGGGAATATCAAAACCAATCAAATGGGGCTGCCCTAGGTAGGCCAGCGATTCCTCTTGGCAAAAGGCCCGCTTCCACATGCCCAGACAGAGGGTATGGGTGGCCTGCACTGCAATACCTAACGCCTCACCCGTATCGGTGTGCAGCCCCGAGGGCAGGTCAATGCTGACCACCGGACGATTTGCCGCATTGATCGCTGCCACCGCGTCGGCCATAGCACCTTCAACCGAGCGCTCTAGGCCGAAGCCAAACAAGCCATCAATGAGCACATCCCAGGGATCTAGCGTTTCCACCGCCTTCACCACTGGAATGCCCAAATACCCTATAAACCGCAGGTGGTCAGCTGTCAGGGGCTTCAGGCGATCGGCAGGGCTGCACACCTGCACCTGATAACTTTGCGCCGCCAATTCCCGAGCTATCACCAAAGCGTCGCCGCCGTTGTGACCTGGCCCCGCCACCACAGCGATCCGAGGATAGCGCTGGAGCGGGAACTGACCCACCACCCAGGCGGCAATGCGGCCCGCCACCTTTTCCATCAGCGCGGCTACGGGCATACCGGCCTCAAACAGGCGGCCTTCAATGGCCCGCATTTGCTCAGCGGTGACAATGCGATCGCGAAATTCACAGCTCATGGGCTTATCAAACAAACAATAGGCGACGGACTTTTAATGCAATCCATCGCCTATTGATCCTATGGGTTTATCGCCTAGCCGTATCTATCGCTGAAAGAAAACCCGGCTGTTGCCCAGGCCTGACTGGTGATAGAAATCGTTCCAACGGTTAGCCAAGCCTCGATCGGCAAAGGGGCCAACTGCGACGTGGGGGCCACGGGGTTCTGTGCGCTGCTGCACGCGATCAGGCGGGGTTCCGAGCTGAATCACCTGACTGCTCACAGTGCCCAAGCTTGAAGCGTCGGTGGGAATGACCACATAATAGGGCGCGCTAGCCGACTCAGTCATTGGCGGAGCCGATGTCGGGGGCGCCATGATTTCCCCAGCGGGAGGCGCAGCCGGCACGCCATAGTTAAGTTCTTGACCAAACTCCACATTCCCCGCAGTCGAAGGCAGCGCGGCGACACCCGGCGGCAGGGCTGGCACGGGCACAGCCGTCACCGCAGCCTGGGGAAACGCCGCATCGGGCAGGGGTGGCAAATCGCCATTGGACGCATAAACGTTGTTGGGCAGCGCAGCCGTTTGAGAATAGTAGGGCACAGCCGCCGCTACCTGGGCCATCTCAGCCCTGACCCCAAGCGCCCCTAGATCGGTAATGCGCTGCTGGGCATTGCCGGTCATGTTAAACCGCCCCGCCTGAATCACCGATCGCCCCTGAAACGAGGTGCGAAAGGCCGTCGGCTCCACCAGACGCACCTGGCTTAGCGTGGCGTCGCTGGTGTCGCCAACGTAGATTAAATACTGCTGGCCACTGCTGGGGGGCACCTGCTGGGGCATAGCCGCCCCAGGCACAGGTACCGCCCCAGCGGGTAGCGGCGGCACAACTTCATAACCCTGGGTCATGCCCTGGGACGCCGTGCTAATTACCGCAGTGACGGCGATCGCTACCACCGCTGCCATCTTTAGGGGCAGCCTGCGCCCGCAGCTACTCCATATCCCCAACCAACTGTTCTGCATTGCCATCACGACTCCTGCCCATTACTCGTATGGTGAACCGGTAGACGGTCAAGCATCAACGACTTTTTGCCCGTCCTCTATATGCCTTGAGGATGTTAGCGCAGATTTGAAAAACCGCATCGTTCCAGCCCAATCTTTTAGCTGGCACAGACTATCCACTGCTTCTGTGATGCAAATCACCGGTTACAAGCTGCAACATCACCGGAACAGATGCCTATGAGTCACCCGTGGGGGTTGTGACATTTCTTACCATAGATGCAACCTGCAACAGTAAGCGCTATGGCTAAGCCCTGCGGCAAACCCCTCAAAACCAATCCGTTTACAACCCAGCGCAATCCACATACGGGGGAATGGCACGTGGTAAAGATTCACCCCAGGAGTCGTCGATAATTCCTGGGGATGACCATAGCAAAAACTCTGATCAGAACACTGTACTGGGTCAGACCCATCCCTCCGCACTCAGTCGTGTATCTGCGATCGAGAAGGAAGTAAGTCTTCAAACCGCTCTAACCAGAGCCAGGACCACTGGGCTATAGTGTGGGCTCATTCCGTCTGCGGAACGCGTTCACACCACTGCCATGCGCCAACTCTATTCCCCCATTGAGCCCTACCATGCCGAATACTTAGCGGTATCAGAACGGCATCGGCTTTACGTAGAGCAGGTCGGCAACCCTAAGGGTAAACCGGTGATATTTTTGCACGGCGGGCCGGGAGGTGGCAGCAACCCGACCTACCGGCAGTTTTTTGATCCCGATCGCTGGCGCGTTGTGCTGTTTGACCAGCGGGGTTGCGGCAAAAGTTTGCCCCACGCTGATCTAGAAGACAACACCACCTGGGCTTTGGTTAGCGACATCGAGAAAATTCGCGTTCATCTAGGTATTGACCAATGGACCGTGTTTGGCGGCAGTTGGGGCAGCACCCTAGCGCTGGCCTACGCTCAAACCCACCCCGATCGCTGCCAGGGGCTAATTTTGCGCGGCATTTTTACCCTGCGCCAGCGAGAGATTAGCTGGTTTTACCAGTCAGGGGCCAGCTTCATCTATCCCGATGCTTGGGAGCAGTATCTCGCCCCCATTCCCGAGGGCGAGCGGCATGATTTGGTCAAGGCCTACTACCGCCGCCTCACCAGCGACAATCTCAAAGAGCGACTGACCGCCGCCCGCGCCTGGGCCGTATGGGAAGCCAGCACCAGTAAGCTCGTGCAAGACCCCGGCCTGCTACACCACTTCAGCGAAGACGAGTTTGCCGTCGCCTTTGCCCGCATCGAGTGCCACTACTTCATCAATCGCGGCTTTTTCGAAACCGACGACCACATCCTCAGCCAGGTACACCGCATTCGCCACATTCCCGGCGTCATTGTGCAGGGTCGCTACGATGTGGTGTGCCCCGCCACCACCGCCTGGGAATTGCACCGGGCTTGGCCCGAAGCCCGATTTGTCATGGTGCAAGAGGCCGGCCATTCAGCTATGGAGCCAGGTATTGCCGATGCGCTGATTGAGGCGACGGATGAGTTTGCGCGGCGGTGAGGAAAGTGAGAGAGGGCAAAGATGAGGAAGTTGAGAAGATAGGGGGATGAGGAACTGTAGATGCTGAGTAGATAAGTGCAAAATTCAAAATTGAGAGTTCAAAATTTTGCACTTTGAATTTTGCACTTTACCCATCCACCTGCCTACCCTCTCCCCCACTATCCCAATACCCGCCGGGCAATCCACCGCTGCACGCTCCACAGCCCTCCGGCGACTATGGCTCCTAGCCACAGCCCCCGGCCTAGCTGGGTTTGCCCGTCGAGCAAGCACCATCCACCCAGAATTGCCAAACCCAGGGTGCTGCTCGCTACGGTGGTCAGCATAGCCCGTAGGGCATCGTGGGTAGCTACCACTTGGCTGGCTAAATCGTCTGAGGGCGCACGGGCCGCTAAGGTCTTCGAGGCGGCCTGAAATGATTCGTAGCTGGCCGCCTCGACCTGATAGTAGGTACCTAGCTCGTCATCCCGCAGGGCGGAGACGGTGTAGAGACCGAACTGTTTGGCCTGGGCGATCGCATCGCGAATTTGCCGCCGGGTAGCGATTGGCCCTAAAGCCTCAAACACTGACTGGCGGTAGACCCCGGTTTTGGCCATGGTCAACACGCGATCTGTGAGGTCTAAAGTAGAGGAAGAGGCGGCATTCACGGGGTTTATCCACTCCTAGGCCAATCTTCGACCAACGCACAACTTGTACTACTTGATAGTACGAAAAAACCAGCGATTAACACATCCTTTACGAAGTGCCAATTGCCCTGACGATATCCGGGTTGGCGTCGGCTAATTCACGCCCTTAACCCATCCAACCCATCAGCCCATAGGCTAGAGCCGCACTCCCCAGCGGCACCGTGAGGTTGTCGAGGCCGTAGAACGAGAGGGTTTCGAGCAGGGTGGCGGCGATCGCCACCACCACCGCCGTTGCCCACACCGCCCCAGTAAACCCCGCCGTCAGCCCCAGCACCAGCAAAACCACCAGCAAGCTAGCCAGGGCCATGGTCAAACTACCCTCCCAACTCTTCTGGTTGCCAAAAATCTTGTAGGGATGGCGGCCAAAGTTTTGCCCCACTAAGGCGGCCAAACCATCTCCCCAAGTCATGACCAAAATGCCAAGGGCAGCGTACTGCGGTAGGCCCAAGGGCCAGAAAACTGCTGTCAGTACCCCAATGCTGACAGCGTAAAAAAAAGTACCCAAACTGTTGCGACCTACACCGTCAACCCCCGGCAAAATTGGCAGCCGGTACGACAGCAGTGCTACGCCGCTAAACACGACAGAGGCCGCTATACCCATCCAAGCGGGAGTATGCAGCCACCACGCCAGCAAAATTACGTGACCTGCCCCAATATGGACGATTTTTCGGGTAATTTCGGTAGCGAAGTGGCCGGTGCGACGCACCCCTTCAGCCACTCCCCCAACTACTGCCAGCCAGGCGGCTACCAGTCCAATTTGCACAAGCGCAGTAGCCATCATGGCAGGGGAAGCAAGTATAGTGGTGTGGGACTTCTAGACCTTACTACACCAACTTCCTATGGATAAACCTTATAAGCGAGTGCTGCTAAAACTTAGCGGCGAAGCCCTTATGGGCGACATGGACTACGGCATCGATCCTAACGTAGTAGAAACCATCGCGGCTGAGATCGCCGAGGTGATTAAAGAAGAGATCGAAATCGCCGTGGTGGTGGGTGCTGGCAACATCTTTCGCGGCATTAAAGGCTCCGCTGCCGGGATGGATCGAGCCACCGCCGACTACATCGGCATGATCGCCACGGTAATGAATGCCATGACCCTGCAAGACTCGCTAGAGCGCATGGGGGTGCCGACTCGGGTACAGACGGCGATCGCCATGCAAGAGGTCGCCGAGCCCTACATCCGCCGCCGTGCCATTCGCCACCTGGAGAAAAACCGGGTGGTTATTTTTGGGGCAGGCTCCGGCAATCCCTTCTTTACTACCGACACTACCGCCGCGCTACGGGCGGCGGAGATCAACGCCGAGGTGGTGTTCAAAGCAACCAAGGTTGACGGCGTCTACGATTCTGATCCTAAAATTAATCCTAACGCCAAGCGCTTTCGCACCCTCACCTACGGGTATGTGCTGCAGAACGATCTAAAAGTGATGGACAGCACCGCGATCGCCCTCTGTAAGGACAACAACATCCCTATCATGGTATTTGACCTGTCAGTGCCGGGAAACATCAAGCGGGCGCTGATGGGCGAATCTATCGGCACGATTGTAGGAGAGTCTTGTGATGTCAGTTGACGATATTTTGCTCGAAACCGAAGACCAGATGCAGAAGTCTATCGAGGCGACCCAGCGCAACTTCAACACCATTCGCACGGGGCGCGCCAATTCCTCGCTGCTCGATCGCATCGAGATTGACTACTACGGTGCCCAGACTCCCCTCAGGCAGATGGCCAACATCTCCATCCCTGACTCCACCACGCTGATGATTCAGCCCTACGACGCCAGCAGCCTCACCACCATCGAAAAAGCCATTTCGATGTCTGACGTGGGTCTCACCCCCAACAACGATGGCCGGGTAATTCGCCTCAACATTCCACCGTTGACCAGCGAGCGCCGCAAAGAATTTGTCAAAACGGCGGGCAAAGTAGCTGAAGAAGGCCGCGTTTCCATTCGCAACCAGCGCCGCAACGGCATCGACGCGGTCAAAAAGCTAGAGAAGGCCAGCGATATCTCCGAAGACGAGTCGCGCGATGCCCAGGATGAAATTCAAAAGCTCACCGACAAGTACATCGCCAAGCTCGACGAAGCCCTAGCCGCCAAAGAAAAAGACATTATGACTGTGTGATGGCTTGTGGAGACGCGATCCCTCGTGTCTCTACGAGGTCGCGCCTTTAGGTCTGACAAAATAGGCAAAGTGCATAGGGTAGCCATCAGCGTAGAGCTTATCGACTTGGTTTTGGGCGATGGCTTGGCTTTGAAACACATCTAAAACGGTCTCTCGACCATTGGCGTAGCGAACGCAAAGTTCCCAAATCATGGTGATTTCCCTAATGGCGGTCTGAAGCGTTGGTGCGTTGACAGGCCTGACTTTACGATGACTTCATGCAGGCCAAGTGTCCTCATCCTAGGTTTATCAACTGAGGATGTACTCCGAGAAATCCACGAACTTAGACCGGCAACCTGCCGGAGATTCTGGGCTAGGCACAACTGAATTTTCTCACCCCGGTTGACGCTCCCTGGCAGCCCTGTTAGATTGCAGATACGTTTCAGTCTTTCTCCAGCAATGACCGCGACCGTAAGAGCATTTTATTTTTGGTGGCAGCCGTCGGTTCACAGGTCGTGAGCACCATTTGTGTTGCCAACCTTGTGAACCGCAGAGCTTACCCTCTGCGGTTTTGTTTTTTGTTTGATCCCTTAGCCCTGTTTTCTTTAACCGCTATGCAAATCTCCATCACCAATTGGTACTACGGATTTTTTTACACCACCGGGTCAGGCTTGTGGTGATAGGTCTTCCTATGCCCTTTACCTGACCCGGAGCCGCAAGCTTCGGGTTTTTTGTTTTCTACTGCGACCTGTTCTTCAACCCCCAAACCGTTCTTTACCCTTTTTTCACTATGAAAGACGCCGTTTTGACCCGTAAATCTAGCCCTGACCACCGCTCGGTGGTGGCCCTCACTGATACCGTCGCCATTGGTGGCGACACCCTACTGATTGTGGGCGGCCCCTGCGCTGTCGAAAGCGCCGAGCAGATGGAGCAGGTGGCCCACCATCTGGCCCCCACCCCCGTGCAGGCGCTGCGGGGCGGGGTCTTCAAGCCGCGCACGTCGCCCTACGCCTTCCAGGGCATGGGAGAGGCCGGGCTGCGGATTTTAGACGACATTCGGCAGCGGTTTCAGATGCCGGTGATCTCTGAGGTGATGGCCATGGATCAAATTCCCGCGATGGTGGCCCAGGTGGATGTGTTGCAGGTGGGCAGCCGCAACATGCAGAACTTTGACCTGCTAAAGGCCCTGGGCCGCATCGACAAGCCGGTGCTGCTCAAGCGCGGGCTGGCCGCCACCGTCGAAGAATTTGTCATGGCGGCGGAATACATTCTCAGCCACGGCAACCCCAACGTGATTCTCTGCGAGCGGGGCATTCGCAGCTTTGATACCTACACCCGCAATGTGCTTGACCTGGGGGCGGTAGTGGCCCTAAAACAACTCACCCACCTGCCGGTGATGGTAGACCCCAGCCATGCCGCCGGTAAGCGCGAGCTAGTACCTGCTCTGGCGCGGGCGGCGATCGCCGCTGGGGCCGATGGGCTAATCGTCGAGTGCCACCCGGTGCCCAATAAGTCTGTGTCAGATGCCCGCCAAGCCCTTACCCTAGAGGAGATGGTTTTGCTAGCCCGCAGCCTCGACCCCATTGCGGCAGCTCTGGGTCGCCGCTTAGCCACCGATGGTGACGCGATCGCTGGTGCCACTGCTTTCAAGGCGTCAGATCGGCCTCTGGCAGGAACTGCGATCGCCGCCTAAATCAGCCTCATCAGCATTCGCAATAGGTGCCATTAGCAAAGACCGCTGTCATTGGGCTTCATATTTTGTTACAACATAAGGGGAATTAGGTTGGTAATAACCTCTATGTTTGGTGGCTTTACCGGGTTTCAGTCCAAAGGATCCAATGACTTTGGCGAAAGGATGATTAACTCTGTGGCTACCCAGTCGCTGCGTCACCTATTTAGCCGCAGCGATGCTGTGGAAGTAGCGGTGCGCTGCTCTCCCTCCAGCAAGCTGCTTCAGGGCACCATCGATAGCTTTCGCATGGAAGGTCGCGGCCTCGTCATTCGCAAAGAATTTGAGGCGTCCGAGATGATGTTTGAGACCGATACGGTGTCGATTGACGTCGGCTCAGCGATCGGCGGCAAAATTCGCCTGCGCCAGCCCACCCAGGCGGTGGCCCAGGTGACGCTAAACGAAGACGCCATCAACCGCGCCTTTGAGGCCGAGCTGGTGCGTCAGCACCTCGAAGGGGTCACTGATGAGGCGGTCACCTCCCTCTCGGGGGGCGACCCGGTCACCTTTCGGGATATCAACATCACGCTGCTGCCCAACCAGGCCGTCAAGATTACGGCTAAGACCGATTTGCCCAACCACAAGGATGTACCCATTCAAATGTCGGCCCAGGTCACGGTCGAAAAGCGGCGGCGAATTATTTTCGCCAACGCAGAATTTTTGCCCGAGGGTGTTCCCGAAGCGCTGACATCCATCTCAGAAACTTTAACCAAAGGCTTTGCAGAGGTGCTCAACCGCATGGTCGACCTAGAGCGCTTTAACCTCGACGGGGTGCTGCTGCGGGTCAACCGCTTAGAAACCCAGGGTAAACAGCTAGTATTTAGCGGCTATGCCCAGATTGAACACTTTCCCGGCACAGTGTAGGGGATGAGGGTTTTAGGTCTGTGGTTCAAGGGGTAGCCTTGTGCCCTTTACCTTGAACCGTAAATCGACCAAGGCCAGTATCATAGTTGGGTTCTTGGGTTAGGGCAGCGGCGCTATGGGTAACTGGTTTGCGGCAGGGGGCGTTGTCATGTGGCCGCTGCTGCTGTGTTCGCTGCTGACCCTGACCCTTGCTGTGGAGCGAAGCTGGTTTTGGCTACAAATTGGCCGCGAGCAGCAAGGGCTGGTGCCCCAGGTACTCAATACGTTTAACCAGAATCCCCAGCGGGCGATCGCTAAACTCAAGCAGCACCAGCAGTTGCCCATTGCCCGCATTTTTCTGGCCGCCCTCACCCTGAGCGATGCCACCCCCGAAGAATTTCGCCTGGCCCTAGAGAGTGCCGCCCAGGCCGAGTTGCCGGTGCTCAAGCGCTTCCAAACCCTGTTTGAAACCGTGGTGGGGATTGCACCGCTGTTGGGGCTGCTCGGGACGGTGCTCGGGCTGATGCAGACGTTTTCGACCCTGAAACTGGGCGATACCGGTGGCCCCGCCGCCAGTGGCGTTACCGCTGGGGTGAGCGAAGCCCTGATCTCTACGGCGGCGGGGCTGGTAGTTGCTCTCGTCGCGCTGCTGTTGACCAACCTGTTTCAGGGGCTGTATCGCCGCCAGCGGGCGTTCATTCAAGAGGCGGGGGGCAAGCTAGAGATTCTTCATCGCCGCGCCCAGCGCCAGGGGTCGATAAGTTCCAATGTCTTTTTGCCGGGGAGCCTGCCATGAGGGATGGTGGTCTTAGGCCGTCGGGATCAGCCCAGCGTGCGGCAGTGATTGTAGTAGGGGCTGGGGCGGCGGGGCTGTTTGGGGCGATCGCCTGTGCCGAAGCCAACCCTGGCCAGTCTATCCATATTTTTGAGGCGGGGCGCGCCCCCCTGGCCAAGGTGAGAATTTCGGGCGGCGGGCGCTGCAACGTCACCCATGCC
This sequence comes from Phormidium tenue FACHB-1052, assembly GCF_014696675.1. GTDB lineage: Bacteria > Cyanobacteriota > Cyanobacteriia > Phormidesmidales > Phormidesmidaceae > Nodosilinea > Nodosilinea tenuis_A. The sequence goes on from NZ_JACJQN010000009.1 coordinate 240,242, forward strand.
TGTTTTGACCCAGCGGTGCTAGTGAACCACTACCCGCGCGGCGGCAATTCCCTGCGCGGCCCCTTCAGCCGCTTTCAGCCCCAGGACACGGTGGCCTGGTTTGAGCAGCGGGGGGTGCGGCTCAAAACCGAGGCCGATGGCCGCATGTTCCCGACCACCGACGACTCGGGCACCATCGTTGACTGCCTGCTGGGGGAAGCCCACAGATTAGGCATCAAAATTCACACCAGCCAGGCGATCGCCCAAATTCACCACGACGACGAGGGCTTTTGGCTGACGACACGGGCTGGGGCCGAGTGGCACTGCGATCGCCTGCTGTTGGCCACCGGCAGCAGCCCTGGTGGCTACCGCCTGGCCCTCAAGCTGGGACACGACTTGGTGCCGCCCGTGCCCTCGCTATTCACCTTCAACATCCCTGACCCGGTGCTGCACGACCTGGCGGGAGTTTCGGTTGAGACCGTCCACCTCAGCCTGGGGCTGGAAAATTCCCCGGCGCTTACCCAGAGCGGGCCGCTGCTAATTACCCACTGGGGCATGAGCGGTCCGGCGGTGCTCAAGCTCTCTGCGTATGGGGCGGTGGGGCTGCACCGCCAGCGCTATCGAGCGACGCTGACGGTGAACTGGCTACCGGCCCTCAAGCAAGACCAGGTGCGGCAAAAGCTAACCAGCCTCAAGCAAGAGCAGGGCAAGCGGCAGGTGGCGGCGTTTTCACCGTTTCCAGAACTGTCGCGGCGGCTGTGGCAGTATTTGGTTCAGCACCGGGCCAAGGTGAGCACTCAGCTAAACTGGGCCGACCTGTCTAAGGGGCAGGTACAAGCGCTGGTGACAGAGCTAACGCGGGGGGAATATGCGATCGCAGGCAAAGGCGTCTTCAAAGATGAATTTGTCACCTGTGGTGGCATTCCTCTACCTGAGGTCAACTTCAAAACCCTGGAGAGCCGTCGCTGCCCAGGGCTCTACCTAGCAGGTGAAATTCTCAACATCGACGGCATCACAGGCGGTTTCAACTTTCAAAACGCCTGGACTACGGGCTGGCTAGCGGGGCAAGCCATGGCCGCAGCCCAGCGTCAGTAGACTAAGCACTACTTCAGCAGCAGAGAGTTGGTCATAACCGGCCCATTAGAGTTTCGAAATAGCGGTTCGTAGGTGTAGTCAACATTTGCGGAGAGGGCCAAGATGTTGAGTTCCGCCTGGTCACCCCTTAAGAAAAACGGCTAAGTGCCATAAGTTTAGTACACGTGACCTGAATCAACCATAGAACACAAAATGAGTGGTTGATAAGATACTTGAGGTGGCAAAGCCCCAAGCTGGGAATAACTATACTAAAGCTTGAAGCCTTGATCATTAACTATGAGATGTGAAGGCCCCTAGCTCTGCCAAGACCTGCAAGCTAAGATTTTCACGCCTGAATAAGGCTCTTATTCATTCAAATTACACAAACATATGACCATAGAAATCATAAGCTAACTTGATTCATTTCAAGGCTTCAAACTTTGTTTAAACATAGCAATATTTTTACGGCCATTTTTCAATCAGGATCATGACATACCTACTTTTACTTCTTTCAATTGGACTCATTGCAGCCTTAATCCTAACGCTCAAAAAGCTTCAAAATCAGAGATATCAAACTTTCATAGCCGAACATGAGTTAGTAGAATCTAATAAAAAAATCAAAACCATTCAACAAAAATATAATGCTTTTGCTGAACACGAAGAATCGCTTAGGCAATCAGATCTCCGAATTAGACATCTTCAAGAACAGTTAAAATTTTCTCAAAAACAGCTTGATAGCCTACAAGTCAATTCGTTTGCCGAATCAAAATCAGAGATAGATAAAACTAAAGCAGACTGTGAAGACATAAACAAATCAAGACAAAAAGAAGCGAGCTTAATACAGGAAGCCAACCATGAAATCGAAGCCCTAAGGCAAGAAGCTAGATATCTAAAGCAAAAAGCCAGGAAAGAATCAGAAGACATAAAAAAGCAGGCTGAACAAGAAATTGAGGGTTTAAGACAAGAAGCTGATCGAGAGGTTAAATACTTAAAGCAAAAAGCTGAGCGAGAAGTAGAAAACCTAAGAAAAAAATACAAACAGAAGTCTGAAGCTTCAAAGCGAGAGATTCAGCAGTTCAGACAAAATGCCAAGCAGGACATCGAAATCTTAAGGCAAGAAGCCGAACTAGAAGTTGATCTCTTAAGGGAAGAATCCGATGAGCTAAGGCAAACTATAAAAGAAAAGTCTGAGGAACTGAATCAATTAACCAACAAATTGCATGAAATTCTAGAGAATAAAATAGAAGAATTTCAAGAAAGTGGGAAGGGAAGGAGAAGGAAAGAAGGTTTCAATCAGTCATTCAGGATCGAAGCTCAAAACATGGTGATGACTGATTTGATTGTGGATCAAGAAAATAGAGTCATCTTCCAATCATTAGAGGAAGATTTCTATCCGCAAGAGAGAAGGGAAATAATTATTGCCACCCTCAGAGGCTCTCGTGAAAATATTCGTCAAAATAGCCGAAGTCAACACATAATAGATGACATTATTTCTAATAATATTTGCTGTGACAATGGAAAGGCTATCAAGACGGAAGTTCAAAATCTATTCCGAAACTACACACGCATGAATTCGAGAACAAGAAAGTCGCTCGAAAGCATGGGTTTTGAGATAGTTTCCGAAAAAAATCACTACAAAATTGTTTTTCACGGGGATAATCGATACACGATTAGTTTTGCTAAAACTCCTAGTGATTGGCGTACAGGAAGAAACATAGCAAGAGACATTTGCAACCTGCTGCTGTAGCATTCAGATTAAAATGGCTGTGCAGATCACGGCCCTTAGATAGTTTTTTGCTCAACCGAGTAGATAAAAGTATAGGGTGCATCCCAGTCTTGCGAGACTCATTTTGAGAAGTAATTGTTTAGATACGCGCACCGCTGTCGCAGCACTTGTTGCACGTTGTCTTCGTCCCACTGAG